>NZ_QXIO01000029.1 GCF_003545765.1 Colwellia sp. RSH04 | reverse complement strand
GACTCGTAACAGTTGGCTCGGTTCCGCTTCGCTTCACATTGTAGCCAACAATTACAAGCCGCTTATTGTGGCGTTAGGTTAATAAGGAAATTCATGAGTACAGCTGGACGAATAGCGCAATTAATTATTGGTGCAGTAATAGGTTGGTACGGCTTAACCTTAGTTTCTGAGGATGGTTCTGATATATTCACTTGGTTACCATTAATTATTGGTGGAGGCATAATATTATCTGCCCTGTTTCCAGATCTTATCGACATATCAACCGATGATGGTGATAGTGGTTCTAGCAGTGACTCTGGCGGTGACGGTGATTAATTAACCTAACAAGCGCATTAAGACGGGACTGCTAACAGTTTGCTCGGTTCCGCTTCGCTGCACATTTTAGCAAACTGTTATCAGCCCCTTATGCGGGCGTTAGGTGGAATCGCCACTTTCATTCTATTGTTTAAAGTATTTGCCAATCATGTTTTAGAGTTTGTGTTTTCTATAAATGGTTTTGGAGTGTTTCGCCAAAAACTACGTCACTTTCGCTAATATAGTCTGCGGGCATTATTAAAAACAAAATGTTCTTGCGAATTAGCTTTTTACTGTTTGGTGTTGTGGCTCAAAATCTAGCAGTTGTGTTTGTAAAGTGGCGAATGTAACATTAACTTTTAGGGTTTGCTTTAGGTTTTGTATTTACTGAAATACTTCACCTAACAAGCAAATTAAGTCGGACGTTTAACAGTTGGCTGTCGTTCGTACCTCACTATTTTAGCCAACTATTAAACGCCGCTTATTTGGGCGTTATGTGTAAAAGGAAGTTGTCATGTCAATTGGTATGAGTGCAGCATGGAAAGCAAAGCAGCCAAAACAAAAACGCTGTGATAGATGTGAGTTATACACACCTAAACCAGACGATAAATGTATTCATTGTTCCGAGTTAAATGAGTCACAAGTGGCTCAATTAAAAGCGCAACATCAAGAAACTCTCCAAGATAATTCGACCTTTGGTAAATACCTATTATTTGGTTCGGTAATTATAGGTTTACTATTACTGCTTAGTTTTTTATAGTCGGTATATCAGCAATTTACACATAACAAGTCGTTAAAGCAGGACAAATAACAGTTGGCTTTTGCTCCTGCGTCGCTTATTTTAGCCAACATATTATTTGCCTCTTAACGAGGCGTTAGTTGCCGCAACTTATTCGAGTAAATTTATTTATTAAACGTGCGGTATTTCACATCAAAGGACTGGTGTTTGTTTCCTTCCTTTGTTGTTTCAAATTTTAGTTTTAAAAAGTCATCTCGTGCTTTTGGTTAAACAGTTTTCGCCTTAGTTTTGTAAGGTAAAAACAATTAGCAAAAGCCGTAAACGGCTCAAAGTTCACGTAAGGCGGCAAAGTTGCGGTGGGTGTTTTTTAATTCTCACTTCCATCAATTAATTTTTAGTGTTGTTGGTGAGCTAAATGTGTTTAACTATCAGCAACTAACAAGGCATTCAATCGGACAAAAAACAGTTGGCTTTTTGCTCGTGCCTCGCTTATTTTAGCCAACAATTTTTTGCCGCTTAATGTGGCGTTAGCTCTCTAGGAGTAGGAGGCAGGTTTGGCAACAAACGAAGGAAGGGTTTATTTCTCACTTGATGGTGATGACTTCGAACCTGATGATGTCACAGCATTTTTAGGCATGTCGCCAACGTCTGTGAAGAGAAAGGGTTCCAAAGTTCCCAATAAAATACCAGCTAAAAATTCTTGGGAGTTATCAACTGAAAATGTTGTTAACGACTACATTGATGTATTTGCTATGGCAGAATCAATTACTGATACTCTTGTGCCAATAAAGGACAAACTTAAAAGTGTAATTGAGTCATATAACTTGGTTCCCAGGTTTGAAGTCGTATTATGGTTTTCAGTCAACGAAGAGCATTCGACTCCAGCAATTGGCTTTGAACCAAGTACAATAAAGTTTCTAGGCGAAATTGGGGCATTTATAGATATTGATACCTATAAGCATTAGAGAGCTAACAAGTCGTTTAAAAGGACAAAAAACAGTTGGCTTTTGCTCCTTCGTCGCTAATTTTAGCCAACAATTTTTTGCCTCTTAACGAGGCGTTATTTGGCAACACGAAATCGAGTTGTTATTTTATTGTAAGAACAGTGTTTTCAAGGTTAGCTTGGTGGGTTACGCCTCAGTTTTCGCCTAACCGTTTTGGTGTTTAACGCTAATAGACTTTACGCTTTTTTAAGACATTTTGCGGTAAAGTCATTAACGTTGTTCTCGCTTTCGTGTTTGGCTCAAAAATCACGGTTTGGTTAGTCGTGTTGCTGGGTATTTTTTGCTTCTACGGTCGGGCTGCCAAACATATAAAAGCTCTTGTTTTCGTTGGTAGTTTTCCGCTACCATCAAATAACAAGATAATTCAAATCGGACACGTAACAGTTGGCCATCGCTTCGCGATTATAGCCAATGTTACTTTGCCGTTTAATATAAACGTTATTTGGCAACACGAAATCGAGTTATTATTTTATTGTAAGAACAGTGTTTTCAAGGTTAGTTTGGTGGGTTACGCCTCAGTTTTCGCCTAACCGTTTTGGTGTTTGTCGTTAATAGACTTTACGCTTTTTAAGACACCTTGCGGTAAAGTCATTAACTTTGTTCTAGCTTTCGTGTTTGGCTCAAAAGTCACGGTTTGGTTAGTCGTGTTGCTGGG
>NZ_QXIO01000028.1 GCF_003545765.1 Colwellia sp. RSH04 | reverse complement strand
ATAGCAAAAGATTGATTTCGTAATTGAATTTTCATGTAACACTCCATGTTTTGATAAATGATTATACTGCTAACGCCTCACTAAGAGGCAAATAATAGTTGGTTAAAATAAGCGACGAAGGAGCAAAAACCAACTGTTATTTGTCCTTTTGAGTGACTTGTTATGTTTAAATTACTGATATTCACTTCCGTTTTTTCCATTTATAAATGATAGAAATTATTGAGAAAATAGCTGCTAAAATTGCTACACCACTAAACGTACCTGAATTAGAATGACAACCTCTACCAGTACACATTAATTCATTTAGGCTAGAGCTTGATGAAGAAAAGTAAACCATAGCAATAAACACTGCTAAAGATATTGCAAGAATCCATAACTCAGTTTTTATATCATCGAAAAAACTCATAATCCCTTAAACATAACGCCACAATAAGCGGCTAAGTAATTGTTGGCTAAAATGTGAAGCGAAGCGGAACCGAGCCAACTGTTACGTGTCCGTTTGATTGCCTTGTTAGTTGCTGGTTGTTAAAAACACCAGTTTTACAATAAGTTACCACGTTTACGGGATGGGAGGAAGAACCAATAAATACTTCCGCAATAAACACCTAAACGTGAACTTTGAGCCTTAAAAACTAAAGGCACTTATACCAACAAACTACGCAAGGCGAAAACTGGGTTGGGCAAAAAGGAAGTAAAATTTTGATGGCACTTCCATTGCCAAACCAAAGAATTGAACCAAGCGCAAAAGCCTGTGTTGAGCACTAAAAGATAAATAATATTACTCGATCTTGTGCGGACAACTAACGCTTTGCTAATGGGCAAATAATGGTTGGCTATAATGCGCGAAGCGCGAGCCAACTGTTATTTGTCCTGTTGAGCAACTTGTTATATGCAACGGTGGTTGTAGCCAAACACTGCACGAATTTAAGTCACCCGTAATATAAAAACCTAACCGTGAACTTTTACGCTACACACGAAAGATTGAACAAAATTAATAGCGTTGCCACCTTTGAAAAAGGTAAAAGAGGTAACGCTTATTAATGCTGATGCTATCTAGTTTTAGCGTGAAACTTTGCACTAGAAAGCACTTTATCTAAAGCTAATTTTTATTAGCATATAACGCCCTAATAATGGGCAAATATCAGTTGGTTAAAATAAGCGACGCAGGAGCAAAAACCAACTGTTATTTGTCCTGATTTATTTGCTTGTTATATGCTTTTACCACCACGCTTAATTCGAGTTCGGTTAAACAAGTCAATTGGTAGACCAATAGCAAAAAACATAATAGCAATAAAATCTAAATACTCTAATAAACTCATAAACGAGTTATACGCACTCTCAGAAGTAATAACAAAAATACAAAACCACAAAACAGGAATGATAAATAAGAAACCTAATGTCATAGCTATCATAGAATCTAGAAGGCAGCGAGATAGCTTTTTATGAGGGTTATTTTTATCACCACTAGTTTTCAACTTTGGTCAATCCTTGAGAAGCATATAACGCCCCACTAAGGGGCTAAAAATTGTTGGCTATAATACCGAGCGGAGCGAAAGTAGCCAACTGTTTTTAGTCCCGCTTGAGTGGCTTGTTAGCAGCCAACTTTTCAAGTTTAGATATTAGCTCTTTTTTACCGTTAAAAAGAACTTGTGTTTGGCTGCAGCTTTCAAGTTTTGGCGAAGTACCTTTAGTGCCAAATATAACGTATTCATAACCCACAGCAGATGGCGAGGCACAAGAACTAAAGCTTACATTTGATATTAATATATCTGTTTCGCGAGTCCCTTTGAATTCTTTAACAACGGAAAGATAATTCGTCACTTCCTTTTCATCCGAAAGTTTGGCGGATTCAATTATACCAACGTAAACGTAATCTGATTTTGCAAAGGCTTCTTCAATGCTCGGAGTAGCACAAGTGCACGCATAAGAAGCGGCACTAAAAAGAAAACTAGCTAATAAGGCTGACACATACTTCATTGATACTCCTGGCTGCTAACGCCGCTGTTAACCGGCAAATAAATAGTTGGTTAAAATTGTGAGGCACGAACAAAAACCAACTGTTTTTTGTCCGAGTTGAACGCCTTGTTAGACGGTAACTCCACCAAACTTTTCCAGATAATCAACCACTTAAGCGCGCGACTAACCGAAATTGATCTGAACATACTCCCAAAGCGCTGTCCTTTAAGTGAGAGAGTCGCTCCGCCTTAGCAAAGACACGCTAGGCTCACGTTCTCTCACTTAAAGGACAATGAAAGAAGTATAGCGCGTGTCAACTTTTCGGTTAGATTTTCTCATCATAGCAGCGCGCGTTAATATGCTGATTATTTATACAGTATATTAAATCATCTAACCGATAAACACATACAACAGATCGTTACCGATCTAACGCCCACGTTAAGGGGCTTTTTATTAGTTTGCTAAAATTGTGAAGCGAAGCGGAACCGAGCAAACTGTAAAGAGTCCCGCTTTAACTGCTTGTTATAAGTACATTTTTAATAGCGCCTACTTTTAAATACTGCTACCGACATAAATAAAATACCAAAAACTAAGCCTGATAATACTTGTGATTTTTCAAAAGTAAAAATGATATTAGTGAAATAAACAAAGGCTAATAGAATAATTGAAAGCCCACCGAAATATTTTCTGTCTGATGCTTTTAGAATAATCAGAGAAGGCAGTACAAAAATAACAAATATTGAAATAGCCATTTCTACAGGTGTTAACGAGTCACCAAATGG
Organism: Colwellia sp. RSH04; assembly: GCF_003545765.1. Taxonomy (GTDB): domain Bacteria; phylum Pseudomonadota; class Gammaproteobacteria; order Enterobacterales; family Alteromonadaceae; genus Colwellia. The sequence continues at coordinate 1,319 of NZ_QXIO01000028.1, read as the reverse complement.
AATTAACAGTGCAACTGCACCTATAAAAGGAGCAAACACCGCTTTTTCTTTTTGTTTAGCACGCTGCAACTTTTGAGTCATACGCCTTGTACTTATAACGCCCCAATAAGGGGCTAAAAATTGTTTGCTAAAATTTGTAGCGAAGCGAAACCGAGCAAACTGTTTTTAGTCCCGCTTAATTGGCTTGTTAGTTGCTTTTTGCACCGATTTTGAGAATGCGTAAAGCTCTCCAAGTAAATGCATATATTTTTTATTTAACTTGTCAACATCTGGCTTCCAACAAAATTCACCTTTAGCATTAGTAGTTTGACCTAAAACTAAATCATTTAGACTTCCCATTCCGCCGCTACCGGACATTATGATATTGGCACAATTTAGGTAATCACAAGAATCGAATGCCGATAAAGCTCGTTTGAAGTGCTTTACCCACCAATCTGAATTTTCTTCTTCCAATAACGCGATCATATCGGTTATTTGGACTCGACTATTTTCGTACATGCTATCCCTAGGCAACTAACGCCTCACTAAGAGGCAAATAATAGTTGGTTAAAATAAGCGACGAAGGAGCAAAAACCAACTGTTATTTGTCCTTTTGAGTGACTTGTTAGTTTACAATTACACCAATACTAATGAAAAAACACTTAGCCAAATTAGCTGAAAGCCATATGAAATTCGCTGATGGATGCCAGGATTGCTTTGGGATTTTACAGCTTTAGCCATTGCGAAAAGATAATAAACAGCAGCGACAACAGAAACCAATGAAAAAATACGGAAATATAATGGGATAATTTCAGTTGTTGGACTTATAGCAATTAATATTGGCGCTACAACTAATGAGAGCAACATGATAAAACCTGCCCAAGAATGTACCTTACAATTAAAAGTTGGATTCTTAGTAAATGGATCGGCGTCCATTGGGAAGTAACCTGCGACCCATGTACCGACACCATGAGCTATAACTAACCAACCCGCAACATTCACTAAAGTTGAAACATTTGATAGTTGAGCCAGATACCAGCCGAAAAAGCAAAATAGAAAACCAAGAGGATAATTATTAATTAAAGGAGACAGTTTTTCAGTTGGGCTACCAGTCGCACCTAACTCACTACAAAATTGCTTAGAATGGCTGTAACCAGCATAAAATCGACTTGCTACATAAACACCAATGAAGATCCAGATTGTCGCGATTAACCCTGAATAGACGGCAATACTCTCAAACACCACCAAACTCCCTTTGTAAACTAACGCCCCAATAAGGGGCTGATAATAGCTTGCTAAAATTGTGCAGCGAAGCGGAACCGAGCAAGCTGTTAGCAGTC
>NZ_QXIO01000027.1 GCF_003545765.1 Colwellia sp. RSH04 | reverse complement strand
GCATGATAACTAATTGTTAAAGAATTTCTCTTTCGAGAAGATGTAAATCGCATTCGTTTACATCGTTTGCCTCAGTATCTTTGCCCCGAAGCGAGATGCGCATTTTACGCACCTCTGTTTCAATGTCAACAACTTTTTAAAAAAGTTTTAAGTTTTTAACTTATCTGACCCGTTAACAACAATTATCTGTTAAGTTAACTATTTAAAACAGACTTCTTAAGTCTCCTTAAGAAGTTGAAGCGCATTTTAGACACTTTCCTGTAGGGATCAAGTGTTAATTTAAATTTCTTGTCTGTTCGCACAAAAATAGTACAAGACGTTTAAATAAAGGGCTATCTAGTTCGATCAATAATGATCTTTTCATTGTTATCTAGCTTTTACAAAGATATCCCATAGTTATTTATCTACATCAATATAGTTAAATATCGCTTATATTTATATTAAAGATGCTATTTATAGTTAAAGTATTTATGAGTTTGCTTGTAAATATAGACAAATTAGCTTTTCCAGTACTTATATAGTGATCAATCTATCCATATTTTTTTTGATCTTTTAACGATAGCCAGGCTATTTTCGTCTAGCAAATTTATTCACTCGTCTTTTGTTGATACCTAGCGCTTTTTCTCTTTCCCTTTTTTTACTTATTTTTTTTCTTGGGTCATTATGATACGACTTTTCATCTTGTTCTTGATTTAATGATGGCTCAAAACCTGGATACCATTGCTGTATTATTTGTTTTTTTAAGAGTTTTTCAATTGACTCTAAAAGCCAAGTCTCTTTATAACTAACTAGCGAGATAGCTTCTCCCTTTTTACCTGCTCTACCAGTTCTGCCAATTCTGTGAATGTAATCTTCAGATTGATAAGGTAGCTCATAGTTAATCACTTGTTCCAAATTATTTATATCTATACCTCTTGCAGCGACGTCTGTCGCAATAAGGGCTCGAACTTCATTATTTTTAAACTGTTTTAACGTTTTTTCTCTATAACCTTGTGTTTTATCACCGTGAAATGAGGCAGAGGGTATGCCATCTTTTTTCATTTCCGTTGCTAAATGGTCAGCCTCTTTTTTTGTTCTGACAAACACCAATACTCTTTGCCAATTGTTAGAACCAATTAAGTATGATGTTAATTCTCTTTTTCTATTTTGATCTACAGTGTAAAAATGTTGTTCTATTAATGTTTGATCTTTTTGTTCTGCACTATCATTTTCTATTTCTACTAATTTCGGATTATTTAATAACCTTTTACTAATGCTATATATAGTTTTATCAAATGTAGCTGAGAACAATAAGTTTTGTCGCTTTTTAGGTATGTAAGCTAATATCCTGTCTATTTCATCCTTGAAGCCTAAATCTAACAATCGGTCCGCTTCATCAAACACTAAAGTATTTACTTTACTTAATGAAAACGCTTTATTATTTAAATGCTCCAATAACCTTCCTGGTGTCGCAACAAGAATGCTTGTCTTATCTGTAATCTTAGAAAGTTGTGTTCTACCACTCACGCCTCCATAAGCCATGGCTGACTCAATATCAGTATTTACCGAAAACTCACAAATGCTATGATGGATTTGTCGACATAATTCACGAGTGGGTGCAAGGATCAAAATTTTAATACCTGATTCTGCTTTAGTATCGCTTATTAATTTCTGTATTAAAGGTAAACTAAAAGCAGCTGTTTTGCCTGTCCCTGTATTTGCTCTTGCCATCACATCATGATTAGTTAATATTAACGGAATAGTTAATTGTTGAATTGGTGTTGGATTTAGATACCTTAATTCTGCAATGGCATTATTAATTGCATCATCAAAGGCAAAAGTTTTAAAATCGTTCATATGTAAGGTGCTTCATTAGTATTAATTTTAGTTTATCAGATTTATTGAAAGGCATCGCTATTAAACATATGTACATCATGCCTGTATAACAAGGAATTTATGGTATCCAATAAGTATCAAGGTTTACGGTTTCTAATAGTTGATAACATTAAACCATCACAAGATATTCTTAAACAGTTTGTAATGAGGCTTACTTCCAAACAAGTTGATAGCTCTCATTACGCGCAAGATGTTATTGCAATATGCCAACAAAAAGAATACGACGTTATACTCTTAGGTTACGACTTAGGTGATAGCCAAAAGAATGGTCAACAGATTCTTGAAGAACTTCGTATCAATAATCATATTAGTAGGCATTGCATTGTTATTTTGATAACCGCTGAAGTTTCACAAGCTATGGTTTTAGCAGCACTCGAGCATAAACCGGATGATTACTTATGTAAACCATACTCATTAAATGAGCTCGAAAAGCGTTTATCAAAATGTTTAAAGAAAAAGCGAGCTATGTCTTCAATTTATCAAGCTCTTGAATTAGGAGATCCAAATTTAGTTATAGAGTTTTGTGATCAAGTTATAGCAACAGATACACCTTATAAAACAGAATGTTTAGGTATAAAATCAAGGCAATATTATGAATTATCAGAATTTGAACGAGCTAAAGAGATTTATGAGATTTATAAAGATTCAGCTAACTGCCAATGGGCTAATGTTGGTTTAGGAAAAGTTGCGTTACATGAAGATAAATTAATCAATGCCGAATCAATATTTAAAGCGTTAATTAAGAAACACCCCCTATATTTATCAAGTTATGATTGGCTTGCTACTACATATCAAAAACAGTTTAACTTCATCTTTGCAGAAGAGATCTTAGAGCAAGCCCTAAAAATATCCCCAAGGTCTATCCCTAGATTAAAAAAGTACGCAAAGCAATGTTTAGATAATCATCATTTTGATAAAGCCACATATGCTTATGAGCAAACATATAAACTAGCAAATAATTCAATTCATCATTCTCCAGATAACGCTATTATGTTTGCAAAGGCGTTAATGGAATATTCTCCAAGCTTGCCTTTAGTAGACGCTAAAAAAATAAACAACCGCGCTTACACATACCTTAACCAAATGAACAAAGACTTCAAGCAAATAGACGTAAAAATACAATCTCACTTATTAACAGCTTGCTTACTTGAAACGACTCGTGATTACGATATAGCAAAAGACGAGATAGCATACGGAGAAAAACTGTTAAATAAAGAAATCAATGGTATTAACAAAGATGCTCTTAAAGACATATCTAATACTTTAGTAAAGCTAAATAGACCTTGTGTTCCTTCGGAAGTTTTGAAAACTTCATTAGATAATATTGATGAAAATAATAGTCAACATAACTTCAATGATAGTGCTAGAGATAAAGCTCAAGAAGCAATATCTAAGGGTCAAGAGCTTTATGAAAATAAAGAGTATACCCTTGCTATTAAACAATTAACTACGGCACAATCACTATATCCTAATCACATAGGTATTAAGATTAACCTTATTCAAGTATTGCTTTTCTCATATGAACATAACACTAAAAATATTCCACATCTAGCTTATGCAAAATCCTTACTGCTACAGTTGAAAAGTACACCAACAACTAACGATGAAGAAAATAGACTGAAAAAAATGCAAAAAAAATACCAGCAAATTGCTGGCATTTAATTCATCAATAAGATGGTGGAGGGAGGTGGATTCGAACCACCGAAGGCGGAGCCGTCAGATTTACAGTCTGATCCCTTTGGCCACTCGGGAACCCCTCCAAATTGGAAACCTAGCAATGACCTACTCTCACATGGGAACTCCCACACTACCATCGGCGCTAACACATTTCACTTCTGAGTTCGGAATGGGATCAGGTGGTTCTATGTCGCTATTGTCGCTAGATAAAAACTTGAATTCGTTAATTAGAACTTACAAACTAACGAATTAAAGCTTATTAAAAAGCCCGTTGTTTTCAACGGGCTTTCTCAATTAGAAGCTTAGCAATGTCCCGCTACGCTCTCACATGGGCTTCTCGTAACCTAAGTTACACTACCATCGGCGCTGCGCTTCATCTCTAAAGCATTTAATTAGAAGCTTAGCAATGTCCTACTCTCACATGGGAACTCCCACACTACCATCGGCGCTAACACATTTCACTTCTGAGTTCGGAATGGGATCAGGTGGTTCTATGTCGCTATTGTCGCTAAGCAAAA
>NZ_QXIO01000026.1 GCF_003545765.1 Colwellia sp. RSH04 | reverse complement strand
TACAAAATCCATTTCTTCGTAATCTGATTTCTCTGCTTTTCGAATCATTCACCTAACTTCCCTTAAGGTACATAACGCTTTGCTAAGCGGCAATAAAATAGCTGGCTAAAATTAGCGAGGAACGAGCAAAAGCCAGATGTTTTTTGTCCGTTTAAGCAACTTGTTATACGTGTTTTCACCTGTTTATTCAGTTACTTCAAGAGCCACTAACTCACCATCTACATCAAACATAACACCATCAACAACCGTTTTTACACGCTTATTTTGCAATAATGTTAAAAGTTCTTTCACATAGTCTTTATTATCTTCTACTAGAATTTTACCTGTATTATCGAACTTTATTTTCCAATTTCCTGCTGCGTCTGCAACAGTCTTTAATTTAGTTAACCAAATATCGTTCGTGAAATAACCTTTTTCGTGAACTGAGGCTAGCTGTCTCATTAAATGTTTATCATTACCAATAACTGTTGTTAATGTGTCACTAGACGTTGAGACCATTGCTGAACTGGCACATAAGGCTGTAATGGCTTCTGTTTTCTTTTCTTTTAACCTTTCATGATAATTCATTGCTACTTCAAACTGCTTTATATCCGCTATAAACATATCATCTTTAAATTGGATAAAATCAATATAAGGAGTTATTTGAAAGCGAGGGTCATTATCAATAGACACGATGAGTTCATTGTTTATTGGAGCAAAGCTTAAAAATTTACCCGAGGTCTTATTAACAGACCATGAGCCGCTTATATATCTGAAAGCGAATAGGCTTTGTTCAGGTTCACCAAAAGTTAGCTGTATGACATAAGCGTTATAATCATTTAACTCAGATTGATCTAAAACATAGGGAATATTCCCTGTAGTTACTAACTCTTCCATTTGAGAAAAGTCTGTTGCAGCTTTTTCTACATGAAAAAATCTATTATCTTGGTTGGTATTAATTGTTCGTAGTTCACAGATATGCTCATTACCAGCAATACATTCAGTAGCATAACTTTTAAAGCTTTGTTTATGCTCATTTTCTACTTTTAACCTTTTAACACCAAGAAAACGTTTTTCTTTATTTTTAGTACTAATTTTAGCGACATAGATATTTATAACTGCATTTTCTAAATCTAAGCCTTGTAATACTTCTAATTTTCGATCTAATGATGCTTGATCTAATTGATTTTGCGCTGCTTGCACAGCAACAGGCTGAGCTTCTAAATTTTCCATGTCTAATCCTTACTCCGTATAATTTTTTTGGGGAATATAAAGTGAATTCCAGCTGTTTCTTTTACTTCAATACTTTCATTGGAAACTTCAACCGTTCCTAAACAAAGTACATTTTCTTCATAAGTAGATGTTCTTCCGACTTCTTTGTATTTTATTTTATATAGCCTTATACCCATTAATAAAAACATAGGGTTTAAAAGAGAGATCTGCTCTTTATGAACGAAAGAAAATATAAAAATCAAAAAAACTAAAAGTGAAATGATTGTTTGAATACTTTCATAATTGAAAGCAAATAAACCTATTAAAAAAGGTAACGTATAATTAAGCATATCTCCCCGAACCTGAGAAACTGCGTTAATTTTTATCGGGGTTCCGCCTTCTTGATGTGTTAGTAATGAACGGATAAGGCGTGCGACAATTAAACTTGCAAATGAAGAAATAAAAAATAAAACCAAAGCGTACCAACTTACTTGAACGCCCCATGATAAAAGACCAAATTTTAAGCCTGATGTTTTATCTGAAATATCTCTAATAAGCAGAATCAAGAATAAAGGGTAATATGCCGACAAGAATATTAAGGCTTCAACCCAAAGAGATGGAGCCATTTCCTTTGGCTTATGGTTAATCATTTTTTCATCCTATATTTAAATTAACACTTAGGCTAACACACGCACCAAGCCTGTTTACACGTATAACGCCTTGCTAAGCGGAAAATAATGGTTGGCTATAATCGCGAAGCGATGGCCAACTGTTATTTTTCCGTTTGAGCAACTTGTTATATTTTTTGTGCGCCGTTAGAAAGTAACGCCGCTATTAAAAGTGTTGGAATTGCTGCAAAAATTAGTGGTGCTAACGCAAAGCTTACGAATACCAATAGATAAGTTAAGAATAAAACTATCGGCAGAGCAAAATAAAATAAATTTTGCTTAGTAAATAATGTGAATACTTTACGTATTACAAACATAATAATTAATGATAGAACTGCCGCAAATATGGCGATTAATATATTTGAATAATATGAAACCACAAACTCATTATACGGTTGCAGTAATTCAGGAACTGGTAATGCAGCTACGATATTAATTAACCAAACGAAGATGTAAGCAAAAGAACTACCTAGTAGAAATGAAATAATATTTTTGTGCACGTTTGTCATAATGGATTCCTTCCTTGTGAAAAATATATATTACGAATCGGTTAGAGACATAATATGTCACAAACTTAACCTTTGCGACATATTATGTCAACAAAAGATTAATACTCTAAAGTTTATGAAAAATATAACGCCCCGCTAATGGGCAAATAATTGTTGGTTAAAATAAGCGACGCAGGAGCAAAAACCAACTGTTATTTGTCCTGTTGAGCGCCTTGTTATGCAGATTTTAGCCAAACACTCTCAAATTCTTCTTTTGATATTTTTCGCGATTCTGACAAGTCTAGATCCTTAATGTTTCCATCATACAACCAACACTCTTCAACTGAATCATTTCTAGATGAAAACCACTTACCATCATATTGCTCAACTTGCCTGAGAGCATGTCCCTCATTAGCAAACTCTGTCCAAATGGTTCCTTCACCTAAATGTGATTCAGACACTCCAATCCAATATTGCACCGCACTTCCTTATCTGCATAACGCCTAATTAACAGGCAAAAAATTGTTGGCTAAAATAAGTGAACGTAGTGAACAAAAAGCCAACTGTTTTTTGTCCTTGTTTAATTTCTTGTTAGCTTCAATTGAGCTAAAAACTATTAGGGAGCAGAAACTTTTACTCCTGTATGTATTATTGCTTTGTGGTCAGGTAAGTTGACAAAAATCCATTGTTTAAACTTATCTAACTTCAAGTTATTTTGTGTTCGACCGCTTTTACGAATATATGCCCAAACATACTCTTCCATAAAACCTGCTTCATATATAATAACTAACTCATCTAAATATTTGTCTGGAGTTACAGCTTTATTAGCTTTTAATTCTTGCCAAATTTGTGCTGTTTTTGACCTTGCAAAGAGCTCCCTTTTATACAGGTTAGGTTGACCACTTTCCTCAAGCTCTATTGGCCAAGTTTTTAGTGCCATTCCATAAAACAGCCAGCCATGCATTGCATTCTTGTCGTTTAAAATACTTTTACCGATAATTATTTGATCATTTCTAATGTCTTTTTTAGAACTTCCAATTAATTTAGAGTACAGGTCTAATTCCTTAGTTCTCTCAGCACTTAATCTTGATATACACTCTAAGGAGTTGGAATCTGCAATATTGCTTTTAATCCAATGTCCCTTTTTAGGTAAATCACTTTCAAATTCACAAACAGCATCTCTGTACCTAATCCATAGAAGTTGAGCTTTTTTAAGCTTCTTAATCTGATTTTTATTTAGAATTTTAACCGTATTTTTATACGCTATATTTAACTGTTCATCGTGCTGAATAGCGCTTTTAACAAGATCTCCTGCTGAACATAAAAAAGGGGTTATTGTTAATAGAAATGCTATTTTTTTAATTACGTGCATCGATACATCCTTGTGAAGCTAACGCCGCTGTTAACCGGCAAATAAATAGTTGGTTAAAATTGTGAGGCACGAACAAAAACCAACTGTTTTTTGTCCGAGTTGAACGCCTTGTTAGACGGTAACTCCACCAAACTTTACCAGATAATCAACCGCTTAAGCGCGCGACTAACCGAAATTGATTTGAACATACTCCCAAAGCGCTGTCCTTTAAGTGAGAGAGTCGCTCCGCCTTAGCAAAGACACGCTAGGCTCACGTTCTCTCACTTAAAGGACAATGAAAGAAGTATAGCGCGTGTCAACTTTTCGGTTAGATTTTCTCATCATAGCAGCGCGCGTTAATATACTGATTATTTATACAGTGCATTAAATCATCTAACCGATAAACACACACAACAGATCGTTACCGATCTAACGTTTATATTAAACGGCAAAGTAACATTGGCTATAATCGCGAAGCGATGGCCAACTGTTACGTGTCCGATTTGAATTATCTTGTTATTTGATGGTAGCGGAAAACTACCAACGATAACAAGCACTTTTAAGATTTGGCAGCCCGACCGTAGAAGCAAAAAATACCCAGCAACACGACTAACCAAACCGTGACTTTTGAGCCAAACACGAAAGCGAGAACAACGTTAATGACTTTACCGCAAGGTGTTTTAAAAAAGCGTAAAGTCTATTAGCGTTAAACACCAAAACGGTTAGGCGAAAACTGCGGCGTAACCCACCAAGCTAATCTTGAAAACACTGTTCTTACAATAAAATAATAACTCGATTTCGTGTTGCCAAATAACGCCGCAATAAGCGGAAAATTACTGTTGGCTAAAATGTTTGAGGAACGAAAAACAGCCAACTGTAAATTTTCCGTTTGATTGCCTTGTTATGTGTTGAAGTGCTACATATTTGGATTTACAACAACAAACTGAGGTGCATTGCTTGAAATTGAGTCAATATTATCTGATAAATGCTCATGCTCAAAGTCTGCATTTTCCTCTGAACTTAGTTGATCGGCGCAATCATTTAAGAATGAAGCCATTGCGCGCAAATCCTCTGGTTTAGCTGAAACAGTGATTTCTTGCATCTCAAGCAAGCCGTGAGCTAATTTTTTATTAGCATATCCATAAAATTTCATTCGATAATCCTTTAAACACATAACGCCCCATTAAGAGGCTTTTAATTGTTGGTTAAAATGTGAAGCGAAGCGGAACCTAACCAACTGTTAAAAGTCCTGCTTGAATGGCTTGTTATGTTTTTACCGCGCTTGCTCGTAGGTAAATATAGTTTCAGCTTTAATTGCAAACTCATTTACTAGATTATCCCAATGCTCTGGTGCGCCTAACATTGCAGGATTACTTTCAGCATGGCGACGTAAAGCATTTTCAAAAGCTTCTATATCAACGGATGCGCCTAGTTCAGATACTATATTATGCATAGCAACAGAAAATCGCTCTTGATCCATGGGATGAGTTGTATGCCATGTTGGGATTCCTGCCCAACCTTTAATTAATTCGTAAATTCGATCTTCCATAATTACTCCATACTCGATAGTTGATAAAAACATAACGTTTATATTAAACGGCAAAGTAACATTGGCTATAATCGCGAAGCGATGGCCAACTGTTACGTGTCCGATTTGA
>NZ_QXIO01000025.1:2161-5526 GCF_003545765.1 Colwellia sp. RSH04 | reverse complement strand
ATCGGCGCTAACACATTTCACTTCTGAGTTCGGAATGGGATCAGGTGGTTCTATGTCGCTATTGTCGCTAAGCAAAAACGTGTTGTTAATTAAGTCTTACTTAATTAACCAATCTTGGAAAGCTTTACTCTCTCGAGTCTATAAATACTTCTCTTATTCAATCACAAAGTGCGCGATGTACATGGAATGTACAAATGTCAAACATAGCCATGGATGGCGAGTTTGACTGATGTTCTACCATCATATGTCAGTCTTCATACAATCTAAGTAAAACCACTTAGGTGTTGTATGGTTAAGCCTCACGGGCAATTAGTATCAGTTAGCTCAAGGCCTCACAACCCTTACACACCTGACCTATCAACGTTGTAGTCTCCAACGACCCTTTAGGGAGCTTAAAGCTCCAGTGAGAACTCATCTCAAAGCCTGCTTCCCGCTTAGATGCTTTCAGCGGTTATCAGTTCCGAACGTAGCTACCGGGCAATGCCATTGGCATGACAACCCGAACACCAGTGGTTCGTCCACTCCGGTCCTCTCGTACTAGGAGCAGCCCTCTTCAATTCTCAAACGCCCACGGCAGATAGGGACCGAACTGTCTCACGACGTTCTAAACCCAGCTCGCGTACCACTTTAAATGGCGAACAGCCATACCCTTGGGACCGACTTCAGCCCCAGGATGTGATGAGCCGACATCGAGGTGCCAAACACCGCCGTCGATATGAACTCTTGGGCGGTATCAGCCTGTTATCCCCGGAGTACCTTTTATCCGTTGAGCGATGGCCCTTCCATACAGAACCACCGGATCACTATGACCTACTTTCGTACCTGCTCGACGTGTCTGTCTCGCAGTTAAGCTGGCTTATGCCATTGCACTAACCGTACGATGTCCGACCGTACTTAGCCAACCTTCGTGCTCCTCCGTTACTCTTTGGGAGGAGACCGCCCCAGTCAAACTACCCACCAGACAGTGTCCCCAACCCCGATTAGGGGCCTAGGTTAGAACATCACGCATACAAGGGTGGTATTTCAAGATTGGCTCCACCGTATCTGGCGACACGGTTTCAAAGCCTCCCACCTATCCTACACATGTAGGAGCAATGTTCACTGTCAAGCTATAGTAAAGGTTCACGGGGTCTTTCCGTCTAGCCGCGGGTATACGGCATCTTAACCGCAATTTCAATTTCACTGAGTCTCGGGTGGAGACAGTGTGGCCATGATTACGCCATTCGTGCAGGTCGGAACTTACCCGACAAGGAATTTCGCTACCTTAGGACCGTTATAGTTACGGCCGCCGTTTACCGGGGCTTCGATCATGAGCTTCGCAGAGCTAACCCAATCAATTAACCTTCCGGCACCGGGCAGGCGTCACACCGTATACGTCATCTTTCGATTTTGCACAGTGCTGTGTTTTTAATAAACAGTTCCAGCCACCTGGTTACTTCGACCCTCTTCAGCTTAGGAAGTAAATTCCATCACCATAGAGGGCGTACCTTCTCCCGAAGTTACGGTACTATTTTGCCTAGTTCCTTCACCCGAGTTCTCTCAAGCGCCTTAGTATTCTCTACCTAACCACCTGTGTCGGTTTGGGGTACGGTTCCTATATATCTGAAGCTTAGAAGCTTTTCCTGGAAGTATGGCATCAACAACTTCTGCTCCGTAGAGCATCGTCTCGACTCTCAGCCTTAAGAAGACCCGGATTTACCTAAGTCTTCAGCCTACAATCTTTCACATGGATAACCAACACCATGCTTGCTTAGCCTGCTCCGTCCCTCCTTCGCAATATATAGAAGTACAGAAATATTAATCTGTTTCCCATCGACTACGCGTTTCCGCCTCGCCTTAGGGGCCGACTTACCCTGCCCTGATTAACATGGGACAGGAAACCTTGGTCTTTCGGCGGGGGAGTTTTTCACTCCCCTTATCGTTACTCATGTCAGCATTCGCACTTCTGATACCTCCAGCAAACTTCTCAATTCACCTTCAACGGCTTACAGAACGCTCCCCTACCACTCATACAAAAGTATGAATCCGCAGCTTCGGTGACTAGTTTAGCCCCGTTACATCTTCCGCGCAGACCGACTCGACTAGTGAGCTATTACGCTTTCTTTAAAGGATGGCTGCTTCTAAGCCAACCTCCTAGCTGTCTATGCCTTTCCACATCGTTTCCCACTTAACTAGTACTTTGGGACCTTAGCTGGCGGTCTGGGTTGTTTCCCTCTTCACGATGGACGTTAGCACCCACCGTGTGTCTCCCGGATATCACTCATTGGTATTCGGAGTTTGCAAAGGGTTGGTAAGTCGGGATGACCCCCTAGCCTTAACAGTGCTCTACCCCCAATGGTGTTCGTCCGAGGCTCTACCTAAATAGATTTCGGGGAGAACCAGCTATCTCCCGGCTTGATTAGCCTTTCACTCCGACCCACAAGTCATCACCGCATTTTTCAACATACGTGTGTTCGGTCCTCCAGTTGATGTTACTCAACCTTCAACCTGCCCATGGGTAGATCGCCGGGTTTCGGGTCTATACCTTGCAACTAAACGCGCAGTTAACACTCGCTTTCGCTACGGCTCCCCTAATCGGTTAACCTTGCTACAAAATATAAGTCGCTGACCCATTATACAAAAGGTACGCAGTCACCCATATAGGGCTCCCACTGCTTGTACGTATGCGGTTTCAGGTTCTATTTCACTCCCCTCACAGGGGTTCTTTTCGCCTTTCCCTCACGGTACTGGTTCACTATCGGTCAGTTAGGAGTATTTAGCCTTGGAGGATGGTCCCCCCATGTTCAGACAAAGTTTCACGTGCTCCGTCCTACTCGATTTCACGGTAAGTTCGTTTTTGTGTACGGGGCTATCACCCTGTATCGCTGTCCTTTCCAGAACATTCCACTAACTTACAAACCGCTTAAGGGCTAATTCCCGTTCGCTCGCCGCTACTAAGGAAATCTCGGTTGATTTCTTTTCCTCGGGGTACTTAGATGTTTCAGTTCTCCCGGTTCGCCTCCTTGAGCTATGTATTCACTCAAGGATAGTATCTTATGATACTGGGTTTCCCCATTCAGAAATCTGTGTCTATAACGGTTTTTATCACCTCAACACAGCTTATCGCAGATTAACACGTCTTTCATCGCCTCTAACTGCCAAGGCATCCACCACATACGCTTAGTCACTTAACCATACAACCCTAAGTAGTCTTAGACTGTTCGGTGACTAAACCGAACTAATTGTAAAGTCTGACATTTTCACGCACTTTACATTAACCTAAGTCAATGTAGGAGTGTCTTGAATAAGAGTGATAAACCATTCTACTTAAAGAAAGATTTATCGGGTTGATTAGATGTTCGAGGAGAACACCTAATCACCATCAT
>NZ_QXIO01000024.1 GCF_003545765.1 Colwellia sp. RSH04 | reverse complement strand
TCAAATCGGACACGTAACAGTTGGCCATCGCTTCGCGATTATAGCCAATGTTACTTTGCCGTTTAATATAAACGTTAGTTGCCCGCACTAAATCAGTATTATTTATTTGCTAGTTTAGTGTTTAACACGTAGTTTCGTGTCTGGTTCAATCTTTGGTTTGGCAATGGAAGTGCCTTCAAACTTACTTCTCTTTTTGCTCAACCCAGTTTTCGCCTTACACGTTTATAAGTTCAAACTTGCTTTAGTTTTAAAGGCTCAAAGTTCAGGCTTTGGTGTGTAGTGCGGGAAAGCTTTTGGTTTCTTCCGTTAGGTATAGAAACATGGTAGTGTGTTGTTAGTTTAATGCTTTAAATATCAAGCAACTAACAAGGCAATCAACAGGACAAATAACAGCTTGGCTTTTGCTCCTGCGTCGCTATTTTAGCCAAGCATTATTTGCCCATTATTGTGGCGTTATGTTGCAAGGAGTCGCATGAGTATATCCCCAGAGTCATATTCCTTATTAGCTAAAAAGTATTCCCACTTAAAAGTTAAGTTGTTCCTTGTTTCAGCTTTATTAATGATCCTATTTTTTATCGGCTCTTCGTTTCCAACAGGAATACTTTGGAGCTTCACAATATTTTTAGCATCTTTATCTACATTAATGTTTTTTACTGCTATTTTCTTGCACTCTTTTAAAAACTTAGATTCACAAAATAGCTACACCCCATTTTGGTATCGGGTTGCACGAATTACTGAGTGGTTTAAGGTAATATTATTTACCGCAGTTGTACCACCACTTGCCATTGCAACTTTAGTGGTTCCTGTTATTGTATTTATAAAGTTTTCAGCAACATAACAAGCTAATTAACAGGACAAATAACAGTTGGTTTTTGCTCCTCCGTCGCTTATTTTAACCAACTATTATTTGCCCATTATTAGGGCGTTATATGCTTTAAAGAATTAGCTTTAGATAAAGTGCTTTCTAGTGCATAGTTTTTCGCTAAAACTAGTTAGCATTAGCACTAATAAGCATTGCCTTTTATACCTTTTTCAAAGGTGGCAATGCTATTAATTTTGTTCTGGCTTTAGTGAGTAGCGTAAAAATTCACGGTCAGGTTTTTATATTACGGGCAATTATAAGTTCGTGCAGTGTTTGGCTACAGCTAGCGCTGCATATAACAAGTTGCTCAAACGGACACGTACAGTTTGCTCGCGCTTCGCGCATTATAGCAAATTGTACTTAGCCGCTTAGCAAAGCGTTATGTTTCTCGGGATGAATGGAGTACCTAGTGGGATTTAAAATTGAAAAAACGGATCAGTATTGGAAATGCTTAGAAGAAGCTTACAATCCAGATTTATCAAAAAAGCGAGCAAAAGAATTGCTTGAGGGCTTTTTATATTTCAAATCTAAGACTGTAAGTCAGCAATCTGGAACACCTAAAAAAGCTGAGGATGCAATAATACATTTGCAGAGTGTTTTAGGAAGTGGCTCTGATAAAACATCAAAAGGTGCTTTAACCATATTTTTTGAACATCCTATAATTTCAGCTTTTATAGCAGGTATATTTATTCTTGTAGTATGGCAATTTCTTGGCCCTTATTTTGGTACAGAAACATAACAAGTTGCTTAAACGGACAAAAAACAGTTGGCTTTTTGCTCGTACCTCGCTTATTTTAGCCAACCATTTTTTGCGCGCTTAGCAAGGCGTTATGTTTACAAGGAGGTATCGAGTATATGAGTTACGTTCAAGATAAAACCAAGACTGAAATTCTGAATGAACTAGCAGGTACAGCGCATCCTGGCAGCCAAATTCACGAGCAGCAAAAAGCAGGGATTATAGTTAGGTGTACGGAAGATATACAGGTATCTCTCGAAAAACAAACTAACGCCACGCGTAAAGTTAATAATTCACTGGAACAACTCAATTTAAGAATTGATAGCTTAGAAAAGTCATTTCAAGAATCATCAAATTCATCAAGTAAAGTTGCACTTTCTCTAAATTGGTTAACTGGCGCACTTGTTTTAGTTGGTATCGCTCAAGTTGCAATAGCGTATTTCAAGTAAACATAACAAGAAATTAAACAAGGACAAAAAACAGTTGGCTTTTGCTCCTTCGTCGCTTATTTTAGCCAACAATTTTTTGCCTGTTAATTAGGCGTTATATTTGCAATCAAGTTTCTGAGTAAAAATGTCGGATAGAGAATTAAAATTAGTAGATTCTATTAAAAATAGTGCATCAAATATTATTGTTGCTACTTGTTTTATGAGTGGTGTAGCGTTTTTTGATTACATGCTTTTCATTCCCGTTGTTATTTTTGCACTTATTGGTTTTGCCATAATAAAATGGAAATCAGCATCAATTGCTTTTGCAGGGCTAATCGTAGGAGTTTACTTTATGTATTTACTTTCTAACGATCTTAGTCAGCTTGGCCTAACTAAACTTCTGCTAATTGGTTGGGTATGCTTGTCTTCAATCCATGCGCTAATTAAAACTATTCTATTAAAAAGAATGCAGAGTAAAACGCAAATATAACAAGCATTTAAAGCGGGACTGCTAACAGTTTGCTCGGTTTCGCTTCGCTACACATTTTAGCAAACAATTATCAGCCCCTTAAATGGGCGTTATGTTGCAAGGAAGGCTCGGAGTGCTATTAAAATTACAAAAGCATGTATTTGCGCTGTCGTTCGTATTGATTCTTTTGTTTTTCTTTTTTCATTATCTAGGTTACAACACAGAGTCACTAATAAGTATTTACTTATTTTTAAGTGTTTGGGGTATAGAAAAGTGCATATCTTGGCAGTTAGGTTATAAAATTGGAGTGGCTCCAATGATAACTATTCCAGTAAACGCAAACAGACAAATAAGGTTACTTGGGTTAAGTTGGGGTGTGGTTATTTCAATTTTAGGTTTTTATAACTTATTCAGTGTATTAGCAACATAACAAGTAATTAAACAGGGACAAAATACAGTTGGTTTTGCTCCTTCGTCGCCAATTTTAACCAACTATTTTTTGCCCATTAATTGGGCGTTAGATCGGTAACGATCTGTTGTATGTGTTTATCGGTTAGATGATTTAATGTACTGTATAAATAATCAGTATATTAACGCGCGCTGCTATGATGAGAAAATCTAACCGAAAAGTTGACACGCGCTATACTTCTTTCATTGTCCTTTAAGTGAGAGAACGTGAGCCTAGCGTGTCTTTGCTAAGGCGGAGCGACTCTCACTTAAAGGACAGCGCTTTGGGAGTATGTTCAGATCAATTTCGGTTAGTCGCGCGCTTAAGTGGTTGATTATCTGGAAAAGTTTGGTGGAGTTACCGTCTAACAAGGCGTTCAACTCGGACAAAAAACAGTTGGTTTTTGTTCGTGCCTCACAATTTTAACCAACTATTTATTTGCCGGTTAACAGCGGCGTTATATGCTAATAAAAATTAGCTTTAGATAAAGTGCTTTCTAGTTTAGTGTTTTACGCTAAATTAGGTTTGGCTCAGCACTAATAAGCATTGCCTCTTTTACCTTTTTCAAAGGTGGCAATGCTATTAATTTTGTTCTGGCTTTAGTGAATAGCGTAAAAGTTCACGGTCAGGTTTTTATATTACGGGCAATTATAAGTTCGTGCAGTTTTTGGCTACAGTCACCGCTGCATATAACAAGTTGCTCAAACGGACACGTACAGTTTGCTCGCGCTTCGCGCATTTTAGCAAATTGTACTTAGCCGCTTAGCAAAACGTTATATTGCCTAAATACTTAGGCAGCTATTCATCAAAAGGAGTACTTGATGACTGAAAAAGATATTGCAAAGTCTATAAATAAACATAGCGTAAAGCCTATTATAGGTCTGGCTATCTTGATTCTAATATTACAAATATTGAATGGCTATTTATTCGAAAGCGATCCCATATCACCAACTCTCATTATTATTTTTTCTATTGGTGGGTGCATGTATATCTTTCAAAAGGTACTTGTTGATTTACTTGTAATCCCAAAAGAGTCAAAATCAACAGAAGAGTAAGCGGCATATAACAAGCTGTTAAATCAGGACAAATAACAGTTGGCTGTTTGCTCCTTCGTCGCTTATTTTAGCCAACAATTATTTGCCCATTAACGAGGGCGTTATGCTGCAATGCAAATTATGGAGTAAATCAATGAATGGAACGATCAATCTAAAATCTGGTTTTATGTATGATGTCACTGCATCAAATTTAAAAATGGCAGATAATATTCCTATGAGTGGCACCCTAAAATTAAATGATAATGCCATATCACAATTTTCAAAAGATGCTTCAGAATTTGGTAGCTGGAAAAGTGCTATGGAATTAAAGCTTACTTTGGACATTAATGGCTCTTACCATGACTTAGAAATTCTGTTAAATGAGCCACCAATTAATTCAGCAGTAAGTTTTCAAACAGTGTCAGTGGGAAGTGCAGCATAACAAGTTGCTTAAACGGACGTAAAACAGTTGGCTTGCGTTCGTTCCTCACTAATTTTAGCCAACAATTTTACGCCGCTTAGCAAGGCGTTAGCTACCTCTCAGGAATAGTTGAGTATTTGGCTTGTGTGGTGATAAACGAAAAATGGGAACACCTTGAATAAAACAATAATCTATTTTCTATTTTTGATTTTATTAGTCGCCTCTATGTTTGGTTTATTTGAGCTAGTTGAATTAGATATGCTTTCATTAAAGTCAGCATTTTTTATACAGCTAATTCTTTTAGCTTTATTTATTTTTATTCAAAAGCTATTAAAAAAAGCTAAAGTTCAGCGCAAATAGGTAGCTAACAAGCAAATTAATCAGGACAAATAACAGTTGGTTTTTGCTCCTACGTCGCTTATTTTAACCAACTGTAATTTGCCCATTATTTGGGCGTTATGTGTAATCAAGGATTCGGTGTAAATGGAAAGTTTTGAGTTCAAACCACCAAGCGATATAGAAATTTCTGAGGCTCAACAGAAATTAGGTTTTACGTTTCCAAACGATTATATCGACTTTATCAAATCTGGTTATGATCTTGGAAATGCTCCAATGGAAGCTTTAGAAATCAATAACGCTCAAAGTCACCTTGATATCTATTCCGCAATTGCAGATGCTAAAAAATTCTATGATCTTCCCGATGAATTGCTTCCAATTTGTGAAGACAACTCTGATTACTACTGCCTGAATAAATCAGGCCAAGTAGTCTTTTGGTCGCATAATGGCTTAACTGATGAAATGTGGCAAAATACAAAAGAGTGGCGTAATCAAATGATTGCTGAGGCTTTAGAGTAAATTACACATAACAAGGCGCTTAACAGGACAAATAACAGTTGGCTTTTGCTCCTGCGTCGCTTATTTTAGCCAACAATTATTTGCCCATTAGCTGGGCGTTAGGTTTCTATGAAGCTACTCATAAAATGGAGTTTTATTCACGCAATTTTTACGGCTGTAAATTTAGTCGCATTATTGGTGTTATCTCTAGGTTATGGCTTCTCCGAAGATATGCCAGAATATATGAATGTGTTTGCAACATATTGGGCAAACTTTACGGAAATTTTACTTTTTCCGTTAAACGATTTGTGGGTAAGTTTACCTAAAGATAACTTTTGGAATAGTGATTTTATTTCATATGTAGCTTTCGCATTAAACAGCCTACTGTGGGGCACAGGCATAGCTTTAAGTATCAAAACTTATCGCAAGACCAAAACCTAACAAGGCAATAAAGCAGGACAAAAAACAGTTGGTTTTTGCTCCTTCGTCGCTTATTTTAACCAACTATTTTTTGCCTCTTATTGAGGCGTTATGTGCAAAGGAGTGTCATGCTATATCACCACGTATTAGAGAAAGTATTCTTCTATATTGTACTCTTCCTA
>NZ_QXIO01000023.1 GCF_003545765.1 Colwellia sp. RSH04 | reverse complement strand
GGACAAAAAACAGTTGGCTTTTGCTCCTTCGTCGCTAATTTTAGCCAACAATTTTTTTGCCTCTTAACGAGGCGTTAGGAGTACTGATGAGGCTGTATATTTTTCTACTATCGTTTCTAATGTCAGGTGCGGTATTTGCAGTTGATAAAAGTAAATATACACCAGAGCAATTGTTCGTGATCGGTACAGAACTATTTAAAGAAGAAAGAAAGGAATTTGATCCTAATTTGGGACTTGAGTTTCTATTAGAGTCAGCGAAGTTTAAATACGAATTAGCTCCTTTTGGTTTATGTGTTTCATTATCAACTGAAAAACCAATACTAGACTTACAAGAAGCTTATGCTTGGTGTTATGTCGCCGAAAAGATAGGTAATAAATATTCAAGTATGGCGTCTCAAAGAAGCGATGAAATATTGGGTAAAATTCTTTTAGATGGTGGTATTTCAGCCGTCGAAAAAGCTAAAGCCCTCGCTGTTTCTAGGTATCAGGAGTAAGTACTCCTAACAAGCTGTTAAACAAGGACAAAAAACAGTTGGCTTTTGCTCCTTCGTCGCTATTTTAGCCAACAATTTTTTGCCTGTTAACAGGGCGTTAGCAGTATAATCATTTATCAAAACATGGAGTGTTACATGAAAATTCAATTACGAAATCAATCTTTTGCTATTGCTGGCTTATCAGTTGGGCTATTAGCAACATTATTTGGTCTTCACATGTCATCTGTAATAGAATCTACTCCTGCATTAATGGGAACTGTTTCTGCGGTGTGGTGTGCAGTTTCAGCAAGTATTATCGGTGGTCGTGTCAACAACGATACAGCAGCGTAAATACTGCTAACAAGGCAATCAAACGGACTTGTAACAGTTGGCTCGGTTCCGCTTCGCTTCACATTGTAGCCAACAATTACAAGCCGCTTATTGTGGCGTTAGAAAGCCAATGAAATATCTAGTTGTTGTGATAGTTGTAGGGTATATATTTTTAGGTCTATTCCCTCAAAAGGGATTACCTTCTGATGTGGATTCTATTGTCATCGAAAAATTTATTTCTGGTAATAAAGATCCCGTAAGTAGCGTCACTTTGAATTACGGTGAAGCAACTTTATTATCTAAAGATATCGGTTATTTGTGGTGTAACTACTTTATGCTTAACTCTTGGGAAGAAATGCCCCATTATTGGTTAACTGTAAACTCTGGCGGAATCACCGAAGTAAAAATATTTGTTAGTCGTAGTGAGTTTTCAACGGGCTGTAAATCTTCAGATAAGGTTGTTGCACAGTTGGAGCAAAGGCTTTTCTAACAAGGCGTTTAAACGGACAAAAAACAGTTGGCTGTTTCACTCCGTTCACAATTTTAGCCAACAATTTTTTGCCGCTTAACGTGGCGTTAGCTGTCTAAAAGAGGAGGAGATCGCAATTGTCAAAAGGTGAGCAAATATCGTTACCTCAAATTGAATTGTTAGTCCTTTTCTTGGGTAGTGTATTTTTTATAATTCCAATGATTGTTACTAGTAATTTAGTGGGAGCTTTTACTTTTGGTTTAGTTGTTGTTTTTTATTTAATGTCTGAGTTTAAATGGCTCAAAAACAACTTTAACCTGAGTAACACACAAGTAAGCATAAATTTAGTTTTTCTCGCTTTATGTGGCTTTTTAACTTTCGAAGTTTTCTTTTTGTTAGGACTATTTGCGATACTGCCAATATCAAAGTTTTATAAGTGGACTTAAGGCTGGTATGCGTAATAGTCAGCTAACAAGGCGCTCAACAGGACAAATAACAGTTGGTTTTTGCTCCTGCGTCGCTTATTTTAACCAACTGTAATTTGCCCATTAGCGTGGCGTTATGCATATAAGGATATTCAATGAAGCCGTATTTTATATTAATAAGTTTGTTTTTTTCTTTTCAGGTATTCGCTACTGACATTGTTAAAATTCACGCTCCCGTCACAGAATCATTTAATTGCACTGAGCATTGGGATGGTCAATTTGAGTATGTAGGGGATGCTCTAGGTACTGACTGTGTAGTTCAAGACTTTTACGAGTCTGGTGAACGTTTATTTATGAGAACATTTAAAAATAACGGACATAAAAATGAAGATTGGTATGGCTTTGGTAAGAATGTATTAGCTCCATGTGATTGTACTATTGAATCTATTAATAAAAATAATGTAACAAATGAACCAGGAGTTATGACTCCTGGCAGAGCGGGTTCAATATCGTTTAAAAAAGCTGATGGAACTATAGTTCTTATCGCACATATTGATAACATCAGTGTATCTACTGGGGACATTGTCAAAGCTGGTAAAATTGTAGCGACCATAGGTAATAATGGCTATAGCCGTAACCCTCATTTACATATTGCAGCATGGAAGGAAAAGCAACCTCTGCAAATTCGTTTTGACCAAAAAACAATAGACTTAAAATCTCGTGAAGAAAGTGGCGAGTAATGCATAACAAGGCGCTTAAACGGAAAAATTACAGCTGGCTGCGCTCGTGCCTCGCACATTTTAGCCAACTGCATTTTCCGCTTAGCTTGGCGTTAGGTAACCATGGAGAGGTGAGGCATTGGAAAATCGGCCTAAAGAAAAATTTGAATACGAAGTAGATAAGTATTGGTTCAAATTCTCAAATTTTATTGGGCTAGCATTTGGTTCTTTTTGTATTTGGTTCTCGTTTATTAAATCTGATGATGATTTCTTCCAAATGAGAGCAATTGAAGTTTCAAGAGTAGATGATCCAATATTGTTTTGGTTTAACATTTTGTTTTGCTTTTCAGGTGGTGTGTTTTTTATTTATCTAGGGTTGGGCCCATTCTTTCACTGGGTTGGAAAAAGGTTACCTAACAAGCAAATTAATCAGGACAAATAACAGTTGGTTTTGCTCCTGCGTCGCTTATTTTAACCAACTGATATTTGCCCATTATTTGGGCGTTATGTGGCACACGAGTATGGATGCTAAATCGACTACAAAAGCTGTAATCACTTCATCATTATCCTCACTAATAATAGTGCTCGGTATGTTTATTGAAGATCTATTTAGATCAGGCAATCTGTTTTCTACCGACGGCCTAATTGTAATGGTGATGTTTGTTTTAGGTTTTGTGTCCACCTCATTTGCTGTTGTAGTTGTTGCAGGAGTTCCTTGCCATTTTATTTTGTCTAAGCTGCGTTTTAATAAATTATGGCAATATCTGGTAGTTGGTTTGCTTATCTCAGCTATATATTCTTGGTATATTTTACCTAGCAATATGCCCCAACAGTTGCAGTCATTCAGTTTTTGGGTTTATATAATTACAGGTTTTATCGTAACAAGTGTATTCTGGTACAATGCGGTAAAGCCACATAACAAGCTAATAAATAAGGACTAAAAACAGTTTGTTGTTTTCGTTCCTCAACATTTTAGCAAACTATTTTTAGCCCATTATTAGGGCGTTAGGTGTTCATGGAGTATTCGTCACGGATGAAGCAAATCTATAAAATCACATATCATCCAACTGGTAAAATATATATCGGAAAAGATAGCGTTGGGAGTTATCGTTATTACGGTAGTCCCGATATGGATACCGTAAATGCAGATTTTCTAAAATTACCTGATGAAATTCGCAAAGACTATACTATTCGCAAAGAAATCCTTTGGGAGTCACCTGATTGTGAAGAGTCTGAATTATCAAAAAAAGAAGTTGAGTTTATTAAAGAGTTTAGGTCTAACGATCCTGAAGTTGGTTACAATCGCTGGCCTAAGTTCAAAAAGAACACCTAACAAGTCATTTCAGCAGGACAAAAAACAGTTGGTTTTTGCTCGTGCCTCGCTTATTTTAACCAACTATTTTTTGCCTCTGAATGAGGCGTTATGTGCCGTAATGGTATCGGAGTTGTGCAATTAGAATCGTGTCATCGTGATGTTTATAAACGATCCTATGTTCATCATTTATTCGACGCGACCAATATCCAGATAATCCATGCTTTAAAGGCTCTGGTTTACCAATACCTTCTTGAGGAGTTCTTTGAATGTCCTTAATGAGTAGGTTAATACGTTTAAGTATTTTTTTATCGGTGGTTTGCCAGTAAAGGTATTGTTCCCAAGCTTTTGTTGAAAATGTTAACTTCATTCAATCAGCTCTCTTTCAGTACCATTTCCAGCTTCAAGCTCGGCAATTGATTCTAAAAGGTCTCTAGCATTTGCAGGGGATCTTAGTAAGTATGTAGTTTCCTGCATGGCGTTATAGTCTTCTAAAGACATCATAACAACAGGATCTTCACTTTTACGTGTAATAATAATTGGTGCGTGATCATTACAGACATGCGCCATTGTATTTGCTAAATTTGCTCTAGCAGCTGTGTAACTTATAGCATCCATGTGTATCTCCAAAGTGTTCATGTACGTTATTTGGTACAGTATAGCGCATTGGCACATAACAAGTCACTTAAAAGGACAAAAACAGTTGGTTTTTGCTCCTTCGTCGCTTATTTTAACCATCTATTTTTTGCCTCTTAGTGAGGCGTTAGGGCACTAGGAGTATATTCAACCTATGTATGATGTAGATGAATCATTTGAAACAGCCCGTGAACTTTTCAATTTCTTACTTGAAGATAATATTTTCGAGCCTAAAAGTGTTTTTGATGTAAGTGAAAAAGTGACAAACAGTTACATTTTCCGTGGTCAAGCTCAAAAAAGTTGGGACTTATTACCAACGGCTCATCGAGAACCTAACAAACTAGAAAATTATACACCTCAACCACCACACAAAGGTGAAAAAGAGCGTAACGATTATGTATGTTCACAAACTCATGCTGAAATAAGATCGGTATATCTTTTTTTAGAGGCTGCGGATCATGTAGGGTTAAAAACACCCATTGATTACAGCCTTTTTAAAGGTTAAGTCGATGGCTCCGACGATATATTTAAGCCAACACTTTTACCTAGCATAGCGTTAGCTCAACATCATGGTGTATCTACTAGGCTATTAGACTGGACAGAATCGCCTTTTATTGCAGCCTATTTCGCTGCAAATTCTGCTTTATCACAAGATGATGGTTCACATTTTTCAATCATTTGTATGTATACTCATTTATTAAAAGATCTAAGTAGTGTCAGCGTAATATCTGCGCCAAAAGTTAATAATAGGTTTTTAGGCGCTCAACGTGGATTATTTACAATAATCAATAGCGCGAATAACTTTTTCAATACTAATGGTAAATGGCCTTCATTAGAGGATATTATTAACGAGGAGAGGCCTAATAAACTTTATATGAGGCACGGTGCAATTCGGTTATCTTTGCCTGTATCTGAAGCAAAATCATTATTAAAGTTACTTTATAAACTAGACATCTCAGAGTTAACTATTATGCCGTCCCTTGAAAATGCAGCAAAACACTTTAAATATAAAAAAAACCTTTGGGGTAAAGTATAAAAGTGCCCTAACAAGCTGTTAAACAAGGACAAAAAACAGTTGGTTTTTGCTCCTTCGTCGCTAATTTTAACCAACTATTTTTTGCCTGTTAACAGGGCGTTATATGCTATTAAAAATTAGCGTAAGAATAAGTGATTTGTTCGTGATGTTTTTCGCTAAAACAGCTTGGAGCAGGTCACTAATAAGCATTACCTTTTATACCTTTTTCAAAGGTGGCAATGCTACTAGTTTGCCTGGCAATTTGCCTAGCTCAAAAGGCACTGTTCAGTTTACGGTGCATTTAATCAAAATACGTGCAAAGCCTGTTTTAACGGGGTTTGCATATAACAAGGCATTCAAACGGACTAATAACAGTTGGCTTTTCGTTCGTGCCTCACTTATTTTAGCCAAACTGTCATTAGCCGCTTAATGTGGCGTTATTTGGCAACACGAAATCGAGTTATTATTTTATTGTAAGAACAGTGTTTTCAAGGTTAGCTTGGTGGGTTACG
>NZ_QXIO01000022.1 GCF_003545765.1 Colwellia sp. RSH04 | reverse complement strand
CCCAGCAACACGACTAACCAAACCGTGACTTTTGAGCCAAACACGAAAGCTAGAACAAAGTTAATGACTTTACCGCAAGGTGTCTTAAAAAGCGTAAAGTCTATTAACGACAAACACCAAAACGGTTAGGCGAAAACTGAGGCGTAACCCACCAAACTAACCTTGAAAACACTGTTCTTACAATAAAATAATAACTCGATTTCGTGTTGCCAAATAACGCCACTTTAAGCGGCAAAAAATTGTTGGCTAAAATGTTGAACGGAGTGAAAACAGCCAACTGTTTTTTGTCCGTTTGAAAGCCTTGTTAGGCATATAGGCACTGACTATGAGTCGCCTTCTTTCATTAGTACGGTACCAACACAGCCAATAATAGCTACCAAACGTAAAACCATAACCACCGAATACTCTATTGGAGCCATATTAAAGGTAATCATTCTCCCTGAGTATGTTGTGGCGCTAGAAAGCCCAATAGTTTCACCGATTAAAAACGCATTAATTGTATCGAAAACTAAAAAAACACAAAAAATAGATATTAACCACTTTTTCATAATTTTAATTTTCCTTGTTACTCGAGCTAAATTTTTTAAGACTTCTATAAGTAAATATTACTCATACACTATAAATATGCCTAACGCCCAACTAAGGGGCTGATAATTGTTGGCTATAATGTGTAGCGAAGCGAAACTGAGCCAACTGTTAGCAGTCCCGCTTTAGTTACTTGTTAGGTAACGTTGCATACCCAGCTCTAACTTGTTTTGCTATATAGCTATCTATAGCATTCTTCAAATTACTATTTGGGTTTGAATTACAGTATGAGCCAATGCTAATAATAAAGTTTTGACCTTCTGGCATTTTATCAGGTGATTTGCCTTGTTCGAAAATAACACCTGTACCAGTTAAGTAGCCCGCCCACCAGTTTTTATAACCATATTGCCAATTAGGTTCATTTTTCTTTTGATTATAAAGAGAACATTCAACGCTACCGAATACATTAAGTGCTTCAGTTGCTACAGTTTGCTTGGTAAAAACTAATAAAACAACGAGTGTAATTTGATGCGCAAATCTCATTTAGTTACCTAACGCCGTTTTAAGCGGCAAATTGTAGTTGGCTAAAATAAGTGAGGCACGAACAAAAAGCCAACTGTAATTTGTCCGACTTGAAAACCCTTGTTAGGCATTACATTCTCTATACTCAGCTACGCTAAAATTACTTTTAAAAGAAAATGCATTGGGTGTATCACCATTACTTCGTAAATATTCCAGTTTTTCTACAGCTTCTTCAATTGTAGGAATATGACCTACCGGAACCCACCATAAAACATAACTATCTTCTGGAATATTATGAAACCACTCTTTTTTGCGACGCAGGAAATCTCTATGATGAGTTCTGAACATAAAGTTTTTCAGAGCATCTACTGAATCCCAAACTGACATATTTACGATAATATTAGGGTCAGAAAACGCTTGGATATTCGTTGCATCTCCATCTTCATCCTTCAAGCGCCATATAAATCCACTGCTTGATTCTGCTAAATTATTAACAGGTTCTAAATTATCAACGAATTCTTTAATTTCAGGAGCCTCTAAAGAGTATTTAGCTTTGGCTATATTCAATTGTGCAAGATGCATATGGATCCTCCGTGATGCCTAACGCCCCACTAAGAGGCAAAAAATTGTTGGCTAAACTTAGCGACGAAGGAGCAAAAAGCCAACTGTTTTTTGTCCTTTTGAGTGACTTGTTAGTTGCTGGTAGTTAAAAGTACCAATCTTACAACAAGTTACCATGTTTACGAAATGGCAGGAAGAGCCAATAAGCGCTTCCGCAATAAACACCTAAACATGAACTTTGAGCCTTAAAAGCCAAAGCAATTTAAATCACTAAACTATGCAAGGCGAAAACTGATTGGCAAAAAGGAAGTAAATATTAAAAGGCACTTCCATTGCCAAACCAAAGAATTGAACCAAGCGCAAAAGCTAATATTGTGCACTAAACGACAAATAATTTAACTCGAATTAGTGCGGGCAACTAACGCCCCGCTAATGGGCAAATAATTGTTGGTTAAAATAAGCGACGCAGGAGCAAAAACCAACTGTTATTTGTCCTGTTGAGCGCCTTGTTATGCAGATTTTAGCCAAACACTCTCAAATTCTTCTTTTGATATTTTTCGCGATTCTGACAAGTCTAGATCCTTAATGTTTCCATCATACAACCAACACTCTTCAACTGAATCATTTCTAGATGAAAACCACTTACCATCATATTGCTCAACTTGCCTGAGAGCATGTCCCTCATTAGCAAACTCTGTCCAAATGGTTCCTTCACCTAAATGTGATTCAGACACTCCAATCCAATATTGCACCGCACTTCCTTATCTGCATAACGCCCAATTAACAGGCAAAAAATAGTTGGTTAAAATTAGCGACGAAGGAGCAAAACCAACTGTTTTTTGTCCTTGTTTAATTTCTTGTTAGGTTTTTATGACTCTATTTTTGACTTAGATTTATTAACCATGTCCTGTAAAGCATCTATAATATTAGCCTCACGTTTTTGTTCCTTTGCTAAATTATGTGCTTGAACAAAACTTTTATATGATTTTTCATATTCTTTAACCTTGGCATAGCCTTGTGCAAGCCTCATATGAGCATATGAATAATCAGAGTAATCATATACAAATGACTCCAGAGTATTAATCGCTTCCTCTTGTCGCTGATTCATTTGTTGCTTCTCGGCAAACTCTACGTAAATATCAACAGGGACTGAAATAGTGAAGCCAAACTGTTCAGATAATGTGGTGTAGTAGTCCTTAAGGGCTGAAACGTCAGCATACTTTGCTAGCTCAGGGGTAATTTTAAAATTGATATCAGAATATAAGTACTCTAAGCCACTACTTACCGAGGGTAGAATACCACTCATATGAGTACGTTCTGGATAGTGCTCAAATTTCCAATCTAAATTAGCTGGCTTATTCCTCTCCATATTGGTTAACAACTCTAATGTGCCTGTATAGAAACGGCTACCTTCACCTGCAACACTAAGAAAAAGCTTTTGTTTATTACGTTCGGTTGCAGTTAGTTTTTTTGAATTTTGAATTACTTCATCATAGCTCCACCATCCATTCGCACTTATTGCTAAATAATTATTGAATAGTTCTGGTCGTTCAAATAAAGCTGATAACGCCAGTGTACCAGCATTAGAATGACCGATAATTGTTCTGTGCGGGTATGTAGAGTATTTTTTATCAATAAATGGAAATAGCTCGTCACTGAGAAATTTTAAAAAGTTCTCTTGTCCTGACTTAGGCCATTTAGACTTAACGAAAGTTTGAAACTCCGTTTTTGGTTCACCGTTGATTGCAGGTAAATAGTCACGAGGTCGATTTGTTGTTTGAATCCCTACGACCATCGTCTTTGGTATTTGTTCATAGTCGACTAAGGATTGGACAATGCCAGTAACAGTATGAAAATGGTGTTCACTATCAAGTAAATAGATAACATATAAGGAGTCGTCTTCATTTACTCCTTTTGGTATATAAACAGAAATTGGTCTGTCTTCACCAATAATTTCAGAATGTATAATTAACTTTTCGCCGATAGTAACTTTATCGAATGCTGAAGTTTCAGGTATCGTAACTAGAATAATAAAGAGTAATAATGTTAATAATCGCATGCATAAATCCTTTTTGTGAACTCGATAGTGACTTTAAAACCTAACGCCCATTTAAGGGGCTGATAATTGTTTGCTAAAATGTGTAGCGAAGCGAAACCGAGCAAACTGTTAGCAGTCCCGCTTTAAATTCTTGTTATGTTTCAAATACACAACACCAAAAAGTTAATTTGTCATGTGGTGATAAATAAACAGGACAGCCCATAACAATATTGCACTACCGACAAAGATGAATAAACCTTTAAGGCTAAAGCTACTAATTCTATGTTTGCAAACGGGACAAACAAAATATGATTTATTCATTGCCACTTTAACTTCTAGTGGAACAATATCCGCTTTGCATTTTTTACACTGTCCCATTTAAATTTGCATACTCTGATTGAAACATAACGCCTCACTAAGAGGCAAAAAATAGTTGGTTAAAATAAGCGACGAAGGAGCAAAAACCAACTGTTTTTTGTCCTTTTGAGTGCCTTGTTAGCATTTGGGTCCATATATATTAATAAAAGGGGTAAAGTTGTAATTATGAGTGTACCCTTTAGCTAAACAGTTATATTCCTTGCATGCTTTAGGGCTCATCTTAACAGCTCTTTTTTTATTTAAAGAGGCAATATCACCAAAATATGCATCTAAAGTTTCCTTCTCTATAGCAATAGTTAGCCATGCTGCTGTGTATCCGTTCCATTTATCTTGCGCTAGAAGATCATCAATTTTTTTATAAACACCCTTACCGAGTTTATATCTATAGTTTAGCTTTCCAGTTCTTTCATATTTATTCCTAGTTTTGACACTAATTAAATATTTTTTAGAATTTTTGTTAGCTGAAAAATCTGCAAATGGGAAATTTTCTTTCTCTGTTTTGTTTAAATCAACAACATCAGTAAATTCATTTTCTTTTAATAGTTTTTCTGCAAAAGTCTCACCTACAGCACCAAACTTCCTGAACTTAACACCATCTTTACTTGTGATTTTAATAGGATCTTTTTGAGGATTAAACATTAACTCTCCTGAATGCTAACGCTAAGCTAAGCGGAAAAATACAGTTAGGCTAAACTGCGCGAAGCGCGAGCCAACTGTAATTTTTCCGTTTAAGCGCCTTGTTAGGTTTTATGCGGGAACACCAGCTTTAGGGTTAACGCCATAGTCATTTTCATCATGGCTATCTTGGGCTAAAAAGACAATCATGACTATTAGACCGATAAGTGGAACTAAATAAATTAACTGCCACCATCCAGATCGCCCTGTATCATGCAACCTTCTAGCTCCAAGACTAAGACTAGGAACTAGAAGTCCAAGACCCAATACCATGAGAGCAAGATCCAAACCAAGTACTGATAAAACGACTTGGATAATCAAATAAATAAGCATGAACATCCAGTACTCTTTCCTACGTGCTCGACCAGTAAAGTCAGCATATTTTTTCAGTGCGCCTATAAAATAATCCATCGTTGGACTCTCCTTTTTGTTGATAAACTTTTAAAACCTAACGCCACAATAAGCGGCTTGTAATTGTTGGCTAAAATGTGAAGCGAAGCGAAACCGAGCCAACTGTTACGAGTCCGTTTGATTGCCTTGTTAGTTGCTGCACGTTAAAAACACCTAACTTACAATAAGTTATCACGTTTACGGTTTAGACGGAAGAATCAAAGAACTCCCACCGCAACTTTGCCGCCACACGTGAACTTTGAGCCGTTTACGCCTTTGCGAATTGTTTTACCTTACAAAACTAAGGCGAAAACTGTGTAACCAAGAACACAAAGCGACTTTATAAAACTGAAAAATGAAACAACAAAGGAAGGAAACAAACACCAATCCTTTGATGTGAAATACCGCACGTTTAATAAATAAATTTATTCGAACAAGTTGCGGCAACTAACGCTTTGCTAAGCGGCTAAGGACACGTTTGCTATACTGCGCGGAGCGCGAGCAAACTGTACGTGTCCGTTTGAGCAACTTGTTATATGCAGCAGTGGTTGTAGCCAAACACTGCACGTAATTAAGCCACCCGTAATAATAAAACCTGACCGTGAACTTTTACGCTACTCACTACTGCCAGAACTAAATTAATAGCGTTGCCACCTTTGAAAAAGGAATAAATGGCAATGCTTATTAGTGCAAACACCAAACCATGTTTAGCGTAAAACACTGATTAAGAATATCTTGCCCTAATAAAAATTACTAAGAGCATATAACGTTTATATTAAACGGCAAAGTAACATTGGCTATAATCGCGAAGCGATGGCCAACTGTTACGTGTCCGATTTGAATTATCTTGTTATTTGATGGTAGCG
>NZ_QXIO01000021.1 GCF_003545765.1 Colwellia sp. RSH04 | reverse complement strand
AGACCTTAGTCTGCTTTTCTAATTTAACCTCAGTTCGAGTTAATTTACCTTTACAACATTTTTTAGCGTGTTGGTAAATCAATATCCTTAAGCAACTCATCAACTTCATGATTATTTTTTAACAGCATCGCCCTAGTAACAATATCTTTAGTTAGATGCGGGGCAAAACGTTCAATAAAGTCATACATGTAACCACGTAAGAAACTACCACGTCTAAAGCCTATTTTTGTTGTACTTGATTTGAATAAATGGCTGGCATCTATCACGACTAAGTCACTATCAATTCGTTCATCAATAGCCATAGTGGCAATAACACCAACACCAACCCCTAATCTCACATAAGTTTTAATCACATCAGCATCTGTCGCGGTAAAGGCTATCTTAGGCTCAGCACCAGCAGCATCAAATGCGGCATCTAGTTCAGAGCGCCCTGTAAAACCAAACACATAGGTTACTAAGGAATATTTAGCAATATCTTCAATGGTAATGTTTTGTATTTTCGCTAAAGGGTGATCTGGACGTACGATAATACTGCGATTCCAATGGTAACAAGGCAACATGACTAAATCGTTATACAAATGTAATGATTCAGTCGCTATGGCAAAGTCAGCGTCACCTTTTGCCGCAGAGTCACTTATCTGAGCAGGTGTACCTTGAGACATTTGAAGAGAGACTTTGTTATATTTTTTTACAAAACCTTGAATAACTTCAGGCAAAGCATATCTTGCTTGTGTATGGGTTGTCGCTATTCTTAATTTGCCTTCATCTGGTTGAGTGTGCTCTCTTGCAACTGCTTTTATACCTTCAACTTTTGATAAAATCTGAGTAGCAATATTAATAACATCTTGTCCAGCTGAAGTAACATGCGTTAGATGTTTACCACTGCGACCAAAAATTTGAATACCAAGCTCATCTTCTAACATGCGTACTTGTTTAGAAATACCCGGCTGAGAAGTAAATAAACTCTCAGCAGTAGCTGAGACATTTAGGTTGTTATTTAACACTTCTACAATGTAGCGTAATTGTTGCAATTTCATATTCAGGACTTAAAAACAGCTTTTTTATGCCAAAATAATATACTTAATTAAACATTTATTCCATATTAATTTTCAATTTTCGTAAATATTTTTCAACATATCACCAACTTTTCTTTCATAACATTTAAATCTAAATTATGCTTTTATTGATAACAAGATGAATTAACGTAAAAATATGACAAGATATCACTTTTTTATCGGATAAAATGTAACTAGCGCTATGCTTAACTATACATTTTTTGTAGACTGCAAAGAGTAAATATTATTTACCCTTTAAAATAACAAGTAGAATTAATAAAAGAGTACTTTGAATGATCGCTATTATTGTCGGCTTACTAATTGCCTTAATTGTTTTTGTTGTCGTGGTGAGCTCGATCCAACAACACAAAGAAAAATTAGAGGCGGAAAAACGCGTTAAGGTCTCAAGACAAAAAGCTATCATCGATGAAAACGAAGAATTAATATTACTTTTAGCTAACCTGCCAAATAACCCGAATATAGTCAAAATCCTCAACAGCAGAAGCTTAAATGCAGCTAAAACGATGCAAGAACTTATGCCTGGAGTGAAAGGCATAAAAAATAGAGTACAAGAACTTACTGCACGATTAAAAGCCTCAGAAGAGCTTGCAACGACCCAAGCGGGTAGTGAAGAACAATTTACCTTACCAGACAATGAGCAACAATTAGTTGCGATTCTTCAGTGTATTAAAAAGCTTAGAGTAACTTTAAAATCAGAGCAAACTAAAGGAGCACTTGATGCTCAAACCTTTACTCACGAAGATAAACTACTCGCAGCCATGCAACTAAAAATTAATATAGAAAGTTTAGCGAAACGTGGTGCACAAGCTCATAATAAAGAGATGTTAGGCTCCGCCCGTCAATATTATGAAAAAGCCCTGCAAAGTATTGCTGATAGCCCGTTAAAAACTGACTATGTATTGACACGAAAAGCTGAAATAGAAGAACAACTAGAAGAAATTACTAACGCGTTAAAAAGCACTAACGCAAAAGATGCTGCCAAAAAAGCTAAAAGCGAAGAAGATGAACTTGATATGTTATTTCAACCAAAGAAAAAGTGGTAAAAGGATATATAATTCTATTTTCACTTTTTATATGTATCAATAAGATCATCCCTAATTAAATCTAAATACTGTGACAATCACTCTACCAGATCAAACTATTAATTTACCTTCTTTTCTTAGGCGAAGTTTAAAGGCTTATGCATTAAAAGCTCATATCAGGGAGCTTGGCTGTGAACTTCAACGCATTGGCCGTTCTAGAAATTGGTTTTTAAAGGCTAATTTTGAACAAATACAAGGAGTTATTACTTTTATAGAAGACCAAGGCGAACCTAGCTGGCAATGGTTAGCAAAACTATTACGCGCACAATATTGTCAACTCAGCCACAGTGCACTATTGCTTATAGCAAAACGTATTCCTCAAGTAACCGTAGCAAAACTAGTTACCCAAACAGACTGCACGCTTGCTCAAGCTAGAAGTGTTATTGATGAATTAGAGGGGTTAGATTAATACGGTGTAAATCACTTAAAGTTTACAAAATAAAATAGGTAGCCTAAGCTACCTATTTTAAGTAGACACTTATAAATTAAGACTTCTTAGCGGCTGCTTTTTTCTTCGTTGGTTTTTTCTTTACTGCTTTCTTTTTAGGTAGCTCTTCTACCCACTTGCCATCTATATATTTCGCAGTCCAGCCAGTTGCTTTACCATCAAGCTCAGTCATAACATACTGTTCTTTTGACTTTCGACTGTAACGAACCACTGCTAAATTTCCATCCTGATCTTTTTCAGGTGCATCAGCTAAGTAATAAAACTTACTTGAGATCCTATCTCTAAATTGCTTTAGTTCTGCAACTTTTGGTGCTCTGGTTTCTCTTGAGCGCGGAAAGGTATTTGCGGCTAAAAAGATACCAGCAGCGCCGTCTCTCAGTACAAAGTGAGCATCTGACTTCTCGCAAGGTAACTCAGGCAACTGTACAGGATCTTCCTTAGGTGGCGCCGCTTCACCGTTTGCTAATAGTTTACGCGTGTTCTTACATTCACTGTTAGTACAGTCGAAATACTTCCCAAAGCGACCCGATTTTAACTCCATATCAGATTGGCAACGATCACACTCTAATACCGGGCCATCGTAGCCTTTAATTTTAAAGGTACCCTGCTCAACCTCAATACCATCACAAATAGGGTTATTACCACAAACATGAAGTTTTCGTGTTTCATCAATTAAATAACTGTCCATCGCGGTATTACACTTGCTACAACGATGCATTGCACGTAAAGCTTCAGTTTCTTGGTCTTCAGACAGCACGCTAACCGCTTCCTCACCAGGAGTAAGGTTCATTGTCGTCGTACAGCGCTCTTTAGGAGGCAATGCGTAACCTGAACAACCTAAGAATACACCCGTTGATGCGGTTCTTATGCCCATTTTACGGCTACAGCTAGGACAATCAATATCTGTTAACACTGGATTATTGTTTGGCATACCGCCATCACTAGATTCTTTAGTAGCTAACGCAAGTTTCTTACTGAAATTCTTGTAAAAGTCATCAAGCACGTCTTTCCAGTTAATTTCACCTTCAGCAATGGCATCAAGCTCTTGTTCCATATTTGCAGTAAAATCATAACTCATTAATTTATTAAAGCTAATCGACAAACTGTCCGTCACAATTTCGCCCATCTTCTCGGCATAAAAACGCTTCTTGTCTAACCTAACGTAACCACGATCTTGAATGGTTGAAATGATTGACGCATAAGTTGACGGTCTACCAATTGAACGTTTTTCCAGCTCTTTTACTAATGACGCTTCACCAAACCTTGCTGGTGGTTTAGTAAAATGCTGACTTGGTTCAAGCTTATCTAAGGTTAGTTTTTCGCCAACGCTAAGATCAGGTAAATGCTTATCATCGCCTTTACTTAATTGAGGGTGAACTTTTGTCCAGCCATCAAACTGCATTACACGACCTTTAGCTTTTAAATCAAAATTAGCCGCACTAATCGTTAATGTACTTACCGTGTAACGTGCAGCTGTCATTTGACAGGCTACAAATTGACGCCAGATTAATTCATAAAGCTTTTTAGCATCTGCATCAACACCTTCTAACAGTGCCGCTTCTAATTTCACATTAGACGGGCGGATGGCTTCATGCGCTTCTTGCGCACCTTCTTTTGAGCCATAAACCTTTGCTTTTTCAGGCAAGTAATTGTCACCAAAACTTTTACTAATATAGCCACGACACATTTCTACTGCATCTTTACTTAAATTAGTTGAATCGGTACGCATATAGGTTATATGACCAGCTTCATACAAACGCTGAGCTAAGCCCATTGTACGTTTTACGCCATAACCTAGTTTAGTACTGGCCGCTTGCTGTAATGTTGAAGTAATAAAGGGTGCCGAAGGTGTACTTTTAGAAGGTCTATCTTCGCGTTTACTTACCTGATAATCGGCAGACTTTAAAACAGCTAATGCCTTATTGGTATCAGCTTCATTAGTTGGTTTAAAAGTAGCATTATCTTGATGTGTTACCGCTAACTCTAGTACCTCACCAGTTTTCGCATGGGTGTCTGCTGATACTTCCCAAAACTCTTGCGGATCGAATGCTTTTATTTCTCTTTCACGTTCTACCACAAGTTTAACTGCAACAGATTGTACCCGACCTGCGGATAAGCCTCTTGCAACTTTTTTCCACAATAACGGGCTAACCATAAAGCCAACAACTCGGTCTAAAAATCGACGTGCTTGTTGAGCATTAACACCCGGCATACTTAATTCGCCAGGGGTTGAGAATGCTTGTTTTATTGAGCTTTCAGTAATTTCATTGAAAACAACTCGACGGAATTTTTCATCTTCACCGCCAATGATTTCTTTTAAGTGCCATGCGATTGCTTCTCCCTCGCGATCCAAATCGGTTGCGAGATAGATAGTGTCAGCTTTATCGGCAAGCTTCTTTAACTCTGTTACAACTTTTTCTTTACCTGGTAAAATTTGATAATCTGCTTGCCAATCCTTTTCAGGGTTAATACCCATACGATTAATTAAAGCCTGCTTATCTCGTTTGGCTTTGTACTTTTCTTTAGCAGCTGGTGTCATTTTTCTAACTTCAGCAGGGGACTTAGCCGCTACTTTTTTACCTGTACTACTATGCGGTAAATCACGAACATGACCTACACTCGACTTTACAATAAAGTCTTTCCCTAAATATTTGTTAATTGTCTTAGCTTTGGCTGGGGACTCGACAATAACCAGTGATTTTGCCATAAAAGTTTATAATCCTACGATAAGGCTAAAATTTTTTCTGCTTTTTTATTCAATCAACAATAGTAAGCACTATTTTGCGAGCATATGCGCTGCGCTATTATTTTCATGATAAAAAAGCAGTTTTTGTTATTAAGTACATTGCATAACTATTTATAGGTATATCTATAAATATGCAAACTGACAAGTAAATATTTTAATGCATGCTCGAAGGCATTCACCTATTTCACTGTTTTAGCTATAATAGCTAAAGTCAATTTTCTGCGGCAATCATAATAGACTTTGCCATAAAACATAAAGCGCTTTTTTAATAAACCAGCTAAAAAAAATAAAAAAGGCACAACTTTAGGGAAATTGTTAGTGACGTAAGAAGCATTATTCCTAGACCTTTAAATACTATTCTACAAATTCGAGAACTTTAATGACTAATGATACTAAGCAAAAATTAGAACAATGTTTATGTCCTCCTGGTAATGGCGTTTTCACCGTCAATACAGCTAAAGAGCGTAAAGAGCAGCTCCATCAACGCATCTTTGGCCAATCCACCAATATAGAACATTTATGGAAAGAGTCTTTAAATCAGCTCCCTAGCGCTTCTAACGCGGTTATTCTAGGTATAGCGTCGGATTGTGGTGGTGGTATTTTACGTGGAGCCAATTGGGGACCACTTTTTTTACGTTCTACTTTGATAGAACAATACCCCGATTTAACCGCTTTTGATATGGGCGACGTTAGAGTTATTCCGCACTTACTAGCCGACAAATATTTAAATGATGCAACCATTGCAAATTGTCGTAAAGCATTATACCAAGATGAAGCTAGTACTTATTGTGTTAGTCCACTTAGTATTACTGAAGATGTACTACACGACTTTTATGCCAGTTACCCTGAAAAAGGTATTTTTGGCATTGGTGGCGATCATAGTGTTAGCTACCCGTTAACAAAAGCCTATTTACAAGCTAAAAAGAAACAAGGCAAACGCGCTGCCATTATTCATTTTGATGCCCACACCGATTTATTGGTTGAACGCTTAGGGATTGATTTGTGTTTCGGCTCTTGGTGTACACACATTTTAGATGACTTACATGAAAAACATCACCTTATTCAAGTAGGTATACGTTCAAGTGGCAAGCCTAAAAGCCATTGGGAAGAAACCTTTGGTGTTAAACAACACTGGGCAGATGAAGTTAAAACGCAAGGTGTTGAAAAAACAATAGCCAATATTTTTTCTCAGCTTGAAAACGAAGCCATTGATGAGCTTTATGTAAGCTTTGATATTGATGCAATTGATGACAGCTACGCCAGCGCTACAGGTACACCTGAGCCAGATGGTTTGATGCCAGAAGAAGCTATGAGCATATTAAGAGCACTAGCAGCCCAATACCCAATAACGGGTGCAGATATGATGGAAATAGCCCCTTTTACTGATAGTTCTGGTCGTGGTGAAGAAGCAAGAGATAAAACGTTAACAGTTGGTGCAGAGATTTCTGCCTTCTTACTAAACGAGATGGCAAAAAACTAATTATTTTATGGTATTTAACCGCCCTGCAATTGCAGGTTAAACGGTTTTGATGATAACGCCCGTAGAATGAACTTCTTCGGGCGTTTTTTATATAATTATCTAAAAGCATTTACTTGATTAATGGAACAATAAACTGCTCTAAAACCTTTATTATCGATTTTGATAATTTAAACAAAATCAGCACTTATTCATTTTATTAGGTATAAATTTAAAAAGGCCCCACTTGGAG
>NZ_QXIO01000020.1 GCF_003545765.1 Colwellia sp. RSH04 | reverse complement strand
ATTGTAATACCACGCTCACGCTCTTCTGGAGCATTATCGATTTGTGCGAAATCACGAACTTCACCACCGTGTACTTTTGTAAGTACCGCAGAGATAGCAGCTGTTAATGTAGTTTTACCGTGATCTACGTGTCCGATAGTACCAACGTTTACATGTGGTTTCGAACGTTCAAATTTTTCTTTAGCCATTTTTCAATTACCTTAAAGTTTAGTGAACTAATAAATTAAAAGGCGCAGTCAAACGACTTTGCCAGATGTAAATATTAAATATTTTCTTAATGGTTACTCTAACGAGTTTCCATAATTTTTTGTGCTACCAATTTCGGTGCTTCATTATACTGCTGAAACTCCATAGAGTAAGATGCACGGCCTTGGGTAGCACTACGCAAGTCGGTAGCATAGCCAAACATTTCAGCTAATGGAACCAATGCATTTACAATTTTCGAACCTGCAGGACCTTCGTCCATGCCGTCTATCATTCCACGACGACGGTTTAAGTCTCCAACAACATCACCCATATTTTCTTCAGGTGTAGATACTTCAACCTTCATCATCGGCTCTAAAATAACAGGGTTTGCTTCCAAAGCCCCTTTTCTAAAGCCCATAGATGCAGCAACTTTAAACGCCATCTCGTTTGAGTCAACGTCATGAAAAGAACCATCAACGAGCGTGACTTTAATGTCTAATAATGGAAAGCCAGCTAATACACCGCTATCCATTTGCTCTTTACAGCCCTTTTCTACTGCAGGAATATATTCTTTTGGTACTGCGCCGCCAACAATTTCGTTAACAAACTCAAAACCAGCGCCTTCTTCTAAAGGCTCCATCTTCAGAACAACATGACCATACTGGCCTTTGCCGCCTGATTGACGTACAAATTTACCTTCTACATCCACACTGCTGCGAATGGTTTCGCGATAAGATACTTGTGGATTACCCACATTACACTCAACACTAAATTCACGCTTCATGCGTTCAACAAGAATATCTAAGTGTAGCTCACCCATACCTGAAATGATCGTTTGACCTGTTTCATCATCAGTGTGCACTCTAAAAGATGGGTCTTCAGCAGCAAGTTTACCGAGTGCGATACCCATTTTTTCTTGCGCCGCTAATGTTCTTGGTTCAACAGCTACAGATATTACCGGCTCAGGGAATTCCATACGTTCTAAGGTGATAACATTGTTAGCATCGCATAACGTATCACCGGTAGTAACCTCTTTCAAACCAATAGCTGCAGCAATATCTCCTGCGCGAACTTCTTTAATTTCTTGCCTATCGTTAGCATGCATTTGCACGATACGACCAAAGCGTTCTTTTTTACCTTTAACAGGGTTATAAACACTATCGCCTGTTTGTACAACACCCGAATAAACACGGAAAAAAGTGAGGGTGCCAACAAATGGGTCGGTAGCAATTTTAAAGGCTAATGCCGCAAATGGTTCGTTATCATCAGCAGGTCTTGTGCCTTCAGTTTCGTCTTTATCGTCATTAATACCCGTAATTGCAGCAACTTCTGTCGGTGACGGTAAGTATTCAACAACGGCATCAAGCACTGCCTGTACACCTTTGTTTTTAAAAGCACTACCACAGCTACAAAGAATAATTTCATTGGCTAAAGTACGCTTACGAAGACCTTTTTTGATCTCGTCTTCAGTTAATTCACCTTCTTCAAGGTACTTGTCCATTAACTCATCATCAGCTTCAGCAGCT
Organism: Colwellia sp. RSH04; assembly: GCF_003545765.1. Classification (GTDB taxonomy): domain Bacteria; phylum Pseudomonadota; class Gammaproteobacteria; order Enterobacterales; family Alteromonadaceae; genus Colwellia. Next base: position 15,136 of record NZ_QXIO01000020.1, on the reverse strand, counting down.
TCAGAGACTAAGTTTTCTCGCCACTCTTCAGCCAGTTCTTGCATGTCAGCTGGAATATCTTCATAAGTGAAGGTCATACCCTGGTCATTTTCATTCCAGTTAATGGCTTTCATTTTAACTAAATCGACAACACCTTCGAATTCTTCTTCAGAGCCAATAGCAAGGTGCATAGGCACTGCATTAGCCCCTAATCGTTCTTTCATTTGCTCTACAACAGATAAGAAGTTTGCACCTGCTCTATCCATTTTATTTACGAATACCATACGCGGAACAGAGTATTTCTCCATTTGTCGCCATACGGTTTCCGTTTGAGGTTGAACACCTGATGAGCCACAAAGTACCAGTACGGCACCATCAAGTACACGTAAAGAACGTTCTACTTCGATGGTAAAATCTACGTGACCTGGAGTATCAATGATGTTGATACGGTGATCATCAAACTGGCCTTGCATTCCTTTCCAGAAACAAGTTGTTGCCGCAGACGTAATGGTAATACCACGTTCTTGCTCTTGTTCCATCCAGTCCATTGTTGCCGCACCATCATGTACCTCACCAATTTTGTGAGATAAGCCAGTATAGAACAACACACGTTCAGTAGTGGTTGTTTTACCTGCATCTACGTGCGCACAAATACCAATATTTCGGTAACGCTCAATAGGGGTAGTACGAGCCAATGTTTAATCCTCTTAATAAATCTTGTAACTAACACTAGTTAACTTAAGTAAATTCTCTTCTTATACGTAACTTGTATGAAAATTTAATTAAAGTAACTTAATTATATATCGTGTAATGATGTAAAAACTGCTATCCCGTAAAATGAGCATGGCTAGCAAGATTAACTCTTGCTAGCCATCTACTTACTCGAAAGTAAGTATTACATTCATTCAATACTGTTAGATTACCAACGGTAGTGAGCGAACGCTTTGTTAGCTTCAGCCATACGGTGAACGTCTTCACGTTTCTTAACCGCAGAACCTTTGCTGTCAGACGCATCTAACATTTCGTTAGCTAGGCGCTGAGCCATTGATTTTTCACCACGTTTACGAGCTGCTTCAACTAACCAACGCATGGCTAGTGCATTACGACGCACTGGACGTACTTCAACTGGAACCTGATAAGTTGAACCACCAACACGACGAGATTTAACCTCTACTTGTGGACGGATGTTATCTAAAGCAATTTCGAATAACTCTAAATGCTCTTTATCAGTTTGTTTTTCAGCTAAAATATCTAATGCACCGTAAACAATTTTTTCGGCAGTAGATTTCTTACCATCAACCATTAAAATGTTGATGAATTTTGCTAATAGTTCGTTATGGAACTTAGGATCTGGTAATATTTTACGTTGACCTACGACGCGTCTTCTTGGCATCTTAATTCTCCGTTGTATTCAGGATTAACCCAAAATTTAATTTAATATTTGGCCTTACTTAACGTTTCTCATTTACTACTACTTTGAGTAATAAAAGGCGGAAACTTAAGATTTAGGACGTTTAGCACCGTATTTAGAACGGCCTTGTCTTCTATCGTTTACACCAGAACAATCTAGTGCGCCGCGAACAGTGTGATAACGCACACCTGGTAAATCTTTAACACGACCACCGCGAATTAAAATAACGCTATGCTCTTGTAGGTTGTGACCTTCACCACCAATGTATGAAGTAACTTCGAAGCCGTTAGTTAAACGAACACGAGCTACTTTACGTAGTGCTGAGTTAGGTTTTTTTGGTGTAGTTGTATACACACGAGTACATACGCCACGACGTTGTGGACAGGCTTGTAACGCTGGAACGTTACTTTTTTGTACCTGTCTAACACGTGGTTTACGTACTAGTTGGTTAATAGTTGCCATTATAGCTCCTGATTAGTTAAATTTGCATAAACCTCAATCAATGGGAAAGATTTATGCGCTCGTAATGTGTAATCAATGCGGTTTATAACCACATCCTTATATCAAATACACTAAGCACAAAATATAAGGTCGCGAAATTCTATAGGTCAATCATTAAGCTGTCAAGTATTTGATCGTTTCTTAGCCCTTTTGTTTTCTTAGCTAGCGATCAGTTGATCCTTAGTAATTTTAAAATATAGAAACAAAAAAGCCGTATCAAATTGATACGGCTTTTTACAATAAACGTTAGTCTGTTTTCTAACTAGGCTTATTCACCTGATAGTAAATCAGCGTTTAAGGCATCGGTTAATGCTTTTTCAGCATCGTCTGCCGATACGGTTGTCTCTTCATGAGCGTCAAAAGCAGCTTTTGCTTTAGCACGTTCTTGATGATATGCATAACCAGTTCCTGCTGGAATTAATCGACCAACAATAACGTTCTCTTTAAGACCACGTAGACCATCTTTCTTACCAGCAACAGCTGCTTCAGTAAGTACACGCGTAGTCTCTTGGAAAGATGCCGCTGAGATGAATGACTCAGTTGCTAATGATGCTTTAGTAATACCCATCATTTGCATTTCGTATTCAGCTGGCTGTTTTCCTTCAGCTTCAAGTTCACGGTTAGCGATATTAACGCGTGCCACTTCTACTTGTTCACCTTTAAGGAAATCAGAATCCCCTGCATCTAAAATCTCACACTTACGGATCATTTGACGTACGATAACTTCAATGTGCTTATCGTTAATCTTTACACCCTGTAAGCGGTAAACTTCTTGTACTTCGTTAACAATGTAGTTTGCAACTGGTGCAACACCACGTAAACGCAAGATGTCATGTGGAGATTCAGGACCATCGGCAATAACTTCACCTTTAAGAACTTGCTCACCTTCATAGATGTTTAACTGACGTGTTTTAGGGATCATTTCTTCGTATACTTCACCACTTGGTTGAGTGATTAATAAACGAACTTTACCTTTTGTTTCTTTACCAAAAGCAACAACACCTGTTTTCTCTGCAAGAATTGCAGGAAGTTTAGGCTTACGTGCTTCAAATAAGTCAGCAACACGAGGAAGACCACCGGTAATATCACGAGTTTTTGAAGACTCTTGAGGAATACGTGCTAGCGCATCACCAATGTTTACGTCGCTACCATCTTCTAGGTTAACAATTGCATTACCCGGTAAGTAGTATTGCGCTGGAATCTCTGTTCCAGCAATCATTACATCATTACCTTTAGCATCAACTAGCTTAACCATCGGACGCATTTCTTTACCAGCAGCACTACGTTGTGCAGCATCAGTAACAACAATACTTGATAAACCAGTTAAATCATCAGTTTGACGAACCATAGTGACACTATCAACTAAGTCGACAAACTGAACTTTACCAGCAACCTCAGTAATGATTGGATGCGTATGCGGGTCCCAGTTAGCGATTGTATCGCCTGCTGTTACTGCTTCGCCATCGTTCTTAGAAAGAACAGAACCATATGGAACTTTATAACGTTCTTTCTCACGACCCATTTCATCAATGATAGTTAATTCTGATGAACGTGATGTAATAACAATATGCTTATCTGAGTTAGTAACAAATTTCGCATTTTGTAGTTTCAATGTACCAGTGTTTTTAACTTGTACGCTGTTCTCTGCTGATGCACGAGATGCCGCACCACCAATATGGAACGTACGCATGGTTAACTGTGTACCTGGCTCACCAATTGACTGAGCAGCTACAACACCAATCGCTTCACCTTGATTGATCATATGACCACGAGCCAAATCACGACCGTAACAATGAGCACAAATACCAAAGTCAGTTTCACAAGTAATAATTGAGCGCACTTTAATTTGGTCGACTGAGTTCTCTTCAATCACGTCACAAAGTGTTTCATCAATTAATGTATTACGCGGTAATAAAACTGTTTCAGTACCAGGTATTAAAACATCTTCACAAACTACACGACCTAGAACACGTTCACGAAGTGGCTCAACAACGTCACCACCTTCAATTAACGGCGTCATTAATAAACCATCATGCGTGCCACAATCATGTTCTGTTACCACTAAATCTTGGGCAACATCAACTAAACGACGAGTTAAGTAACCCGAGTTAGCTGTTTTCAATGCAGTATCGGCCAAACCTTTACGCGCACCATGAGTTGAGATGAAGTACTGAAGTACGTTCAAACCTTCACGGAAGTTAGCGGTGATTGGCGTTTCAATGATTGAACCATCTGGTTTAGCCATTAGGCCACGCATACCAGCTAGCTGACGAATCTGAGCAGCACTACCACGAGCACCCGAGTCAGCCATCATAAAGATAGAGTTGAAAGAGTCTTGCTCTTCTGGCTCACCGTCACGGTTAATAACGGTTTCTTTAGATAAGTTGTCCATCATCGCTTTTGAAACTTTTTCGTTCGCAGATGACCAGATATCGATTACTTTGTTGTACTTCTCACCCGCAGTTACAAGACCTTGGTCGAACTGTGCTTGAATCTCAGCAACTTCTGCTTCTGAATCATCAATGATAGTGTACTTAGCATCTGGAATAACCATATCGTCGATACCAACAGAGGCACCAGCAACCATTGCATAATGGAAACCTGTGTACATGATGTGATCGGCAAAGATAACGGTTTCTTTTAAACCAAGGTTACGATAAGCGTGGTTAATCAACTTAGAAATTGGTTTTTTACCTAATGGCTGGTCAATAAGTTCATAAGGAAGACCTTCAGGACATACTTGCCATAAGATTGCACGACCTACTGTAGTATCACGTAATGTCGTTACCGCTTCTAATTCACCGTCTGCATTTTTAACGTGCTCAGTGATACGAATTTTTACACGGGCATGAAGCTCAGCAACACCTGTACGGTATGCTTTTTCTGCTTCTTTAGTATCAACAAATACCATGCCTTCGCCTAAACCATTAACACAATCACGTGTTAGGTAATATAAACCTAATACAACATCTTGTGATGGTACGATAATCGGCTCACCGTTAGCTGGTGCTAACACGTTGTTAGTCGACATCATTAGGGTACGTGCTTCTAACTGTGCTTCAATGGTCAACGGTACGTGTACCGCCATTTGGTCACCATCGAAATCGGCGTTATATGCCGCACAAACTAGTGGATGAAGGTGAATTGCTTTACCTTCAATAAGTACCGGTTCAAACGCTTGGATACCTAATCTATGAAGTGTAGGTGCACGGTTAAGCATAACTGGATGTTCACGAATTACTTCGTCTAGTACATCCCATACTTCTGCGCCTTCACGTTCAACTAATTTTTTAGCTGCTTTAATCGTTGTCGCTAAACCACGCGCTTCTAACTTACCGTAGATAAATGGCTTGAATAACTCAAGAGCCATCTTCTTAGGTAAACCACATTGGTGTAAACGTAACGTAGGACCAACGGTGATTACAGAACGACCTGAGTAATCAACACGCTTACCAAGTAAGTTTTGACGGAAACGACCTTGCTTACCTTTAATCATATCGGCAAGTGATTTAAGAGGACGTTTATTCGAACCAGTGATAGCACGACCACGACGACCGTTATCTAATAATGCATCAACAGACTCTTGTAACATACGTTTTTCGTTACGTACGATGATGTCTGGTGCTACTAGGTCTAGAAGACGTTTTAAACGGTTGTTACGGTTAATAACACGACGGTATAAATCGTTCAGGTCTGAAGTCGCAAAACGACCACCATCTAGTGGTACTAATGGACGTAAATCGGGTGGAAGGATCGGAAGAACCGACATAATCATCCACTCTGGCTTATTACCAGAAGCAGCGAAAGCTTCCATTAATTTTAAACGTTTAGTGATTTTTTTACGCTTAGTTTCACTACCAATCTCAGGCAGTTCTTCACGCATTTGCGCTACTTCGCCGTCTAAATCAATTTGTTGTAGTAAAGCTAAAACGGCTTCAGCACCCATTAGGGCGTCAAATTCATCACCGTGTTCTTCTAACGCATCAAGATACTCTTCTTCCGTTAGAATTTGGCTTTTCTCTAACGTTGTCATACCTGGTTCAGTAACCACGTATGATTCGAAATAAAGTACACGTTCAATATCACGTAATGTCATATCTAGTAATAAACCAATACGTGATGGTAATGATTTTAAGAACCAAATATGTGCAACGGGGCTTGCTAATTCGATATGACCCATACGGTCACGACGAACTTTAGTTAAAGTAACTTCAACGCCACATTTTTCACAGATTACACCACGGTGCTTCAAACGCTTATATTTACCACAAAGACATTCATAATCTTTTACTGGGCCAAAGATACGCGCACAGAATAAGCCGTCACGTTCAGGCTTAAAGGTACGGTAGTTAATGGTTTCTGGCTTTTTAACTTCACCAAATGACCAAGAACGTACCAAATCTGGCGAAGCTAACCCGATGCGAATACCATCGAATTCTTCTGTTTGATTTTGTTGCTTAAGAAACTTAAGTAAATCTTTCACACTCTTCTCCTGTCGGAGTTAAACTCTGAGAAGAAGGCAATTACTGCCTTCTTCGCTTACTGACTTATCACAATCAGCTATCGGTAGTACTGGGTACTAGTCCTGATCTAACTCGATGTTAATACCTAACGAGCGAATTTCTTTCAACAATACGTTGAATGATTCAGGAATACCTGGTTCCATACGATGATCACCATCAACTAAGTTTTTATACATCTTAGTACGACCGTTAACATCATCAGACTTAACCGTTAGCATTTCTTGTAAGGTATAAGCAGCACCATATGCTTCAAGTGCCCATACTTCCATCTCACCGAAACGCTGACCACCAAATTGCGCTTTACCGCCAAGTGGTTGTTGTGTAACCAAGCTATAAGAACCTGTAGAACGCGCATGCATCTTGTCATCAACTAAGTGATTCAGTTTCAGCATGTACATGTAACCTACCGTTACAGGACGTTCAAATTGGCGACCAGTGCGACCATCAGTCAAGTTGAATTGACCACTTTCTGGCATATCAGCTAATTTGAATAGTTCTTTAATTTCTTTCTCTGCAGCACCGTCAAAAGCAGGCGTAGCAATTGGAAGACCAGCACGTAAGTTAGATGCTAAACGCAATACTTCGTCATCTGAGAAACTTGCAACATCTACTTCTTGGCGAGATTCACCTACGTTGTAAACTTCTTGTATGAAGTTACGTAATTTGTGAATTTCTTGCTGTGCTTCTAGCATACGGTTGATTTTTTCACCGATACCACGAGCAGCCATACCCAAGTGAGTTTCTAAGATTTGACCAATGTTCATACGTGATGGAACACCTAACGGGTTCAATACGATATCTACTGGTACACCGTGCTCATCGTATGGCATATCTTCAACAGGTACTACGTTTGAAATAACACCCTTGTTACCATGACGACCAGCCATCTTATCACCTGGTTGGATGCGACGTTTAACTGCTAAGTAAACTTTAACAATCTTCAATACGCCAGGTTGTAAGTCATCACCTTGAGTGATCTTACGGCGTTTGATTTCATATTTTTTGTCAAAGTCTTCTTTGATATTGTCGTATTGCTCAGCAATTTGTTCTAACTCAGCTTGTTGCGCTTCATTAGATAAGTTTTGCGTTAACCATTTATCACGAGACATAGACGTTAAGTCTGACTCATTTAATCCCGCTGACAATAATAACTTCTTAGTACGCGCGTAAATGCCATCTTCAAGAATGCTTAATTCGTCGCCAAGATCTTTCTTAACTTCTTTAAGTTGCATTTCTTCAATTTCGATAGCACGTGCATCTTTCTCTACTCCATCACGGGTAAAGATTTGTACATCGATGATAGTACCTTTAACAGAGTTAGGTACACGTAAAGAGCTATCTTTAACGTCAGCTGCTTTTTCACCGAAGATTGCACGAAGTAATTTCTCTTCAGGCGTAAGTTGCGTTTCACCTTTTGGTGTTACTTTACCTACTAAGATATCACCGCCGTTCACTTCAGCACCGATGTAAACAACACCTGCTTCATCAAGCTTAGATAACGCAGACTCACCAACATTTGGAATATCTGCAGTGATTTCTTCACTACCAAGCTTAGTATCACGCGCAATACACGTTAATTCTTGAATATGAATAGTGGTGAAACGATCTTCTTGCGCCACACGCTCAGATAACAACATTGAATCCTCAAAGTTGTAACCATTCCAAGGCATGAACGCGATACGCATGTTCTGACCAAGTGCCAATTCACCCATATCGGTAGAAGGACCATCAGCTAATACATCACCACGAACTACTGGCTCACCCATACGACATACTGGACGTTGGTTGATACAAGTGTTTTGGTTTGAACGCGTGTATTTAGTTAAGTTATAAATGTCGATACCGGCTTCACCAGGAATCATTTCATTTTCATTAACTTTAACCACAATACGTGATGCATCAACATAATCGACAACACCACCACGTTTAGCTACGGCTGTTACACCAGAATCTACCGCAACTACTTTTTCCATACCTGTACCAACAAGTGGCTTATCCACTTTAAGTGTTGGTACCGCTTGACGTTGCATGTTCGAACCCATCAAGGCACGGTTAGCATCATCGTGTTCTAAGAATGGAATAAGTGACGCCGCAACAGAAATAATTTGTTGAGGTGAAACATCCATGTACTGAACTTCAGCAGAGGCTTTTAAGGTAAATTCGTTTTTGTGACGACAGTTAACTAAATCTTGCGTTAACTTATTATTGTCATCACGTTCAGCATTTGCCTGAGCGATAACAAAGTTACCCTCTTCAATTGCTGATAAGTAATCAATTTCATCGGTAACTAAACCATCAACAACTTTACGGTATGGTGTTTCTAAGAAACCATAATCGTTAGTTCTTGCATAACAAGATAATGAGTTGATTAAACCAATGTTTGGACCTTCAGGCGTTTCGATTGGACAAACACGACCATAGTGAGTCGGGTGAACATCTCGAACCTCGAAACCAGCACGTTCACGCGTTAAGCCACCTGGGCCTAATGCAGAGATACGACGCTTATGCGTTACTTCTGATAACGGGTTGTTTTGATCCATAAACTGTGACAATTGTGAAGAACCAAAGAATTCTTTCACTGCCGCAGAAATAGGTTTCGCATTAATTAAGTCTTGTGGCATTGTGCCATCTAAGTCACCAAGACTTAAACGCTCACGTACCGCACGTTCAACACGTACTAAACCAACACGGAATTGGTTTTCAGCCATTTCGCCCACAGAACGAATACGACGGTTACCTAAGTGATCAATATCATCAACTTCACCTTTACCGTCACGAATGTCGATAAGTGTTTTCATTACCGAAGTAATGTCATCGTTTGATAAAATGCCAGAACCTACATCGTCTGCATTACCAACACGACGGTTGAACTTCATACGACCAACCGTTGATAAATCATAACGCTCAGAAGAGAAGAATAAGTTATCAAATAATGCTTCTGCAGCATCTTTTGTTGGTGGCTCGCCTGGGCGCATCATACGGTAAATTTCAACTAACGCTTCTAATCGGTTTGTTGAGCTATCTACGCGTAACGTATCTGACATGTACGAACCTACATCGAATTCATTCATGTATAACGTTGAAAGTTCTTTGTGGCCAGCTTGACTTAACTCAGCTAATAACTCTAACGTTATTTCAGCATTCGCTTCGGCAATCACTTCACCAGTAGACTCGTCAATATAAGCTTTTGATAAAACACGACCAACAATATATTCTGCTGGTACTTCTAATTTATCAACTTTTGCTTTGTTTAAAGCACGGATATGACGAGCAGTAATACGACGACCTTGCTCTACTAAGATATCATCTTTATCAATCTTAATATCAAATGTCGCTGTTTCGCCACGTAAACGATCTGGAATTAAATCCATGACCAATTTATCGCCTTTGATAGCAAATTTAGTCGTATCGTAGAATAAGTCTAAAATTTGTTCTGTTGAGAACTCTAATGCACGTAAAATGATTGACGCTGGTAATTTACGACGACGGTCAATACGTACAAATAAGTTATCTTTTGGATCAAATTCAAAGTCTAACCATGAACCACGGTAAGGAATTACACGAGCATTGTATAAAACTTTACCTGAAGAGTGAGTTTTACCTTTATCATGATCGAAGAATACACCAGGAGAGCGATGCAATTGTGAAACGATAACACGTTCGGTACCGTTAATTACAAACGTACCATTCTCTGTCATCAACGGGATTTCACCCATGTACACTTCTTGCTCTTTGATATCTTTTACAGTACCTGCCGGAGCTTCTTTATCGTAAACCACTAAGCGTAATTTTACGCGCAATGGTGCAGAATAAGTTACACCTCGTATTTGACATTCTTTTACATCAAATAACGGTTCGCCTAAGCGATAGCTTACATATTGTAACTCTGAGCTACCTGAATAAGCTTTAATTGGAAAAATAGAACGGAAAGCAGCCTCTAGACCGGTTTCACCTGTTGGATCAATATCAATAAACTTGCTAAAAGATTCGAGTTGGATGGACAACAAGAATGGATAATCCATTACTTGTACGCTTTTACCAAAGTCCTTTCTAATTCGCTTCTTCTCAAAGTATGAGTAAGCCATGGGGTTCCTCAGCTTGCTGGTTATGGCCAATCTGCCTAATAATGTATAACAACATCTAAACAGGGTATTGCAGTTATGCTTACGTCTAAGCATAACTTGGTAAACAACATTTGGTTACCTAACACTAAATAATGCACTGTTTTAGTTTAAAAAAACACCATTTTATTTAGCGCAAAAAGGCCGGTGACGATTAAATCACCAGCCATTGCCTTTTCAGGCAAATAATCTGTCAGAAGTCAGATTATTTGATCTCAACAGAAGCACCAGCTTCTTCAAGAGCTTTCTTAAGTTCTTCAGCTTCAGCTTTATCAACACCTTCTTTAAGTGCTTTAGGCGCTGATTCAACTAAATCTTTAGCTTCTTTAAGGCCTAAACCTGTAGCGCCACGAACTGCTTTGATTACAGCAACTTTCTTCTCACCGAAACCAGTTAAGATTACGTCGAATTCAGTTTGCTCTTCAGCAGCACCGCCAGCGTCACCGCCAGCAACAGCAACAGCAGCAGCAGCAGATACGCCGAACTTCTCTTCCATTGCTTCGATTAATTCAACTACGTCCATTACTGACATTTCAGCAATAGCATTTAGGATATCGTCTTTAGAAATAGACATTATATAATTTCCTGTTTTTTAAGAAACAGTCGTTGATAACTCTTGTTAATCAATAAATGACTGTTTGAAATAACTATTAATACAAAAAGTGTTTTCGATATGTTTAACCATATCTTGGTTAATAAGTAAGTACTTATTAAGCCGCTTCTTGTTCTTTCTGATCGCGAACTGCAGCAATCGTACGGCATAACTTGCCGGCAGATGCTTCTTTCATAGCGCTCATTAAACGTGCAATTGCTTCGTCGTAAGTTGGTAGCTTCGCTAACATGTTTACGTCTACAACATTACCTTCAAATGCAGCTGCTTTTAATTCAAATGCTTCGTTAGTTTTAGCGAAGTCTGAGAATAAACGTGCAGCAGCACCTGGGTGCTCGCTTGAAAATGCAATTAATGAAGGACCTTTAAATGTGTCAGAAACACATTCAAACTCAGTACCTTCTACTGCACGACGTGCTAATGTATTACGGACAACTTTCATCCATACGCCATTTTCACGTGCTTGCTTACGCAATACAGTAATTGCTTCAACTGTTACACCGCGGGCATCCGCAACGACAGCTGATTGAGCGCCAGCGGCAGCTTCTTGAACTTCAGCAACAATTGCTTTTTTGTCATCAAGATTGATAGCCATTGGCTTTAACTCCTGGTTCACCGGACATCTAAAATAGCACCGGTATTTACAATCCCTGGGTACAATATTTGTACTCAGGCCATTACGGCGAGGACCAGAATTTTAAGGAAATATCTGGGTAATCACCATCTACGTAGGGAATTATTAAGTACTTAAATCAGAAGAAGTAAGTACACCTACGGTCTTGGACGGGGGTTGCTTGAACTTTAGCTTTACTAAAGACAACCAACTCCTACCAAAATTTAAGGGGCGAAATTATAGTCTACAATTTCGCCCTTGTAAAGATTCAATACTCAATCTTTACTCAATATAAGTAATACTTATGCTTGAGTTAAGCTTGATTGGTTAACGGCAACGCCGGCACCCATAGTAGTAGAAAGTGAAACTTTCTTAATGTATTGACCTTTAGCATTAGCTGGTTTTGCTTTTTTAAGCGCTTCCAATAATGCTTCTAAGTTTTCTTGTAATTGAGCAGATTCGAAATCAGCCTTACCAATAGTGGTATGGATGATACCGTTCTTGTCATTACGGTAACGAATTTGACCAGACTTAGCGTTTTTAACCGCGCCAGCTACGTCAGGAGTTACAGTACCAACTTTAGGGTTAGGCATTAAACCACGCGGGCCTAAAATCTGACCAAGTTGACCAACAACACGCATTGCATCTGGAGAAGCAATAACTACGTCGAAGTTCATTTCACCTGCTTTTACTTGCTCAGCTAAGTCTTCCATACCGATTACATCAGCACCAGCTTCTTTAGCTTTCTCAGCATTTGCACCTTGTGTAAATACAGCAACACGAACTTCACGACCAGTACCATTTGGTAATACTGTAGCGCCACGAACGTTTTGGTCTGATTTACGAGCATCGATGCCTAAGTTAATAGCAACATCAACACTTTCACGGAATTTTGCTGTAGCAAATTCTTGTAATAAAGCGACTGCTTCATTGATATCATATTCTTTTAATACGTCTACTTTTTCACGGATAAGACGAGCGCGTTTTGATAATTTAGCCATTGATTAGTCCTCTACCACTAAACCCATTGAACGAGCAGAACCCGCAATAGTACGCACTGCAGCTTCCATTGAACCAGCAGTAAGATCAGGTTCTTTTGTCTTAACAATTTCTTCAAGTTGTGCTGTAGTTACAGTACCAACTTTTTCTGTGTTAGGACGGCCAGAGCCACTTTTAACGCCAGCAGCTTTTTTCAATAAGAAAGAAGCAGGTGGAGTTTTAGTTTCGAAAGTGAATGAACGGTCATTATATACAGTAATTACTACTGGAACCGGAGCACCTTTTTCGATTGAATCTGTTTTTGCGTTAAACGCTTTACAGAATTCCATGATGTTAACACCGTGTTGACCTAATGCAGGACCAACTGGTGGTGACGGGTTAGCTGCACCAGCAGCTACTTGAAGCTTGATTAAAGCTTGGACTTTCTTAGCCATTTTACTATACCTTTAATTTGGGTTGATAGCGCTATTCACCGACCGTTTATTAACGACTAGCTTTCGCTCCCCAGTTTACTAAGTGTCCAAAATTCTATTAAAAATAATACAAAATTAGACATTTTTAGTGCACGCTAAAAATAAGCGGCAGCGGATTATATATTAACCAAGGTTTTAGTTTCAAGTTTTTTGTGTAGTAATTATACTTTTCTACTTTTTACACGTATTACAGGCAATAAAAAAGCGCTTATATTTAAGCGCTTTCTAGAATATTTTCACTAGCAATTATTCGTTAACTGCTTTTTTCAACTTGACCGAATTCTAAATCAACTGGTGTTGAACGACCGAAAATAAGTACTGAAACTTTGATACGGTTTTTCTCGTAATCAAGCTCTTCAACCACACCGTTAAAGTCTGCAAATGGACCGTCAATAACACGTACCACTTCACCTGGTTCAAACAATGTTTTAGGTTTAGGCTTATCTGTATCTTCAAGGCGTTGTAAAATGCGATCAGCTTCACGTTGTGTGATTGGTGCAGGGCGATCACTTGTTCCGCCAATAAAACCTAATACACGAGGAACACTTTTCACTAAGTGCCATGCTTCTTCATCCATTTCCATTTGAACAAGTACATAACCAGGGAAGAATTTACGAGAACTCTTACGCTTTTGACCTGCGCGCATCTCTACGACTTCTTCAGTAGGTACTAGAATTTCACCAAACTTGTCTTGTAAACCATGAATTTCGATATGTTCGATCAAGGTTTTTTGTACACGGCCTTCATAACCTGAAAACGCTTGTACAACATACCAACGTAATTTCTTATTTACGGCTTTTTCTTCACCTTCGGGTGCTGCACTCTCTTCAGAGAAAATATCTTCAGACATAACTAAACCTGCATACCTGTTACTAAACCAACTAACCAGAATAGAACTGAATCTAATCCCCAAAGTACTAAAGCCATGAATAATGTTGCCACTAATACAATACCTGTTGTTTGCACAGCTTCTTGACGCGTAGGCCAAACAACTTTACGTACTTCTGTTCTTGATTCTTTAGCAAAGACAACCGCAGTACGGCCTTTTTCAGTTTGCATCGCAATAAAACCTGCTACTGCTACCGCGGCAACAATAGCAATGGCACGATATAATACTGAGGCTTCACCATACATGTAGTTACCTGCGACTACACCAACTAAAAGTAGAAAAACGATACCCCATTTCAAGGTATCTAGAGAGCTACTACTTGTAGGTTGCTCTTCTGTACTTGCGTTCATAATTCTATTCCGTAATTACTGACTTCTAAAAAATACCAAGTCTAACATTGCGACTTGTTAAGTGCTCATACTCACTTTTAAAATGGCAGGGGTGGAGAGACTCGAACTCCCAACCATCGGTTTTGGAGACCGCTGTTCTACCAATTGGAACTACACCCCTACGGCTTGCTATAAAGCAATAGTTACACTTGTCGGGTGAATCTTAGTTGTTTGGGAATTAAGAGATACTCGAGAAGTGAGGCGCTATTATACTCAGCCTAGTGTTTTACTCAAGAAGTATTTAAGATTTTGACGAAGATAAGCTGTTTTTTTAGAAGGGCATGGTATTGCAGTTCACCATAATTCGCTATAAACCTCGATTCCAAACAAGGTAGTGTGGATATACCGACTATTTCATCTATATGACAAGATCAAAAAAGGCCGCCCCTAACTCTAGGAAACGACCTTATTTATAATACTATTATTTTAGTATTAATTTGTTAGTTAACTGAAGATTTAGCAAGGCGTTGGCACGGAGTTGACGCTAGTCAATGAGTACCAATAACGATGCTAAAACAAAGTTAGCTTCAAATTAATCTAAAATTGCTGATACAACACCAGCACCAACAGTACGACCACCTTCACGAATCGCGAAGCGTAAACCTTCGTCCATCGCTACTGGGTTGAT
>NZ_QXIO01000002.1 GCF_003545765.1 Colwellia sp. RSH04 | reverse complement strand
AAACACCAAAACGGTTAGGCGAAAACTGAGGCGTAACCCACCAAGCTAACCTTGAAAACACTGTTCTTACAATAAAATAACAACTCGATTTCGTGTTGCCAAATAACGCTTTGCTAAGCGGCTAAGTACAATTTGCTAAAGTGCGCGGAGCGCAAGCAAACTGTACGTGTCCGTTTGAGCAACTTGTTATAACTAATTTGCGACCCATACTAAGGTATCTTTTTGCTCTTTTTTATATTTCAATTTACTTTCGCTGATAAGAGTACACGTCATGCTTTTTCCGACTTGTAACATTTCTGCTCCTTTTGAATACTCAAGATCCGCATAATAACAAAATTTTGTTATATCAATACTTTTCTTTTTGGGTTCAATTTGTTGACTTGTATCAGCAAAAGACAATGGGGCAAATGCCATTAATAAGATAGTGATTGCTTTTTTCATCGAACTACTCCTTTAGTAGGTTTTAGTTATAACGCTTTGCTAAGGGGCAAATTATTGTTGGTTATAATGCGCGAAGCGCCAACCAACTGTAATTTGTCCGTTTGAGCAACTTGTTATATGCAGCGGAGCTTGTACCCAAACACTGCACGAACTTAAGCCGCCCGTAATATTAAAACCTGACCGTGATTTTTTACGCTACTCACAACTGCCAGAACTAAATTAATAGCGTTGCCACCTTTGAAAAAGGTATAAAAGGCAACGCTTATTAGTGTGCTAATACCAAACCTTGTTTAGCGTAAAACACTGGTTAAAATCTCTTGCTCTAAAACATAATTACTAAGAGCATATAACGCCCAATTAACAGGCAAAAAATGGTTGGCTAAAATAGTGACGAAGGAACAAAAGCCAACTGTTTTTTGTCCTTGTTTAATTGCTTGTTATATTTATTTTTTACTTGCATCACTAATATGTTTTTTTAAAGACTCTACTTTCGCTTCACAAGACTTTCTTTGAGTCTCTGGCATATCAGAACACTTTTGATACTGGCTATTAGATTTACTCATAGCAACAGCAATTGAAAGGCAAAGCGGGTCTGTACACTTTTTAGGATCTTCTTCATATGCTTTATTAACACAACCAAACAAGTTAAGAGTTAAAATTAAAATAATCCATTTCATCTTATATCCTTTTTGAAACCACAATAAATATAACGCCTCACTAAGAGGCAAAAAATAGTTGGTTAAAATAAGCGACGCAGGAGCAAAAACCAACTGTTTTTTGTCCTTTTGAGTGACTTGTTATAAGTAATTTACTCTGACTTTTTTTTACTTGTTACTACGGTAATCAAACCTGCCAACAAAAGCCAAAATAGCACTACAACCACATACGCCGTTACCGATTGGGGTAAAGCCCCAAACCCTTCAATTTTGAAGTGTGTCTCACCCATAGCTTTTGCAACACCTGTCCACAAAACGGGGATATTTACCCAGAATAATAAAGGTAGAAATAATAATCCAATTTTTGTTAAAGCCAATATTGGAGGTAAGTTAAATATAAAAGATATAACCAGAAAACGTTTAATTGAGAAAGCTTTAAAATTCATCCATGACTCCCATGCCTTGATTACTTATAACGCCCAATTAATGGGCAAAAAATAGTGGGCTAAAATGGAGCGAAGCGAACAGCCCGCTGTTTTTTGTCCCTGTTTAATTGCTTGTTATGTATTTGTTACTTATAAACTTTACACTAACAAACAATGCAAAAAGTTAATAGATAAACGGAAAAAAGCAAAAGCGCTCACCGCCTAATTAACACCAAGCAGTTAACTTTGAGCCAACCTAAAAACTGCTAAATTGGTTTGCCCTACTTTGCTTGGCGAAAACTCAAAAGCTACAAATACCAAACCAACCTTAAACCACCGAACTAATAAAAATATTTACCTCAAAAAGTAGGCGGTACATAACGCTTATATTAAGCGGCTAAAATAGGTTGGATTGGTTTTTGCGGTACTTTGCAAAAAACGAGACAAACTGTTTTAGTCCGTTTGAATTATCTTGTTATTTGATGGTAGCGATAAACACTAACGATAACAAGAGCTTTAATAAGTTTGGCAGCCCGACCGTAGAACTAAAAAGTGCCCAGCAACACGACTAACCAAACAGTGATTTTTGAGCCAAACACGAAAGCTAGAACAAAGTTAATGGCTTTACAGCGAAGTTACTTAAAAAGCGTAAAGTCTATTAGCGATGAACACCAAAACGGCTAGGCGAAAACTGAGGCATAACCCACCAAACCAATTTATAAAACACCGCTCTTACACATAAATATTAACTTGATTTCGTGTTGCCAAATAACGCCGCTGTTAACCGGCAAATAAATAGTTGGTTAAAATTGTGAGGCACGAACAAAAACCAACTGTTTTTTGTCCGAGTTGAACGCCTTGTTAGACGGTAACTCCACCAAACTTTTCCAGATAATCAACCACTTAAGCGCGCGACTAACCGAAATTGATCTGAACATACTCCCAAAGCGCTGTCCTTTAAGTGAGAGAGTCGCTCCGCCTTAGCAAAGACACGCTAGGCTCACGTTCTCTCACTTAAAGGACAATGAAAGAAGTATAGCGCGTGTCAACTTTTCGGTTAGATTTTCTCATCATAGCAGCGCGCGTTAATATACTGATTATTTATACAGTACATTAAATCATCTAACCGATAAACACATACAACAGATCGTTACCGATCTAACGCCCTAATAATGGGCTAAAAATTGTTTGCTAAAAATGTTGAGGAACGAAAACAGCAAACTGTTTTTAGTCCTTATTTATTAGCTTGTTATGTTGTTTATACCACCTAAGCCAAAGCAATCCAAGAGGAATAGACAACGCGATAGAACATGCAAAAAAATATGCGCTATTTACGTAAAAGGAACCAGCTTCTTTTAGGATAGCGGGACCAACAAAAGGATCATTAATTTCAACTAACAGCGCATAAAAATAAATAAGAAATAAAGGTGCGACAATGAGTAAAAGTATAGGTTTGAACCTAGCAGTTAATAATGTTGCTACAGATCCGAAAATACCCAACAAAATAACTAGAAACAGCGAAGGCTCTTTGTCCATAACCTCTGCATATGCTGATAGTGGAAAGAGTAAAAGACTGACAAGTGATATTAAATGTAATCTATCCATAGACTCAAACCTCCTTGAACAACATAACGCCCTAATAATGGGCAAAAAATTGTTGGCTAAAATGTTGAGGAACGAAAACAGCCAACTGTTTTTTGTCCTTATTTATTAGCTTGTTATGTTTTATTTTTAGCCAATTCTGCAGTTAACTTTACCATTTCATTTCGAGTTTCCAACTGTGCTATTGCGCTCTCCATAAAACTATGAAGTACACCCAGAAGAACAAATGAGCCTACGATATAAAACATACCTTCACCAAGAGTAAGGAGGGCTGCAGCAGCACCAAGGCTAAATAACTTGAAACTACTATAAATAAGAGTAAGTCCAAAGATACAAATTAGAGCTACACATAATCTAGCTCCACGAAGAATTAGCTTATAACTATTTGGTAATTCTAATTCCCTGCTCATAAAGTTCTCCATATTATCCTTAAAACATAACGCCGCTGTTAACCGGCAAATAAATAGTTGGTTAAAATTGTGAGGCACGAACAAAAACCAACTGTTTTTTGTCCGAGTTGAACGCCTTGTTAGACGGTAACTCCACCAAACTTTTCCAGATAATCAACCACTTAAGCGCGCGACTAACCGAAATTGATCTGAACATACTCCCAAAGCGCTGTCCTTTAAGTGAGAGAGTCGCTCCGCCTTAGCAAAGACACGCTAGGCTCACGTTCTCTCACTTAAAGGACAATGAAAGAAGTATAGCGCGTGTCAACTTTTCGGTTAGATTTTCTCATCATAGCAGCGCGCGTTAATATACTGATTATTTATACAGTACATTAAATCATCTAACCGATAAACACATACAACAGATCGTTACCGATCTAACAGTTTATTATGAGGCAAATTGCCTTCTTTCCACAAAAAGAAGTTTGCCTTATATAAATATTGAAAAATCAAATAATAAAGTAATGAACCCATATAATCAATGAGTTAAATTTATCGAGCAACTGGTCGATGTGTGAAAGGAGGCAAATTGCACGTTTTCTTTGCAGAAAGAAGGAAATGCACTAAACTGTATTTATATACAGTTACTTTATTAGGTGTTTATGTCTTCAGAATATTTGAATTATATTAAAGAGCAGATGCGAGTTAAGCGATACGCGAAAAGGACGATTGAGAGCTATGCTTACTGGATAAAAGCTTATATTAACTTTAACCATAAAAAACATCCTAAGTATTGCCATAATAAAGAGGTTGAAAGCTTCTTGTCATACATAGTGAACACCTTGAATGTAGCACCTAAAACACAGGGTATTGCATTAAATGCACTAGTCTTTTTATATAAGCATATTATCGAAACCCCCTTAACGCTTGAGTTAAACTTTAATAAATCACGCCAACAAACCAAATTACCTGTTGTGTTAACACAAAAAGAAATTACTGACTTATTAGCGAATGTCCCTCAAAAATATCAGTTACTTTGTCAAATAATGTATGGCAGTGGTTTACGTTTAATGGAAGTTGTTCGGTTAAGAGTGCAAGATATCGATTTTGATTTCTATGCCATTCAAGTTTGGCAAGGGAAGGGCGGTAAGAATAGGCGAGTAACGTTAGCTAAAGAATTAGTTCACTCATTACAAGCTCAGCTGTTATTAGTTAAATCATATTATCTTATTGATCAACAAAATGTTAATTATCACGGTGTGTGGTTGCCTTTTGCTTTATCACGAAAGTACCCCAATGCAAGGTTAGAATTAAATTGGCACTATTTATTTCCATCGTCAAGGTTAAGTACTGATCCTGAGTCAAATACCCTGCGTCGACATCACATTGATGAAACCACATTAAGAAAAGCGGTTAAATTTGCGGCCAAGAAAGCAGGCATAAGTAAAAATGTTACTTGTCATACATTGCGCCATTCGTTCGCGACTCATTTATTGCAAAGAGGGGCAGACATCCGTACGGTGCAAGAACAATTGGGGCATACCGATATTAGAACCACACAAATATACACCCATGTTATTGAGCATGGTGCCAATGGAGTCAGAAGTCCATTATCTGACTTACTTTAATGTTAAGTTGAAGTATTAGAGGTGGGGGGATATTCGTACTCAGCAGTACAGTAGCAAGCTGAGCACGAAATCCTATTGATTACATTGGGTTTTTATTAACTTTGTTTATCTTGAACGTAGTCGTTTACTAACTCAGCTAGTACATTAAGCGGTACAGGGCCATTCTTTAAAATAACATCGTGAAATTCACGAATATCAAATTTGTCGCCTAAATCAGCTTTCGCCTGCTCGCGTAACTCAATAATTTTAATCATACCAATCTTATAAGCAGTGGCTTGTGATGGCATAACAACATGACGTTCCACCATTTTTACCGCATCTGATACGGCATTTGAGGTATTTGAAACGTAATAGTCAATGCCTTCTTCACGAGTCCATTGTTTAGTATGAATACCGGTATCAACAACAAGACGACAAGCTCGCCACAACTCCATCGCTAAACGACCAAAGTCTGAGTAAGGGTCTTGATATAAGCCTATTTCCTTAGGAATAAATTCAGAGTAAAGTCCCCAACCTTCAGTGTGTGCGGTATAGCCGCCAAATTTACGGAACATAGGTATGCCAGTAAGCTCTTGTTTTATTGCAAGTTGCATATGATGCCCTGGAATTCCTTCATGATACGCTAAAGCAGCCATTTGGTAGGTTGGCATCGCTTCCATATCATATAGGTTGGCATAATAAATACCGGGTCTTGAGCCATCTGGTGCAGGTGATTGATAAAAGGCTTTACCTGCAGATTTCTCTCTAAAGGCTTCTACGGCTTTTACTTTTAACTTAGCCTTAGGTTTAGTTAAAAATAAGCTGTCTAGGCGACCTTCCATATCATCAATTAAGGCAACGGCTTCATCAATATAACGTTGTTTACCTTCAGGTGAACTTGGGTAGTAAAATTGCTTGTCGCTACGCATAAACTCGAAGAATTCACTTAAGTTACCGTCAAAGTTAACTTTTTTCATAATAACGCGCATTTCATCATGAATTCTGGCAACTTCACTTAACCCCAGAGTATGAATGTCTTCTGCAGTTAAATCTGTCGTTGTTGTGCGCTTTAAGGCGTTGTTATAAAAAGCTTCACCGTCAGGGAATTTCCACACGCCATCACGTGTATCGGCTTTTTTCTCAAGCTGAGTAAGATAAGTTATTAAGGCTTGATAACCTGGCTTTAAGTGTTGTGTTAATGCTTGGCTAACGTCATCAGTTAAGGCCGATTTTTCTTTTTCAGTAATATCTAGCTTAGCAACTTTTCGTGTAAAGTCAGCAAGTAAGGTACTGTCTGCTTTGCTATCAAAAGGAGCACCAATAAGTATGTTTTGTGAATCACGAATGACATGTTCAAAAACAAATTTAGGCGCGATAATGCCTTTATTTTCACGAATCTTTAATTGTTCAATGAGTTGCAGTATTAGCTTTTGTGCACCCTTAACACGTGAAATATAATCTTGTGCTTCTTTAACGCTGCTAATTGAATGTTGATTAATTAAAAATGCAGGTATTTGAGAGTGAGTACCATACATTTGGTTTACAGGATAACTATGGTAGCGCCATTTATAATCGGCAATTTGATTTTCAAGGCGTTGTACTAATAAGCGGTAACTAATTTGGGTTTGCGCATCAAGGTTGTTAATGTCTATGGCGGTAACACGAGCAAGGTTCTCTTTGGCTATCGCGTGTTCTTTTTCGCTATTAGCCTCTGACATGTCGTACCATTTGTCGTAATTATCTTTAATACCAAGGTAGGTTTGTCTTACGGGGTTACGGTTTACGCCTTCTTTAAAAATAGTATCAAAGAGAGCATTTGCTTGTTTTGATGCTTGTTCGGTTGACTGGCTATTGAGTGTAGTTGCCGTTGACTCAGTAACTGATGTATTGCCTTGCTTAGCACAGGCAGTAAGTAGCGCACTTGAAATTGCTACTGCAATTAACGTCTTTGTAATTGTCATTATATGCTCATTAATTAAATTTTATGTAATCGTCATTCTCTCCTAATCACGATCCTTTGTGCAATCAAAGCTCGATAAGTGGGACTATTTTTACGATTAATGGAGACTTGTAATTTTAAGTAACGTTTTTTTTGTAGCGCAAAGCAGTGATTTTATTTTTTTATTATTGATTTTCAGTTGCTTATGAAACAACTTTGTCTGTGATAAGTTTGTGATGTTCTTGTGATAATCAAGTTATCTTCATGTGATCAAATTGCAACACTTTCTTTTCATACTTGCTTTGACTTATTTATAACAAAAGCAAAGTGAAGGAAGAAATCATGAAATTTAAAACACTCTTAACAACAGTAGCAACTTCAGTAACTATGATTGCAGTTAGCTCTGCGGCATCTGCTCAAGATCTTGATATTACGGTAACTAATTTAACTCAAGGTTTATATTTTACCCCTATTGTTGCTGCAGCTCATAACGGCGACACTCAATTATTCTCTACAGGTATGGCTGCATCACCAGAACTCACAGCAATGGCAGAAGGTGGTGATATTTCTGGTTTGGTGTCTGTTTTAACGAATGCTGATGCAAATACTGTTGAAAACCCTGCAGGAGGTTTGCTTGCCCCCAGTACTTCGACCAACTTTATGTTAATGAACGATGAGGGTAATCAATACTTATCATTTTCTGCGATGATTTTACCGTCTAACGATGGTTTTGTCGGGGTAAGTCGTTGGATGATCCCAGAAGAAGCGGGAACTTACACCGTTTATGTTAATGCGTATGATGCTGGCACTGAAGCCAATGATGAAATTCGAGGCAGTGGTGCAGTAGGTGAAGCGGGTATGCCAGTGCCACCACCGTTAGAAAACATGATTGGTATGAATGGTACAGGGGTCACCATGAGTGAAACAAATATGGCTGTGCACGTGCATCGCGGTAATTTAGGTGACGATGACATGATGGCAGGTAAAAGTGACATTAATAACAGTGTACAACGTTGGTTAAACCCTGTTGCTAAACTCACTGTTGTAGTTAAATAAGGGGATATTATGTCTATTCATTTATTCAATAAAAGAACTGCTTTGATGTTAACCCTTGCAGCTACGTTAACAGCTTGTGGTAGTGATAATGACGATAACATGACTGAGCCACCACCACCTCAACCAGAGCCAATGGAATATAGCTACGATATTACTGTAGTGAATTTAACGCATGAGCAGCCATTGTCACCGATTACGGCCGTCTTACATGCTGATGGAAAAATGTGGGATATTGGTATGTCATCATCAATCGCATTAGAGAAGTTAGCAGAAGGTGGGGATAATACTGATTTTATTTCACAAGAGTCAGTTATCGCGAATGCGAGTGCTCAAGGGCCTTTAATGCCTGGCTTAAGCGAAACATTAACCATTACGACAACAGACGAATTAGCTACCCATTTAACAATGGTGTCTATGTTGGTGAATACAAATGATGCTTTCTCGGGTCTTACTAATTTAGAGCTTTCAACGCTTGATGTTGATGCGACCATGTCATGGCATTTAGCTGTTTATGATGCGGGTACCGAAGCTAACACAGAAGCAATGGGAACAATACCTGGGCCAGCTGATGGCGGCACTGGTTACAGCATGATCCGTGATGATGTTGATAGGGTATCAATGCATTCAGGTGTTGTAAGTCAAGACGACGGTTTAATGAGCTCAGTGCTTACGCAAGCTCACCGCTTTGATAACCCGAGTATAAAATTAACAATAACACGGACGAAATAGTAAATGTGGCTCTGGTCAGGTTTACTGACTAGAGCCTATGAATAATATTACTAAAGATAGTGTTTTAATTGTGGAAGATGAGCATGATATTGCTCAATTAATCAAGGTGCATTTGCAAGAGTTGGCGTTAAATGTCGACATTTGTCACGACGGTGAAACAGCCTTAAACCTAGCCTTAACGAATCAATATCAAGCCATTATTCTTGATGTGATGTTGCCTAAATTAAGCGGCCTAGATGTGTGTCGCCAAGTCCGAGATGCAAAACCTTTGCAACCCATTTTAATGTTAACATCTCGAACCAGTGAAACCGACAGAGTCTTAGGCTTAGAACTTGGGGCTGATGATTACATGACAAAACCCTTTAGTGTAAGGGAGTTGCAAGCGCGGGTTAGGGCACAATTACGTCGTTATCATTGTATTGAGAAAGCGAACCAGATGAGCCGTAATGAGGCTAATAGTGCAATAAGTGGTGCAATAAGTAACGCGGTAAATTCAGCGCTACAAGGTAGTACATTGACACATCAACAACCAAAAAATGGCTTTAACGGTGTTAATGATGAAAGCGCTCAACAAGCAACGTGCATAGGCAAACTCATGATAGATCATACCTATCATCAAGTGAAATACAAAGAAGATACCATCGAACTGACATCAACTGAATTTGAGCTTTTAAGTTATTTGGGTAATCACCCAGATCAAGTTTTTTCAAGAAGTCAGTTGTTAGATTCTGTTTGGGGTTATCACCATAGTGGTTATGAGCATACCGTAAATTCACACATTAATCGTTTGCGAAGCAAGTTAGAAACAGACACGTCAAACCCTCAAATTATTCAAACGGTATGGGGAGTTGGCTATAAGTTAAATTCCGCAGGAGTACATTAATAATGTCACTTTCCCTTTATCAACGCTTAGCATTAACCGTTACAGGCGCATTTATTGTGGTTGCTTATTTACTCTTTTGGTGGAGTAGTGCGTTAGCAGAGCAAGCGAAACATCAGGCAGAGCAACAATTACATTTAGCCTTAGCTGAGCATTTAGCTAACGATAACCCTTTACTACAAGATGGTGTTTACGATAAACCCGCCTTAGAAAACTTATTTCATACCTTAATGGTGTTAGGACCAGCGTTTGAATTCTATTTTTTAGATCCTTCAGGCAATATTTTAACGTATTCTGCCGACAGCAATAAAATTAAACGACAATCTGTTGAGTTAGCCCCGTTAGTGACGTTAATTGATAAGCCAGAGCAACTACCTGTATATGGCGATGACCCACGAAGCTTTAACGAACAGAAAATTTTTTCAGCAGCACCTATTTATAATCAAGGTAATCTACAGGGATATTTGTACGTGATTATTGGTGGAGAAATTTATGACTCAGTCTTTGCCCGAGTGAAAACAAACCAGCAGTTAATGCAGCATGGTTTTATCATTATTGCGGCGTTTGTGTTAGTGCTAATTTTATTGCTGGTATTGTTGCGCTACTTTACTAAACCTATTAGACAATTAGTCAGTGAAATGGAGTTAGTAAAATCTCATCAATTTGATTGTGCAAATATAAACCTATCTCACTGGCAAGCAAATAAAAAAAATGAAATTCAATTGTTAGGCCGTACTTTTGCTGAAATGGTCACTAAAATTAATGAGCAATTGATGCAATTAACAGACAACGAGCGAATAAGAAAAGAGCTGTTAGCACAATTATCTCATGATTTGCGAACGCCTCTAGCAGCAATGCAGGGGTATGTTGAAACCATTGCTATCAAAGGTGACGACTTGCCCAAAGAAGATAGAGACGCCTATCTCAGAACAGTGTTAAGAAATGGCAAACAGTTGAAGTTATTAATCGATCAAATTTTTGAATTAGCACATTTAGAAGACGGGCAAGTCTCAGTTAACTTAGAAACCTTTCCTATTGGTGAGCTTATTTACGATATTGTCGCTAAGTTTGCCCTTAAAGCTCGTGAGAAAAATATTAAATTGTCATTAAACCCAGCGCAATGTGGTTTTTTGGTTTATTCAGATATTGCCAAGTTAGAACGTATTTTAAGTAACTTAATTGATAATGCCTTAAGGCATACACCTGAGAATGGCGAAATTACCATTGATATAGTGAATGATAATAATCGCGTTAATGTCGCAGTAATTGATACCGGAACAGGTATTAGCCAAAAAGATTTAGCTTATATTTTTGATGCAAGGTATCGTGCCAGTAATGCTCGTGGTGAAAAACATAAGCATGCGGGCTTAGGTTTAGCAATTACGAAGAAATTAGCTTCTTTACTCAATGCAAATATGCAAGTAACCAGTGAACTAGGTAAGGGCAGTTGTTTTTCTTTTTCGTTGAAATCAGTGATTGTTTAGGTGTTGATGCAGACCTTGGTGTGCTATAACTTACTAATAAGTTAAGTTTAATAGTTCAATTTCATTGCAATGTAAACGTAGTGTAGCTGTGGCTAACACTAGGTTTAACAGATGAAATTGCTTATCGAGGCTCAAAATCAATGTTCAAAGCGTTAGTAAGGCTAATTTTTCCATCAAAATCAAATAAAAGCGCCAATTATACTTATTTTGAAGAAACAAGAAATAACACCGAAGAACAAGCTGAACAAGCAGTAGCAGAATTACAAAATGCTTTATCAGCTAAAACACTCGAAGTCGCTTCTATTGAAGAAAAACAACAAAAAGCATTTTACGATTACCTTTTTGGACAAACACCGCCAATCCATTGTCAAGATGAACTTTCGTTGTTTGTTTCAGACAAAATTGACAGCTTATTAAAATCACCCAAACATTTATTGGCGGCTTTACCTATTTTACCCACTTCGCTCACTCAAGTTATAGCGCAATTAAATAATGCTGAATTCGATACCGAAGAGCTGATTCGTTTAATACAGCAAGAGCCAGTTATTGCCGCAAAAGTGATTGAACTAGCTAATTCAACTTTTTATAACCGTAGTCAAAAAGATATTACGGATATGAAATCAGCTTTTATGCAACTGGGTAGTAAAGGCCTTATCGAGGGGGTAATTAATGGTTTTATCAGTAAAATGGTACCAAAATCAAAAGTTTACTTTCAGCAATACGGTAATAAAATTTGGCAACATAGTTTGTCTACGGGTGTCATTACCAAAAGTTTACTACAACAAGGGAAGCTAAATAATGAAATTGCTCAGGGCTATTTAGTCGGTTTAATCTGTAATTTAGGCGATATGATTATTTATCAGTTAATGATGGAGGCCTTTGCGGTTGTTCATCCAGACAATCAACCTAATTCTTTCGCTTTTAAAGAGTTAATGTTTAAAAACTCGAAAGTTATAACCTACAAAGTTGCCAAGTATTGGCAATTTCCACAGGCTATTTTAGATGTATTATCTATTCAAGCAAGGCTTAAAACATCAGCCCAACTTAAACCGCTTTATCAGCAAAACCCTTTAGCCTGTTATGTGCATGAAGCGAATATAATCAGTGAACTACTTGCACAGTATCAAGACGAGAGACTAGATGAAGACTCTTTAGTCACCATGTCGAGCCAATTACTCTATTCTGAGCAAGCACATCAATACATTGAGCAAGCGTTAATATCATAGTTAGTTTGTGCTTTTGGAAATTAACCTTATTGCTTATTTTACTTAACAACCGTTTAATTTAACTTGAACGGTTGTTAAGTAAAGCACTTCGACATATCAAAAAAATCATTTATAGTTAGAAGATCAAAACTCAATCAAACTTTTGGAAATTAACAATGCATGGACGCTCATTAATTGCAGCAATACTTATCGTTATCGGCGCGATAATAAGTCTTGTTATGTGGCAATATGGTTATTTCAAAGCTGCTGATGTCGACCGCTTAGGTTTTATAAAACAAGATAAGCAACAATTAGTGATTCAATATGGTCAAAAGTTATTTTGGATAAACGCTCAAGGTGAAATAGCCAAGCAACTCGACTTTACTCAGCATAATTTTATTGCCAAAGGAGATTATGACTTTTTCAATAATGGTGATTTATTGTTTTACCATCAAGCTGAATCTAGGTCATTTATCGATACAATAAAGGCTTACTTTCGTATCACTCATCACGCGCAATCAGCCAATGGTAGTCAACAGGCTAACGCTAATAAAAATACTACCAATAATTTTACACATAGTGATACCCATAATGAAAGTAATGCTTCAAATGTAGGGAGTGTCCATCACACAGGTTGGTATCGATGTAAGTTAGCTGCTTTTTCATGTCAACCGTTCGCAGTGCATTTGTCGCAATTTCCTCGAGCATTTCATGTGGTAATTAAGCAAACGGATAATAGTGTTTTTATCAGTAGTACTGCTGAGCATAAAATCATAAAACTTAATCAGTTTGGAGATTTACAAGCGAGTTCTTCAACCACTGCGTTTAAATTTCCGAATCAACTGGGTTTTATAAATAATGAATTATGGGTGGCAGATACCAATAACCACCGTTTGGTGCAGCTTTCACAAGCGACAGAAAGCTTTGCTAGCGAAGTATCGCAATTTACTGCGACCGTTAGTGCTCAAAACAAGTTTCCTTTTCTTTTTACTAACGACAATAGCAGCGTTTGGGTAAATATTGCTGGTTCACAAATGTCATATGGTGTTATTCAACAATATGATTTAAAAGGTAAAAAAGGTAAAAAATTAACTCCAAAGTTTGTACAAGATCCTATGTCAGTTGTACTTTGGCAAGATATGTTTTGGTTAGCAGATTTTGATGAATTATTGATTGAGCAGTTTGATAGCGAGGGCATTCATATAGGAGCTTTTGAACCTAGCCTATTTAAAACGATAAATACGTCACGAAACGATGTTATTGCACGTGGTGAATTTGTGGCACTGCTGGGTAAAGTAGCATTTTTCGTTGTGTTGCTATCGGGTTTTGTTGCGGCGTGGTTCTTGGAGAAGAAGCAAACAATTAATGCCTTCACGGGTAGAAACGCCAAGTTCAATAAAGACAGTATCGAATATTCTATTGCTAACGGTAAAGATGAAGTTGACGATGAAATGGCAAAACGTTTACTACACCTTAATAAAACCAAGGCACCATTTTGGTTAACGAACAGAGCAGTTAAATATAAAGTGGCTGTTTATATTGTACTTGCCGTGATTGCATTATTACCCTGTTTTATTTTATTGCAGACAAGCAGTGTAAATGAAAGTGACTTGTCGCAATTATACTGGTTTTACGGGGTGTTTATTGCTGGTTGGTCTACCTTTATTTTATGTTTACTTAGTGTGTTTTTAAAAATTCAAAAAGTTGCGCTGGGTGTTTTAGGCGAGAGCATTATATTAAAATACGAAGAGCATGAAATCAGCGTGTTAGCAAAAGAGTTGAACTACAGTAATGAGCATTTAATTTCACCGACATTATCTATTCCAATAGGTAATGCTAAACAACGCTATTTTGATAAAAAAGAGCTAAATCAATATGTATTAGCTCAGTTAAGCGAAGATAATAAACTAACACCGTTTCAGACCTTTAAAGCACTTTGGCAGCAAAGAGCACCTATTTTTATGTTTAATTTTATAATGATTGGTTTGATTTTATTTGTTTTTCTACTTATAAAGTTTGTTATATAAAAAGATAGGTTATGAGGGCATGTTGACCTTTGTTGATATGTTACATTTTGTGAATATCTATTGATTTGTAGCATATTTAAAAAAAACTGCAGTAAGTGTTTACCTATTATCTTCGAATATCTTATACTCCCGCCTCGTTTGTCTTTATTATCAATATATTAAGATGAAATTAATCATTAACATGGAAGGTAGCCCTATGAAAAGTGCTCTGTTAAAACGCTTTTTCGTCATATTCATTGTGTTGTGTAATATAAAGATTAGTAGCGCAATTTCAGCCCCTATATCGCTTGATGCTTATGGAAGTTTACCTGCAATAAGTCAGCTTAAACTCTCACCCAATGCTAAAAACCTCGCATTAATTCAAAACGTCAAAGGTAATTTAGTATTAATGAGTATAGATCTTAAAACTAGTGAGCAACGTTTGGTTTTGCAGTCAGATAATGTCAACGTATTACTTAATTGGTATACATGGGCTAACGATGATATTTTATTAATTAGTGCTGCATATCCAACACATAGAGGTACTGTTAAATACACATCAACGAGACTATATAAGTTTGATTTAACTAAACCAAATGAAGTTGAGTTATTAGTCAAGCCAAGAGGAAGCCGCAACGAGAAAGTTGCTCAGTTTCAAGATAACGTTATAAGTTTATTGCCTGAAGATCCCGATAATATTTTAATGGCGATTGCCTTTGATTCAGTTAATAAGCCTTCGGTATATAAAGTTAATGTGCGAACCAAGAAACGTCGACGTATAGAAAGAGCTAAATCTTTTGTTACTGATTGGTATGCTGACCAACAAGGCAATGCGCGTATAAGTTTACATCGCGATGAAACCAATATTTTCTATAAGCTTTATGATCAAGAAGGTGACTTTGTCAGAAAATTGTGGTCTTACGAAATATTTGAACGTGAAGTTGTTCATGTTTTAGGTTTTGATGTTGACCCTAATACTTTATTTATTCGAGCATTACATCAAGGGAAATATGCGGTTTTCAAAGTGAATTTACTTGACAAGTCATTAACGAAAGAGTTGGTATATTTCGATGAAAAATATGATGTTGATGGACGTTTATTATACTCACCTAAAACACATGAAGTAGTTGGTCTTAGTCATAGCAGTAAAAATGATAATAAAACGTATTGGAACAATGAATACATTGCGTTCAAAGAAGCGCTGAATAAGGCCATCCCCGATGCTGATAATACGATTATTAGCATGTCTAAAGATATGCAACATTATGTGTTGTTTTCTACGTCAAAAAACACCGCAGGTGATTACTTTTTAGGTAATAGAAAACTGAAATCACTAAGCTATTTAGGAAGTTTATACCCAGAGGTTAACGAACAAAATTATGCCGGTAAAGAATTGGTACTTTATCCTGCCCGCGATGGAATGAAAATTGAAGCATATTTGACTAAGCCTAAAAGTTATAAAACAGGTGCGAAACTCCCTGCAATTATTTTGCCTCATGGGGGCCCAATGGCACGTGATACCTCTGGTTTTGATTATTGGTCAGAATTATTTGCAAGCAGAGGCTATATTGTTTTGCAACCAAACTTTCGAGGCTCATCTGGTTACGGCTACGATTTTGAAATGGCTGCTATTGAAGGCTGGGGTAAAGCGATGCAGAATGATTTGCAAGATGCTGTGCATTGGTTAAATGCTCAAAATATTATTGATGAAGAGAAAGTTTGTATCGCTGGGGCGAGTTATGGTGGTTATGCTGCGCTAATGGCATCGGTACTCCATGCTGATACGTTCAAGTGTGCCGCAAGCTTTGCAGGCGTTTCTGATATTAAGCGTATTGTTAGACGTTCACGACGCTTTACCAATGCTGAAGTAGTAAAAAAACAGTTTGGTGATGATTACGATAAACTTGAAGCTGTTTCACCAGTAAACTTTGCTGAAAATATAGAGATCCCAATACTCTTAGTTCACGGTACTGATGACCGAGTTGTGCCAGTACAGCATAGCCAAGCAATGGCAGATGAGTTATCAGATTATGATAAAGATGTACGTTATGTAGAAATTGAAAATGCAAACCATCATTTAAGTGTACAAAGTCACCGTATTCAAACATTAAATGAAATGGTGAAGTTTTTTGATAAACATCTAATGTCAAATTAAATAATGAATTAGTCAGGTGGGGGCGTCATTATCGAGTTTGGAATCAGCAATGATTTAAATAACCCGAGCTGAGGTTAAATAGTGTTGACTGTATTAAAAATAAAGCGCCCATTGGCGCTTTATTTGTTTGTGCATGAGGCGGTTATAACAGTAACGGAATGTTATTTTCTATAAGAGATTATGCACTATTCTTCGATAAGCTGTGTGAGTTGATAACTAGCCTCACCACTGCCAATCTTACTTTTAAGGTAGGGCAGAATATCTTCAAGTTGAGAAGACAGTTGCCAAGGAGGGTTAACAATAAATAACCCTGTACCTGTCATACCATATTCGTCACTGTCTGCTTGTTGGCAGTATTCAACCTGTAAAACATTCCTCACTTCACTGTTTATAAAGTCTTGCTGCATTTGCTCAACCCAGTGTCTTTGTACGACGGGGTACCATAGGATATAAGTGCCAGTAGCGAATTTTTTAGATGACTTTATGATGGTGCTAACGGCTTTTTGGTAATCTTCTTTTAATTCATAAGGAGGATCTATTAACACCACGCCACGTCTTGTTGGTGGTGGAACTAACCCAAGAACACCTTGGTAACCGTCAGATTGTTTGATGAACGATTTTTTCCAGCGGTAACAAAAGTCAGTTAACAGTTCGTTATCAGTGGGATGCAGTTCAAATAAGTGGCTTGCGTCTTGACGGCGGATAAACTGCTTAGCAATGCCCGGTGAGCCAGGGTAAATGCTGAGTTCATTTTCTGGGTTTAACTGTTTAATTAAATTAAGGTAAGGAATGAGCGCTTCAGGTGCATTAGTATCGCTTATTATTTTGCCAATACCTTCTTTATATTCACCTGTTTTTTGCGCGAATTTATCTTCCAATTGGTACATGCCTGCACCAGAATGGCTGTCGATATAACTGAAGCCTTTTTCTTTACGGGTCATATAATCGAGCACAAGAGTTAATACGCTGTGTTTGAGGACATCGGCAAAATTGCCAGCGTGATAGCCGTGGCGGTAACTTAACAAACTTATTCCTTAGCGTTTCTTGCTAATATTATTAAAAAAAAGTAAGAGGGCATATAGCCCTCTTTGTATTCTACTAATTGTCATTAACCTAAAAGGTTAATGAAAAAAGATGCTTATTCTTGACTTGCGAGATACTCATCGTAAGTACCAGCAAAATCATTATAACCCTCTGGGGTTAATTCGATAATACGTGTCGCCAGTGACGAAACGAATTCACGGTCATGGCTGACAAAGATAAGTGTACCTTCATAACCTTCTAGCGCCATGTTTAAGGATTCAATAGACTCCATATCCATGTGGTTCGTTGGTTCATCCATAACTAATATATTAGGTTTTTGCATCATTAGCTTGCCAAATAACATTCGACCTTTTTCACCACCCGATAAGATTTTTACCGATTTAGTGATGTCATCAGCTGAGAACAATAAACGCCCTAAGTAACCACGAACCGCTTGCTCGTCATCTGTAGGCTGACGCCATTGGCTCATCCATTCAAACAGGGTCATGTCGTTTTCAAATTCATATTCATGATCTTGTGCGTAATAACCAATATTAACGTTTTCAGACCAGTTGAATTCACCTGAAGTCACTTCATAACCCACTTCATTCATTAAGGTACGCAATAACGTTGTTTTACCAATACCATTTTCACCAATAATGGCAATACGCTCGCCTACTTCAATTAAAGCAGAGATGTCTTTTAGAATATGAGCATCATCAAAATGTTTATTTACTTTATCTAGCACTAAGGCATTTCTAAATAATTTTTTCTCTTGTTCAAAGCGAATAAACGGGTTGGTTCGACTTGATACTTTCACTTCTTCTAATTGAATTTTGTCAATTTGCTTAGCGCGTGAAGTGGCTTGTTTTGCCTTTGATGCATTAGCAGAGAATCGAGCAACGAAAGCTTGTAATTCACCAATTTGTGCTTTTTTCTTGGCGTTATCTGCCAATAAACGCGCACGAGCTTGTGTAGCCGCTAGCATATATTCGTCGTAATTACCCGGGTATACACGTAATTCACCGTAGTCTAAATCTGCCATGTGAGTACAAACACTGTTTAAAAAGTGTCTATCATGAGAAATAATAATCATGGTTGAATCACGTTCATTCAATGTCTCTTCAAGCCATTGAATCGTATGAATATCCAAGTTGTTGGTCGGCTCATCGAGTAATAATATATCGGGATCAGAAAATAAGGCTTGAGCTAAAAGAATACGCAGCTTAAAACCAGGTGCGATTTCACTCATTAAACCGTAGTGTTGTTCTACTGGAATACCAACACCAATCAATAATTCACCCGCGCGACTTTCGGCAGAGTATCCATCCATTTCGGCATACTCTGATTCTAAATCACCCACTTTCATGCCGTCTGCTTCACTCATTTCAGGTAAAGCATAAATGCGATCACGTTCTTCTTTTACGGCCCATAATTCGGTATGACCCATAATGACGGTATCAATAACACTGTATTCTTCAAAAGCAAATTGGTCTTGGCGTAATTTACCTAAACGTTCTCCAGTATCTAAATTAACGTTTCCTGATGTTTGCTCTAAGTCACCACCAAGAATTTTCATAAAGGTTGATTTACCACAACCATTAGCACCGATTAAACCGTAACGGTTACCGCCACCAAATTTTTGTGAGATGTTTTCAAACAGCGGTTTTGCACCGAATTGTTGCGTTATATTGTTACAAGCAAGGATAGTTAATTCCTTAATGATATTTTAATGCCAAATTTAATGGCGCAAATTATACATGCTTCACGGGTAATTCGCCTTAAAAATTACGGTATAAATAGTGATTTAATTGTTATTTGCATTTACTGCATTGCTGCGTTTGCTTAAGTATCATGATGTGCTACTTTAAATTTACGCAAAATAAACAACAGCTTGATAGGTAAGTAATGAAAAAAATAAATCTATGGTTATACGCACCTTTAATCTTATTACCATTAAGTGCACCCAGTGGTGCGAGCTCATTAAAGGTGTCTGTTACTCAGTCAATGCCACAATTAGAGCAATTATATTTACAGCTTCATCAAGCGCCAGAGCTGTCGCTAAAAGAAGAAAAAACAGGGCAAGTGTTAGCCAAAGAGTTAATGCAACTAGGTTTTGAAGTTACCTCTGACGTGGGTGGTTATGGTGTTGTTGGTCTCTTTAAAAATGGTAAAGGCCCAACGGTGATGATTCGCACTGATACCGATGGCCTACCTATTACTGAACAAACAGGTAAATCATATGCATCAAAAGTTACTACCCTTGATCAACACAATAATACCGTTGGGGTAATGCATGGCTGTGGTCATGATATTCATATGGCTAGCTTTATAGGCACAGCGAAACAGTTAGTTGAGGCAAAAGATTCATGGCAGGGAACACTGATGATGGTAGCCCAACCTGCTGAAGAGGTGGGGGCTGGCGCTAAAGCAATGCTAAAAGAAGGGCTATATTCTCAATTTGCAAAACCTGATCATGTTTTGGGGTTACACGTTAGTGCATCGGTTGAGGCAGGAAAAGTGGCTATTGCACCTGGCTATGCTTTGGCTAATGTTGATTCTGTTGATATTTTAGTGAAAGGCAAAGGAGGGCATGGTGCTTATCCTCATAAAACCATTGATCCGATAGTGTTAGCATCACGTTTGGTTTTGGCGCTTCAAACCATTAACAGTAGAGAAATATCGCCGTTAAAACCTTCGGTTATTACGGTAGGTTCAATGCATGGCGGTTCTAAACATAATATTATTTCGAATGAAGTGAAACTACAGTTAACGCTACGCTCTTATGATCGCGCAGTAAGAAATCAACAAATTGCTGCCATTAAACGCCTTAGTCAAGGTATCGCTGTCAGTGCAGGGTTACCTGAAAGTTTATATCCTGTTGTGCATGTACACGAACAAGAGTCGATACCGTCAACTTATAATAACCCTGCTTTGGCAGTTAATGTGCAAAAATTTATCGAGCAAGAGTTAGGAAAAGCACAAGTTGAGAAGAGTGACCCCGTAATGGCGGGTGAAGATTTTGGCCTGTATGGTAGAACAGATGAAGCTGTACCTATTACCATTTTTTGGTTAGGCGGCGTAAACCCAGCACAACTCAAACACAGCAAAGAAACGGGTCAAAGTTTACCTTCATTACACTCTAGTCAGTTTGCGCCAGATTATCCATTGGCACTAGCAACGGGTGTTAGAACCATGACAGCAAGTGCGCTAGGGTTATTTAATAAAGAAAACACGCTCTAACTTAAAGTGGTCATAACTAAAAAACGCTTAATTTGAGTATGTTATCCCTCAAGTTCAGCGTTTTTTATGAACTAACCTCGATTCAGACTACCTTTTATTAAATAGCCACTTATTGCTGACGTGAAGGTTTACGCTTTTTATTTGCGTTATTACGCTTACTTTGTGGCTGGTTTTGACCATCGTCTTTTGAAAACTGATTATCGCTAAAACGTGTTAAACCTTGTTTGCCTTGTCCTTGCTTTTTATTGAAGCTATTTCTACTTTGATTACCTTTCGTTTGGCGCTGCTGACCCGGCGATGTTTTAAAGCCTTGCGAATTGTTTTTGCCTTTATTATGTTGCATGTTTTTTTCTGCACGCGTTTCATGAGGTACTAAACACGTAGGTTTTGAACCGATGAGTTTATTTGCAAGCCCCATTTTTTTAAAGGTAGCACGTAATAATGGCCAGTTTGCAGGATCGTGATAGCGCAAAATAGCTTTATGTAAACGGCGCTGAATAGTGCCTTTGGGTACAGGTACGTTTGCGTCATCTTTAGCTAAGTTCTTACTGGTTATATTTCGTAAAGAGTTTAACTCGGTATGATATAGCGTAGTTGCATTAGCAAGTGGCGACGGGTAAAAGTTTTGCACTTGATCTAACTTAAAGTCATTCTCTTTTAACCATAAAGCTAAATTGATCATATCTCTGTCTGTTGTACCTGGGTGAGCAGAAATAAAATAAGGAATTAAATACTGTTTTTTGCCTGCAAGTTTAGAGTAATGATCAAACAATTCTTTAAATTTATGATAACTGCCCATTCCCGGCTTCATCATGTTGTTTAACGGACCTTCCTCTGTATGCTCTGGGGCAATTTTTAAGTAACCGCCTACATGGTGACTGGCTAACTCTTTAACATAATCAGGATCTTGAATAGCTAAATCGTAACGAACACCTGAAGCAATCAATACCTTTTTAATACCTTTTACTTTTCTCGCTTTTCGATACAGTTCAATGGTCGGCGTATGATCCGTATCTAAATGACCACAAATAGTGGGCCAAACACATGATGGCTTACGACAAGTGGCTTCGGCTTTTTCGCTTTTACAGTTTAATTGATACATGTTGGCCGTGGGACCTCCAAGATCGCTTATCACACCGGTAAAGCCGGGTACTTTATCTCTAATATCTTCAATTTCGTTGATAATGGATTCATGTGAGCGACTTTGAATAATGCGACCTTCATGCTCAGTAATGGAGCAAAAAGTACAGCCACCAAAACATCCACGCATAATGTTGATTGAGGTTTTTATCATGTCATACGCTGGAATCTTGGCATTACCGTAGCTTGGGTGAGGTCTGCGTTGATAAGGTAAACCAAACACACCATCCATTTCTTGTTCTGTTAATGGCTCTGCCGGCGGGTTTAACCAAATTAATCGTTCACCATGTCGTTGAACCAAAGGTTTCGCTGAAGTAGGGTTGACCTCTTGATGAAAAATACGTGAAGCATGTGCATAGAGAGTTTTGTTCTCTTTTACTTGCTCAAAGGTAGGTAAATTAATGTAAGTGGTTTGCCATGGCTTATCTTTTTCTCGCCAAGATTTATTTTTATAAACCGAAATATCAATGACTTGAGGAGTTTTAGTAATATCTTTTTCGACCAAGGCTTCTTGTATCGATACTGCATTTGCGTCATTGTCATCACTAGACTGTTTGCTATCACATGTGTTTGGCGTTATTTCTTCATACGGGCTTGGAATAGGATCTATTTTACCGGGGCGATCAATACTGCGCGAGTCTATACCTTTCCAGCCTGGTAAAGCTTGTTTAGTTAAAAAAGCACTACCGCGTACATCAGTGATGGTATTAACATCTTCCCCACGAGCAATTCGGTGAGCAATATCAATCAACGGACGTTCGGCATTGCCGTATACTAAAAGATCAGCTTTTGAATCAAACAGTACAGAACGGCGTACCTTGTCTGACCAATAATCATAATGAGCGATGCGTCGTAAACTGGCTTCAATGCCGCCAATAATGACAGGTACGCCTTTGTAGGCTTCTTTACAACGTTGTGTATAAACGGTAACGGCTCGGTCTGGGCGTTTACCACCTTCGTCATTGGGGGTATAAGCATCATCATGACGAATGCGTCTTTCAGCGGTATAGCGATTAATCATCGAATCCATGTTGCCCGCCGTTACGCCAAAAAAGAGGTTCGGTTGGCCTAGTTGCATGAAAGCATCTTTTGAGTGCCAATCAGGTTGAGCGATAATACCGACTCTAAACCCCTGCGACTCTAACATTCTACCAATAATGGCCATACCAAAACTTGGGTGATCAACATAAGCATCACCGGTAAC
The DNA here is from genome assembly GCF_003545765.1 of Colwellia sp. RSH04. Classification (GTDB taxonomy): domain Bacteria; phylum Pseudomonadota; class Gammaproteobacteria; order Enterobacterales; family Alteromonadaceae; genus Colwellia. Next base: position 456,520 of record NZ_QXIO01000002.1, on the reverse strand, counting down.
TAAGATGATATCGCAACTGTCCCAGCCTAATTCGTCCATCTCTTGTCTAGACATAGGTAAAAATGGGGCGGTGCCGTAGCATTCTGCCCAGTATTTAGGGTAATCGAATAAGGCATGTTGCGTTGATGCTGTCATATATATTGCTCTGAATCTGTTTCATTAATCCACCAACGCACAGTGTTTAACAGGCGGTTAAGTAGAAAATTGATGAACTAGAAATAAATTTTAGCGCGCGATTATAGCAGAAATATCATCATCTGTGTATTTAGGTTTACTTTATCGTGGGGCTTTGCTCTAATTTAAAACCATTGCTGGCGCCCATTCAAAATGGAAGACGCTCTTTTTATAAAAATAATCAGGTAGTTACTAATTTAAATAGGTTAACTACCTCATAATGGAACATTGAGATGAAATATACTGTGATTGCGAGTGGCGTTCTAGCAGCTTTATTGTTAAGTGGCTGTAATGAACAACAAACAAAAAATACACCGAGTCAAAGTGAAAAACAAACGGCTTCAATAGCGGCACCGGTTGATGATAAAGCGGATGTGGCAGTAAATAACGTTGCTACGTTAGACGCGTTATATCAAGAAGCCAGTAAAGCTATTTTTAAAGAAAGAGCTTTGTCTGCCACCATGTATGGCCTTGGTGAAGCTGAAATTGGTTATTATCCCAATGATAAAATAGAAACATTTAGTCCTGAAATTGAAGCGAAATTGCGAGAAAATTTGTACGCTATTGCTCAAAAAATTGAGCAGACAACATTAGCTGACACAACATCTACTGCCGCGATTAACCAACAAGTTATGTTAAGTATTACTAAATATTTTGCTGGTGATCCTAACTTTTCCATTGGTTTTATTGACACTTGGATGGGCTTATCACCATTTATTATTAATCAAATTAATGGCCCTTTAATCGATATTCCTAGAACAATGCAAAATGATCACGCTATCACTAACGAGCAACAGGCGCTTGATTATATAGCACGCTTAAAACAATTTGATGTGTTGGTTGACAGTGTGGTGAGTAAGCAAGCTTTTGATGCCAAACAAAATTGGTTACCACCTAAAGTAACCCTTGAAGGTGCTCTTAATTATTTGACTAACTATATCAACGTACCAGCGCAAGAACATGTGTTTGTTAAAGTATTCTCAGAAAAACTACAAAAGCTTTCTGAGTTATCTGAAACAAAAAAAACTGAGTTAATAACTAAAGCGACTACCGCTGTTGCTGATGTGGTCTATCCAGCATTTGAGCGAGCGAGCAAAGCAACACAAGCGTTATTAGCAAAAGGGCGAATAGAGTCAGGCATATGGGCTCAACCTAACGGCGCAGCATACTATAAAGATGCGATTAAAAAATTAGGTGATAGTGAATTGACAGCGAGTGATATTCATCAAATTGGTGTCGATGAAGTTAATCGTATCTCAAAAGAAATGGATGCTATTTTAATCGCTCAAGGTTATAGCAAAGGTACTGTTGGCGAGCGTATGGTGGCTCTTAATGAAGAAGCTCGCTTTCTTTATGAAGACTCTGATGCTGGACGAGCAGAGCTACTCAATGATTTAAATGGGTATATTGCAGAAATAACGCAAAAAATGTCGCCATTGTTCACTACGGTTCCTAAGTACGATGTTGAAGTTAAGGCGTTTCCTGTTGAAGTGCAAGATGGCGCATCAGGAGGACAATATACCACACCAGCTATTGACGGAAGTAAACCCGGCGTTTATTGGATTAACCTACGTGACATGAAAGCAAACCCTAAGTTTGCATTAAAAACCTTAACTTATCATGAAGCTAATCCAGGTCATCATTGGCAAATTGCGTTAAACATGGAACAAGCAGACATGCCATTTTTACGCAGAATTGCTCCATACAATACTTATATTGAAGGATGGGCGCTTTACTCTGAGCAAGTAGCATATGAGCTAGGAATGTATGAGAACGACCCTTTTGGTAACTTAGGTCGTCTGCAAGCAGAATTATTTAGAGCAGTACGTTTAGTCGTTGATACGGGTTTGCACGACAAACGCTGGACGCGCGAACAAGCAATAAGTTATATGAGTGAAAAAACAGGCTCTGCTGAATCAGATGTAACGTCAGAAATTGAACGTTATATGGTTTGGCCAGGACAAGCGCTTGGCTACAAGTTAGGTATGCTTAAAATATTAAGCTTACGTGATAAAGCGCAAAAGGCTCTAGGTGAAGCGTTTAAATTAAATGAATTTCACGATGTTGTTTTGTTGGGTGGAGCAGTACCTATGGATGTGCTTGATAGAAATGTTAACGCTTGGATTAATGCGTCCATTAAAAAATAGCGGTTCGCTCTAGATGAGCGTAATGCACTAGTGTTTTATAAGAAAGCCAGTTGTCTAAAGACAGCTGTGCTTTTTTTTGTTTTTGTTGTATATTGCATGCGATTTTAAAAATAAGTAAAAGGTATTTACGTGAGTCAAAATAATAAATATGCAGATAATGACTTAAAAGATGTTAAACAGCTCGGATTGTGGGCTTCTATTTTAAGCTTAGGCTATATCTTCTGGCTAGTTGGTGGTATGGAGATTGTAGAGCGTATTGCTTATTACGGTGTCAAAGCCAGTGCCAGTCTATATGCAACCGACGCTGTTTCAAAAGGTGGCTTAGGTTTAACCATGAGCGATTATGGTACCATCATGTTTATCTTTGCATTAACACAAACCTTCATTCCTATCTTACTTGGCGGTACAGCAGACCGCATTGGGTATAAAGAAACTATTGCTATTTCTACGGTGATTAAAATAGCCGCATATTTAACAATGGCAATGTTTCCTAGCTTTTTAGGCTTTACTTTGGGGGCTATGCTACTGGCCTTTGGTACAGGTATTTTTAAGCCGGGTATTCAAGGCACCATGGTTAAATCGGTAAAACGTGAAACCAGTACCATGGCGTGGGGTATTTTTTATCAGTTAGTAAACATTGGTGGTTGGTTAGGTCCGTTAATTGCGGTGCAACTGCGCCAATTAAGTTGGAACTATTTGTTTTATACCTGTGCGGTGATTATCTCGTTAAATTTCATTTTATTATTAATGTACAAAGAGCCGGGCAGAGAAGAGCGTTTAGCGCAAAAAGCAAAAATTAAGTCAGGTGAAATTAAACAAAATGCGTTATGGAAAGAAGCGTTTAGAGAAGTAAGAAAACCATTAGTACTCGGTTATATGTTTGCGTTCTCAGGCTTTTGGTTCATGTTTAATGCCATGTTTGATGTTTTGCCAAAACACATTGAAGATTGGGTAAATACCAGCACTATTGTTACTGATTTGTTTGGTGCTGGCGGTACGCAAAACCCTATTTGGATAGGTCTACTGGGTTTAAACCACGCAGGTACAAAAATGATGCCTGAATATATGATGAGTGTTAACTTCATCATGATTGCCACAACGTGCTTTATTGTGGCAGGGATGACGGCAAAATTTAGAATTTTAAGTAGTATGTTAGTGGGTTGTGTACTTTGTTGTATTGCTATGTTTTTAGTTGGCTTTACGCCAATGGCTTGGGCAATGCTTGTCGCTATTGCCGTCTTTAGTTTAGGTGAAATGCTATTAAGCCCGAAAAAGGGTGAGTTTATGGGCAACATTGCCCCTGCTGATAAAAAAGCGATGTACCTAGGTTTTGTAATGCTTCCCCAAGGTATTGGCTGGACATTAGAAGGTAAGTTAGGCCCGTGGTTATATGATGTGTATGCCTCGAAAGATTTAATTTCTAGAGACTATCTTTTAGAGCTAGGTATGGCTGCAGATAAAGTGGCTGCAATAAAAAATGGTGAAGCATTTGATACCTTAGTTGAATTTACAGGTAAGTCAGCTCAAGTGATGACAGATACGCTGTACCAAGCAAACAATATAGGAATGGCTTGGTATATAATCGCAACAGTTGGTGCTATCTCTGGAGTGGGTATCTATTTATATTCTAAGTGGGTTTATCGACTGCAAAAAGAAGTATCAGGTGATGCAAATGCCGCTTAAGTAACAAATTAATGATGTAATAAACTAAACAAAGGCCTGATTTATATCAGGCCTTTGTTTAAAAAATTATTTTAAACTATTGGTATTATTTCAATACGTTTCAGATATATTTCAAATAACTTTTATTCTTGGATCTTTTCTCATGAACCAATTTGATTTCACTCATGACTATCACTCTTATGCAAATACAGATGAAGTTAAAGTCACCCATTTCGATTTAGCCCTTGCAATAAGCTTTGATAAGCAAGAATTATCAGGCTATGTAAACTTAGCAATAGCGCACCAAACGGATCAATTAGCGACACAACTCATACTTGATACGCGTGATTTAATTATTGATCGCATTGAAAACAGTAAAGGTGAAGCACTTAATTTTATCTTAGATCAAGCAGACGATATTTTAGGTAGTCGTTTAGTTATTGATTTAATTGCTGATGACATATGGGTAAAAATTTATTATAAAACAACGCCTCAAGCAGAAGGGTTACAATGGTTAACCCCTGCGCAAACATCAGGTAAAAAATCACCCTATTTATTCAGTCAATCTCAGCCAATAAACGCGCGCAGCTGGATCCCATTGCAAGATAGCCCAAAAGCACGAGTCACATTTAACGCTAAGGTGATGGCACCACAAAATATGACTGTGGTTATGTGTGCAGAAAGTAATGATGAAATTGAATATCCTGGTGTCTTTATGTTTAGAATGCCAGAGCCCATTCCAACGCATTTAATGGCGATTGCTTGTGGTGATTTAGCTTTTAAAGCTATTGGTGAGCGCAGTGGTGTTTATACTGAACCAAGCATGTTAGCAGCTTGTGCTAAAGAGTTTGAAGATACAGAGCAGATGATCAACATTGCTGAAAGCTTGCTTGGCCCATATCGTTGGGGTCGTTATGACATGATAGTTTTACCACCGAGTTTCCCTTTTGGTGGCATGGAAAACCCTCGTTTAGCCTTTATGACCCCAACATTAATTGCCGGTGATAAAAGCTTAGTCTCAACAGTGGCTCATGAGTTAGCGCATTCATGGACAGGTAACTTAGTCAGCAATGCCACATGGCGTGATTTATGGCTTAATGAAGGTTTCACAACCTACTTTACTAACCGTATTGTTGAAGCGGTTTATGGTAAAGAAATGGCGGAGCTTGAAGTGGTGCTTGAATATGGCCGTTTGTTAGAAGAGTTCAAAACCATGCCTGTAGAGAAACAAACCGTTACGGCGAATGTGCAAACAGAAGATCCAAATAATGCCTTTGATCGTTTTACTTATGATAAAGCATCAATGTTTGTCCATGATTTAGAAAGAAGGTTAGGACGTGTAGCGTTTGACAAGTTCTTGTTAACTTATGTAGAACACTTTGCCTTTACTGCTATCACCACAGAAGATTTTATTGCTTATGCTCAGCAAACATTGTTAGTTGAGCATAGTGATAAAATATCAGAAACTGAATTATTAGAGTGGATCCATGGAACAGGCATGCCAGAATGGTTTGTTGCACCGACCTCAAATAGTTTAGATAAAGTGATCGCTCAGCAAAATGCTTGGTTAGCTGGAACACATGCCGATGCATTAACGGTAGATGGTTGGTCAGTACATCATTGGCAATATTTCTTAACAACCTTACCTGAGCAACTTTCAGTACCTCAATTGCTTGAATTAGATAACTGTTTCTCATTAACTGCTTCAACCAATGCTGAGATAGCTTTTGCTTGGTTTACGGTCGCCATTAGAAATAATGCTGAGCATGTACTACAAGCTGTTGCCACCTATTTGAAAGCGATTGGTAGAGGAAAGTTTGTAAAACCGTTATATAAAAGTTTACTTGATGCAGGTTATATCACACTGGCTAATGAGATTTATCAAGAAGCGCGAGCGGGTTATCATCCTTCTATTGTTGGTATGATCGACGATATTGTAAAAAGCTAAGATTACATGAATAAATAATGAAGGCCTGAATTGACTGATTGATTTAGGCTTTTTTGTCTCAAACATTTAATTTGTATGCCTTGTGTTTTTTACTTTTTAATCCATTACTGCTTGTGCAATAAGTCAGTTGTTTTTTCTGTGTTGTGAAAAGATACTCGCTTCTAGTAAATATAACTTTTTAAAAAGATGCATGTAGTATACATTACTGTTGGTTTATCAACACGCCCTAGAGGGCGTTATACCGATATTAAAACAAAGGAGAATATCTTGAAGGACATTATCGAAACAGAAAGGTTAATCATCAGGGAGTTTAATTTATTCGACGCAAAGTTTATTGTTACTCTACTTAATGAGCCATCTTTCATTGAAAATATTGGCGATAAAAAAGTTAGGACTGTGTTAGATGCAGAGCAGTATTTGCAGCAAGGCCCTATTGCCAGTTATAAGGAAAATGGCTTCGGTTTATATCACGTTGCACTTAAAGAAAATCTTGAGCCCATCGGTATGTGTGGCATACTTAAAAGAGATGAACTTGAATTTCCAGACATAGGTTATAGTCTTCTGCCAAAATACTGGCGACAAGGTTATGCAAAAGAGGCTTGTATATCAGTACTTGCTCATGGACAACATAACTTTGCTATTAAAAAAGTTTTAGCAATTACCTCTCCACATAATATCGCATCCCATAATTTATTAATGCAATTAGCATTTCAGCAATTGTGTAATATAGATTTTAATGGCGATTCAACGAATTACTATGAAAAAGAACTTGCTTAGTTTGTGAGTTTAATGTGAATTATCAGCATTAAATATTTAGGTAAAATTGTGCTTTTAATAAAGTAAATTTTTGTTACACTGAAAATATATAATTCATTTGTACCTACATTTGAATTAAAAAAAACAACAAATAATAATAATAAAATTGGCGAAATAAACCCCTAAACTTGCTTTCATATCAAACTGTTAGTGCAGGTGTTTAGTTTGCCTCAACCTAATAGGCTTAACCAGTCAATGTTAAGAAGTGCTCTTCCATTTTATAAAACAGGGTGGTTTTATTTACTGTTCTGCTTTTGGCTGGTTAGTTTATGGATGATAACAACAGGCTATTTCTCTGATATTAATCATGCAAACCTTGCATGGTTGCTAAAACAACATAGTGTTGATTTGACAGCCAATCCCTCAATTAATAATGTTGATATATTTCAAGCGACACAGCCTACTATTGCTATTTTTATTGTTTCTCTAGGGCTTTTTTTTATTGGTATTTACGCGTTATGGCGCAGTAGAGCGAGTAAAATTACTCAGCAAGCACTAGTAATACTTTGTTTTATTGCTACGTTGTTTATCATGCAATACAGCTTAGCTATATATCAGCAGTATTTTATCGTTATTCCAATAACCGTAGTTGTTTTGCTTTCTTGGCCGTTCTTAATAGCGTTTCGTCATGAAGAATTAATATTTACTCAATTGCAGCAAGATTACGAGCAATTATTATTAGAAAATATTGAAGAATGTGCGTTATCTAATCAAATAGATAAACTGGAAAAAGTATTATCTAAATTAAAAGTAAATCAATCGCTTCAAGAAAAATTGCATCAAATTGGATTGCAAGCCGAAGTAAAAGAGCTACCAGATATAGCACTTTGTTTATTTCGCTGGAATGAACAGAGCGCCCTTAAATACTCTCCAAGCCATGAAAAGATTGTAGCGCATCAAAAAGCCTTATTGCATGCCAAAACCGCGAAAAATATTAATGAACGTGAAAACCGAACCATTATAAAAAATGTTAACTATGATGATAACGTTAACGAGTACGTTAAAGGTGCTACGATAATTGAAGACAGTAATGTTATTGCTCAAAATTATACGGCACCCAAACGCACTGAAGATAATCCTCATAAACTAAACTGGCAAAGCTCACCAATTTCTAGTGAAGTGGCAGCTAAACTTGATAATACTTTTGAACTTGTCGACTCTAATGACGCTCAGTTAAATGGTGAACAAGTGAATGCTGATAACGAAGAGGATTTGGCTGCAACCTTGGTTATTAATAAGCAACAACAGCTGAATAATGATGACAGTTTAGAGAGTACAATTGTTATCTCAGCTGAAGATGATTTATCACAAACTCAAGCCAAACTCTCTGTAACGCAAGCATTTAAAGGGCAAAATTTTGGCCGTTATCAAGTTGAAGGGCTGTTAGGTAAAGGTGCAATGGGCATTGTATATCGCGGTGTTGACCCAAAAATTAATCGTCATGTAGCGATTAAATCATTACAGTTAAGTGATAGCGTTGACAAGGAAGAAATCAGCCAAGCCAAGCAACGCTTTTTTAGAGAAGCAGAAACCGCAGGTGGCTTAAGCCACGCGAATATAGTGACTATTTATGATGTTGGGGATGAAGGAAGTCTTGGTTATATCGCAATGGATTTATTGACGGGAGCGCCACTTTCTCACTTCATTCATGCAGACAAGCTTTTGCCTACGCCTTTAGTTTATCAACTGATGATTCAAATAACAGATGCGTTAGATTATGCGCATCGCCAACACGTGGTTCATCGTGATATTAAACCCGGTAATATTATTTACGATGATGATTTACAAAAAGCGACCATTACTGATTTTGGTATTGCTTATGTAACAGACAACAGTCGAACAAGTACTGGAGTTGTCATGGGAAGTCCATATTATATGTCGCCTGAACAAATAACAGGCAGCGCTGTTGATGGACGAAGTGATATTTTTAGCTTAGGGGCAACTTTTTATCAGCTTTTGAGTGGTAAATTACCCTTTGAAGGTGACTCTGTGGTTAGTGTTGCTTATCAAATTAGCAATGCTAAGCACACTAAAATTACTGAACATAGAGACTCTTTGCCGCCTAGCGCTGCACGTATAACCAATAAGGCATTACAGAAAGATACTACAAAACGTTATCAAACCATGCAAGAGTTTAAGCAAGCGCTTATCAATGCATTAAAACGAGACTTTAAGCAGGCGCCAATTGTATGATGAAGTGTATAAATACATTAACTGAGCAAGGGCCTCACCGAAAGAAAAATGAAGATGCTATTCGTCATGGGGTTAATGACAAATTACCTATTCATTGGATGATTGTTGCAGATGGAATGGGCGGGCATAAAGCAGGGGAGGTAGCTAGTTCACTTTTAACAGATTTTGTTGCTGAACAATTAAACACCTTATCTGAGGTGCCTAAACAAGGCTGGAAAAGTTATGCCTGTGAGATTCTTAAGCAAGCAAATAGTAATATTTATGAAAAATCTCAGAAATTTAGTCACTATAAAGGCATGGGGACAACAGGTGTATTACTCATACTTGAGCAAAATTGCTGCTATATCGCATGGGTTGGTGACTCTCGCGCTTACATATACCATAAAGGTCAGTTAATTCAATTAACTGAAGATCATACCATGATTCAGTTTTTGTTAAATAAAGGGGCAATTAGCGCTGCAACAGCAGCAAACTCTAATACCAAAAATTTACTCTCTCGTGCTTTAGGCAGTAAAGTTGATGTTGAGGTTGATATTGTCTCGAGAAAATTATATCCAGGTGATAGATTAATGTTGTCAACCGATGGCTTACATGATTTTTTATCAGAAGATGAAATAAAACATTATTTGGGTAAATACATTAAGTTAGATGAAAAAAATGCACTGTGTAAAAAAATGGTGGAACACGCTGTGTTACAATCAAGCAAAGATAATTTAACCCTTGGGTTAATTTGCTTATAATTGATAAAAATTATATGTACAACGACTTTATAAGCGTTAATACATGAAAGGGGAAGGGGTGAACTATGGCTTATTTAGCCTTAATTGTCGAAGATGTAGTAATTAATAAATGGGAGCTTAATCAAGATGAGCTTTTAATTGGCCGCGTAAAATTTTGTGATATTCATATTGAAGATCGAGCGGTAAGTTCAAAACATGCCCGCTTGACGGTTAAACAAGTTCCTTATGAGCAAGGCGGAAGTGTTGTTGTGCTAGAAGATTTAAATAGTACCAATGGCACAGAACTCAATGGACGATTAGTTTCAAGGCAACTGCTAAAGAATGGTGACATGATAAAAATTGGCTTTAATCAATTTAAATTTGTTGATGGCTCAGCCTTAAACCTTGATGAAACAGCTGTTATCGTTGATTAATTCCTCGTTTACTATGATATTTTAAAGACATTAGCCTCTTGTTATTGTCTTTAAAAACCTTAATATCCTATATTTAAATATTGAAAAAGAGAATAGTATAAACTTAATATATTAACGTTGATTATTTTTAACACATTTCGCAGTTAAAATAAGGGACATTGTGGTAGAAGAAAAAGTAAAATCGATAATAGATTACCTTTCTCATTCAGTTGCCGATAATTTCACTGACAGCATTTGTCTTTCTTTAGCTAAAGCTATTCAAGCCGATATTGTTTTTATTGCTTCTTTAGATGAAGGCGCGAATATAGCCTCTACTATCTCTGTTGCATCAGAAGGTAACATTGAAAATAATTTTAGTTATGAATTGAAACATACACCCTGTGAGAATGTCTCTTTAGGTGATGTATGCACTCATAAAACTAGCTGTCAACAAACTTACCCTAAAGATCAATTATTAACCGATATGAATATCGAAGGTTATGTAGGGGTGCCATTAAAAACGGATAATGGTAATACGGATGCAATATTAGTCGCGCTTTACCATGAAGATATTGAAAATGTAAAAGAAACGACTTCTTTATTTTTACTATTTAGTGGCATGATTAAAAAGGAGATGGAAAAACAAGCTATTTTTAATGAACTGACAATCCGTAATAAGATCATTGAGGTCAGCAAAGAAGCTATCGTTATCTGTGATCAAAATGAAAAAATCATCAGTGTAAACAAAGCATTTACTGATATTTTAGGTTACAGCTTTCGAGAAGTAGAAGGGAAGAATCCAAAAATATTTGCTTCAGGTGAGCATTCAAAAGTATTTTATCAAACCATGTGGAAAGAGATTAATGAAACAGGTGCTTGGTCTGGAGAAATACTGAATAAGAAAAAATCAGGGGAAGTGTTTCCTGAATGGTTGTCCATTAATACTATATGTGATGCTGATAATAAGGTCACTAACTACGTCGCTTATTTTTTTGATATTAGTCAAAGTAAAGCGGCAGAAAGTAAAATCTATCAACAAGCAAACTATGACTTGTTAACGGGTATTGCAAATCGCTTTCTATTTCTAGAAACATTATCTAAATCGTTACATTTAATTAAGTCGCGCCAGACAAGTTTAGCTGTATTGCACATGGATTTAGATTTATTTAAAGAAATAAATGATATCTATGGTCATGACTTAGGCGATAAATTGTTAATTGAGAGTGCGAATCGATTAAAGAATCACATCAAGGAAACCGATTGTATTGCACGTATATCAGGCGATAGTTTCGCCATTTTACTGAATGATTTAACAGATACCGATAATGTTAAACTCATTGTTGAGCGTATTTTATTAACTTTCAGTGATCCTTTTGTATTTGATGATGTGAGTCTTACTTGTACATTAAGTATTGGAATAACGGTATGTTCTGGTGAAAGTGAAAGTGAAAATGAAAGTAGTATTTTAAAGAATGCTGAATCTGCTATGTATCATGCTAAAGATAGTGGGAGAAATTCATATAGTTTTTTCTCACAAGAGTTGCAAAGTATTGCTCAGCGAAAGTTATTGCTTAAAAGCCAGTTGGGTAATGCAATAGAACAAAATGAACTCAGTGTTGTTTATCAACCTATAGTTTCGATAGGAGAACAAAAAGTGCGTAAATTTGAAGCGCTGGTTCGTTGGAATAACTCTGGAGAATGGGTTTCTCCTGATGAGTTTGTTGCTATTGCAGAAGAGTTTTCACTTATTAAACCATTAGGCAACTTTGTATTAATTCAAGCTTGCATTGAATTGAAAAAATTAAGAGCACAAGGTTTTAATGACATCATTATCAATGTTAATCGCTCAGTTTTTGAGATCCCGCTAAATAAAACAGAGAATGATCAATGGTTAAAAACCATAGTCGAATATGGATTACAGCCAAATGATATTTGTTTTGAATTAACTGAGAGTGCATTAGCCCCTGATAAACGTAATAATGAAGTGTTATTTAATCAGTTAAGAAATGCAGGTTGCACTATTGCGCTTGATGATTTTGGTACCGGTTATTCTTCGTTAAGCTATATACGCAGGATCCCAATTGATTTTATTAAAATTGATAGGGCGTTCATTTCAGATATGAGTAAAAATAAAAGTGACAATATTTTAGTTTCAACAATTATTGTTATGTCTAAAGCTCTTGGTAAAAAAGTGGTCGCTGAAGGTGTTGAAACACAGGAGCAGTTACAGTTATTAACTGACTTACAATGTGATTTTATACAAGGATATTTCTTTTCTAAGCCACTTCCTCCAACACAGTTAGTTGATTACTTAAATAATTTCACTTATTGCAAATAGCGTTTCAAGTTTCAACGTTATGTCTTTACTTGAGTTATGCTTATCACTGTTAAAAATGCACTAACTTGTTTTTTGCTTGATGAACACTTATCCAGAACGTTCATTATTTTTTGTATAACACGGCTTTATAAATCAAATACATTGCTCTTTAATGGGTAATGTTACTATTTGAAAGAATATAACCATTAGCTTCGCTGTGAATAAATTCAACTGATAATTCCTTTTCGTCGAATTTTGCACACAATGAGTCAGGCAGTACTACCGCCGAACAATTATTGGCTGAAAGTGTTGTCTTAAATAGTGATAATACTTGTGTATTACTCAATTTATCTGCTGCTATATTTACACATAAAACATTTTTGTGAGTAATTCCATCAAAACTCGCTAACTGAGATATTGCTGATTCTTCTGGGTTAATAAACATAACCCATTTGTCTTTTTCCATATTGTTAATACAGATTTCTGCATACTTATTGGCAAGCTCTAGCGTATTTTCTACTTTTTTAACCGTTAGCCTACTTTCGGTATTAATGATGTTTTCTAGTCTAATGCATTGATTATGTTTATTATTTGTATTTAATTCAAACATTGCTAAGCCTCATGGGTTTTAGTTTACTATATTACGCAGAACTGTTTTTATGTACAGTTACTGTATAAATTAACAGTACAGTGGTTTTGTTTGAATTTCAAGAAAACTTTTAAATTTTTTTCTTGTTGTTTGTTCTTGATTATTGGTTTTAATATTAGCTTGTGCTAATGTAGTGATTGTTAATTTAAGGAGAGTAAGATGAGAATTGAAGTTAACCTATTATCAGGGCAGCAGCTTAAAGCGACTTTTGCAGGCCATGAAATAATTAGTGATCAAAGTATTGATGCTGGTGGTGGTGCTGAACACCCAGAACCTTTTGATTATTTTTTATCGAGTATGCCATTGTGCGCGGCTTTTTATATGAGAAAGTTCTGTCAGCAACGTGATATTGACACAACAGGTTTAACTCTTTCTCAAGAGGTTATAACACCAGATGAGCAGAATCCTTATAAGAAGAAGATTTTAATGAATGTGTCTCTGCCAAATAATTTTCCCAAGAAATATGAAAAAGCTATTTTAGCATCAGCTAATACGTGTACCGTTAAGAAAGTTATTCAAGCGATGCCTGAGTTTGAGATCCAAGTAGTAAAATAAGTTATTTAATTTCTTCTACTAGTATTTTTACTGTGACCAGTATGGTAAGTTTTTAGTATTGGTTACAGAATGTTTACAAAGGCTTTAGTTTACATGTCAAATGCGCTAAAAATAATAATTGCAGATGATCATCCGCTATTTAGACAAGCGTTGACTCTTACGTTGAGTTCTCACTTTAAAGATGTTGTGTTATTTGAAGCGCAAACTATCAGCGAATTAGATAATGCTTTACATCAACAAGCGCAAAATAACAGTCAAGCGTTCGATTTACTACTTCTTGATCTTGATATACCCGGAGCTCAGGGGTTTAATAGCTTAATTAATGTAAGAAATACTTACCCTGAATTAGGCGTTATTGTCATTTCTGGTTTTGAAGATTCTGATACTATCTCTAAAGCAATGAGCTATGGCGCTGCCGGTTTTATTCCTAAGTCAACTGCCGTACCTGAAATGGTTGTAGCTATAGAAGCCGTGCTTTCAGGTGAGTTGTGGACACCTTCTGGCTATTATAATTCCCAAGTAGGGAATGAACCTCAAGAAAGTAAAATTGCCTCATTAACACCGAAACAGCATAAAATACTGATGATGTTCGCTGATGGTTTGTTAAATAAACAAATAGCTTACGAGTTAGGGTTATCTGAATCGACAATTAAAAGTCATGCGAGTACTATTTTTCTTAAACTTGGCGTAAAAAATAGAACACAAGCGGTTATCTTGCTTAATGAGTTGCAAATCAATCAATCCAGTTTTAGCTATTAAAAGTTTTGGTTATTAAAGCATTTCATAAAATAATTGAATTGTTAAAAATTAGATGAATAATTTTTAGTTAACCTTTTGGTTAGCAAGGCACTCATTAATGAGCGTAGTGCTAGCGGTTTTACTATCTTTCTTAAATAACCTATATCATTTTCTTTAGTTTCTATCACAACTTCCTCATCGGTTGTTGCACTAATCAGTATCGCAGGCAAAGGGTATCGACTTAGTTTTCGTATCTCTTTAATTAATTCAATACCATTTTTTTGTTGAGGTTGCTCAAGCTCATTGATAATACTTTCACTTAATTGGTAATCTACTAATAGAATGTCTATTTGATCTTCGTAGCGTTGGTACATCGAAATAGCTTCTTCGGCTGATTCTGCAGTAAACACTTCACAATGCCACGCAGATAAGACTTTCGACATGCCCGTTAAAATATCATATTCATTGTCAATACAAAGTACGCCAACACCTTGTAAAGAGTCTCTGCTTGAGTGATTGATTTGCTTAGCTTGAATGGGGGCTTTGCATATAGGGACATTCACACTGAATAAACAGCCGTGCTTGGGTTTAGATACTAAGTTTATTTTATGATTGAGCAAGCTAGCTAAGCTCTGCGCAATATTTAAACCCAAGCCTAAACCTTTATGACCAATAGAGTTGTTGGTTTGTAATTGTGTAAATTGTTCAAAAACTTGTTTCTGTTTATCTTCTGGAATACCTGGGCCATTATCAAGTACTTGAATAGATAAATAATGACCTTGACGTCGACAACCGAGTAGTACTTTTCCTTGATGGGCATAACGAAAAGCATTCGATAAAAAATTTTGAATGATCCTAAGCAGTAAGTTGGTATCGCTTTGGATAAACAATTGGCTCGATTTTAAATGAAAATCAATATGATACTCTTCTGTTAAGGCACTGAATTCGGTATTTAACATTGAGAATAATTGTTCTACTGAAACGGCTTCTATTGTCGGAGTAATATTACCGCTCTCAATGCGAGCGACTTCATTAAGGTCTAATAATAAACTATTTGCTATATCTAAAGAGGTTTCTATTTGCTTAACATGTTGCTTTTCTTCAATAGATATTTTCGGGTTTAATGTTAACGCTGATGAAAAAAGTCTTGCAGCAGAAAGCGGTTGTAATAAATCATGACTACAGGCTTTTAGGTATTGGCTTTTCTTGAGATGAGCTTGTTCTGCTTTTAATTGCGCTAAAGCCAGCTCTTGGTTGGCTTTTTCAAGCTCTTTATTGGCTTGCTCTAATTGACTGGTTCTTGCTTCAACTCGCGATTCTAAGTCAATGTTCTCATCTTTTAAATGTTGCTCTGTTTGCTTGTATGATGTGATATCTGAAAAAATCATGACAAAGCCACCGCCAGGAATAGGATTACCTTCTATATTAATCGTTCTCCCGTTTTTCAATCGTCTCTCAGAGCTATGTCGTGAGCCATCTTTAATGTATTGAATTCGCTTAGCAACTTGCTGATCAATATCGGTATTGAGAGACTCTTGCTGTGATAAATTAAAGCGAATTAATTGACTAATGGGACAGCCAATGTAGATAAAGTTATCAGGGTAATTAAAAATAGTTAAGTATTGTTTATTCCACGCTACCAAGTTAAGTTCGCTATCGATAACCGAAATGCCTTCACTGGCATTTTCGATAGCACTTTGTAAGACACTACGGCTAAACTCAAGCTGTTGGTTTGAATTGTCTTCAACTATTTTTGCCACTTGATCAAAGGCAATTTCTCGACCACTCATGGCAAATGAGATAACCAGTTTAGCTGAAGCTGAGCCAATGACACTGGCAAGAGTATCTTCGGCATGCAGAATAAGTGCTTCGTTAAAATCTTTGTTCTTTGAGTAACGGTTTGATTGATTATGATGTTGTTTATAAAACTGCTTTAAGCAATCATTAGTTTTATCTGCACCAATGAAGCGATTTAATAAAAACTCTAACTCGTGTAAATCAACTTTAGGCTGTATCGGTAAACTCCATTGCATTTTCTTTCTTGCTTTATAAAAATGCTTACTTTGCATTTGTTCACGAATACTTTGTTGGGTAAATAGTGAAACTAACCAAAGCATTAATATATTCACTCCTAGTCCGATTAAGGTAACTACAGTGGTTGCAGGTACGTCAGACTCAACAAAAGGATGCGGATAAAGCCCAAGTTGAGGAAATAAATTTAAATACGTCCAAATAATAAAACCAGCACTGATACCCGATATCACACCGTATAATGTGGCTTGTCGCCAAAAAAAGCTCGCTAACAATGCAGGACCTATTTGAGCTATTGCACCAAAGGCAACTTCACCTAACGATGATAACGTATCAGGAGGTGACAGAAGTAACATGCCATAACTGAGAAAAACGACTAATAACACTAAGCCTTTTCTAATAAACAGCAGCTGGGCTTGAAAATGATTAAAATCATGATCTTGCTGTCTCGAGTACTTAAACATTAACGGAAAAACAATTTCGTTACTTAACATGGTGCTCAAGGCTATTGTTGAAACGATAACCATAGAGCTTGCTGCAGATACCGCACCTAAAAAGGCAAACAAAGAAAGCCACATTTCACCATTTAAAGCTGGTAAAAATAGTACATAGGCATCGGCAGATAATGAGTTTCCGTAATTTAAATTACCTGCTAGTCCCAGAGGAGCAGCAAAAAAAGCAAAAATAAGGACATACAATGGAAATAACCAGCGCGCAACTTGAGAGGTTCTTTGTTCTTTAATTTCAACAAACATTACTTGGAATTGTCTGGGTAAACAAAGAAAAGCTGACATAACAATAATAAGCATACCCAAAAGGCCTACAATATTGGGCAACTCAAACTGTTGTTTTATATTGATTTGATCTTTAGCTTGATGCCAGATCTCCATCGGCGAGTCATAAATAATAAAGCAAACAAACAAGCCTACTAGCATAAAAGCAATAAGCTTAACTAATGATTCAAAGGCTATGGCTATCATAACACCGGGATGTCTTTCTGTGACATCTATGGTTCTAATGCCAAATATTATGGTAAAAACTGCCAAGAGAATACTGACAATTAAGCCAAGCTGCCATACGGGCATAACTTGAGTTTCTTGTAATATTTTAAAAGAATAGACAATCGCTTTTAATTGTAAAGCGATATAGGGCATGGTGCCAATTAAAGCCACAAGGGTAATTAGTATCGCTAAATGTTGTGACTTGCCAAAACGAGAAGAAAGTAGATCTGCGATAGAGGTTATTTTTAGCGTTAAACTGGTTTTAATGACTCGCTGTATAAACGGCCAAGCAAAAACAAAGAGCAGTATCGGTGCTATGTACACAGGTATATAACTAAAAGAGTTATTAGCTGCCTGAGCTGTTGTGCCTAAAAACCCCCATGAAGTACAGTAAACTCCTAGAGAAAGCGCATAAATAATACGGTGTTGATAAGCACTTAATTTATGACGATATTTACCACCTAAATAGGCAATAATAAAAAGTAAGCTGATATAACCAAAACTGACGCTTATTAATAACCAATTCGAAAACATACTTTATTTTAGCCAGTTGCACTTCATTTCTAATTATTAATTTATCACAACTACTTAGCGGATAGTTTTTCATTTTCTAATACTTAAGTACTAGTCCTTTGGTGCTCGTTCTTTTGGGCTAGGTGTTAGGGACTAAGTCTTATTGCCGATTGTGGCTTTTTCATACTTATTTAAGATGTTTCTCAGCATCGTAGTAACACTGAATAAAGCACATTGGCTTTTTAGCTTAATAGTCCTTGATGTTTTTTAAAGTAAGCATGTCATCGCAGTAAACAAAAAAGTTAAAGCAGAAAAATATAAATAGAAATTATTAACTATGGGAATAAAGCAATGATCACATCTAAGTATAAAAAACTATTACTAGCCTCTTCGCTATTTATTGCAGCAGGCTCAGCGAATGCAGGTTATGAAATTAAACTTTCTGATGAAGATAAGATTTCTTTTGGTGGCTATATCAAAGTTGATGCGCGCTATGTTGATGGTGATGTAGGGTATCGTGATTTTTGGATTGGCTCAGGCACACCGTTAGAAAAGAGTGCATCTCAATTTAGGTTGTTTGCTAATGAAACGCGCTTTAATACTAAATATGTACATGGCGATGTAACTGGCTTTATTGAAATGGACTTTTGGGGCGGTGGTGGTAATGAAATCATTTCTAACTCTGTACACCCTAGACTTCGCCATGCCTTCATTAAGTATAAAGATGTCTTAGCAGGTCAAACATGGTCAACGTTTATGAATACCAGTGCTATTCCTGAGTCAGCAGATTTTGCCGGGGCAACGGTTGGCTTAGTGTTTATTCGTCAAGGGCAAGTCCGTTATACCATGGGTAACTTTCAAGTATCACTAGAAAACCCTGAATCTTGGGGTGGCGATACCGCGAATGACAGCATGCCTGATGTAGTTGCGCGTTATAACTTAAAAGGTGACTGGGGTAGCGTATCGTTTTCTGCTTTAGGCCGCCAATTAAACACCAATTTAGGTAATTCAGAAACGGCTATTGGTGCTTCAATTGCGGGACGAATCACAACATTCGGCAAAGATGATTTTAGATTTCAACTACACCAAGGTGAGTTAGGTCGTTACGTTGGTGTTGCCTTTACTAAAGATCTTGTCGGTGAAAAAGTTGAAGACTTAACGGCTTACCTTGCGGCTTATCGTCATTACTGGACAGATACACTGCGCTCTACCGTATTGTATGGTCGCGCAGAGGCGGATGAATCTGGTGCTGATAGAAGTCAGTGGAGTGTTAACTTATTTCAAAACTTAACTAAGCAGCTCGCTGTAGGTGTTGAAGTCGGTAATTTTGAAATGGCAGATCAAAATGTTGATTCAAATTACGCACAGCTTTCACTTAAATACGTCCTTTAAGCTTGTCGTTGCAACCTTTCCCATTTGGGTTGCGCTTTTAGGAGGGGAGTTTCTCCCCTCCATTTTTCAAATTTCATTATCAATTTTCATCACGTTAGGAGTATGAATATGGCTGAATCAATACTCAAAGTTGAGAACATTTCACTAGCATTTGGCGGCGTTAAGGCCTTGACCGATGTTAGCTTTTGTGTGGAGCGCGGCTCAGTTTTTTCAATTATAGGCCCCAATGGCGCGGGTAAAACCTCCATGCTTAACTGTATTTCAGGTCGTTATCGCCCTAACTCAGGCAACATTATCTTTAACAAACAAGATGTGACTAAGCTCAGACCAAATGATAGAGCAGATTTAGGCATGGGGAGAACTTTTCAAAACTTGGCCTTGTTTGGTCATATGACTGTACTCGATAACATTATGGTGGGTAGACACCATCTATTAAAAAACAACTGGATTACAGGTCCTTTATATTGGGCTTCAAAGGCACAAAAAGAAGAGCTTGCTCATCGACGTTATGTTGAGGAAGTCATCGACTTTCTAGAAATTTCACATATTCGTAAATCAGTTGCCGGTACGCTTTCTTATGGCTTAAGAAAGCGCGTTGAGCTAGCTAGAGCCATGGCATTAAAGCCTGACTTAATTTTACTTGATGAACCCATGGCAGGTATGAATTTAGAAGAAAAAGAAGACATGGCACGTTACATCCTCGATTTAAATGAAGAGTTTGGTATTACCGTGGTCATGATTGAACATGATATGGGCGTGGTGATGGATATTTCTCATCAAGTCATGGTATTGGATTTTGGTAAAAAGCTGATTTCAGGCTTACCTGATGAAGTCATGACAGACCCACATGTTAAGCGTGCTTATTTGGGTATTGAAGATGAAGACACTGATGCATTACAGGAGGCTGGATAATGTCTGGTGCTAATCAAACATTGCCAATGAGCAATGAGCTGGTGAAAGATTTTGAAATGGGTGAGTTAGATACCTTTCCAAAAATATTACGTCATAACGCAACCCATTGGCCCAATGATATTGCCATGCGTGAGAAAGAGTTTGGTATATGGAATGAGTTTACTTTCCAAGATTACCAAAATCGCGTTAAGTGGTTGTCATTAGCGTTAGTAAAGCAAGGTATAACGGCTGGTGATGCAATTGCCTTACTTGGTGACAACCGGCCAGAATGGGTTTGGGGTGAACTTGCTGCTCATGCTATGCGTTGCTATTCAATTGGCATTTTTCAAGATTCTTTGCATGAAGAAGTGGTTTATTTATTAAATAAAAGCAATGCCACCGTTGTTATTGCTGAAGATGAAGAACAGTGTGACAAACTTTTAGAATTAGGTGATGAAATACCTGATGTTAAAATTATTGTGTATTGTGATCCTCGCGGTATGCGTAAATATAATGATAAACGCCTTGTTAGTATTGAAGAACTGTATGAACAAGGTCGGGCTATCGATGAGTCATCACCTGAACTTTATAATCATTATGTTGACTCAACCTCTCCAGAAGAAACTGCAATTTACTGTACTACCTCTGGCACAACATCAAAGCCTAAAATTGCGTTTTTATCGGGTGGAAACTTTGTTAAACATTGCAGTTCTTATCTTAGAGCCGATCCGCGTCAACCCGGTGATAACTATGTTTCTGTACTGCCTTTACCTTGGATTATGGAGCAAGTTTACGCCGTAGGCCAAGCGTTAATTGCACGTCAAATTGTTAATTTTGTTGAAGAGCAAGAAACCTTAATGGCTGATTTACGTGAAATTGGCCCAAGCTTTGTTTTACTGGCACCACGGGTGTGGGAAGGTATTTTGGCTGATGTGAAAGCACGGATGATGGATTCAACGCCATTAAAACAAAAGCTGTTTAATTTTGCATATGATTTAGCTGAGAAAAAACAAGCTCAAGGACAACGTTCTTGGTTAGCTGACTTGTTATTAATGAACGCATTAAAAGATAGATTAGGCTTTAGCTTCTTAAAATCTGCGGCAACGGGTGGTGCAGCCATGGGCCCTGATACCTTTAGGTTTTTTCAAACGATTGGCGTGCCTCTTCGACAGCTATATGGCCAAACAGAATTATGTGGTGCTTATACCGTTCATCAAGCTGATGATGTTGATTATGACAGTGTTGGTGTCGCTTTTGATACGGCACAAGTGAAAGTAATCAACACTGATAAAGAAGGTGTTGGTGAAGTGATTGCTAAAACGGTTGGTATGTTTACCGGCTATTTAGATAACCAAAAAGCCTATGACGAAGATGTGATTGACGGTTGGATGCATACTGGTGATGCCGGTTACTTTAAGCCTTCTGGCCATTTAGTCATTATTGATCGTATTAAAGATTTAGCTAAAACCAGTTTTGGCGTTCAGTACTCGCCACAATATATTGAGAACAAGCTGAAGTTTTCATCTTTCATTGGTGAAGCCGTAATTTTAGGTAAAGACAAACCCTATCTTAGTGCAATTGTTTGTATTCGTTTTTCTATTGTAGCTAAGTGGGCAGAGCAACAGGGTTATTCATTTACGAATTACACTAATCTATCAACATTACCTGAAGTTTACCAAAAGCTTACTGAAGAAATTCAAAAGGTTAATGATACGCTGCCTGATGCACAAAAAATTAATAAATTCACCTTATTGTATAAAGAACTTGATGCTGATGACGGTGAATTAACGCGTACTCGTAAAGTAAGAAGAACCGTTATTGCTGATAAATACGGTGACATTATTGAAGCCATTTATGATGGGCAAGAAGCGGTAGATATAGATACCGTTATTACTTTCCAAGATGGCAGTAACTCACGCATTCAAACACAGCTTAATATTGCTACCTTGATTGACAGTCACGCAATAAACAAGGCTACCTCAAGCGATTCAGAACAAAGGAGAGCATCATGAACTTTGAATTATTAATCCAGCTCATTGTAAACGGTCTAATTGTTGGCTTGCTTTATGGTGTGATTGGTATGTGCTTTGTGTTGGTTTATAAATCAACGCAAATTGTTAATTTTGCTCAAGGTGAGTTTTTATTGATTGGTGCTTGGGTTTGTTGGGCTTCGCTAATTTATTTAGAGCTACCATTTTTCTTAGGCTTTATTTTATCACTGTGTTTTATGGCTGCCTTTGGTGTTCTTCTGCAAATGATAGTCCTTAGACCTATGATTGGTGAGCCGATTATTTCAGTGATTATGGTCACCATTGGTTTGTCTATTTTCTTTCAAGCGTTAATGAAATGGATTTTTGGTGTATCACCACAAAGTTATCCGCAAGTATTTGATACTCAATCTATAAATATTTTTGGATTAAATATCGAAATGGCCTATTTGATGAGTACGGTTATCGCCTTAATCATAATGGTGGCGTTCTATTTATTCTTTAAACATTCAAAACATGGTTTGGCCATGCGAGCGACAGCGTTTGATCAACAAGTGGCGCAAAGTTTGGGGATATCTGTTAAACAAGTTTTTGCCATGAGCTGGGGTATTGCCGCGACAGTTTCTGCTACCGCTGGCGTGGTTATCGGCATGGTTAATGGTGTTTCCGATTCTTTGTCAATTATGGGTATTAAAGTATTCCCTGCGGTTATTTTAGGTGGTCTTGATTCAATTGTTGGCGCCATTGTTGGAGGTATTACCATCGGGGTATTAGAAAATTTAGCCGAGTTCATCGATAGCCAATATCTACACATTGGCAATATGTACGATATAGCACCATTTTATGTGCTGTTGATTATTCTATGGTTCAAGCCTTATGGCTTGTTTGGCACAAAAGATATTGAGCGCATTTAGCTTAACAATACACATTTTTAGGAGTTTATTATGTCGAGTTTAACCATGCGCCCGTGCGGAGATTTTCGTACCAGCTATAAACAAGATAATACTATTTTTGAGACCAAAACCATTCGTTACGCTGCCATATTAAGCATCATCGCTTTATGTTTCGCACCGCTTTTGGTTGATAGCTACTTCATTACCTTGCTCATTCAAATTTCATATTTAGGCATTGCAGCACTTGGTTTAAATATTTTAGTGGGCTATACCGGACAAATATCCTTAGGACATGGTGCTTTCTTTGGTTTTGGTGCGTTTGCATCGGCTTGGTTAAATACCAGTTTTAGTATACCTGTCTTTCTTTGTATTCCATTAGCAGGCTTTTTGACTATGGGGGTAGGGATGATGTTTGGTGCCCCTGCAGCCAGAATAAAAGGCTTATATCTAGCGATAGCGACACTCGCATCACAATTTATTATTGAAGACTTTTTTGCTCGCGCTGATTGGTTTTCAGGTGGTTCTGCTGGGTCAATGGCTGAACCGATAAACTTGTTTGGTTTTGTCTTTGATACCGACCAAAGCTTTTATTACATCGCATTGTTCGCTTTAGTCTTCATGTACATATGGGGCTGTAATTTAATGAGAAGTAGAGACGGGCGTGCTTTTGTTGCCGTTCGCGATCATTATTTATCAGCAGAAATAATGGGCGTTAAATTGAATAAGTATCGCCTACTTTCATTTGGTGTTTCATCTTTCTATGCAGGTATTGGCGGCGCACTTTATGCCCATTACTTAGGTTATGTGTCTGCAGAAGGCTTTACAATTTTTATGTCAGTTCAATTTCTCGCGATGATTATTATTGGTGGTTTAGGTTCTATTAAAGGCACTTTAATGGGCGTTATTTTTATGGTGTTTCTACCAGAAGCGCTGGAAGGGGGCGTTGGCTTAATGAAAATGACAGAGTGGGGCAATATTCCTATGGTGGTTGATGGCCTAGCGTATATCAAAGAAATGGCGATTGGTCTTGTCATTATTGGCTTCTTAATTTTCGAACCTGAAGGGCTGGCTCATCGATGGACGCAAATTAAGAACTATTGGAAATTCTATCCATTTGCCTACTAATTGCTCTTGAGGAGTTGATTCGCAAATGAGGAATATGGCGTTGGCTATGGGGAAGTTGCAAGCCGACAAATATAAAATGAAATAATAAATAACAAAAGCAATAACTTGAAGGAAGATTCAAATGAGTAAAAGCACAAATAAAAAATTATTATTAAGCAGCTTATCGGCTTGTGTTGCCTTATCAGTTTCAGCGAATGCGACAGCACAAGACAGTGTTTTTGTCGGGCACCTAGCAGATATGTCAGGTCCTACCGCCTTTGTTGGTAAAGTTTACGCTGATGGTGTTAGAGATTCCCTAGCCTATATTAACGCCAATGGTGGTATTAGTGGCACAAAGCTAGAGTATGAAACAATTGATTATGCTTACAAAGTACCTCAAGCCATTGCCGCCTATAAAAAATGGAAGTCACGTAAAAATATGGTGGTAATGCAAGGTTGGGGGACGGCTGATACTGAAGCGTTAATTTCATTTGTTGCACGTGATAAAACCCCTGTGTTTTCTGCCTCTTATTCAGGTCATTTAACAGACCCTACAGGTAAAAATCCACACACTAAAAAACCTGCACCTTATAACTTTTTCTACGGTGCGTCATATTCAGATGCTTGTCGTGGCTTAGTGCAATGGGCTGCGAAAGACTGGCAGAGTAAAGGCAATAAAGGAAAACCAAAGTTTACCCATATAGGGGCGAACCATCCATTCCCGAATGCACCTAAGGCAGCGTGTGCTGAATATGCACAAGAGCTTGGTTTTGAAGTAATGCCGCCTGTTGTTATTTCAATGAAACCGGGTGACTTTAAAGCTCAATGTTTAAGTATTAAAAGCTCTGGCTCAAATTATGGTTACATTGGAAACCTTGGCGGCTCAGTACTATCACTTGTTAAGTCGTGTAATACCGTAGGTACCGATATTCAATTTATGTCAAATATTTGGGGGGGCGATAAGAAGGTCTTTGAGGCGGCAGGTGAAGGCATTAAAAATTACATTTTCCCAACCATGACGCCATTTTGGACAGATAATGTTCCGGGTATGAAACTTGTGAAAGAAATTTCAAAAATGTCTGATAAGTCAGGTGAAGAGTCAAGGCTTCACCATTATATGCGAGGCGTTTGCTCTACTTACTTTATGAAAGAAGCAATGGAGTGGGCTAAAGAAAATGGTGGTATTACGGGTGAGAATGTTAAAAAGGGCATGTATGTTCATAAAAACTGGGTACCTAAAGGTCTTGAAGGCGTTTGTTTAGCAGCGAACTGGACGGTTGAAGATCATCGAGGTGTGAATCAAGTCAATATTTATCAAGGCAACTTTAATGGCGGTAATGTACAAATAGAGCAAGTATCGCAAGTAACATTGGATCGTCGTGACGACTGGTTAGGTTACTAATCATGATAGAGCCTAGTTATAACTAGGCTCTACTTCTTGAACGTTTGAAATGAAAAAGTTTTACGGAGTTAATATGTCTCAAGCCGCAGTTAAAATTCAACAAGCATCACCTTTGCTATCAGTAAATAATATCGAAGTCGTTTATGACGAAGTTATACAAGTATTACGAGGGGTTTCACTTGACGTGCCTGAGGGTGAAGTCGTGACATTATTGGGGCCTAATGGGGCTGGTAAATCAACAACGCTAAAAGCCATTTCTGGCTTATTAAAAACAGAAGATGGTGAAGTCACCCGAGGTGATATTACCTTTATGGGTGAGCGAATAGATAAGAAGAATGCAGAAGATGTAGTGCGAAGTGGTATTTTCCAAGTGATGGAAGGTCGCAGGATTATTGAAGACATGACCTCGATTGAAAACTTAAAGTTAGGTGCCTATACACGTAATGATACGCAAATAAGCCAAGATATTGAAATGGTTTTTCATTATTTTCCTCGCTTAAAAGAGCGTACGGGTTTAGCAGGATACTTATCTGGAGGAGAGCAGCAAATGCTTGCCATTGGTAGAGCGTTGATGGCTAGACCGAAAATGATTTGCCTAGATGAGCCGTCAATGGGGTTGTCACCGTTATTAGTGAAAGAAGTTTTTGGAATTATTGAAAAGATAAATAAAGATCAAGGTATCACTATGTTGTTGGTTGAGCAAAATGCCAATTATGCGCTTAAAGCAGCTGACTATGGTTATATTATGGAGTCAGGGAAAATTGTGCTTGATGGTACTCGAGAACAACTACTAAGTAATGAAGATGTTAAAGAGTTTTACTTGGGTGGCGGCAATGAAGAGCGCAAAAGTTTTAAAAATTTAAAATCATATAAACGCCGTAAGCGTTGGTTATAAACATTAACATAAGTATGTTAACCACAAGTTTTTATATGTCTTAGGGCGTGTTTATTATTGCTAAAATTATCAATAAAGGTCAACACACCCCAGTGCGTAAATAATCCTAAACAATGTTCAAATAAACTGAAATAATCGTAAAGTGAAGAATGTCTATGAATTCGTATTTCCACGAAAATGAACAAATGAACCCTGTTGAAAGAGAGCATAGGTTATTAAGCCGTTTACCTGCATTTATTCAATATGTTAAACAAGAAAGCCCATATTATGCCAAGTTATTAGCAGATGTTATCGCATCAGACATTAGTACTCGGGCATTGTTGGCACAGTTACCAATAACGCGAAAATCTGATTTAAAAGCGTTACAAAAGTGTGATGCTATCTTTGCAGGTATTGTTTCTGAAAAGGCCACCATTGCACGAGTATTCCAATCTCCTGGGCCAATTAATGAGCCGGAAAATTGTATGGATGATTGGTGGCGTATGGGACAAGCCTTCTATGCTGCAGGCTTTAGGAAAAATGATCTTGTCCAAAATTGTTTGTCTTATCATTTAACACCGGGTGGTTTTATATTAGATTCGGGAGCAAGGGCTTGTGGATGCACAGTGATACCTGCAGGGCCAGGGCAAACAGAACAGCAGCTTGAGGTGATTGAGAGCCTTAAACCTTCAGGGTATTGCGGTACTCCTTCTTTTTTAAATATTTTATTGGAAAAAGCAACAGTTAACGAAAAAGATGTATCAAGTATTACTAAAGCATTAGTAACTGGGGAAGCATTACCCGAGTCGTTAAGAGCTTCATTTAAGTCAAAGGGAATTGATGTACTGCAAGCGTATGCTAGTGCAGATATTGGGTTAATTGGTTATGAAAGTATTGCAGGTGAAGGTTTCATTATCGCAGAAGAGCTCATTATAGAAATAGTCAGACCGGGAACTTTAGAGCCTGTTGAACATGGCGAAGTAGGTGAAGTCGTGGTGACCAGTTTTAATGCAGATTACCCGCTAATACGTTTTGCAACGGGAGACTTATCATCAATTGCTGAAGGTAAAAGTCGTTGTGGTAGAACAAATAAGCGATTAAAAGGCTGGTTAGGAAGAGCAGATCAAACAACAAAAGTGAAGGGCATGTTTGTTCATCCTGAGCAAATTGAAAAAATACGAAAAGCGTTTCCTCAAATTAATAAAATGCGATTAACTGTCGATCATATGGAGCATAATGACATGATGACGTTAGCATGTGAGCTGGATTCATTTGCTAAATTAGCAATAGAAACTAAAGCATTTAGTGAGCAAGTTGCATTAGCGCTACAAAAAGCCACGAACTTATCAGGGCAAGTCTCATTAGTGCCGCTGGGCTCGCTGCCTAATGATGGTAAAGTGATTGATGATGTTAGGGTACTCAGATAAGGAGAAGGAGAATGTCGATTAAATCTTTTCAAGATTATTACCCTGATGAATTAAGTCATTGTTATGGTTGCGGGACAAGTAATGATCAAGGTCATCAGCTTAAAAGCTTCTGGTTAAATGAATTTTTAGAGACATCAGAGCATGAAACTAAAGACGCTATTTACGCATTGCTAAATAATAAACAAACTCATAATAATAGTCTTGAACAAACTATTTCGGTATTTGAACCATCAGCAAAGCACACTGCTATTCCTGGATTTGTTTATGGTGGTTTATTAGCGTCGTTAATTGATTGTCATGGCACGGGCAGTGCCTCGGCAATGTCCTATCGGTATGCTAATAGGGAGATAGGATCAAAACCGGTGATGCGATTTGTGACTGCAGGATTAAATATCCGCTATTTAGCACCAACACCTCAAGGTGTGCCACTGATATTAATGGGTAATTATGTTGAAGTAAAAGAGCGTAAAATAGTTGTCGATATATTAGTTTATGCTAACAATACATTGTGCGTTAGTGGGCAAGTTGTTGCTGTTTTAATGCCAGATACCATGATGAATACCACAAAAGCAGAGTAATATTTTTACACGCTATTAAAACGAACAGTTTGGTTATTTATCAATAGATGATAATTGAGCTTCAAATTGTTCAGCACCCGCTTTTACTTGGTATAACTTAACTAAAAGGTAGTTCAACTCAGGCGCAAACCAAGCATAAGTAACGCGTTTTTTGGCTGTTACCTCACGCTTTAATCGTATGGTTTTAACTAAGCCATACGGAAGCATGAGTTCTTCTTCGCCGTCATATTGATAGACATAATCTTTAATTGAACCTGACGTACTAATAACAGGGTAACTAAAACGTTTTTGTTTAGGGTTTTCAATTAGGCTTAATCGATGTTGTAAATGGTAGCTTAGTTTATCTTGTAAACCTTCAGCGATATTAAGCGTTATCTGGCGATCTTTTTTAATGTCTTGGGCTTTTTTATTTGCAATGTCATAACGCCACTCATAATTTTTATCTCTACCAGTGCCTTCTCTAGAGTAGACATAGTGCTGAGGAATCACTTGATTATTTTGTACAATAATTTTAGAGGTTTCAGAGCGTTTATCAGAAAAAATTAGCCATTTAAGATCTGTATGATAATGGTAAGTTGCTTTTCCTTGTTCTTGATAACTAAGCTCTCGAACAGCCTTACCAACAGGATCACCTTTATGAAGTAAGGTGTAATGTGCTTTGAATGCAGGAACTATTTTACGTGACTCTTCATTCACTTCTTGCGTAGCAAGGGCATTTGTAGATAAAAACAGAGGTGAGCAAAGTAATAAAAAGGTTGAACGAGAAAAATAAGCTAGCATCAAGTTTCCTGTTTAATAAAAAAAGCAATTAGTCACTTTTCAATGAATCATAAGTTGATATTTACTATGAATATCATATATCACCGATACTAATGCTTTTTCTTATTAAAAGCTATATTTAGTCGTTGGCATAGCCAGAAGGGGCGAGAACATTACCATCGAGTATAGCGGTTTCTTTTTGCTGACCGTCTTCAATGTGTTGTTGCATTGATAAACGATTTTGCGCAAACCATTTTACAACTAAGGGGTAAATCCTATGTTCTTGCTCATGAACGCGTGCGGCTAGATCATCACTGCTATCACCGTCAAATACTGGCACTTTAGCTTGTAATATAACTGGGCCACCATCTAGTTCTTCTGTTACAAAGTGCACACTAACACCATGTTCTTTATCACCAGCATCAATTGCGCGTTGATGTGTATTTAAACCTTGATACTTAGGTAATAAAGAAGGGTGTATATTAAGTAACTTCCCTTGATAATGTTGAACAAAATCTGCGGTTAGAATGCGCATAAAGCCAGCGAGTACAATTACATCAGGTTTGAAGTTGTCGATTTTCGCCATTAAAGCAACATCGTACTCTTCACGAGAATCGAAGTCTTTATGAGAAAGAGCCAGTGTTTCAATACCTGCATTCTCTGCACGCGTTAAACCATAAGCATCGGCTTTATTTGAGATAACGCCCACAACTTTACCTGGGTAATCATTGTCTTGAGAGGCATCGATAATAGCTTGTAAATTTGAACCACTACCAGAGATTAATACTACAATTCTACTAGACATTTTTTTTCCTAACGTAACTTATGAAAAAGGGCTACAAAATAGCCCTTTATAAAAACAAGTTTTTCATTAACTTAAGTAATACTTAAGCAAAAACAACTTGCTCTGCACCTTCAGCTTTATTAGCGATAGCACCTATGTGCCATGCTTTTTCACCGTGTGCTGTTAAAACTTCAATACTTTGTTCTACTTTATCAGCAGGTACTGCGATGATCATACCAACACCACAGTTAAAGGTACGGTACATTTCATGACTAGTAATATTACCTTTCTCTTGTAACCAATTGAAGATTACCGGCCACTCCCAGCTATCACCATTAATTACTGCTTGTGCTGATTCAGGTAATACACGTGGGATGTTTTCCCAGAAACCACCACCAGTAATGTGTGATAGTGCGTGTACATCGATATCTTTTAGCAGTGCTAGTACCGATTTAACATAAATTTTAGTCGGCTCTAATAAATGTTCGCTAATGGCTTTGCCGTCAAGAAGTTCGCTAGTATCAGTATTATTTACTTCTAATACTTTACGGATTAATGAAAAACCATTTGAGTGAGGACCAGAAGCTCCTAATGCGATAAGTTGGTCACCTTCAGCAACTGAAGTACCATCTAATAGACGTGATTTTTCAGCAACACCAACACAAAAACCAGCGATGTCATAATCACCTTGGTGATACATACCTGGCATTTCAGCTGTTTCGCCACCCACTAAAGCACAGCCCGATTGTACACAACCTTCAGCAATGCCTTCAACGACTGAAGATGCGATATCAACGTCAAGTTTAGCCGTTGCGTAGTAATCTAAAAAGAATAATGGCTCAGCACCTTGTACGATAAGATCGTTCACACACATAGCAACTAAATCAATACCTACAGTGTCGTGTTTTGCTAAATCAATAGCTAAACGAAGTTTAGTACCAACACCATCTGTACCCGCTACAAGTACAGGTTCTTTATAGCCTGTTGGCAATTGGCATACAGAGCCAAAACCACCTAAACCGCCCATAACTTCAGGGCGTGTTGTGCGCTTTACAGCACCTTTAATGTTCTCAACAAGGGCATTACCAGCATCAATATCAACACCAGCATCTTTATAGCTTAACGACTGTTTTTGTTCGCTCACGGGAAACCTCAGAAATTACCGACAGTATGTAAAGGGGCGTATTCTATCAGCGCGCCCACTCATACTCAAGGAAGAGAGTACGCAATATTACGATTGTTTTTATGTGAAGGATTCATTGGGATAATGTTTGATTATTATGATAATATCTTTTTTATTATGATTGCTCGGTAATTTATTTTATTTTATGCTCAAATACTTGTTTTCTATTTCTATTCTTGTCACGCTGCTATTGCCTTTCAACGCTTTTTCACTGGAAGTAAATGATTTATATCAGGCTCGAGTGAGTGTAGATTCACAAGCATCTCATCATCGTAAAAACGCGATTAAAAATGCTTTACGTGCAGTAATGGTAAAAGTTGGTGGGGAAAATACTGTTTTAGAGGATAAAATACTAAAAACAGCGATTAAGAACTCAAATAACTATATTACAAAATACCGTTACACACGTAAAAACGATCAGCTTTATTTAGTTGCTAGTTTTAATGAAGATAAAATCAATCAATTATTTCAACAAGCAAATTTAGCCATATGGGGTAGCCTTAGACCCCAAGTGTTACTTTGGTTCATTGATGAACGAGGCTTGACACGCACTATTATGTCAAATTCCACCTCATCAAATTTACCCAGTTTAGTCAATGCCTTTTCAGCTCAGCGCGGTTTGCCAATGCTATTGCCATTGATGGACTTAACTGATGCAACCCAAGTGAATATTAGTGACTTATGGGGGCGATTTGAACAACCAATCTATCAAGCATCAGAAAGATATTTCGCAGAAGCTATTGTGGTGATGAGACTTTCTGACTCTAGTTTACTAACGGTTGATGAGTTAGCTGAGCCGAATGTTCAGCAAGATAACAAAGAAGCTATGCAAGATGCATTACAAGCTACCAAACAAGAGACAATCGATAACTGTGGTTTGCTATGTGTTGATGAAGCAAAAAAATCGCATTTTGCACTTGATTGGGTCTTATTTAGTCAAAACCAACGCTTTACACAAGTGTACGAAGGAACCAACAAAGAAGCGTTAACAAAGCAAGCGCTATCAGACATTACCGAGCTTATTTACCAAAATTATGCATTATCGACCACCGGTGATAACGATTATCTTATCGAAGTGGCTAATGTTGATTCTTTAAAAGCTTATACTGAGTTATTTGAATTCTTATCTAATTTATCTGCGGTAAAGTCTGTAACGTTGATAAATGCTAAAGGTGCGACGCGACAGTTTAAGTTGAAACTGCTTGGCTCTGAATCTGCTTTATTAGCTTCATTAAAATTGAATAAACAACTTAAACAATATATTGATCCGTTAGCCGTTGTTGATCCTTTGGCCATTCCTGTGTTTCATTGGGAGCCATAATGACGCAACTTTCACAACTTGCGCTATCTGTACAGCTACCTGACGATGAAACATTTGACAGTTTTATTGGGCAGCCAAATCATAGTGTTTTAGTACAACTTACTAGCTTCATTCGCCAAAATAAAGTTGAAACTGAGCAGCATGAGAATCACTCTTTAGCACTTTTTAATCAACTACCTCATAGTTTTTATTTATTCGGCTTGCCGGGGGTTGGTAAATCACACTTGCTGCATGCATGTAATAATTTAGCGGCTCAATTGAAAAAAACATCGGTATGTCTTTCTTGCTCTGAACTAAAACAGTTACCTGTTGAAGTACTGGATGGTTTGGAGCAAATAGATTTTATTTGTTTAGATGATATTGAATTAATTGCTGGCGATGTTAAATGGCAACAAGCCATTTTTGATTTGTATAATCGAGCCATTGAAAATGAAAGTTGCCTAATTATTACGGGTAGTGAAGCAATTAATAAGTTAGGTATTACCTTACCTGATTTAGTTTCACGCATAGGTTGGGGTTATATTGAACAAGTTAAACCATTAGAAGATGATGATAAAACCTTAGCGATACAACATAGAGCACGGCAACGAGGTTTAATGATTTCTGACGAAGCAACACGCTTTTTATTGAATAGATCAAGTCGCGATATGACAAGCTTAATTCAAACGTTAGATATACTCGATAAAGCTTCAATTAGGGAGCAACGCAAAGTGACAATTCCTTTTATCAAAGAAATATTAGATATTAGTTAACCTCATATCGGGGTAATAAATAGCTCCCTAGCTGCTATTTTTCCTTATTGTTGTGTTAAATTGATAAACAATCGCATAACTATGTCGGCATAAATTAAAGCATAACTATGTCGGCACAAATTAAAGCATAAAGCTAAAAGGCAATCTTGAAAGATTGCCTTTTAAGTATTTACTTAGAGATCAGTGTTTAGGTAAATCTTTGTGATAATAGCGCCGTGTATCCTCAATAGGGTTAATACTGTCAATAGGTAGGTTTAATTGCTTATTCTGAGCACTGCTTGTTTGAATAAGCATATTTACGAAGTTAGTATTTTGTGAACTAATGGTTAGGTTTTCTAACCAATTATCCCCAACGATCATTGGTATTGGCGCTGAAGCATTCTCTAACGCGGTATTACTATCAAATTCTGGTAATACACGAGAAGCACTAAAGTATACTCGTTGCTTAAGTTTTGGCTCTGCAAACCTGCCTCGTTGACCCCATTCAACGATGTAGTCAGCGCCACTAATGTCTGAGCCTGTTGGCTGGTTAGTAATAGCAACATCCCTTTTTACCTCATAACGAGAATACATCATCAATTCTTCAAACAACATTGCGTAATCTTCACGAAGACTTGAATAGGCATAAAAATCTGTTGCTGAATCGGGTTCAAAGAAAGACTCTATGTCAGTAGGTAAATAAGCTTTTTGATTTGCACTTGCCGTTTCACCTTTAAATCTTACCTGCGCGAGATTTCGCATTTCTTGGCTATTTAATGGATGGGTTATTGATAGCTTATCGGATTCAAAATTACTGTTTGTTGCTGCATCAAGTACACGGCTGCCATTACTATGAATGAACCATTCATTACTGGGGAAAAAGTCATTTGCGTGTGCTAACTCATGATACATTAATGAGGTTAATCGGTATAAGCCATCTTGCTCTGTACGAGTAACTCTATTATTTTTACTGAAATAGCGACTAGCATAATCATTATCTTTTACGTAGCGCCATGGCATTTCAAATTGCAAGTCTTTACCAAAACCAGCACGATAATCAGGCGCTTCGTTAATTGTGTCTCTTTCTTGTGGTGATAACCAAAAATTCTCAGGGTCAAGGTAAATTGCGCCAGTTGCTGCCCAATAGAATGAAGGTCTGACATCATACGAGATAACAATTGCCGTTGTGGCTCTTAATAAATGTTTAAAATCATTGTGGTTATCATAGTGGGTGATGAAATTTTTAAAACGATCGCCCATCCATTGGTGTGAAACTACCACTCTGTTCATGATATCTTCAATGCTTGGCGTTTGCGAACCACCGAGTGTTTCTTGAGCGATTAAAGGCAATGTTGCTAAAGTGCATGAACTAGTAAGTTTATTTGAATAGACACAATCGACTATATCATTGGCATAAGGGCTGTTTTCTCTGTAAGGGAATACGTGCGCTACACGTGTATCAAAATATGAACTCTCTGTTATTGCATATGCAGGCTCAACTAAAACGGCAACTTTATCAATAAAATCACCCTCAGCATTTGACGCGCTTGCTTCAAAGGTTATTAATGTGTCTTGGTTTACAACAGGGGCATCAAAAAAAATCGCATAATTACCAGTATTATCATCGTAATTAACACTTACCGTTGGTCCCGATGTTTGTTGCCAAGAAATTGTATTCTGATTGATGTTATCGTTTGTCGTTACCCGAAATGAAACTTTATTTTCCATTGCTACAGAATGTGCAAGGCGAGCGGTAATATTTGAACTGTCTTCAAGTACCGTTATAGATTTCTCAATAGTTTGGCTTATACCATTAACTAAAAAGCTAACACTAAACTGATAATCACCTGCTTCTTTGGGAGTGAAACTAATGACTTTACTCGTTTTGGCTAGCAGATTGATTGGGCTTCCTGCTGTTTGTTGCCAATTAATATTGGTTATTTCATGATTTGGATAAAACAGGAATAATTCAGCACTTTGATTGACTCTAAAAGTCTCTTCAATCTGTAAAACTGTGTTTTTGTCTACCGATTGAACAGGAGGGGTAGTATTGTCGGGGTCAGAGCTGTCACCACAACCGATAAGTGATAATGCCATAATCGTCGATAAAAGCGGATATTTATAGCGCATAAGAAATCCTTGGTTATAGTTTCTCGATTACTTTGTATTGACATATAATCCTTAATATCAATACAAAGTTTTCTCTATTCAGTGATTCGATTTATTCTTTCGCATCTGTCTTCTTGGTTCTAATACTCAAACCAAGCTCTTGTCCTCTATATTTAGCATAATATGTTGCTCCCAAAAACATAGTGGTAGCAAAAACTAGTTCTATACTTGCCCATATACGGTCTTCAGGGATCACCCAGAACGTGGTCAAACCATGTAGAAAGTAGATTAATACAATAAAATTAGACCAAGCATAGGTGTAAGGTTTGCCTTGTAGTAAGCCTTTAAGGGGGAATAATAAAGGTAGTGTAAACATGACTAACGTTGTTGCTGTTGATAAGCTTTCACTCGGGCTGAGTACTAATAACCATAAAGGCATATAGAAAAGTAAAGAAAAATAGCCAACGAGCGCTATTTTTTTTAAATTATCTGTTGAAATACGTTGATTGCTCATAAGTAATTATTACAACTAAGCGAAAAACGACAATACGTTTTCTGGTGGGCGGCCAATAATTGCTTTAGAGCCATTGGAGACAATAGGGCGCTCAATGAGTTTTGGTGTGTTAGCCATCGCTTTAATTAAGGTAGCATCGTCTGCACCTTTTAAATTTTGTGCTTTAAATTCATCTTCTTTTGTTCTCATCATCTCAATTGGAGTACATCCTAGTTGTGATAATAAACCCGTAATATCTTTTTCTGACAATGGCGTTTTTAAATACTCGACAATGGTAATTTCTTGTTTGCTTTCCTGAGCCTTAGGCTCGAGTAAAGCAAAGGTTTGACGACTTTTAGAGCATCTAGGGTTGTGGTAAATTGTATACATTGAGATTCCTTTATAAAGTGTTAAGAGTAAAGCTTTTGCTTTAACATGAGTTTGTTTAGAGTTTATAGCATGTGTTATTACCGTTTATTACAAACGTTTTAAACGATTCTCTTGTTCTTGAAATTGTAATATTCTGGCTTTAATTCGCTTTTGAAGTAGCGGCTTAGACTCTAAGAAGCTATAACTGGTTTGTAATTCATCAACAGCCTTTGAATACCCTCCTAAAAGAGCCAACACTTCAGCTTTATGCATGTGCATTAACCCCATTTTACCTTGTTTACGATAAATAGAGGTTAATAAATCGTAGGCGATAAAGTTATTGGGTTGTACTAACAAAAAGTCTTGTAATACCTGTACGGCTTCATCGTATTTATCAGCGGTAAATAAAGCATTACCATAGTTTAAACTTACGACCTGGTTGTTAGGCATTAATAAATTCAACTCAGCTAACATGGTTAATGCAGCATCAAACTCTTTAGCAGACAAATACACATCGGTTAACGCATCAACATAAAATAGGTTATGTTTATCATTTTGTAATAATTGTATCAGTACCTTTTTAGCTGGCTGATACTTTTTTTCTTCAAAATATGAGAGCGCTAAGCCATATAAAGCGGCTTCTTTGAGAATATAAGTTTTCTTGTCTAATTGACGTTGATAAAAATTAATATTTGCTTCGCCATCACCTTGATATCTAGATTTAATTCGTGCTTTAGCTAGTTCAAATTCTAATTTGGGGGCTAAAGGTCGAACAGGGTAGTTATGTGCTCTTTGGCGTGCATCAGCTATACGTGATTCAGGTAAGGGGTGAGTCAGTAACATGGCTGGTGGTTTACTGGCATAGCGATACTTTTCAGACATTTTAGCAAAAAAGCTGGGTGCACCTTGTGGGTCAAAGTTACTACTGGCCAATAAGGCTATGCCAACACGATCCGCTTCTTTCTCATTACCTCGGGTGTAATTAATACTGGCTTGTTGTGAAGCTGCCATACTTGCACTTAACGCTGCCATACCCATTGTAGGGTTAACTAAACTAAGCAAAACACCTGATATCATACCTGCCATCGTTAATGCTTGTGTTTGGCTTTGTGATTCAAGGCGGCGAGCTAAATGGCGTTGAGTAACGTGTGATATTTCATGGGCAATAACTGAGGCAAGTTCACTTTCTGTATCTGCCGTTGTGATTAAACCACTATGAATACCAACATGACCACCAAAAAAAGCGAATGCATTTAATTCATCATTATTGATAATAAAAAACTCGAACGCGTAGTGAACATCTTGTGCATTTTTAACTAATTGATTGCCGAGGTCATTAATATATTCAATCAAGACTGGGTCTTGAATGAGGGGTGAACTAGCGCGCAATTGACGCATCATCGCCTGGCCAATTTGTCGCTCTTTATCTAACGATAAAACACTGAAAGCTGACGTGCCAATTTCGGGTAATTTATTTTTATCATTTTGACCAATGAAGGCATTAGCATCAAAACTTGTTGCAATAGCAATGGATAAAGTAAAAGAACTCGCTTGTAAAAAGGTTTTTAAATTAAACAATAGTGGATCCTGTTGAAACTCAATAAAGATGAAATGATTTATTGGCTGTTCAGTTAATTATTTATGTTTTTCAATTTGTTTCTGGGTTAAGGATATTACCATCTCTTTTAGCAATTTCCTGATAAAATTGTGCAATAGTGTAACCTTTGACTTCTGTTATATTAAAAAATTCGCTTAAATTGTTAATTAATTTCTCAACGGTTAAGTGTGCAAACCTAATGAGAGCGAGATCTGCTTCATCGCCACTTTGATAACTAAAGACAGAAAAAGCAACTAAGCTATTAATACGAAAAAGCATTTGAGTAGTTTCTGGTGTCCAGCTCAAAAAGGGGCAATCAGGATGTTTAATCATTGGCTCATGGATTATTCGTCCATTGACTATCAAGAAGAAATGTAATTCATAGCCCATGTCATTAAATTCATGTCGTAAATACACTTCAGGCTTATGACGAACTGTTAAGTGGCCGCTTTCATCTTTGTATGAATCAAAAACTGAGTGATTCCATGTGCTTGGATTTAATATTCTTTTATAAGCGCTATCAAAACCATGAGATAAAATATTATCGAGATCACCAACAGATGAAGACACTAGGTGATAAATAGCAGGAATATCGCCCCAATTTATTTTTTTCTTGAGTGCGTTTATCTCTTTTAAACTTGATTGAGCAGATAGAGAAGTCATTGAGTTATATTTCCTTACAACATTAATGCTTTAACTCAGGATTCGGTCATGGGTATAATTGTCGCAAAATACCCCTGTAAACTAAAGACCAGTTCGCATTTTATTATGATACATAAATATGATGGTACTCAAGAAAAATGTCCTGTTCCGTTAGTGAATATGCGATTGATTTTAAAAAAAATGGCTGTTGATGATCAGTGTGTTATTCGCATTAATGATCTAGCTTCTGTCAGTGATATCCCAAAGTTTTTGATAAAACAGGGATATTGCTATAGCCAACAGACAATCGCTAATGGCATTATAGAAATTACTATTGAAAATAAGAAGATAGATTCAAGAGATTAACCAATTATGATTAAATTATTTACTGCTTGGTATATGCGTAAGTTTTCAGATCCAAACGCTGTTACCTTAGTTGTAATATTGTTATGTTTATTTTTATTCATTGCAATGTTTAGCAGTTTACTGATGCCTGTATTCGTTGCAGTTGCCATTGCCTTTTTATTAGACTTACCTGTCAACAAGCTTACACGCCTGAACGCTATCGCGAGAACGCCAGCAACAATAGCGGTTGTTACGGCATTTATTGGCTTTGCATTGGTTGGCTTATTTGGACTTATGCCAATAATTTGGAAGCAAAGTAGTAACTTGTTGCAAGAAGTACCGAATATGATTACACAAGGGAAAGGTTTTTTATTAACCTTACCTGAAAAGTATCCAGAGGTCATCCAAGCATCACAAATTGAAACCTTTATTAATTTAGTCAATGACAAATTACTTGAGTGGGGAGAGGTTGCTTTAAAAGCTTCTTTAAATTCTATTTCAGATATCGTTGCGTTAATGGTTTACTTGATTTTAGTACCGTTAATGGTGTTTTTCTTTTTAAAAGACAAACAGGAACTTGTCGAATACTTTACTAGTTTTTTACCAAAAGAACGCAGAATGGCAACACAGGTTGGTCGAGAAATGTATCAACAAATTCTTAATTATATTCGCGGTAAAGTTATTGAGATATTTATTGTTGGTGTTGCATCAACGGTTGCTTTTATTTTCTTAGGATTAAATTATGCGGTACTGCTTGGGGTGTTAGTTGGTTTGTCGGTGTTGGTACCTTATGTAGGAGCCACCGTTGTTACAATACCCGTATGTTTAGTCGCACTTTTCCAATTTGGTTTTACCAGTGAATTTGGCTACGTCATGCTTGCTTATGGCATTATTCAAACAATAGATGGTAATGTGATAGTGCCATTGTTATTTTCTGAGGCGGTAAATTTGCATCCTGTCACTATTATTATCGCCGTGATATTTTTTGGTGGATTATGGGGCTTTTGGGGAGTATTTTTTGCGATACCTTTAGCAACGTTAGTTAAAGCGGTTGTTAGTGCCTGGCCTTCTTCAAATGAAGATGAACATAAGCCCATCGAAGAGGCATAAATATCTCAATGCTTGAGCTTTGATAAACAAAATTAGAGGTGTTACTAGATGAATACAATGGGGTATATCAAGCGCACGCTGCCTAAACAAAAACGTATGGCGTTAGTCGCTCATGATAACATGAAAGCAGATTTATTAGCGTGGGCAACACAGAAATCAGAGCAACTTGCACAGCATCAGCTTTATGCAACAGGTACTACGGGAACGTTATTATCAAAGCATATTAATCAACCAGTGAATTGTTTGTATTCAGGCCCAATGGGGGGAGACCAACAATTAGGGGCATTAATTACGGAAGGTAAAATTGATGTGATGATATTTTTTTGGGATCCACTTGATGCGGTACCTCATGATCCTGATGTTAAGGCGCTTTTAAGACTAGCTGCTGTATGGAATATTCCATGTGCAACCAATAAGTCTAGCGCTAACTTTTTAATGGAGTCGGCGAGTATGAGCCAGGCATGTGAAATTGAAATACCTGATTATCAAAGTTATATGAAAAAACGCACTCAATAAAAAAACGGTCGTATTTTACAATGCGACCGTTATTTATTTTTGATGAGCTGGTATTTTAGACTTTAAGTTCTGCAAGCACATCTAAAACCACTTGGTGGTGGTCTTTGGTTTTGAATTTATTAAAAACATGGGCAATTTTACCATCAGTTCCCACTAAGAAGCTTAAACGATGGATACCATCGTACTCTCTCCCCATAAATTTTTTCAAACCCCAAACACCAAAATCATCGGCGACTTTATGATCTATATCTGATAATAAAGTGAAGTTTAATTCATCGCGTAGGCAAAATTTATCTAAACGTTTTACTTCATCTGGACTAATACCAAATACAGAAACATTTAACGCGTCTAGTTCACTTTTAGCATCACGTAAATTTTGCGCTTGTACGGTGCATCCAGGTGTCATTGCTTTAGGATAAAAGTAAACGAGGGCTTGTTTATTCTCTTTGAGGGTATCGGCAAGCTTAACTAGGTTGCCGTGTTGGTCTGCTAATTCAAAAAGTGGCGCGTTATCGCCAACCGTTAAAGTATTCATTAATATATTATCCTAATGTGATTAATTATCTAAATGAGTCACTATAAAAGATTTGTGGTTGCTTTTTTGATGCAACCTTGAACGTCAGTTTGCTGGCATAATTCGAGAAAATCTACTTCAAGATCTTCAAAACTGATTTTTTCAGTCAAAGCAAACAGCATACTTGCGCTCATATGATTAGTTTCTGGGTCAATTTCAGATTTCAAAGACGATATATCAATTTTACGGGTAGCAAAAAAAGCGGTCATCGCTTTTAAAATACCCGGTTGATCGATACCTGCATAATCTGCTTGATAATGATGAACCAAATCAAAAGTACGGTGCCCTGAGGTACGTTTCATCATGGTAATTAAATCTAAACTATGAGCAATGGCTGGTATTCTGGCTTCTATCTTGTTAATGGCACGTGATTCGCCATTAAGTAGCATAATAAAAGTAAACTCAGAACCAAAAATAGCCATTCTACTATCTAATATATTACATTCGCATTCACTTGCTAATTTAGTTAATTCGCTAACACAACCTGTACGGTCTGCTCCCATTGCTGTTAGCACTAAATACTGTGACATTCATTACGCCTAAATTGCTTTTTAAAGGGGCATTGTAACTTATTGCAGAATAAGTTGGAATCATCTTAAAGTTTATTGGTCATATGCCTTGTGTTTGCAAAAACAGGCAAGTACCATGGGCGCAATATTTATTTAGTGATAATTTTGCAAATTATTTTTTATTTGGTATGGGTTTAAATCGCATGCCGCAGGAGTTTTAATGAATCGTCAAGTATTCTTTTTATCATTGCTAACCTTATCAATAACAGCTTGTAGTTCTATGAATAGTAAACAGGCAATGGGTGACTTTGACTATGCTGAGAAGCCAGAAGCTAAACCGCTAGTTATACCTGAAGGTTTAGATAAACCAGCTGAGCAAAAAGAATTTTATGTCACGAATAAAGTAAACCATGACGGGCCTGTAGGTAAGAACATGGATATTAGGGCACCATCTTTGGTGCTACCTATAGCTGCTTCTTCACGAGTTGTTGAAGAATCAAGTATTTCTACTATTTGGTTTGATAAAGTGCTCGAAGACAGAGAATTATTAGCATTTATTGAAAAAGTAGTACTGGAAAAACTTGATCAAGACGCTATAGGGTACACTAAGGTCGAAGAAGATATTGAAATCACCTTAAGTAAAGTGCTTGAAGGTGCAACAAGCTTAAAAGAAACCAGTATAGCGAGAGAAGGTGTAAAAACCTCTATTATAGAATCTGACTGGTATCATGATGAGGTTGAGTCAGGATGGTTATTCACAGAAATTGAATCTGCGACCAGCTTACGATTTAGGTATCAGCTTGTTGCTAAACCCCATGGTAGAAGCGTATCGTTAACTGTGTCAATGGTTGACTATATGCGTACCGATAAGCGTGGTGGCAATAAAACGATGGATCCTATTGATAAGCAACGTGCTGAAAAAGCAATGCTGAACTCAATAATCTCTTTAGTTGATTACAACTATCGTGTTCAACAACGTGAAAACCGTTTAATGCGTTCAAATCAAAAGTTAGTTTCTTTTGGCAAAAATCCTGAAGATGAACATGCATACGTGGTTGAGATGGAATCTGATAAATTGTGGGAAAACATGCCGGTTTTCTTTGAAAAGCACGGTTTTACTATCTCAGACTTAAACGAAGAAAAGCGCATTTATTTTGTTGACTTTGTGAAACCTGAATCTAGTGTTTGGGATGCTATATGGGGCGATGACGTTCCTGTAATTGATGTGAATGATGCCCATTATCAATTTGTATTAGCCCCATTAGATGAAAAAGGTGAGCAAACATCAGTGACTATTTATAATGCTGATGGAGAGCCTTTAACATTAGAAACGTTAGAGAGAATTTTCCCAGTGATGGAAGCAGGGTTATCTTTTAGAAATGTTTTCTAGCTAAATTTTGTTAAAGCAAGGCTTTTAAAATACCCAACATAAAAAAACGCCTTAAAGGCGTTTTTTTATGTTTACTTGTAGTAGCTCATATCTGATCCGACACTTTTAGATTTTGGATTTGACTTAATTGTACAGTTGATTAGGTCAGTAAAGTACGAAAGCGAACATAAATATCAAAAGCTCTTAAAGCTATATTTAGTGTTCATAAGGCGTTGAGCTATCCCCATATTGATAGCCACCAAAACGGCCATAGATATTCTAAATCAAATCACTAATCCTTCCGGAAAATCAGCCATACTTTCCATGAAGTCACATCTTAAATTTATCTATTATCTTTCATAATAAACAAAAACCGATTGCCAATCGGTTTTTGTTGTGCCACCATATTGCTATCCATATTTAGAGTGAAATTTATGCAGCTAGGTGAATTAGAAAAGATAGTTCTTCAGTATTTGTGGAACAAAAAAGAAGCTGATGCAAAACAAGTCCATAGTGTACTTGCCGTGACTCGTGGAAATTCGCTAAATACCATTCAAAGCACGTTAGATAGGCTATTCAAGAAAGAGCTT
This sequence comes from Colwellia sp. RSH04, assembly GCF_003545765.1. Classification (GTDB taxonomy): domain Bacteria; phylum Pseudomonadota; class Gammaproteobacteria; order Enterobacterales; family Alteromonadaceae; genus Colwellia. The sequence continues at coordinate 413,094 of NZ_QXIO01000002.1, read as the reverse complement.
CTTAGTCGCAGTAAGCAAGGTCATGCTTATTGTTATCGCGCTAAAGTAGATCGTGAAAGTTTAATCGCGCAATTAATTGCAAATGTTACTAGTGATTTTGTTGAAGATGGTGAGAATAGTTTAATCGCTGCCTTTAGTTCAGCGTCCTCACAATTAGATGATGCTCAACTCGATACGCTTGAAAGCCTCATCGAAGAGCAGCGTAAACTCAGAAAAGGGCAACAATAACAATGATCGTTGGGAACTTAGCAATTGCTTTAAACTTAATGAGTGTCGCTGTGTTGGCATTTATTATTTGTATTGTATTTATAAGTGCTATTGCTAAATTATTTATTCCAAAACTAAACAACACCACCTTTACGGTGCGTAAATTTTCTTTATGGCTTTTAATTACTGCCCCGTGGTGGGTTGCTACGTTATGCATAGCCCTATTCTGGCCTCGCCAAAGTAATGGCGTTTATTTATCATGGTTCGAAGAGCTTGCCCATTGGCATCATATCGATATTTTTAATTTTTTCAGTTGGCATGCAATCACGTTAATGCTTGCATCTTTATTTGTCGTAGGGGTATGTATTTCGGTTATTTATCGAAAAAGAAAACAGTCTGCCTCTTTGTCTAATCTTCTCGACTTTGCACAAGATAAAAAAATTCAAGGGCTAGATAATAGCGACTATTTAACATTGTCAGTACCAACGCCTATCGCATTTACTACAGGTCTTTTATCCCCAAAAATCTACATCTCAACGGGCTTGCAAGAACAAGTTAGCGAACAAGAGTTAGCAATTATCTTAAAGCATGAGGCTGCTCATGTAGAAGCTAGAGACCCTCTTTTCAAGGTGCTTTTTTCTGTGTTTGCTGGTTTCTTTCCTTCAAGCATAAAGTTACAACTACTAGATAAATATACCTTATTAACGGAACAGCTAGCCGATAGTAAAGTCGCTAGTAAATATGATAATTTGGATGTTGCGCAAACCTTAATAAACGTTGCTCGAATGCAGCGAAATATATCAAACCATCACGTAGGAACGAGCATAAGCCATTTTGGATACGATCAGACTAACACTCGTATACAAAGCCTTATTAAACCAATAACTTCGACTCCACGCACTCTTCTACTGACAGCAGCAGTGCTTACTATAGTTATGCCATTGCTTACCGCTTCAACCGTCGATAGCTTCCATCATTTTATTGAAACTATTTTCACTCACTAATTAAGGATTAGGAATGAAATTTATACCTAAATATGGCACGAACAAAAAACCGATACCCAATCGGTTTTTTATGGCGTTTTTAGTATTTAACTCAGTGTTTCCAGTTTTTGCACAAGAGTCACACGAGCCAACTGTCAGCATGGAAGATGCCGTATCAATGACACTTGAAAATCACCCTGAATTGAAATCGCTGGTTCTGCAAAAGCGAGTTTGGGAAGGACGCATTCAGCAATCTTCAATAGGCCAGCGCCCACAAATATCTTTTATGGTTGAAGATGCACTAGGCACTGGTGATCATAGTAGTTTTGACAGCATGCAGTCTACCCTAACTTTTTCATGGTTATTGCAACAAGAGCAAGTTGAAAGTCGAACAACGAATACAAAAAATGAAGCAAGTCACGTTGAAATAGAACGTCAAGTTAAAGCACTGGATCTATCCGCATATACTGCCAAGCAATTCATAGAAATATTGGTAAAGAAGGAACGACTTAGATTAAATAAAAGAGCAATTTTACAAGCACAAGAGGTTGTGCAACTTACGGCTGATAGAGCAGATATCGGAAAAGGCTCAATTGTTGAATTAAAATTAGCGCAAACAGAATTAGTGCGAAGAGAGTTAGTTGAAGAAGACCTAAAACATGAGTTAATGGCTGATTATTATAAATTATCTTCTCTTTGGGGCAATCCATCAAAAAGCCTCAGTTTAAGTGGTAATTTATTGTCTGTACCAGCTATTCCGTCAGTAGCCTCTCAACTTGATTTATTAAAGCAAAACCCTCTATTACAAAAGTATGCGAGCGAACAGCGGATCGCCCAATCGCAAATGGAATTAGCACGTATTGAAGCCAAACCTCAGTGGCAATTTACCGCAGGCGTTCGCCGATATGAGTCAACAGATGACTTTGGCTTAGTTGCAGGTATTTCGATTCCTTGGGGAGACGGTAGTCGCAACGCTGGAACAATAACGGCATTACAAGCTAAACAAGATGTATTAGCCAGCGATCAAAATGCCATGATGTTAAAGCTTGATGCTCAACTATTTGTGTTACTGCAAGAAATGGATCATTCACACCATGTTATTGAAACGATACAAACAAAGATCATCCCTAATTTAGAAATCGCATTATCTGAAGCAAGCAATGCTTACGATAAAGGACAACTTAGCTACAGCCAGTGGAGCGAAGTTAGACGTGAGTTACTTAACGCCCAATCTCGATTAATTGATGGCTATCAGAGCTTACACTTACAACATATCGAAATACAGCGCCTAACAGGTCAATCCATATCTCAGTGAGAACATTTATGAAAAACAATAAAATTCTGTCGTCATTGAGTTTGGCGATTTTATTATCCTTTGGCAACATTAGTTCCAACATAGCTATTGCAGCAAGTACACCTGCTGTTGAAGAAGCCGAACCAGAAAAAGGCCCTAATCGTGGCAGAATGCTTAGAGATGGAAAGTTCGCACTAGAACTCGCTATTTTTGAAACAGGGGTGCCGCCTGAATTTAGAGTATGGGTTACTAATGATGGTAAAGCGGTTGCGCCTACTTCTGTCGATTTAAACATTAAATTAACCCGTCTTGGTGATGGTATTGATGACATTAACTTTGTTGCTCAAGGAGACATTCTTAAAGGTGATATGGTTATTTATGAGCCTCATTCGTTTGTGGTAAACATCAATGCAACATATCAAGGGAAAACACATCAATGGCAATACGATAATCTAGAAGGTCGCACAACCATTGAACAGGCTGTCGCTGATGCAATGGAAATTCAAACAGAGATAGCTGGAGCGGCAACGTTACATCAAACTATTCCAGCGTTTGGTTCATTATCGTTGCCTGTAGGTTCCCAGCGTAATATTGCTGCTAGGTTTGAAGGGGAAATCACTAAATTACACGTTGGCTTTGGCGATAAAGTCAAAAAAGGTCAAACACTGCTTACCGTTGAAAGTAATGAAAGTCTTAAACCTTATGCCGTTAAATCACCAACCAGTGGAGTTATCACTCAGCAGTTAGCAAATAGCGGTGAGCAAACCAATGGTCGCAACTTACTAACGATAACCAATAACAACCTTTATATTGCAAAGCTTGCGATTTACCCAACTGATTATCAAAAAGTAAAAATAGGTAGTCCCGTAACGCTTGAAATAGACGGTGTTGATGCACAAGTTTCAGGCGTTATTTCTTTTACAGAGCCAAAGGTGAGAGATGACCAAGCCAGAATCGTTTGGGTGGAAGTGCCAAATGAAGAGAAAACTATGTTTGAAGGCAGTTTTGTAAAAGCGCAAATAGAGGTCGCAACGTTTGATGTGCCGTTAGCGGTTAAACGCGTTGGTCTTCAAGCTTTTAGAGACTTTACAGTCGTTTACGCTAAAGTTGGCGAGCAATATGAAGTTCGCATGCTGGAATTAGGTAGAAAAGATGGTCAGTGGATTGAAGTGCTCGGCGGCTTAAAGGCTGGTACAGAGTACGTAACCGATAATAGTTATATTTTAAAAGCCGACATTGAAAAGTCTGGCGCATCACACGACCACTAGGAGCGTATCAATGTTAGAGTCCATTTTACGCTTTTCAATAAAGCGGAAGTTCCTCGTTATGGTGATGGTACTTGCTGTTTCTGGTTTAGGCATCTGGAATTTTACTAAACTACCAATAGATGCAGTACCTGATATTACTAATGTACAGGTGATGATCAATACTGAAGCCGCAGGATATACCCCACTTGAGGTTGAACAAAGAGTAACATTTCCCCTTGAAACTGCGTTATCAGGTCTACCAGGCTTAACCTATACGCGCTCTGTTTCACGTTATGGTTTATCTCAAGTTGTGGCGATTTTTAATGATGATACTGACATTTATTTTGCGCGTCAGTTAGTCAATGAGCGTTTATCGGCAGCACGCTCTGAATTACCTCTTGGTTTAGAACCTGAGTTAGGGCCAATCGCGACAGGTCTAGGTGAAATATTTATGTTCACCGTTGATGCAAAAGAAGGCGCTACTCACCCCGATGGCTACGCAATCACTCCTATGGACTTACGTACTGTTCATGACTGGACTATTAGGCCGCAATTAATGCGTGTACCTGGTGTTGTGGAAGTAAACCCTATCGGTGGCTTTGAGCGTGAGATCTTAGTTGCATTTAATCCAGAAAAACTAATGGCATTTGGCTTAACGCAAGCAGATGTTGTTAATGCAATAGCCAGCAATAACCAAAATCAAGGTGCGGGTTTCATTGAGCAAAAAGGTGCCCAATGGTTGCTAAGAGTTCCAGGACAAGTTACCAGCATGCAAGCCGTTGGCGATATTGTGCTACAAACACACAAAGGCTCTGCGATTTATGTCAAAGACGTAGCTGACATTGAAAATGGCAAAGGGTTGAGAACAGGAGCTGCAACTCAAAATGGCCGTGAAGTGGTCATGAGTACGGTATTTATGCTTATCGGCGAAAATAGTCGTACCGTTGCGCACGGTGTAGGTGAAAAGCTAAAAGAAATTAATGCGACTCTACCAGAAGGCATCGTTGCTACTGCTGTTTACGATAGAACAAAATTAGTGGATAAAACCTTAACAACCGTGCAAACCAACTTAGCGGAAGGTGCAATTCTAGTAATCGTGGTGCTGTTTGTTTTATTGGGTAATTTCCGCGCCGCATTCTTAACGGCGTTAGTGATCCCATTTGCCATGTTAATGACCGTAACAGGGATGGTGCAAACGCGAGTTAGTGCCAATTTAATGAGCCTAGGCGCTTTAGATTTTGGCTTACTCGTTGATGGAGCCATTATTATTGTTGAGAATTGTTTACGCCGTTTAAGCCAAGCAGGGCCAAATCCGTTGCCTTTAAAAGAGCGAATGGAATTAGTGTTTGAAGCCACGCGTGAAGTTATTCGCCCTGCGTTGTTTGGTGTATTTATTATTACTGCTGTTTATTTGCCGATATTTGCTTTAGAAGGCGTTGAAGGCAAGATGTTTCACCCAATGGCAATTACAGTAGTTATCGCATTGCTGAGTGCGATGTTACTTTCAGTAACCTTTGTACCCGCAATGATCGCGTTATTGTTTAAAAAACCAGTTAAAGAAAAACATAGCCCATTAATGCGAGGGGCAGAAGTCTTATATCGTCCAGCTTTAAACTGGGTGATTAAAGCTCGATGGTTTGTCGTGTTTTCAGCCTCGGCGTTAGTGATTTGGTTTGGTATTCAAGCGACTAATTTAGGCAGTGAATTTGCGCCTAATTTAGATGAAGGAGATATTGCCATGCACGCTTTGCGTATTCCAGGTACGTCTTTGAGTCAAGCTATTGCACTGCAATCGACGTTAGAAGAAAAAATTAAACAAATGCCTGAGGTTGAGCGAGTCTTCGCAAAAATTGGCACCGCTGATGTAGCAACTGATGCAGTACCTCCAAGTGTTGCCGATAACTTTATTATTCTTAAGCCTAGAAACGAGTGGCCTGATCCAAATAAAAGCAAAGCACAAGTTGTCGAAGAGTTAGCAGCACTGGTTGAGCCAATTCCGGGAAACCGTTATGAATTCCTACAGCCTATTCAAATGCGATTTAACGAGCTACTTGCTGGTGTTAGGGCAGAACTGGCAATAAAAGTATTCGGTGATGATTTTGATTCATTAGCAGCACTTGGCGCTGAAATTGAGTCTGCAATTGCTCAAGTCGATGGTATTGCCGATATTCAGGTAGAGCAGATAACAGGTTTACCTATGTTGAGCTTAGTGCCTAAACGTCAGAAACTTATGCAACATGGAATTAGCATTGCCCAAGTGCAATCTCAAGTAGCAACTGCAATGGGTGGCACCATTGCAGGGAAGTTTTATCAAGGTGACATACGCTCGGATATTGTTGTTCGCTTAAGTGAGACAAGACGTAATAATATTGATGAACTATCGTACTTACCGATTCATTTACCTGATGGTCATGCTATCCCTCTACAAGAATTAGTAACGCTAGAGCTTATTTCAGCTGCAAATCAAATCAACCGTGAAAACGGAAAGCGCCGTGTGGTAGTCACCGCTAATATAAGGGGTCGAGATTTAGGCAGTTTTGTTGCAGATATTCAAGCCGCTATTGGTGACAGTGTTGAAGTGCCTGCTGGATATTGGGTTGAATATGGCGGTACATATCAAAAGCTACAATCAGCATCAAAACGCTTGAGTGTTGTTGTACCTGTCACTTTGTTAATGATCATTGGCTTATTAATTTTGGCATTAAATTCAGTTAAAGATGCGATGATTATCTTTACTGGAGTGCCTTTAGCGTTGACTGGTGGTATTGCAGCACTGCTTCTTAGAGATATTCCATTTTCAATATCCGCTGCTGTTGGTTTTATTGCGCTATCAGGTATTGCGATTTTGAATGGCTTAGTCATGGTGTCGTTTATTCGAGAGCTTCGAAAAGACGGCGTTTCGCTTAATCAGGCAATATTTGACGGGGCTTTAACACGATTACGACCAGTGCTAACAACCGCACTCGTTGCATCCTTAGGTTTTATTCCTATGGCATTAAATACGGGGATAGGCTCAGAAGTGCAGCGTCCACTCGCAACGGTAGTTATTGGCGGGATCATTTCATCCACCTTACTGACCTTGTTTGTTATCCCTGCGTTATATCGAATTTTACATAGAGAAAAGGAGTCACTTTTGACTGAAGTTGAAGTATTGGAGTCATCTGATGCCAAATAATCTAACAATTAATACTATTGGCGTTAAGAATGTTATCAAGTATAGCCTGTACTTACTTATCGTTGCTTTTGCATTAATCAGTGTTGATGTTTTAGCACATGGTGTTGATGATAAGACGCGAGCTTTTTTAGAACAAAATACTGGAGTTCAATTCATTCCGTTTTTATACATCGGCGCTAAGCATATGATCACTGGTTATGATCACATTCTGTTTTTAGTCGGTGTAATTTTTTTCCTATATCACAGCAGAGATGTATTACTTTATGTAACCATGTTTACCATTGGGCATAGCGTCACTTTACTGTTTGGTGTTTTAAGCGATATTCAAGTCAACGCATACTTAATTGATGCCATTATAGGATTTTCAGTGGTGTATAAGGGTTTTGATAATTTAGGTGGCTTTAAACGTTGCTTTAACTGGCAACCAAATACGCAATGGGCAGTGCTAATATTTGGCCTATTTCATGGTTTTGGTCTGGCGACTAAATTACAAGAATTCCAATTACCAGAAGATGGGCTAATCACTAACTTAATAGCCTTTAATTTAGGTGTTGAGCTTGGTCAGTTTGCTGCTCTTGCAATCATTCTGATAGTGATAAATGCATGGCGTAAACTCCCATCATTTCAACGATTTTCAACATTAACTAACACTGCATTGATGAGTGCAGGTGTTATGTTGATGGGTCTGCAATTAACGGGTTATTTCACCATTTAATAAATCAAAAAAGATAAGAGAAAGTTATGCAACATACAGTAAGTAGTAAAACATTAATCAAAGCGAGCGTGTCAGCAATCGTTATTGCGGCCATCGCGATAGTCACACTGATATTACCAGCAGAATATAATATTGATCCTACGGGAATTGGCAAAAAACTAGGCTTAACTGTCTTAGCAACAGCAGGAGAAGAACAGCAACCAGCAACTAGTTTAGCTACCAGCAAAGGTACTGATGAATTTCAAACGATTGAAGTTACTGTACCAGCAGGGCGAGGTATAGAGTATAAGTTTTATATGAAGCAGTATGAGAAAATGACATATGAATGGTTAACAGATGGTGAATCACTCTACTTTGATTTACATGGTGAACCGGAGGGGGACACTACGGGATACTTTGAAAGTTTTGCAATTGCTACCACTAACGAAATGAAAGGTAGCTTTACTACTCCATTTGCTGGTTCTCATGGCTGGTATTGGAAAAATAAGACCGATAAAGCTATCGCTATACAGCTTATGGTCAAAGGCCAGTATGAAGTGATTGGTCTGAAACAATAATTATTACGATATAAACTCTGGAGAATACAATGAACAAAATACTATCAATTATTGCATTATGCACCGCTTTACTAAGCATTAATGTATATGCTCACGGTGATCATGATGTTATCAGCGGTCAAAAAGCACTTAGCATTGCTGCAAAAGCGATAAAAAAAATGACTTTCAAAGACGTTGGTTTTGCCGTAGGTAAGCTTGATGATACTTGGAAGAGCCTAGACAAATCTCAGTTTGCAATTTCGAGTGTTGAAGATAGCTATTATGTGGTTAGTGCTAGTAATCCAAAAAGTGATAAAAAAGTCTATTTTAAAATTGCCAAGAATGGTGAAGTCTTGGCGGCAAAAGATAAAAAGACATTTTAATTATAGTAATGAAGCACTGATAATAGTTATCAGTGCTTCAGGCTATATATCTTCAGCAAAAAAGCCTTAACGAATGCTTATATATTCTAAATAATAGTTTAATTTTAACGACTGATTTGAGCTTAAACCAACCTCACAAACAAGTATAAGCTTTTGATAATATTACCCTAGATATCTTTGGTTTTTTACAAAGGCTAATGTCCGTAATTGGCTAGCTGAAGAAATCACAAGGTCAATGTTAACAAAGATACGAAAGCTGAAGATAAATAGAAACTGTGATTTTTGCATGCCCTAAGTTAAAAGCATATCCACCCTCGAATATCTGAACCTTTTATTAATCCCATACGTATCCTAAAGTTAATAAGTATATTTCTGCACTAATTCAGGGTAACTCTATGAAAAATATAATAAGCCGACTTTTAATTCCTTCGATACTACTATTCTCAATCAATACTGTTATTGCACAAGACAACAAAACTGTTTTAGTGCCATTACCATCAGTTGATGATTTTACAAAAGGTGAAAATGGATGGGCGTTTGGGCTTGGGTTAGGTGTTGAATATGAGTCAGCATACGAAGGTTCAGATGAATTTGGTTTTGAACCTCAACCTGCTGGTGCAGTGCAATGGCGAGATGGAAACAATATCTATTATTTTGCAGGAGAAGCTTTTGGGTGGCGAAGTCTTGTTTCTGATGAGTGGCTTTTGGATGCTCTTGTAGGGTTTGATGAAGGCAGAGAAGAAGGTGATTCAGATGATGGGAGACTTGATGGGTTAGGTGATCAAGAGGAGGGTTTTGAACTAGTGCTTCAAGCACGCCGTTCTTTTACTCCTGATTGGCGCTACTGGCTAGTGGGGCGTTTAGTCGCTGGAGATGAGGGTAATTTAGGTTTGTTTGGTATTGGACGACGCTTTGGAGACCAATCCGATGGCACTGGTTCAGAAGTTAACTTGGTTGCAGTTTTTCATGATAGCGAATATGCCAATAAAGGGTTTGGAGTAAATGACGAACAATCTGCCGCATCAGGTTTAGATAAGATAAAAATTAGCGGAGGAATTCGCTCGATTGGTGTTGATTATAATTATCGACATAATATTAATGAAAGCTGGCAACTCTATGGCGAAGCACTTTTTGAATACTATAGCAGTGAAGTGCGAGACAGCCCTATTGCTCGAAGTGATTATGAAGCTGAAGTGGGTATTAGTGCTATATATGTATTTTAGACAGATCTAAAAATTAGTCATGACATTAGCAACAGTGAATATTTGTTTTGTTGCCAATGTCAGCTTTTGGCTAAGATACCGACTTTGTTGATTGTACGATGAGGTCAAAACCTATATTCAAAATTTTCAGATCAGATATGAGCTACTACAGTTTACTCAACGTTGTTTATCTCTGATTTAGAGCAAATACCGTTGTTTTAACGTAAAAGCTACTCTTTATCTTTATTGATAGTATCCATCTTGTGTGATGTTTTCTGCGTTCTAGGTAAAGTCTCTTTTAAATCATTTAACCCTTTTTTTCTTAGCTTTTGTTTAGCGCTTTTTTGAAACGAACTAAAATTGCCAATGAGTATTACTACGGCAATGCCAATTACGATAAATGTTAACCAATCTTCCAATGCATTATCCTCTTTTTTATTGATGAGAAAAGGAAAGTACGTGACTGTTTAAAGGCAAGTGAATTCTCCTTCGTTGACGTTGCTAATATACGTTTTAACGATAAAATCAAGATTGTTTATTATCATCTGCCCCCCCTCTATATTTGAGTGATTAATGCAATCTATTAAGATGTCGAGTTGAAAAGCTTGCTCATAAGCATGTGAAAGGGGGGCAAAGGATAAATGCCAAGGCTCTGCTGCAATGCCACCGCGATATTTATCGTAGGGAAAATAAAAATCAAATGCACGAGCGTGTTCCTTGAGCCATGCTGTTAATGGTGCGAAAGGGCCAGTACTTTCATATTCCCAAGGCTCTAACTGAAGTGTTTGCTGTTCAGGCAATAGTTTTTGCGAATAAATATCTATATCACAACCCCAATGATGTCGACTAGCACCAGGTAGCGCTGAAAATAATAGTATGGCATTGGCTTTATCTATGTCAGAAAGTGAGGATAAATTAACACTTTTTCCTACTTCATTTTTAACAGGGCTTCTACCTGAAAACTTATTATTCCATATCATTTTTTGGCGTTCAAACGAGCGAAAACCACTGGCAATATCTATTTTTATATCATCCGCTAAAGCAGCTTTTTGTAGGCTAGTAAAAGCACTGTGCATGTCTTGGTGAATAGCAACTCGCTCATCAATAAGTCTAATATGTTGCTCAGTTGTACCGAGTAACTGTGCTGCAGTAATAGGTGTAGTTAAAAACATAGTTAATAATGCGTTTAGTCAGTTAACATGCGTTTTAAGCACTCGTAATAAATATCAACTAATTGTTCCAAGTCTTTACAAACAACAGCTTCATTTACTTGATGAATGGTCGAATTACAAGGGCCAAGTTCTATTACTTGAGCGCCTGTTGGAGCGATAAAACGCCCATCAGATGTTCCGCCAGATGTCGATAGTTCAGGTGCTAAGCCTGTTACAACTTCTACAGATTTACTTACGCTTGCCAAGAAGCAGTGCTTACTGTCGGTCATTTCTGTGACAAAAGGTTTGCCATTAAAAGTCCATTTTATATCGTAATTTAATTCATGCTTTGTTAAGACAGACTCTATCGTATCGACGATCAATTGATCATTAAGTTCGGTGCTGTAACGTAAATTAAATAACGCTGTTAAGTGCCCAGGCACAACGTTAGTTGCGCCAGTACCTGAATTAATATTAGAAAGTTGAAAGCTAGTCGCTGGAAAGTAATCATTGCCATGATCCCAATGATATTGACTAAGCTCTGTTAGGGCTGGCATCGCACTATGAATTGGATTTTTAACATGTTCAGGGTAAGCAACATGGCCTTGTTTACCATGAATATCTACCTCGGCTGAGATTGAGCCTCTACGGCCATTTTTTATAACATCACCAATACGGTGAGTACTTGATGGTTCACCGACAATACAGTAATTTATTTTTTCATTGCGCGCTTCTAAAGTATCAATAACACGTGTTGTACCATTGATAAAAGGACCTTCTTCATCACTGGTTATGAGAAAGGCTATAGCGCCATTATGATCAGGATAATCAGCAACAAACTTTTCTGTTGCAATAATCATAGCAGCTAAACTGCCTTTCATATCGGCACTACCTCTACCATAAAGTACACCGTCGATAATGGTTGGCTCAAAGGGTGGGGTTTTCCATAATTCTAAGTTACCAGGAGGCACAACATCAGTATGCCCAGCAAAACAAAAAACTTTATCATTGAGAGTAGACTGCTGCCCATTTCGTCGAGACCATAAGTTGGTTGTATCTTCAAAAACCATGGTTTCATTGATAAAACCAATGTTTTTTAATCTTTCACTCATCAGTTGCTGGCAACCCGCATCTTCTGGCGTTACTGAAGGCCTAGAAATTAGCGCTTTAGCTAATTCAATTACGTTACTTTCATTAGGGATCACATTCTGTCCTTTATGTCACAGTTATGTAGAGTCTTAATTGCTATTAAAGCTTAAGATTTGGTATGAAATATTTCTTGGTACAACTCTGGTTTAAACCCAAGAGTTAATTGTCCATCATGAAGTAATAATGGTCTTTTTAATAATGTAGGTTGTTCAAGAACACAGGTAAAGAGTGCTTCATTTGTCAGGTTGTTTTTAATGTCTTCAGGTAAGTTTCTAAACGTAGTACTTCGTTTATTTAATAAGGCTGACCAATCACTTTTTTCGACGAAGCCAGTTAATAACTCAGGGGTGAGTTCTTGCTTTTTGAAATCAAAAAATTCATGGTTAATATTTTCTTGCTTAAGCCATTTTATCGCTTTTTTAACGGTATCGCAGTTATTTATGCCATATAAGGTGATCATTTTTTACTCGTAATATAATTTCTGGTGATTAACGTACCACCTTGATAGAAGATGGCGTCATTAGTGCGTTGTTATTGCTGTGTACTGGGAATTAGTACTTGGTATTGATTCGCTCTCAATGCTTCAATGGCGGCTTTGATTTTAGCTTCTTTAACAAGAATATAATCAGTATCAAAAGTCGACATAGCGAATATACTAATTTTCTCATTAGCTAACACAGTGGAAATATTTGACAGAATACCCGTGAGCGTAAAGTCTAATGGACCAACCACTTCAAGTGCTTGCCAATCTCTTTCGACATCATCGCTATTTAATTGAATATTTTGCGGTAGAACTATTGATATTTCATCAAACGTTTTTGCAATGAAATATATGTCAGATTTGAAAACTTGTGCTGGTATGTCAGAGTTTTTAGCTAAACTATGAATGGCGAAAGCTTCGTTGATGAGCCTAAGAGTTAACTGAGACATCTAAGTCCTTATTTTACGTGTGTATCTAAGATAATAATATAACATTTCTGTCAATTTACACTAGCGCCCTTTCACTTTTCTAGGCAGTTTTACTGTAATCGATTAGATATTTAGGCAGGGCAGAAGCTATAAAATGAGGTTATTTAACCTACACAGTTGAAAAGAATGATTAACGGTTAACAATTTAATGATGATTAACCTAGTGTTAATTCTGATGGTTCTGCATGAAAATATAATCAAAAGGAAGTGAAAAATATACTTTTCTTTGGTAATGAAAGATTTATATGAGTGAAATAAATATTGCTTTATATCTATAATGTGTTGTTTTTAGGGTCTTTCAATTAATTGTAAAGGTAATAGCTATAAACCTTTGCTTATATTTTGATCTATAGACTCTAAGCAAGCTTTACTTTTGTTAAGTCTATCCACAAAACCTGTGGATATCTTTGTTAGTAATGATTGGGTTATTTGGTATCTTTATGTTTTTATTGGTTTATTTTTGCAGGTTGTTTTTTGGCTAGTTAAAATTCATACACACTATATAGTTAAGTGTTAAATATTAAGCTTTATGATGTAAATACTTCTAAGTCTTATGTTTGTAGCGGTTAATCCATTAAATTAACCGCTCAATTTGTACTTTAAGTTATTGTTTTGCTTGGATGGCCGTTAGGGCAATGGTATAAACTATATCATCAACAAGAGCGCCTCGAGATAAATCATTTACCGGCTTGTTCATGCCTTGAAGCATAGGACCAATACTGACCAAATCAGCAGATCGTTGTACCGCTTTATAGGTTGTATTGCCGGTATTCAAATCTGGAAATATAAAGACCGTTGCTTTACCTGCAACAGGGCTGTTTGGTGCTTTTTTCTTTGCTACATTTTCCATAATCGCAGCATCGTATTGTAGTGGACCATCAATAATTAGATCTGGACGTTTTTGTTTGGCTAACTCGGTTGCCTTCGCAACTTTTTCTACATCAGCACCATGACCAGAGCTACCAGTACTATAACTGATCATCGCAACACGTGGCTCAATACCAAATGAAGCGGCAGAATCTGCAGATTGAATGGCAATGTCTGCAAGTTGTTCAGCATTTGGCTCAGGATTGATTGCACAGTCACCATACACAAGTACTTGATCTGGCAATAGCATAAAGAATACTGAAGATACCAGTGAACTATCAGGAGCTGTTTTAATTAACTGTAAGGCAGGCCTAATAGTATTCGCTGTAGTATTAACAGCACCCGAGACTAAACCATCAACTTGGCCTAGTTGTAGCATCATTGTTGCTAAGACAACATTGTCATTTAGGTTTTCTTTGGCTATTACTTCAGTTAGCCCTTTGTCTTTTCTCAGTTCAACCATCGGGCCAACATAGTTATCACGAATCGTATCAGGATCAGTAATAAGTAAACTGTCAGGTAGGTGAATACCTTGCTGCTCGGCAATTTGTAATATTTCTTCTTTATTACCAATTAACTGACAACGAGCAATGTTTCTCTCACAGCATATTGCTGCCGCCTTTATTGTTCTTATATCCGTACCTTCAGGTAAAACTATTAGTTTATTACCCTGTCTAGCTAATTCAGTCAATTTATGTCTAAAAGCTGGCGGTGACAATAAGCTCTTGTTGTCATTTTTGTTAGTTAACTTATCAAGCCAAGCAGGATTTAAACTATCAGCAACATGTTGTTTTACTTTTTCATGGCGCTGTATATCATCTTGAGGTATTTCGGGGTTAAAACTCATAATATGTCTTGATGTCTGCCATGTATCCCATGGTACAGATAATACCGGTAACCCTGCTTCTAACGCTTGTTTACATAATTCCCACACTTGCTCAGATGGCTCAAAACCATTTGTTAAGATTAACGCGCCTAATTTTGTACCGTTAAGTGCTGACAAGCAAGTTGCAATGATAATGTCAGTGCGATCACCTGGGGTGACTATTAAGCGACCAGGTACCAAATAACTGACCAAGTTACTTACTGTTCTTGCGCAAAAAGCAACACTTCTAAAACGTCTGTGCTGCATATCACCTACATTGATAACTTTTGCTTCAAGATAGTTTGCAATATCCACAACTCTTGGGGCGATAAGATCGAGCTCCCATTGAATAGAGCCGAGTAAATCAAAATGTTTGTCTTTGAAGAGGGTTAGGTTTTGCCATGGCGCTAGATTAAACTCACTACTAATCTCTTCTTCGCGAGGTAATAAGCCAAACTCATCTTGATCAGGACTATTTAGTTTATTAATAATACAGCCAATTAGGTGCTTGTTTTTGATGCCACCAAAGGTTTCTGCACTGACTTCAATTCTATCTTCAAACTCTTCTGTACTGTCATTACCAGGCGCGGCAACTAAAACAATGTCAGCACATAATGCTTGTGCAACATCACGATTAATTCTTCCTGCATAAGGTTGTCTAGTTGTGGGTACAAGCCCTTCAATAATGACAACATCTTGGTTTTGCTCAAAGGCATCGAAATTGGCTACAATCTCTTCAAGTACCACATCGTGAAGACCATCACCCATTTTTTCTTCGACATAACTTAATGAAATACTGGTGTTGTTTTGCGATAGGCTTATCGCTTCTATAGTTTTATTTTTCTTCGCTAAACTATTTCTAGATGGTTGGCTAATGGGTTTGAAATGACCAACTTGTATACCTTTTTGTTCACAGGCATGTAATAACCCAAGCGATACACTGGTAAGCCCGACACCTGAACCAACAGGGATAAGCATAATTCGATGTGACATAGTGTTAAGCCTTAATATTTTTTTGTTGATTGTTTTGTAAGCTACTTTCTAATAGGTTATTTGTCTGTTCAGCAATAACCCACTCTTCATTGGTTGCAATAACCCAACAGTTTCTTGCGTTATCAGCCGCTATATTACCTGATTTGCCAAAGCGGGCTTTTTGGTTTTTTTCATCTGATACGTTAAAGTTTAATAAGCTCAGTTGTTCAATAACTTTTTCTCTAACCCAAGAAGAGTTTTCACCAATGCCGCCGGTGAAAATAAGCCCGTCTAACTCTGTAAGGCTTGCACTAAACGATGCAATATATTTAGCTATACGGTAGCAAAATATAGTTAAAGCAAGCTCTGCTTGTTTGTTGCCACTAAGCATTGCTTCTTCTAAAGTACGACAGTCATTACTTAATTGAGAAACACCTAACAAGCCGCTTTTTTTATTAAGTAATCGAACAACATCATTTACACAGTAGCCTAGTTGTTCAACTAAATGAAAAATAATACCCGCATCAACATCACCACTACGGGTGCCCATCATTAAACCTTCAACAGGTGTCATACCTAAGCTTGTATCAACGCTGCGACCATTTTTTATTACGGTAATACTGCAACCATTTCCTAAATGCGCACTGATCAGGTTACATTCTGTTAGTGGTTTATTAAGTAGTTCAGCAGCTTGTTTTGCCACAAAATAATGGCTAGTACCGTGAAAACCATAGCGCCTTACCCCATGCTGTTTATATAGGTCGTAGGGTAATCCATAAATAAATGCTTTTTCAGGCATACTTTGATGAAATGCGGTATCAAAAATGGCAACTTGCTTTAAGTGTGCGAAGGCTTTTTGGCAGGCTTTAATACCAATTAAATTCGCAGGGTTATGTAATGGTGCTAATTTAGCGAGGCTTTCGATAGCCGACTCTACCTCTTCTGTAATTAGAGTTGGCTCTGAATATTTTTCTCCACCATGTACTACTCGATGACCAACGGCTGAGATAGAAGTCACTAAATTAAATTGATGCAAATATTTAACTAAGACGTTCAAAGCCGATTGATGATCGAATGGAGCGTCTAGGGCTTGGTTATATTGTTCATTATCAAACTTTATTTTAATGACGGCGTCATTTGCTAATAAACATTCAGCCAGGCCTGACAGTATAGTTTGACCTGTTTTAGGGTGTATTAATGAAAATTTCACAGAAGAGCTACCACAATTGATAACTAAAATGGCATTTTCATATAGGGTAGGTGAGGAGAGTGTATTCATAGAGTCATTCTTTTTTTAAATAAAATAAGTATTAATGCTTTTCAGCTTTTTGAATGATTCTTATTATAGCGACTTAAGTTAATAAAAGTTTGATGCAATACATAAAAGCAACATAATAGGTGAAGAGATAGCGTTTTATTGATTTACTTCTAAGTTTTCTCTAACACAATATGACAATTGGCAAATAAGTTTTAAAATGTTCAGCGACTAAATGTTTTCGACATAACAAATACTTTTGGACTGATGTCTTTACCACTATTGAAAAGTGAGAAAAACTGCTATAGTTGCTGTATGAATATGACGGTAATTGAAATTATAAAACTTGGCCGACAGTACTTAAATACTTGGCCAGAGTTGCCTGAATTAGGGCGGTATTTTGCAGATTATAATGCAGTGCAAAGCTGTCGCTTTGTTTGTAAATATTTTCCAGCGCTCGCATTATTTACTTTTGTTATGCAGTTGTTTTTTTCTTCGGGATTACCTTCAGGGCAAGGCTCCATCAATCTTGCATTAGCGGCTTTACCGCAAGCATTGGTTTACGGGCTTTTTTTATTGAGTATGCCAGTACAAGCATTAGTTATCTCTGGTGTTAAGGCTGATAAACGATTACCTCCTTCTCTAGACTCTTGGTATAAAGAAGGTATTGAGAAAGCGAAAAAAAACCAACAAAACCACTATGAAAAATATAATAGTGGTCAAACGGTATCTGGTGCAGAAGCTATTCAAAAATTGGTGGTGATTAAACCAAGGTATATTGATTTAGCTAAGCTTTTAAAACTTACTTTTGATACAAGCGTAAAATAAAATCAGCCTGACAGCTAAATGTTGTTAACTTCGTTAATTGTTCAACGACTTCTTTACTTGCTTTAAAAGCAAAAGGGGTCATAGCTAGTAAATTTAATACGTCCTCGCTGTTATTAAACGTCATTTCGTAGGTTAACTGTTCTTCTTTAACAAGCGTCATTTCTTGTATAACTTGTTTTGATTCATCATGATGTTTCGCTTGTTGATAAATGAGTGATTTCAGTGCTAATAAATGCTCTGCACCAGGTGTAACAGTTAATAAATAGCCTTCTTTAGCGAGTACTCTATTAAATTCTTGCTCTAAAATAGGGGCGTAAACGCTGAACACCCATGAAAATTGTTCATCTTGAAAGGGGAGCTCTGATAACGTGCCAACACTAAAAAAACATGTTTTATATTTTTGTGCGGCAATTTTTACCGTCTCTTTAGATATATCGACACCGTAGACCTGATTATCATCATTCTTGTGTTGATGTGTATAAAAACCTTCGCCACAACCTGCATCAAATACAACCGCTGAAGCGGGTGCATATTGTTGATATAATTTAAGCATGGCATTGACTAGTGGCTGGTAAAAACCTTTTTCTAAAAATGCGCGCCTAGCGGTTACCATCGCTTTGTTATCACCGGGTTCTTTTGAATGCTTAAACTGCACAG
This sequence comes from Colwellia sp. RSH04, assembly GCF_003545765.1. Lineage (GTDB taxonomy): Bacteria > Pseudomonadota > Gammaproteobacteria > Enterobacterales > Alteromonadaceae > Colwellia. The sequence continues at coordinate 394,639 of NZ_QXIO01000002.1, read as the reverse complement.
GTAATAAATTTACATAGCCTTGTTTAGCTTGATCAAAGCAATGGTTATTATCACAGCGATATACCTTATCATTTAACGATAAAGGCTGTTTGCACAAAGGGCAGCGGTAATATGGCTGCCCTGTTTTTAAAGTAGTATTAGTCATGATTTTTATTTAAATGTTGACCAAATAGGGGCGTGATCTGAAGGTTTCTCGATGCCTCTTAATTCGTAATCAACGTCTGATTCAATACATTGTTTTGCTAGTGAGTCTGTAGCAAGTACTACATCAATTCTTAAACCGCGGTTATCGACAAAGCCTTTAGAGCGGTAATCAAACCATGAATAACGCTCTTCTCTTTCAGGATGAAGGGATCTAAATGTATCAGTAAAGCCCCAATCTAACAGTGTGGCTAACCACTCTCTTTCTTCTGGCTGGAATGAGCATTTTCCTGATTTTAACCAACGCTTACGGTTAACTTCACCTATACCGATATCTAAATCTGTTGGTGAAATATTAATGTCACCCATAATAACGATGTTTTCATCTTTATTGTGGTGATCATTTAAATAAGTCATTAAATCGTTATAAAACTGTCTCTTATAAGGGTATTTTGTTTCGTGAGCGATGTTGTCACCTTGTGGAAAATAACCGTTTAATACGGTGACTTTTTCACCCAAATTATTGGTTGTTGTTACCATTATCATGCGCTTTTGTGCTTCTTCGTCATCAGTAGGAAAGCCTTTCTGTACAAAATCAGCAGGTTTTTTACAAAGCATGGCCACGCCATAATGCGCTTTTTGACCATGAAAATAGACGTGGTAACCCATTGCTTCAACATCAGCTAGGGGAAAAGCTTCATCATGTACTTTAATTTCTTGTAAACCGATAATATCAGGTTGATGTTTATCGATAATTGCTTGAAGTTGATGTAAACGAGCGCGAAGGCCGTTGATATTAAACGAGATGATTTTCATGGTATGTTTTGCCTTGATAATGCTGAAAAACTCATTTGAGTTTATATGAACTATTAAACAGATCTTGCTGGCTTATGTGTTTTCAAGCAAGTATTTTTTATAAAACATTTCATTTATTTAATTATTATGGATAACTAGATAAATATTTAAGCAAAGCAATTGTTAAATAATGTAATTTTAACGTAACAGCTAGTAGAAGTTATTGTTTAACCGATGCAAGTTGTTTAAGCTAGTTGTCAAAAGTAAATGATATGCTTCAGCATGATGGTTTATTAAGTTATCGGGTCTTTTAATAAGGAAAGTAACATGTCAGAAAATAATGCATCAGTTAAAAAAATATTACTGGTTGAGGACGACCGTCAATTATCAGATTTAGTCACTGATTTTCTAACGAGTGAAGGTTTCCATGTAAAACAAGAATTTCGTGGAGATACTGTCGCTAAAAGAGTTAAATTATTTAATCCAGATCTTATCGTGTTAGATATTATGTTACCGGGAAAAGATGGCTTTGCTGTATGTAAGGAATTAAGACCTGAGTTTAATGGACCTGTGTTAATGCTTACCGCTAAAAGCACTGACTTTGATCAAGTATTAGGGTTAGAGATTGGCGCCGATGATTATGTTATTAAGCCTGTTGAACCTAGAGTGTTATTAGCAAGAATTAATGCGTTATTGCGTCGAGGTCAATTGCCTAATCAAAGCGACGAAAAAGGTGAGATTACTTGCGGTAGTTTATATATAAACAAAGCATCTCGTAAGGTTACTTTAAAAGAAGAAATTATTGATTTAACGAGTCAAGAATTTGATTTGTTATGGTTATTGGCAAGTAAAGCAGGTGAAGTTCAAAATCGTGATTATATTTATAAAGCGGTTATTGGGCGAGAATATGACGGGTTAGATAGAAGCGTCGATGTACGTATCTCTAGACTTCGTAAAAAATTATTAGATAGTACAGAAACACCCTTTAGAATTAAAACAATATGGGGACAAGGGTATTTATTTGTTCCAGATGCGTGGGAATAGGAAATAAATAATGCTGGGGCGTTCGTTTTTTAATCTGTATTTTTTTATTATTTCAACTTTTATTGTGTTTTCATGGACATTAGATGAAGTGTGGAATTCATATTTAGAGCAAGATGTTGAATCTTATACTGGTTATAAAACAATGCTTATTGCGTTGGGAGATTACGTAAAAAAACACCCCGTCGATGAATGGGAAGAAATAATTCATAATGCTGGTCAGCGTTATGAATTACCACTTAGATTAATGACTTTAGCACAAGTCAAAGCAATCGATCATACCAATCATCATCAATTAATTAATAAAAACGCCCATATTTATTACGATGATTCTATGGTGGTATTAGATTACCTTATAGAAGGTACTGACTTTGTTATTACTTTAGGCCCAGCAGATATGCCAACAAGGCCTAGAGTTAAAGCAACATATCGAGTGCTTATTCTTGCCACTTTTGGCGTCATTATTTTTATTTGGTTATGGCCAATGTCTCGAGATTTAGAGCTTCTTAAAAAAGCAACTAAAGATTTCGGACAAGGTAATTTTAATACCACGGCTCCTGCCGCTAAATCTACAATGATTGCTCCAATGATTTCATCATTTAACATGATGGCGATGCGCATCAAACGATTAATTGGTGCTCATAAAGAGTTAACCAGTGCTGTTTCTCATGAATTACGAACTCCCCTTGCAAGAACTAAATTTGCCTTGCAAATGCTTGAAAATGTAAAAGATGATGAAAAACGTACTAAATATCAACAACAAATAACTAACGATGTTAGAGAGCTTGAAGAGCTTATTAATGAAATGTTGCTGTATGCTTCATTTGATAATGACAAGCCGCAATTAAATATTGTAGGTACTGATATAGCTGAACTTATTGAAGCGCAAGTCGCTAGTCATGATCAATTTGCCAATACTATAACTTTTGTCAATGAATCCCCAAGCTTACATGCATTATGTGATAGTCACTTTATTGATAGAGCATTAAATAACTACATTAGTAATGCCATTAAATATGGCAATGGTGAAGTTAAAATTACTTTATCAACACAGGGCGGCATGTGTACCATTTGTGTGGAAGATGGTGGTGAAGGGGTTTCTGATGAATTTAAAAGTGTTATCTTTGATGCATTCTCTCGCGGTGATCAATCAAGAAACCGTGAAACAGGTGGTTTTGGGTTAGGTTTAGCGATTGTTGCTCGCATCATGGAGTGGCATAAAGGCTTTGCAAGTGTCAGTGATAGCGAACTTGGTGGTGCTGCATTTAAAATAACTTGGCCAATCAAGTAATTTTTCGTTAAAACATTATTTTAATAAATAAATCTCTAAAACAAGCTAATGCTTTTGCGCGCTAAGTCGATAACTTATTTATAACCATCTAGTTGTAAATAAGAGCACCTTTTGTCTGAGTATAGTTTTTCACCCGAATCACAAGTAAATCAAAAGCAGACTGAGCTTAAACATCAGTTTTTGCTGCATGAGTTACAGTTAGGTGAACAGCTTGGTAACAGTATTCACCAAGCAAGACGTGCTGATTTTTCATTAATGCTTTCAATGTTAGCTGAAGATGTTAGAGAGCATAGTCAATTCAGCTTACCTCAATCATCAAATAACTACGGCTCCAACGTTACTAATGAATCATTACGTAAGTATTTTTCGTTACCTGATGAAAAGCCTTTAGCATTAAAAAACCTCGAACAAATCAAAGACTTCAACCAAGGTCAATCAATAGTTGATGATGATATTGTGACTATTCGATTATTAAATGCTTTAAAGCCTAACGCCCTTGCTTTTAGAGATAATGTTAAACATGTGCCAACTCAGGTTATGAGTAATACTAGTATCGCTTGTCAATTAAAGCATGAAGAAAATAATGCCGATAAACCAAGGGACACAGAAAGAAATGATTCATTAACCAAGCCATTAGCAGAGCCTTTATCAATGCAAGTGAACGAGTGGTTAAAAAATATCGAAGCATCAATAATCAAAGCACCACTGGTTGCTTAATACTACTTGAATTAATGAATTGTCACTTAATGAAAGTTAAGGCTTTATGGCTTAACTAGATATCAGTTGGTTTATCTCGCGCAACAATGCTTATACTTTTTTGCCTTTCTACTTTGTTTATTAAAGTAGTTTTGACAAGGACATGTTTCATTTCGAGAGATGTGTTTAACTGCTTCATTTTTTAAGATATTACCATCGAGATACCGCCATACCATTTCATTATGACTATTTTTCTCTCTTTTGAAGCGAGAATGCTCTCTCATTTCGCAGATTGAATTGTCGTGAATAAAAATGGCTGAAAATTCGACAAATTGATATTCACTTTCATCACTCTCTCTACTTGATGTGTTATGAATGATGAGTTCTAACCATTTACATTGTGAAGACCATTCTTGTATGTCATCGATACTTTGCTGAGATTGTGATGCTTTTGCATAAGTCGCAAAGATATAGTGCGCATTATTTAGTGCATACGCGGTAAAACGTGAACGCATCAGCTGCTCTGGTAATTCAGGTAAGCGGTTATTGTTTTCAATAAATTTTTCAATATATTGGGCACAACAATTAACATAAGATTGCTTAGACCCACAAGGACACAACATAGAGAATGCCTGTTTATTTATCAACTTGTTAGTTAGGCTATAGTTTACCTTATATAAAAAGCCATTGGTCGCTTTCTTTTATACATTTATTGTCTTTTCTTTTAGGCTAAGATAACTAATATACATCCCATTAATTGATAAGTATTCTAATTATGAAATTAAAACTTCTTTCTCTTGCTTTATGCGTTAGCTTATCTGCTTGTACTACTTCGCAGTTAAATAATGATGAAGCAATTAGCACCCAAAGCATGGTAGCTACCGGTGCTGAAATAGCCCAAGTAGAAGCATCATTACTTACTGAACAAAAATTAAATAAACAATATGAAATTACCTTAGAGCGTATAATGGCCGATCCTGATTGGATGGGACGATCACCTGAGTCTTGGTATTGGGGCGATGATAATCACACTGTTTTTTATAAGCAAAAGCAACTAGGTAACCCACTAAGGGATTTATACCAAGTAGACGTATCGTCAAATGATGCAAAGATGAAAACGGATACCGATAACGCGTTAGTTGCATTATCTGATTTACATCAGGTTGAAGATAAATATGCGCAAACTAATCAAGATGGAACTCATGAGATTTATATCTTTAAAGGGAATGTTTTTGTAAAAACCATTACAACTAAACAAGTCAAGCAGTTAACGAATACTTCATCGACCGCAAGTGCTGCTATGTTTTTACTTAATGGTGATGTTGCATACCGTATAGGAGACCGATTCTTTAGCCATAACTTAACCAATGGTTTAGTGACTGAGTTAGCTAATCTTGTATTAAAAGATGAAAAACCGTCAATTAAAGAGCCGACTAGCTATATTGGCAAAGAGCAGCACAAACTGATTGAATATATTGCATTAGAACACAGAAATAGCAAACTAAGAGAACAGCAAAAGCAACGTTTGATAGAACAGAATGATACGGTATCAGATACAAGCTTTTACTTAGGTAAGAAGAAGCGCATAAGACATGCGAGCTTATCACCCCGTGGCGATAAATTATTTGTGAGTATCACTGATAGTAAGCCAAGCCGTGCTGCAACAGATATTATGCCAAACTACATCACACCAACAGGGGATATTGCCGCTGAAAAAGTGAGAGCAAGAGTTGCTAACAATAGAAAATATGAAGAGCAATTGTTTATTATCGATCTGAAAACTAGACAAAAAAGTCTACTTTCATACAACACCTTACCTGATTATGATACCGATGTTTTAGCCAGTGTTAAGCGTGAAAATCATCAGAAAAAAGGCCTCACATATTCTAGTAAACCAGAAGCAAGAAACATTCACTTATTGCAAATGCGTGATGCAGTAAAATGGTCTGCTGATGGTAGCGAAGTCGCATTAATGCTGGAAGCGTGGGATAACAAAACACGTTGGTTAACCACAGTGGATTTCGCCGATAATCGTCTAATTACTCAACATAAGCTTCATGATGATGCGTGGATAAACTGGAATTTCAATGAATTTGGCTGGATGACAAATAACGATAAGTTCGACTTATATTTTCTTTCTGAACAGTCTGGTTATTCTCAGTTATATGTAAAAAGTTTATCAGGAAAAACAGAACAATTGACTTCAGGTCGCTTTGAAGTCAGTAATGTTCATTATTCTAAGTTAAAACAACGCTTTACTTTTAAAGCGAATAAAAAACACCCCGGCATTTATGAAATATACCAAGTTGATTTAACTAAACGTCTAACAACGTTAACAAATTTAGGAGGCATGAATGACTATCAGTTAAGTCCTGATGAATCTAAATTACTCATTGAGCACTCAACAGTCACTATGCCGCCAGAGCTTTACGTTATTGATATGAACTCAAGTAATAAAGCGCAACGTATTACTTATACCGTTTCAGATGAATTTTTAGCTATGCCTTGGGTTGCACCCAATGTAGTTGCTATTCCTTCAAGTAAACAAGATATGCCTATTTATTCGAGAGTTTATTTACCTGAAAACTATGACTTAAAGAAAAATAAAAACAAAGCGGTTATGTTTAGTCATGGAGCAGGTTATTTACAAAACTCTCATTTAGGTTGGTCAGGTTATTTCAGAGAGTTTATGTTTCATTCAATGTTAGTACAACAAGGTTATGTTGTGATTGATATGGATTATCGTGCATCTAAAGGCTATGGCCGTGATTGGCGAACAGCGATATATCGTCACATGGGTAGTGTTGAAGTGGAAGATATGAGTGATGGCGTTAATTGGTTAATTGAAAACGCAAATGTTGCACCAGAAAGAATAGGCACCTATGGGGGATCGTACGGTGGCTTTTTAACTCTAATGTCAATGTTTACTCAACCAGAGTTGTTCGCGTCAGGGGCCGCGTTACGCTTAGTTTCTGACTGGGCTTACTACAACCATGGCTATACATCTAACATTTTAAATACCCCTGAAGATGATGCTATTGCCTATGAGCGCAGCTCACCTATTTATTTTGCCCAAGGGTTAGCTAAACCACTCTTAATTAATGCACCGATGGTCGATGATAATGTGTTTTTTGAAGACAGTGTTCGATTAGTTCAAAGACTCATTGAATTAGAGAAACAAGACTTTGAAACAGCAATATACCCTGTTGAACCGCATGGTTTTGTACAACCGAGTTCTTGGTTAGATGAATACAGAAGAATCTACAAATTGTTTGAAACAACACTATAAAGTTATTGAGATAGCGTTTTTAATATAGATTGTTAAAAGCGAGTGGTTTATTTATTATCACTCGCTTTTATGTTGTCTTTTTACTATTAAAGAAATAAAGTGAGAAAAACGCGAACAACATACCAAATAATGCCCCCCATAAATGTGCATCAATAGCAACATTTGCATTAATTAATGAAGTGACATCTTCACTGGCACCATAAATTTGCTCATGGGCTATTTTAAGCCATACACCGATAAAGAGCAGGTAGCCTGTCTTTTCTTTATTATGTATATCCATCATTGCTCCCCAGACAAAGACACCATGTAATACCCCAGATAAACCAACATATTGAGAAATATCTATAGAGAACAGCAGTAACGCAATACTAGTACCTAATGCGGTAAATAATAGTAGAGCAGGATAATTTCTTAAATTATAAAAATGTCCATGTATCAACCATAGCAGGAAAAGCGCTGATAAATTGAGTAATAAATGAAAACCGTTAGTATGGAATAAGTGGCCTGTAATTAAGCGCCAATACTCACCAGAAAAAATGGCTTGTCGATGGTATATTAGGTTTTCACTTATCAAGTTATCAAATACAAAAGCGAGAATAGAAAGCACAGCAATAAACAGTACTACGGCATATTGTTTAAATAAGAAAGGGAGGTTTTTAAACGTTAACATTATTAAAGAGTAATTTTATTTTTTGAATTAAGGCAACACAGTATACAATGACTTTTTTAATCTTTTATTGTTTTCTATGTCTCGAAATCTTTGTAAAAGCTGTTCTCGTCCAGAAAAAGCCTGCATATGTCAGTTTATAACGCCGCTAGACAATTCAGTTCACGTAGTGATACTACAACACCCAAGTGAAGTAAAACAAACTAAAGGCACAGTATCTTTATTATCAAAGTCGTTAAAAAACTGTCAAACGATTGTTGGTGAAGAATTTTGTCATAATGAATCGTTGTTAACAGTATTGGCCAATTACCATTGTTTTTTACTTTACCCTCAAGAACAGGCACAAACACTAACTAAGCAAAGCTTTACTAGTCAGAACATAAGCGAAAAACCTTTATGTATGATTATACTCGACGGTACTTGGAAAAAAGCTTACCGTATGTTTCAACTCAATACTTTTTTACAGAATTTACCACGTTTTCAACTTCCGCAAGAGTTGGCATCTTCTGGAAAATATTTAATTAGAAGTGTCGCCAAAGAGAATGCATTGTCTAGTCTAGAAGCTTGTTGCTTTGCTCTAGCGTTAATTGAGCAAAATAACTGTACAATCAATGTCCCCAGTAAAGTAATAGACTTAGGTCAATATCAAACGTTACTTAATAAATTTGATCAATTTAACCAATTTCAGTTATCTTTTGTGCCCAAGTCACACCAACCATAATACCTTAATTAGGATTGATTCATGTTAAAAACCACCAGCATTTTTGCGGCAATTTCTTTGATATTTGTTAATCAAAGTGCTCTAGCTCAACAGAATGTTAATAATACGCAGGAGCCTAGTTTAAGTGCCCATGTAAAGCCTAAACAAGAAGTAAGAGAGCCTGAAGCCGCCACCGGTTATGCGAGTAAAAAAACCGTTGTTGGTAATGATTATATGATTGCTACCGCTAATCCTTATGCTTCTCAAGCTGGTTTTAATATGCTTAAAAAAGGTGGTAGTGCAATTGATGCCGTGATTGCAGCGCAATTAGTACTAACGTTGACCGAGCCGCAGTCGTCTGGCATTGGCGGTGGAGCTTTTTTGTTGCATTGGCATGATAAAAGTCAAAAACTAACCACATTCGATGGAAGAGAAACAGCACCACAACGAGCTACCAGTGATTTGTTTGTTGCTGAAAACGGTAAGCCACTACGTTGGATTGAAGCAGTCGTTGGCGGTAAGTCTGTTGGTGTTCCTGGGGTCTTGGCTGCAATGAAACTTGCACATGAAAAGTATGGCAAATTACCTTGGAAAACGTTATTTATTGATGCAATTGAACTTGCTGAACAAGGCTTTGTGGTATCTGCTCGTTTAGAAAAATTATTAGCGATAGGATATAACCCTGGTATTCATTCTTTACCTGAATTAAACCAGTACTTTTTTCCTCATGGTGAGTCGGTAAAGGCAGGCGATATTTTAAAAAACCCTAAGTTAGCAAAGTCGTTAAAAAGTATTGCTAACGAAGGAATAGAGGTGTTTTATCGAGGTTGGCTAGCGAAAAAAATTGTTGCTAAAGTGCAGAATTCAATCATTTCACCGGGGACGCTTTCTTTAGAAGATATGATGAAATATCAAGCAAAACAACGAGAGGCGGTTTGCGGAAAATATCGTCAATATAAAATTTGTGGAATGGCACCGCCAAGTTCTGGTGGAATAAGTGTTATTCAAATTTTGGCGCAATTACAAAGCTATGATATGTCACAATATGATGCCAACTCATTAGAAGCCGTTCATCTACTGACGCAAAGTTTTCGCTTAGCTTTTGCTGATAGGGACAAATATGTAGCAGATACTGACTTTGTTTCTGTGCCAGTAAAAGGCTTGCTTGATAATAACTATTTATTGAGTAGAGCAAAGCTTATTGATCCTAATAAAGATATGGGTAAAGCGATGGCAGGTACCCCCTTTAATAGTCAATTACAAGCAAGTGACAATGCGATTGAAAGGCCATCTACTAGTCATTTAAGTGTTGTTGATCGTGATGGAAACGCCGTCTCAATGACATCGAGTATTGAAAATGGCTTTGGCTCTGCCTTAATGGTGGAAGGGTTTATTTTAAATAATCAATTAACTGATTTTTCATTAGCTCCTAAACGCAATGGTAAACTCGTAGCAAACCGAGTAGAGCCGGGTAAAAGACCCCGTAGTTCGATGGCCCCTATGATGGTTTTTAATCAAGATAATAGCTTGAAACTTGTTATCGGTTCGCCTGGCGGTAGTCGTATTATTAATTATGTAGCTCAAACACTTATTGGTATTTTAGATTGGAATTTATCTGTTCAAGAAGCCATTAATTTGCCTAAGGTTACCAATAGAAACCGTGTAACCACGTTAGAGCAGGGAACTCAGATAGTAGACTTAAAAGAAAAGCTTGAAGCAAAAGGTCATAAAATTAGTGTACGTTCATTAAATAGCGGCTTACAAGCCATAGAAGTTAAGAAAGAACAATTAATAGGTGGAGCAGATCCCAGACGTGAAGGTTTAGTCTTAGCTCATTGAACCAATGATTGTGAAAATAGATCTAAAACAGTTAATAATTAGACAAATAGTCATTTTAAGTTAATAGTTTAATTGCAGGTTTATTTTTTTATTTGAGGATGCAATGGATAGCTTAGAAAAAACGACAGTGACAATTATTTATTACAATGAAAACTGTATAGAATTACAACATGAAGTTAAGACTTACCCTAAAAGTGATTCTGGTAGAGTGATCATCCCGCACGAGTTTAAAGAGGGAAAATCTATTGTTGCCGTTTGTTTAGGAGAAATTGTCATCCTAAATAAAGTGGGTGATAGAGTGATCTCTATTGAGATAGATTCTTAACATTATCACTCGCTATTAATAAATTGATAAAGATGATATTTCATTTGTTTATTTTTCATGTGACTGAAATTATAAATAATGCGAGCATTTAATTGGTAAAGTTACACATTTGAATCTGCGCGTTGGTTACTCTCGTTTTTGTTATTGACTCCCTTTTAATAACTCTATGATAGCGGTGAAAGTCTGCTCATAATTAAGTGAGTTAAACTATAACTTTTAGAAAGCTATTTAAAACTAGTTCACTAAGTTTATTAAATTTAAACATTTTACGTTAAATCAAAATACAATTTCATTATTTGGTGCGATTATTGCTTTAAAAAGAAAATGTGGTGACAAAAATCTGGCAGAGGTAAAGCTAATGAAAAACAAAATAATAAACAAATCTATTTTAGTAAGTTTACTTACTTTAAATACATTCATATTCCCTTTTACAAGTCGTGCAGTAGAAACCTCTGCAGAATTACATAAAGTCGATCAAAGTGGTAGTTATGGTTTTAGTGTCGCAATAGGTGATAATTTTTTTAATGAGCAAGCTTTTAATTGGCAAGTAAGTTATAACCGAATAGAAGAGGTAAATATTACCTGGAATAATGATGATATAGATTTTTCTCTAGATACAATTGATGTTGGACTGAGTTATCGATATTACCCAAAATCTTATAATAAATTTGTTAATAGCTTAATGGTTGAGTTTCAGGTTGGCACCGGTATTGTTGTTACCGAAAATAAGTTTACTTGGCCTGATTTACAAGAAGAAAAATACTTTTCCGAACAAGGCGATATTAATCCTTTCCTTAAATTTTCAATTCATAAAAGCCTTTCAAGAAGTACAACAATGTTTTTAGGGTTTAAGCATTATCCTAGTTACTCAGAGTTTGATGATATAAGTTCAGTCTTTATTGGTTTTAACTATAATTTTGGTAAACAAGATGGTTATTAACAGTAATGTATGTAAATTGCTTCAAACTACTGTTACCAAGTAGTTACAGATTAAAAAAGTTTACTTTGTTAAAATAAAAAAAGTTAAAGCTCAAATTCAAGGTTTATTCAACGATAACCTTGAGGAGAACTATAAAATGCGTGGCTATAAGTATTTAGTATTATTAGCGTTAATAATCAGTGTTACGGCATTACCTGCCTATGCCAGTTGTGATGCCAATGGTGACCCTTTAGTCGATACAGATGGTGATGGTTATAATGACGACATCGATCAATTCCCAGCAGATCCTGCTGAATGGATTGATACTGATTGTGATGGCATAGGTAATAACACTGACCCAGATATTGATGATGATGGTTTAATTAATTCTTTAGATAATAATGATGATGGTGACATTGTTATTGACTTTCACGATCCTTTTCCTCAAAACCATCATGAATGGTTAGATACTGATGGTGATGGGTTAGGTAACAATGAAGATACCAATGATGATAATGATTCAGCCCCTGATTTAATTGATGTATTTCCCTTAGACCCCAATGAAACCATTGATACAGATAACGACAGTATTGGTAATAATGCTGATACCGATGATGATAATGATGGTGTACTTGATGTATTTGATGACTTTCCTCTTGATGCTACCGAGACAGTAGATACAGATTTTGATGGTATTGGCAACAACACTGATACCGATGATGATGGCGATGGTGTAGATGATATTGACGATGCTTATCCACTAAACCCAACGGAATCGGTTGACAGTGATGGCGACGGAGTTGGTGATAATAGTGATTCTGACCGAGATGGTGATGGCATTATTAATGCTAATGATATTTGGCCAGATGATAGCTCTGAATGGTACGACACTGATTTAGACGGTATTGGAAACAATGCCGATACAGATGATGATGGAGATGGTATTGATGATCTAAATGATGATCTCCCCCTTGACCCTACAGAGTCAATTGATACTGATGGAGATGGTATCGGTAATAATACCGATATAGATGATGATGGTGACGGTGTTGAAGACAATATAGATAGATGTCCACTTGACCCATTAGAGCGATTAGATACCGATAATGATGGAATTTGTGATGGACCAGATTTAGATGCTGATGGCGATGGTACCCCAGATCTTTCTGATATATTTCCTTTGAACGCTGCTGAACAGTTAGACACAGACGGTGATGGTATTGGCAATAATAGTGATGCAGATATTGATGGTGATGGCATTATTAATGCCAATGATTTTGCTCCACTTGATAACACTGAGTATGTAGATACTGACGGTGATGGTATCGGCAATAATACAGATTTAGATGATGATGGCGATGGCGTTACAGATGATATCGATGCATTTCCACTTGATGGGAGTGAAACGATTGATTCTGATGGTGACGGTATAGGTGATAATTCTGATTCAGATAGAGATGGTGACGGTATTATTAATGATGATGATGCTAAACCAGATGAAATGTCAGAAACAACAGATACCGATGGCGATGGTATTGGAAATAATACGGATACCGATGATGATAATGATGGTGTACTAGATAATATTGATGCTTTCCCATTAAATCCTAATGAAACTATAGACACCGATGGCGACGGTATAGGTAATAATAGCGATAGTGATGATGACAATGACGGCATTATCGATATAGATGATGCTTTTCCATTAGATCCAGCTGATTATCTCGATTCAGATAACGATACCATTGCTAACAGTTTAGATGATGATGATGACAATGATGGCGTTTTAGATATTTATGATGCTTTCCCATTAAATAGTGCTGAACAATTAGATTCAGATGGTGATTCATTAGGTAACAATACTGATAGTGATGACGATAATGACGGTTTTATTGATATTGAAGATGCTTTTCCAACGAACGTGCTTGAATGGTTTGATACGGATTTAGACGGTATTGGAAATAACTCAGATTCAGATGATGATGGCGATGGTACACCAGATAGCCAAGATGCTTTTAGATTAAATGCCAATGAGCAACTAGACAGTGATGGTGACGGTATCGGTAATAATGAAGACAGTGACGATGATAATGATGGTTTTATTGACAGTGAAGATGCACTTCCAAATGATCCTTTAGAGTATTTGGATACCGATAATGACGGTATTGGCAATGTTGCTGACCAAGATGATGATAATGATGGTGTTATTGATGCACTTGATTTATTTCCATTAAATAGAAATGAAGTCAGTGATAATGATGGTGATGGCTTAGGCGATAATGAAGACAGTGATGATGATAACGATCAGCGTATAGATTCATTAGATGCTTTTCCTTTTGATCCAAATGAAGTAGATGACACCGATAATGATGGTATTGGCAATGTTCTTGATACTGATGATGATGGTGATGGTGTACTAGATTTTTATGACGACTTACCGTTAGATGCAAACGAACAAGTTGATACCGATGGTGATGGCGCAGGTAATAATAGTGATTTAGATGACGATGGTGATGGCATGAGTGATGCCTTTGAATTGCAGTACAACTTTGATCCATTAGAAGAAGCTGATGCCACCTATGACAGTGACTTTGACGGTATTACCAATGGAGAAGAAGCTAGAGCGAATACTAACCCGTTATTAGATGACTATCCACCAGTGATTGCGCCACCACAAGCAGTTCATTTATACGCTAATCATACTTTCACTATGCTTGAGTTATCAGAATTGATAAATAAAACGCATATTTCAGTCGCTGATGGTAAAGATGGCGAAAACTGTTGTAATTTAACTGCCTTAGGTTTTGAAACCGGCGCTAAAAATATTTATTCGGGACTTTATCCAATAACTTGGAGGGCTGTTGATGAAGCTGGAAATATAGCGACATCAGAGCAAGTGCTAAATGTACATCCGTTAGTGAATTTTGCGGGACAACAAACAGTGGCTGAAGGTGGTACGGCGATTGTAAAAGTAGTCCTTTCTGGAGAGTCACCCAATTATCCTTTAGATATTCCCGTTATTATTAGCGGAAATGCAGATGATGCGGATTATCAAATTACTGAAAGTAAAATAACAATAGAGCGGGGCACACAAGGCTATCTTGAAGTAACATTAGCTGATGACTTTCAAGCAGAAGATGATGAACAATTAATACTAACACTTGGAAACGGTGTAAATTCAGGCGTTCATGCTCAACATGTTATTGTTATTACAGAAGGAAATGTTGCACCTAATATGACATTATCAGCAATGCAACAGGGGCTAACAGTTAACACTATCGCTAAAGATGCGGGTGAAGTTGCCATTAATTTGTCAATAGAAGACTCTAATGTAAACGATACTCACGTTATTGATTGGCAATTACCTGATTTTTTAAATGGACAAATTAGTGCGAATCAACAACAAATTTTCTTTGACCCAGCAACGATAACGGTTCCTGAAGAAACGAATAATCTCATTGAGTTTAACGTTACCGTGACTGACAGTGGTGAAAGCAGTAACAGTGGTAATGAATCGTTATCACAAACAAAAGCATTTGCGATAAGCTTGCTCGAAACACTGCCAAGATTGACGACAACTGATATCGACAGAGATGGTGTCAATGATATTACTGAAGGTTTTGCGGACGATGATCTAGATGGATTACCGGCTTTTATGGACACATCAAAAAGTCCATATTTACAACCACTACATGTTAACTCTGCGGTAGTAAAGTTAGCAGAAACAGAGCCAGGTTTATCACTGAGGTTAGGCAAATATGCTCAACAACAACGGTCAGATGGTTTAGCCTTGTCTCAGCTAGAACTGGATAATACAGGGTTGATTAGTCAAGATAATCTAACCCATCAGGGGTATTATTTCGACTTTGAGATACACGACATTCAACCATTCGGCTCGTCAGCACATATTGTTTTGCCTTTAGCGCAAGCAATTCCTGAGTATGGCGTTTACCGTAAATTTAACCAAACAAATGGTTGGGCTGACTTTAAAGAAGACAGTAAAAATACCATCGCTTCCAGTGAAACCATTAATGGTGTATGTCCTCCTCCTCACCATGAACTGTATCAATCAGGACTGAATGCTGGACACTTATGCCTTAGGTTATTCATTGAAGATGGTGGTGTTAACGATAATGATGGCGTAGCAAATGGTGTTGTTGTTGATCCTGGCGGTATAGGGATAGTTGCAAACTCAACCATTGCTAAAGAAACCACGCCAGAAAAATCTAGTAGTGGAAGTTTATCGTGGGTATTTATTCTGTGGTTAGCAGGTCATGTATTATTGAGAAAAAAATACCGTAAATAGAGCTTGTTTAATAGTCTGATACTAAAAACTAAAAACTAAAAAGGTAAAAGTGCTAACTTTTACCTTTTTAGTTATAAAATTAATTATAGCGCTTGTTTTATTCTACTTGGCAAACAAGCCCTTTCAAATAATATCCTTCAGGATAATTAGATGAAATAGGGTGATCAGCAGCTTGTTGCAACCGTTCAACAAAATAAACATTTCTTTTTGCATCTAATGCAGCATCAGCAACAACTTTTTGAAATAAACTTGCATCCATTAAACCAGAACATGAAAAAGTTAATAGTAAACCGTTAGGTTTTAACAACTGCATAGCGAGCATATTGATATCTTTATACCCACGACATGCTCCAGTAAGTTGAGCCATAGATTCAACAAACTTTGGAGGATCTAAGATAATCATATCAAATTGTTGTTTTTCATCTCTATAACGACGTAACAGTTTAAAAACATCTTCTTTAACAAAGCTAACGTCTTTATCTTGGAGGTTATTTAAGGCTAAATTACGTTTACCCATGTCTAAAGCGGGTTGCGAAACATCAACATTAGTAACGGATTTAGCGCCATTTGCTGCACAATGGAGTGAAAAGGTTGAGGTATATGAAAAGCAATTTAAAATACTTTTACCTTCTGCAAATTTACCTGAAGCTAATCGAGAGTCTCTTTGATCAAGATAAAAACCTGTTTTATGACCTGTAGCAATATCAACATGTATCTTAATGCCGTGCTCTTCAATGATACATTCGGTTGATTCTTGCGGAGTTGTTAACCAGCCCGTAACGGGTTCTAACCCTTCTTTTTTGCGTACATCAACATCAGAGCGTTCGTAGATATGACAGTCAGGGTAAAGCTCTTTTAAACAATCCACCAATGTATAACGATGAAAATCTGCACCAGCACTTAATAATTGACAAACGATAAAATTATCATATTTATCAATTGTTATACCGGGCAAACCGTCTGATTCTCCAGCAATAAGCCTATAACCAGTTAGCTTACCTTGCTCGATGAACCAGTCTCTTCGATTTTGAGCATTTTGTAACTTTTTATGAAAAAATTGACGATCAATTTCTTGGTTTTCATCAAAACTCCATACTCTAATTCGTATTTGAGATTCAGGAGAGTATGCACCTTTTGCTAGCCACTTCCCTTTACTATCATAGATGTCGACGGTTTCTCCTAGCATGGGTTTGCCTTTAATTTTGCTCACCGCTTTTGAGAAAACCCAAGGGTGTTTTCTAACTAATGATTTTTCTCGACCAACATTTAAATAAATTCTTGATGACATAGGTCTATACTTATGGTTGATGACAGTTTTTATTACTGTCTAATAGGAAGTTTGTGCCGATTTTAGTCAATGCAGCGACAGGGTGCAATCGATAATAATAACTTAACAGAGCAAGATTAGAGATTATTTATGAACGTAAGCTACATTGCGCATATTTCTGGAAGAGTTCAGGGTGTCTATTTTAGAGCTGCTAGCCAGCAAAAAGCGATAGATTATGGTCTTAGCGGATACGCTAGAAACTTAGCTGATGGCGATGTCGAAGTGTTGATTTGTGGTGAGCAAGCTAAAATAGATGAAATGCTTGATTGGCTATCTCATGGGCCAGAGCAAGCAGAGGTATCTTCTGTTCAACATAAAAAAATACCTTGGCAAGAACATTCTTTTTTCTCTATAGGTTAGTACACGTGCTAACTTTTTGAAAAGCTATTATTTTACAAAAGTAAAACGCTTGAAGGTTTGGCCATCTCTAGAAATTACTTCATCGAACATACTCAATGGTCTAACCCATATATCTTCAGGGCTTTCCTTTGGATGGTACACGACTAAATACTCTTCTGTTTCACTATGCCTAGCAAGATGTAAGACTTGATATAAATTACCTTTGAAGTGTTGGTATGTGCCAGTTTTTAACATAATTACTCTATAGTTAGTGTTAATGTCTTTGAAGACGACTATTTAAAATGGGTCTTTTAATATCTTATCAACGTACCATTCACCGCCAATTTGAACAAATGATAATCTTTTGACGTTTTTTATTCTATCGTCTTGATAATACCCATCAAAATAGAATGTTATAACAGCCGAGCCTTTAAACTGTTCACGCAACTTAACTCCACTATCGTCAGGCTTTATATCAACCTTATCGTAAGATAAATTAAATAGATGACGCGCGACTGCTTGCGGGGTTTGATAATGTAAGACAAGTTTTGCTAATTTTGGAGAGCACACTTTAGCGGCTTTTTTTACATTTCTTTCGTTATAAAGGGCTTCAAAAAAAGCGACGCCAACATTTTCAGGGTTATCAACTTCGGTTATTTCATCTTTTTCTTCAAAACAACCTGTTAATGCTAAAACTAAAAGGAGAATTAAGTATCTACGCTTCATCATGTTTCTATTCTTTCGTATATTAAACGCAATGAAAACATATTAGCGTAGAAAGTATTGAAACGGAAAGTGTTTTACCCTTATTTTATTAACTAAAATTTTATATTAATAAATAAAGATAAAAAAGGCACAATTAAGTGCCTTTTTAAATGTTGTTATGAAAACTATTGTACTAATTCTTTCTCAGAAAAGCTTTCTGCAAAAAGAGGGCTAGATAAATAACGCTCTGCAGAACTAGGTAAGATAACTACAATATTTTTACCTTGGTTTTCAGGTTTTTCAGCTAATCGTTTAGCGGCTACTACCGCTGCCCCAGATGAGATTCCCGCGAGAATACCTTCTTCTTTCATTAATCTGTGCGCCATATTCATAGCTTCATCATTAGAAACAGCTTCAACAGCATTGACCATTTCAAGATCAAGGTTACCCGGGATGAATCCAGCACCAATACCTTGAATTTTGTGTGGGCCTGGTTTTAATTCTTCGCCCGCTAACGCTTGGCTTATCACTTGTGAATCTGTTGGTTCAACCGCAACAGTTGTAATAGCTTTACCTTGAGTAAGTTTAATATAACGACTTGTACCCGTTAACGTACCACCTGTACCAACACCCGCTACAAAAATATCAACATTACCTTCGGTATCACGCCAGATTTCTGGCCCTGTTGTTTCTTCATGAATTTTTGGGTTTGCAGGGTTATCAAACTGGCCTAACAAGACATATTTGTCTGGGTTCGATGCTTCAATTTCTTTAGCACGAGCAATCGCACCATTCATGCCTTTTGCGCCGTCAGTTAATTCAACTTTAGCACCTAAAGCGGTTAATAATTTACGACGCTCTAAACTCATTGTATTAGGCATTGTTAATGTAATAGCGTAACCTCTAGCAGCAGCAACAAATGCTAAAGCAATACCTGTGTTACCACTGGTTGGTTCAATGATTTCTTTTCCTTGACCTAGTAAACCTTTTTCTTCAGCATCCCAAACCATGCTTGCGCCAATACGACACTTCACACTAAAGCTAGGGTTTCTTGCTTCAACTTTGGCGTAAACAGTAGCACTTGGTTGACCATCGCTGTTTTCACTATTAATGACACGGTTTAACTTAACTAATGGTGTATTACCAATAGAAGTAGAATTATCTTGAAATATTGTAGACATATATAAATCCTATGGATTACTTTTATTAATAGGGTAAGGTTAGCTAGTTATGACAAAAAAAGAAGTGATATTTTGTTATAACTTATATAGCAAAATGGAATATTCAGCTCTTTATCTAATATATCTGTTGTCTATTGTTAAAACGATCAATTTTTACTTGTTGATTTGATGAGAAATATAGCAGGCTTCATCAGCTTTCGATAATGAAGCAAGGGCAGGTGATATCTTTCAAGTTGAATTTATAGCGATTGCTTGTACATTCATTACAATAACATTTGGGCGAACATTGGCATGTTAGGAAAGAGCCTAAAATTACATTCTTAAAGATAAGCTCTACTCATACTTAACATTTAATTAGAAATGATAAGCCGTAAACGATGACAATGAATACTTTGGGTTTATTTAACCACAACTCGATTTATTTAATGTAGACTTTTTGTGCAGTAAATATAGTCGATCCCGTGTTGTTTAATAAAAGCAATTGCTGATCTTTTATTTGGTAGCTATTAACTGCGCCTAAGTTCTGCAAAAAGAGACTTTCCTGCTTCATCAGTTTTTCATGACACATTTTTCTTGTAGTCGCCAGCATCGAAAATGATAACGCTTCTTTATTGGTGGTGTAATTTGTATGAAAGTTATTACATCCTGTTGTGCCAGTTAACTTGTTTTTATCAGTGAATATCAACGAAGCTGAGTGTTGCGCTAAAACGCCGATATCGTTTAACTGTATTACTTGCCATTGGCCTAACAATACTTGCTCATTTGATACAGAAGGTAAGGATTGATGCTGATTAGAAACGCAAGCCACCAACAATGATGAAGTAACTATTATTGTTATTAACGATAAGTGTTGTTTCATTTTAGTCTCCAATTAACGATGTTAAGCTTATAAGCTAACTAAATTTTAGCTTTTATGGCATCCATGAATAACTTAGTTTAGTAAAAAATGTTCTTTCTTCGCGCTCTAAATCATTTAAATAATCATCTTGGTAGCTATTATCAGAATAACCTAAGAAAAATACCGTTTGTGGATTCAGTTTATAAGCATAGATTAATTGGCTTGATAAGTTTTTACTCTTTTGAGAAACGTTTATTTCTGGGTTATTGAATTTGTTTCTAGCTATATCGGTATAAACTAAGCTAAGTTTTAAATAACTTCTTACATCGAATTGATATGAAATTCGAAGGTCTGTTAAGTTTGCGGTATAAACATTGTCACCGAGTTCAGGTACTAGGTTGTTAGCATCTAAATTACTGATAGTGTGGGTGATATCAACTTCCAAGTGATTCGTCGCATTCCATGTTAGGTTAGTTGAAAACTCTTGTAGCTCACCTAAACGATCATTGTAGTAATCAATTTTATCACCGACTGTCATATCAACACTCAGGTAAAATCGAGGATGTGGTCTTGCTTTTACATAGATATTTACTTGGTTTTCAGTAAATTGGTTGGTATTCCCATCAATTGCTAAGCTTGTTTTATCGTGCCTTAAACCTACTTTTTCAGCATGGCTTAAGCGAATATCAGTATAAAGCTGTTTAGGCCCATCAATCTCAAAGTTGGTACTAAGGTATCGTTCAATAAATTCATTGTTTTCATTTTCAATATTGTACCAACGACCAGATAACTTGGCTTCTTGCCATAAGCTACCTTGTTCTGAATAGAATCGGCGACCGATACTTGCTTGGTTTTTATGCATATCCACTTTGGTCATGTATCCTAAGTCGGCGCGAAAGTCTTCACCGATATTTTCATGACCTATATGGGCTAACCAATATTCAGAATCGTGATTAAAATCGAGTTTAATCGCTTGGTCAGAAAATTCATCGTCATGTTTACTTCTAAGTGCTTGTTCTGCATAGGTACATGTGGATAAATCATCATCACAAAAGCTACTTGCAAGATCATCAGGGTATTGTGTTTGTGAGCTAAGTACTTGTGCCCTAAACCAGTTTGAATTATTGATGCGGTATTTACCATCAACACCCGTTAAGTAATTATGGTAATTATCAGATTTTCTTAAAGTCGAAATAACGCCAACAGATAAATTGTCATCATGATCATAGCGATAACGTAGAGCACTTGAGTGGCTTTTTTGTGAAAGTGAAGCAATATTAGCACTGAGATTGCCAGGCATTACAAAGTTTGTTTCAGTATCATTCGTTAAAAAAACACCATAGCTATGCTCATTTGAACGCCCAGTTAACTTTGCACCGTAATCAGGATCGGCAATGTTTCTTGTATAAACCAGATCGTAATTTGATTTAAAATAATCACTGTTATCTAAGAAAAACGCTCGTTTCTCATCATAAAATAATGAAAAGGTAGTATTTACACTTAATTGACCTGCATCTGCTTCAACAGTTGAGAAATCAGGGTTTAGTGTTGCGTTTAGGGAGGTATTAGCATCAATGCCCCAACGTAAATCTATACCCGCTTCAATATCGTTATCTTTTTCCCAGTGACTTTGAGGATCATAGATGTTTTTACTTTGTTCACTATTTGCTGTTACAGCAGGGGTGATTCGTAAATTTTTGCCTGTTTTTGCTTGTTTAAAACCAACAGCTTCAGGGTATTGACATAACCAGCAAGGGTTATTTCTGTCTAATGGGACATGAGAGATTCTTAATCGTGTTTCTCTAGGGTAACTTCTCACGAGCTCTATCGCCCATTTTTTTTCTTGTTCGGTTTCTTCAAAATTTAAAATGCTGTAAGGAATAGCCATTTCAACTTGGTAACCTTGATCGGTTATTTTTCCATATGAATACCAGATACCGTCCCATAAATCGTTAGCTTCGCCTGTAATTTCATTAAAAATAGCGTCATTTTGAACACCAAAAGGGTTGACAAAAAACTCATAATTTAACCGTCTGTTATTATGAGGATCTAACTTTATACCCACAATATCATCAAACCATTTTGTATCTCGATCACCTAAAAAACCTTGAATTTTTTTGGGGTCTGGATCATCAGCGATAAAGGCTACGTATATATATTTGCCATTTTCTATGATTTTTGCGGTAGTTTTTATTGGAGAAGGTAAGTTATCCCATGGACTATTAACAATATCTAATGGAACTGAAAGGGCTTTTTGCCACATTTCATCTGATAAATCACCATCAATAGTAATGGATTTATCCTGATACGGAATAGATAAGTTTTTGTTTTCAACCGAAGCTGGGTTAGGAAGTTTAACGGTTAGCTCTGCGGTTTTGTTATTGGCAAACGCAACAGAACTAATTAATAGGCCAGTGATTAGTGTAAAGCTGGAACGACTAAGCTTTTGCATAAATTATCCATAAATTTATTATTGTTTTTAACAGCTTATAAAAGCTAATGAATAAATAGATTGTACAAGTTTATGCTATTAACACAATATTTACTTTATATTTTACTGGCTATCTTGTGCATTATTTAATCCAAGCGTAGCTGAATTTAAGAAAGCCTCTGTGAGTGTCTCTTTCTAATTGGTTAAAATCTTCTTCAGTACCATGATGAGATGAATACCCTAAATAGAATACGGTTTGAGGGTTAATTTTATAGGCATATAATACTTCACTTGATAAGCTTTTGCTGCGTGCGGTGATATCATCAGGGTCTGTATACAAATAATTATCTGGGTTTCTATGAGTATTATTATAAATAAAACTGAACCTAAGAAAACTCATCACATTAAACTGATAAGTGGCTCTAAAGTCAGTTAAGCGAGCAATAAACACATTATCATTAATGTTTTGTCTGTTTTTAGCATCTAAGCTTCGATAAGTTTGTTTTAATTTCATTTCTAAATGTTTGTTTATATTCCAACTGATTTTAGAGCTTAATTGTTGTTTTTCTCCTAAACGATTATTGCGATAATCTATAGCGTCTCCACCAGAAACATGAAAATTTACGTATAAGCCTAGTATCGGTTTAATTTCGCTGAAAAGTGCCCATTGCTTTTCATTAAATAAGTCAGTATTCCCTGTAATAGCTAAGCTACTCTTATCTTTACGACTACCCACTTGTTCTCTGTCAGTGTATGACAGCTTAATATAAGATTCATACTTAGCTCTTAACTGAGTGTTTATATCGAATTCTTTTTCAATTAATTCGCCATTATCGTTATGACTTATATCCCAGTCAGAGTATATTGAAATATCATTCCACCAAGTGTTGTTGGGAGCATACCAACGTCGTTGTCCACCCGTGACAAACTTATTGAAATCAACCCTTGATATAAAGCCTAAATCCCCACGAAATCCTGAGCTTTGTTCGTTATATTTGGCAAAGTAATGCCAAGCACTGTCGGTATGTTCATAGCTTAATTTATAAGCGTGCCCTTTGAAATTATCATTTTCAAGTGTTCTCAAGGCGCTTTCATTGTAATCACAACCATAGAGGTCACAATTATTATTTTCGCTTGGGGGTTGGCACTCTTCTTGATTATCTACATCACAAAACTGTTGATAAAAGTCATCTGGATATTCTGTATTAGATTGCACGAATTGAAATTTAGCGACATCTTCATCATTAAATCTCACTCTACCATCAACACCATTTACAATATTTTTATAATCTTGGGCTGTTCTTAAGGTGCTTATCCAGCCTAAGGTGATTTTATCGTTATAATTGTTCTGGTATCGAAAAGCAGTGGCTTGAGATTCGTCTTCAATTGTTGCAATAGATGATGAGCGGTTACCTGGGATAAGAATGTTTGTTGAACTGTCATCAGTAACAAATACACCAAAAGAGTGTTTGTTGTGTCTTCCGGTCAGTTTTCCACCATAATTAGGCGCATTAATATTTCGTGTGTAAACCAAATTATAATTTGAATCAAAGTAATCAGCATTATCTAAGAAAAAAGGACGCTTTTCTTCATTGAACAAGGCGAAGTTATTATTGATATTCAAGCGAGCATTATCGCTTTCTACTGTAGAAAAGTCAGGATTGAGAGTTGCATTAAGTAAAATATCAGGTGTAATCCCCCAACGTAAGTCTAAACTGGCTTCAACATTATTGTCTTTATCCCATAATGTGTCGTCATCTTCATTAATAGTTTCATCACTACTTGCCACGAGTGATGGTGTGATCATTAAATTATTACCCTGTTTAGCTTCTTGAAAGCCAGTTGCCTTTGCTAATTGGCATATTTCACATTTATTGCCACGTAGTAATTTAATATTAGATATTCTAAGATTTTGTTCTCGAGGGTAAAAACGTACAAGCTCAATCCCCCAGGTTTGTCGTTCAAGTTTTTCATTGAAATTTAACATACGTAAAGGCAAAGCCATTTCAACAATATAGCCTTGTTCGTTTATTTCACCTGCGCTATGCCAAATACCATCCCAAGCGTCGCTTTCACTATTGGTAACCTCATTTTCAATACCATCAATTTGTACGCCCAGCGGGTTAACCATAAATCGATAAGCACTGCGTTGTTCGTTGTAGGTATCAATTTTGATTCCAACAAGATCGTTACCCCAAGCACGGTCTCGGTCTTTTAAAAAGGCTCTGATTTTTTTGGGGTCAGGATCTTTAGCAACAAAGGCAATATAAAAGGTTCCACCATCTTCCATGAGTAAAGCTTCAGTACCGATAGGGCTTGGTGTGTTATCAAAAGGTCTAGTGACTATATTAATATCTACTCGTTGTGCCATTTGCCATTGTGGCTCATCAAGTTTGGCGTCGATAGTTATCTCACCTTTGACGGTAGGAATATTAAAGTTTTTATTAGAAATAGTGGCTTGGTAAGCGTAGCTAGAATGATGAAATAAAATTAAAAAAGCAAATAAAACAGCATGTTTACTCATATAAAACGCCAAAGCTCCAATTTAATTATATAGATTAAACTAAATGTATTTTGTACAAAAATGATTGAAGCTATGTTGTTCAATAATGAGAGTTATGTCAAAGCAAACACGATAATGCGCATGAATAATAAGATAAGTGTTTTATGCTTGTGTAAAATTACTAACAATATATTATTGCTAACCAACTAAATGTTAATTTTATATGGTACTTACCATGCCTTTTACCTTACTAGATTTTATTGGGATATTGGTTTTTCTAATATCGTGGTTTGGCTATACTGCCTTTGCAAAAAAGAAAGCAAAAACAACGGACTGTATAGCAAGATCTTTACACCAGCATCGTATTCATTGGATGTATGAGGTTATTAAAAAAGATATTCGCGTTGGTGAGGCTGCCTTGTTAGCAAACCTTGAGCGAAATATTGCTTTTTTTGCATCGAGTACTTTATTGATTTTAGCTGGTTTATTTACGTTGTTTGCTAAAATTGATACGTTAGCGAATGTAATTGCTTCTTTTCCATTTACTAACTCAGTTTCGCAAATAGTTATTCAAATTAAACTCGCCTTACTCGTATTCATTTTTGCTTTGTCATTTTTCCAGTTTACTTGGTCAATGAGGCAGTATGGTTTTTTAAATGTCATGGTGGGAGCGTTACCGATTGATTTGTCTGGCGGTAATGACAATCTTAAGGCTTATGCTTTGCAAATGGCTGTAGTACAAGATCAAGCCGCGCATTCGTATAATTATGGCTTGCGTTCCTATTACTTTGCACTGGCAGCTATGTGTTGGTTTTTTCATCCGCTATTATTAGCAGGTATGAGTCTCTGGGTAGTTTATACTCTTTATAGTCGAGAGTTTAACTCTAAAGCCGTTCGTTCAATCACTATCGGACAAAAAATACTTCATGAAGAAAGAACAAAGCTAGATGAGAGTAAGGTGAATTAATTGTCCCAAGAATATAAACATTATTCTGTACACGATTTTGACAAGTTTGACTGTTTAAAGGTATCTATTAGAGTCTATGTGGTATTAATTTATATCTTACGTGGTTATCTTGTTTGGCTGATGTCGGTAACAAACATGCGTGATAGGGTGGGCATTATACAATGGTTATATCCTGAGCAGAGTTTATTCTTTTTAAGCCTTTTTTCAGGTTTAATAGGCTTATTTGTGGTACTAATACTCAGTTTACGTCGACCTAATGCACCACAATGGATAAAAACTATTTGGCCACATTGTCGTAGTATTTTAATAATTGCGCTGTTGTTTGATTATTTAATTAACCTTGTTGGTTATTTTCAATGGCAATTATTTTCACCCTTATGGCTTACAGTGCAGGGGGCAATAGTAATATTCCTTATTTTACTGTGTTACAACAGTGATAGAATGAACATAAACTTGAGAGAGTTCCCTGAACCACTCCCAGAAAAATAACAGCTGATAGATAAAAAGGTAAATTAGTGCACAATTCTGACAACGCAATGCCATTACAAGAAGAACGCTTAATCATATTAGATACGGAAACTACGGGTATAAACCCAAGGGAAGGGCATCGTATTATAGAGATTGGTTGCGTAGAAATGGTTAACAGGCAATTAACAGGTCGAAATTATCATGCCTATATAAAACCCCTTGATGCGAAGGGGCAAACACTTGTTATGGAACAAGAAGTAATTGATGTTCACGGTTTAACAAATGATTTTTTAGAGGATAAGCCTAACTTTTCTCAAGTAGTGCATGAATTTATCGATTTTATTCGAGGTGCAGTATTAGTTATTCATAATGCTAAGTTCGATGTTGGTTTTATGGATCATGAATTTGCATTGTTTAACTCGATTAATCGAGCTCAAGATAAGGTGCCAATGACCCATGATATATGCACTATTATCGATACCTTACATGTTTCTAAAGACGAATTTGGCTCACCGAAAACACTCGATTATTTAGCAAGATTTTATCGAGTAGATAAATTAGTTGACCGTACTTATCACGGGGCGTTAATCGATGCGCAATTGCTTGCTTTTGTTTACATTGAGATGACACGAAAGCAGTCAACATTTAATTTATCTGCTGGTAGTGATGAAAATACGAATGCTGATGATATAAGAAGATTGACTGATAATAGGAATAAATTAAAGATTATTAAAGCGTCTGCCGATGAAAAGGAAGCACATAAAGATAGATTGAACATAATAAAAGAAAAGGGCGGGCAACCACTTTGGAAATATTGATAAAGCGACTTACCTCACTTTCAAGTCATGTTAAATCATTGACTATTCTTTTTATAATGATTTTTAGTCATCATTTATCGGCTGCATCAAGTAGTAACAAGAAAGATATTATTAATAAAGCAGCGGTTGAGTATTTACAGACGGATAATAAAACTAATCAAATACCTTATTTTGACAATCGCTTTAGAATTGATAGTGAATTAGAAGAGATAACATTAATCTTTTATCGTAAACAGGGTAGTGTCCCCATTATTTTAGTTCGCCCTGATGGTAGTAAACTCAGAGTTAACAGCTTCGATAGTGAAAAAGTTCAGTGGTTTGATGATCGTACGTTCGATATGATCAAAATAAAAAAACCTATGCCAGGTCCATGGCAAGCAATTGGCGATATTTTACCTAATAGTCAAATACTTGTTGTTTCTGATGTCACTATTAGAGTAGAGCCATTACCTAACATTGTTTTTTCTGGTGAAACACTTAAAGTGGAAGGTCGCTTATTTAACGGTGAAAAGGCTATTGATAGCCCAAGCTTTAAAGCGGTTGTTAACTTAGATGTGAATTTTTACAGCACAAACAATTCAAGTTACGATAATTTTGGCGCTGATGCGATAAAAGTGACTTCATTTAGAGACGATGGTCGAGGATTAGATGAATATGCTAATGATAGTACCTTTACAGGTGAGTTTGTTTTAGATTTTGCAGCAGGAGAATGGCAGCCGGTATATTTGGTTAAATTACCTATGGCAACACGTGAGCTTCGTCAATCAGCAATTATGTTATTGCATACTCCTGTAGATATAAAAGTTGAGGAATCAACGAGTGAAAAAAAACCGCATGTATTGCACTTAACCATAGATGATACTCATGTAGACCCAGACAGTTTAATTTTCCAAGGTAAAGTGACTTTTCCAGATAGGCAAGTAGAGCCATTTTCGATAATGGAGTCTTCGGGTGTATCGAGACAAAAAGAGATTGAATATACTGAATCTGGTTTATATCGAGTTAATATTAGTGCGTTTGGTAAAACAAAGGATGGCCGTGAATTTCGACTTGTGATGAAAGAACATACTTTCAACATTAAACCTGAAGAGATAAATGTCTTAGTACCAGATTTAAATGAACCTGATACCGCAGTTAATACTTTTGAAGAACAGCAAAAAGCAAAGCAAGCAGCCTTAAAAGAAAAAGAAATCGCGTTAGAACAACAAAAAGCACAAGCAGATCACAATATCCTTATCATTGTTATAGGTAATGCAGTTATTATTATAATAGCGATATTAACTTTCTTTGGCTTACGATTTATAAAGAAAAAGCGTAGTAAGTAAATATAAACAATCTGGATAGGGTAATTAACCCCGTCATATTTTGCCTAAAATATGTTTGTAAAACCATCATTTTGCACATCAAATGCTCAGACGAACATTTTTATTAAAAAAGGGGTTGACTGCGACGTCTCATAACCGTATTATCTCGCCGCATTCAACGACATGTTGTTGAATGCAGAGCAAGATCGCGGAGTGGTAGTTCAGTTGGTTAGAATACCGGCCTGTCACGCCGGGGGTCGCGGGTTCGAGTCCCGTCCACTCCGCCAATTTTGTTTATTCATCATTATGATGCGATAGGAATATCGTTAACTATTCAAAAGCAAGATCGCGGAGTGGTAGTTCAGTTGGTTAGAATACCGGCCTGTCACGCCGGGGGTCGCGGGTTCGAGTCCCGTCCACTCCGCCAATTTTGTTTATTCATCATCGTGATGCGATAGGAATATCGTTAACTATTCAAAAGCAAGATCGCGGAGTGGTAGTTCAGTTGGTTAGAATACCGGCCTGTCACGCCGGGGGTCGCGGGTTCGAGTCCCGTCCACTCCGCCAATTTTGTTTATTCATCATCGTGATGCGATAGGAATATCGTTAACTATTCAAAAGCAAGATCGCGGAGTGGTAGTTCAGTTGGTTAGAATACCGGCCTGTCACGCCGGGGGTCGCGGGTTCGAGTCCCGTCCACTCCGCCAATTTGCTAAATAAAAAATGTCATTTCTGTTATATACTCCTTCAAACACATTAATTTATTTATACTATTTGCTGATATCAACTTCTGATCGTTACATCCTATATTTATTTCACAAAATTTGCTGAACTAAGACTCTTTAGAGGCTACTCAGTCTATTAGCTTTCATTTCTTTCATGGTTGAGCTTTATCGGAACCCTTATAAGAAAGTGATCTCTTAGCTACAATTTAAAGGCTTAAAAGCAAAAGTTACACGTTCAAAACATAATCTAAGTACCTACTCCATTCTCTGCAATGCATTGATTGCAGAGAATGAATATTCCCTTGTCAAAATCAATAACGATGTATATAAGCCTTTAAAACTAACCCTTTGGGATCGCATGTACACCAAGGTAACTTCATAAAACTTGTTTGATGCAGAAAAGCTAAACCACACAAATTTATATTTGTTTTAATGTCTGTCGCCCATGCCCGTTATAAGTGGTCACTTCTTTACGCAAAATAATATTATTAATAGTGATGTAGTACTGTTTGGACTTCCCAGATTTCACTAGACAGTTCAAGTGTTTTAAATTTGCAAATTTAAATAATATTTTAATAAGTTGCTCTATTTAAATGTAACGATTATTGTTAATTTTTTAAAAAAATGAAAAAATAACTTGAAATAGTGGTACGACCAGTGCTTTAATCATTGTTATAAATTATATAATTCTCACAATAAGTGATTGGAGTTTTTTCATGCTAACTTACAAAGCACCTGTAGCAGATATCAATTTTTTACTAAAAGATGTATTTGGCTATTATTCTCATTACGAGAAATTTCCAGAGTTTGAAGAGGCCACTCCTGATTTAGTTGACGCCATTTTTCAAGAATGTGCGAAATTCTGTGAAAATGAATTACTGCCTCTATACCAAAGTGGTGATAAAGAAGGTTGTCAGTTTGATAATGGCAACGTTACAACACCTAAAGGTTTTAAAGATGCTTATCAAAAGTACGTTGAAGGTGGATGGCAATCATTATCTCACCCATTAGAGCATGGTGGTCAAGGTTTACCACCATCTTTAGGTATGGTTAAGTCTGAAATGATGGGGACGGCGAATTGGTCTTGGGCAATGTATCCAGGTTTAAGTCATGGTGCAATGAATACGGTAGAAACTCATGGCACTAAAGAGCAGAAAGAACTATACCTGACACGTTTAACAGAAGGAACGTGGACAGGCACAATGTGTTTAACTGAACCGCAATGTGGTACAGATTTAGGTCAAGTGAAAACCAAAGCAGTTCCTAATGGTGATGGCACTTATAATATTACGGGTACTAAAATTTTTATCTCTGCTGGTGAGCATGATTTAACAGAGAACATAATTCATATTGTGCTAGCTCGTTTACCAGATGCGCCTGCAGGAACCCGTGGTATTTCTTTGTTTATTGTGCCAAAAATACAAACTGATCAACAAGGTAACTTAGGCGAAGGAAACAACGTCACATGTGGTTCTATTGAAGATAAAATGGGTATTAAAGCATCTGCCACCGCAGTGCTTAATTTTGATAATGCACAAGGTGTCTTAATTGGGCCTGAAAATAAAGGCTTAGAGTGCATGTTTACCTTTATGAATACGGCTCGTATAGGTACGGCTCTTCAAGGTGTTTGTAGTGCTGAATTGGCCTATCAAAACTCTTTAATTTACGCAAAAGAACGCCTCTCTATGCGTTCATTAACGGGTAAGAAAAACCCAGAGCAAGTAGCTGACCCTATTATTGTTCATCCTGATGTTCGCAAAATGCTAATGACTCAAAAAGCCATATCTGAAGGTGGTCGTGCAATGATTTACTATGCAGCGAAGTTAGTTGATGAAATTGAAATGGCAAAAACGGAAGAAGATCGTCAAAAAGCAGATGACAAACTTGGTTTCATTACACCAATCCTAAAAGCTTTTTTAACTGAATTAGGTTTAGAAAGTGCCAATAACGGTTTACAAATTTTTGGTGGTCACGGTTATATTAAAGAATGGGGAATGGAGCAAATTGTTCGAGATGCAAGGATTTCTACATTGTATGAAGGAACAACAGGCATACAAGCTCTTGATTTATTAGGTAGAAAAATACTGCTCACCCGTGGTAAGTCATTAAATACTTTTACTAAAGAAGTGTTATTATTCTGTAAAGATAAAAGTGTATTGTCGAAGAACCCGCATAAACGTCAAATGAATAAATTTATCTGGCCTTTAAGTAAAGCCGTTGCAAATTGGCAACAATACTCACTTCGCCTTGCACTTAAGGCTAAAAAGAACCGTGATATTGTAGGCTCTGCTTCGGTAGATTATTTGATGTATTCAGGTTATATCGTAATGGGATATTTTTGGGCTCAAATGGCGCAATCAGCTTATGAAAAACTAGCCACTGATGTGGAAAACAGAGATTTTTATCGTGCTAAAATAAAAACGGCAGAGTTCTATTTTAATCGAATGCTTCCGCGAACTAAATCTCATGCTAAAACTATGATGGAAGATCCTAAAACCTTAATGCAATTAGATCCAGAGTTGCTTTCATTTTTGTAATGAGTGATTAACCTAAAATCAAAAAACGCACAATGATATTGTGCGTTTTTTATTGCCAAAAATTCGTACAAATTTATTTAACTCCGATAACCCAACTAATTATTTTATTGGTGGTTAATTTGACCTCTTCTACATTTTTTTCATGACTTTGTTGTTTTGCAAGTAAACTATATTTAAGCTGCGTAAAAATAGTTCTCATTAATTTTGCATCAAGTTCAGGATCTACTTTATTGAAAAACTTACATATATGCTCAAAAGGAAGTAACTGCGCTTGCTCATGCAATTGCGCTAACTCTCTTAGAACAGGACTTACCTGTATTTCTGTAAATAATAGCTGTTCTACAGCAAGTGATTTAGCTTGGTTTTCAATATGATCAAGTAAATAAGCCGTAGTCATTTCGGTGAGCTGCTGGCAAATAGTGGCTTTAACTGTGCTTTTTCTTAAACTCGTTTTATCTGTAGCATTCAACAAACTGAATGCTTGTTCAAGTACAT
Source organism: Colwellia sp. RSH04 (assembly GCF_003545765.1). Classification (GTDB taxonomy): domain Bacteria; phylum Pseudomonadota; class Gammaproteobacteria; order Enterobacterales; family Alteromonadaceae; genus Colwellia. The sequence continues at coordinate 361,992 of NZ_QXIO01000002.1, read as the reverse complement.
TATCACTACGTGATAAAATTTTCTCTGAATTATGTTTAAAAGCTTGCTGTATTAATTCTTGAATATCTTTGAAGTAATAGGTCGTTAAAGATAGCTGTAAATCTGCTTCAAGGGCAATAGCTCGATGAGTAGTTCCTTTTATGCCCTTTTGTGCAAGAACTTCGATAGTAGCATCTAAAATTCTTTCTCTTGTTCTCTCGCCTTTAGTGCGCCTTGTTGGTGACGACTTTATAGGCTCAGGAATAATACTTTCAGTGTTTAACAGCGTCATAAATTTGTTACTTAATCATAATAAAAATAAATTAACGCCATATTAACATTTGTTTTTGTTTTTTCTAAAAAAATGTTGTTATGGCTTATTACGTTTATGCGCAATACCTTAAGTTTTGTATTTAGCAGCTATTAACTCATCAGAGGCGAAATCATCAACAGCAATTGTCCATCGACGGCTTTTCTCTGCTTTAATTAAGTATTCTGATTCAGTTTCAGATATTGCTTTAATTTCTAAACCTTTTTCAGCTAGTTTATCTAGTTGTGTGAAAGCAAGGTTTTTTCCTAGCGCTATACAAACTTTTTTAAAAGCCTCTTCAGCTTGAATAACGTCATCTAATGCTTGCTCTAATTTACCAAATAAATTGCTTTCGTTACGTGTTAGGTATTGCCCTTTACCTAATCGAGTTCTTGCTGAGTTACGGTTTTGTAATAATTGAGCAACTTGGTGGTCAATGTCATCAGAAGGTTTAGTTAACCAACTTCCCATGGGAAATATTACAAAGCGAAGGAAGCGAGCAACCCAGCGGTTAGGGAAGTTATCAAGCAATTCAATCATGGCTTGTTGTATAGAATATAAAGAGTCTTCAACAGCCCAACTCACTAAGGGGATATCATCACTTGGTCGCCCATCATCATTGAAACGTTTTAAAGAAGCGCTGGCTAAATATAAATGGCTTAATATATCGCCAAGACGTGCAGATATACGCTCTTTTCTTTTTAAGTCAGAGCCCATAACAAGCATGGCAATATCAGATAACATAGCTAAGTTTGAACTAAAACGAGTAAGCAATTGATAATAACGTTTTGTTTGATCATTAAATGGACTTGAAAGAAAGTGTGAACCAGTAAATGAGCACCATAAACTTCGGCTAATGTTACTAATACTAAACCCTACATGACCAAACAATGCATGGTCAAATTCATTGAGTGCTTGGACTTTATCTTCGTTATTTGCGGCTTGTAACTCGGCAAGAATATAAGGATGACAGCGAATAGCTCCTTGACCATAAATTATCATACTGCGTGTTAAAATGTTTGCTCCTTCCACTGTTACCGCGATAGGAGCACCTTGATATCCGCGTGCTAAATAATTATTAGGGCCCATGCAAATACCTTTACCACCGTGGATATCCATTGCATCGATGATAGATGAACGCATTTTTTCTGTTAAGTGGTATTTAGATATTGCAGAAATAACCGATGGTTTTTCACCTAAATCAATAGCGCCAGTCGACATCGTCGTAACAGCATCCATAACGTAAGCGTTGCCACCAATACGTGCTAATGCTTCTTCTATGCCTTCCATTTTGCCAATAGGCATCTTGAATTGGTGTCTTATTCTACAGTATGCGCCTGTGGCTAATGCCATTGTTTTAACGCCGCCAGCACTGTTTGAAGGAAGTGTTATCGCTCTACCTACTGAAAGGCATTCAACAAGCATTCGCCAACCTTGGCCGGCCATCTCTTTACCGCCGATAATATAATCCAAAGGAACAAATACATCCTTTCCTTGTGTAGGGCCATTTTGAAAGGGCACATTTAATGGGAAATGACGACGTCCAATGTCAATACCTTTAATATTTGTTGGGATCAGTGCACAGGTAATACCTAAGTCTGTTGTTTCGCCAATTAAGTGCTCAGGATCTTGTAGTTTAAACGCTAAACCTAATACGGTGGCTATGGGAGCTAAAGTAATATATCGCTTGTCCCAATTTAAACGCATTCCTAGTACTTTCTCTCCATCAAAGTCGTCATAGCAAATGATACCTGTATCTGGAATAGCTCCTGCATCAGAACCCGCTTCTGGGCTAGTTAAGGCAAAGCATGGGATTTCATCCCCTTTTGCTAAACGAGGAAGATAGTAATCTTGCTGTTCTTTAGTGCCGTATTCTTGCAATAATTCACCTGGACCTAACGAATTAGGAACGCCTACAGTACTTGCTAATACAGAGCTTACGCCGGTTAACTTTTGTAAAACCCTTGATTGAGCGTATGCAGAAAACTCTAAGCCTCCATATTTCTTTTTAATGATCATGGCGAAGAATTTATTATCTTTTAAGTACTGCCATACTTCAGGTGATAAGTCGGCAATTTCATGAGTTGTATGCCAATCAGATACCATAGAGCAAACTTCATCAACAGGTCCATCCAAAAAGCTTTGTTCTTCGCTGCTTAATCTTGGTTTTGGAAAATTATGAAGTTTCTTCCAATCAGGGTTACCTCTAAATAAATCAGCATCAAACCATGTGGTACCTGCATCGAGAGCTTCTTGTTCTGTAGAAGACATTTGAGGCATTATTTTTTGAAAAAGAGATAATAAAGGCATGCTGATAAACTGATGTCGAATACTATCAATATTTAAAGGGAGTGCGATTACCGCAAATAAGAGCCATGATACGATACCAATGACATCGAAGAAGCTTCCTATAGCCAATAACGCGATGAAGCTGAATGTATAGCTTGATAATGAAGCTCTTACATAAGTCATAAACCACGTTAATGAAATTGCAATAATTAACCAAATAGTAATATCCACATTTATTCCTTTATATAAACTGACTTAATCATATTGATTAATGTATTAAACTAAAATTAAAGTAATTGAATTTTAATCATATTTTCTGAATGTTATACTCTATTTATAGAACATTTAGTTTAAGATAGTAAATTATATTTTTACTAAGTTAATAACGTGAGTTATTTGGTTTGTCTTTTTTGATTGATTTTATTCTATTGATGAGTAACTGAGTCATTTTTTGATATAATTAACCCTCTGAAAAATATAGGTATTTAATTTTATGTGTGAGCTTCTTGCCATGTCAGCAAATGTACCAACGGATATTTGCTTTAGTTTTAGTGGTTTAATGCAAAGGGGAGGGAATACAGGGCCTCATAGCGATGGTTGGGGCGTTACCTTTTATGAAGGTAAAGGGTGTCGTAGTTTTAAAGATCCAATGCCTAGTGCTCAGTCACCGATAGCAGAGTTAGTAACAAAGTATCCAATGAAAAGCGAAGCGGTAGTTTGTCATATAAGGCAAGCAAATTCAGGTGCCGTTTGTTTAGAAAACACTCACCCTTTTATTCGTCAAATGTGGGGTAAAAATTGGACTTATGCCCATAATGGGCAATTAAAAGATTTTAAAAATGAGTTACCTGTTAAGTTGCACCTGCCAATTGGTACAACTGATAGTGAACATGCATTTTGCTGGATATTAGATCAGCTTCATATTGAGTTTGGTGCACAAGAGCCAGATAAAATAGTGTTGTTTAGCTTTATTGCCAAATTAAGCCGTAAAATCGATGCTCTCGGTGTAGCGAATATTATTATTACTGATGGGGAATCGCTTTTTGCCTATTGTTCTAATAATTTACATTACTTAACCCGTCGTGCACCCTTTGGTCAAGCTAGCTTAATTGATGCAGAAATGGCTGTTGATTTTCAAAAAGAAACAACACCAAATGACGTGGTAACTGTTATTGCGACAAAACCGCTTACAGATGATGAAACATGGAACAAAATGGCACCTCAACAATGGCAACTTTTTTGTTTAGGTGAGTCTATTGCAGGAGAAAGTAAGTAGTCATTGTGACAGACACTATCGCTATACTTGCTACAGTGTTCAATGAAAGTAACTCCATGCAATAAAGCGGCTTGTCTTGTTGCCTTGTGCCATTTTAATCACTTTTACTTGATTGGCATTTGCTTTTTTAATTGCTTGTTTAATTAAGAATAAATTATCTTTTTGAGAGATTAAGCAAGTAAACCAATACACTTGGTTTTTGAATTGTTTACTTTCTTTTATCATATTACGAATAAAAGCTAACTCTCCGCCCTCACACCAAAGCTCTGCTTTTTGTCCGGAAAAATTTAGTTTAGTTGAACCTTTGCTTTGTTTGCTAGCAGTAGTGTTTGATTTTGCTAAATTCTGCCATTTGTTCTGGCTGCCTTGATTGGCTTCTTTAAGTGATTTATGAAAGGGCGGATTACATAAAGTCATATGAATTATTTCATCTTGTTTTATGATCCCATTAAAAAAATTTTTATGATCTGATTGCAATCGACAATCAATAGAATCAACTAGAGGTACATTGCATTGAAGAATACTCTTTGCATTATTAATTGAATTTGAGTCTATATCAGACGCAATAAAATGCCATCCATATACTTGGTGACCAAGCAGAGGATATATACAACTTGCACCAGTTCCAACATCAAGAACGACAATACTTTTATCTTTAAAGGCAGAAGGTAAATTAGTACTCGATAACAAATCCTGTAAATAGTGTATGTAATCAACTCGTCCAGGAATTGCAGGGCACAAGTTTTGCTCAGGAATATTCCAACTTTTTATGTGATAATGGAATTTGAGTAACGCATGATTTAATGCTTTTACCGAATTGCTATCACTAAAATCTATGGTTAGTTGATTATTATATTTGTTAGTAATTAATAAGGGCTTTAATTCAGGTAATGTGTTGCACAGTAAAGTAAAGTCATAACCATTATTATGAAGGTTTCTAGGGTGGAGATTCGTTTTATTAATTACTGTTTGCTTAGTCATAACTATAAGTTAATGTGAGGTTTGTTGCCTATTTTAAAATAGCCCGTGTTATTAAATTGCACTGCTTCGTTGCGCTTTTTACCGAAAAGGATGGTGCCATCATCCATGAAAAGAAAGTTCTTCCAGTATTGTTTAAATATTTGCCAAGTTGTTTCTATAACAAGGTTTCTGTCACTACAGAAATAAACCACCGTGTTATTATCCCAAGCTAAATGGTCAGTAATTAAGGTAGGTAAATCTGGCTCGTCACCATCCCAAATGCCTTCCCATTTCCCTTGCTCTATCCAGTTGCTCTTATCGAAAGCCCAGTCACCTTTTTGAAAAAAATCAGGGTGATCAGCCTTTTTACTGATAAAGGTATCCCATAGCACAGTTGAACGTTGTATTGTCATAGGCTTAATTTTTATTAAATCAGCTTCAGCAATAGGTAGGCTTTTATGCTTGAAAACCCAAGCATTCTTTAATTGTTCAATAGGAAGATAGTTCATTTATAAAACCTTAAGAAAAGACCCTTTGAATTATATCAGCTATCAATAAATAACAAAGTATTGTTTTAATCGTTATTGCTTAGTTCAACTTAACAACACTGTAAAAATAATGTATGTAGAAGTTTGAGGGACATGGAGTTTGAAATAAAGAGAGTGGTACGTCCGAGTGAATTTGAATCACCGACCTCATCCATGTCAAGGATGCGCTCTAACCAACTGAGCTACGGACGTATAATATATCTGATTGACTTAATCAACGGGCGCTATGTTAGCTTCTGCCAATGTTGCTTGCAAGTAGTTTTCAGTAGAATAAGCAAAAAATCGTTTTAGTTGTTCATATAAGCGTCGAAATGTCTGCTTTTTATGCGAAGTTTACCATAGGTTTATAAATACATTTTCTTATGGCTTAAGTTGACAGCTCAAATCTTTTTTGAATGACTCTTAACCGCCATGAAAGTAAGATAGCTGCAGTTGTTAAACCGACGATAAAACCTATCCAAAAACCATAAGGTCCCATTTTGGGGACTATCCAATCTGTTATACCTAATACAACACCAACAGTTAAACCAACAAACCAATAAGAGACTAAAGTAATATATAAAATGGATTTGGTGTCTTTATAACCGCGAAGGGCGCCTGCCGACACAACCTGAATGGTGTCAGAAAATTGATAGAGAGTACTGAGCAATATTAAACTTGCCGCTAATTCTACTACGGCATTTTCTGTACTATAAACTCCCGCAATATGATGTCTAAACACCACCGTTATAAAGGCAGTAAATAAAGCGAGTATAAGCCCTAATATTATCGCGTATGAACAATAACTTTTTGCCTCTTTAAGGTTATTCTCGCCAACAGCAAACCCCACTTTAATGGTTGCCGCCATTGCTATGCTTAGTGGCACCATAAATATTAGCGAGGTAAAGTTTAAGGCAATTTGATGGCTCGCTACAATTTCAGCGCCAAACGGAACGAGAATAATGGCGACGACTGAGAATAAACTTACTTCAAATAGTAAAGATAAAGCGATAGGGATACCTAAAGCTAAAATGATTTTAATTTCTGAAAAGTTTGGCCAATAAAATGTTGAAAACAAGTTGGCTTTTTTTAATATATTGGATAAAGCACAATAAGTTAACATGCTAATAAACATCGCCCAATATACTAATGCAGTTGCTACACCGCAACCTGCACCGCCTAAAGCTGGCACACCTAACTTTCCATAAATAAAAATGTAGTTAGCGGGTATGTTAACTAATAAGCCAATTAAACTAATTAACATGGTGGGTTTAGTGTAAGACATGCCTTCTGAATAATTTCGCAATACTAAATATAGGCAATATCCAGGCGCTCCCCAGACAATAAAACCCAAATAATCAAACATTAATGCTGTTAAGTCACTTTCTAAAGTGACTAATGGCAAGATGATGGGGGCGAGTAAATAATATAATCCAATAAGGACTAGGCCAAAAGAAAGCGCTATCCAAGCAGTTTGATAGGTTTGTTCAACAACATCGTTATACTTTTTTCCTCCAGCAAGTTGAGACACAATCGCAGCTAGAGCCATAATTACACCGTAAACAGTCAGTATAAGTGGTAACCAGATGCTATTAGCAACGGCAACCGCGGCTAAATCAGTGGCACTAACTCGACCAGCCATAACAATATCAACAAAGCCCATTAAATTTTGAATGAGTTGGGCAACTAAAATGGGGTAGGTGAGCTTTAATAAGCTTTTAGTATGGGTTTTAAATGCAGAAATGTTCATTAAGTAAGCTTATTTAGGGAGGAATGAAAACGAGAAAACACCTTGATAATTATACCGTCAAGTATTTATAAGGCTGCATCATAGTCAAGAAACAAACATCAAACAAGCCCAGTACAATAATTAACATAACTTATTAAAAAACTTGCTCGTCATCACTATCAACCGCGAGTTGAATTTTTTGGTGATACTCATCTATATGAAGATTATAATGAATTTCTTTACAACAAGCTGGGCATTCATCGTAGTAGTTTTGATCACCAGCAGATGAGTCAATCGTCGTATGTATATGATGACCACAATGCGGGCAAGATATGCGCTGTTCACTTAATTTAGGTTGCATAATTTCCTCCTTACAAACGTCAACTTTTATCTTAAACTTCACAACAAGTATGATTCTTTTCTAATATTCTGCCACGTGTTTAATCGATAATTACTGTGCTAATGCCTTAATGTAACTGTAGTGCCATAATTCGGTTTAGCATTGCTTTTGCTTGTTCAACATAAAAACCACCAAATATGTTGGCATGATTTAAAATGTGATAAAAATTATAAATCAGTTTTCTTTGCTCATAACCTGCATCTAAGGGATATTCTGCTTGATAGCCACGATAAAAATCTCGGGGGAAATGACCAAATAATTCAGTCATGGCAATATCTACCTCTCTGTCACCATAATAACTTGCAGGATCGAATATCATTGCTGTATTTGCTGTGAAACCAGTATTACCCTGCCATAAATCACCATGTACTAGACAGGGTTCGACGTTATGATGAAGAAGCGCGTCATGACAAGTTTGTGCAATATGATCAATGTCACCAATAAGCACTGACTTTTCAGAGAGTAACTGTAATTGCCATGCAATTCTTTGATTAGCAAAAAATGTTCGCCAATTACTACTCCAATTATTGGGTTGGATTGTTTGTCCAATAAAATTATCATGAGGCCAGCCAAATTGGCCATGTTTTGTTTCATAGTGAACTTGAGCTAATTGTTGACCTAACTGATACCAAAATCTTGGCTTAGCTTTATTAAACTCAACATAATCTAATATAAGAAAGCTTTTATCTAAACTGGTACCAATACCTGTCACATTAGGGCAAGAGATGATATTGAGGGCTTGTAATTTTTTCAGCGAATACGCTTCAGCTTGGAAGTTTGCTAAGCATTCTTTCTTATTAAGTTTAATAAAAAAGCTTCTTTGATTATCGGAAACTTTATATGAAAGGTTAAGGGGAGGGTCGTAATCACCTATAGCATAGCTTGCTGCGCCATGAGATATTGCTTCCTTGCGAATAATTTTAAAGGGGCGAGCTGTTTCAATACTGATCGCTTGTTCAACGCATTGCCACATAGCGATTACCAAAAGGTTATTGATAGTATGTAGAGTATAGCTGTATTATTAAAAACAAGAAGGAGCTTTATTCACTCTCTACTTTTAAATACTTTAATTTATTTTCAACACCATCCCATTTTTTAGCATCTTTTAATGCGGGCTTTAGTTCGGTTATTCTTGGCCAAACTTGGGATAACTCTTTATTTAATTCAATAAAGTCCTTTTGGTGCTCGGGGACTTCATCTTCTTGAAATATTGCCCCAGCAGGGCATTCAACAGGGCACAAGTCACAATCTATACAATCGTCAGGATTAATGGCTAAAAAATTGGGCCCTTCATAAAAAGCGTCCGCAGGACACACAGCAACGCAATCAGTATACTTACATAAAATACAATTATCAGTGACAACAAATGCCATGTTCACCCACTTTTTAAATGATATTTGGTTTACAAAATGGCTGCATCATACCTTCGTTGACAGTAAATTCAATCTCTTGTTTTCACATTGACATACAATCAGGTAAAATGCTGCCAGTTTTTACCTCTTGCCAATTTTGGATCTTAAACGATGATACGCCTTACCGATATAAAACTTCCCTTAGATCACCCAGAAGAAGCTATAGAACAAGCCATTTTAGCTAAACTTTCAATAAATCAAGAGCAACTTATTTCGTTTACTGTGTTTAAGCGTGGTTATGATGCAAGGCGCAAAAAGAGTATTATTTTAATTTATACCGTAGATGTTGAAACTTCAAATGAAGAACAGTTATTAATTGATTTTGCCAATGACAATAAAGTGAAGTTAACTCCTGATATGGAATATAAGTACGTCGCACAGGCTAAAAATGTGAATAAACGCCCCGTTGTTATAGGGTTAGGGCCATGTGGTTTGTTTACTGGTTTACTTTTAGCGCAAATGGGGTTTAAACCAATCATATTAGAGCGCGGAAAAGAGGTAAGAGAAAGAACGAAAGACACGTTTGGTTTTTGGCGAAAAAAAATTCTTAACACCGAATCAAATGTACAATTTGGTGAAGGTGGCGCTGGTACTTTTTCAGATGGAAAGCTTTATAGCCAGGTTAAAGATCCAAAACATTACAGTAGAAAAGTATTAAATGAATTTGTTGAGGCCGGCGCACCTGAAGAAATTTTGTATGTGAGTAAACCTCACATAGGCACATTTAAATTAGTCACTATGGTAGAACAAATGCGCGCTAAGATTATTGCATTAGGGGGCGAAGTAAGATTTGGACAAAGAGTAGAGGAAATTCATTTTGCCGATACTAAACCAAGTGACGAACCCATCGAAAGTATTCAGCAAAACCGTGAGGTTACTGGATTAACGCTTGCTTCAGGTGAACACATTGAAACCAATCATATTGCATTAGCCATTGGGCATAGTGCAAGAGATACCTTTGCGATGTTACACGACCAAGGCGTCTTTATAAAAGCGAAACCTTTTTCAGTAGGATTTCGTATCGAGCATGAACAATCAGTTATTGACGATGCTAGGTTTGGAGAAAACGCCGGTAACCCTATATTAGGTGCTGCAGACTACAAGCTGGTACATCATTGTAAAAATGGTCGTTCTGTATATAGCTTCTGTATGTGCCCAGGTGGAACTGTCGTTGCTGCAGCTTCTGAAGAAAAGCGTCTTGTCACTAACGGGATGAGTCAATATTCACGTCATGAGCGTAATGCAAACAGTGCCATTGTCGTTGGAATCGAACCAAAAGATTACACTGAAGACGGTGATACATCGAATGTACTGGCAGGCATTGATTTTCAAAGACGTTTAGAAGAAAAGGCATTTATACTCGGTGGGGAAACCTATGATGCACCTGTTCAACTTGTTGGTGATTTTATTGCGGGTAGAAAAACAGGAGAACATGGCAGCGTAATTCCTTCTTATAAGCCCGGTGTTACCTATTGTGATTTGAGTGAAGCATTACCTGATTACGCTGTTGCAGCTATCCGTGAAGCACTGCCTGCTTTTGAAAGAAAGATAAAAGGCTTCTCAATGGATGAAGCAACATTAACAGCCGTAGAAACAAGAACATCATCGCCTATTCAAATTACGCGTGATAAAGAAAGCTTTGAAAGTATCAATACAAAAGGGCTTTATCCCGCGGGTGAAGGGGCTGGTTATGCCGGTGGTATTTTATCTGCAGGTATCGATGGTATAAAAGTTGCCGAGGCCATCGCTTTATCAATGGTAGCAAGTGATTAAATAAAACATGTTTATTTAATCTTATTAGATAACTCGATAATATGAGGGATATGATGCTGCTGCCACGATGATTGTGGCAGTTGTCGGTTTATATTTCTCATACTTTTCCATATTGATTTTAATGAAAAATGTCTGACTAGCCATTGTGGGATATTACCTCCTACATCAGCGATAAATTGATATTCAATCTGTAACTGATTAACTGTTTTCATTGACGTGTTGATTCGAAGTTTAGGTGTTAATTTCCAATGAGCCTGATGGATGTTTACCTTGATTATATCGTTGCTCTCTTTAGGGAAATATTGATAAATTACATTGTCTCGAGCATCCTCAATAGCAATATTTACTGACAAGTCTTTATTTTGCCAATAACGAGATTTAATAAATAGTAACCTTTCTTTTATCGGCCAAAACCCTTTAAATTCAACATAAAACTGATTTTCCTGAACAGAAGTTTGATGAGTAATTTCACTTTTCTTTGCATTAACTAACCAATTTGGGGTGTTTTCTACATCTTGAAGGAAAAGTAAAAAAGCTGACAAACTTGAGTCAACGTTTAGTGTCGCTTTAATTTCAAGGAGTGGTATGTTTTCATCATTTTTAATCAGGCTCGAACGGTAACTTACTTCAATTTGATGATTTTTTTTCCAAACTTTCCATGTAACTACTGGTGAGGTGTTATCAGCAATATTTGCGGCTTGAACATTTGAGTAATGGAACAAAATAGTTATTGCTAGCAATAAACCTAATTTTCTTTTGTTAAGCCAAGTCATTATCATAAAAATTATTTGTTAAGTATTAGGGGGATAGGGGATGTTGAATATTACTGCGCACATCAATCGCTTATTATTACTTATTTCGTTGAATACTACTATCAAGTAATACTGTTAATTTTTAGAATTTACTCGCTGTTTTACTGACAGAAATCACGGCAAAGTTCATCTTAAAAGTTCAACATGTTCCTTTTTAGTATACCTTTAATAAAGATAACCAAAAGAGCCTCCTAAACATTAATCTCAGTACCTGTTAGCTCATTTTGCTATTAGCGATCATGTACGTAATAAATTTCTCATGAAAAGCCTTGTGTAAAGGGGGGAAGGCTTTTACAATCACCGCCCAGTAAAATACTTTTAAAAAGAACTTTCTGCTCTTTTTATAAAAAAATTAAATTCAAATAAAATCAAGCGACGCTACGTGTGCGCCGCCACTGATAAAAGGAAAATACATGCCTGTAATAACTCTCCCTGATGGTTCTCAACGCGCATTTGATAATGCTGTTTCAGTAATGGACGTTGCACTAGATATCGGTCCTGGTTTAGCGAAAGCGACTATCGCTGGTCGTATCAATGGTAATTTAGTCGATGCTTGTGAGTTGATCGCTGAAGATTCAACCCTGCAATTGATTACCAGTAAAGATGACGAAGGACTTGAGATCATCCGACACTCTTGTGCACATTTATTAGGGCATGCAATTAAGCAATTATGGCCAAATACAAAAATGGCGATTGGCCCAACCATTGATAATGGTTTCTATTATGATGTCGATCTTGAAGAGACTATTACAGAAGATGACTTAGTCAAGCTTGAAAAGCGTATGACTGAATTAGCACGTACCGGTTATGAAGTAATTAAGAAAACTGGCTCATGGCAAGATGCATATGACGCATTTTCTGAGCGTGGTGAAACATACAAATTAGAAATTCTTAATGAAAATATTGATAAGTCAGACACACCTGCACTTTATCATCACCAAGAATACATTGATATGTGCCGTGGTCCTCATGTTCCAAGCATGCGTCATTGTCACCACTTTAAATTAATGAAAATTGCGGGTGCATACTGGCGAGGTGATTCTGATAACAAAATGCTTCAACGTATTTACGGCACTGCATGGGCTGATAAAAAACAATTAAAAGCATATATTCAACGCCTTGCTGAAGCAGAAAAGCGTGATCATCGTAAAATTGGTAAAACGTTAGATTTATTCCATTGGCAAGAAGAAGCACCAGGTATGGTGTTTTGGCACAATGACGGTTGGACTATTTACACGGAATTAGAAAAGTTTGTTCGTGAAAAGTTACATGAGTATGATTATGACGAAGTAAAAGGCCCATTAATGATGGATCGTGTACTTTGGGAGAAATCAGGTCACTGGGAAAAATATGGCGATGCTATGTTTACTACTGAATCTGAAAAACGTGAATATGCCATTAAACCAATGAACTGTCCTGGTCATGTTCAAATTTTTAATCAAGGTTTAAAATCTTACCGTGATTTACCCTTGAGAATGGGGGAGTTTGGCTGTTGCCATCGTAATGAACCTTCAGGCTCTTTACATGGTTTAATGCGTGTACGCGGCTTTACTCAAGATGATGCGCATATCTTTTGTACTGAAGAGCAAGTGCAAGATGAAGTAAGTCTTTGTATTAAAATGGTTTACGATGTTTACAAAACCTTTGGTTTTGAAGATATCATCGTTAAGCTTTCTACACGCCCTGAAAAACGTATAGGTAGTGATGAAATTTGGGATAAAGCAGAACAAGGCCTTGCGAGTGCACTTGATAACTTAGGTATCGCTTTTGAATACCTACCTGGCGAAGGTGCATTTTATGGTCCAAAAATAGAATTCACCTTACAAGATTGCTTAGGTCGTAATTGGCAGTGTGGTACTGTACAATTAGACTTTGCATTACCAGGTCGTTTAGATGCTTCTTATATTGGTGAAGATGGCGAAAAACATGTTCCTGTGATGATCCATCGTGCAATTTTAGGTTCGTTAGAGCGTTTTATCGGTATTTTGATTGAAGAATACACAGGGAAATTCCCAACGTGGTTATCACCAATTCAAGCAACTGTGATGAATATTACCGACAAACAGAGCGAATATTGTGAAAAAGTTGTAAAAAAACTAAAAGAAAATGGATTTAGAGCAAAACTAGACTTGAGAAATGAGAAGATAGGCTTTAAAATCCGCGAGCACACTTTAAAGCGTGTTCCATATTTGTTAGTTGTAGGTGACAAAGAAATGGAAGCTGGCGAAATTGCCATCAGAACGCGAAGTGGTGAAGATTTAGGAAAAATGTCGATTGAAGACTTTATTGCCAAAATGACTGACGAAGTAAATAATCGCCAGTAATATAATTAAAGCACTTAAATCTGATATTATAAAAAAGTTATCTTTTTGGTAATAATGCTAGAAAGATAACATCAATTTTACTTTGTTCGATTAGGCACAACAACATTAATAACAATTAATGTCTAGTAGCTAATATAGAAACAAAGTAAAAGAACAATACATAAATAGATATAAAAGTTCTTTTGGAGGAACATGGCTATTAAAGGTGGACAACGAGGCGGACGTAAAGAGCCAGCACATCGTTTAAATGAGTTAATCACAGATATCCCAGGTAACGAAATTCGTTTAATTAAGTTTGACGGCGAAGCAGGTGGCATTGTTACATTAAATGAAGCAATGGACCAAGCTGAAGATGCTGGTGTAGATCTTGTGGAAATAAGCCCAACCGCTAAACCTCCTGTTTGTCGAGTGATGGACTACGGTAAATTTCTTTATGAGAAATCTAAAGAACAAAAAGAACAACGCAAGAAGCAGAAACAAATTCAGGTTAAGGAAATTAAATTCCGTCCTGGTACAGATGAAGGCGATTATCAGGTCAAACTACGCAACCTGAAGCGCTTTTTAGAAGGCGGCGATAAGGTCAAGGTAACATTACGTTTCCGTGGCCGAGAAATGGCCCACCAAGAACTAGGTATTGAGCTTTTAACTCGTGTTAAAAACGATTTAGAAGAACTTACTGTAGTTGAGTTTTTCCCTCGTAGAGCGGAAGGACGACAAATGGTGATGGTCTTAGCCCCTAAAAATAGATAATACTTGGTTTGACAAGTAATAGCTGGTTTCAGTTATTCACCAACTTTATCTTTACGCGGTAGTAAAGGCTTGCAAGTAAAATAATGGTAACGTTATTTTCGCCTTGGCTACTTAAATTTGGCATAACAATGCGGAGTTATTCACATGCCTAAAATGAAAACCAATAAAGGTGCTGCAAAGCGCTTTAAAGCAACAGCAACTGGCTATAAGTTCAAACAAGCTGGTTTACGTCATATCTTGACTAAACGTCGTACAAAAGTTAAGCGTCATTTACGTGCTAAATGCATGATTGCTGCTTCTGACATCAAGTCAGTTAAAAAACTTTTACGTCACGGTTAATAGGAGAGATAGAAAATGGCAAGAGTAAAACGTGGTGTACAAGCGCGTGCACGTCATAAGAAGGTTTTAAAGCAAGCTAAAGGTTACTACGGTGCTCGTAGTCGCGTTTATCGCGTTGCTTTTCAAGCTGTAACTAAAGCTGGCCAATACGCATACCGTGACCGTCGTCAACGTAAGCGTCAATTCCGTCAACTTTGGATTGCTCGTATTAACGCGGCAGCTCGTCAAAATGGTTTATCTTACAGCCGTTTCATTAATGGTCTTAAAAAGGCTTCTATTGAAATCGATCGTAAGATCCTAGCTGACATCGCAGTATACGACAAAGCAGCATTCACATTCTTAGTTGAAAAAGCGCAAGCTTCTTTAGCTGCATAGAATTGAAAAAGCTTTAAATAGATAAGGACGCTTTCGAGCGTCCTTTTCTTTTTGTTGTGATATTTTATTGCTAATAATCACGAAAGTGTCGTTAAATATGCTCACTTATACTTATAAGCTCCGCGTGTTTTCCTTGCTTTCATATCTATTAGCTGCAAAATATAGACAACAATTTGCAGAATTTAAAAGTTGAGTTTATGTAATCAATGCTATTTTACTGCTGAGATAATATTCATTACATTAACAAATAAATTTAAGATAAAGGGTTAGTACCATGAGTCTTGCTGAGCAAATTTTAGCAGTAAATAATGATTTACCTATTCGTACTGATGCGCCAGTTCACAGTGGTAAAGTGCGTAGTGTTTATTGGTTAACCGCCGCTGATAGCAAACGCCTTATTCAAGAGAAAGGTTACGATGTTGCACAAGACACACCATTAGCTATTATGGTGATTAGTGATCGTATTTCTGCCTTTGACTGTATCTGGCAAGGTGAAGGTGGCATGAAAGGTGTTCCGGGTAAAGGAGCTGCATTAAATGCAATATCGAACCATTGGTTTAGATTATTTAAAGAGCAGGGCCTAGCGGATAGTCATATTTTAGATATACCGCATCCATTTGTTTGGATCGTACAAAAAGCAAAGCCAGTGATGATTGAAGCGATTTGTCGTCAATATATTACGGGTTCTATGTGGCGTGCTTATACTAAAGGTGAACGAGACTTTTGTGGTATCGCTTTACCAGAAGGGTTAGAGAAAGATTCTAAGCTTCCTGAGTTACTGCAAACACCGTCAACTAAAGGTATCTTAAAAGGAATACCGGGTGTTCCAGCAGTCGATGATGTCAACATCACCCGAAAAAATATTGAAGATAATTTTGCTGCGTTTAATTTTAAATCTAAAGACGATATTGCGCTTTATGAAAAATTACTAACAGAAGGTTTTGATGTTATTAGTGATGCGTTAGCAAAACTTGATCAAGTCTTTGTCGATACTAAGTTTGAATTTGGCTATGTTACAGACAGCGCAGGTAATGACAAGCTTATTTATATGGATGAAGTGGGAACGCCTGATTCATCACGTATTTGGGATGGTGAACAATATCGCGCTGGTAATGTTGTAGAAAAATCTAAAGAAGGTTTTAGACAATTACTACTTAGCCATTTTCCTGATCCTGATATTTTATTAAATAAAGATAGAATGAAAGAGCGTGAAGCTTTGGCTCGTGATAACGAGCTACCTGAGTCTGTTTTGATGAATGTTTCAAAAACTTATATAGATATCGCAGAAAAAATTACAGGGAAGAAAATTATCTTGTCTGAAAACCCTAAAGCAGAAATAATTACTATTCTAAAAGAGCAATATCAATTAGTTGATTAACCTCTTTTAATGAATGAAAATCCCAGTCAATACTGGGATTTTTTGTTTCTATTACTTTAATACTTTTCAATGAAAGTTGACTAATCAGTATGATGAGCAATTGTTGATTGACTTGCGACAAAAATATTAAATGCTAATGGCTCAGCAAGTAAAGAGTCATCAACGTTATATTCAATAAAACCAACTTGCTTAAAAAATTGGGCTAATGATACTTGATTTACAGCATCACTTTGTAAATCTAATTGCTGATAATAGAGTTTGTTGTCTTCATCTTCACAGTCATCAGCATCAACAAAATCTCCTAACGGCATACTAAAGGCGGTAACTGATTGAGCCTTATTATAGTGCTTCATTATCTCTGTTAATAAGTATTTAGCTACGCCTTGATTACGATAATCAGGTATAACACTGATCGCTTCTAGCATTATATGTGTTTTAGCTTTTTTATTATCAGCGGTAACTGTTAAAGCTTCACATAGGTTTTGAGCTAAGTTTTGCCCTTTAAAAAATAAGTTTAAAGGGATCTCCCAATCAGTACTGCCTTGTTGCTGTTCAAGCATTTCATAGCTTTTATTGGCATCTCTATGTTTATTTAAAGTAATTAATTCAATTTCTGCTTTGGCAATAACCATTCCCTTTTCATTTTTGACATTAACTTCTTGAGAAAGTTGCCAATCAAAGGCAGTGGTTATTTCGGGTTTTTTGAACTCAATTGATACATTCATAAGGTTTTAAAAGTACTATTATTAATACTTTTTTGTGTTGATTAAATTTCTTATATTCTCTATTAACTTGGCTAACAAGTCATGTTAAATATACTGCTTTACGTGTTTAATTATGTTTTGGCCATTTTAAAAAATATTTATTTGGGCTTTTATTTTCGATTTCTGGATTATTAAGATTAATAACTTGTGCATCGATAAATTGACTTAATGGAAATGCATTTTTAGTAAGCCTGTGCTGTTGCATATATTGATCAAATTGCCCCGAACTTTGCAGTCTTTCTAAACCTATGTTGAGTCGCTCAGCTAATTCATCTTTGGCTAAGTTAACAAAAAAGTGCATAGTTAACGGGTAACGTATAATTAACCCTTGATAAAACATAAGTTCTGGAAAACTCTTTTGTACTAATTCGAGTTCTGCTTGACCCTCAAAAACGCTTAAAGGAAGCGCATCGCAACGTTTTAACACAACCATTTGTAGCATGGCATCAAAATGTCCTGCTCGATAAACTGTTAATCCATTATGCTCAAGGATATCTGCATCAGGCCAATGTGAGCCCTGACAGAGAATGGTATCTTTTAAATCTGCTACAGATTTAATACCAGAAAACTTCTCTTGTGTATCTCGACGAATGATAAGCCCTCGCCAACCTAAGCCTCCTTTAAATAATGGAAAAGGTACTTTATGTAATTTTTCATCTCTAGCATTTGAGGTACCTGTCCACGCTACATCATAAAAAGCACCCATAGCAAGCAGCTTAATTACGCGTTCTTGTCCTGGATGAGGTACTGTTTGGATGATGGCATTTTCATATTCTTGGCTGGTTTCAATAAGTGCTAGTCGGAGTAAACCGGTAAAATAATCATGACTAGCGTCATCAGGTTTTTGTTTACCTGTTGTTGTAACCGTTATTACTGCAAAGCATTTAAATGAAAAGAGTAGTATAAGCAGTATGATTAGAGGGGATGGCTTCATTGCTAGTACTTAAAAATTAGAGATACTAGCAAGTATAGTAAAACACGTTAAAAAGCTTATAAAAGTTTTATTTTGGTGTTATTTCCCACCATTTCTAATGATTTCTTGTGCCATTTCATCAGCAATGATACCCGTAGGGCGCTTGTCATTGTCAGCTTTAGTATAGATTTTAAGTAAAGTGTTATAGATTTCTTCAACTTTTTTGGTCGACTTTTCTGCACAGTAATCATTTTCAAATGAGACATTTATAATACCACCAGCATTAATAACATAGTCTGGGGCATATAAAATTCCACGTTCAACTAGAGCTTGATCATGTTTACTTTCAGCTAATTGATTGTTGGCACAACCGGCAATTATTTTTGCTTTAATTTGGTCAATAGTTTCATCATTAATCGTTGCACCTAGAGCACACGGGGCATATATGTCGACTTCTTGATGATATATTTCATCAAGGCCTACAACGGTTGCACCAAAAGTTGTTGCTGCTTTATCAAGCGATTCACTACTAATATCTGTCACGATAAGTTTTGCACCTGCTTTATGAAGGTGTTCACATAAAGCAAAACCTACACTACCTAAGCCTTGTACTGCTACTGTTAGACCTGTTAAATCATCACGATTGAGTTTATGTTTAACTGATGCTTTTATGCCTAAGAATGTTCCTAATGCAGTAAATGGGGCAGGGTTACCACTTTTTCCTTCTGTGCCGGTTACAAAAGGCGTTACAGTATTAGCTATGGCAATATCTGTGGTGGTAATATTTACGTCTTCAGCACTCAAGTAACGACCATTAAGTCCATTTAATGCGTTGCCAAAAGCTTTAAACAAAGTATCCGACTTTATACTTTTTGCATCACCAATGATGACAGATTTACCACCGCCCATCGATAAACCCGCAAGTGCGTTTTTATAGGTCATACCTTTAGATAAACGAAGAACATCTATTAATGCTTCTTCATCACTTGCGTAGTCCCATAATCTACAGCCACCAACAGCCGCACCTAACTTCGTGCTATGTACAGCGATAATTGCTTTTAAGCCACTCTCTTCATCACTACAGAAAACAACTTGCTCATGATTATCAAAATCAGGTAAATCAAAAAATGCCATTGCTACATCTCTCTTTATTGTAATGTGATCAACATAATATCCACTCATTTGTTCTTAGTTTTCATTGAGTATAGGTATATTATCTGAAACATATGTTGTAATATTTCACCGCACAATAGCACTTAGACTTTTTACAGGCTAGTAAGCAACTAGAATTAACGTGAAAGTCAATTTTCTCTAAGTGTTCATAAAAAGATACAACTAATAAATTAACAAATACTCAGTTAGCTTATTGCAGTAGAAATAATATAGCGTAGTAGGAAAAATTAATGACTCAAGCTAAACAAATGACAGAAGCAGAACAACAGCAATGGACGAGAGAGCAATATCAAGTTGCCACTAAATATCTCGCAACAAAAGGCTTGATTACACAAAGTGTTATTATTGAAGAAAGCCGATATTTAGTTCCTATTTTAGCTGTTTGGAAATTAAGCTTGAACGATGGCAGTAAAGTGTGGGTTTTATGTGGTGATTTACCGACAGATCATAGTAGTGTCGATGTAGCATCTTCTGCACGAGAAGCGTTACGTCATTTTGCTTTAAAATGGCAAATGCAAGCTGAAAACTTATTTAGAGCTGAAGATAAATCGCAAACAGACTTTGCTAATTTGCTTGTAAGCCGTTCAGAAGGGCTTTATCAACTCTATGAAGACGATGCTCTTTGGCAATAATAAAGTTTTGATTAATGTGTGAAGTAGAAGTTTGCATCTTCAGCATGTGATATTGCTGAAGAAACTGAACAGACCATACGTTGTTTTGGCATTCCTACTTCCATATATACAGATCCGATAGGTTGAAATTCTTGAGCAATAAAGTATTCGACCTTATCAAGTGGTGATGATATGTAGACCTCTGTCAGTGATAACTCTTGAGCTATTCTAAATAAAGCCTGCATAACCACTTTATCTACTTTCTTGCTACGATAACCTTTTATTACGGCAATTCTACTAATTTCACCTTCTGGAGATATTCTTCCTGTTGCTATAGGTTCTTGGCTTTTGTCATCGCAAACTAGCATGTGATATGCGGTTCTATCACCTTGGTCAAATTCGACCTTCTTAGGAATTCTTCGCTCACATATAAAGACTTTTTCTCGAATGTTTTTTAATAACGGTGCTGCTTGTTGCCACTTTACTCTGCCAATACTGTACGACATTACTTAACCTATGTTTAATTAACGTTAAAAATTAATGTAATAAATAACCTAAATGTGAGTGATTATTAATTACAAAGGTTAATTCAGCCTAGTTTACAACCTATATAAATGCCAATAAAAAGTTATATTTTAGGTGAAGTAGCTAACAATATAGGTATTATACCAATCGAAATAATAAGTTATTCACCTTAGAGCTTAATTAGCGGGTTTACAATAAACAAAATTATTAAGATATAGTTCATTTATTTTGAGCTGTTACCTGGTTGCTAAATGATTAGTTTATTGATTGACTTGGTATCAAATTTTTTAAGGGCATAAAAAAAGAAGACCTCAGCCTTCTTTTTGAATAAATACAAGTATTACGTTTTTAACATTTACAACTCATCAATAAACGCAACTGCACGGCCAATATAACTAGCAGGTGTTAATGTTTTTAATTCAGCTTTTGCATGTTCAGGTAATTCTAAGCCATCAATGAAAGCACGCATAGAGTCACCATTAACACGTTTACCTCGTGTTAAATCTTTTAATTTTTCATATGGCTTTTCAATGCCATATCGACGCATAACTGTTTGAACAGGCTCTGCTAATACTTCCCAGTTACTGTCTAATTCTGCCGCTAAGCTTTCTTCGTTCACTTGAAGTTTGCTAATACCTTTCAAGGTTGCTTGATAAGCAATTAGTGCATGACCAAAGCCTACACCTAAATTACGAAGAACTGTTGAATCAGTTAAGTCACGTTGCCAGCGAGAGATTGGCAGCTTTTGAGCAAGATGGCTAAATAAGGCATTAGCAATCCCTAAATTACCTTCTGAATTTTCAAAATCAATTGGATTAACTTTATGTGGCATAGTTGATGAACCAATTTCACCCGCAATCGTTTTTTGTTTAAAGTGACCTAAGGCAATATAACCCCAAACATCGCGATCAAAGTCGATCAATATCGTATTAAATCGAGCAACAGCGTCAAATAACTCGGCAATGTAATCATGCGGCTCTATTTGGGTGGTGAAAGCGTTCCAAGTTAAACCTAGTGAGCTAACAAATTCATTGGCAAAATCATGCCAGTTAACTTCAGGGTAAGCACTGATATGAGCATTATAGTTACCCACAGCACCATTAATTTTCCCTAGTAACTCTACATTAGCGATTTGTTCACGTTGACGTTGTAATCTAACGTATACATTCGCCATTTCTTTACCTAGTGTACTCGGTGAAGCAGGTTGTCCGTGTGTACGACACATCATTGGAATAGATTTGTATTCTACGGCTAATGCTTTGATTTCAGCTAAAATGTCATCAATAACGGGTAGCAATACTTGCTCTGTGCATTCTTTTAACATTAAACCGTGAGAAAGGTTATTAATGTCTTCAGAAGTACAGGCAAAGTGAATAAATTCAGTAACGGCATTTAATTCAGCATTGTCAGCAATTTTCTCTTTTAGGAAATACTCTACTGCTTTAACATCGTGGTTAGTTGTTGCTTCTATTGTTTTAATTCGAAGAGCATCTTCTTCATTAAAATTAGTTACAATAGCATCTAGCACTTGGTTAGCTTGCTCAGAGAAAGCCGGAACTTCATTGATTTGATCAGTATTAGCAAGTTTTTGTAACCAGCGTACCTCTACGGTAACACGGTATTTAATTAAACCAAACTCACTAAAGATTGGGCGTAATGCTTTAACTTTACTACCGTAACGACCATCTACTGGTGATACTGCTGTTAACGCTGAAAGTTCCATAATTGATTCCTAATTGTTAATACAATAAATATAAATAAGTTGTTTTAATCTAACGAAGCTAAAAGCTGCTTCGCTACTTGAACTAATTTAGTTCGAGAAAATAGTATCGTGCGACGTTTTCCGCCGACTTGGCGCCATAGTACTGCGGTTCTTATACCGGCAAGCAGTAAGGCTCTAATTCGGTATTGATTTGTTTTTTGTTTCAGTAAACCCGGTTCACCTGTCACTTGGATTTTTGCACCAAGGGGGCTAATAATGTCACTATAAATACTGGCGAAACTAGCAATTAAGGGCTCACTTGTTATGTCATAGTGTGCTAATTGCCTTTTAGTGTCTTCGATACGCTCACCTAGTAAAGCAAGGTTTTTTGGTTGCTTCACTAACTTACGCTCTAAGTTCATTAAACTGATTAAGTATCGGGTAAACTCAGGGTCTTTAACTTTATCACCCGAATTTTTATTGTCGCCTAAGTGTTCTATTAATAACGTAAGGCCGGTTTTAATATGCTGTAAATCTCCACCATAAACGGCTAAGGTGTTAGCAGGAGAGGTTTCTATGATACTATTAAGTAACATTTCAAGCTCTGTCTCATTTGCTTGACCTTTTCTAGATACCTGTTGTACTAAGTTGGCAACTTGGCATAAAGCTGCTAGCGTAATTATTTGGTCTTTCATGTCGCTCTAAATTATATTTGGAAAAATAGGCTATTAGCCTGACTGATTTGCGAAAGTGATTACTTATCTTAATAGTGTGTCTATTATGCCACCACCTAAACAAACATCGCCTTGATAAAAAACAACCGATTGCCCAGGAGTAACCGAGCTTTGAGGCTCTTCAAAATCGATACGGTATTCACCATTACCATTATCTAAAATAGGAGTAACAGTACAAGGCACATCTTCTTGGCGATAACGTGTTTTAACGGTGCAATGAATCGGCTGTGTAAGTTCTTCTCTAGTAACCCAATGTAATTGATTAGCAATTAACCCCTTAGAAAATAATCTAGGGTGATTATGTCCTTGTCCAACAATGAGCACATTACGGCGTAAATCTTTCTCTACAACATACCATGGCTCTTCACCAGCATTAGCTAAACCACCAATACGTAGTCCTTTGCGTTGGCCCAGTGTGTGGTACATTAAACCATCATGCTGACCAACCTTTTCGCCTTCAGCTGACTCAATGACACCTGGCTGTGCTGGTAAATATTGAGCTAAAAAGTCTTTAAATTTACGCTCGCCGATAAAACAAATGCCTGTACTATCTTTTTTATTGTGTGTAATTAAACCTGCTTGCTCAGCAATAGCACGGACTTCAGGTTTTTCTATGTGCCCAACGGGAAAAAGTGTGTTCGCAAGTTGTTGTTCGTTCAAGGTATATAAGAAGTAGCTTTGATCTTTATTATTATCATTACCTCGAACCATGACCCATCTATTATTTCGAAATTCTCTTTGAACATAATGGCCAGTGGCAATGTAGTCTGCTTGCAAATCTTCACAGGCGAACTCTAAAAAAGCTTTAAATTTTATTTCTTTGTTACACATAATGTCTGGGTTTGGTGTTCTACCAGCTTTGTATTCAGCTAAGAAATATTCGAATACATTATCCCAATATTCAGTCGCAAAATTAATGGTGTGTAATTTAATACCTAACTTTTCACAGATAGCTTGTGCGTCTTTAAGATCTTCTGCTGCAGCGCAGTATTCGTCAGTATCATCTTCTTCCCAGTTTTTCATGAATAAACCTTCAACTTGATACCCTTGCTGTTGAAGAAGGTAAGCCGATACAGATGAGTCAACACCACCTGACATACCAACAATAACTTTGGTTTGCTCAGGTGACTTTTCTAGGTGGCTTGAACTGATTTGAGACATATAAATACTTATTAAGTTACTGCAAAATAAAAAGGCGCAAAATTATAACACGTCAATAACCCTGATTAAATAGTTGCTAGGGTTTGTATTATTCTATTACTGTATAAGCACCATTTTTTATGTTGTTGATGGTCCAATTTCCAATACGATATCTTATTAACCTGAGAGTAGGGTAGCCAATATGAGCAGTCATTCGTCTTACTTGCCTATTTCTTCCTTCCGATATGGTAATTTCTAGCCATGATGTTGGAATAGATGCACGCTCCCTTATGGGAGGATTTCTTTCCCATATGTCAGGCTCATTCATTAGTTTAATTTTGGCCGGTTGGGTCAAGCCATCTTTTAATTCGACGCCTTGTCTTAGTTTTTCTAAATCCTGCTCCGTCGGTACTCCTTCAACTTGTGCCCAATATGTTTTCTCAGTTTTCTTTTTTGGGTTAGCAATTTTATGTTGAAGTTTTCCATCATTGGTTAGTAACAGGAGGCCTTCACTGTCTCTATCTAACCTTCCCGCAGCGTATATACCTTGTATATCAATGTAATCTTTTAACGTTGTTCTGTTATTTTCATCGGTAAATTGGCATAAAACATCAAAAGGCTTATTAAATAGAACAATTTTTCTATTTTCTGCAACTGGTCGTACCTTCTTGTGGGGTTGTGTTATTCCTTTGTTATAGCGTTTATTGTGCATCTTTATTGCCATTTTTATCATTAAAAAAGTGTCAGCTATTCGTTGAAGCTATATAAATTAGAGTCAAAATACTATATTATGCGCGCAAAATATTTTTATGTATGAAGTGAATTTAAATTCTGTATATGTGAATTGATATTCATTTCAGCATTGGGCAAATTTAAAGTAGGAAACTCAATGAGCACTGATAACTCTAAAATTATATATACTATTACCGATGAAGCGCCAGCCTTAGCAACATATTCTTTATTACCGATTATTCAGGCATATACAGCCTCATCTGGTATTAATGTTGAAACGCGTGATATTTCATTAGCCGGTCGTGTGTTAGCTAATTTTCCTAAATATTTGACTAAAGAGCAACGTATAGATGATGCATTAGCTGAATTAGGTGAATTAGCAAAAACACCTGAAGCAAATATTATTAAATTACCAAACATTTCTGCTTCAATTCCACAATTACAAGCAACCATTAAAGAATTACAAGCAAAGGGCTATGACTTACCTGACTATCCTGCTGAACCTCAAAATGAAGCGGAAGAGTCAATTAAATTAACTTATGCAAAAGTGTTAGGTTCTGCAGTAAATCCAGTACTACGTGAAGGTAACTCTGACCGTCGTGCTCCTGGCTCTGTTAAACAATACGCACGTAATAACCCACATTCAATGGGTGCTTGGTCTAAAGAGTCTAAATCTCATGTAGCGCATATGGAATCAGGTGACTTTTATGGTAGCGAAAAATCAGTCACTATTGATGGAGCAACAAAGGTAAGTATTGAATATGTTGCAGAAAATGGCGATGTCACTGTTTTAAAATCAAAAATGCCATTATTAGATAAAGAAATTATTGATGCGTCAGTAATGAGTAAGAAAGCACTGGTTGAGTTCTTTGAAGCAGAAACTAAAAAAGCAAAAGAAGAAGATGTTTTACTGTCTTTGCATCTTAAAGCGACCATGATGAAAGTGTCTGACCCAATAATGTTTGGTCATGCGGTAAAAGTTTTCTATAAAGAAGTTTTTGAAAAGCATGCTGATACTTTCGAACAATTAGGTGTTGATGCAAATAACGGTATTGGTGATGTGTACGCGAAAATAGCACGTTTACCAGCTGACAAAAAAGCAGAGATTGAAGCTGATTTACAAGCTATCTATGCACAGCGTCCTGAATTAGCAATGGTTGACTCTGATAAAGGTATTACCAACTTGCACGTACCAAGTGACGTAATTATTGATGCTTCTATGCCAGCTGCACTTCGTGCTTCAGGGCAAATGTGGGGTCCTGACGGTAAGCAAAAAGATACTAAATTTATGATCCCAGATCGTAACTATGCCGGTGTGTTTTCAGCCGTTGTTGATTTTTGTCGTGAAAACGGTGCCTTTAATCCTACTACTATGGGTACAGTACCTAATGTTGGCTTAATGGCTCAAAAAGCAGAAGAGTACGGCTCACATGACAAAACATTTACTATGCAAGGTAACGGTGTTGTGCGTGTAGTTAATGATAACGGTGATGTATTAATTGAGCAAAATGTTGCACAAGGCGATATTTTCAGAATGTGTCAGGTGAAAGATGCGCCAATTCAAGACTGGGTGAAACTAGCGGTTACTAGAGCTAAAGCATCGAATACGCCAGCAGTTTTTTGGTTAGATGAAAATCGAGCACATGACGCTGAAATGATTAAAAAGGTAAATACTTACCTGGCAGATCACGAAACAGCTGGTTTAGAACTTCAAATATTAGCGCCTGTTAAAGCTTGTGAATTTACTTTAGCGCGCTGTGCTAAAGGTGAAGATACTATTTCAGTAACCGGTAACGTATTACGTGATTACCTAACTGATTTATTTCCTATTTTAGAATTAGGTACTTCGGCTAAAATGCTTTCAATAGTGCCACTTATGAATGGTGGTGGTTTATTTGAAACTGGTGCTGGTGGCTCTGCACCTAAGCACGTTCAACAGTTTGAAAAAGAGAACCATTTACGCTGGGATTCTTTAGGCGAATTTTTAGCGTTAGCTGCTTCATTAGAGCACGTTGCTGTGAGTACAGGTAATGCTAAAGCTCAAGTGTTAGCTGATACACTTGATGCAGCAACGGGTAAGTTCTTAGATGAGAACAAATCACCTTCACGTAAAGTGAATGAATTAGATAATCGTGGTAGTCATTTCTATTTAGGAATGTACTGGGCACAAGCACTTGCAGAGCAAAACAAAGATGCAGAGTTGCAATCTACATTTACGAGTGTTGCTCAAGCATTATCTAAACAAGAAGAAAAAATTGTGAAAGAATTAAATGACGCACAAGGTGTTGCAATGGATATTAATGGTTACTACTTTGCCGATACTAAGTTAGCTGAAAAAGCGATGCGCCCAAGTGAAACATTAAATACTATTTTGTCTGCGTTATTATAATTTATTAAATAGTATTCAATAAAAGCACTTTAAATGGTGAATATGGGAAAGGCTAAGTCATGAACTTAGCCTTTTTTTTATCCTTAATATTCTTGTTTTGCTTTCATGCTTCCTTATTAGACTTTAGTCTAGCGAGCAATATTCATCATCATAATAACCACTATCACTGCTTGGTTATTAGTCTAGCCAACAAATTTACTTTAACGTATTCCTAAATAGTGAATTACTCACTATTAATTTACTCAGCTTTGCTACTTTATATTTATAAAGTGATAACAAAGTAAGATTTCTTTTAGGAGAATGCTTTATGACAAGTCAAATCACAATTCCTAGTTCAGGTGAAAAAATCACGACAATTGATGGTAAATTGTCAGTTCCAAATAACCCTATCATCCCTTTTATTGAAGGAGATGGTATTGGTATTGATGTTACGCCTCCTATGATTAAAGTTGTCGATGCTGCTGTCAAAAAAGCCTATGGTGGTGATAAAAAGATTTCTTGGATGGAAGTTTATGCTGGAGAGAAAGCGACCCAGCTATATGATTCAGAAACCTGGTTACCTGAAGAAACATTAGCCATGTTTAAAGAATATAAAGTAGGAATAAAAGGCCCATTAACGACACCTGTTGGTGGAGGCATGCGTTCATTGAATGTCGCGCTTAGACAAATCTTAGATTTATACGTTTGTCAGCGACCAGTGCAGTGGTTTACCGGTGTACCGAGCCCTGTTAAAAAACCATGCGAAGTTGACATGGTGATTTTTAGGGAGAATACAGAAGATATTTACGCGGGCATTGAATATAAAGGCGGAAGTGATGACGCCAAAAAACTGCTTAATTTCTTGCAAGAAGAAATGGGAGTAACAAAAATCCGTTTTACACAAGAGTGCGGTATTGGTATTAAACCAGTTTCTAAAGAAGGTACACAACGACTTGTTAGGCAAGCTATTCAATATGCTATTGATAATGATAGAGATTCCGTAACCTTAGTTCATAAGGGGAATATCATGAAGTATACTGAGGGTGCCTTTAAGGATTGGGGCTATGAATTAGCGCAAAGTGAATTTGGTGCGCAGGAAATTAATGGTGGCTCTTGGTGTTCATTTAACAACCCTAATACCGGTAAAGAAATCATTATTAAGGATGTTATTGCCGATGCGATGCTACAGCAAATTTTATTAAGACCTGCTGAGTACAGTGTTATAGCAACATTAAATTTAAATGGTGATTATTTATCTGATGCACTTGCTGCACAAGTTGGTGGTATAGGCATTGCCCCAGGCGCTAACTTAAGTGATGATGTTGCCATTTTTGAAGCTACACACGGTACAGCTCCAAAGTATGCAGGTAAAAATAAAGTTAATCCTGGCTCTGTTATTTTATCAGCGGAAATGATGTTAAGGCATATGGGCTGGTATGAAGCGGCAGATTTATTATTAAAAGGTATGTCAGGTGCAATAGGTGCTAAAACGGTTACCTATGACTTTGAACGTTTAATGGATGGGGCAACTTTGGTGACTTGTTCTGAGTTTGGTGATTGCATTATCGAACATATGTAATCGATGAATGTATAAAATAAAAAACACAGCGATTGCTGTGTTTTTCTTTGCTTATTTTTTAGTTACATCCAATTATTCAATTTCATCAATAACTGGCTTAATGCTCGCTGCGTGATGACCCTTAGGTCCTTCATTTAATTCGTAGTTAACATCCTGTCCTGCTTTTAATGTGCGGTACCCATCCATTTCTATTGTTGAGTAATGTGCGAAAATATCTTCACCACCACTTTCTGGACGAATAAAACCAAACCCCTTTGCATTATTAAACCATTTAACTGTACCGTGAGCCATACATCTACTTCCTTCTATATCCTTCAGTTATGAATTATGTTTAACTTAGCTTTTTAAAATGCCTAAAATAGGCTAAAACTAAGCTATTGCATTTACACAAGCAATTAAGAGGCTAAAAAATAGCCACTTATAGAATCGTAGATAATTTCCTGAATTAGTCAAGTTAAAAAGATAAAAAATTAACACTTTTTTATGATTTATTAACAGAAAAGTTACAGCAAAAGTGATTACAAGAGTCTAAGATAAATATATGAGTAACTGGAAAGAGTTATTTGATAGTGATACCGCTATTGAAGATGAAGTTGAAAAACAGGTAAGAGAGCCGGCTAAATACCATGTTTTCTTACTGAATGATGACTACACACCAATGGATTTTGTTGTAGAAGTATTAAGGAAGTTTTTTAATAAAAACGCTGAACAAGCAACAGAGATAATGTTAACCGTTCATTATAAAGGTAAGGGCCTTTGTGGCACATTTACTGCAGATATTGCAGAAACCAAAGTAGATCATGTTGTCCGTTTTGCTTTTGAACATGAGCACCCATTAAAGTGCGTGGTAGAAAAAGCATAACATAGTTAATTGGAGTACCTATGCTGAACAAAGACCTAGAAATATCATTGAACTTAGCCTTTCGCCAAGCCAAAGAGTCACGCCATGAGTTTATGACGGTTGAGCATTTATTGCTGGCACTTTTAGATAACCCTTCTGCGATAGAGGCTCTTGGCGCTTGTGGTGCCGATTTATCGAAATTACGGAAAAGTTTATTAGATTTTATTAATGAAACAACCCCTATGATTCCTGTGGGGGAAGATGAAAGAGAAACTCAGCCAACACTAGGCTTTCAACGCGTATTACAAAGAGCTGTTTTTCACGTACAGTCATCAGGTAAAAATGAAGTGAGTGGCTCAAATGTGCTTGTGGCAATTTTTAGTGAGCAAGAGTCTCAAGCTGCTTACATTCTTAAAAAGGCAGATATTAGCCGCCTAGATATTGTGAATTACATTTCACATGGCATTGCCAAGATTGAAAGCCATGATTCGCCTAATCATGTAGGTGAAAATGAACAGCCAGTAGAAGAAGAGCCCAGAACAATTGAAAACTTCGCTGTTAACCTCAATGAAGAAGCCTTAAAAGGAAACATAGATCCGTTAATCGGACGTGATGAAGAATTGGAACGTACACTACAAGTATTAAGTCGTCGTCGTAAGAATAACCCGCTATTTGTTGGTGAAGCAGGCGTAGGAAAAACAGCGATAGCAGAGGGATTGGCTAATTTAATTGTAAATGAACAAGTTCCCGATTTTTTAAATGATGCCACTATTTATTCATTAGATATGGGAGCATTATTAGCTGGTACCAAATATAGAGGCGATTTTGAAAAGCGTTTTAAAGCGTTATTAAAAGAACTTGAAAACGATGTTAATGCTGTACTCTTTATTGATGAAATTCATACTATTATTGGTGCAGGCGCTGCATCAGGTGGGATGATGGATGCATCAAACTTAATTAAGCCTTTATTATCGGCAGGGAAATTAAGGTGTTTAGGTTCAACAACTTATCAAGAATATCAAAGTATATTCGAAAAAGATCGAGCACTTGCTAGACGTTTTCAAAAAATAGATATTGCTGAACCAAGCATTGCAGATACCACGAAAATATTGCAAGGTTTAAAGGATAAGTATGAGTCACACCATGGGATTCGTTATACCAATAAAGCCTTACATGCAGCAGCACAGTTATCAGCTAAGTATATTAATGAACGATTTTTACCTGATAAAGCCATTGATGTTATTGATGAAGCTGGTGCAAAACAGCAATTAGTTGCACCAAGCAAGCGCAAAAAAGTTATTAATAATACCGATATAGAAACCATTGTTGCTAAGATGGCTCGTGTTCCTGAAAAATCTGTTTCATCAACTGAAAAAGATAGTCTGAAAAATTTAGATCGTAATCTTAAACTTGTGGTTTTTGGGCAAGATAAAGCGATTGATGAATTAAGCTCTGTTATAAAGTTATCGCGAGCTGGCCTTGGAAATGATGAAAAGCCAGTTGGCTCATTTCTATTTGCTGGCCCTACAGGTGTTGGTAAAACAGAAATTACGCAACAATTAGCTAAGATATTAGGTGTAGAATTACTTAGGTATGATATGTCTGAGTATATGGAAAAACACGCTGTTAGCCGTCTAATAGGTGCACCTCCTGGCTATGTAGGTTATGAGCAAGGTGGTTTATTAACTGATGCTGTATTAAAACATCCCCATGCAGTTGTGCTTTTAGATGAAATAGAAAAAGCACATGAAGATGTTTATAACATTCTTTTACAGGTAATGGACCATGGCACTTTAACAGACAATAATGGCCGCAAAGCTGATTTTAGAAATATCATTTTGGTATTAACTACTAATGCTGGTGTTCAAGAAACGGTTAGACAATCTATTGGTTTTCAGCAACAAGATCACAGCCTTGATGCGTTAAGTGAAATTAATAAAGTTTTTTCTCCAGAGTTTAGAAACCGCTTAGATAATATTGTTTGGTTTGATCATTTATCTACGGATGTCATTTTACAAGTTGTTGATAAATTTATTGTTGAACTACAAGCGCAACTTGATGAGAAAGGCGTATCATTAGAGCTAACCAAAGGTGCGAAAACTTGGTTGGCAGAGAAAGGTTATGATAAAGCAATGGGCGCGCGTCCTATGGGTAGACTAATTCAAGAGAAGCTTAAAAAGGAACTAGCTAATGAATTACTCTTTGGTGAATTAACCCATGGTGGTATTGCAAAAGTATCTGTGAAAAAAGATAAACTTGTGATTAATTTTGAAAGTAAACAAGAATTAGTCACTTCAAAATAATTAACGATTTATTCTGAAAGTAACCATAAAAAAACCTAACATTAGTTAGGTTTTTTTATGGTTACTCGTTAACAAATCCTCACAAACTTTATAAAAGCAGCAGTTAAATTTTCATGATAGATTATTATTTTTATTAGTATTTTAATAAATTAAATGTATATAAAGGTTGAGTGTAAGTTTATGTAAAGTTGTTTGAGGCTTCTTGTAACTTTATTTATTATGCTTGACTTAGATAATTAACAAAATAGCGATAGAACTATAAGTATGACCTACAAGCATAAGCTTTATAGCATTAAGGAAAGTAAAGTGTTCAAACCCATATTTCCATCTTTATTGATTAGCATTTTTGTTTTTGGGTGTGCAACAGAGACAGCTATAAGTGAAAAAACCAGAAACCTTCAAAGCCCAACATCATGGCAATCACAACTACAGGCTAATGCCGATAAAAAGTCTTCATCCGTAGGGGAAATAGTAAAAACTGATGAAAATATCAATGATTTTGTTGAGCTTGATGGCTGGTTAAGTAGCCTCAAAGATCCTATGTTAACGAGGATGGTGCATTATGCTTTGCAACATAATTACCAATTAAAAGCTCAGTTCGCAGCTATGGGCATTGCCCAGCAAAAATTAAATATTTCTAATGCGTCAGACTTACCTGAGTTGTCTTTAGCAATGACAAGCAGTCGAAATAAAAGAGTCACTAACGCTACTGAGAGCTATCAGACCAATAATGAATTAGGTTTACAATTAAGCTATGAAGTTGATTTATGGGGCAGGTTATCTGATCAACAATTACAAGATAAGTTAAATTTTGCTGCAGCAAAATCCATTTATGAAGGTAGTAAAATTAACTTAGTAGCAGAGCTAGCTAGCAGTTGGTTTAATCTTGTTGAAGCTTCTCAGCTGCTAGCCTTATATCAAAATAGAGCTGATAATCTTCAACACAATTTGTCAACGATACAAGCATCATATCGATTAGGTTTGAGCCAAGCATTAGATGTTTATTTAACACAGAGCGATGTTAATCGAGAGTTTGCACGTGTTGCTGATCAGAAACAGGTTGTTTTAAGGGCGAGTAGGCAATTAGAGTTACTTATGGGGGATTATCCCCGTGCAAAGTTATCAACAAATAAAACCTTACCAGTGATCACTGATGATATCCCTACGGGCTTGCCAGGTGAGTTATTGACAAGAAGAACCGATATAAGAGCATCTTGGTATGAGTTACTTGCACTAGATGCTGGTCTTGCTGTCGCGCACAAAGCAAAATTTCCTAGAATTTCTTTGAATGCTAATACCGGTAACAGTTCAGATGAGTTATCAAACTTACTGGATGTCGACACCTTAGCATGGTCATTAATTGGTAATATTACGATGCCGTTATTTAATGCGGGTAAGCTAGATTCGTTAGAAGAACAAGCACGTTTAAAAGTTGTTCAAAAGGAGCAGGAGTATTTAGGGGATGTTTATCAAGCATTTGCTAATGTTGAAGAGCAAATTAGCAATAGAAGCGCTTTAAAAGAACAATTCTCACATTATAGTTTAGCGAAAGAGAATGCTTTAGCTGCTGAAGATTTATCTTTTAATCAGTACCTAAAAGGACTTGTTAGCTATACCACGGTACTTGAATCTCAGCGAAGAGCTTTTGATGCACAAACCTCCTTAATTCAATTAACAAACCAATTATTGCAAAACAGAATATCTGTATATGTTGCCTTAGGTGGCAATTTCAAATCGTCTGAGACGCTAACAGCAACGAATATTACACCTTCCGTACCTGCTTCAAACTTTAAGTGAATGCTATGAATTTATTAACAAAAAAAATATTACCTCTCGTTGTACTCGGTGCCTTTATTGTAATAGCGTATACCGTTACTAGCTTTCCTCCAAGTGCTAAAAAAGCTAGACCGAGTAACTCGCCACAACTAATGGTTGATGTGCAAACATTAATGTTGAAAGACTTAACACTTTCTTTATCTAGTTATGGCACGGTTCAGCCTCGAACGCAGAGCATGCTATTGCCGCAAGTATCAGGTCAAATAAATGCTATTAGTCCTAACTTTCATGAAGGTGGCTTCTTTAAAAAGGGTGAAGTGCTGGTTGAAATTGATGATCGTGATTATCAAGTTGAAATAAAAATAGCTCAAGCCTCTTTGTTCACGGCAAAGCAAGCATTAAGTGAAGAACAAGCAAGGGTAGAGCAGGCACTACAAGATTGGCAACGTTTGGGGAATGAAGATAAAGCACCTGATCTTGTTTTACGCAAACCACAACTTTTAGCAGCACAAGCAACAGTACTATCAGCAGAAGCGAAGTTGTCTAAAGCTAAACTGGCCTTAGAGAGGACCCGAATAAAAGCTCCCTATGATGGACGAATACTCAATAAGTACGTAGATATTGGTCAAGTTGTCTCATTAAGTAATCAATTAGCTGAAATATATGCAACTGACTATGTAGAAATTCGTTTGCCACTTAAAAATATAGATTTACCGTATATTGAACTACCAGAAAATGACAAAAACAATAACTTTATCAGTCAGTCGTACCCAAAAGTGTCAATTTTCTCTGAAATTTCAGTGAAGCAAGAATGGCTTGGACATATTGTAAGAACTGAGGGGGCATTTGATCAAAATGCACAACAGCTTTATGTGGTTGCTCAAGTCGATGACCCTTACGGTATTACAGATCGTAATACTATGCCTATTAAAATTGGTCAATATGTTAGTGCAAGCATTCAAGGGAGAACTTTACATAATGTATTAGCAATCCCGAATAGTGCTATATATCAAGGCAGCTACGTTTATTTAGTCGAGAATAACCGTTTAATAAGAAAGGAGCTCTCAATTGCTTGGCAAAATGAGACTTTCTCAATAATTACTTCGGGGTTAAAAGAAAATCAGCATTTAGTGTTAACACCGTTAGGCCAAGTAACATCAGGTACTTTAGTGTCTATATCTTCAATTGATGGTGTTGTTAACAAAAAAGTCGGTTTAACAAAAAGTGAACGACTAGCGAAGAAAGACAATAAAGCTAACGGAGAATCGAAATGATAGCTTGGTTTGCTAGAAATCATGTTGCTGCAAATTTATTAATGATATCTATTTTAATATTTGGATTGATGTCATTAAAAACACGTATACCGTTAGAGGTTTTCCCAGCTTTTGAATCTGATGTTATTAGTGTCAGTGTGAGTTTGCGTGGTGCAACCCCTGAAGATGTAGAGCAAGGTATCGCTATACGTATTGAAGAAGCGGTTCAAGATTTAGAGGGTATTGAAAAAATCACTAGCAAATCAGTAGAAGGCTCAGCAACAGTAGCAATCGAAACAGAGTCTGGTTTTGATGCAAGAGAACTTCTGTCAGATATCAAAAGTAGAGTTGATGCTATAAATACCTTTCCGGTCGATGCTGAAAACCCGATAATCGCGCTACAGCAGAGAAAACGTGACGTTATGGCTGTTACGGTTTCGTCAATTTACTCTGAGAAAGAAGTAAAAGAGTTTGCTGAACAAGTAAGGGATGACTTATTACGTTTACCGCAAGTCACTCAAGTATCATTAGATGCGGTACGTGATTACGAAATAAGTATTGCGGTTAAGCAACATAAGCTTAGAGAGTTTAATATCTCACTATCTGATATTGCAAGTGCTATTAATGCAAGCTCAGTTGATATGTCTGCAGGTAACATTCGATCAGAAGGCGGTGATGTCTTAGTTCGTACCAAAGGGCAAGCTTATCGAAAAGATGAGTTCGATAACATAGTTATTAAAACTCATCCAGACGGCAGTATAATAAAATTAAAAGATATAGCAGTACTAACAGATGGTTTTGAAGAAACACCTTTAAGAGCCCGCTTTAATGGGCAACAAGCAGCTTTAATTGAAGTGTTTAGAATAGGCAACCAAAGTGCTATAGAAGTTGCTGACGCCGTTAAGGAATACATTAAAAACCGTCAAGACACATTGCCTGAAGGTTTTATTTTAAGTTACTGGGATGATGACTCTCAAGTGGTAAAAGCGCGTTTGAATACTTTAGTTTCAAATGCTTTACAAGGTGGTTTTCTCGTACTGCTTTTACTAACACTCTTTCTAAGGCCTTCCATTGCTTTTTGGGTATCAATTGGTATTCCAGTTAGTTTTATGGGGGCTTTTCTTGTGATGCCAATTTTTGATATTTCATTAAATGTTATCAGCTTATTTGGTTTTATTTTAGTGCTTGGTATTGTCGTTGATGACGCTATTGTTACAGGTGAAAATGTTTACCGTCACCTTGGTACATCAGAGTCAGGTATTGATGCCGCAATTAAAGGCACACAAGAAGTAGCGACACCTGTAACATTTGGTATTCTTACAACGATTGCTGCATTTTTACCTTTAGGGTTTATTGACGGACAACGTGGAGCAATGTTTGCTCAAATTCCAGTTATTGTTATACCTGTATTACTGTTTTCATTGATAGAGTCTAAATTTGTTTTGCCCTCTCACCTTAAACACTTAAAGCCACGAAAAGATAAAGCGAGTCAATCTGGCTTTTCACAATGGCAACAGCGTTTTGCCGATGGATTTGAAAAAGGGATATTAAAATATTATCAGCCAATTTTAACTAAAGCATTAGAATATCGTTTATTAACATTATCAATATTTGTTGGAGTGCTTATATTGATTATCTCCTTTATATCAAGTGGTTGGATGAAATTTACTTTTTTTCCTCGCATACCGAGTGAAACAGTTCGTGCCAGTTTAACCATGCCTGTTGGGAGTAGTTATGATGTTGTTGATGCATATATTGTCAAAATGTCTGATGCGGCACATGAGTTACAGAAAAAATATAAAAATGGCGAAGATGAAAGTCTTATTCTTAATATTTTAGCGATTACAGGGGGTAGAAGAGGTAGTAATACAGGCCAAGTGAGGTTTGAGATTCAACCAGCAGAAAAAAACATAAGTGGTATAAGTTCAAGCCAAATCGTACGAGAATGGCGTAATGCTATTGGTGCTCTTCCCGGCGCTGAAAGTATCACTTTTAGGGCTGAGTTTGGACGCGGTGGCGATCCGTTTGATGTGCAACTTACTTCAACAAATCTTAATGCATTAAAGCAGGCAGCTGAAGAAGTAAAACAAAAGATTGCAACCTACCCAACAAGTTTTGAAATTGCCGACAGTTTATCTGATGGCAAGGAAGAGTTACAAATAGATTTAACAGAGCAAGGTCACGCGATGGGTCTGACTAGAACTGGTTTAGTTAGACAAGTAAGAGATGCTTTCTTTGGAGCTGAAGTACAGCGAATACAGCGGGGTAGGGATGATATTAGGGTAATGCTTCGCTTCCCGCTTGAAGAACGTTTATCAGTTTCCAATCTAACCGATATGTTAGTTAATACACCAAGTGGTAGTCAAGTGCCGCTGTCTCATGTAGCTAATTTAAAAGCTGGTAAAAGCCCGACAGAGATAAGACGTATTGACCGATATAGAACAGTAAACATTACTGCTGATATCGATAAAACCAAAACCAATATGCTTATTGTTAATAATGATCTTGAAGAATTTCTTACTCAGCTTGTGATTAAATATCCAGGCATGAGTTATAGTTTAGAGGGAGAAGCAAGAGAACAGGCTGAATCATTTAATAGTTTGTATGTTGGTTTGATTTTTGTTTTCTTTATTATTTACTGTTTGTTAGCGATACCTTTCAAATCATATAGCCAGCCTCTTATTGTAATGTCGGTTATCCCTTTTGGCGCAATTGGGGCCGTAATAGGGCATTGGATCATGGGAATGAATCTTACCATAATGAGCTTGTTAGGATTAATGGCCTTAATCGGTGTTGTGGTTAACGATAGCTTAGTATTAGTAGATTTTATTAATAAAAAAAGAATAGCGGGTGGAAAATTAATATCTGCAGTTATTACCGCAGGGCAATCACGTTTTAGACCTGTTATGCTAACTTCACTAACTACTTTTATTGGTTTAATGCCATTATTGTTTGAAAAAGAAACACAAGCACAATTCTTAATTCCAATGGCTGTCTCGTTAGGTTTTGGGATAATTTTTGCAACGTTTATTACTTTGTTACTGGTACCAATAAACTATATGTTAGTGGAAGATGTTAAAAAATTGCTAAAAATTAAAATAATAGAACCCAGCTACGAGCAATAATTATTTCATGAATAATGAAAAAACCTGCTATAAGCAGGTTTTTTAACACATTGAATGTGGCTCCCCAAACTGGGCTTGAAAAGCCAGTCAGCGACACATGCTTTTATTAAGAGAGTACAGTCCATAGCTCTACCAACTGAGCTATTGGGGAATAAACTTATATTAGTTCTGTTAAGCAGCAGTTATTTTTATTTTAGTTTTCTCAAGACGAAAAAAAACCTGCTATGAGCAGGTTTTTTTTCACATTGAATGTGGCTCCCCAAACTGGGCTTGAAAAGCCAGTCAGTGACACATGCTTTTATTAAGAGAGTACAGTCCATCGCTCTACGAGCGGAGCTATTGGGGAATAAACTTATAATAGTTCTGTTTAGCAGTATTTATTTTTAGTTTTCTCAAGACGAAAAAAAACCTGCTATAAGCAGGTTTTTTAACACATTGAATGTGGCTCCCCAAACTGGGCTTGAACCAGTGACACATGGATTAACAGTCCATCGCTCTACCAACTGAGCTATTGGGGAATAAACTTTTTTAACTTCTGTTTATCAGTGAAGTTGAATGTGGCTCCCCAAGCTAGGCTTGAGTAACCAATCAGTGACACATGCTTTTATTTAGAGAGTACAGTCCATCGCTCTACTGCTCTAACAACTATCACTAATTGTATAATGTGGCTCCCCAAACTGGGCTTGAACCAGTGACACATGGATTAACAGTCCATCGCTCTACCAACTGAGCTATTGGGGAATAAACTTTTTTAACTTCTGTTTATCAGTGAAGTTGAATGTGGTTCCCCAAGCTAGGCTTGAGTAACCAATCAGTGACACATGCTTTTATTAAGAGAGTACAGACCATCGCTCTACTGCTCTAACAACTATCACTAATTGTATAATGTGGCTCCCCAAACTGGGCTTGAACCAGTGACACATGGATTAACAGTCCATCGCTCTACCAACTGAGCTATTGGGGAATTGCTTTTCTTTCGATTAGCGCGTTAACCATATTGGCTAACGGGGCGGAATATTAAAGTCCTGTGGCTCTAGTGTCAATACTAAAATCATAAAAAAATCATTTATCAGTTTGTTTGCTTGAAATATGCTCACTCAGTTTGTTTTAAATGCAGAAAATGTTGGGATTTTGTTCTAGTGACTCATTTACTGTTAGTGAAAGTTTCTGTTTAGGATCTATTAACAGTTATCCACTAAAGTTGTGGATAACTTTGTGGGTTAAACTGTAACAATAAACTACCTATATGCTCAATAAGGGCTGTAGTGAAGTCAATCTTTTTATTGTTTTTATATAAATCCATACATTTCAATGGCTTATTATTTTGAGATGCTTTTTTGTCTACTTGGGTTGTTTTTTGTTCAGGTGAAAATAATTGCTCATTTGCTTGTGTGTTAAATAGCAATGAGTTGGGCATTTGAATCTAATTAAAAAGGCTAAGTTATTTAATAGCTTGTTTATTTAGATTCGTTTTAAAATATTTGATTACGTTTTTTACTTTGCTATTAAAAATAATTTCGGTCAAGCTCAGTCTATAGCTATATATAATATTGTTATTCTTTTACAATATCGTCCGTCTTGCTTTTATTCTTTTATTATTGAAATTTTTAATGACCAAAACAACAACATTAGCCCAAGGCAAAAAGCCTGTAAATTTACTTGAAGATCCAGTTGCTAACACTTTAAAGCGTATGACCATTCCTATGATATATGGCATGGTTTTATTGATGACGTTTAATTTGATAGATACTTTTTTCGTTAGTTTACTTGGCACACAGCCTTTAGCCGCAATAAGCTTTACATTCCCTGTTACTTTTACTGTCATTAGTTTAACTATTGGGTTAGGGATTGGTACTTCAGCGGTCATAGCTAGGTCTTTAGGAAAGAAAGATCACAGCGCAGCTAAAGACTCAGCTACGGCAGCCATGTATCTTGCTGCGATTATTGTCGCTGCATTATCATTTGTTGGTTATTTATTCACTGATCAACTATTCACTGCACTTGGTGCACAAGAGCAATTATTGCCATTAATTCATCAATATATGGATATTTGGTATATCGGTAGTGTTTGTTTAATTGGCCCTATGATAGGTAATGCGGTTTTAAGGGCATCAGGTGATACAAAAACACCCAGTATTATCATGGGCAGTGCAGGGTTGATTAACGCGATTTTAGATCCTATCTTTATTTTTGGCTTTGGTCCTATACCTGCAATGGGAATACAAGGAGCTGCAATTGCTACCTTAATATCTTGGATATTTGGTTTGTTTTTTGTTCTAAATATTTTAACGAAAAAACTAAATTTGCTACATACACACATATCCTCAATAAAAAACTTATTGCCAGCTTGTAAAAATATTTTAAAAATTGGTTTACCCGCTGCGGGTGCAAATATGCTCACACCTATAGCAGCTGCTATCATGACAGCCATTGTGGCAACTTATGGTGAGTCTGCTGTTGCAGCCTTTGGTGTTGGCTCTCGAATTGAATCTATTGCATGTCTTGTTGTATTAGCAATGTCGATGACATTACCTCCTTTTATAAGTCAAAACTTTGGTGCAGGCTCAATGCACAGGGTAGAAGAAGCCTATAAAGTATCAGTTAAATTTGTATTAATTTGGCAAGTGATTATTTTCATCGTTCTTTTAATAAGTGCGCCATTTATCGCGAGTATTTTTGCCAACGAAAAGGCGGTTTCAGATATTATCAAACTGTTTATGTGGATTTTACCACTAGGTTATGGATTACAAGGCATTATCATTTTAACCAACTCATCTTTTAATGCACTTCATAAACCTATGGTTGCATTGGCGTTAAGTGTTATTAGGTTGTTTGTTTGTTATGTTCCTCTTGCATATCTGGGGAGTTATTTTTATGGCTTAACAGGTTTTTTCGTCGGTGCATTGTTAGGTAATGTTGTTATGGCAGCTATATCATACCGATTGTTTAGTAAGCAATTTACTCAAGAATGTGTTTTATCTAAGGCTTAAACATCGTGAAATCTTTAACTCTTGAATCTGAATATACACCAAGTGGAGATCAACCTACGGCTATAAAGCAATTATTAGAAGGGATTGACTCAGGCTTAGCTCATCAAACATTGCTCGGTGTCACTGGCTCAGGTAAAACGTTTACTATTGCTAACGTGGTTGAAAAGCTTAATCGTCCTACGATGATGTTAGCACCCAATAAAACCCTAGCTGCACAATTGTATGGCGAAATGAAAGAGTTTTTTCCCGACAATGCCGTAGAATACTTTGTGTCGTATTATGACTATTATCAACCTGAAGCGTATGTGCCAACGACAGACACATTTATTGAAAAAGATGCTTCGGTAAACGAGCATATTGAGCAAATGCGTTTATCTGCTACTAAAGCATTACTTGAGCGTCGTGATGTTATTATTATTGCCTCAGTTTCTGCTATTTATGGTTTGGGTGATCCTGACTCATATCTAAAAATGATGTTACATATCAGTGTAGGCGACATTATTAATCAACGAGACATATTAAGACGATTAGCCGAGTTACAATACACAAGAAATGATGTTGCTTTTGCCAGAGCGACATACCGAGTTAGAGGAGATGTTATTGATGTTTTTCCTGCTGAATCGGATCGCCTAGCATTAAGAATTGAATTGTTTGATGAAGAAATTGAGCGTATAAGTCAATTTGATCCACTGACAGGGCAAGTTGAACGAACGCTTGCTCGCGTAACTATTTATCCTAAAACTCACTATGCTACTCCTCGAGAGAAAATACTTGCCGCAGTTGATTCAATCAAAATAGAATTAAAAGACCGCTCTGCACAGCTTAAAGAGAATAATAAGCTAGTAGAAGAGCAACGTATAACACAAAGAACTCAGTTTGATATTGAAATGATGACTGAACTTGGTTACTGCTCAGGTATTGAAAACTATTCTCGATACCTTTCTGGTAGAGAGCCTGGTGAAGCTCCACCAACGTTATTCGATTATTTGCCTAAAGATGGCTTACTTATTATTGATGAATCTCATGTGACAGTGCCGCAAATAGGCGCTATGTACAAAGGTGATCGGTCTCGTAAAGAAAACTTAGTTCAATATGGCTTTAGGTTGCCTTCAGCATTAGACAATCGACCGATGAAGTTTGATGAATTTGAAGCTTTAGCCCCACAAACTATCTATGTATCAGCAACACCAAGTAATTATGAAATTGAAAAATCTTCAGGTGATATTGCTGAGCAAGTTGTAAGGCCCACAGGCCTATTAGACCCTGAAATAGAAGTGCGCCCTGTAGAAACGCAAGTTGATGACTTACTATCAGAAATCAATAAGCGTGTTCCAATTAATGAACGTGTGTTAGCTACCACATTAACTAAACGTATGGCTGAAGATTTAACAGACTATCTTGATGAGCATGGTGTTAAAACACGTTACCTGCATTCTGATGTAGATACCGTTGAACGTATGGAGATAATTCGAGATTTTCGTTTAGGCAAGTTTGATGTATTAATTGGCATTAACTTATTAAGAGAAGGGTTAGATATGCCTGAGGTTTCTCTTGTTGCTATTCTAGATGCAGACAAAGAAGGTTTTTTACGCTCAGAACGTTCATTAATTCAAACCATAGGGCGAGCTGCTAGAAACATTAACGGCAGAGCTATTTTATATGCTGATAGAATCACAGGCTCTATGCGTAAAGCGATAGATGAGACAGAACGACGAAGAGAAAAGCAACATCAATACAACCTTGATAATGGTATTGTTCCAAAAGGAGTTATTCGAAAAATAACTGACGTTATGGATGTTGATGGCTATAGCAATGCTAAACAACTCGATAAAGTTGCACAAGCTACGGCTAATTACAATGCAGATGAGCCACTGCTCTCAACAAAAGAAATTGATGATAAAATAGTACAGCTTGAAAAAGACATGCTGCAGTGCGCGCAAAACCTCGAGTTTGAGCAGGCAGCATCTATTCGAGATAATATTGCTCGATTAAGAACTCAGCAATTATCTAGTTAACTTTGAACGAAGTAAATGAGAAGTTATTAGCAACGCATTAAATAAAGTTCGTATAAGTTAGTTAACCTCAGCTAGTAGGCTTAAGAAGATAAGTTAACAAAGAAGCAAGGAAAAATAGCCGCTAGGGAGCTATTTATTATTTCGAGCTGATGTGATGATTAGTTAATATAAACGTTTAGGAATATCATCGTAAGTCGACGATGGAGTGATTTGAGATTATTTCTGCGATAGCATCGCTATTACAGTGAGGTAAATGACTTATATCTTCAATAATACGATCTTGTATATCGACGGGAAATAATAAAAATTGCTCTAAATACATATGAACTTGCGTTTCATTGTTTGCGTCGATCATTTTCATTAATCGTCTAGCGGGGTATTTCCAAGTAGCACTCATAAAGGATCCTTAACATTTCTTTGGATACTCTTTAAGTCTAGAACAAGCAAACGCGAGGGGTTATAAGGATTTATTATTAAAACTACCTTTACGGAAGAGTTAATTCTAAAGGTGGTTAAGTGCTTTAAATCGTTTGCTTTTAATTTAAGCTTTTTATCATTAAGCTACGATAAATTTCGTTTTTACCTTCCACAGTGTGAACATTTCCCGATAATTTGTTCTTTTTTCATTTGCTTTATGCTTTGTTTAAGCGATTTAGAGTCAATATCGAGTTTATCAGCCAGTAGCAGTAATGCTTTATATTCTCTAGGATCAATTTCTCCGTCAGAGAGTGCCTGTTCAATTTGTAGGTTAAGTGTATCTCTACGCTCTCTCAACTCTTCCCCGAATCGAGCAGCTAACATACCTGCAGGCAGTGCAACTAAGCCAATACCTATTAACATGATAAAAGTAGATACAAGTTTACCTAACGGTGAAATAGGCACAACATCACCGTAACCAACCGTTGTCATGGTAACTACAG
Organism: Colwellia sp. RSH04; assembly: GCF_003545765.1. Classification (GTDB taxonomy): domain Bacteria; phylum Pseudomonadota; class Gammaproteobacteria; order Enterobacterales; family Alteromonadaceae; genus Colwellia. The sequence continues at coordinate 317,895 of NZ_QXIO01000002.1, read as the reverse complement.
CCCACCAAATTGATTTTAATATACTACCAAAGTGATCTGGCTGAGTATGGCCTTCAATAATATGCATTAAGCTAGCCGCAATGATAATAAGTACTTGAATAACGATCATAGCGGCGACTAAACTTTTGAATTCTTTTGCGATGACAGTGATGAAAATATTAAACCCTTTAAAATAATGGGTTAACTTTAATAATCGTAAGACGCGTAATAGCCTTAATGACCTAAGGTCGATAGTAAAAAATAATGCAATGATAAAAGGTAAAATTGCAATAAAATCAATAACAGCAATTGGCGTCATTATGTAACGAAATCTAGCCTTATATGTTGGCATGTGCTGATATTTTACTGATTCAACACAGCACCATATCCTTAATAAATACTCGATACAGAATATTGACAAAGAAACTACTTCAAACCAGTAAAACTGTGTCGCAAACCGTTGATTTATTGTCGCTTCTGACTCTAGAATAACAGCAGTAACATTGGCAACAATTAAGAAAATAAGAAAAAACGTTACGGCTTTTGTAGCAAAATTATTATTTGTTTCATTCTCAAGTAAGAGATATGTCTTTGCTCTTAAAGTGTTACCCGTTTTAAACTGTTCTTTTGTCATTATATTCCCTAAAAGCGACAAGACTTAAAGCTAAATATTTCGCTAATTTTAACGCTAAGCTGGTTCGCTATTCGTAATCAATCGGATCACTTACCTTGTTGTCAGCAAAAGCTTCAAGTCGTTCTTGGCAAGCGCCACATTTACCGCAAGCTTTTTCACGCCCGTTATAACAAGTCCATGTGTTACTATAATCAAGGCCCATAGTCATTCCATCGGTTAAAATAGCTGACTTATTTACTTCTAGGTAAGGGCTGAAAATTTCAACACTTTCATAATTTGCTATTTTACATACCTCATTCATTTTTAATACAAATTCTGGGCGACAATCAGGGTAAATTGCATGATCACCTGAATGAGCACCATAGTAAACTTGAGATGCTCCTACAGAAACCGCGTAGCCAACAGCAAGTGATAATAAAATCATATTCCTGTTGGGAACGACCGTTGATTTCATATTATCTGCTTCATAATGACCTTGTGGAATATCAATATCATCAGTTAAAGAAGAGCCCGCTAACAATTCATTAATTGCCGAAATATTAATAACTTTATGAGGGATACCTAAATTTGAACAAACAGTTTGAGCACAAGAGATTTCTTTTACGTGACGCTGCCCATAATCGAACGTTAGCGCATAGACTTGCTTACCATCTTTAAGTGCACGGTTTAGCACGGTAAATGAATCCATGCCGCCGGAATATATAACAACAACTTTTTCAGCCATTTGTAGGGTCTCTTGAGGTATAATAATTAATAGTTATCGTGTCGCTTGAAATAGCGTAAACATTTTACTTGAATTAAACCATAGGCTAAAGCAAAAAGTGAATCATACTAATTATAAAATTAATGAATTCTTCCAAACTATTCAGGGTGAAGGGGCTTATACTGGCCAGCCATCTATTTTTATTCGATTACAGGGCTGTCCTGTTGCGTGCTCTTGGTGTGACACCAAGCATACTTGGGAAGTTAACCCTTCATTAGAGATTTCTGCGGCAACATTAATTGCAAAATCTTCAGAAACAGAGCAGTGGTCTAACTTAACCGTTGAGCAAATTCTGTCGTTAATATCTGAGCAAAAATTCAAAGCTAAGCATGTTGTGATTACAGGTGGAGAACCTTGTATGGTTGATTTAACTCCGTTATGTCAGGGGCTTGAACAAGCGGGTTTTAGTACACAAATTGAAACATCAGGTACGTTTGAAGTTATTACAACTGAGGCTTGCTGGGTAACGGTATCTCCTAAAGTAAATATGCGAGGAGGGTACAAAATTTTATCAAGTGCGATGCAAAGAGCTAATGAAATAAAACACCCTGTAGCCACTGAACAGCACATTGATGATTTAAAATTATTACTAAAGCAGCATCACATCACATCAACCCCGGTATACTTGCAACCCATTAGCCAAAAACAACGAGCAACTGAACTTGCTATTACAAGTTGTATTGATAATGATTGGCGTTTATCTATACAAGTACATAAATACATCGGGATTGAATAAAAACTTATAGCAATATCTTTATATTAAGTTAAGCAAGATAGCTTTTTGTTTTCTATACTCAGTAGTAGATTTAATCAGGGAAAGCTACTGTGGGTAAAAACATTTTTATATTAGCCCTTTTTGGCATATTCGTTAGCGTGTTAGTGTTTCTTTATAGTAATTCACAGCATCTATTGAAAAAAAATCAATATCCAATAGTCATAGCGGTTTCTAAAACACCACTTTCTTCCCCATTCTATGTTGCTAAATCAATTAATGCGTTTGACTCAACTTGTGTATCTGTTACTTTTGAACAAGTCATTGGTGGTCAGGCGGCTTTTGCAAAAGTCATGAGTGGTGAGGTTGATTTTGGTACCAGCTCAGATTCCGTTATTGCCTTTCAAAGTTTGTTACAAAAACAGTTTGTTACACATGCTATGTTCGTTCAATCAGACAATGATGTGAAATTACTGTCTCGTTCTTCGTCAAATATAGTGAAAATATCTGACTTAAAAGGTAAGAGAATAGGGGTAACTAAAGGGACTGCAAGTGAATACTTTTTAAGTACTTTACTGGCACTTCATGGTGTTTCTATTGATGAAGTAGAAATACAGGATTTTAAGCCAGAAGAGTTAAGTAGTGCCTTTATCAATAACGTTGTTGATGCAATTGCACCTTGGGAGCCGTTTGCCTATCAAAGTGCTCAACAACTGTTAAATGAAGTCGTTGTGCATGACACTAAAAATTTAAATACCTTAAGTTTTAATTTAATCTCTAAACAAGCAGATAATTACACGGTTGAAAAAGCTAAGTGCATTTTAGAAGCATTAAATACAGCGATTAACTTCATCGCGTTAAAACCGAAAGAGGCACAAGATATTGTGATTAAAGAATTAGATTTATCGCCTGATTTTATTCGTTGGGTATGGCCTGATTACATATTTAAATTAGCCTTGAATCAATCGCTACTGTTATCAATTAAATCACAAGCTGCGTGGGTAAATGAAACGCAAATGATGAATCTGAAAACACCCCCTAATATTAATGAATTTTTAGATAGTCGCGCAATGTTGCAGGTTGACCCGTTAGCTGTCAACATTTCCTTGTAGGATAATAGATAGATGAAAATAAATTTATCCAAACAAGTTTTCATATTTTCTATAATTTGCGGAACAATTTTTACTATTTTGATGATGAGTATACTCTGGTCATCATTAACGGTAGAGTTAGCTTTTAAACGAGAAAATTATGCTCAACGAGTCGATAATCACACTAATACACTAAAACAATTAATGATCAGTGGTGACATATATGCCATAGATTACAATGATAATAATTGGTTATATTGGCACAATAAGCTTTCAACACTATTAAAAATTCCCCCTAAATTAACTGCAGCGCAACAAACAATACAAAACAGTATTAAAAGCCAGAATGACAATGTGCGACACCTTTATGATCAAATTGCATTAAGTCGAAAAAATCCAATTAAGCCTTCGGTTAAAAACCATTTTAAAGTGAGATTAATGACACAGTTAGAGTCAATCCGTTCTGACTCGGTGCAACTATCTTCAATTGTTAAAAAAGATATTCACCAAGTCATCAAGCAACAAGTTATTGTAATTATATTAACGTTTGTTTTATGTTTTCTTATTGTCTTTGTCGGTGGCGTTAAGCTATCCAGAATTTTTACGCTATCGTTAAAAGAAGTAAAAAAAGCCTTTGAAGCTAATCATAGTGGTAATTTTCAAAAAATTAAGTTGTCACATCAAACGGTAGAGTTCGATAGTATTGTTAAAGCATTTAACGCCATGAATCATAAGTTAAGTGAGACAACTATTTCATTAGAAGAAATGAAAAAAGTTGTTGAAGAAAAGACTAAAAACCTACAACAATTATCTGATACTGACCCGTTAACAAAAGTGGCTAATCGTCGCGCGCTTTTTGAGCGTGGTAGTATGGAGTTATCACGCGCAGTGCGTGGTAAAAAGCAATTAACCCTTTTATTACTCGATTGTGATTTGTTTAAAAATATTAATGATGAATATGGTCACCTGTTTGGTGATGCAGTGTTAAAACATCTTTGTACAATATGTTCTGAAGCTATAAGAGATATAGACTTTTTAGCGCGTTATGGTGGCGAAGAATTTGTAGTTATTTTACCTGATTGTGATATTGATGGAGGGGTTGATATTGCTAATAGAATACAACAATTGTTAGCCAATTATGTCATTGAGAAAGATGCCAAACCAGTGAAGATAACATTGAGTATTGGTATTAGTTCATTAACAAGTAACCATAAAAATTTTGAAGATTTGATTAATGATGCTGATAAAGCAATGTATATGGCAAAAGAAAGGGGAAGGAACAGAGTTGAAATTGCGGCACAAACTTCATTACATTAACTGCACATTAATCGCATATAAACAACATAGTTGTTAGTTATAATACGACTCAATTACACGTTGTTTTCTATGAATGTTTTTGGCAGCCTTGCAGATAACCTTGTGAGTAATTCATAATTAATAGAATCAGAATGTTTAGCTATAGTATCAACAGAGACATTTTTGCCCCATAACTCGACAATATCCCCTACATTTATCTTAGTTATCCCTGTAACATCAATAGTGATCATATCCATCGATACTCTACCAACAAGTGGTGCTATTTCTCCGTTTACAAAGACTGGCGTACCTGCTTTGGCATTTCTTGGGTAACCGTCAGCGTAGCCAATAGCAATGACAGCAATAGTCGATAGACGCTTAGCTTGCCAAGTATCTCCATAGCCCACGGTTTCTCCTTCTAAAACTTTTCTTATCGCGATAATTTCTGCCTCTAAGGTCATCACAGGCTTAAGTGGCTCTACTATAACACATGGCTCTATTGGACTTACGCCATATAATGAAAGACCAAGACGGTTGAAATGTCCATGACTTTCTGGCCAATTTAATATACCTGCAGAATTTGCCATACTGAACTGGCAATCGTATTGCTTTACTAATGCTTTTACTTGTGAGATTTGCTTGGTGGTTTTTGGGTTTTCCTTATCTTCTGCACAAGAAAAGTGACTACACAAAACTAATTTACTGTGATGCTTGTTATTTAGTGATGCAATGACACTTGATATTTCTTCAACTCTAAAACCTAAACGGTTCATGCCAGTATCAACTTTTAACCATACATCGCCTAGATATTTATCTTCGTTATCTTTCAGCCAAGAAATTTGCTCATGTGTATGTAACATAAGCGATAAATCTTGTTCGATGGCTATGGTAAAATCACTGTGTTGAAAAGGTCCTTCTAGTACTAAAATAGGGCTTTGAATACCAGCATTACGTAATGTTAGTGCTTCGTCTACAAAGGCTACGGCGAAAGCGGGGACATATGCTTCAAGTGTTTTGGCAACTTCAATAGCACAATGTTCATAACCATTGGCTTTTATAACGGCAATGGTTTTACTTTGAGGCGCTAAACTTGATATGTATTGATAATTATGCACAAGCGCTGTTAAGTCTATAACGGCTTTAGTATTACGAGAAATATATTTCATATAACGGAGAACGTTGTATCGCTAATCGAACAAACTGACTTAAATGTGAAAGGCTATTGAAGTCAGTAATATACAAGGTAAATTAATACCGTAAGAATACATATCAGTGTAACATTAGCGATGATGAATAGCAGTATTTATATGAGTTATCTTATAAAGGCTATACGTAAATGTCCATGTCGTTTAGTGACGAATGAGATAACGTCCTTGAAGCAAAACAGTTACCGCGATAGAGTTTTCATTAATGACAGCTCATAAATATTTTCACTTTACTGGTTAAATGAAACATAAGGTTATATATCGTTATGCACAGAACAGGAAGTTATTGTCACTCAGGTAAACATTTATTGATTGTGACTTTGTTATTATTTTTTATAATCAGTTGCTCTACACCAACAAAATTGCAGCCTAAATCAGAAAATTATAGTGAGCGTATTAAGTTTGTTGTTTTACATTATACTGCAGGAAACTATCAAAATTCTTTAAATGCACTTACTTCTCAAGGTGTTGCCAGTGCACATTACCTTATTCCTCAATTACATGATGCTACTTATCATCAAGAAGATATAAAGGTAGTTCAGTTAGTTGATGAAAATAAAAGAGCATGGCACTCTGGTGAGAGTGCTTGGCAAAAGCGAGAAAACTTAAATGATCAGTCTATTGGCATTGAATTAGTCAATGAAGCCAACTGTAAATCTGTTGAATTTTCATCAACACATGTTAAACAAATGCCTGTTTGTTTCTATCCTGACTTTCAAGCTCAACAAATTGAACTACTCATTGAATTATTAAAATCTATTTTGCGAGAAAATCCTGATATCTCGCCTACAGCTATTGTAGGTCATAGTGATATTTCCCCGTTAAGAAAACGAGACCCTGGCCCAAGGTTCCCTTGGTTTCAATTATATCAAGCAGGTATTGGGGCTTGGTATGATGAAGCGGTAATGATGAAGTATTACAAAAGCTTTTCTTCAAAATTACCGAGTATAACGCTAATACAAAAAGCGCTGAATACTTATGGTTATGCTATTGATATATCTGGACGTTTTGACGAGCAAAGCCAAGCGGTCATTCTTGCATTTCAACAACACTTTATGCCATGGCATTTATCTAAAAAAGCCGATGCAAAAACTGCAGCCATCGTATTTGCACTTCTTGAGAAATACTTTCCAGAACAATTAACTTTACTTGTTGAACAATATAAAAATGAACTATTACCAAAACGAGTAAGTAATGACCTTATGAAGAAAGGCCAACTTGTTAAAACCTTTCCTGAGCATGAACCAAGTAGTCGTGAATTGGTCAATAATAGGGCATCTTTTAAAAGCTACGCACATAAAGGGGAGATAATTATTGATAATCTATCAGCAACATCAGCAGATATTTATGTTAACGGTGAAAAACTATCAATTGCCGAGCCCTTAATTCCTTATAAGCGTTATCACTATAGTTTAAAAAAGCGTACGCATACCGGCGATAATATCTTGATGGTTGATAATATAAAGCCAGAGGGAGCACAATTAACGATTACTATTCCATATCCTGAATTGAATACTACAACCCCCCTTGATACAAAGATAAAATCGTCAGGTGACGATAAATCCAATAACCTCTTTTCAGCTGTTGATCTGTTAATTGAAAAAGATATTACTAATGGCTTCCCCGGAGCTGTTTTGTTAGTACAGCACAAAGGTAAAGTTATTAAACATTCAGCCTATGGCTATGCGCGAAAATATGCTGATGATGGGACATTATTAGCGACTCCTGTGACGATGGAAACAGACACTTTATTTGATCTAGCTTCTAATACGAAAATGTTTGCAACTAATATTGCGTTAATGAAGTTAATTAGTGAAGGGCGCTTATCAGTAAATTTACCGTTAAGTTTTTATTTACCAGAATATTCAGGTGGTGGTCGCGAGTTTATTACCGTGAAAGATATACTTACTCACAAGACAGGCTACGCACCTCAAATTAAATTTTATGAAAAAAATAATGCTTTAGGAGAAGCTTTTTATTCACAAAATAACAATAAAACCAAACAACTCATCATCAATAAAGTGCCGTTTAAAAATACCAGTAAAATGAACTCTGTGTATTCTGATATTAATTATATTTTGCTCGGTATATTAATAGAAAAAATTACCGGATTAAGTTTAGATGCTTATGTAGAAAAATTTATCTATCAACCCCTTGGCCTGGATAATATTTTATTTACGCCACTTCAAAAAGGGTGGCACAAAAACCAGTTTGCGGCGACAGAAATAGCAGGAAATACTCGAAGTGGTCGCGTACATTTTGATAATGTTAGGCATCATGTACTTCAAGGTGAAGTACATGATGAAACGGCTTTTTATGCTTTAGAAGGGGTTGCAGGCCATGCTGGATTATTTTCTACTGCAGAAAGTTTAGCTATTTTATCGCAAGTTTTACTTAACCGTGGTGGTTATAAACATACTCAGTTGTTCTCAGACAAAGTCTTAGATCAGTTCATCAAACCTGATGATGGTAATGGGAGTTATGGTTTAGGCTGGAGACGGGCAAATAATGGTGATAGAGCATGGCATTTTGGTCCTTATGCTAGTGCTCAAGCATACGGGCATACTGGCTGGACGGGAACGGTAACCGTCATTGATCCTAAACATGACTTAGCTATTATCCTTTTAACGAATGCTCGTCATAGTGAAATTTTAGGTGATGATAAACAATTTTCGTTTATTGGAAAAGAATTTGAAACAGCAAAATATGGCAGTGTGATCTCTCTTATTTATGAAGCTATTTTATCGAATAAAACAGCTCAATGATGTAATAAAAAAGTGGTATTAACTATTTTTCTGTAATGGTTAAGCTTACAACGCCTGAGCTAGCAAAAAGTACCTGAATATCTATTATAATCAGGTACTTTTTAAAAAGGTTAATTAGCGCGTTGAGGATTACTTCTGAGCTTCTACCCAACGATCTATCTTGGCAGATAATATAGGCATCGGCAGAGAGCCATCAATCAAAATTTGTGTATGAAATTTCTTAATATCAAATTGCTCGCCCAAGGTTTCTTTCGCTTTTTTTCTCATTTGTTGGATGGCTCTTTGTCCTGTTTTATAGGCAAGTGCTTGTCCAGGAATACTAATGTAGCGTTCCACCTCTGCTTCAATATCTGTATCAGCCATAGATGAATTTTTTGTCATGAAGTCAATGGCTTGTTCTCTAGTCCAACCTTTTGCGTGTAAACCGGTATCAACAACCAAACGCATAGCACGCAGTTGCTCATCAACTAATCGACCATACCATTGATAAGGGTCAGTAAATAATCCCATCTCTTTACCTAAACTTTCAGCGTACAATGCCCAACCCTCTTCATAAACAGTAAAGTTACCAAATTTCCTAAACATCGGTAATGATTCTACTTCCTGCTGAATAGAGGCTTGAAAGTGGTGGCCAGGCGAAGCTTCGTGAATACTTAAGGTTTCAACAATAAAATTAGGTTGTGCTTTTAAATTATACGTATTGATATAAAAAGTACCGGGTCTTGAACCATCAGGGGCAGGGGCTTCATAACTGGCACCTGCCGATGATGCAGCTCTAAATGCTTCAACCTCTTTTACTTGATAATCTGCTTTTGGGAAAACCTCAAATAACTGTGAAACACGACTGTTAATTTTATCTTTTACTCCTTCATAAGCAGCAATAACTTGCTCCGGGCTTTTAAAATAAAACTGTTCATCTTCCTTTAAAAAGATGAAAAACTCAGGCAGGCTTCCTTTAAAGTTTACTGTTTGTTTAACTTTTTCCATTTCTGACAAAATACGAGCAACTTCTTGTTGACCGAACTCGTGAATTTCGTCAGCGGTTAATGGCAATGTCGTATGATAGCTTATCATATGATCATACCAAGCTGTTCCGTTTGGCAAGTGAGAAAGACCAACAGTATCACTAGCTAAAGGTGCATATTCTGTCGTTAAAAAGCTGAGTGTTTTTTGGTAGGTAGGGATAATTACGTTTTCAATCATTTGCGTATATTCAGCACGTAATTGTTTTTTATCTTGTGTGTTAATCGCGTTGTTTTTGTCTAACTGCTTAACTGGTTCGTAGAATACACTGTCTTTAATGTTTTTGACTAAATGGGTTTTAAATTGAGGTATTAGCTTTTTAACAATAACCTTGGGAAGCACAATACCTTCTTTAGCACCTTCTCTCATCGATAAAATAGCGCTGTCCATATAAGCGGAGAAGCCTTTAGCGCGGTTGATAAAGTCTTGGTAATCTTTAACGGTATTAAATGGCTGCGAACTTTCACCTGAGCCTAGCATCGCAAAATCATTATGTATGCCGTACATTTGATTAAAAGGGATGTAATGTTCAGGAAATTCGAAACTTGCAAGAGCCACTTCTCTATCACGCTTAAAAACCTGATAACTCAGTAAATCTTGTCCTGAAAGCTGGTTCACATCAATAGCATTGATACGATCTAAGTATTGTTGTTCGAATGCTTTATCTTCTTCGATAGATTGAGGTGAAATAGGAGCAATAAACTTGTCGTTATAGGTATTTATTCCTACATAAGTTGCTGTGAGAGGATCAAGGACAAGCATTTCATCGAAATACTGGGCAACAACTTCATTAACTCTTTTAGCTTCGTTACCTTGTGCGTTAACAACATTAGGCACTGGACTTGCTGGATTAGAGAAAGAAGAACACCCACTTAAACTTGTGGTTAAAGCCAGTGTTATTGAAAGCGCTATGACAGATTTATTCATTGGTTGCCTCTTTAATTATTGTTTTATTGAGTAGATATACCTATTGGTACTCAAAATCTTTATTTTCTACAATATACAGTTTGAGCTATTATATGGCTGCAATGATAAATTGAAAAGATGAAGTTTGAGATAACTACTTGTTATAGTCAATCTCTATAGTAAGTTATCGTATATTTGCGTAATATGCGTAATTATTTTTTGAGGAATTTATCATGGGTAAACTGTTTTGGTTGGTCATATTAGTAGCCATCGCTATTTTGTATTTTGTTCGTCAAAATGCTAATAAAGAAGCGATTAAAAAAAACACGGTAAAAGCGGATCAATTTTTAGCACAAAATAAAACAGAAGAAGGTGTTATTGAAACCGATTCTGGTATGCAGTACAAAGTGCTGACCAAAGGCACTGGAACAGAGCACCCCACAGCATATTCAAAAGTGGTTGTGCATTATCATGGTACTTTAATCGATGGTACGGTTTTTGATAGCTCTGTTGAAAGAGGAGAGCCGCTTAGTTTTGGTTTAAATCAAGTCATTAGAGGTTGGACAGAAGGATTACAGCTTATGGTTGTTGGCGAAAAAACGCGTTTTTTTATACCAGCTAAATTAGCTTATGGTAATAGTGCAACAGGTAAAATTAGTGCTGGCTCATTGCTTATTTTTGATGTTGAATTACTTGAGATTAAATAAGTATATAAAGTTAGAAAAGGAAGTTTATCGTGGAAGGTGGTTGTTTATGTGGTTCAATAAGGTATCGCCTTACAGGTAAACCTTTTGCAGCAGACTATTGCCATTGTAGCAATTGTAGAAAGCAATCTGGCTCAGTGGTAGTCGCTTGGATGGATTTTAAAAGCGAACAAGTCGAATGGCTTAGTGCAAAGCCATCGTATTATCAGTCTTCAGAACATGTAGAACGCGGTTTTTGCTCACAATGTGGCTCAACGTTAACCTTTGGTGATTCACGTTATAAAGAATTTACCACACTGACTATCGCGTCTTTAGATGATGCCAATTTAGTTAAGCCAACATATCATATTCACACTAAAGATCAGGTAAGCTGGTTAACTATAAAAGATAACTGTAAAAGGTATTTACAGTCAGTGTCTGATTAGGAAGGAAGCGACTTCACCCTTTCTATAATCTCATTATAAAAATAACTTTACAGGACGTTATCGATGAAAGTACTTTTAATCAGTGCTAGTCAAAGACAAAACTCAAAAAGTGCAGCAGTTACGCAGTTAATACAAAATTTACCTGTATTTAAAAAAGGTGATGTTGAGACTGACGTATTAGATTTATCGCTATTTCCTGAGCTACTCGAGCATTATGGTCACTTAAATGGAAAAAGTAATACTGAGCTTTTCATTAAAAAAGAGCAGGTATTGTCCATGCTTTATCGATGTGATGCTGTGGTATTTATTGTACCTGAGTGGGGTGGGATGATCCCTCCTGCGTTGGTTAATTTACTGTTATTAACAGCTCATGGCTCTGCTGGTGGTTTACCTTTAGGGCATAAACCTGCATTTGCTATCAGTATTTCTGCATCAGGTGGTGGGAGTAATCCGATAAGTTTATTAAAAGCTTATGCGGCTAAAAATAGTCATCTTGTCTGGTTACCATTACATGCTATTGTGCATAATGTTGATGATTTTTTAGTGCAACCGTGGCAACCGCAACGAGAAGGGCGTTTTAGTGATGTGCAATCTAGAATTGATACGGGTTTATCAAGTTTATTTATATACGCCAAACAGTTAAAAGAAGTGAGGGCTACACTGGTAAATTTATCAACAACTCACCCGTTTGGCCAATAACGTTAATTGTAAAATTTAATCAATAAATAATCAGGCAGGATACTCTCATGCGAGTGCTTAAGCATATAGCTTTATCTCTAATAATATTGCTAAGTAACTCTTCGAGTGTAAAAGCTAATAAAGTCTACAAATATAAAGATGAGAAGGGACAATGGGTTTTTAGCGATAAACCGCCAATAAAAGAGGTAAAAACCCAAGAGCTTATCTATAAGCAAGCGTCGCCTGAGCAGGAGTTATCACCAAAAATTTATGTTGTCCCGCATAACTCACTTTACAACGTTGTGATTAAAAATCCGCTTTATATTCCAATTGAAATTGAGATAAACAGTGCAGATACGAGTATTGCCTCTCAATATGTTGTTATTCAAGCCAATCAAAGCAAGACATTAATTGAAAGCTTAACTCAAAAGCCTGATTTTAATTATCGGTGGGTTACAGGAGATCCTAAAGCGCAAGTTGATGGCAGTGTCTATCATTTTCCAAGCAACACCCGCCGACCGTTAAAAATTAGCCAATCTTTTCATGGTAAATTTTCTCACTTTCAGTCTCCTAATAAATATGCAGTAGATATTGCTATGCCAGTTGGTACTGATATTACCGCTGCTAGAGAGGGCGTTATTGTGAGCACCAAAGACAATTTTCATATAAGTGGTAAAACACGATATTTTGTTGATAAGGCAAACTATGTCAAGGTGCTTCATAGTGACGGTACGTTTGCAACTTATGCACATTTATTACAGGGAACGGTAGTGGTTTCTGTAGGAGATAAAGTTAACGTAGGAGATAAATTGGCGCGTTCGGGTTCGTCAGGTTATTCAACAGGGCCGCATTTACATTTTGTTGTTCGAAAAAACGTTGGCTTTGAACTAAATTCAATTCCTTTTCAATTTGTTGGAGAAAATGGCCTTAATTACACCCCTCAAGCAGGGATGTTGATAGAGAAACAGCATTAACACTATAATACGACGTAATTGAAAACAGATTCAAAAATAGATAAAAGTTAATTAAAAACCCAGTATTGAATATTTCAATACTGGGTTTTTCTAAAGCGTGAAATTCACTTATTTACTCTAAGCCTTCAATAACACCGTTAGCGAGAAGTTTTATATCGTTAGCGGCAGGTTTTTTAGGTAGTCCCGGCATACGCATAATATTACCCGTTAAAACAACCAAGAATCCTGCACCTTCATTAATTTGAATAGAACTTACTGTTACTTCAAAATCACGTGGCCTGCCATGTAAAGTAGGGTCGTCAGACAATGAACTTGGTGCTTTGGCAATACAAATAGGTAAATGCGTTAAACCAAGTAGCTCAACATGTTTTAGGTCTTTTTCTGCTTGCTTAGAAAAAGCAACATCAGTTGCGCCGTACATTGCTCGACTCACTTTACGTACTTTCTCAACAACAGATAAATCTAATGCATACAATGGTTGATAAGGTTTACTTTTATCTACCGATTCCATCACTGCTTTAGCAAGCTCAATAGCACCTTTACCACCATCAGCATGATGGGTTGTTTCAGCAAATGAAACGTTATGCTCATCACAACGAGCTTTGATTAAAGCAATTTCTGCGTCGCTGTCTGTTGCAAAGCGATTTAAAGCAACAACAGGGTGTTTATTAAATAACTCGACACTTTCTATGTGTTTATCTAAGTTTTCTAAGCCTTTAGCAACAGCACTTAAGTCTTCTGTTTCTAAATCATTTTTGTCTTTACCGCCATGCATTTTTAATGCACGAACCGTTGTAACAAGAACCACTGCATCGGGGTCCATTTCTGCAATTCGACATTTAATATCAAAGAACTTTTCAGCCCCTAAATCAAAACCAAACCCAGCTTCTGTAATTGCCCAATCGGCATGATGCATTGCCATGCGTGTTGCAATAACACTATTACAACCATGGGCAATATTAGCAAAAGGGCCACCATGAACAAAGGCAGGAGTACCTTCAAAACTTTGCACTAAATTAGGTTGTAAGGCGTCACGAAGTAATGCCATCATCGCGCCTGTTATGTTTAACTCTTGTGCATGTACCGGTTTTCCTTCATAGGTATAGCCTATTAATGTTCTATCTAAACGTGCTTTTAGGTCTTGTGCATCGTCAGCTAAGCATAACATTGCCATAACTTCAGAAGCGGCAGTGATGTCAAAACCACCTTCACGTGGTATACCTTGCATTTTACCGCCTAAACCCAGTACGATTTTTCGTAAACTACGATCGTTCATATCCATGACACGGCGCCAAACAATTTGACGCGGATCTATATTTAAATCATTGCCTTGGTATATATGGTTGTCTATGGCTGCAGATAATAAATTGTTGGCACTGGTAATCGCGTGAAAATCACCGGTGAAATGTAAATTAATTTTATCACTAGGCATTATTTGGCTATAACCACCGCCAGTAGCACCACCTTTCATCCCTAAACAAGGCCCTAAAGATGGTTCTCTTAAGGCTAAACAGACCGATTCATTTAACTGAGTGAATGCTTGACCTAAGCCAATGGTTGTTGTGGTTTTACCTTCACCAGATGGTGTCGGTGTAGTCGCTGAAACTAAAATAAGCTTACCTTGTTTATCGCTAGGCTGTTTTAAGCTTTCAAGATCAATTTTAGCAACATCACGGCCATAAGGAAGAACATGCTCTGGAGCAATACCTAGGTTATCGCTAATTTCAGTAATAGGTTTTGGAGTAAATTGCTGAGCAATTTCAACATCAGTAGCCATAAAAATTTCCTTCTCGCATTCGTTAGAGGGTGTTGTAATAAATAGATTTAGTGATGTAATAATTAAAAATAATAATCACTATTCATATCTTTTATGATATTTTGCCATTAGCCTATCTTGAAATGATTAACGAAAGTTTGATTTGCAACAAAAGGTATACAATCTCTACCTTAATTATTTCAATATCAATATATGCACTACTTTTAACACAGGATCATTGAGAGTAGACTTGATTTACATAAATGAATTATGACCAGTATGCGAATTTTATATGGAAAAAAACATCAGTTCAGTACATTCAACAAAAAAGATTAATAAAGTTAATTATTCTTTTGAAGGTACAAATGACGTAACCAGATGTTTATCAACAGACTTGGTTATTGTTGAACAGCCTTTACAGATTCGTTTGTCTTGGAGAGATGGTGTAGATCAGATTGAAAAAGTCTTTTCAATCACTATGCGTACTCCTGGCAATGAAAAAGCATTAATTCTTGGATTGCTATTAAGCGAAGGAATAATTCAATCGGCTAATCAAATTGCAAGTATTTACCCTGAAAATAAAACTGATACTGATACGATTGAGCAGGACATTGCAAGTATAGAAAATGATCAAAATGCTTGGTTGGTGATTTTTAATCAGTGTTTTATCCCTAGATTAGACTCAATTGAACAATTTCAGCTCACTTATTCTAGTTGTGGGTTATGTGGTACAACATCGATAAAGTCGCTTGAGTTAAAGAGTCCTAAGTTGCCTGAGTTACCTGATGATCAAAAAGCGATGCCTGCATCGATGATAAACTCATTTAATAAAGCAATGCGTCAACAGCAGATTTTATTTAATGAAACGGGCGGTGTTCATGCCGCAGCACTGTTCAATATTAGCGGTAACTTGCTTTATATCCATGAGGATATTGGGCGTCATAATGCTGTTGATAAAGTTATCGGCTCATATATTAATGAGCATAAGGTTGTTACTCAGACTTTATTGGTTTTAATGGTTAGTTCACGTATTAGTTTTGAAATTGTACAAAAAGCACTGATGGCAGGAGTAAGTGTTTTAATCGGTGTAGGTGCGCCATCTGATCTTGCTATACAAGGCGCGAAAAGGTTTGATTTAACTATTATTGGCTTTGCATCAGAACTATCATTTAACGTTTATCATGGCGATTGGCGAATTACGTCATAAAATATATATATGCTGTTAATGTTATTGAGCAGCTTGTTTAGACAAAGAGAGCAACTATGTCGAAAAATTTATCACAACTTGCCCGCAGAAAGGGTATCGAGCACACGCTTTTTCAAGAACTAGTTTTGTCAGAGCGTCCCAAGTCATCACAAGAGAAATCAGATTTAGCGAAGGCGTTTTTAGTCGGTGAATCTGTCGTGTCGGGTACGGCAAGTTTTTATGATTTTATTGAAGGTGATAATGCTGGCAAAAAAGCGTATGTGTGTAACGGCTCTTCTTGTTTATGTGCAGGCACCCAAGATACCGTGAAACAAACATTAGCTAATGAGTTTGGTCAACATAATATCGGTCATGTTACGTGCTTAGGACGTTGTGCTCAAAATGCAGCCTTTCAAATTGATGGTAATAACTTTTCTGCCACTGATATTAATAACTTATCAAGTATAGCGAAAGAGCCCACACGTCTATCTACAGAATCTTATACAGTTGAGTGCACATTAGCTGAACCAATATTAACGGCAGAAATTAACAATGTTGCTGAATATTATCAATTATTTAACCAGTTAATAGCTAACTATAGCGTAAATGAACTACTGACTTTCATTAGCGACTCTGGTTTACGTGGTCGCGGCGGTGCTGGCTTTCCAACAGGTTTTAAATGGCGTTCATGCTTAGAAGCACAAGGAGATGAAAAGTATATAGTCTGTAATGCTGATGAAGGCGATGCTGGCGCATACAGCGATCGTTATTTATTAGAACAAAGGCCACATGCCGTACTCTTTGGTATGTTAGTGTCCGGTTATTTATCGGGCGCAAAAACCGGTATTTTATATATACGAGATGAATATCCAGACGCCATTATTAACACAGAGAAAGCGATTCATGAATTTAATCAACTTGCGATTAATTTTACCGATGAATGGCAATTCACCTTTAAAATTGTTCGTGGTGCAGGTGCTTATATTTGCGGAGAAGAAACCGCATTACTTCGCTCAATAGAAGGTCAAAGGCCTGTTGTTTCAGTTAGGCCTCCATTCCCGACTCAAAGTGGTTTATTTGGTTGTCCAACGGTAGTTAATAACGTAGAAACATTCGGTTCTGTCCATTATATTTTAAATAATAATGGTCAAGCCAAGAATATCGAACCTAGTGGTGTTAAACAATATGCATCAATGGGTAATGGTAAATCGACTGGTTCAAAGTTAATTTCTTTAGATTCTGCTTTTAACAAGCCAGGTGTTTACGAAGTTGCAATGGGAACACGATTAGCTGATGTTATTGCCCTAGCGGGTGGCTTTTCAAAAGCGATTAAGGCATTACATATCGGGGGGCCTTTAGGTGGTATTGTACCTGTTTCTGCGATAGAAAAACTAACGATAGACTTTGAATCTTTTGCCCAAGAAGGCTTTTTGCTTGGTCATGCAAGCGTGATTGGTATACCCGAATCGTTTTCTATGATTGACTATATGGCGCATTTATTTGAATTTACAGCCGCTGAATCTTGCGGTAAGTGCTATCCATGCCAAATCGGTTCAACACGTGGTCAAGAAATGGTAGAAAATGCCATTGCAGGCAAACAAGGTATTAATAACGACTTATTGAATGATTTATTAGAAACCATGCAATTAGGCTCTCTTTGTGCGCTAGGCGGTGGTGTTCCGTTACCTATTCAAAATATTTTGCAGTATTTTAGTGATGAAATAGCACCTTATCTTGAATCATCTAATGTCAATAGTGAAAAACAAAACAATACACAGCAGGAGGCAAAATAATGTCAGTCTCTTCAAACAATATAACCAATAAACAAGCCTTTCTTGATGGCGTGGCCTATACCATTGAAACAGGGGAAACTATTCTTGAGTTTAGCCGTAGAGTGCAAACGCACTTTAATATTCCCACGCTTTGTGATGATAGCCGCTTAGAACCTTATGGTAGCTGTAGGGTTTGTTCAGTTGATGTTGCTTTAGCGGCAGATGGACCTAGAAAGGTGATGGCCTCTTGTCATACGCCGATAGGTGATGGCATGCATGTTTACAGCCAGTCTGATCGTATTGTTAAATTAAGAAAAAACATCGTTGAGTTGGTCTTAAGTGACTTGCCTAAGCAGCAAATTCCTCCCGTAAAAAATGAACATACCACAGAGTTTGAGCAAGTAGTGTTAGATACGGGGGTTACTGAAGTTCGCTTTGCAAAGGGCAAGTACAGTGTTGATAGTATTCCTTATGATGAGAATGGTAGTATTGTTGATGACTCTCACCCCTATATGCGCATGGATCTTACCCAGTGTATAGATTGTAATCGTTGTGTACGCGCTTGTGACGAAATTCAGGGCGAGCAAGTACTTAATGTTGCAGGTAGAGGTTTTGATGCACGCATTATAAAAGGTCAAGACGTCAGCTTTGAAGCATCTGACTGTGTATCTTGTGGCGCTTGTGCTCAAACTTGTCCAACTGGGGCTATTACTGACGTATTCAGACAAAATTTAGCGAAAGAAAGCTCAACACAAATGTCTGCAATAGATAAAGTTCGCACCGTATGTTCCTATTGTGGTGTTGGATGTAACCTCGAAGTATCAGTTAAAGATAATAAAATATTATCCATTGAAGCGCCAAAAGATGCCACTGTAAATTCAGGACATACTTGTTTAAAAGGACGATATGCATGGCGTTTTTATAATCACCCCGATAGATTAACCAAACCACTTGTCAGGCTTGATGGAGAGTTAACTGAAGTGAGTTGGGATTTTGCTTTTGATTATTTAGCTAAGAAAATGAATGCTATTAAATCAGCACACGGCTCTGACGCGTTAGCAGGCATTTCTTCTGCACGATGTACCAATGAAGAAAACTATTTATTGCAAAAAATGATGCGGGTAGTTTTAGGCACCAATAACATAGATTGCTGTGCTCGAGTTTGTCATTCTCCCACGGCTTACGGTATGCAAAAAAGCTTTGGTACTGGCGCAGCAACTAATTCTATTGATGATCTTAAAGAAACAAACTTTATTCTTTTAATTGGTGCTAACCCAACCGCTGCCCACCCAGTAACGGGTGCTAAAATTAAACAAAAAGTACTCAAAGGGACACCACTTATTGTTTTAGACCCTGTAAAAACAGAATTGGCACGTTATGCAAATTGGCATATTCAACTTCGCCCTGGTACTAATGTTGCCGTTTTGAATATGATGGCTTATTACATTATTACAGAACAATTAATTGATCAAAGTTTTGTTGAAAATAGAACTGAAGAATACCTCGCTTATCGTGATGCTATTTTAGCACTGAATATAAATGAATTAGCTGCCATTGCAGGTGTTGATCAAAATCTTGTTAAAGAAGCCGCTATAGCTTACGCAAAAGCAACTCATGCCATGAGTTTTCATGGGTTAGGTGTTACTGAACATTCTCAAGGTAGCCGCGCGATAATGTGTATTGCTGATTTAGTTATGTTAACAGGTAATATTGGTCGTGCTGGTGTAGGAATGAATCCACTTAGAGGCCAAAATAATGTGCAGGGTGCTGCCGATATGGGGTGTCAACCTCATCAAGGGGCTGGCTATCTTGATGTGACTAAAGCGGATAACATTGACTATTATAAGTCACATTATGGCATTACCCGTCACGATGAATGGCCGATTGAAGTCGGTTATAAAATTCCTGAAATGTTTAATGCCGCTTTAGCTGGCGAATTAAAAGCGTTGTGGATCATGGGCGATGACGTTGTTCAAACTGACCCTAATCAACAGCATGTTGTTGCCAGTTTACGTAATTTAGATTTACTGGTTGTACAAGAAATATTCTTATCTGAAACAGCAAAAATGGCCGACGTAGTATTACCGGGAAGCTCATTTTTAGAAAAAGATGGTACCTTTACCAATGGTGAACGTCGAGTACAAAAAGTTAATGCAGCAGTACCACCTAAAGAAGGTTGCAAAACTGACGGACAAATCGTTGTTGATATGATGAATGCGCTTGGTTATTCGCAGCAAGATTATCATGCCGACAGTATGCTTGAAGAAATTTCTCAGGTTGTGCCATTTTTTGCTGGTATTACATGGGAAAACTTAGGTGATAATGGACTACAGTGGCCAGTAACAAAAGGCGGTGTTGATACGCAAATCCTTCATCAAGATAGTTTTACGCGTGGTTTAGGTAAGTTTCATTTCTATGAGTTTGAAGAAAGTAAAGAAGTAGAAGAGTACGGCGAAAAATACCCATTTATTTTAACTACCAGTAGAAACCTAGAACATTACAATGCTGGTACTATGACTCGCAGAACCGATAATGAAATCATTGTGAATAAAGATGTACTGTTAATTAACCCTGTTGATGCGAAAGAAAAATCAATTTCTGATCACAGTACGGTACGTTTATTTTCAGCTCGTGGTGAAATTGAATTAACTGTTGAAATTAGTGATAAAGTGAAACCGGGTATTTTATTTACGACCTTTCACTTCCCAGAGCTGATGATTAATAGGGTAACGGGTGATGTGACAGACAAGCACACCAAGTGCCCTGAATATAAAGTGGTTTCTGTTGGTATTGAAGCGTTAACTTAACCTAAAAGTTAACGCTTCAAAAGTTCAACTTAGGGCTATTGCAAAAGGTACTCTCATGAGTGCCTTTTATCATATGCTTTAGTTTACATATTAAAAAGATAGAGCAGGTTTTACGACAATGATTGTAGCTTTGTACAACTTTGTTTATATTAGCAAGTCTACCTTAATGAGTATTAGGCCTTAAATAATTACATGTCAGATGAAACGGACAGCCAAGATCTTCAGCTTTTTGAACTTCAACCCGGTAAATACATAGAC
Organism: Colwellia sp. RSH04; assembly: GCF_003545765.1. GTDB lineage: Bacteria > Pseudomonadota > Gammaproteobacteria > Enterobacterales > Alteromonadaceae > Colwellia. The sequence goes on along the minus strand of NZ_QXIO01000002.1, from coordinate 296,961 downwards.
GTACAAATTAATCACCCAGTGGCCGTTAGATTAAAGTTAACACTAATTGGCTATGAAATAGGGCGATATATCCTGATTAAATATCCTAAAGTGGTTAGCAAATCGCAATACAATGATGTGTTAATTGATGGCAATGTGGTTATTGTTCGATATCTTTTAGAAGGCAGTAAAGGTGAATGTTTTGCTTTTCGCTCAACAATAAAAAATATTACCAAGTACCCAGAAAAACATATTTACCTTGAATACCCGAAAAAAATTGAAAATCGTCAATTACGTATGCAACAAAGAACTACGATACATTTGCCATCGGTGATTATGCTAGAAGGTGCTGATAAAGAAACTAACACTAAAATTAACGGTGTTATCGGTGATATTTCAACCAAAGGGTGCGGGTTTACTTTTGTCAGTAAAAGTAATACTACCACAGTAAAGAAGCGCGATATTTTTGTTTGTCTAAAAAGCCCAACAGGCGAAGACGTAAAAATTCCCGCTAAAGTACGTAACAGTAGAAATGATGATGGCAAAGTTAACGTAGGTATTCAGTTTGTTGATGAGGGAAAAATAGTACCTAAATTGCTGTCTCAATTATTCATTGAAACTGGCGAGAGCTAATTAAGCTTAAAGCTACATAGCATATAGCGCATTTATAATGAATTTATCGCCTAAATAATTTCTAAACAGCGCTATTTTAAGCGGATTAATGGCTGACTAACTTTGTTGGTTCAGGTAGACTATTTCTTTTTCTAAATACGCAGCCACGCTACTACTCATGCGATTTATACATACCTCAGATTGGCATCTTGGCCAGTATTTTTATGGTAAAAGCCGAGCAAATGAACATCAGCAATTCTTAAATTGGCTGCTGCTTCAGGTTAAAACTTATCAGTTAGATGCCATCATCGTTGCTGGTGATATATTTGATACTTCAACTCCACCAAGCTATGCACGTGAATTGTATTTTGATTTTATTGGTAAAATCCAAAATATGCATTGTCAGTTAATTATTTTAGCGGGCAATCATGACTCTGTCGCTATGCTAGGAGAGTCTAAATCTTTATTAGCGAATTTATCGACACAAGTCGTCACTCACGCCACGCCGTATGAAGAAAGTAATAAACAGCTAGTTGATCAACTAGATGATCAACTAGATGATCAGATAATCACTATAAAAAATTCTGACAAGGAAGTGATCGGCGTTATATGTGCTGTGCCTTTTATTCGACCAAGAGATGTTATTACCAGTCAATCAGGTCAGTCAGCACAAGATAAACAACAAACACTTCAAAATGGCATAGCTAATCATTATAAAGGCCTATATGATCAAGCTAAACAAGTCGCTATAGAGCATAGACAACATGAAAATCATATTATTCCTATTATAGCTACAGGGCATTTAACCGCTTTAGGTGTTGCCTTGTCTGACAGTCAAAGTGACAGTGTTAGGGATATATATATAGGTACTCTGGAAGCCTTTTCATCGAGTGCTTTTCCACCTGCAGACTACATTGCTCTAGGCCATATTCATCGCGCTCAAAAGGTAGGTGGTACTGACCACATTAGGTATTCAGGCTCACCAATTCCTTTGAGTTTTGATGAAGCTAAGCAAGAGAAAAGTGTTTACTTAGTTGAGTTTGAACACAGCAACAAGCCCGTAGTATCACCTATTCAAGTGCCTTGTTTTCAACCATTGGCAATCATTAAAACGTCATTAGAAAGCTTAGTGACCAACACACAATTATTAGTCGAATCGTATCAAGATAAGTTAAATGCTAAACAAAAGATTTGGTTAGATATTGAAGTACAAAGTAGTGATTATTTAAATGACCTTCAACAAAGAATAGAAGCGCTGGTTAATGAGTTTCCTGTTGAGGTGTTACTGGTTAGACGAAGTAAAGAAAATAGAAAAGCCATGCTGCTTTCACAAGGATACAGTAACAAAGATTCTTTGGCTGAATTATCAATAAATGATGTATTTAACTCAAGGCTATCGCAGCTAGACTGGCAACAAAATGGTCTTGAGAGAAAAGATAGATTAACGCAATTGTTCAATAACATAGTAGAACAAACGAAAGAAGTGCAGAGTAATAGCACAACGGTTAAACAAGTTAGTCAAAATAGTACCTTGTTAGAAGAAAATAAAGATACACCAACTAATAATGCCAATGTTGAGGTTGGAAGTACAGATTAATGAAAATATTGACATTACGGTTTGAAAATATCAACGCGCTTAAAGGTAGCTGGAAATTAGATTTTACTACCGACCCCTTTGATGGCAATAGTTTGTTTGCCATTACAGGTGCAACGGGGGCAGGTAAAACAACCATTTTAGATGCAATCTGTTTGGCCTTGTATCATAAAACTCCGCGTTTAGAAGTATCAAAAAGTCAAAACCAGTTGATGACTCGCCATACGAGCCATTGTATGGCTGAAGTTGAATTTGAAGTCCATGGTGTAGGGTATCGTGCCTTTTGGAGTCAAAAAAGAGCGCGCAATAAAGTCGATGGCAACTTACTTGAGCCAGTTGCTGAATTAGCGCAACTTGATGGCGTTATTGTTGCCGAAAAACTAAAAGATGTTCGCGCAAAAATTGCCGATATTACAGGGTTGAATTTTTCTCGTTTTACTAAATCAATGATGCTTTGCCAAGGGGCTTTTTCTGCCTTTTTAAATGCTAAACCTAATGAAAGAGCACAGCTGTTAGAGCAGCTAACAGGTACTGAAATATATGGGTTGATTTCACAGAAGGTTTATCAAAACCATAAAGATGCAGAGAATAATTTAAAGCTTTTACAAGCAGAAAATAAAGGTGTTGAATTACTTTCAGCAGAGCAAATTTCGAGCATTGAAGATGAAATTAAAACGTTATCTGCACAAGAGCAGTTTACAAGTAAACAGGTAGACTTGTTTCATCAACTTCAGCGTTGGTTGGATAATTTTAATGACAACCAGAAAACCCTTGAAGATATTAGTGAATTACAAGCCAAGTTAACTAAAAAACAGCAAGAAAGAAAAGAAGATTTAACACGTTTGACGTGTTCAAAACCAGCCGAAGCATTAAGAGCACCCTATGAACAATATCAACATGCACTTAAACAAAGTGTTGATGCTGCGGCTACGGTTAAACATATTGAAACACAGCTCGAACTGCTGAAGACAGATGTAACAGCCTCAACAAACAAGCTAAATACTGTTCAACAACAAGTTAGTAAACAAGAGGTTGAGTTTAGCCAAACTGAAAAAGTATTGGTTGAAAAAATAACACCATTAGAGTTACTACTTACTCAGCAAAATTTAACCCTACAAACGCAAGAGAAAGAGCTAACGTTACTTCAACAATCAATAGCTTCACTTAACACGTCGCGCGATACATACGTGCAAAATAAAAAGGCGATTACTCAGGACATTGAGCAACAACAAGCATTTTTAAACAACAACTCAGCACTTGAGGCTTTAATCGAAAAATTACCTTTTTGGCAGAGCAAGTTTGAACAGTTAAACGACAAAAGTAATGAAAGGCAGCAACTCGATTCACACAAAGAGCAACTGTTACTTAATCATCAAGACTTAGTAAAAGAGCATCAATCATTATTAAGTAAACTCGAAGAGATTAAAAAAGGCAGTAAAACGTTAGAAGCGGTATGCAGCCAACATGAGAACAGTAAAAAAGAACATTTAGCACAATATCAGCGTAATTACTCTTTAGATGTTTTGACAGGCCAGGCCATGAGTGCCAATGGACTAACTGAAATATTGATGAGCATTCAACAGCAATCTCATACTTGGCAGCAAGCACAACAATTGTCTTCACGATTCATCAAATTAAAAACTGATCTTACAGTATTCGAGCAACAATTGATTGAAGATGAAATAGCCAAAGTAGCGTTAGCGAATGAATTATCAGCGATGCGCGCTGGTTTTTCCAAGCTTAATCAGCAGCAAACTGATGTTGAAAATTTACTCGAACAACAACGCGCTATTATGGATTTGACCGATCATAGAGCGAAGCTTGTCCCTGATAGTGCTTGTCCGTTATGTGGTTCATTAGAACATCCTTATGTTAAAGATTATCAAGTAATAAACAATAATGAACATGAAGCGCGCTTAGTAACCATAAAAGAAGAAAAGTTAACGCTTGAAACGCAGGGTAAAGCGCTTAATCAACAGCATAGTCATTTGCATGAGAAAATAAATGTCGCGATAACCCAAAAGCAAAAAGTAGCAGAAGAGTTACAAAGCTTAGAAGAGCAATGGCAAACGATTGCAGCTAGCTTATCGTGTAATTTACTTCCCTCAAATGAGCAGCAAATTAATGAACAAGTTAATAGTACTTTTACCCTTTTACAAGCGACTCAAGCTTTACAAACTACGCTAGCAGAAATAGAGCAAGCTGTAGATTATGCTAAGCAAGAGTTTATAGATATCGAAAAACAAGAAAATGAGCTACAAAATCTTATCGCTGTTCAGCAAGCGAATATTCTAAATTCTGATAAAAACCTGCTAGAAAGCACGAAGCAAATTGACTTGCTGCTAAACGAATTTGAACAACTAAAAGCAGCTCTTTTTAACGATATCACAGCGCATCAATTTTCGTTGCCAATATTGTCTTTTGACTTAATTCAGCGAAATGACGAACAAGAATATCATGGGAAAACAGAGTCGTTGTGGCTTGCTGAATTATCTGAAAAACTCGCTAACTTTTTAACAACAAAAGAGTTGATACAAAGCAATGAAAAACGGTTAATTGATATAAATCAGCAATTGATTTTACAAACCAGTCAGCTTGAACATGCTACTGAACAGCATGCAATACTTTTACAGCACAACACATCTCTTAAAGCAGAGAACACGGAACAAAATAAGTTACGCGTTACGCTTTATGAGCAAGTAGGTTTTACAGGTGCTGATGTTCAAGTTGTTGATAATATAAGAAAAAACTTAAATAGGCAGCGAGAGGCTAACGAAAGCAATTTAAAGCTATTGCAGCAAGAGAATCAAGGCTTATTACAACAAAAGCAGCATTTTCAAGGGCAATTATCTACCGCTAATGTGCATTTTAATAGCTGTGCAGCAATAGAAACTACCGTTAAAGAAGCATGGATTGATGTTTTGTCTGCGAGCGATTTCGAAGATGAACAGTCATTTTTATTGGCGTTAATTTCACCAGAACTAAAAGTTGAATTAGAACAGTTAGCGCAGCAAATTGATGATGAAAACAAACGAATAATGGCGTTAAGTAAAAGTGCACATACTCAGCAAGAAAGCCTAATTGCTCAACGCGAAGACTTTAAAAAGCAAGGGGTAGATACATTCAATAATGATTCAATTAACGAAGGTTTAAATGCCAACAAAGCATTGCTGAAAAAACAGCAAATGCAATTGGGAAGTCATCAACAATTAATCACGCAACATGCAGAAAATATTAAAAAGCAGCAAACTGTACTCACTAAAATTAAAAATGCTGAGCAAGAATTAGATGACCTAAGCCATTTGAATAGCCTTATTGGCTCAGCAGATGGTGCTAAATTTAGAAAGTTTGCCCAAGGACTGACATTAAATTACCTCGTTCATTTAGCGAATGAGCAATTAACAAAGCTTCATGGTCGTTATCAGTTGCAATGTCAGCAAAGCGATAACTTAGCTCTAGCAGTGTTAGATACATGGCAAGGTGATGTTGTTCGAGATACTAAAACCTTATCTGGTGGGGAGAGCTTTCTAGTGAGTTTAGCGCTAGCGCTTGCGTTATCTGATTTAGTGAGTAACAAAACCAGTATCGATTCCTTATTTTTAGATGAAGGTTTTGGCACTCTAGACAGCGATACGCTAGAAATAGCACTTGATGCGCTAGATAGTTTAAATGCATCTGGCAAAATGATTGGCATCATTAGTCATGTTGAAGCATTAAAAGAGCGTATTGCAGTACAAATTAAAGTAGAAAAGCGCAATGGTTTAGGCGTTAGCGGTTTAGATAAGCAATTTGCATTTACTAACACGCCCTCGTAAAAAGGAATGAAAAGTGGAAATTTGGATTTATTTCACGCTATTAGCAGCAACCATGCAGGCGGTACGAACTGCGGGTCAAAAACAACTGTCTGGTAAGTTAAACGCTATGGCGACTACGGGAGTTCGCTATATCTATGCTTTGCCATTTGCTTGGGGTTATTTATGGTGGTTACTTCACTACAAAGAGCAAACCGCTCCGTCATTAAATAATGACTTTTTACAATACGCGCTCATTGCCTGTGTAATGCAAATTATCGGTACTGCATGTTTGGTCGCTGCGTTTCGATATCGTAATTTTGCCGTGGCCACGAGTTTAGCTAAAACTGAAGCTATTCAAGTCGCTATTGTCGGCGCATTACTTTTTTCTTCGCATTTAAGTGGTTTAGGCTGGTTCAGCGTTATTGTTGGGGTAGTCGGGGTGTTTTTAGTGTCTAAAGTAAAGTTTACTTTGGGTGAAGTATTTAAGGGTTCTGATGCTATAACCGGTATGGCATATGGATTAGCTGCTGGGCTAGGTTTAGCGATAACCACCTTACTTATTCGTGAATCAAGCTTGGCACTAAATACTGACTTAATGGTAAGTGCTGCGGTTACATTGGTATTTATGATCACAGTGCAAACCATTATTTCTATAATATATGTTTACATACAAGATAAAGCACAATTATACCTAATGCTTAAACATTGGCGTTTATGTTTATTTGTTGGCATAACGAGTGTATTAGGCTCTATCGGTTGGTTTACTGGCGCCAGTTATCAAAATGCAGCCTATGTGAAAGCGCTTGGACAAGTCGAGTTTTTCATTACTTTAGCGCTTACTTATCGCGTTTTTAAAGAAACAATTTCTGTAAAAGAATACGTGGGTATGTTTTTTATTGTATTAAGTGTTGTTATTTTATTGTTATGGGCTTGATCCTTAGCAAAACCAAGGTACACTTCGCTGCAATTAAGATAGATTAAACGTTGAGATAATATGAAAATTTCAGATAACAAAGTGGTTCACTTTCATTACACATTAAAAAATGAAGCGGGTGAAGAGTTAGAATCTTCAGCAGGGCATGAGCCTCTTACATACTTACATGGTGCCAATAACACGTTAGTTGGTTTAGAAAAAGCATTAACGGATAAAGCGGCTGGTGATAAGTTTTCAATAACTTTACAACCTGAAGAAGCATACGGTGAGCGCGATGAAGCGGCTATTCAACGTGTTCCAGCAAAGCATTTACAAGGATTACCTAGTAAAAATGCTAAATGGAAGGCGGGTATGGTTGCCATAGTGCAAACAGAGCAAGGTCAACGCCAAGTGACAGTGCTTAAAGCTGGCAAGTTCATGATTACTGTTGATGTGAACCCGCCGTTAGCAGGAAAAGTTATCACTTTTGATATAGACGTAGTTGATGTAAGAGAAGCAACAGAAGAAGAAATAAGCCATGGCCATGTTCATGCTGCTGGAAGTAGCTGCGGGCATGATCATTAATAACGTGTGTTAGCTTAAATGTAGCAGTTATACCTTATCTGAGATGATTAGTTTATTAGGAGCGACTGCAATCGTTTTAAGCTTTGTAATCTAATTATCTACTCAAGCTATCACTGCTATACATAGTAGAGTCATTAACTTTCAAAATTACCTCTAAAACACATTAATAGTCTAGGCGTGTTGATATTGTCAGTAATGCGCTATTTTTATCATTAGCAAAGTAATATGAACGCCGTTTGGTTGTTCCAAATAAGTAAATACTCATGCCGATAATTTTAAAAATAGTCATTGCCCTTTCGGCTGAGGTTAAAATCTCTTTACGCTGCGTTAAAAGTTGCTAATTTAGCAAGTAAACTACACAACTCCTCCTTGATTAAAGGGGGAGATCTCTTAGCTGCATTATTAAACAAAGATAAACACGCCCTAATATTTTTAATTATTAAAGTTTCCTTAAGAAAGCCTTAAGGAAACTTTTTTAGACTTAGGGCTGTAATTAAATAGACTAGGCTAATAAGATGAGAACGATTGCAATCGTTATAACTGCATTAATATTGTTGGTAACCCATGCGCACGCTACAGATAATACGTCATTACAATACAAGAACATTATCAAACAATATAAAGGTAATGTGATTTATTTAGATTTTTGGGCTTCATGGTGCACGCCTTGTCGAAAATCGTTTCCTTGGATGAATAAGATCCAGAAAAAATATGCTGATAAAAACTTCAAAGTCATTAGTATTAATCTGGATGCAGAGCCAAACCTTGCTAAGCAGTTTCTCGCTAGCACTCCAGCCAATTTTACTATTTTAAATGATCCTAATGGAAAACTTGCACAAGAACTTCAGCTTAAAGGTATGCCAAGTAGTTTTATCATTAATGCTGAAGGTAAAATTGTTAGTGCACATGTAGGCTTTACGGATAAGAAAAAAGTACAGTATGAACAAGAAATTGAACAGTTATTGTAAGGAGTTACTATGAAAGTTGTTAATATATATAAGAGGTTAGTTACGCTTAGTTTAGTGTGTAGTGCAGTTGGGTTAAGTGGTTGCACAAGTTTAGGTGTAGAGCCTTGGGAAAGAGATTTATTAGCTAAGAAAGAAATGGCGTTGACCAGTGCTCCTATCGATGCATCGTTAGATGACCATATTTATTTTAGTAAAGAAGCGACTAGCGGCGGTCGTAGTTTTGGTGGTGGAGGTTGCGGATGCAATTAAAAGTCAATAAAACTAATCTAAAAGCGATGCTAACTACGGCAAGCTGTGCTTTATTAGGAAGTACGGCGAACGCCTCTACTGAAGAATCTTGGCAGTTTGATACCGCAATAATGCATTATGCAGAAGTGGATCGTGTTTCGGCCACAGAAGCGATTATCGCAGGGACAAAAACATTCAATAATGATGAAGTACTTAACTTAAAAGTAACCATTGATGCCTTAACGGGAGCATCACCCAATGGCGCTACTGCTCAACCAACCCCACAAACATTTACAAGGCCGTCAGGCAATGGTCAATATACAGTTAACGCGGGTGATACACCGTTAGATGATACCTTTCATGATACGCGGGTTCAGTTAACGGGACAATGGACGCAACCTTTGTTAAAAGACTATATCGTGAGTGTAGGGGGGAATTTTTCTAAAGAATATGATTATATGTCAGCGTCATTAAATGGCAATGTAGCAAGAGATTTCAATAAAAAGAATACAACGTTATCTGCGGGAATGTCTTTCGCTTATGATGTCATCGAACCAGAAGGTGGTATTCCAAAACCTTTATCTGCGATGGTTGTGGGTGATGCTGATGATCCAAACTTTGAAGATGACTTTAATAAAACACGAATAGGCAGTGACGAGTCAAAATCTACCATTGATTTATTATTTGGTGTAACCCAAGTTATTAATCGACAAATGATAGTGCAATTAAATTATTCCTATTCAACGGTAAGTGGTTACATGACTGATCCGTTCAAAATAATCAGTTCTGTTAATCATAACGGGGAAGCTCAGGCCTACTTGTATGAGAATAGACCTGATGAAAGAACCAAGCATGCTTTTTTTGGGCAAACTAAATATCACTTCGACAGCGGCATACTTGATGCTAGTTATCGCTTTATGACTGATAATTGGCAGATAGATTCTCATACGTTTGATTTTAGGTATTTGATCCCCTTTACTAATGGACATTTTATCGAACCGCATTTTCGTATGTATACGCAAAGTGCAGCAGAGTTTTATCAGCCCTTCATAGCACAAGATGAAGCAAAACCGAATTTTGTTAGTGCTGATTATCGCATTGGAGAACTAGACACCTACACAGTAGGTCTAAAATACGGCATGCCAATGGGAGATGGAAATAATTTATCTTTTAGGTTGGAGTATTATCACCAAACCCCTAAGAGTAATGGAATTCAAGCTATTGGTGTATTAAAAGAAGTTGAATTATATGAAGAAGTTGATGCTATAATTGCACAAGTAACTTATTCATTTTAATTGGTTTTATGTCAAATATGGACAAAGCGACCAGGGTTGTTAACTGCTTGGCTAGGGAAGGAGGGTTTACACTTTCCTTCTTTGCTATGGCAAGTTTGTGTGAAGTCTTAATCGATACAGATAACGAAGCATTAGCCATAGAAGTAGGGCGTATTGCGGCTAATGAAGCGTGGCGTATTGAAGATAAGTATTCTCGATACGACAGCAAGAGCCTTTGTTCTGAAATTAATAACAAAGCAGGGCAAGTTATTGAAATTGATAAGGAGACTTTTAACTTATTTGAATTTGCCAACCAATGCTATGACATGAGTGAAGGGGCTTTTGATATAACTTCGGGAATATTACGAAAAGCATGGCCCTTCGATGGAAGTGACAACGTACCGAGTAAAAAAAGTGTTCAGGCCGCTCTTCAGTTTGTTGGATGGGATAAAGTCAGTTACTCTGCGAACTCATTTGTGATGAAAAAGGGTATGGAAATTGATTTTGGTGGTTTAGGTAAAGAATACGCGGTTGATCGTGCAGTATTATTGATAAGTCAAAAAACTAATGCCCCTTTTCTAGTGAATTATGGTGGAGATTTAGCTGTGTACGGCACCAGAGAATATGATGCCCCTTGGCAAGTTGGCATTGAACATCCATCTTTCGATTCAAGCCAATCTACCCTTGTTACATTAAGAACAGGGGCCGTTGCGACAAGTGGTGACGCAAATAGATTTTTGTTGAAAAATAACCATCGGTATAGTCACATACTTAATGTAAAAACAGGCTGGCCAGTGATTAACCCACCTAATTCTATCACGGTAGCTGCACCACAATGTATTCAAGCAGGATTTTTAGCAACATTAGCGCTTATTCAAGGTGTAAATGCTGAAAACTTTCTTAAAGAGCAGAATATATTGCATTGGTCAATTAGATAGATGATTCACGATAAAAAGGCTTTTTAAATTATGAGGTTATTACTTATAGAAGATGATGTACACCTTGCTAATGGTTTAAAAGAATCTTTAAGAAATGAGGGGTATAGTACAGATGGTGTGTTAACAGGTAAAGATGGCGTTTCTGCAATTAGAACAGGTGATTTTGATTTAGTTATCCTTGATTTAGGTTTGCCAGATATTGATGGATTAGATGTATTAAAGCACATTAAAAAGATAAAGAACTCGCTTCCCGTGTTGATTTTAACGGCACGAGACGGTATTGAAAACAAAGTAAAAGGACTAGATTTAGGTGCTGATGATTATTTAGCAAAACCGTTCAATATTGAGGAACTGTTAGCAAGGTTAAGAGTAATAGAAAGAAGGCTAGGTACTCATACTTCGTCTGTCATAAAGCATAATCATGTAGAACTAGACACGCAAGGCCACACTATTTTTGTTAACGAAATTGAAAAAAAATTTTCTCGAAGAGAATATATGATCGTTAAGTCATTACTTGAAAATGTAGGAAGAATTCAATCTAAAGAACAACTGGAAAGTAAGCTCTATGAATGGGGTGAAGAAGTTGCCTCAAATACAATTGAAGTACACATTAGTAATATAAGAAAAAAACTCCCTAAAAACTTTATTAAAAATGTTAGGGGTGTAGGTTATGTTGTGAGTAAAACATAAATGAGCATACAACGATATTTGCTCATTGTTATACTATCGGTCGTTACATTGGCATCATTCGGAGCAGCTCTACAAGGGTATAAGGCAAGTAAAACCAAACTCAATCAAGTGTTTGATGAAGAAATGCGATCCTTTGCTATTGCCTTATTGCATAGCCCAATTAAAGAAGCATCAACCAATGTTGTATTACACTCTGTTTTTGCCTATCAAATATGGCTAAAAGATAAGTTACGTTTAAAAAGTGATAACTCCCCAGAAGCAATTATTACCAATACCGAGCATGGGTTTAGTGATAGCAGTTTTTTAGGGAAAAGGTGGAGGGTGTTTGTTTTGGTTGAAAATGAAACCAAGGTAATTATTGCACAACCCATCAATCAGCGATTTGAATCAGTTGAACAAGTGTTACTAGAAGCCATACTCCCGATTGTTTATGCTATTCCTCTCATCGGTTTATTAGTTTTTTTTGCGATAAAAAAAAGCTTAAAGCCATTAACCATCTTATCAAACCAACTCACCAAAAAAAATGCTAGAGACTTAACGCCTATTACCGTTAAAGAAAATTCTGAAGAACTAAAACCTATCGAACAAACACTCAATAACTTACTTGAACGATTAAATAATGCTTTTGAGCGAGAAAAACGTTTATCAGGTGATGCTGCGCATGAGCTAAGAACCCCTATCAGTGTGTTAAAAATTACTGCGCATAACTTAATGATTGCCTTTGAAAGCAATCGAATTGAACGTTACCATATTGATGAACTCAATGAAAATACAGTAAGAATGGCTCATGTCATTGAGCAGATAATTGCGCTCAACAGAACAACACCGGAAAATTTTGAACAAAACAAAGTTGAATTAGATTTAAGAGCGTTGTTACAGGACGTTATTTCCGATAACTTTGAAAAAATTGAGCAATCACAACAAACTATTTCATTGAATGCAAAGCCAGTACACATATTAGGGGATAAATTTTCGCTTGAAATATTATTCGATAATCTGATTAAAAACGCGAATAAATACAGTGGAAAAAATACAAATATCCTTATTTCTGTTGAAGATTATGTAGATAATGTACAAGTGGTCGTAGAGGATTCAGGTGCTGGTATACCTAGTGAGCAGTTAGAAAAAGTATTTCATCGGTTTTATCGAGGTAAACAGCATACTGAAACAGGAAGTGGTTTAGGGCTATCTATCGTGAAGCATATAGTTGATTTACATAATGCCGAAATACAATTAATGATCTCTGAATTGGGTGGATTAAAGGTTGTTATCAACTTAGCTAAAACGAATACTGTGGCGCTTAATAATGACTAAGTTTTTTCGTCTAAGGTTGATTTTTGCTATGTTTTGGCTGTTTGTATCACACAGTTCAAAAGCGCAGACAAAAGAGTTTTATCTAACTTTAGAGAATCATGTTTTCACTCCATCTGAATTAAAAGTTCCGGCAGATAAAAAAGTAAAATTAATCATTTTTAATAAAGATATGGTAGCAGAAGAGTTTGATAGCTTTGATTTAAATAGAGAGAAAGTTTTATTTCCTAAAAGAAAAAGTACGATTTTTATCGGCCCATTAAAGCCAGGTAATTATGAATATTTTGGAGAGTATCACCCAAACTCTGCAAGGGGAGTGATAGTAGTTGAGGTGAAAGATGCTAATTAATACGGTGATTTTATTTATTAAAGATTTATTGCCTATTTTTGTCTTACTTTGCTTAATTAGCACTTGTATTGCGCCAAATAGAGTAACTAATAAAAAACGACTTTATGTTTGTTTATCAAGTGTCGTTGGTATCTTTGCCACATTTTATTATTTACCCATGATGGGAGAGCTATTTGATGGAATGGGTATAGAAATTATAAAAACACTTGAGTTGGGCGTGGTCTATTTTTTCCTTTTAATTGGTTGTTCTTCTTTATTGAGTCAAAACACTATAGCAGCACATCAAAGTAATTTAACTATTGTTGGACTGATTATTTTTACTGTTATTAATGCAAGTGAGTTTATTACCTTTCTCGATAGTTATTTGACAAGTCGCCAATCTATTAAGGATGTTGTAGCGGGGTTATCTATTGGGCTAGGTATTTGCTTGAGTTTTAGCGCCTTACTCTATTTATCATTACATTGGTTTATCAAAAAAGAATTTTTCATCTTTGTTTACATTGCATGGGCATTATTTTTATCCGGACAAATAAGCCAAGTGGTAAATCTTCTCCAACAAGTAGATATTCTTAAAAGCAGCGGAGCGCTTTGGGATAGCACTAAATTCGTAAAAGATAGTTCTGAGTATGGTCATCTTCTAAAAACACTCTTTGGTTATGAAGCCAGCCCTTCATTGCAGTTTATTCTGTTATACACAGCAAGTTTATTACTATTTATAGTGATTTTTTTTATCAAATCATCAAAAAAACATCACTGTGATAATGATAGTTTTTTGGAGAACCAAAATGTGGTCTAGATTATTAGCTGTAATGTTACTTATTTCTTCTAGTGCTGCAATTGCAGATGGTATGGTCGTTGATAAAGTTTACCATCCTTATGTGCTTCCTAATGAACAAGAATTTGAATGGCGATTAATGTCTAGGCAAACAGATAGTAATACCTTAATTGGCCAGAGGATAGCTTACGGCCAATCATTAAGTGAAACGGTCATGGTAGAAGGGTATCTAATAGGTGAGAAAACTAAAACTGAGGATTTTGGTTTACAAGCTTATGAAATTGAAGTCCGCTGGATGATGACAGAACAAGGTGAATTTTGGGCTGATTGGGGAATGTTATTTGAAGTAGAAAAGCAACACAAACAAAATGATTGGGAGGTCACTACAGGCATAATTTTTGAGAAAGAATTTGGTCGAACTAGCCTTACCATGAATTTGTTTGGGATCTATGAGTGGGGTGAAACGATTCAAGATGAAATTGAAGTAGAATTTAGGCTTAAATATCGCTACCGATGGATGCCACAAATTCAACCTGCAATTGAAATCTATACTGGTGAGGATTATATTGGTTTAGGTCCTGCTTTTATGGGGATTCAGCGTTTTGATGGACAAAAACAACTTAAATGGGAAGCAGGATTTATAACGGAAATTTCTAACTCAGGTAAAGATCATAGTCTAAGAGTTGCTTTAGAGTATGAGTTTTAACTTTTAGGTTCGGTCTGTTTTTTAGTCTTCAAATACTAATTTGCCAAAGTACTCTGGTCGATGATAATCAGGTTGTGGCACGTCAATAGTATTCCACACTGCATATTGCGGTTCAATCCTACCACCACAACGATAAAAATTTCCAAACCAAGTTTTCAGGTTTACTGCTTTAGATGTTAGTTCTTCAATAACTTTAAACGGAATAACTAGTTCAACTTGCCAACTGTTATCCTGTGCTTGCTCAAGCTTTATCGGTGAAGAGATACTCGTTAGGCAGGAGATTTTGCTAGCTGATTCAAGGGAAATAAACGCACGTTTATCTCGATTTGGACCATAAGCAATATGCAAAGTGCCACAACAATTCACTTCGATATTGATATAGTCACTATCAAGCTCTCCGCTTGGACTAAAGAAAAACTCGACGCATGAATCTTCACAAATAAGCATATGGTTTAATTGTGTTTGTATGGCATAGCTATGGTTATCTTGTGCGACGATTTGCATATATAAGTGCGTAGGACTTGCTGCAAGCTTCACCACCGTTGTTTGTTTTGAGCCTTGCTCAAACCACGGGTAAGTATCTATATGTAGTGCAGGTATATGGTGCCAATCTATTTCATTTTGTTTTATCTTATTTGACAGAGAGGAGATTGTGTAGTGCTTCATTAAAGGCTCTTTCATCTTATTTATGGCATTAAGTTATACGTTTTATGTGTTAATTCTGTGAAATGTTAAACACTTCAATCATAGATAAATCTATCATTTTCCACTGAATATTTAAATTGTATAAGGACATACCATATTCTTTTGCATCTAACTTACTTTGCTTGTACGCAGGTCTTGGATCTTGACAAAGTACTTGCTCTATCAGTAGTTCTAGTTTGGGATATTGAGCACAATAATGTTTTAATTGTTCTGCTGCTTGTTTACTAAACTGAATTTTACTCGTTCGAGTAGGCTCTGCTTGGGCAAAGCCTGCTTCTGCCTGAGTAACGGCATCAGAGTACGGTATATAAGGTTTAATATCGATTATAGGAGTGTTATTAACGATATCAACGCCAGATATATGTAGAATTACTTGTGATTTACCTGCTATTTTTGTTAACTCAACACGTTCAAGTTTTACGACAGACATACCGATGGGGTTAGGTCTAAATGTTGAACGTGTGGCTAAAACCCCCATTTTTTCGTTACCACCCAACCGAGGTGGTCTAACTAAAGGTTTCCAACCTTGTGCTAGTGTTTCATGAAAGACAAAAATAACCCATAAATGTGAATATTGCTCAATACCTTTTATTAAATCCTGATGATTGTATTTGTTTGTTAACAATATCTTTGCATCAGCAGCTGAAACTAAGCCGGGTTGTCTCGGTACAGCAAATTTTTCTTGATAGGGCGATTCAACAACACCAATAGGGGTAAACTCAAATAGAGTATTTGGGCTGTGTTTGTTGATTTTAGACATATTATAAGGAGCTCTATTACTACTAAAATTTTATTTAAGATCGTTTATTTTAAAAGCTCTCGCATAACAAATGATTATAGCGTGGCATTGCTTTGCATCGTTACTAGCATTTATTTTTGCTAACTTTTCATTATCAAGTAATGCACAACCAGAAAACACAACGGCATTTGCATCAAGTTGATGCGCTTGCTGTCTCGCTTGTGTTCTTGCATTAATTTTATCTGGTTCAGCTTGATGAGGCATTGATTGACAATCTTGACCTTCGACTAAGCTGACAAACTTATAAGGGCCTGGTAAATCACCCTCTTTGTTATATATCTCAACGTTACTTGCTGAAAAGTATTGGTCAATATTTTCTTTGTCAAAGTTAGTTGAAACAACATAGTTTGATGAACAACTTGTGAGAAAGGTGGTTATAGTTAAAACGGCTAAGGCTATGTGATATTTCATTATTTTCTGCTTGGTTCTGATGTTTTTGCTTATGTTTATGTTTTTTTTGCTTATTAATTATCTTGAGGTTTAGGCTTAATCCCCGCTATCAATAATCAATAATCAATAATCCATAATCAATAAATGAAAAAGGCATCGAACAATCGATACCTTTTCTGGGTAGTTAATCTAGTACAGCAACTAAACTATTTAACTCGCATGCCTGCTTTAGCACCGTCATCAGGATTTAAAATCCAAAGATCTTCTCCACCAGGGCCGGCAGCTAAAACCATCCCTTCAGACATACCAAAACGCATCTTTCTTGGTGCTAAGTTCGCAACCATAACAGTATGCTTTCCTATTAAGTCTTCTGGTTGGTATGCTGATTTTATGCCAGCAAAGACTTGTCGTGTTTCACTGCCATCTTCATCAAGGCCAAGGGTTAATTTTAATAATTTATCTGCTTTTTCAACGTGCTCTGCGTTAATGATTTTAGCTATTCTTAAGTCTATTTTTGCAAAATCATCAAATTGAATTTCTTCAGAGATAGGATCTGCCGCAAGCGGATTTGCCAATGCTGCGCTATTATCAACATCATTTTTAGCTTCCGTTTTTTTGTTATCTTTATCACTTGTTAGGCTTTCTTTTGAGGCCTCTGTCATGGCATTCACTTTATCCATGTCAACCCGTTGTAATAACGCTTTAAACTTATTAATTTTGTGGTTGGTAAGTAACGTTTTGTGTCCTTCCCATATAAGTTCATCATTTAAAAATGTTGCGGTACTATCGGCAAGTACTGGCAGTACTGGCTTTAAGTAAATCATTAACGTACGGAACATGTTAATGCCTAATGAACAAATATCTTGCACTTCCTGCTGCTTGCTCTCGTCTTTAACTAATTGCCACGGTTCTTTGACTGCGATGTATTCATTTACTTTATCGGCAAGTGCCATGATTTCACGCATACCGCGACCAAAATCACGTGATTCATAATGCGCGGCTATACTATCACCTGCATTCATTACTTCGTCAGCTAATGCTTGATCATCAATATTTGTTGATAACATGCCATCAAAACGTTTGGTGATAAAACTTGCACAACGTGAAGCGATGTTAACTACTTTACCCACTAAATCTGAATTTACTCGTTGAGCAAAATCTTCAAGGTTCAAATCTAAGTCATCAATGCGATGGGTTAATTTTGCGGCGTAGTAGTAACGTAAATATTCAGGGTTTAAGTGTTCTAGATAAGTACGACCTTTAATGAAAGTGCCTTTTGATTTAGACATTTTCGCGCCATTAACGGTCACAAAGCCGTGTGCGTAAACAGAAGTAGGTTTTCTAAAACCAGCACCTTCGAGCATTGCTGGCCAGAAAAGACTATGGAAATAAATGATATCTTTGCCAATAAAGTGATAAAGCTCGGCTTCAGAGTCTTCTGACCAAAAGCTATCAAAATCAATCTCTGGCTTTTTATCGCATAGGTTTTTAAAGCTACCCATATAACCAATAGGTGCATCTAACCAAACATAAAAGAACTTACCTGGTGCATTCGGAATTTCAAAGCCAAAATAAGGTGCATCACGGCTAATATCCCATTGCTGCAACCCTGATTCAAACCATTCAGCTAATTTGTTGGCCATTTCTTCTTGTAAAGCGCCACTGCGAGTCCAGTCTTTTAACATTTGCTCAAAAGCAGGTAAATCAAAGAAGTAATGCTCAGAATCTCTTAAAACGGGTGTTGCACCAGAAACAACAGAACGAGGGTTTAAAACTTCAGTAGGTGAGTATGTAGCACCGCAATCATCACAGCTATCGCCGTTTTGATCTTCGCTTTTACACTTAGGGCAAGTTCCTTTGACAAAGCGATCAGGTAAAAACATGCCTTTTTCTGGATCATATAATTGCGAGATAGTACGCGTTTTAATATGTCCACTTGCATGTAATTTATTATAAATCTCTTCTGCAAAGGTTTTGTTCTCTTCACTATGCGTTGAATGATAGTTATCAAAGCTAATATGAAAGTCTGCAAAGTCTGCCATATGCTCATCACGAACTGCATTGATCATTTCTTCTGGAGAGACACCCATTTCTTGTGCTTTAAGCATGATAGGTGTGCCATGTGCATCATCAGCACAAACAAAGTAAGTTTCGTTGCCGCGCATACGCTGAAATCTTACCCAAATATCCGTTTGGATATGTTCGAGTAAATGACCTAAGTGTATTGAACCATTTGCATATGGCAGAGCACAAGTGACTAAAATTTTACGCTTTTTATTGTTCGCGTTTGATGAAGTTTCAGATAAAATAGGATCAGACATGAATAATTAATGTTTATGATGGTAATAATGGCTGCAATAGTACAGAATTTACCGCTTATACTCAAATGATTAATAGCCTAGGTAGTTGCTATGTTTGGTAAATTTTTTTTCCGAGAAACTTCAAGTAAATCTAACCGTGAGGCAAATGAAAGTTTGACTCAAACAACAATGGATAATCAACAAAGTGCATTATCAGATAAAAATGATGATATTTCTGTTTTAAAAAATACGTTATCACAGTATCGTTCACAAATTTTTCCGCAAGGCGTGCTAGATAAAGAATCGAATTTGACGGTGAAACAACATTCAAGTGATATGTTGCAGGTAAATTTATTTGTACCATTTCCGTGTCAAGGTGAATTAAATGAGATTGCAACCAGTTTGTCTAATGCTTTATCGAAAACGGTCATTATTAATGGCGAACTTAATATAAAACCTGTACGACAATTTGAGTTAACGGGTAGTGGCAACAACATAAAAAATATTATTGCAATAGCCTCTGGTAAAGGCGGTGTTGGTAAATCAACCACCACCGTTAACTTAGCTTATGCGCTTATGTGTGAGGGGGCAAAAGTGGGCATTCTTGACGCTGATATATATGGACCGTCTATGCCAACGATGCTGGGTTTAACAGACAAAAAACCAACCTCAACTGACGGAAAGTATATGACTCCGTTAAATACCCATGGCCTTGAAGCTATGTCGATAGGTTTTCTTGTCGATAAAGATGATGCCACGGTTTGGCGCGGCCCCATGGCTAGTTCAGCCTTTAATCAACTACTTAATGAAACCGCTTGGTCAGAGCTTGATTATTTACTCATAGATATGCCACCGGGTACCGGCGATATTCAGTTAACATTGGCGCAAAAAGTCCCTGTTGCGGCTGCTGTTATTGTTACGACACCTCAAGACATTGCTTTAGTAGATGCAGGGAAGGGGGTGGCAATGTTTGATAAAGTTAAGGTGCCAGTTTTAGGTATTGTAGAAAATATGAGTTATCACACCTGTGAAAACTGCGGCCACAAAAGCCATATTTTTGGTCACGCTGGGGGTGAAAAAATGGCAACTAACTTTGATACACCTTTACTTGGTCAATTACCTTTAAATATTAATATTCGTCATGATGCCGATTCTGGTAAATCTGATATTATAGAAAATAGCACTGGTGAAATAGCACAACAATATCGTAAGATAGCGCGAAATATTGCAGGGCAGTTATATTTACAATGTGATAATAACAGTTCGCAAACGCCTAATATCGACATATCACTTGATTGATAGCCTCAGGCGGTATAGGCGTAGTCATTAACTAACCATAAGAAAAATTATCATGAGACTTTGCGATAAAGACATAGAACAATATATAAAAGACGGGCAAATAGTGATAACTCCTGCGCCTGATAGCTCGATGATATCAGGAGTGAGTGTTGATATTCGTTTAGGCAATGAGTTTAGAGTTTTCAAAGATCATACCGCACCCTATATTGATTTAAGTGGTCCAAAAGTTGAAGTACAACAAGCAATGAACTCTGTAATGAGTGAAGAAATTTTTATTGAGGATGGCGAAGCATTTTTTCTTCATCCCGGTGAACTTGCCTTAGCTGTAACTTATGAGTCAGTGACATTACCAGATAACATTGTAGGGTGGTTAGATGGTCGTTCGTCGTTAGCGCGTCTTGGTTTAATGGTACATGTTACGGCACATAGAATAGATCCTGGTTGGTCAGGCCAAATTGTTTTGGAATTTTATAACAGTGGGAAGTTACCCTTAGCGCTGCGACCTAAGATGAAAATAGCTGCATTAAATTTTGAAACAATGTCTTCAAGTGCATTACGACCTTATAATAAGCGTGGTGACGCTAAGTACAAAGATCAAAAAGGTGCTGTCGCTAGTCGAATTAGCCAAGATGAAAATAGTTAACGATTAAGGCGTGTTGATATAGCAAACTAAAAAGCATAGCTATCGCTATGCTTTTTTGATCCTAGGTTGTAAATGCCGTTATTCTTTTTCGCTGGCGACTTTCGGACTAGCAAATTTATTAAAACAATTTTCTAACGCGTTAATCAGTTTTTCTTTATCATGATGATGCGCCACTTCGTTATGTACTAAGTCTTGATGAAGTATGTTTACTCGTTCTGATTTAGCTTGTTTATCATGAGTGATAGCACTATCTATAGGTAAACTACCGATATTGTCTTCAATCCAATTGAATTTCTCATCTAGCGACAAATTAGCTGCTGGGCTTTGTTCAGGTACAATATTGTCGATAAATACGCAATGGCCTTTGCGCTCAATTATCGCATTGCTTATATCTCTAACTAATAAAGGTGGTATAACGCTAGTTAAGAAACTACCAGGGCCAAGAATTATCAAATCTGCATTTTTGATCGCGTCAAGACAGGAAGGGCTTGCTTTAACTAAAGGCGCTAACATTAAGTTTTTTGGCATAATAGGCATATCATCAACAGATAACTCTCCTAATCGACATCGCCCTTCAGGATAAAATGCCATAAGATCGGTGGGGGTCTCAGACATAGGCAGTAATTGCGTTTTTACACGGAGAATCCGACGAACTAAATTGATAGAATCAAGCGGTGACGATTGTAAGTTTTCTAATGCATAGAGCATTAAGTTTCCAAGGTTATGACCACCTAGGTCATCTTCACCATCAAACCTAAAATCAAATAATTGGCTACCAATAGCATTTTTATCTGCTAACTGGGTAAGGCAGTTTCTTAGGTCACCCCAAGCAATAGTGCT
Organism: Colwellia sp. RSH04; assembly: GCF_003545765.1. GTDB lineage: Bacteria > Pseudomonadota > Gammaproteobacteria > Enterobacterales > Alteromonadaceae > Colwellia. The sequence goes on along the minus strand of NZ_QXIO01000002.1, from coordinate 275,269 downwards.
TTTTCTTTTTCTTAATCGACCCGTAGAACCACCATTATCTGTTGTGGTTACAATACCGGTGAGTTTGTTTCCCATAAAAGATAAGGTAAGAAGTACACGACCTAAACCGTGTCCGCCACCTATAGCCACAATGTTTAATTTTCTTAACTGCATATGTATTTTGAGTATTTTACTAATGACTTATCAGTAGCGTTAAAGCACCATACCGATAATGCCAAATTAAATTAATGAATATAATAATATTGTAACATTAACATTGATTGATGATATGTATAAATAAAGGTGACATTTTTAAACTGTTAAGATAATTGAAAGTGGTTATATTTTCGTTTAGTGATGGAATTACTATGCAATAAATAAACAAGTTGCTGTTTAAGTAATCAGAATGTCAATTTATTGAAAAAAACAGTAAAAATTTTAAAATAACAGTTGACAGTTTAAGGGGTGCTGCTTAGAATGCGCCTCGTTTTCAGCAAGTGTTAGGTCCACTTGAAGAGAACGATTTATTTAATTGCTATTAGGCCAGTGATTAAATATACCGTTTATAAAACGGGGCTATAGCTCAGCTGGGAGAGCGCTTCGCTGGCAGCGAAGAGGTCTGCGGTTCGATCCCGCATAGCTCCACCATAGAGTTTGCATCTATGATGCAAAATTTGGAGTAATCCAAACGATAGTATAATGTGTCCCTATCGTCTAGAGGCCTAGGACACCGCCCTTTCACGGCGGTAACAGGGGTTCGAATCCCCTTAGGGATGCCACTATTGATGGTTTGTTTTAAGCTACTGCGTATTGTTTACAGTGCGGGGTGGTGATTTAGAGCTTTAATGGTTTTTATTTACTTTAAAGCATCGAACGTATTACGTTTGATAGATAGTACTCTGGTGTAACCAGCTTGTGTCCCTATCGTCTAGAGGCCTAGGACACCGCCCTTTCACGGCGGTAACAGGGGTTCGAATCCCCTTAGGGATGCCACTTATTATATTGTGTTTTTGATCTAATAGGTAAACAGTTGTTAACTACTGTGAGTAATACTTGAAAGTTAATTAGACTGCTAATTTATTAAGGATTTAATAATACTTATTAAATTAGTAATACCTGTAACAGGGTAGATAGTTACTGGAAATATCCAGCATGTGTCCCTATCGTCTAGAGGCCTAGGACACCGCCCTTTCACGGCGGTAACAGGGGTTCGAATCCCCTTAGGGATGCCAATTTATTGATTAAGTGATTAATTAATAATGATAGTTATTATTCTATTTAAAAATATGTACTAGAGTTTTAATTTTTATTGAGATATTTAGTTAGTTTAACTATATTGAACCATATAAAATTAATCCTTTGAGTTAATCGCTCAAAAGATAGTTAGATTTATATCTGTGTCCCTATCGTCTAGAGGCCTAGGACACCGCCCTTTCACGGCGGTAACAGGGGTTCGAATCCCCTTAGGGATGCCACTCTTTACTGATGAATAATTATAGTAATAGAGTGAACATAAGTGATAAATAGAAAACCTACGTAATAGATACACTATTACGTAGGTTTTTTTTTGCCTAAAATTTATTTATATTCATAAAAACACCATTATTGTCGACAATTATACTTAGGTCTACTTGTTATATCTTTTAAATAAGATATTATTAGCTTTATAATTTTAATGTGTCGACAATTTAATGTGTCGACAATTTAATGTGACTGTTTTTTCTTATGTATATAGATAATCCAACCAAACAAGCCATAGTGACTACCGCTGATAAAGTATTTGAAAGAATGCAGCATGCCATCGTTGAAGGTGAAATTCCTGCAGGTAGTAAAATTAGCGAGCCAGAGCTGGCTAAAAGTTATCAAATTAGCCGTTCTACCTTACGAGAAGCCTTAAACCGTCTAGAAAAATGTCATCTCATTGAGCGTAAAGCCAATATAGGTTCAAGAGTTGTCGATTGTACAATTGAAGGCCTATTAGAGCTTTACATTACGCGCGAAGCACTCGAAGGTATGGCTTGTCGACATGCCGCTATTAATATGACAGATGAAGAAATATCTTCGATGAAGCAAATGTTGGTAAGTCACAGTCAAGAAAAAGCATTGCAAGAAGGTGTTGCCTATTATCAAGAAGAGGGTGATTTAGATTTTCACTACAAGATTATCCTGGGTAGTCATAACCAACAACTAATCAATCTTATTTGTGGCCAGCTTTATCACTTAGTACGCATGTACCGATTTCAATTTGGTATGCAGAGTGCGAGGGCAAGTCGGGCTTATGATGAGCATTTACATATTTTACAAGCAATCAGTGATAGAGATGGCGAGTTAGCTGAAATACTTATGCGTCGTCATATAGCCGCATCAAGAAAAAATATTGAACAAAAAATTGCAGAACAAACGCTTAAACCTTAAGCAGAAATATAAACAGGGGAACAAAACATGTCGAAACCATTATCACCAGGCGCTAAATTTAGACAAGCGTTAGCAAACAATAAGCCATTACAAGTTGTCGGTACTATCAATGCATATTGCGCAATGATGGCTGAGCAACTTGGACATCAAGCGATTTATTTATCGGGTGGCGGTGTCGCTAATGCATCATATGGTTTACCTGATTTAGGCATGACATCACTTAATGATGTTATTGCAGATGTTCAACGTATTACTTCTGCATCGAGTCTGCCTTTACTGGTAGATATTGATACGGGTTGGGGTGGGGCATTTAATATTGCAAAGACTATTCGTGATATGGAAAAAGCTGGGGCAGCAGCGGTTCATATTGAAGATCAGGTTGCACAGAAAAGATGTGGTCATCGTCCAAACAAAGAAATTGTTTCAACTCAAGAAATGGTCGATCGAATAAAATCTGCTGTTGATGCTAGAACAGACAGTGACTTTTTTATTATGGCCAGAACCGATGCGTTTGCACAAGAAGGTTTAGAAGCAGCGCTAGAGCGCGCTAAGGCTTATGTTGCTGCTGGCGCTGATGGTATTTTTGCTGAAGCGGTTAAAACTGAAGAGCATTACAGAGCATTCACTGAAGCACTAGATGTACCTGTATTAGCGAATATCACAGAGTTTGGTCAAACAGAGCTTTGGAATAAAGAGCAATTAGGAGAGTGGGGATGTGCCATGGTGCTTTATCCTTTATCAGCGTTTAGAGCAATGAACAAAGCTGCTGAATCGGTCTATAAAACGTTATTAGCCGATGGTGATCAAAAAGCTGAAATTGACAACATGCAAACCAGAATGGATTTATACGATTACCTTGGTTATCACGATTATGAGCAAAAATTAGATTCATTATTTGCTGAAGGTAAAAACAAGTAATCAACAGTGACAGTATTGTTAGATATTGTCATCGAATAGTCATGTAGACATAGTAAAAGACATAAACATAATAAATACAGAATATGAGGATTGAGAGATGGTTGATAAAAAATTAAGTGGTGCAGGGCTTCGTGGTCAAAGTGCAGGTGAAACGTCTTTATGTACAGTAGGAAAATCAGGCAGTGGTTTAACTTATTGTGGTTATGATGTTTCAGACTTAGCTGATAATGCAACATTTGAAGAAGTTGCTTATTTACTTTTTAATGGTGAATTACCAACCGTTGACCAATTAGCTAGCTATAAAGCAGAACTTAATGGTATGCGTGATTTACCGCAAGCATTAAAAGAAGTATTACAAAAAATTCCAGCCGATGCTCACCCAATGGACGTTATGCGTACCGGTTGTTCTTTTTTAGGTAACCTGGAGCCAGAAGTTGATTTTTCACAGCAAAATAAAGCCGCTAATCGTTTACTTGCCGCTTTTCCTGCCATCATGTGTTATTGGTATAATTTCTCTCATGAAGGTAAAGAGATTGATTGTGTAACGGATGAAGATTCACTCGGTGGGCACTTTTTAAAATTATTAAATGGTGAAACACCGTCAGAGCAACATCGACGAGTTATGGATGTTTCGTTAATTCTTTATGCTGAGCATGAATTTAATGCCTCAACTTTTACTGCAAGAGTTTGTGCATCAACATTATCAGACATGTATTCATGTATCACGGGAGCTATTGGTACTTTACGTGGTCCTTTGCATGGCGGTGCTAATGAAGCAGCTATGGATATGATTGAGCGTTTTACGTCACCTGAAGATGCTAAAATACAAATGGCGGGAATGTTAGAGCGTAAAGAGAAAATCATGGGGTTTGGTCATGCTATCTACCGTACTTCAGACCCACGTAATGTCATTATTAAAGCATGGTCTGAAAAATTAGCTCAAGAGAATGGAAATACGTCGTTATATGATATCTCTGTGGCGTGTGAAGAATACATGTGGGATACCAAGAAACTTTTCTGTAACGCAGACTTTTTCCATGCATCAACATACAACTATATGGGAATTCCTACCAAGTTATTTACCCCTATTTTTGTCTGTTCACGTTTAACGGGTTGGGCTGCACATGTTATGGAGCAACGCTCTAATAACCGCATTATTCGTCCAAGTGCTGACTATACTGGTAGCGAACCTCGTACTGTTACACCAATAGAGCAACGCTAACGCTTTACAGTGCCCCTGATTATTAAAGCTTTATGGTTGATGTCAATGACTTTAATTAATGATAGGGCTTTAAAGCAATCAATAGTGTGTAGCGTTTTATTTATCCTTAGATATTAGCGTGTTTTTACCCCAAATTTTGTGGAAAGAATTATGAATTATGAACATCGCAAGCCATTACCAGGCTCGAATATAGATTATTTCGATACTCGTGGTGCGATCGAAGCAATAAGCCCAGGTAGTTATCAAAAATTACCTTACACCTCACGTGTTCTAGCAGAACAACTGGTACGTCGGTGTGATCCTTCAACCCTTACTGAATCGCTTACTCAAATTATTGAAAGTAAGCAAGATCTTGATTTCCCTTGGTACCCTGCACGTGTTGTTTGTCATGATATTTTGGGACAAACTGCATTGGTTGATTTAGCAGGTCTTCGAGATGCTATAGCCGATCAAGGAGGAGATCCTGCCAAAGTTAACCCTGTAGTACCAACTCAGTTAATTGTTGACCATTCGCTAGCGGTTGAACATGGCGGTTCTGATCCTGATGCGTTTGATAAAAATCGTGCAATTGAAGATCGCCGAAACGAAGACAGATTTCACTTCATAGAGTGGACAAAAACGGCCTTTAAGAATGTTGATGTTATTCCTGCAGGTAATGGCATTATGCATCAAATTAATTTAGAAAAAATGTCTCCTGTTATCCAAGCAAGAGATGGTGTCGCTTTTCCTGATACTTGTGTCGGCACAGATTCACACACTCCTCATGTAGATGCATTAGGCGTAATTGCCATTGGTGTGGGTGGTTTAGAAGCAGAAACGGTCATGTTAGGTCGCCCATCAATGATGCGCTTGCCTAATATTGTTGGGGTTAAATTAGTGGGTCAGCGTCAACCGGGTATTACTGCAACCGATATCGTTTTAGCGATAACAGAGTTTTTACGTAACGAGAAAGTTGTCGGCGCTTATCTAGAGTTCTTTGGTGAAGGGGCTCGCAGTTTATCTATTGGCGATCGCGCTACAATTTCAAATATGACACCAGAATATGGTGCTTCAGCAGGTATGTTTTATATCGATGAACAAACCATCGATTATTTAAAAATTACCGGGAGAGAGCCAGAGCAAGTCGCCTTAGTTGAAAATTACGCTAAACAGACAGGGCTTTGGGCTGATGATTTAAAGGATGCACAATATAAACGTGTATTGACTTTTGATTTATCTCTTGTGGGTCGAAATATGGCAGGCCCGTCTAATCCACATAGACGTTTAGCGACATCTGATTTAGCGTCTAAAGACATTGCGAAAGATTTAGCGCAATGCAAAGCACAAGAAGAGCAGGGTGAAATGCCTGATGGTGCCGTAATAATTGCAGCCATTACGTCATGTACCAATACATCAAACCCACGTAATGTTGTTGCTGCTGGCTTAGTGGCTAAACGCGCTAATGAATTAGGTTTAGTACGTAAACCTTGGGTTAAATCATCTTTTGCGCCAGGCTCTAAAGTTGCCAAACTATATCTAGAAGAAGCTGGTTTATTATCAGAAATGGAAAAACTAGGTTTTGGCATTGTAGCCTATGCATGTACAACCTGTAATGGGATGTCGGGTGCTTTAGATCCTAAAATCCAACAAGAAGTTATAGAACGAGATCTTTACGCAACGGCTGTGCTTTCTGGTAATCGTAATTTTGATGGCAGAATTCATCCATACGCAAAACAAGCCTTTTTAGCTTCACCACCACTTGTCGTTGCATATGCAATTGCCGGTACTATGCGTTTTGATATTGAAAAAGACGTTTTAGGCCAAGATACTCAAGGTAATGACATAAGGTTGATGGATATTTGGCCATCAGATGAAGAAATTGATGAAATCGTTAAATCGAGTGTAAAACCTGAGCAGTTCAAAAAAATATATACACCAATGTTCGATTTAGGTGCTTTTGAGCCAGCAGAAAGTCCGCTTTATGATTGGCGAGCACAAAGTACGTATATCCGCAGACCACCATACTGGGAAGGTGCACTTGCTGGTGAACGAACAATGAAAGGTATGCGTCCTCTTGCAGTACTCGGCGATAACATCACAACGGATCATCTTTCTCCGTCTAATGCCATTATGTTAGATAGCGCTGCAGGAGCCTATTTAGACAAGATGGGCTTGCCCGAAGAAGATTTCAATTCGTATGCAACTCATCGTGGCGATCATTTAACGGCTCAGCGTGCAACGTTTGCTAACCCTAAATTATTTAACGAAATGTGTTTAGATGAAAATGGCGAAGTTAAACAAGGCTCTTTAGCACGTATTGAACCTGATGGTACTGAGTCACGCATGTGGGAAGCTATAGAAACCTATATGGAGCGCAAGCAACCATTAATTATTGTAGCAGGTGCTGATTACGGTCAAGGCTCATCAAGAGACTGGGCTGCTAAGGGAGTTCGCTTAGCGGGTGTTGAAGTAATTGTTGCAGAAGGGTTTGAACGTATTCATAGAACCAACTTAATTGGTATGGGTGTTCTACCACTTGAATTTATTAATAATGAGACACGTAAAACTTACCAAATTGATGGAACGGAAACGTTTGATGTTGTTGGTACGACATCGCCTGGCGGTGAAATGATTGTTGTGATGACAAGAGCCAATGGTGAGGTAGTTAATATCAGCGTTAAATGTCGTTTGGATACAGCTGAAGAAGTCACCGTACATGCAGCGGGTGGCGTGTTACAAAAATTTGCTCATGATTTCTTACAGTCTAATGCGTAATTGTTTAAAACGTTATTACATATCACTGTAATTTACTGTTAAAGCGGCTCTTTGATTTTCTTAGCGCCGTTTTTTTTGACTAGTTTATTTATGAAAATAGGTGAGAGCCATGTCTAATGTTCCTCAAATAAAAATTCCGGCTACGTATATGCGTGGTGGTACCTCTAAAGGTGTATTTTTTAACTTAACTGACTTACCTCAAAGGTGTCAGGTACCAGGAGTTGCCCGTGATAATATGCTACTTCGAGTTATTGGTAGTCCTGATCCTTACGGTAAGCAAACTGATGGTATGGGTGGTGCCACATCAAGTACAAGTAAAACGGTTATTTTAGCCAAATCGGAACAAGAAGATCACGATGTTGATTATTTGTTTGGCCAAGTAGCTATTGATAAAGCGTTTGTTGATTGGAGCGGTAATTGCGGTAATTTAACGGCGGCCGTTGGCGCTTTTGCCATAATGTCAGGTTTAGTGGATAGTAATAAAATTCCAACTAACGGTGTTTGTACGGTTAAAATATGGCAGAAAAATATTGCTAAAACTATTGTAGCGCATGTTCCAATAACTAATTCACAGGTACAAGAAACAGGTGATTTTGAACTTGATGGCGTAACTTTTCCTGCTGCCGAAGTACCTGTAGAGTTTATTGCTCCGGTAGATCCGTCTGAAGCAATGTTTCCAACTGGGAATATTGTTGATGAACTTGAAGTGCCAGGTATCGGTACCTTTACAGCGACAATGATTAATGCGGGCATTCCAACCATTTTTTTATATGCAAAAGACATTGGCTATAGTGGTATTGAGTTACAAGAAGCAATTAATAGTGATAATGATGCTTTAATGCGTTTTGAAACTATTAGAGCTTATGGCGCTAAAAAGATGGGCTTAATTTGTGATGTTGATGAAGCTAAAGCAAGACAACATACGCCAAAAGTTGCTTTTGTATCTCCATCTCAATCATTTACAACATCAAGTGGTAAAGAGATCACAAGTGATGCATTAGATTTACATGTACGGGCTTTATCGATGGGTAAGTTACATCATGCAATGATGGGAACTGCCGCCGTAGCTATTGGCACTGCTGCAGCCATACCTGGCACCTTAGTTAACTTAGCTGCTGGCGGAGGTGAACGAGGATCTGTCACGTTTGGACATCCATCAGGATCATTAAAAGTAGGCGCTCAAGCGTCTAACGAGTCAGGAAGTTGGGTTGTTAATAAGGCGATAATGAGCAGAAGCGCACGAGTATTAATGCAAGGTTGGGTATTTATACCTGAAGATTCATTTTAACATTGAAATAAGTATTAACCCTATGGAAAAAACCTGAAGTCTAGTTCAAGTTTTTTCCAACTACTTTTTGAATTTGTCTTTAACTTGATGTACTTAAAGAGTATAAGTGGTAATCCATATATTTGATTTTAAACCACAAGGAGTAAATTTTGATCCGTTCTTTTTTACCAAAATTATTAATCAGTGTTAGTCTTTTTATCAACTTCTCATCAATGGCAATTACCATTGAAGTAGCTGAAAATTTAGAAATAAAAGAGGTTAATGATAGCTCCTTTAACGAAGGTTTTTTTTCAAAGAACAAACTTATTCACATAACACCGGAGCAACTGAAGTTAAAAAGCACACAAACAATTGTTGTTCGTTATAAAGATGTATTTGAGGACTTTGATTTAGGTCAAGATAGAGTCATTGAGACTGAGTACTTTGTTATAAAATTTACACCGAACAGTGCACAAACCTACCGACTTAAAACAGTATTAATAAATGATATCAGTGATGCTGAAGCCTTTGTCTATAAGCCAGAAGTAATGCTAGTAAGTAAAACTGGGCAGTCGATTCCTTTAGAATTAGAAACATATGCAGATTATAAGTTGGCAAGAGAAGTAACGAGGGTTGTTTCAACATTGCCTGCAGATTCTTTAGCTGGTTCTCAAGTAACCATTGATGATGAGAAAATAGCTGTTGCTGTTGATAATGATATCGCTGATTTAGAAGTAGAAACCACTTCGAAAATTAATGATACTCGATCACAAGAATTTACCCATAAAGTTATTAATAAAGTAGATACTCTGCCTATGCTTAAATATTGGTGGCAAAAAGCGACAACCAAAGAAAAAGCAGCCTTTGTTGAATTTATTCAAAAGCAATAGACAAACAAGTTGAGAAGATAAACCTATGATTAATTTATCTAAGTTATGTATGTATTTTAGTGTGATTCTAAGTATGTTATTAACAGTATTTTCAGTTGAAGTAAACGCTGAAAATAATGTCATTGAAGTATCAGGAGAAGGCAGCGTTCATGTAGCCCCTGATAAATTTAGCTTATCACTTACTATTAGTGAGCGAGGTAGGGTACCAGATAAGTTAAAAGCATCGGTTGATAAAAGAAGTGATATGGTGATAAACGTTGCTAAATCATTAAAAATAGCGAACAGCGATATTAATTCTGCCAGAGTTAACTTACGTGTTATAGAAGAAAAACCAGCAATAAAACTCCATGGTGTTGAATTACAAAAAAAGTTTCCCTCTTCAAGCAATAAACCTATCAAGGGTAGTGTTTATATTGATGGCAATGAAGTCTCTACAAAAAAGAATGAAAAGCAAAAACCTCCTTTATTTGAGTTAAACCGAAGAATTTCTGTGAACTTTTCATCGATAGATGCTTACGATAAGTTTTTATCTAAGATAGTGAAAATTCAGGTAAACCATATATCATCATTGTCCATGACAGTTAAAGACAGTGATAAATATTATCAACAAGCGTTAACACGGGCAATATCACAAGCAAAGAATAAGGCTTCTTTAATTGCTAAGCATTCAGGTATTAATTTAGGTAAAATGGTTTATTTAAAGGAACGTTCAAATAACCATTATCAGCCTCAATACAGTATGGCAATGATGGCCGATGATAACTCTGCGAGACATCAAAGCTTCACTGGCACGAATAAAGTGTCAGCGAGCGTGGTCGTTAAATTTGCAATAATTAAGTAACATAAGCGTGCTATAAAGCTAAAAATCTTTAAATTTAGCTACTTCTCAGCTAATAGTGTCTTTATTGCGTGATAAAAGCTTTAATTATGCTGACTTTTTAGGTATGTTATGCGCTTTTTGATATCAGTAAAAATTGACGTGGGTATGTGTTTGCAAAAAGAGAACATGTTCCACCTCTTCATGGAATAACCATTGAACAATAAATCAACATTATATTCTATGCTTCTTGAGCAAACGAATGCGCTTATTCACGGCGAATCAGATCCCATTGCTAATATGGCAAATATTAGTGCTTTACTCTTTGAACATCTTGAAGAAGTTAATTGGGTAGGATTTTATCGTGTTATTGATGAAGAGTTAGTGCTTGGTCCATTTCAGGGGAAGGTCGCTTGTATTCGTATTCCATTATCTAAAGGAGTATGTGGAGCTGCTGTAACGAATGCTCAAGTACAACGAGTTGCTGATGTCCATGAGTTTTCTGGGCATATAGCTTGTGACGCAACGACAAATTCAGAAATAGTACTCCCATTAACTATAAATGGTAAAGTAACAGCAGTACTTGATATTGACAGCACTGTATTTGATAGATTTGATCAAGAAGATCAAGACGGTTTAAACGCAATAGCCAATTTACTGGCTAAGCACTTAACAGTAAGCTAAGTTAATGAAAGAGTTTGTAGTAATATACGATTATTTGGTCACTGAAGCCATTGTAGGCGATTGGGACGGCCAAGAAGAAGTTGTAGCAGAACGAATTAATGAGATTTATCACACTATTTATGATCTCGCTGAAGAAGATATTGAAACTGAAGTACTTGAAGGATTACTTGCATTAGTATGGGACACATGGATTGGTCAAGAAGCATTAGCTGAAATAGAAACTGACGATATATATGATTGGTGTCGACATGTGCTCGACAACAGAGAACAACATCTTCAACAAGAATAGTCATTAAAGGCTAAACCGAAGATATTTTTTAACAAGAACATTAACAGAACTTTAAAAGTTGTATTTATGGAAACTGAACTTAAACGTACAAGTACAAAAGAAATCATTGCTTATCTTACCGAGAAATTCCCTGAATGTTTCTCAATTAAAGGTCCCGTAAAACCTTTGAAAGTTGGTATATTCCAAGACTTAGCAGAACGATTAGAAGGCGATGAAACCGTTAGTAAAACTCGTTTACGCCAGGCATTAAGACACTACACAAGCAGCTGGCGTTATTTAAAGTCTGTTAAGCTTGGTGCTTTTCGTGTTGATGCTGATGGAAAAGAAATTGCTGAGATAGATGAAGAACAAGCAAACTATGCCAGTAAAACCTTAAAAGAAAGCCAAGAAAAATTTGGTAACAAAAAAACGACAGACAAAGAACAGCAAAAGTCGTATAAAGCTAAAGAAGGTGCTAAGAATACTAAAGGCAATAAGCCTGAGGGTTCAAAGCGAGAATCTAATAAGTCGAATAAGTTTAAACAAGTTAAGTCGGCTAAAAATTCAAGCACTAAAGCTGAGTCTGCACCATTAAAACCAGTAGAAGCGACTACAATTAAAGTTGGTAACAAAGTAAGAGTTCAATTGGGTAACTCTCCAATGAATGCCACTATATCTGAAATTTCAGGTAATGACATTAGTGTACAGCTTGACTCTGGTATGGTAATCAAGACTCAATTGAAAAATATATTTTTATAATAAGCAATTTAATTACGGTTTATTATGTTCCCATTTTGGAGTTAATGCATGCAAAAATTTTGTCGTATCGCACTTGCTGTTTCATTATCAATTAGCTTTTCATTTACCAGTGTTGATACATTGGCATTTGAGAAAAAATCTGTACCTGAAGAATTGCCTGTGTTGAGCCCAGAAAGTCAACACGCAACAGCAAGTAAACGAATATCGGCAAGGTTTACTAGAGCACATTATAAGAAAGTTAAAATAAGTGATGAGTTATCAGCAGAGGTGTTTGACCGTTATATCAGACAACTTGATTATGCACGCAATGTTTTTTTAGCTTCTGATGTCGAAGCGTTTTCTAAATACCGTAAAGATTTTGATAAGGTAATAGCACGAGGAAAGCTCGATGCGGCATACGATATTTTTAATGTCAATTTGCAACGCCGTTTAGAGCGTTATGAGTATGCTATTAGCCTTTTAGATGAGCCATTTGATTTTACCAAAGATGAAGTTTATCTTTTTGATAGAGAAGATGCTCCTTGGGCTAAAACTGAAGCTGAACTTGATGAATTATGGCGTTTAAAGGTTAAGTCTGATGCGCTTAATTTGACCCTGACGGGTAAAAAATGGGACAAAATAAAAGAAGTGCTAACAAAGCGTTACAGCTATGCTATTAAACGTTTAAAGCAAAGTGAAAGTGAAGATGCTTTTCAAATTGTTATGAACAGCTTTGCTCGTGTAGTTGAACCGCACACATCTTATCTATCTCCTCGCAATGCCGAACGCTTTCAAGTTGATATGAACTTATCCCTTGAAGGTATCGGTGCAGAGCTTCGCGCAATAGAGGATTACACAGTAATACACAGAGTTGTTACGGGTGGTCCTGCTGATAAGTCTAACCAATTAAAAGCAAAAGATCGGATTGTTGGTGTTGCTCAAGGTGAAGATGACTTTGAGGATGTTATTGGTTGGCGTTTAGATGATGTGGTTGAACTAATAAAAGGCCCTAAAGGCACTACTGTTCGATTACAAGTTTTATCAGGTGAATCTGATGATGCCGCCAATATTAAAATTGTATCTATTATAAGAGATATTATTAAGCTTGAAGATAGGGCAGCCAAATCTGAGGTATATCAAGAAAACCCTGAGCAAGCTAATTCTAAAAAACTTGGTGTAATAACCATACCTAGCTTTTATAACAATCTTTCTCGCGATGTAAAAAATGAAATCGCCAAACTTAAAGAGCAGGATGTACAAGGCATTATTGTAGACCTACGTGGTAATGGTGGTGGTTCATTAACTGAAGCCACTTTATTAACAGGGTTATTTATTGATAAAGGGCCGGTTGTACAAATTCGTGACGGAGCAAATAGAGTACAGGTAAATCGTGATAAAGATGGCATTAGTTATTATGATGGACCATTAACAGTCATGGTAGATCGATACAGTGCATCAGCTTCTGAAATTTTCTCAGCTGCGATTCAAGACTATGGGCGAGGAGTTATTGTTGGTGAACATACTTTTGGTAAAGGTACCGTTCAGCAACACCGTGGTTTAGGCCGAGTATATGATTTATATGAAAAACCTTTAGGTAGTATTCAATACACTATTGCGAAGTTCTATCGAATTAATGGCGGTAGTACGCAGCATCGTGGTGTATTACCTGATATTGCCTTCCCAAGTGCTGTTGACCCTGAAGACTGGGGCGAAAGTAAAGAAGAAAACGCGTTACCTTGGGACCAAATCAAAAAGGCACAATATACACCGTTAAATGATATCTCTACCGATATTGATTATTTAACATCATTGTATCAGCAAAGAATTAAAGAAAATAAAGAGTTTAATTATTTACTTGAAGATATTGCAATCTATAAAGAAGAAAAAGATAACAAAAGCGTTTCCTTAAATTTAGCTGAGCGTAAAACAAAAAGAGAAACAAATAAGGCTAAACGATTAGCCAGAGTTAATGAACGACTAGTTAATTTAGGTAAAGAGAAGGTGGAAGATTTAGATGATTTAGGCGAAGAGCTAGATGATCTTGACCCGTTTTTAGATGAGACGGCACGAATAACCTTTGATTTGATCTCTCTTGGAAAAGTTGCTAAAAAGTAACAATCAATAACATTAAAAGCCGCCCACAGAGGCGGCTTTATTATTTTATTCACTTTATATTTTTATCTACAATTTTTATATAATTATCTAGTGAATAGAAGCACTTTTAAATAATAATAACGATAAAAGGTTTACTACCCACATGTCAGAGTTAACACAAACTAAGTCTCCTTCGATGTTAGATGCATCAATTCCTGTCATTTGTCTTGTCGGCTTGTTAGCTCTTGCCGTAACATTCTTTGCTGACAATTCTTCATACGGACCTAATCAAATTGCTTTACTCATATCAATGGGCATAGCGATTATAATTGGTCTAAAAAATGGTCATAAATGGTCTGATATGGAGAAAGCGATAGTTAATGGTATTTCACTATCGCTAGGTGCAGTATTAATTCTTTTTGCGGTAGGTTCCTTAATTGGTACTTGGCTTTTATCAGGCACAGTACCGACCATGATTTATTATGGTTTAAAAATCCTTAATCCTTCTTGGTTTTATGCCGCTGCTTGTATTATGTGTGGTGTAGTTTCAATGAGTATCGGTAGTTCATGGACAACGGCTGCGACCATTGGTGTCGCTTTGATTGGCATTGCGCAAGGCTTAGGTTTAGAACCAGAAATCACTGCAGGTGCGGTAATTTCAGGTGCGTATTTTGGCGATAAAATATCACCTTTATCTGAAACCACTAACCTTGCACCTGCGATTGCAGGTAGCGAGTTGTTTGCGCACATTAAATATATGCTTTGGACAACAGCGCCTTCAATAATTACCGCACTTGTGCTGTTTATTTTTCTTGGTTTTAATGGTACCTCTGAAGTTAATACCCTTGCCATAGATCAACTGAGTCAGCAATTAGCTGAGCAGTTTGATATTTCAATATTAAACTTAACGCCATTAGTTATATTATTAGCGTTGGCAATTAAAAAAGTACCCGCATTTCCTGCGGTAGCCATTGGCGCGCTAGTGGGAGCTCTTTGGGCCGTTTTATTTCAGCAAGACTTGATATTACGGTTAGCTGAAGCGGGTAGTGATAATTTAACGGCTAATATCTTAGTTATTTGGACTGCTTTTTTTGACGGTGTGGTTATAGAAACGGGCAATGCTGAATTAAACGATTTACTAAGTGGTGGTGGCATGTCAGGCATGTTAAATACTGTTTGGTTAATTATGTGTGCATTGAGCTTTGGTGCCGTTTTAGAGTATTTAGGTATGTTGAAAAAGTTTGTTGATGCTATTTTGTCAGCAGCAAAATCAACAGGTAGTTTAATTGCAAGTACTGTTGCAACCTGTATTGGAACAAATGTTATAACAGCAGATCAATACATATCTATTGTAATGCCAGGTAGAATGTATAAAGAAGAATATAAAGCTCGAGGCTTAGACCCACTAGTATTAAGCCGTACTTTAGAAGATGCAGGAACAATTACTTCGCCACTAGTTCCTTGGAATACTTGTGCTGTTTATATGTCAGGTGTTCTACTAGTGAACCCACTTGATTACATCTTTTATTGTTTCTTTAACTGGATTAACCCAATTTTGGCTGTAATATACGGTTTTATAGGTTTTAACATTAAAACCCTGGCTAAAAAAGCTACTGCGTAATTATTAACTATTTATACTATTGTTTAGAATAGCGATGTATTTTAATGCCTGCTTTGCAGGCATTTTATTTTATGACTTTTAAAGGTTTCAACATGACTGAATCATCTCCTCGTTTTTTATCTGATTACTCACCATCAGACTTTACTTTGTCTAATGTAAATTTAACCGTTTCGTTAGAAGATAAAAAGACCGAAGTAATCAGCGAACTAACAGTGAATAAAATAAATAAATCTTCATGCGAACTCATACTAAATGGCGAGCATTTGAAGTTAGTTTCTGTAACATTAGAAAATACAGTATTGACAACAGCACAATATGAATTAAGTGAAACACATCTGATTTTACCTGCTAAGTTGTTTGATTCATTAAGTGATGAGTTTTCTTTAGTGATAATTACGGAAGTAAACCCTGAAGAAAATACAGCATTAGAAGGGTTGTTTAAATCAGGAGATGCTTTTTGTACACAATGTGAAGCTGAGGGCTTTAGACGTATTACTTATTATTTAGACAGACCTGATGTTATGGCGACATTTACGACAAAAGTCATCGCTAATAAAGATGAGTACCCTTATTTACTCGCAAATGGTAATAAAATTGATTCAGGCGATTTAGAGCATGGTAAGCATTTTGTTACTTGGTATGACCCTTTTCCTAAACCATGTTATTTATTTGCATTAGTTGCGGGTAACTTTGACTTACTTACCGATCACTTTGTTACCGTATCTGGTCGAAATGTAACGCTTGAGATCTTTGTTGATCAAGGTAATTTACATAAAGCGGAACATGCCATGACGTCTTTGAAAAAGTCGATGGCATGGGATGAAGAAGTGTACGGTCTTGAATATGATCTTGATATTTATATGATTGTCGCTGTCGATTTCTTTAATATGGGAGCTATGGAAAATAAGGGCTTAAACGTATTCAACTCTAAGTATGTTTTAGCCGATTCTGAATGTGCTACCGATAGTGATTATTTCAATATCGAAGCGGTAATCGCTCATGAGTATTTTCATAATTGGACAGGTAACCGCGTAACTTGTCGAGATTGGTTTCAATTAAGCTTGAAAGAAGGGTTGACGGTATTTCGTGATCAGCAATTTAGTGCAGATATGCATTCAAGTGCTGTTACTCGTATTCAGAATGTGAGGTTATTGCGAGCTCAACAATTTGCTGAAGATGCTGGCCCAATGGCACACCCAATCAGACCAACTAAAGTACTCGAAATGAATAATTTTTACACTTTAACGGTATATGAAAAAGGTGCTGAGGTGATTAGAATGCTTCATACCTTAGTTGGGGCAGCTAACTTTAGAAAAGGTATGGATTTATACTTTAAGCTTTATGATGGCATGGCGGTAACTTGTGATGACTTCATCAACGCGATGAGTTCTGCAAGTGGTAAAGATTTATCACAATTCAAATTATGGTACAGCCAATATGGTACGCCAACAATCAAAGTCAATGAGTTATATGACGCTTCTACAAACTCTTACCATTTAACGTTAAAGCAAAGTTCGCCGGTAACCAAATCACAACCAGCACCTCAACCACTGCATATTCCGATAAAATTAGAGTTATTAACCGTTAACGAAAAGAATGACACGATCAGTACCGACCATATGATTGAGTTAACTGAGGTTGAACAAACCTTTGAGTTCAAAAATGTAGAAAGTAAACCAATTACTGCACTATTAGCAGACTTCTCAGCACCAGTAAAATTAGATTTTGCTCAAGATGAACTCTGTTTATATAGCATCATTAATCATGCGCGTAATAGTTTTTGTCGTTGGGATGCAGGACAGCAATTGTTGATTTCTTATGTGAAACAGTTAACCAATGATGAGCAATTTGCATTACCACAAGCATTAATAACAAGCATTAATCATTTATTAACAAGTAATAGTGAACATGCCTTTATTGCTGAGCAATTAAAATTACCCAGCTTTGATGAAGTTGCAGGTCTTATAGACAACGTGTCTCCTCAACGTTTAGTTAGTGCAATTAAAACCTTAGCTGAATTTATAGCACAAGGGACACAAGAGCATTTATTGTCAGTTTATCAACTTTGTAAAGAATCAAGTAAGCAGACAAATAATGTAGGCACTCGATCTTTAAAAAATGTGTGCCTTGAATATTTATCTTTGTTGTCAAAGACTAAAACATTATCTGAAAAACAATATGAGCAAGCGAATAACGGTTTGGCTGAGTATGAAAACATGACAGACAGTTTAGCAGCTTTGACTTGTGCAGCTAAAACCAACTCTCCAGCATTAATAAAGCAGCTAAATCACTTTGAGAATAAATGGCAAGATACAACGCTGGTAATGGATAAGTGGTTTGCTATCAATGCCACCATTGAGTCAGAAAATATATTCGAACATTTACAAGGTTTGTTGGAGCATCCGTTGTTTACATTAAAAAATCCTAACAGGGCACGGTCATTAATTGGTGCATTTGCGATGAATAACCCCAAATATTTCCATTGTTTATCGGGGCGTGGTTATGAATTTTTAGCTGAGCAAATTGCTAAATTAAATACAATAAACCCTCAAGTCGCTTCACGATTAATAACACCACTAATACAATATAAGAGTTTTGAAGCGAGTCATCAAAGCTTAATGAAAGCGCAATTAGTTAAACTTCATCGTCTTACTAATTTATCTAATGATCTAAAAGAAAAATTAGATGCAGCATTAAAATAATAAATATCAGGGTCTTTAATTATATGTTGAAGGCCCATTTTTTATCGGTTTTAGCAATGAAATATTACTTCTATCTTTCTTTGTCTGTTAAAGAGTTTATGCCTTATTATGAAGGTAAAGCATCAAGTATTGTCGTATTAAGCGATCAGGGAGAGCGTGTGCAATTTCCCGCGATGCATTTACGAAAGTTTCTCGCAAGTAACGGCGTTTATGGTCGGTTTTGTCTTGAAACACAAAATAATAAATTTTTATCATTAAAAAAAATAAATATGTAAAAATTTATCACCTGCTTAGAGTATTTGCTTTAAACAGTGGTCAGACCATGTTGGCCTGCTTAATTACTCGTTATATTTGTTAAATAAGTGTTATATCAGGAACTTATAAGTAAACATCTCCGACCTGTTACAAGAAGTTTTAAACGCTAGTTTTAAACGTGATTTTAAAACTTCACTTTGTATATCCAAAAGTCATTTAAATACAGTCCCTTTACATTAAATTTTTGCTCTTGCCCCGAAGCTAAAATGATGCAATTATTGTTTAATCCACCTTGAATTAATGAGCTATGCTCATAAAGTGGTCAAAAAGAATAAAAAGAGCACAATCAATAAAATCATGACATTAACTCAATAATAAGAATGTGATTTATTGCGATTATTGACAGTATTACTTCGCAGTAAGTTATGACAGGGGAGAGAATAAATGAAACACAACCCTCGCAACAGCTTTAGCAAAAAACCTTTAGCTGCTGGTATCGCGGCGGCACTTTCGATGACCTTATTAGCAGCTAATCCTGCTCAGGCTGCCAGATTTGAACTCGGTGATGTACAAATTAGTTTTGACTCAACATTTAGTCTTGGTACAAGTATAAGAACTGAAGACAGAAATTGGGATGCTAATGTAGGTAAGTCAAATAACCTAAACAATGGTTTTGACTTCAGTCAATATCACCCCGTAATGAACCCTTACCCAGCAAGCGATACTATTTGGCAAGGTGCAGGTAGCTACTCTAATAATGGTGATAATGGTGGCTTAAACTTTGATGCAGGAGAAAGTTTCTCTCAATTAATTAAAGGTAGCCATGAGCTTGATATAAATTATGGTAATGTCGGTGTGTTCGTTCGTGGTATGTATTATTACGATTTTGCTATGATGAATAATGATCGTGCATGGACAAATCAGTTGACAGGCGAAACGAGCGACCCTTGTGATGATAAGAAAGCTCGTGAACAAGTCTGTAAAGATGTTAGGTTATTAGACGCCTACGCTTATGGTGATTTTGATATTGGTGATATGCCTTTTTCTATTCGTGTAGGTAACCAAGTAATCAGTTGGGGTGAAAGTACCTTAATCTCACACGGTATAAGTGAAATTAACCCTGTAGATATAGCGCGATTAAGAGCTCCTGGCTCAGAGTTAAAAGAAGCATTTATTCCTTTCGGTGCTGTTTGGGGATCTTTAGGTATTTCAGAGAACCTAAACATTGAAGCTTTCTATCAATACAGTTGGGAGCAATCAATTTTACCACCACCAGGCAGTTATTTTTCAACAAATGACTTTGCTGGTGACGGTGGTCATGCAAATAATGTTCAGCTTGGTTTTACAGGAAACCCTGATATTGATTTAGATTATTTATTAATGGGTTTAAATCAAATAGGCGACATGGTTAGAGCTGGTGATTTAGCAGCAGCGTCACAAGCTTACTTAGCATACCCGACAAAAGTAACATTAAGAGCACCGGGTGCTAAAGCAGAATTAAGACCAGATGATGGTGGTCAGTATGGTTTAAGACTAGCGCTATATGTTCCTGAATTAAACGATACTGAATTTAGTTTTTACTATGTAAATTATCATAGTCGCAGACCGTTATTCTCAGGTAAAATGGCTGATTTTACTGCTGCTTCTATTGGTACGGATTTGGCTTATATGGGGCAAACTGAAATTACGGAAGAAAATTACTCTGATAATCTTTCTGCATTTTCTCAAGTAAAACTTGCTTATCCTGAAGATATTCAAATGTATGCATTAAGTTTTAACTCCAATGTAGGTACAACATCTGTTGCTGGTGAAGTTAGCTTTAGAAAGGATGAACCACTTCAAATTGACGATGTTGAGTTATTATTTGCTGCAATGCCACAGCAATTAGCTAATACAGGCAATCCTAAATATGCCAGTTTAGATGGTTTGTCTCAGTTTAAAGATGCTAATGGTAACCCTTTCGGACCAGGCGCAACACCAGATGGTTTTATTCTTTCTGATACACTACAAGCGCAATTAACATTAACACATTTATTTGGTCCAACCCTTGGTGCTAACCAATTTGTTGGTTTAGTGGAAATTGGTGGTATCAATATTAATGATATTCCTGCTCAAAGTGAATTGCGCTTAAACGGACCAGGTACCGCTCGAAGCGGTGAAATATATATTGATGGTCGCCATGCATGGGAAGTTGAACAAGCCGTTCAAAACGGCATTGAGACAAACCCATTCCCGACAGAGTTTGCTTGGGGCTATAAAGCTGTTGCTAAGTTTGAATACAATAACTTGTTCGCAGGTGTAAACATGAACCCTCGTATTGTATTTTCACATGATGTAAAAGGGGTAACGCCTGATCCACTATTTATGTTTATTGAAGATCGAAAATCAGTTGCAGCAGGTATTAGTTTTGATTATCAAAGTAAATGGTCGGCAGATTTTACATACAACAGTTTCTTTGGTGGTGTAGGCACTACGAATAAGATGGAAGATCGCGACTATGTATCTTTCAGTATTAAGTACTCTATTTAAGAAAGGCGCTAATAATGAAAACAACTATGAAAAAATTACCTCTAATATCTTTGGCAGTATCAATTGCCTTATCAGGTAACGTTCTAGCAAAAACATCTCCAGAACAAGCGGCTAAACTTGATAAAGAGCTTACGCCAATGGGGGCAGAACGTGCAGCGAATAAAGATGGTTCTATCCCAGAGTGGACAGGTGGTATAACGGAGTTACCTGCGGGTTATACGCCAGGAGATCATCATATAGACCCTTTTGCTGATGATAAAGTTAAATACACTGTTACATCAAGTAACATGGCAGAATACAAAGATTTATTGACTCCTGGGCAAGTCAAGTTATTCGAAACCTATCCTGAAACGTTTAAAATGAATGTTTATCAAACTAGACGAAGCGCATCTTTTCCTGAACATGTTTACAAAGCAGTAAAAGATAATGCGACGCGTGCTGAGTTAATTGAAAACGGTAACGGTATTAAACAAGCTGCTGTTGGTGTACCTTTCCCAATTCCAGAGAATGGATTACAAGCTATTTGGAACCATACTTTACGATATCGCGGAGAGCAGGTTGAGCGTCAAGGTGGCCAAGCAGCACCCACAGCTTCAGGCAGCTTTACCTATATTGGCTTTAACGAAACCTTAATGTTGCCTTACGGGACAAAAGGCGCTTCACCAGAAGAACTTGAGAAGTCTAATATCTTATTTAAGTTTAAACAAAAAGTCACTGAGCCAGCGCGTCTAGCTGGCACTGCATTATTAGTTCATGAAACAATGGATCAGATTAAAGTTCCTCGTCAGGCATGGACTTATAATACAGGACAACGTCGTGTTCGTCGTGCACCAAATGTTGCTTATGATGCACCTGGTACAGCGTCAGATGGGTTACGTACTACCGATGACTTTGATATGTATAACGGTGCTCCAAACCGTTATAACTGGGAGCTTAAAGGTAAGCAAGAGTTGTTAATTCCTTACAACGATTACCGTTTACATAGCAATCAAGTTAAGTACAGTGATATTTTAAAAGCGGGTCATATTAATCCTGAACTAGTTCGTTACGAGAAGCATAGAGTATGGGTTGTTGAAGCAACGTTGAAAGAAAATACTCGCCATACGTATAAAAAACGTGTTTTCTTTATCGATGAAGATAGTTGGCAAGTTGCTATAACAGATATTTATGATAACCGTGATGAATTATACCGTGTCGGTGTAGCTCATGGATTAAACTATTACGAAGTTCCAACACAGTGGTCTACACTTGAGGTATATCATGACATTCAATCACGTCGTTATTTGGCCATTGGGTTAGATAACGAAGCTAAAATGTATGACTTCTCTGTAGAGTTAAAAGACAAAGACTTTACACCGTCTGCATTAAGACGAGAAGGTCGTAGATAAGTCATCTAGTGAAACGGCTGACTATGTCAGCCGTTTTTGTTTCAACCTGTTAATGTATATAAATTTTATAAACAATTTTGTTTTAGTTGAGTGCTTTCTATTATGCGTTTTTTAATAATCACTGTAGCTTTTTTTGTTTGTAGTTATAGTATCAATAGCTATAGTTTTCAAAATGAAATTCCTACCCCTTCAATTCAAGCACCTTTAGCTGATAAGTCTTTATTATTAGATATCACTCAAGTAGGACAAAAAAAACTCGTCGCTGTAGGGGAGTATGGTCACATTCTACTTTCCAAAGATGGCAAAAAATGGCGACAAGCTGAAGTTCCCGTTCAATCGACACTCACCAGTGTTTATTTTCATACGACAGAATTAGGTTGGGCTGTTGGTCATGATGCAACTATATTGCATTCTAAAGATGGTGGTGAATCATGGGCAATCCAACATTATGCCCCAGAATTAGAAAAACCTTTATTTGATATTGTATTTAATAATACAAAAGATGGCATTGCCGTTGGTGCATATGGTCAAACTTTTAGAACCTCTAACGGTGGTAAAACATGGCAAAGTGAGTTTCATCAAGAGTTTTTGTTAGCCGATGATATTGATTACTTAGCAGATCTTAAACGTGAAGACGAGGAAGCATACCTTGATGAAATTGCGTTTATACTGCCTCATTTTAATAAACTTGTTAAAGATGGTCGTACGTTATTTCTTCTAGGTGAAATAGGCATGTTAGCAAAAAGTAATGACTTTGGTATGACATGGCAGAAATTTGATGACATTTACCAAGGCTCTTTTTTTAGTTTAGCTCGAACAAAATCAGGCAACTTAATCGTTGCAGGTCTTAGAGGACATGTTTTTAGAGGGATTAAAAATGGCAGTACGTGGTCTGAGGTAAATACAAACACTACTGCACTTTTAAACGAAATAATTATTTCAAATGATGATCGCGTTATCATACTTGGAAATAATGGTGTGCTTTTAGAAAGTAATGATGATGGTGTTACCTATAAATTACACGCTCAAAAAGATGGTAAAGCTTTAATTGCGGGTGTTTTATTTCAAGAACAATTAATTGTGGTTTCTGATGTAGGCATTAAGCATATCTCTTTAAAGTAATAAATTAGTTGTAAATTACTTATTCGTTGTTGTTATTGTTAAAAATTAGTGTGGAATAATAAATACTATGAAAATCTCCCTAGCTAACCGCATAGAAGTGGGTCTCTTTCGTCATCGACTTTTTGTGTTGGTACTTTTCTTTTTAACAAGTGCATTCTTGTTATTCCAAGCAAGCCAAATAAAACTTGATGCCTCGTTTACTAAAAACATCCCGTTAGAACACAGTTACATGAAAACCTATTTAAAACATCGAGCGAACTTCGGTGGGGCAAATAATATTTTAATATCGGTGTGTGATAGTGAAGGGGATATCTTTAATCCTGAATTCTTTACTGCATTAAAGGGGGTGCACGATAAATTATTCTTTATCCCTGGCGTAGATAGAATTCAAGTTAAATCATTGTTTTCGCCGAGTACCCGTTTTGTTGAAGTTGTTGAAGATGGATTCGCGGGTGGCCCTGTTATACCTGCTGACTTTCAGGCAACACCTGAAGGTTTAGCTATTGTAAAAGGAAATATCGAAAAAGCAGGTATTGTTG
Organism: Colwellia sp. RSH04; assembly: GCF_003545765.1. Classification (GTDB taxonomy): domain Bacteria; phylum Pseudomonadota; class Gammaproteobacteria; order Enterobacterales; family Alteromonadaceae; genus Colwellia. The sequence continues at coordinate 251,067 of NZ_QXIO01000002.1, read as the reverse complement.
GCGGAATTGTTGCTGACGATTATAGCTGTGCAATGGTTAAAGCTGCGTTATTAGACATTAACCCTGAAACAGGTGAAAAATTAGATACACTGAAAATTGCTGAGCAACTAGAAAATGAAGTGAGAAAAAACTATGAGCAGAATAATATAACAGTTCATATTATTGGTTTTGCAAAAATGGTTGGTGATGTTGCTCAAGGCGCTAAAGGGGTTGTTCTATTCTTCGCAATAGCTATCGCAATTACTGCTGTGATGGTTTATATCTTTTGTCACTCAGTGCGTTTAACCATGCTACCAATTTTTTGCTCATTAATTGCTGTAGTTTGGCAAATGGGGATGTTATCAACACTTGGTTTTGGACTAGACCCCATGTCTATTTTGGTTCCATTTTTAGTGTTTGCTATTGGAGTCAGTCATGGCGTACAAATGATAAACTCTGTGGTTAAAAAAGTTGGTTTAGGCATGTCCTGTGCAGCTGCAGCACAAGCAAGTTTCAGAGCATTATTAATACCAGGCGGAATCGCATTATTATCTGACACTGTCGGTTTCTTAACTCTTCTGTCTATCGATATCGGTATTATCAGAGAGCTTGCAATAACAGCTTCCTTGGGGGTAGCGATGATAATACTCACTAATTTAATATTGTTACCCGTATTATTGTCGTATATGTCAATAAAACAAAGTGCAACAGTAGGGCAACTAAAAGAAGAAAGCTCCGTTTGGGTTGTTCTTTCGAGCTTTGCCACCAAAGGACCAGCAATTGTCATTTTAACCATTACGGCTGCGCTCTATATAGTTGGATTTTACAAAGGTCAGGATCTAAAAATAGGTGAACTACATGCTGGTGCGCCTTCACTGCACGAGACATCGCGATACAATACCGATACATTTTTAATAACAGATCGCTATGCAATCAGTGTTGATTATATGTCTGTGATCATAGAAACCACACCTGAAGCCTGTACTTATTATGACATCATGTCGACTATAGATAATTTTCAATGGCGTATGGAGAATGTTGCAGGTGTTCAATCAGCTGTCAGTTTGGCTTCTATCTCTAAAATTGTTAATGCCGGATATAACGAAGGTAATCCTAAATGGCGTGTTATCCCTCGAAATCAACAAACATTAGTACAATCTATTGCTCGTGTGCCTTCTTCAAGTGGGTTATTAAATAGCGACTGTAGTGTCATGCCAGTCATTTTGTTCCTTGAAGATCATAAAGCAGAAACTATCAATGCGGTGATAAGTGCAGTAGAAGCGGCATCAAGCGAGTTAGAAAGTGAGCAAGTTCAGTTTAAACTAGCTTCTGGTCCTGTTGGGGTGATGGCTGCAACGAATGAAGCAGTATCAGAAGCTCAAGTACCTATGATGATATATGTTTATAGTGCCGTCATTTTACTATGTCTTATCAGTTTTAGAAGCATAAGAGCAACAGCGGTTGTTATATTACCTTTATATGTCGTATCTACACTCGCACAATGGCTAATGACTGCATTAGATATTGGCTTAACGGTGTCTACGTTACCTGTTATCGCACTTGGGGTTGGTATTGGTGTTGATTATGGTATTTATATTCTTTCAACGATGAGTACTAAGTTAAATGAAGGCGCCAAAGTACAAGATGCTTATCTTGCTGCCTTAAAAGAGAGAGGAAGTGCCGTTCTTATTACAGGGTTAACATTAGCTATTGGTGTTTCGACTTGGTATTTCTCAGATTTGAAGTTCCAAATGGATATGGGCATTTTATTAACCTTCATGTTTTTAGTTAATATGTTAGCCGCCATAATTGTTCTACCCGCTCTGGGTGCATTTTTCTGGCCGAACAAGCCAGAAGAAAAAGACCAGACTAAAAAAGTGCAAATCGCTGGCAAAACAGGTATATAAATTAACCAATAAGTTATTTTTCGAAAAAAAGTTTGTTTAATTTGATATTAAACAAACTTTTTTTTATTCATGAAACATGTTTTATTTGTGCATAAATAAACATGATAACTACTGATTAACCAGTTTCTATTTAGCAATAATGCATAAACATAGATTGCTGTAAAATAAACAGGTCATTTCTTTCCTAAATCGCGTAGTTTTGCGTGAGTTTTATAGAAAAAAAGACTCGCAAAAGCTTAGATTTATTCATAAAATCCATTCCATAGTCTATTCTGATAGACAGATATAAAAAAATAATATAAATCTTGTGTTTTTATGTATTTCAGAGCGCAAGATGTTTAATTTAATTATTCAAGCTTTCTTTTTAAAACTTTAAGGCAAAAGGAAAACGGCATGGCGTTAGTAAACGGTTCACCCTCAGTGATATTAAAAAACGTATCACAGTTAATTCATCAAAAAGTTCCAAAAAATAGTGCTTCATTAGTAGAGCAGTTTGCTAATTTACTTTACGGTAATATTTCATCACTTGATTTATCGCACAGAAATGACAGTGATATGTATGGTGCAACCTTAAGTTTATGGAGTTCTTTGAACGAACATAAGGATGAAGAGCCCGTCATACATGTATTTAATCCTTCTGTTAGTAAAAACGGTTGGAAATCTAGCCATACCATCATTGAAATCATTGTAAAAGATATGCCATTTCTTGTTGATTCTATTCGCATTGCATTAAATCGACTTGGAATCCCGGCTCACTTGATGCTTAATTCGCCAATAAAAGTTGCTCGAACCAAAGATCTTGAAATTGCTGAGTTAGCCTCTATTGTTGATAACAAAATAAAAGCAACATCTGAGGAAACTATCTTCTTTATCGAAGTTGATCGTCAATCTAACCAAGACGAACTTGATGCGATTAAAGCTGAATTGTTATCAGTAGTTGAAGATATACAATTGACCGTTGACGATTGGCAACCAATGCTTAAACGATTAAACGACGTTGTAGCCGATGTAAAGAAAGCCAAATTGCCTGGTTCAAAAAAAGCAAAAGAAGATACATTAGATTTCCTATCATGGATTGCTGAAAACCATTTTACATTAATGGGCTATCGCTCTTATGACGTGAAAGCGGTTAAAGGTGATATTTCTTTGGAAGCTAACTTAGATTCTAGCTTAGGGCTTATGAAAAACTCTAATGGTAAGAAGTCTAGACTTGTTTCAACATTAAGTGAAACTGGTAGAGAAGTGGCATTAGGAAGTAATCATCTGATTTTAACCAAAACAAATTCTCGTTCACGAGTTCACCGTCCAGCACAACTTGATTACATTGGCATTAAGCGTTTTGATGATAAAGGTAACGTTATTGGTGAGGAACGCTTTATTGGCTTATTCGGGTCTGCTTATTACACGAATAGTGCTTTAAACCTTCCGTTGATTAAATCTAAAGTTATTGATGTTTGTGATTCTTCTGGTTTTGCTAAAGGAACTCATGCTTACAAAGCGTTAATCAATATTTTAGAAACTTATCCTAGAGATGAAATACTACAAAGCTCTGTTGAAGAACTATTAAAAAATGTTACGGGCATCTTACAGATGCAAGAACGTGATTACACAGGTCTTTTTGTAAGGCGAGACGCCTTCGATCGATTCTACTCTTGTATGGTTTATGTGCCAAGAGAGCGCTATAACACTAAGTTGCGTGTTGAAACGCAAAAGTTATTGAAAGAAGTTTTTAACAGCAAAGAAGAAGTTGAGTTTACTACTTTCTTCTCTGAGTCTGTTCACGCAAGAACTCATTACATTGTCAAAGTAAACTCTACTAAAGCAGATATAAATGTGAAAGAAATAGAAAAGAATTTAAATGAAGCCGCAAGAAACTGGGATGACAAACTGGTAACGGCACTTGCTTCAAATCTAGGTGAAGCAGATGCTAAAGCATTAAGTAGAAAATATTCAAGCTTTCCACAAGCTTACAAAGATGAAGTTTTACCTGGCTCCGCTATTGTTGATATTGAAAAACTAGAAAGTTTAACAGCAGATAACAATTTAGAAATGCTTTTCTATCAGCCACTTGAAGAAAAGCCAGATAGTCGCTTTGTTAAATTAAAGCTATTTCATAAGGGGGAACCTATTCACTTAAGTGATGTTCTTCCAATGTTAGAAAACTTCGGTTTGCGCGTAATCGGTGAAAGCCCATATGCGATTAAAACACCTGGTGAAACAAGCTGGATCCTTGATTTTTCAATGTATCTTACCGGTGAGAGTAACTTTGATTTATATAAGGTACGTTCACTATTTCAAGATGCATTTGCCAAAGTTTGGCGTGGCGACCTAGAAGATGATGGCTTTAACCGTTTAATACTTGGTGCAGGGCTTGAAGGTAGAGCTGTTTCTATATTACGTGCATTTGCTAAATATGAACGTCAAATTGGCGGTCGTTTCAGTCAAAATTATATCGAAGATACATTCTCAAGATACCCTAATATTGCCGAGTTACTAATTAACTTGTTTGGTTTACGTTTCGACCCGCATAGTAAATCAACGAAATCTTCAAAAGAAAAGGCTATTGATAAAGTTTTAAACGAAATTGAAAGTTCTTTAGATAATGTTGCTAATTTAGATGACGATCGCATTATTCGTCGTTTTGTTGAAATGATAGAAGCAACAATCAGAACAAATTACTACCAATTAGATGACCATAATAACCAGAAGTCTTACATCTCATTTAAGATTGTCCCTGAACAAATCAGTGAGATACCTCTGCCTGTACCTAAATTTGAAATATTCGTTTATTCACCACAAGTAGAAGGTGTCCATTTACGTGGAGGAAAAGTTGCACGTGGTGGTTTACGTTGGTCAGATAGACGTGAAGATTTCAGAACAGAAGTGCTTGGTTTGGTAAAAGCACAACAAGTTAAAAATACAGTGATTGTGCCTGTTGGAGCAAAAGGTGGTTTTGTCTGTAAACAGCTACCAGAAGGCGGTTCAAGAAATGAAATTTTTGAAGCGGGTAAAGAGTGTTACCGTACGTTTATTAGAGCGCTTCTTGATATTACAGATAACATCATTGCAGGTGAAATTGTTCCACCAAAAGATGTAGTTCGATTGGATGAAGATGATGCCTACTTAGTTGTTGCTGCTGATAAAGGTACTGCAACGTTTTCTGATATTGCTAATAGCATCTCAGAAGAGTATGACTTCTGGCTAGGCGACGCCTTTGCCTCTGGTGGTAGCGTGGGCTACGATCATAAAGCGATGGGTATCACGGCGAAAGGTGCGTGGGAATCAGTAAAACGTCATTTCAGAGAGATGGATATTGATTGTCAAACTACAGATTTTACCTGTATTGCTATTGGTGATATGGCCGGTGATGTATTTGGTAATGGTATGTTGTTATCTAAGCATATTAGATTACAAGCTGCCTTTAACCATATGCATATTTTTATAGACCCTAATCCTGTTGCTAAAACCTCTTACCCAGAACGTGAACGTTTATTTAATTTAGCTGGCTGTACCTGGGAAGATTATAATACTGAGCTAATTTCTAAAGGTGGTGGTATTTTTAGTCGCCATGTTAAGTCAATTAAATTAACGCCTGAAATAAAGAAAATGATTGGTACGCAAAAGCAAAGCATGGCACCTAATGATCTTATTCAAGCAATCTTAACGATGAAAGTTGATTTACTTTGGAATGGTGGTATTGGAACTTATGTTAAGGGTAGTAAAGAAACACATCTAGAAGTGGGCGATCGTGCAAACGATGGCTTACGAATTAACGGAAAAGATTTAAAAGCTAAAATTGTAGGTGAGGGTGGTAACCTTGGTCTAACACAATTAGGTCGTATTGAGTATGGAGCAAAAGGTGGCAGAATTAACACCGACGCCGTTGATAATGCAGGTGGTGTAGATTGTTCAGATAATGAAGTTAACATTAAAATTTTATTAAACACACTTGTACAAAATGGTGATCTTACTGTTAAACAGCGTAATAAAGTTTTATATGATATGACTGACGAAGTGGGTGATATTGTTATTGAAGATTGTTATCGTCAAACACACTCTCTTTCAATCACAGCCGTTCGCAGTGTTAGTCAACTGAAAGAACAAGTGCGTTTTATTCATGAATTAGAAAGAACGGGTAAACTTGATCGTAGCCTAGAATTTATTCCTGATGATGAAGAAATTGCAGAACGCTTGTCTGAAAATAAAGGCTTAACTCGTCCTGAATTATCAGTGTTACTTGCGTATAGTAAAATGGTACTGAAGGAAGATTTAGTTCATGAAGAAATTATAGATAATCCTTATCATAATAGACTTCTCATTGAAGCCTTCCCAGCTCAATTACGAGAAACATACCAAGCTGAAATGCAACAGCACCCTTTACGAGCTGAAATTATCGCGACCAAACTTGCGAATAAAATTGGCAACGATATGGGCTTTAACTTTGTTAACAGAATGCAAGAAGAAACAGGTGCTAGCGTTGCTGAAATTGCTAACTGTTATACTATTGCGAGCGAAGTTTTTGAATTGCCTTTATTTTGGCAAAAGATTGCTAGTTTAGATAATCAGATTTCAACAGCTATTCAAACAGAAATGTTGTTTCAATACCGTAGAACTATTAGACGAGTGACTCGTTGGTTCTTACGTCATAGAAACAAGGCATTATCAATTGAGCAATCTATTGCGCTTTATCAGCCAACGTTTAAGCTTTTATCTTCTAAACTTGCTGACTTTATGATTCCTGAAGAGATCAAAGAGCTTGAAAGAATTTCTGATGATCTAATTCAAGCAGGTGTACCAAAAACCATTGCTATTCGAGTTTCACAGTTAAGTACTTTGTTCTCGGCAATGGATATTGCTGAAGTTGCAAATGATGACGGTAAAACTATTGAACAGGTCGCACACCTTTACTTCAAGTTAGGTGTACGTCTTGAATTGCATTGGTTCTTAAATCAAATTACTAATCAGCCTGTTGCAAATCACTGGCAAGCATTGGCTAGAGCCTCATTTAGAGAAGAGCTTGATTGGCAACAACGTTCATTAACGTCTGTAGTACTAAGCTGTAAATGTGATGCTAAAGTTGCCGATCTTGAAACCTTATTAGATGAATGGATTGTAACAAATAAACAACCGCTAGATCGTTGGAAGCATATTTTGTCTGACTTTAAAGTGGGACAAACACATGACTTTGCAAAATTCTCTGTTGCACTTCGAGAGTTAATGTTACTGAGCTTAAATTGTAGTCCTGTTACAGTAAAATAATTTAACGTTAAATTATAAGGGAAGTTGTAATACTTGCCTTAACTGATAAAATCCTCGCCTAGCGGGGATTTTCTATTTTTACCCTTTTATATTATTCAATAAACGTCAATCATTAGAGGCTCTATGTTCTATTCAGTAATACGAAAAGTATTTTTTCAGTTTGATCCAGAGAGAATTCATGAATTTACTATAAAGAGTTTAAAAGGAACGGGCGCATCTCCTTTTAATTTTTTATATAAGCAGTCGGTAAAAGATAAGCCTATTAATGTCATGGGAATTAATTTTCCTAATCCTGTTGGTTTAGCTGCTGGGCTAGATAAAAATGGTGAGTGTATTGATGCGTTTGCAGCAATGGGCTTTGGTTTCGTAGAAGTGGGAACTGTCACACCTAAACCACAACCGGGTAATGACAAACCGCGTATTTTTAGACTGCCTCAAGCTAATGCTGTTATTAACCGAATGGGGTTTAATAATAAAGGTGTTGATTATTTAGTCGATCAAGTTCGTGCCGCAAAATTTAATGGCGTTTTAGGAATAAATATAGGTAAAAATAAAGCGACACCTGAAGAGAATGCAAAAGATGATTATATTCATTGTATGAGAAAAGTGTATGATTTTGCGACGTATATCACGGTAAATATATCCTCTCCTAACACACCTGGTTTGCGCTCTTTACAATATGGTGAAGCATTAGATGAGCTTTTATCGGCGTTGAAGGCAGAACAAAAAGTTTTGAGTGAAAAGTTTGATAAATATGTTCCACTTGCTGTAAAAATTGCCCCTGACTTAAATGAAGAAGAAGTAAACTCAATTGCTGATTCATTAATATCAAATGAAATTGATGGTGTAATAGCGACTAATACAACATTATCAAGAGAGGGTGTTGAAGGATTAGAGCATGGTAATGAACAAGGTGGTTTAAGTGGAGCACCCGTAAAAGATAAAAGCACTGCCGTCATCAAATTACTAGCAAAAGCATTGGATAATAAATTACCCATCATTGGTGTTGGTGGTATAGCATCAAGTGATGATGCGAATGAAAAATTAGCAGCAGGAGCTAGTTTAGTTCAAGTATACACAGGCTTTATTTACCAGGGGCCGGAGCTTGTTAAAGACATTGTTGACGGTTTATAACCTCTAAATATCAACATGTGATAGTTGTAGATAAAAATATACCTATCAAAGAGTAATTTTTGATCTATTAAGAAAATTAGTAAATCCTATCTATACTTATAAAGTCAAGTGTTAGCACTTGGCGTTATAAATACTTGATTGCTTTTGACCATTAAAGTTTTAGGGTGCAGGTTTGCTACAATTACTATTTTTCTTACTTGTATTGTTCACTGTTAACAGTTTTGCTGATGATAGACAAACCATTATTTGGCTGTCTGATAGTGAAAACTATGTGAAAAACTTCCGTCAAGCTAATGCTGATAACATTGATTCAGACACTAATAACTTATTATTAACTCAAATAAATAATTATAAAATAGAGCTTGAATATACCCCATTAGCTCGAATCGAAAAGCTAATGAAGTCAGGTGAAAATTACTGTATAGCGAATAGGTTAAAGACAAAAGAAAGACTTAAGAATAATTTATTTAGTTTACCTCTTAACTTGTATTTGGGGTTACGCGTCTATTCAAAGAAAAAGCTAGCCCAAAAGTATTTAAACATTAATGGTGAATTAACGTCGATTACTGACCTATTAACTGAGAGAGAAAATAAATGGTTGTTAGTGAGTAAGGGACGCTCATATAGTGATTTGCTTGATCAACAAATAACTCAAGTTGATAAACGCTTTATCTATGTACTTTCTAAACAAAGCTATGCTGAGGCTGCTTTTGATATGTTGGCTAAGGAAAGGGTTGACTATATTATAGAGTACCCAGCTGAAGTTGCGTTAATGTCAAAGAAACGCTCTAAACCGTTGCCTCTTTACTCAGTAAGTGTTACCGACAGTGAAAAGTATGTTATAGGTTATTTAGCATGTAATAAGTCAGCTATCGGAAAACAGTTTATAGATAATATTAATCAAGTATTAACAGGTGTTTATCAACAAAAAGGTTTTTATCTTGCTCATGTTAATCATTTAAATAAAAGTGATCTCATCATATTTAACTATTATTTTAATCAAGTTTTCTCTACAAATTATTAATAAATTACAGTGCAGTAGCAAAAAAGCCAAATCACTAAGATTTGGCTTTTATTAACAAAAGAGCATTGATTATATTATTGCTTTAAAGCAGAGTTAATCAGTTAAATACTAATCTAGTAGCTTTCATTGTGAACGCTAAGTACAGCACGGCCAGATGGATCGGCATTATCTTTAAAGCTTTCATCCCAAGCTAATGCTTCTTGTGTACTACAAGCAACAGACTTTCCGCCAATGACGCAATCAGCAGCCGTAGCTAGTGGGAATTTTTCCTCAAAAATACAACGATAGAAATACGCTTCTTTGCTGTCAGGAGTATTAACAGGAAACTTAAAACTTGCACTGGCTAATTGTTGATCGGTTACCTGTGATTCAACGTAATCTTTTAATCCGTCTATCCAAGAATATCCTACACCGTCTGAGAATTGTTCCTTTTGACGCCATAAGATTTCTTTTGGTAAGTAACCTTCAAAAGATTCACGTAGAATAGCTTTTTCCATTTTGCCATTGCCACACATTTTATCTTCAGGGTTAATGCGCATTGCAACATCCATAAAGTTTTTATCTAAAAATGGAACGCGAGCTTCAATTCCCCAAGCAGACATAGATTTGTTAGCTCGTAAACAATCAAACTTGTGTAATCTATCCAGTTTTCTATTCAATTCTTCATGAAACTCTTGTGCATTCGGTGCTTTATGAAAATACAAGTAACCGCCAAATATTTCATCTGCACCTTCCCCTGACAGTACCATTTTTATACCCATGGCTTTAATTTTTCTAGCCATTAGGTACATAGGGGTAGAGGCTCTGATCGTAGTTACATCGTATGTTTCAAGGTGGTAAATTACTTCACGTAACGCATCTATACCTTCTTGCTCGGTAAAAATTACGCTATGATGAATTGTACCAATACTATCAGCAACAGTTTGTGCAGCGATTAAATCTGGAGAGCCTTCTAGACCACAGGCAAATGAATGTACTTTTGGCCACCATGCTTCGGCTAAATCGTTATCTTCTATTCTTCGTGCGGCAAACTTTTGCGTAATTGCAGAAATTAAAGAAGAATCTAAACCACCAGACAAAAGTACGCCATAAGGTACATCTGTCATTAAGTGACTTTTAACCGATTCTTCTAGTGCTTCTCTTAATTTGTCTTTACTTGTCGTGTTATCTTTAATTGCACTGTATTGTTGCCAGTTACGTTTATAATACTTTTCAATTTTACCGACACGGCTATCTAAAATATGGCCTGGAGGAAATTCTTCTACCGTTTTACAAATAGGCATTAAAGCTTTCATTTCTGAGGCAACATAAAAGTTACCATCAGCATCATAGCCAGTATATAGAGGAATTATTCCAATATGATCTCGTGCAATTAAGTAACTGTTATCATTTGCATTATATAAGCAAAAGGCGAACATACCTTGTAACTTATCGACGAACTCAACACCATGCTCTTGGTATAAGGGAAGAATGACTTCACAGTCAGACCCTGTTTTAAAGGAGTAATCTACAGAAAGTTTTTCTGCGAGTGTTTTATGGTTGTATATTTCACCATTAACTGCGAGTACATGGGTTTTATCATCATTGTATAGTGGTTGAGCACCATGCTCAGTATCAACAATAGATAAACGTTCGTGAACTAAAATAGCACTATCATTATTGTAAATACCTGACCAATCAGGTCCACGATGACGTAATAAGCGAGAACATTCTAATGCTTTAGGGCGAAGTGCATCAGCACTAGTTTTTATGTCTAATATACCAAAGATCGAACACATTGAAGCGCTACTCCTTTAAATAATATAGTTAAGGTCAAATTGTGAATTCAAGCCATTAAGAATTGGTAATGACTTGAATGTTGGCAGGTTAGGAAGTTATATTTAATATGAAAAATATTAAATATGTAGTAGTACTGCAAGTTTACATCAATTTGATTTTGCTTAGTCAAATTCTATATAGACTATTTACTCAAATTGCTTCTGTAGACACTTTGACAGTTTTTTATAAAAGATCAACAACATTTTATAAAATAATAATAAATATGGTTATAAGAAGATAATAACTTTTACTGGGTTAGGGTAGGCTATATATAGTATTTGAATTCTATATCGCTATCATTATCTTAGTTGTCTGTATGGGTTGTATAAACTTAACTCGCCTTGGTTCCAGCTGTAATTAACGTTATTTTATAATTATTTAAGAGGTTTTTAAGTGAGTATAAAAAAGCCGCTAATGTTATGAGCGGCTAATAAAAATTACTTAATAAAGAGCTATAAGACTATTTTTCAGGATAGAAACCAATGTGTTGATGTAATCTTAAAATCAACTCTTCTTTTTCAGCGATATAATCTAACTGCTTGGCAAATGACGATAATGCTTGTTGAATTTGATTAACAAATTTGCCATACCCATACGATGTTTTATCTTGCTCAGTCGCGACAAAGATCAATTGAATGCTATCAACTAACTTGTTGGCATCCCACTTACACGTGTAGCCACCAGAAGAATGTTTAGGGTTATATCCTAGCATCAACAATTCACCATCAGTAATGACATTTTCATCTTCGCCACGTCTTACGATAGGTACTAGACCATTAGCGATGACAGCACCGTTATGCAAATTATGCTGTTTAGCTGAGCTAATGAACGCATCAGCGATAAGATTATAAAGTTCGATATATTTATCAGAGGCTTTATCATCAATAGTCACTAAAGAGCGGATTCTTCGGTTTAGTGGTAAATCTACAACAGCGTAGGTTAGCGCATCTGCTGATTCAGGTAATTGTAATTTATCGGCTAAATATCGATCTGTCATTGAACGGAATTTATGTGATTGACTCCCTTCAACACCTTTATTTTTGGCGAATAAATCGTAAGTTAAATGCTGATGATCGCAAATACGTATTTTTGTCACGTCAAGTTTGGCTTGTTTGGCAAACTCTTCTAAGACACCTTTTACTTCACTATGAAATTTGGCTGATTCAACTCGAATATCGTCACCATTAGCTAAAAAGATTAAGGTGATTTTTTTCGCTTTGTTAGCACCGTTAACGAAAGAATTACGACTAGTATGAAATTTGGGATCATAAAGAAATAGCACTTGTTGTTTTGTTTGTGCTGTTAACTTTTCAGGACTGTAGCGTACTCTTGGAAACTTATCATTGGCAATAAATTGAACACTTTCAATCGTTGAATTATCTGCTGCGGAAAAAAAAGTATCACTTAAATGTTGATACAATGCGTCGTATGGTTTTTCAGTTCCGTTGGCAATTAATGAGTCAAAATTTTCTAATAATTCATCAGTTAATGGAAGTTTTGCCATTAAATATTGGTTCTCTCTTGCTGAAGAGGGGATATAAACTTTATGTTGTAAATTTCTAGTTCTTGATACAGACATATACTCACCTTTATAGTGATAAAATGGTTAAAATTTGATTGTGATAATTATAGCTAATAGCAGTGGATTAAATCTGATGTGAATCAACTTATAAAGTGAATACTTAGGCTATTTTGTAATTAAATGTAACTTATTGTTGTATAAAGGGTAAACTGTTCATATCGTAGTGATAAACTCGTGCAATCTTAAATCAAGGAATCTTAATGAAAAAGATTAAAAATGAAGCAGAATTAGTTAAAAAGGCTATTTTAATTGGAGAAAAATATGCGATTAATCGTGGATATAAGGGGTTTAGTTCAACTAATGCAGCAAAAGACAAAGTTGAAAGCCTTTATCGATTACTCGTCAATGATAAATTAATCCAGCCTTTACCTGTTGATCAAGAAAACCAAGTAAACATGAAGCATAAATTAGCTTTGTGGATTGCTAAACAGTTACCTCAAGATCATGCGTTATTAAAATAATAAAGAAAAATTACTACAAATTGTACAAATAGAATATTTATTCTAAATAATATCGTTTTTTAGTATTTTTTCATAGAAATCCATGGTTAACACTGCTAGATTGTCATTGGGATTACCTATATAGGCGTCTAGCCGTAAAGAATTAGACAAAAAATACAATTATGCCATCAACAATGGCAAAGAAAAGAGAACGACTTATGTACCAAACTGACGATGTACGCATCAATAAAATTAAAGACTTATTACCTCCTATTGCATTACTGGAACGATTTCCAGCGTCAGAAGAGGCAACAGCATCTGTTGTTGCTGGTCGTGCTGCTATTCACAATATTTTAAAAGGTAAAGATGATCGCTTATTAGTGGTTATTGGCCCTTGCTCAATCCATGATCCTAAAGCTGCAATTGAATATGGTCAGCGCTTAGTTGCACTTCGTGACAAGTATAAAGATACTTTAGAAGTTGTTATGCGAGTTTATTTTGAAAAACCTCGTACTACCGTGGGTTGGAAAGGATTAATAAATGATCCTTACTTAGATAATAGTTTCAAATTAAACGATGGTTTACGCATAGGGCGTAAATTATTGTTAGATTTGAATGAGTTAGGTTTGCCTACTGCAGGTGAGTTTCTTGATATGATTACACCGCAATATATGGCTGATTTCATGTGTTGGGGGGCGATTGGCGCAAGAACCACCGAATCGCAAGTTCACCGTGAACTAGCGTCAGGTCTATCTTGTCCCGTTGGCTTTAAAAATGGTACTGATGGAACAATTAAAATTGCGATTGATGCTATTGGCTCAGCTGCCGCTTCGCACCATTTTCTTTCTGTTACTAAATTTGGTCATGCTGCCATTGTTGAAACAACGGGTAATAGTGATTGTCATATTATTTTGCGTGGTGGGAAAACCACAAACTTTGATGCAGATAGTGTGCAAAAAGTGACTTCACAGTTGGAAGATTCACAGTTAAATACTAAAGTTATGATTGATTTTAGTCATGCCAATTCAAATAAAAAATTCGAAAACCAAATGCTAGTTTCTACTGACGTCAGTGAGCAAATTAGCGAAGGCAACGACAATATTTTCGGTGTTATGGTTGAAAGTCACTTAGTTGAAGGTAATCAAAAACTCGTTAACGGTAAAGCACAAGTGTATGGACAAAGTATCACTGACGCATGTATTGGTTGGTCAGATACTGAGAAAATGCTTGAACAGTTAAATCAAGCGGTATTAAACCGAAGAGAAGCTAAAAACTAGATATTCCTTTATTAAATTTTTCGTGCTAAAACGTCTATTAAGCTCTGCTTTTAGACGTTTTTTCGTTTAGCGCCAGTTAAGTCACTAGTTTTGGAAGTTTATTGTGCAACATTTAATTGAAAGTGTATTAAATCAAATAGAGTCGGTCGTTTTAGGAAAACCAAGGGAATGTCGATTAGCTTTAGCCTGTTTATTAGCAAAAGGGCATTTGCTGATTGAAGACTTACCTGGCATGGGAAAAACCACATTAGCCCATCAATTAGCTATTTCGTTAGGTTTAAGCTATCAAAGAACACAGTTTACTAGTGATTTACTCCCTTCTGACGTTATTGGTGTCTCTATCTTTAATCAAGAGTTAAAGAATTTTGAGTTACATAAAGGCCCTATTTTTAATCAAGTGGTTTTAGCGGATGAAATTAACCGTGCTAGTCCTAAAACGCAAAGTGCGTTATTAGAAGCAATGGCTGAAAATCAAGTGAGCATAGACGGTAATACCTATAATTTACCTGATCCTTTCTTTGTCATTGCTACACAAAATCCATTGTTTCATTCGGGGACATATCCATTACCTGAATCGCAACTCGATCGCTTCATGATGCGTTTATCTCTTGGCTTTCCAGACTTAAAAGCAGAGAAGAAAATATTACAAGCTAATCAAGAGTTATCAACAAACATTCATACCAATGTGCTTAACCCCGAACAATTACTTGAGATGCAACAGGCAGTACAAAGTATAACTGTTTCATCTGATGTTATTGATTACGTGATCGCTTTATGTCAAGTCAGTCGATATCAGTATGCTATGGATAAAAAGCTTACACAAAATAAAGCGGTGCTATCATCTGGCTTGCAATGTAATCCCTTATCACCAAGAGCTGGAAAAGCATTATTAGCGGCTGCTAAAGCTTGGGCCTATATAGAGGATAGAGATTATGTTTTACCAGATGACGTGCAAGCGGTTTTTTACGAAGTATGCCAACATAGATTAGAGCCACAGCAATTTCAACCTAATCAAAATGAAGTGTCAGCCGCTAAACAAATACTGGGTTTAGTTGATGTATTAAATCCGTTAGCTTATTAAGAGTAGCCTGTGAAGATCAAAAAGTTTATTCTTCAACGCTTTGAACGGTGGTTGTCTCAGCGGATCCCTGCACAAAAACATCATACCCTAACAAGTAAGAACATCTTCATTCTGCCAACGCGTTTTGGTTTTACTTATTTACTTTTTGTTTTATTGCTTTTTTTACTTGGAACAAATTATCAGAATAATTTAATTATTCTATTTAGTTTTGTGCTAGCCAGCTTTTTTATTACGGTAATGCTTCATAGTTTTTTTAATTTTTCAAAGATATCTATACATTCAGAGTCTTTGGTTACAGGGTATTGCGACAAAAATATTAATATTCCTTTTTATATTACTGCACATAAAGAACATTTCTACATTCAATTAGATTTTAACGATCAACAGTGCAATTCTTTGTTAAAAGTAACTCCAGCCACTTTGCTGCAAGTAAATAACGGAAATAATACTGTTAATCTTTCAATTCAAGCGCCCAAGCGCGGTAAGTATCTATTAGGTCGCTTAACAGTTAAAAGTGAGTATTCATTTGGTTTATTTAAGAGTTGGTCTAAGTTAGATTTTGAGCATATGCTCATCGTTTATCCATCGCAGCGTGTATTAAATGCAATAGACTCTTACCTTTGCTCAACAAATGACGAAACTCATTTGTCAGGTGTGTCTCAATCTAACCAATTAGGCATTGATGAATTCTCAGAATTAAAAAATTTTGTTAGAGGTGAATCATTAGCTAGAACAGCTTGGAAACAGCTAGCTAAAGGGCAAGGACACTATACTAAACATTATCAAAGCCAACAGGGTGAACCCGTTTGGTTGACCTTTGATGGGCTACCCAATAACCAACTAGAAATTAAATTACAATACTTGAGTTATTTAGTGACGACTCTCTCGTTAACTAATCAAGAGTTTGGTTTATTATTAAAGTTACATGGTAAAAAGACGATTAAAATCCCACCGTCATCTGGTTTAGAGCACAAAGCAAATTGTTTACATGCTTTAGCTACTTATTAAGATTAAATATGCAATTAACGTTAATGGTTATATTACCCAGTGAAAATTAAATACCCTTTAAGAAAGCGAGCTAGTAAACAAACAATACATAAACCTACGTTTTGTTTATCTAAGTCCAATGCATGGTTATTGTGGCTTTCTCAAGTACTTAATATTTCGATGTTAGTTTTTGAGCTTTCAAACTGGATGATAGCGATAGTTGTGCTTTGTTTTTGTTTGCAAGCGGTACGTATTCACCAAAATATGAAACCCGATCACGGTATTAGCCAAGTAAATTCGATTACATGGGTTTCCTTTAACACTATTTCACCGGTATTGTTATTAATGTTTGCTTTGGTGGGGTGTATTGCTATAGCTCTAACGGCTAAAGGGTTAGGTGTATTGATAAGTATGATACATTTATTATGCTTTTCGTATGTTTTAAAAGCCTTTGAATTACGTAGTCGTAAAGATTTTTATCAAGTCACTTTACTTGGTTTTTTTGTTTTAGCTTCCTCATTAATTTTTACACAAAACTTATACTTTAGTGTGTTTGCTTTCATGGTGTTAATGCTTAACCTTCTTGTGTTATATCAATACTTTTCTGTTGTTAAAACCGTACCGAACAACCTGAAAACGATTTTATTTTTGTTATTGCAAAGCGTAATTTTGGCTGTAGTGCTTTTTGTGTTCTTTCCTAGACTTTCGCCATTTTGGCAAGTTCCACTTGCTAAATCGGCACAAACTGGTTTGTCTGCTACGGTTCAACCGGGTGATATTGCCAAGCTCGCCCGCTCAAGTGAGTTGGCTTTTCGCGTTGAGTTTACTCAAAACACCGTACCGTCATACGATAAGTTATATTGGCGTGCTTTAGTGTTAGATAATTATGATGGTCGTCAATGGAGTAAATCAACACGAAATAATATTTGGGGGCTCGCTTTATTTCAAAAAGAGTTACAACGTTTAGCATCATTACCAACAAGTGAAGCCATTGAATATCGAGTGACTGTAGAACCCAGTTTTCAACAATGGTTGTTTGCTTTACCTGTGGCTAACTCTTTTGACTCTAGTATAAATTTAACATCAGATTACACCTTAAAAAGTAAAAAAATAATTAGTCAAACACAGAGTTACCTTGTTAAAAGTTATCTTAATGAAAACAAGAATAGACCCCTAACAAAATCTGAATGGGAGCTTAACCTGAGTTATCCTGAAAACTCTAATCCTAGATTGGAGTCGTTAGCAAATCAGCTTAATAGTCAATTCAATACACCTGAAGAAATAGCGAAGGCAGTTTTACGTCGTTTTAATAACTTGGATTATTTTTATACATTAGAGCCACCTTTACTTATTAACAACAGCTTAGATCAATTTTTCTTCGATACAAAAGCGGGTTTTTGTTCACATTATGCAAGTGCTTTTACCTTTTTAATGCGTGCTGCGGGTGTTCCTTCAAGAATGGTTACAGGCTATATGGGCGGAGAAGTTAATCGCTTAAATGCAAAAGCAGACTCTCAAGGGCATCTTAATATTTATCAGTATGATGCCCATGCATGGTCAGAAATTTGGATTGCAGGACAAGGGTGGGTTAGATTCGACCCAACCGCATCTGTAGATCCAAGTAGGGTAAACCAAGGATTTTCTCAGCGTTTGTCTGACCAACGTGATTATTTAGATAATAACTTTTTCAGTTTACAGTCAATGAAACATTTTGCTTGGATAAATAATTTACGATTAACCCTCGATTTACTCGATTATCAATGGACTAAACTAGTCATAGGTTATTCTGCTGAAAAACAATATGAATTAATTAAGCGCTGGTTCGGACAAGTTAAGTCGTGGCAGTATGGCTTAATTATTGTGGGCGCTATTATTTTGGTCATGATGGTACTTTTTTTTATTAATGCCTATTCACCAAAAACTAATAAAGTACAAACACCAAAAAAACCTTGGGGATTTTTATATAATAAGTCATTAAAATTACTCGCTAAAAAAGGAGTGAATAAATCACCCGATTGCTCTGCTAATCATTTTGTAAAGCAAGTAAATAAAGAGGTTCCTGCAATAGCAAAAACATTTGCTAGATTCAGCCACTATTTTGTTCAGTTATCTTATCAACAATTATCTAAGCAACAGCAATCTATTTTGTTCACTAAAATGAAAAATGAATATCGTAAGCTTAATCAACAAGTTAATAAAGTGAGTTATAAGAGGTGAGTATTTTTAAGTAAAATATTCTTTATAGGTTTTCTTCATACAATTGAAATAATTAAGGAGTATTTTAAATCTATGGGTAAATATTTAGCTTGTAGTCGCGGTATATTTTTCCTAAGTTAATAACTAGGGCGTGTTTATTTTTGTTTAATCACTCAGCCGAGAGATACCTCCTTTAATCAAGGCCAAATTTGCGTAATTTAGCTAGCTAAACCAGCAGATTTTAACGCAGATAAACGGGGGAAATCTCATTGCTGAAAGTATCAGCAAAGGTGAACAAGCCCTAGGTAGAGAACTATTTCGTTTAAACCTTATTGTATGTGCAGAAGATGATGGAGAATCAATTTATGCGTTATAAAACAATGGATAAACAACATGATTCACTTGTAAATAGTCAAGTATCAAGTTCTGGTAATAATGGAAAAGCAATTGACTATATTGATATGAATAAAGTGATAGCTGTGATGAGTTATCTAACGTTATTTGGTTGGTTAATTGCTATGTTTCTTTACGGACAGCAAAAATCTGATTTCGCACGTTTTCATTTAAGACAAGGCTTAGGGTTGATCATTACAGTCGCACTCTTAACACTTATCCCTTTAATAGGCTGGTTTATTAGTATTGGTCTCTGTTTGATTTGGTTGGTTTGCATATACCAAGCGATAATAGGTAATCAATATACCTTGCCTGTATTAGGGCACTTCTTTCAAAAGCACCTCGACTTCATAGAATAAACCCCTTGGTTTATTCTTAATTCACTAACGATATTTTAACCGCTTGTAATCTTAGCAAAATTCTACATTTATTTTAGTAGAGATAAGTGGCTCCATGTGGTTAAATTTAACTAATAGTTTCCGCTTTAATCTTTCATAGGCCTCTCTTTGATTTACCTTTATCCAGCCAATAAAATGGAGCATTTATTAGCTCTTTTTAACAAAGTTTCTCAAGTGTCTCCTGTAGGTGTATTTGAACAAGAGGTTGTTGTTGTTCAAAATGCGGGCATGCAACATTGGCTTAACTTAGCGCTAGCAAACGAGCGCAGTATTAGTATGAATATACGTTACGCGTTACCTGCTCAGTTTTTATGGAAGCTAATAAGAACAATAGCTAGCGATGATAAGGTGCCTGAGCAATCTCCTTATTCACGAGAGGTCCTGACATGGCGTATTTATGACATATTAGCGCTTGAGACTATCATTAATGATAAAAACTTATCTGAAGCCACTCATTATTGGAATAGTCAATATTCACTTGAACATAGTGAAAAGCGTGATGATTTTAAACGTTATCAACTTGCTAAACAGTTAGCCGATTTATTTGAACAGTATTTGATTTTTAGGCCTGATTGGTTAGATGCATGGGAGAAGGGCAAACCCATTGATGGAATCGATTCTAAAGAATATTTATGGCAGGCAAAAATATGGCAAATGCTTGTTAAACATTTACCCTATAATCCTGTTGAGCTACTCGAAGATGCTATCGCGAATATTCAAGATAACCTGCAATCAATACCAAAGAAATTGAGTTTTTTTGGTATTAATACCATGGCACCAATGTGGCTTTCTTTTATCAATGCGTTAAGTGAGCATATTGATGTTCACTTTTACCATTTAAATCCTTGTTTTGATTACTGGGGCGATATCAAAAGTGAGAAACAAGCATTTAAACAGTTAAGTTTGTGGACAGACGGAGCACAGCATCTTGACAGTTTTGTTGGCAACCCGCTACTTGCTAATCTAGGGCAGCAAGGAAGGGAGTTTATCTCAATGCTGCAAGAGTATAGTACTGTTAATGTTGATGCCTTCGATGATATTACAATCGCAGAGCAACAACTGACTCAACCTGTTTTACAATGTGTTCAACAAGATATTCTTAGCTTAACTGATGCCAGAGAATCACCTAGAGAAGTATCAGAAGATTATATAAATGATAATTCTATTGTCGTAACTAGTAGCCACAGTGTACTTAGGGAAGTGCAAGGATTACATGACTATCTATTGAACTTATTTAATGAAGACCCGTCTCTTACTCCTAAAGATATTTTGGTTATGTGTCCTCAAATTGAGCAATATGCGCCTTTTGTTAATGCAGTATTTACCCATGGTTGGCAGGATGTTGACAGTAAGCTGCCACCTTTACCTTGCTCAATAGCTGATAGAAGTGCATTAAATAGTGACCCCATTGTTTCAACCTTCATTGAGTTGTTGTCTTTACCCGATAGTCGTTTTCAAGTTTCTCAAATTGTCTCTTTATTGCGATTACCCGCGTTAGCTGATGCTGTTAATATACCTTTTGACTCTCTTGATAAAATCAACCTATGGCTAAACAAAGCCAGTGTCCATTGGGGGGTTGATAAAGCGCATAAAGCGCAATATGTTGGCGAGGTTACCAATAATAGCTTTACTTGGCAGCAAGGGCTTTCTCGACTTATTCGAGGTTTCGCTTTTTCATCAGAAGATACCGTATACCAAGATCAATTATTATTAGGACTTGTTGAAGGTGAAGATGTTGTTTTATTGGGCCAGCTAATTTTGTTTATTGAACAGTTACAACAATTTAGCCGATTGTTAATAAAAAATCGCACACCAGCAAAATGGCATCAATTTTTATTATCACAGCTCGAGAGTTTATTTGATCAACAAAATTCAAGTCATCATGAACAAAGCTTTACGGTTATTACTGATGCGATTGTTGCTTTAGTTGAGAATTGTGAAAAGGCAGGGTTAACCGAACCGTTGCCCTTAGCGATTGTAGTAGAGTTTCTAACTGAACATTTCAATCAAGGTGATTCAAGTAAGCAATTTATGGTTGGACAGGTAACATTTTGTTCTATGTTACCTATGCGTAGTATTCCGTTTAAAGTAATTGCGGTATTAGGTTTAAACGATGGTGAATATCCAAGGCAGCGACAACCGTTAGGGTTTGATTTATTATCAATTTCAGCAGCTAGGATGGGAGATAGGTCTCGTCGTGCGGACGATCGTTACTTATTTTTAGAAGCGATTATTTCTGCAAGAGAAGTGCTTTATTTAAGTTACCAAGGGCGAAGTATTCGTACAAATAAAGAGAAGCAGCCTTCTTTAGTCTTAAAGGAGCTGATGGAGTACTTATCAACAGGTTATGGTTGGCATTTCACTACAGACGAATCAGATACAGATGATAGCTCAACGGCTAACAAATTATTTCAATTGCCTATGCAAGCTTTTAGTCAAGACAACTATCATGGTGAAAGGGCGAGTTTTGATCAACACTGGCTGACACTTGCTTTATCTAAAAACACTCAGCTTGAAGGTAATAACTTAGTTATATTTCAAGAAGATACCGCTTTTAATTCACTAACTGTTGATGAGCTGGCAAGGTTTTATCAGCACCCCGCTAAATATTTTGCTCAGTCACAGCTTAATTTGTATTTTCAACAAAACAGCGTAACCGTTGATGATGTAGAACCTTTTACTAACGATTACTTAGAAAGTTATCTTCTCAAGCAAACCTTAGTAAGTAGTTATTTAAACAGCAATGAAGGGTTATCAAGTGAAAAGATAGTACAACAAGCATTATTGTCGGGAAAGTTTCCTGACTTACCGATAACTGTTGAATTAATATCAAGCTGGCAACAAGAGTGTGGTATGTTCGCAACAATGCTAGATTCATTTTATGACAGCAAAAATAATGTCACTGTTGATTGTAATATTGATATTTTACCTGATGCTACAAAGCATAAATCTGAAAAAATAACGTTATCCTGCCAATTACAAAATAATGGTGATAGTCATGTTGTTTATCGTTACTCTACGGCTAAAGCTAAAGATCTCTTTACGCTATATTTACAACAGTTAATAGTGCAAATATGGCAACTTAATCCTTCTAATAATGATTCACCTGAAGAGGCTGTTTTACAATCTATTAAGCGTTCTACCGGTTTCTATTTTAATACCAAATCGCAAAAAATAGAACAATATACTTTCTGCCATTTAGAGAACCCATTACAGCAACTATCTGTCATTATTGATGTTTTTAAGAAGGGCAATCAACAAGCACTGCTTTTAAATGGTGAACTTGCCCATGCTGTATTTCAAAAAAAGCGTGGCAAAGTAGAAGAGTTAAGCCAAGAGAAGTTTATCTCAATATGGCAAGGGAACCATTTAACGCCAGGTTTAGGTGAAGATGAGTATATTCATTACTTTTGGCAAAACTGTCCCGATATTAGTTTATTTGAAGAGGATTTATGTGCAGTTTATCAAGCAATGTACCAACAAATATCAAAAGAAATCTATGATATTGATGATTCTAGCGCACCGTTATCTCATAACAGTCTGAACAATAAAGGGGAATCATAATGGAGATGAAAAACCTTAACGCTCATACTATCCCACTGACAGGTAAACACCTCATTGAAGCGAGTGCTGGTACCGGTAAAACCTATAATATTACTCGTATTTATTTAAGGCTTATACTTGAGCAAGAATTATCAGTAGAAGAGATCTTACTGATGACGTTTACAAAAGATGCAACGCAAGAGTTAAGAGGGCGAATCGATGTGTTTATTCGTCAAGCATTAGCGCATTGGCATGAACTCATTGAAACGGATGAATATTTTAAAGCGATAAGTGAAAAAGTTAATGATGATAAAGCTCAATTTCTGCTGAAAAGGGCATTATTGTTATTAGATGACGCTGCTATACATACCATTCATGGTTTTTGTCAAAAAGTACTTAATCAACATGCGTTTACTAGTGGTTTAACTTTTGATACGACCTTATCGACAAATACTAATGATATCACTTTACAAGCTGCACAAGATTGGTATCGTCAATTGGCTAAGAGTGATGAAGTATCATTTAGTTTATTGGCTCAATTTTGGCAGACGCCTACAAGTTTTATTGCCAGTTTTAGTAAAGCTATCTCGCATAATAGTGATATAGCTTTAGTCTCTGTAGAAAGTGTAGAAACCAATTTTGTTCAATTAGTTTGTGAAGCATTGTCGAGCTTAAAAACAAATACTCAACTGCTGGAAGATTCACTGATCTTAAGTAAAAAAGGCAAAGAACAGGGTGTTAGAAAAGAAGAATTTAATCAATTACTATCGTGGCTTGAAGAGGTAAAACAAGTCGAATTAGGCCAAGATGCTTTATTAAACTTACCTTATTTTCCCGATGCATTTATTGATGGCAGACGCTTTAGTCGCTCAAAAGAAAAGCTTGCTATTAAACAGGCATTTGAAGCAGTAAATAAAGTTAAGAGCCAGTTAAAAAGTTTACAGAGTAATATCACTAAAGCTAAAGCATTTCAGGTTGTGCGTACTGGTATTTATAAAATACGTCAACAATGTGCTGATAGAAAAGAGCAGTTAAATGTGCTTGATTTTGATGATTTAATTAATACTTTAGCACAATGTTTAACCTCAAAAACTCCGAATGCTCAAAACTTAGCTAAAGCGTTGTTGCATCAATATCCAGTGGCATTAATTGATGAATTTCAAGATACAGACCCCAACCAATTCTCTATATTACAAGCCGTTTACTATGAGCAAAACTATCAGCATGATAAACGGGGTATCTTTTTAATTGGTGATCCTAAACAAGCTATTTATGGTTTTCGAGGTGGTGATATTTTTGCTTATCTAAGTGCTAGAGCAGGGTGTGATCATCATTGGTTAATGGATACGAATTGGCGATCTACACATGAAATGATTTCTGCTTATAATCAAGTGTTTACTGCACCGAGTGAAAATACACAAAAGAGTGTTTTTGGATTTGGTATTGATTACTTACCAGTGCTTGCAGGTAAAGAATCACTCGAAAAAGCACCATTAAAAGGGAGTGATCAGAATGATGAAGCTTTGCAGATAATTCACTTTTCTCATCAAGAAGATCCTCAGGCTAAAGTGAATCAAGATGTCAGAGTGAATATGGCCTACTGGTGTGCTAATGAAATTCAAACATTATTGGCTCATGGTGATATTAAACCAAAAGACATTGCAATTTTAGTCAGAGATGGCAGTGAAGCGAGAGATATTAAGCTCGCACTGTCTCAAGCGCAATTAGATAGCGTCTTTTTATCAGAACGTGCTAACTTATTTCACAGCACACAAGCAAAACAGTTGTTAAGTATACTTACGGCGATTAATGATTTAGAAAATGATTATCTATTCATTGCCGGGTTATGTAGTGGTTTATTAGGAATTGATGCTAACAAGTTATACGCATTGCAGCAAGATGATGAAGCTTATCAAAAAATTAAATTTGATTTTATCACCCTAAGGCATGAATGGAGCAAATATGGCTTTATTTCAATGGCGATAAAGTTAATGCATCAATACTTTGACGTAGCACTTGAAACTAAAGACAGAAGTCTAACTAACTTAATTCACTTATTTGAGTTATTACAAGCGGCAAGCCAACGATACGCACAACCTCATGAACTACTGCATTGGTTTGAATTACAAACCACAATGGATAACCCTGAAACCGAAGCAGAATTAAGATTAGAGAATGACGGCGACTTAATTAGAATCATTACACAACACGGCTCTAAAGGTCTTGAATATCCCATTGTCTTTGTTCCGTATGCTACCCGTCATAAAGATCCTTTACGCTTTGGCAGTAAATCTGTTAACTATATTGAATATCATAATGCTGATGGACAGTTGATGCTAAGCCTTGATGGTAGTGATGAGGCTAAATTAGCAATGAGTAATGAAGCCTATGCTGAGGCGATCCGGTTATTGTATGTCGCTATAACAAGAGCGGAACAACGCTGTTATATCTTTACCTGTGCATTTGATAAATATCACCTTTCACCATTAGGAAAAACTCTTCAATGGCAAGAAGGACAGGATATACAGCAAGGTATTGAATCGCTACGTCTAAGAGATGAGCAACATATTGCTGTTCGCAACATTGCTATTGAGGATTACCCTCAAGGTAATGAAAACAGTCTTAATAAATTATCTCATTCATCAACAGCAAATGAATTAGTTTTAGAAGCTAAAAAATTTAAGGGTCATATTGAAAGAGATTGGTGGTTAAGTTCGTTTTCTGCTTTAAGTCGCAATATGCGACATGTTGGCGTTTCTTCACCAGATAGAGATACACAAAGCCTTGATAACTCACAATCAAATGAACGATCATCAGCGCATTTATTACGTTTTATGTTAACTAAAGGTGCTCATAGTGGGAATTTATTACACGATATTCTAGAGCAATGTGATTTTTCTGCCCCTAACTGGCAAGAAGCAATCCATTGGCCACTAGTAAAGTATGGAGAATTACCTGAAGGTTTTGAAATGGCTGATTTAGTCAATTGGCTAGAGCAAATTATTTTATGTCCTTTAACGCCAACTATATGTACAGAAAATAATTCACAAGCAGAAAAAGCGTTAACGCTATCCAGTCTTACTTTTGATAAAACTTTACGAGAAAGTGAGTTTTATTTTCCGATGACAAATGGACGTATTGAACAATTAAGTTATGTGTTAACAGAGCATCGAAAAATGGCCACTTGCTGTGAAGGAATCCCTTATCAGCGTGCTATTGCACCAGTGTATTTGCCTGAATATAAAAAACTGACAGGGATGATGCATGGTTTTATTGATTTAATCTTTCAACATAACGGTAAATACTTTGTTTGCGATTACAAATCAAACTATTTAGGTGATGATTTTTCTGACTATACCCATGAAACGATATTGGAGAATATAGAATTACATCATTATGATTTGCAGTATTTAATATATTCCGTTGCACTTCACCGATACCTGCAAGACAAAGTTGAAGGATATCAATTTGAAAGAGATTTTGGTGGTGTTTATTACCTCTATTTACGTGGCATGACAAATGAGCAAGCTGTTTCAGGAAACGGTGTCTACTTTCGAAAAATTCAAGAGTCTGAAATGAAAGCCTTAGATAACTTATTCAATGGAAATAATATTATGACCTCAAAATTAACTAACGCTGATGTTAAAGGTACTTGTTAATGTTATTAACTTATAAATCGTTTTTCGAGGCCAAAGCTCAAATAGATGACATACTTGCCATTGATTATTACTTTGCCAAAGAGATTATTGATGCTTTAGCAATAGAGCATGATGAAGCATTATGTTTTCATTTTCTTGTCGTTTTAAACAAAAGCTTACGAGAAGGGCATAGTTGTTTACCATTACAAGCAGTGGCAGGAACTCAATGTACTTATAGCACACCACCTACTGAAAATGATAATGAATTGGGATACTCCTTTCCTAATCTTACTGAGTTAACAACTTACGTTGAACAGCTAGATATATCGCCTGAGCAGTTAAAGCCTATCGTGTATTGGCAAGGAAATGTTTACTTACGACGTTATTTTCAATTTGAGCAAGACTTAAAAGCAAATATTATGGCAAAGCTATCAATAAAGCCTTCAGCAAGTCATAGTCAAATTAACGCGATTTTAATGCAGTTATTTCCTGAACATTATCAAGGTAATGAATCGGATATTGATTGGCAACTTGTTGCTGTAGCCAATGCGTTAAACAAAAAGTTTGCTGTTATTGCAGGTGGCCCTGGTACAGGTAAAACCTATACAGTAACCAAGTTATTAGCGGCTAAATTAATGATGGAACAATCATTGTCAGTAGGTACTAATGACTCAAATTTGCTTAATATTGCTTTGGTAGCACCAACGGGAAAAGCAGCACAAAGATTATCAGAATCAATTAACAATGCAGTTTCAGGGTTTAAAGGTAGCATTGATGATGCAATATTAGACCAAATCCCTTTAACAGCCCAAACGATTCATCGGTTGTTAGGTGTTATTCATAATCAACCTAATTTTAAGCATAATGAACATAACCTACTGCCTTATGATTTATTACTTATTGATGAAGTGTCTATGGTTGATTTACCGCTAATGTTAAGGCTAATGAAATCATTAAAATCAGACTGTACTATTATCTTACTTGGTGATGCTGACCAACTTCCTTCTGTCTCTACTGGCAGTGTATTAGCAGATATAGCACCAAGACCTTTACCTCAATACAGTACTGATAATAATGCGTATTTAGTTGATGTTACGCCATATGAAAAACAACAATTACTCAACCAAGCAAAACCAGAATCTTACTCTTTAGATTATTTAAGCTTCTTAAAGAAAAGTAGACGCTTTGATGGCGAAGGGGGTATCGGCTTATTAGCCGCCGCTGTTATTGCTGGAAAGGTTGATGAAAGTTGGCAATTATTACAAACTGAAAATAATGAACAACTCACTTATGTTGAGTCTGCAACGGCCGGTTGGCTTTTACCCTTGATTCAACAATATTATGTACCTATAGCTAAATCTAGTTGCCTTGAACAAGCTTTTCAGCGGTTAACAAAATTCAGAGTATTATGCGCTAGTAGAGTGGGGGATTTAGGTGTTGAATCATTAAATAGCTTTATAGTAAAGCAAGTTCAAGCCACACTAGGGAATAAAGTAGCACAAATAAGTTACGGTCTTTCAAGTCAAACGATAAATCATAATAATTTGTTTCATGGTCAACCTATTATGATCACAGAAAATAATTATCAATCTGGTTTGTTTAATGGCGACATTGGTTTAGTCTGGAAAACTGATGAAGGTAGTTTAGCGGTATATTTTGAAGATACTGTGGCCATAGATAATGATAAACCGAAATTTAGAAAATATATTCCATCAAGGTTACCTAAATACGAAAGTGTCTATGCAATGACAATACATAAAACGCAAGGCAGTGAGTTTGAACATGTTGCAATGGTTTTACCTAAGCAAGGCGCTTTAGGCGAAACAAATAAGCTTTTATCAAGAGAATTACTCTATACCGCGATTACACGTGCTAAACAGCGGTTAACTATTTCAAGTGATTATTGTACATGGCAAGAAGGTGTGAGTAGAAAAGTAAAACGTTATTCAGGCCTTACATTAAAGTAATAGCAACCCGTATAAGGTGCGTAACAATTACCTTAATAATTCGAAGTCTGGAGCATTCAACGTTTAGTTTTAAAATGAAGTTATGGATGGGTTTTAAGGATTGATTTTAAGAATTAGTTTTATGGGTCAGTGTAATACACTTTATCAAGTTTACCTGTTGCCTGTATCTGTTTTATAAAAGTTGATATTTCGTCTCGCTGTTCATACAAATAAGATTTTTTAGAAACCGCGATATAGCCATTTACCGGTACTTCATATTGATACTGTGAAATTGCTAGTTTTTGATAATTGTTGTTGCTGATGAGCGGTTTTATTGATTCTTCGCGAGCGATAAAGGTATCAATACGACCCTTTAGTAACATTTGAACTAACTGACCACGAGAAGTCACTTCTATCGTTGACAATGAAGTATTATTATCGAACTCTTCAAAGTAGCGAGCGCCACGTATTTTCCCAATAAGCAACGAATGTAAATCTTTAAAAGAGGTCACTTTAAACTTTTTTGACTTGAGTGTGTAAAAAACTACAGGCATTTGTTGAATTCCAATTGCGGGTTCAATATATGACATAAACTTTTCACGCTGTGGTGTTTTCAATACCGAGAGTATCATATCTGTTTGACCAGACTCCATCATCATAATACATCTAGCCATGGGACAACGGATAAAGTTAATTTGTTTATTTAAATGGCGGGCTATTTGTTTACTTAATCTGATATTTCTACCAACATATTTACCTCCAACATTGTCTGCGAAGGGGGGTTCTATATAAGTTGCTACATTGATAATATTTGAAGCCAACACGGAAAATGGAATAAGGGAAAGTATTAAAGATATAAAATAAATGGGTAAAGATTTCATGTATTATTTCTTTATGGAAATGAGGTTAACAACTCCTTTGTATTGACATTAAATATAATATAACAATAAAGGGGAGTTAATCGCTAGTAGTATATGAATAATAATTTACTAATGTATAAGATTTATTCTTAATAAATCTTAATGATTAACAGAGTAATATTGTCTAAAATTTTTACAAATGTTGTTTTTTAGTACATTTACTATCCATAGTAAAATGATAATAGGCTGTTTTATAAAATGAATATATTATAGGTATAGTAAATGCATCAATAAACTAATGACTATAACACTTTCAGAACAGTAGATTTTCTAATGTAGTTTGTGGTTACTGGATTGAATATTTAATGAGCAGTTTTTTGGTTCTTCATAAATATTTTAGGATGCATAATGAGTTTAAAGGCCTTTAAAAATTCAGTATTTAATATAACTCGCCGCCGCAAAGCACTAGAAAGTTATGCTTGGTGGAATGACTTAAACTATGCTCAAAAATTATCTGCAACTTCACTATTTAACTATGGCTATAACATCGAGTTTATTAGAAAGGAAGATGACACTACTATTGTAGTGATGACTTTAGATAATACCACCGTTACTATCAACCAAGATGGGCTTATCGATACACACCCAGATATAAAAAAAAGAAGAAATTAAAGTTATTCAAATTGTTATCTAAGCTTTCATCCATGTAACCTGTCTTGATATAATCTAATTAAGCTAATGCAAATTTAAGGGTTGTTTAATGCAACTACAGAATATAGATAAACAACAATATAGAAAGCATTTAAACATTGTTATTGTTGGCTTTATCGTAACATTGTTAATTTTATCACTTGCTTTTGGGCAGTTGCTTATAAGTGCTTTTTCTAATGTCTCTTATAGTTCATCAACGTTTGATGTGTCGGTTTCGCAAGCTCAACAACAAGCTCCTAGCGATGAGGTTAATCAAGCACCAAGCAATTTTAAATACAACTTATTAGGCGTTATTCTGGCGTTACTTGCCTGTGCTAGCATATTACACAGCTTAAAAAACAAAGCATTTTTTAATGAAATTTATTATGTATGGCAATTAAAACAGCTTCAAAATCTTATTTATCGAAAATTAAAGAGAATAGAAACTAAAGCCACACAAGGGGATGTAAACGCACTTATTACATTAAGTTATTACTATCAGGGTTTAAAACAAGTTTATACTTTAGATGATAATACGATTACGCTGAGTAAAGTTGAAAAGGACATTCAAAGAATAGAAACACTTGCTGAAGATCAAAACGTGACGATTGAACTGTCATCGTTTGATAAAGCATTATTAGCTAACTTTTAATAATAAATAAACTGTTTAAACACAAACATAAGGATTATGAAATGATCGGATACGTTACTTTAGGTACGAATGACTTAACTCGTGCAGTGAAATTCTATGATGAACTCTTTCAGAGTATTGGTGCTAAGCGCTTTATTGAAACAGAACAGTTTGTTGCTTGGACCACGGGTCCTGATGAAGCAGGTATTTCAATTACTAAACCTTTTGATGGTGAAAAAGCAACGGTAGGTAATGGCACTATGGTGGCTATTATGTTGAAGACTAATGAAGAAGTTGATGCTTTTTACAATAAAGCAATTAGCTTAGGAGCTCGTTGTGAAGGAAAACCCGGCCCCAGAGGTGAGATGTCAGGTTTTTATGCAGGTTACTTTAGAGATTTAGATGGTAATAAATTAAATGCCTTTCATATGAGTATGCCTATTTAATCTCAATTCAGGATAGTCAAGGCCACTTAGTTATACCAATCAGTATAAGTAGATGAACTCTTATATTAAGAGATAAAAACATTTAGATATAAAAAAACCAGCTAAAAGCTGGTTTTTTCTTTAATAAGGTAGTGATTATCTAGCGCGGAAAATAATGCGGCCTTTTGATAAATCATATGGTGTTAATTCAACCGTTACCTTATCACCAGTTAAAATACGAATGTAATTTTTACGCATTTTACCTGAGATGTGAGCGGTGACCACATGGCCGTTTTCTAGTTCAACTCTGAACATAGTGTTAGGTAAGGTATCTAATACCGTACCTTGCATTTCAATATTTTCTTCTTTCGCCATGGGGCGCTAAACCTCTAATTTTTTGCAAGTAAACCATAAAATAATGTGTAGTGTTTATGGCCGATAAAAAAAGCTGCGCGAATGATGCCTAATTGCTACGCTAATGTAAAGCTTTGTGCCTATTTATTTGTAAATTTTACTCATTTTTATTCTTTACGTTGTCAGTTCGATACCAGTGGCCATTAATAAATTTTTCAAAGGGGAAATATCTATTTTTATAATTCATTTTCTTACAATCATCTATTTGATAGCCAAGATATAAGTATTCTTTGTGAAGCTTTTGACACTCTTTAATTTGCATTAAAATAGAATAAACACCTATGCCTTTGTTTCTCAGACTTGGAGAATAAAACGTATACACTGCAGAAAGTGCATTTGATAGAACATCAGTTACAGCAACACTAACTAAAAGAGAATTACCATCTTCTGTTTGTTGCCATATTTCAATAAATAGCTGTTGAGTTAATGAACTTGATAAAAAACTTTCAAATTGTGAATAGGTAGCGGGGTACATGGTACCGTCTTGATGACAAGTATTAATGTATTCTTCAAACAGAGGATAGTACTCACTTTTTAACGTATTTGAAGTTTTTAACGTTAATTGTTGATTACGTTTTAGGTTACGCCGCTGACTCTTTGATGGTGAAAACTCACTTGCAATAACTCTTAATGATTGGCATGCATTACAGTGTTCGCAATGGGGTCTGTATGCTTGGTCACCACTGCGTCTAAACCCTTGTGTCATTAACCAAGCATAACTTTTACTATTATGAAGTCGTTCATCAACAGCAATTAATAACCGTTCTTCTTTTTGGGGGAGGTAATTACAAGGAAAGGTTTTGGTAATACCTAATTTAAAATCGGAACTTGTCATTAGTATTTTAGTGTTAATTCCCTTGGTAGCCAAATATCTTTATCTAGCTCTAATTGTAGCGCTTCTTTCAGTAAGCCATTAAATATTGGGCGATTTATTTCTATTGCACCCATATCAGCTAAAAAAGGGTTAATGATTTGGCAGTCTATAAACGTTATACCACTACTTTCTATTAACTGAATAAGTGCAAGTAAAGCAAACTTAGAGGCATTGGCTTTACAATAGAACATGGATTCCCCTGAAAAAAAACCATTAATAGCAACACCATAAAGACCACCGACAAGTTCATTTTCATGCCACACTTCAATTGAATGCGCATAGCCAAGTTGATGAAGTGCTAAATATGCTTGCTGCATGTCAGGGACTATCCAAGTCTCTTCATTCCTAAAAGGTGCTTCTGCACATAGTTGACTCACTTGTTCAAAGCTTTTGTTGACCGTGATAGCAAAAGGGCTGCGTTTAATCGCTTTTTTAAGTGTTTTATTAATTCTTATATCAGCTGTTTTAATTATCGCACGAGGGCTTGGTGACCACCACATGATTGGGTCGTCTTCATTAAACCATGGAAATATGCCACGAGAATAGGCATTGATAAGTCTTTGAGGGGTTAAGTCCCCACCAACGGCCAATAGTCCGTTAGGGTTGTTAAGGGCAAAATTATCAGAGGGAAAGGTCAAATTATCATTTTCAAGTTGATATAAAATTTGCTCCATTTTTCCCTCTGAAATAATAGCTTATAATGCGTCTAAATATCTTTCTGCATCTAGAGCTGCCATACAGCCAGCACCCGCTGAAGTAATTGCTTGACGATAAATATGATCAGCAACGTCACCCGCAGCAAAAATTCCTTCTACACTGGTTTGGGTTGCATTACCCTGAGTACCACTTTGAATAGTGAGGTAACCATCTTTCATATCCAGTTGGTCTTTAAAAATATCGGTATTTGGCTTATGGCCAATAGCAATAAATACACCTGCTACAGATAACTCTTGCGTCTCATCTGATTTAGTATCTTTTAAACGTACACCAGTTACACCCATATTATCACCTAATACTTCATCGAGAGTACGGTCAGTATGAAGGGTGATATTGCCATTTTTAACTTTCTCATATAAACGATCTGTTAATATTTTTTCACTTCGAAAGCTATCACGACGGTGTACTAGGTGTACTTCACTGGCGATATTTGATAAATAAAGTGCTTCTTCAACCGCAGTATTTCCACCGCCAACAACGGCAACTTTTTGGTTCTTGTAAAAGAATCCATCACATGTAGCACAAGCAGAAACACCACGACCCATAAAGGCTTCTTCAGACGGTAACCCAAGGTATTGTGCTGATGCACCAGTACAAATAATAAGCGCATCACAAGTATATTCGTTACTGCCAGTTAATTTGTAGGGTTTTGAAGAAAAGTCTACTGATTCGATATGATCAAACACTATTTCAGTATCAAACTTTTCGGCGTGTTTCTGCATGCGTTCCATTAATGCAGGACCTGTTAAGTCATCAGCATCACCAGGCCAGTTCTCAACGTCAGTTGTCGTTGTTAATTGACCACCTTGTTGCATGCCTGTGATCATTACTGGTTTTAAATTTGCTCTAGCTGCATAAACAGCCGCAGTATAACCAGCAGGGCCAGAACCCAAAATTAACAGTGGGCAATGTCTAGCTTCACTCATGATTACTCCAATTAGGTAAGATATGTATTTATTTATAAGTTTGGGATGATATGTCGTTATATCAAGTCTGTATAGGTGTTTAGTTAAAAACATCACTGAATAAGTGTAAAGATATCTTATAAGTTATAAGAAATTTAAAACGAATATACGGTTAAAGATAAAAAAAAAGTGCAAGTATAATACTTGCACTTTGATATTAATTTTAATATTTAGTCGATTATGACCTAGTTGATTATGCGTTTAATGCAACTTTTGCATCAACATATTCATAACCTAAAACATCAGCAACCGGTTTGTAAGTAATCTTACCGCCAGCTACGTTTAAACCAGCCAATAAATGCTCATCATCTAATAAAGCTTGTTTAGCACCCTTATTAGCAATGGTAACTGCGAACGGCATTGTCGCATTGGTTAATGCCATTGTTGATGTTCTTGCTACACCACCTGGCATATTAGCAACACAGTAGTGTACAACTCCGTCTACAACATACGTTGGTTCTTGATGAGTTGTTGCTTTTGAGGTTTCAAAACAACCGCCTTGATCAATGGCAACATCAACAATAACAGCACCTTGTTTCATCATTTTAATGTGTTCTTTAGTAACAAGTTTAGGTGCCGCTGCGCCAGGAATAAGTACAGCACCAATCACTAGATCAGCTTCACCAATTAATGTGTCCATGGCATCTGCGGTTGAGTAAACTGTTTTTAATCGGCCGTCAAATTCTGTGTCTAATTGACGTAAGCGGGGTAATGAACGATCTAAAATGGTTACATCAGCACCCATACCTACTGCCATACGTGCTGCTTGAGTACCAACAACACCACCACCTACGATTAATACTTTAGCTGGAGCTACACCTGGAACACCACCGAGTAAAGCGCCTAAACCACCTTGTGCTTTTTCTAAAGCATGTGCGCCCGCTTGAATTGACATACGGCCAGCAACTTCAGACATTGGAGCTAATAAAGGTAGGCCACCCGCAGCAGATGTCACTGTTTCATAAGCAATACAAGTGGCGCCTGATGCGACAAGTAATTCTGTTTGTTGTGGATCTGGTGCTAAATGTAAGTAAGTAAATAAGATTTGACCTGGACGTAACATTTTACATTCAACAGGTTGAGGTTCTTTTACTTTAATGATCATATCAGCAGTAGCAAAAATCTCAGCAGCACTATCGATTATTTTTGCACCTGCTGTAATATACTGTTCGTTGTCAAAACCAATTGAAGCACCACCGTTATTTTCAACAATGACTTCATGACCATTTACAATTAACTCTTTAACACCTGCAGGTGTCAAGCCAATACGGTATTCGTGGTTTTTGATTTCTTTTGGTACACCAATAATCATATTTTTCTCACTCTACTTATTATTGCGTTATTTTTATGCAACGCGTGTTGTAATATTTGCGACTAGTATAATGACATTTTTATAGAATAACCTGTCGTTATTCTGGATAACTCGATATATAATGCTATTAAAAATGATTTAAATGGTTTTATATAAATGAGTAATTACTCTAATAAAAGTCTAGATAGGATAGATAAAAATATCTTAGACGAACTTCAAAGAAATGGTCGGTTATCTAATGTTGAGTTATCTAAACGGGTAGGGCTCAGTCCAACGCCGTGTTTAGAAAGAGTGAAAAGGTTAGAAAAAGAACAGTATATTTTAGGTTATAAAGCAATGTTAAACCCAATGAAACTTGATGCTGCCTTATTAGTACTTGTTGAAATTACTTTAACTAAAACAAGCCCTGATGTGTTTGATGACTTTGCGAAAGCGGTGCATGAACTTGATGTTATCCAAGAATGTCACTTGGTATCGGGAGATTTTGATTTTCTGTTAAAAACACGGGTAAAAGATATGTTGGCCTACCGAGAATTGCTTGGAGATACGTTATTACGATTACCAGCAGTGAGTGAAAGTAGAACCTATGTAGTCATGGATGAAATAAAATCAACAAATTTGTTACCAATTAAACGATAGGCATTAAGAGATATAAAAAGAGCTACTAAAGCTCTTTTTTATATTTTATTTAGAAAATAGATCTAAAAGAACCACCACTTCGGCGACTACTTCTTCTATGTCGAATACGGCTATGTAATTCACGACGTTTTGAGTCTAACCAATCTTCACGAGTTATTGTGGTGTCACCCGCTCTGTCTTTTTCTCTCTCTCTGTATTGACAAAACTCTTCATAAGCTTCGATATCAGGTTGTAATTCTTCAGCAACAAGTTCAATCATAATGGCGTCATCTAAAAAGCCTAACACAGGAATATGATCAGCAACTAAATCTTCAGGATCACTAAAGTAGGCTAGGGCACTGATAACATCTGATCTTTCTGGTTCTGGAATCTGCCATTCACTGTCTTCAATCATTGCGACAAGAATCTCTAACTTGGCTAAACGAAGCCTTACAAATTCAGGTACATTATCTTTTACATCTAAGCTTAGGCTTTTAGCATGCGCTAAGATGTCTTTCTCAGACAATTTCGATGCTTCTGACTGAGCTTTTCTCATTACATCTCTAAAATGTTCTAGATCTGTTTCTTTTAATTCAAAGGTAACTTCAAATGCCATTATCCACTCCTGTATTGACATAAATATGATGTACATAAATAAATCTACCAGATAATCATGACAAAGCCAGTATCTTCTTTAACTTAGTAATTGTTTCTTTTACTTTCTTTATTAAAAATAGTTTTGATAAGTTTACATAGGAAAGTATTTTTAACTTAGTCGATAATTTGCTATTTTAGCTCATATCATAATGACTATTTCCCACGGTACGTTTAATTGTCGTCAGAATTTATAAATAATATGGATGAATCTTCAAACGAAGAAAGCAATAAACAATTAACAGGTGTGCAACGACTTTTAGAAGCGGGCTTGTTATTTTTTAGCGTTTTTGCGATGTTTTTAATGTTAGCACTGTTTAGTTTTGATCCAGCGGATCCCGGCTGGGCTCAAACAGGCTATCAAACACCAGTAAGAAATTTAGGTGGTGCTGTTGGTGCTTATTTTTCGGATTTATTACTGAATCTTTTCGGCTTCATTGCCTATACCTTACCATTTGTTGTTGCCATTGTTGGTTGGTTATTATTTCAAAAGTTCCATCAACTCATGGAATTAGACTATTTAACATTGGGTTTAAAGCTGATTGGTTTTTTTATGTTTTATCTTGGCATCACGTCGATTGCGAGTATGAACTTTGATGACATTTTTTATTTTTCGGCGGGCGGAATTTTTGGGGATGTACTGAGTAATACATTATTACCTTACTTTTCATTTGTTGGTAGCACATTAATATTTTTACTGTTTACTTGCGCAGGCTTTGTATTATTAACTGGATTTTCTTGGATCAAGTTTATTGATGCAGTAGGTCAATATACTATTGCAGGTTGTATTGCTTTATTTCACTTTCCAAAATGGTTACAAACACATTTTGGCACAGCAGCAGAAGACAAAGATAATAGTTCAATAAGCTCTCAAGTTGAGACAGATGAAGATATCGATAAGGCGTTAATACATAAAGAGACTGAATCAAATAAAGAAAGCCTTACGACTGATGAGTTAGTTGAAAAACCAAGTATTCAAAAACATTTGGCTAACGATGCTGAACATGAGCCGTTTGTTGATATCGATGAGTTATTATCTGAACCATTAACTATTAATGTTCAAGAGCATGTCAGTGAAGGTGAAATAACCGCCGCTTTTGCAAATATTGATAAACCCGATATTGCTGATGATGCACAGCCATACAAACCAGAGGCTCCAGTATCACAAGTCAATGCCAATCTTGTGGCTGACAATGGTCAAGTAAATCTCGTTGCCGATGAAGAAATTTTCAAAGGTATGCCATCGATTGACTTACTCGATAGACCAGATAAAGCACAGAATCCAGTAAACCAAGAAGAGTTAGACCAAGTTAGCCGACTGGTAGAAGCTAAGCTATTAGATTTTGGTGTTAAAGCGCAAGTTGTGTCTGTGTATCCTGGGCCTGTTATTACCCGATTTGAACTAGACTTAGCACCCGGTGTTAAAGTTAGCAAAATTACTAGTTTATCAAAAGATTTAGCAAGAGCACTGTCAGCAATTAGTGTCCGTGTTGTTGAAGTCATTCCTGGTAAATCTGTTATTGGGTTAGAATTACCCAATAAACATCGTGAAATAGTCCGCCTAAGCGAAGTTATTGCGTGTCCTGCCTTTGAAGAATCAAATTCAGCTTTAACCATGGTATTAGGTAAAGATATTGCTGGCGAACCCGTTGTGGTTGATTTAGGTAAAATGCCTCATTTATTAGTCGCTGGTACTACAGGCTCTGGTAAATCTGTTGGTGTAAATACCATGATTGTTAGTTTGCTGTATAAGTCTACGCCTGAAGATGTACGCATGATAATGATTGACCCGAAAATGCTTGAGCTAAGTGTTTATGAGGGCATTCCGCATCTATTAGCTGAAGTGGTTACCGATATGAAAGATGCAGCTAACGCTTTACGCTGGTGTGTTGGTGAGATGGAACGTCGTTATAAAGTCATGTCTGCTGTAGGTGTTAGAAACTTAAAAGGCTACAACAAGAAAATATTCGAAGCGAACGCTAAGGGCGAGCCGATTATCGACCCGCTATGGCAACCAAGTGATGGGTTAGATCAAACAGCCCCAGTACTAGAGAAACTGCCAAGTATTGTTGTTATTGTTGATGAATTTGCTGATATGATGATGATAGTGGGCAAAAAAGTCGAAGAGCTGATTGCTCGAATTGCCCAAAAAGCCCGTGCTGCTGGTATTCATTTAGTACTCGCAACACAACGACCTTCTGTAGATGTTATCACGGGTTTAATTAAAGCAAACATTCCTACCAGAATGGCATTTCAGGTTTCATCTGGATTAAACTCGAGAACAATACTTGATCAACAAGGCGCTGAGCAATTATTAGGTATGGGTGATATGTTATACCTACCACCAGGTACTGGTGTTCCTACCCGTGTTCATGGTGCTTTTATTGACGATCATGAAGTTCATGCTGTGGTAAAAGACTGGAAGAACCGCGGTGAACCTAACTATGTTGAAGAAATACTTTCTGGTGAGAATGAGCAAGATATTTTACTACCCGGAGAACAAGCAGAGGGAGCAGAAGAAGAGGAGTTAGATACGCTTTATGATGAAGCAATATCGTTTGTTACTGAAACACGTCGTGTGTCAATTTCAAGTGTGCAACGCAAATTTAGAATAGGATACAACCGTGCAGCACGAATTGTAGAACAAATGGAAATGCAAGGTGTTGTTTCTCAACCTGGTCATAATGGTGCTCGTGAAGTTTTAGCGCCACCTCCTATTAAAGATTTTTAACAGATAGTAAAGACTGAGCAGTGATGTTTAACAGATCGTTTTATTCAGCTGCTGTTCAGTGTTATTTATTTACCTTAGTATTATAATTTACGAGTTTATCAAGTACGCCTATGAAAATTTCCCAATATTTTAGCGCAAGTCTTTTATCAGTAACCTTACCATTAACCCTGAACTTTCCTGTAATAGCAGAACAGCACGTTGCATCGACTACGGTAACCAATAATTCAACTAAGCAAGCATTAATGACTAAATTAGCTAGTGTTGATTATTTTTCTGCTTCATTTAAGCAAAATATTAACAGTGTAGACGGCGAGCTATTACAAACGGGTGTTGGTAAAATATCCATTAGTAAACCGAGCCTCGTGTACTGGGAAACGACAGAGCCTGATGAAACTCTCATTGTAAGTGATGGCTTAACGTTATGGTTTTACGACCCGTTTATTGAACAAGCCACTGCATACAGTTTAGATGCTGCAATCAAAAATACGCCAATCTTATTGTTAACGAATAATGATGAAGCATTATGGCAGCAATATGATGTATCAGAATTAAAAGATGCTAAAGGTGACATCATTAAAGAGAGTTATTTAGTTAAGTCTCGACAAGAAAATAGTCAGGTTAAAACGTTAACGTTAACATTTAACGGTAAAGCGCTTTCTAGGTTTTCTTTTGAAGATGCAACGGGACAAATCAGTGAAATAATTTTATCTGATTATGATATGTCTACTAAACCTAAAGCCAACTTGTTCACGTTTACATTGCCAGAAGGTGTGAGACTTGAAGACAAGCGATAACGGTCAATCGGACAATCAACAACAAATAACAGAGTCTTTAGATTTTG
This sequence comes from Colwellia sp. RSH04, assembly GCF_003545765.1. GTDB lineage: Bacteria > Pseudomonadota > Gammaproteobacteria > Enterobacterales > Alteromonadaceae > Colwellia. Next base: position 210,733 of record NZ_QXIO01000002.1, on the reverse strand, counting down.
GTGAAGAGTTTTCTTCATCAACAGGCTCTACTGTGAAGCAGGTTATTCCAAATAGTATTTATCAACCTCTTGCTGCGAAATTACGGCCAATCAATCTATCACAATACATTGGCCAACAGCATATTCTGGGAGAAGGAACACCGTTACGCCAAAGTATAGAACAAGGGCATTGTCATTCTCTTATATTTTGGGGGCCACCGGGTACTGGCAAAACCACGTTAGCCGAAATTATTGCTCAACATTCTAATGCAGCAATAGAAAGAATATCTGCGGTTACCTCGGGCATTAAGGATATTCGATTAGCTATAGATAATGCCAAACAGCGCATTACTGAAGGCAGCTCAAATAAACAACGTAAAACAGTGCTATTTGTTGATGAAGTTCATCGTTTTAACAAAGCTCAACAAGATGCCTTTCTTCCTCATATTGAAGATGGAACGATTATATTTATTGGTGCAACCACTGAAAACCCAGCGTTTGAGTTAAATCGCGCTATTTTATCTCGGGCACGAGTTTATACATTAAAAAAGTTAACACATGATGAATTGTTAGCGGTGTTATTAAATGCCATAAACTATTATCAAAATGAACAAAACGTTTGCTTGAACGTATCAGAAGACGCTAAACAAAGTCTTATTAAAAGAGCTGATGGTGATGCAAGACGATTACTGAATTTGGTAGAAAACTGTTTAGACAGTTTACTTTCAAGTATTACTTGTCAAACACAAGATAGTGAAGCTGAAAAGCAAATATCGTTATCAAGTGAGTTAATAAGCCAAGTTTCTGGCAGTAAAATTGCTATTTATGATAAAGGTGGCGATGCATTTTACGATTTAATCAGTGCTTTTCATAAATCTGTAAGGGGCTCAAGCCCAGATGCTGCCCTTTATTGGTATGCACGAATATTAAATGCGGGTGGCGATCCGCTTTATGTTGCGCGTCGTTTACTCGCTATCGCGAGTGAAGATATTGGTAATGCCGATCCAAGAGCAATGCAACTAGCGATTAATGCATGGGATACCTTTCAACGTGTCGGTCCAAGTGAAGGGGAAAGGGCGATTGCTCAAGCTGCAATTTATCTTGCTTTGGCTCCTAAAAGTAATGCCGTTTATACCGCGTTTAAACAAGCACTGGTTATAGCAAAACAAACCAGTGAATTAGATGTGCCTGCTCACCTAAAAAATGCCACCAGTGAAATCACCAAGTCTTTAGGTCATGGTCAAGAGTATCGTTATGCTCATGATGAACCCAATGCTTACGCCGCTGGTGAAGAATACTTTCCTGAAGCTCTAGCGCAAAGTAATCCTGAATACACTCAGTTTTACCAACCCACAGATAGGGGCTTAGAAAAACAACTTAAAGAAAAAATAAACTATTTGAAGCAGCTAGATGAGGGCAGTAATGAGCAACGCTATAAGTAACTTCACTTTATATGCCTTTGTTGCACTTGGTGGTGCATGTGGAGCAAGCTTAAGGTTTTATATTTCACAATTAGTGTTAAATTGGCTAGGAAAGGGGTTCCCTTTTGCTACATTGCTGGTTAATATCACGGGCTCGTTTATAATGGGTGTGCTTTATCAGTTAATCGAACATGAAATACTTGATATTAGTGTGCACAGAACATTAATAGGGATAGGTTTTTTAGGTGCGTTTACCACTTTTTCAACCTTCTCTTTAGATACCTTGCTTCTTTTACAACAAGGTGAAGCAGTTAAGGCTGCATTAAATATACTGCTTAATGTAAGTTTGTGTATTGCTGCCGCAGGATTTGGTTTATATCTTGTCACCACCTTAGCTAAATAACTTTTAAAATTAATAAATAATTTACGTGAACAATTATGCTTGATGCAAAACTTCTTAGAACAGATCTAGAAAATGTGGCTACTGAACTAGCCAAACGTGATTACCAGCTTGATACACAATCGTTAACCTTATTAGAAGAGCAACGTAAAGCGATTCAGGTAAAAACTCAGGAATTACAGAATGAACGTAACACACGTTCAAAGTCTATTGGTCAAGCAAAAGCGCGTGGTGAAGATATTGCGCCGCTTCTTGCTGAAGTAAGTCAACTTGGTAATGAGTTAGATGCAGCAAAAGCCGAGCAAGACGAAGTACTTGCTAAAATAAATGATATTGTCAGTGCTATTCCTAATTTATTACATGAATCAGTACCTGTGGGGGCTGATGAAAATGATAATGTTGAAGTCAAACGTTGGGGAACACCCAAGGAGTTTGATTTTGAAGTAAAAGATCATGTCGATTTAGGTCTTGCGATTGATAAAGGCTTGGATTTTGAAAGTGGTGCTAAACTAGCAGGAACACGCTTTACGGTAATGCGTGGTAAAATTGCTAAATTGCATCGCGCATTAGCACAGTTCATGTTAGATATGCATACAGAGCAGCATGGTTATCAAGAAATGTATGTTCCTTATTTAGTTAATGCAGACTCTTTATTCGGTACAGGTCAATTACCAAAGTTTGGTGAAGATCTTTTTCATACTGAGTTATCAAATAAGCAATTTTCACTTATTCCAACGTCTGAAGTCCCTTTAACAAATTTAGTACGTGATGAAATCGTTGATGAAGCTGATTTACCTATTAAGATGACAGCACATACCCCGTGTTTTAGATCTGAAGCAGGCTCTGGTGGTCGTGATATTCGTGGTTTAATACGTCAGCATCAATTTGATAAAGTTGAAATGGTTCAGATCGTTAAACCAGAAGATTCTTTTACTGCTTTAGATGAGTTAACGGGACACGCTGAAGCTATTTTAGAAAAGTTAGAATTACCATACAGAACCATGGCACTTTGTAGTGGCGATGTGGGTTTTAGTGCAACGAAAACGTTTGATTTAGAAGTGTGGTTACCAGCACAAAACACATACCGTGAAATTTCGTCATGTTCTAATATGGGTGATTTCCAAGCGAGACGAATGCAAGCGCGTTTTAGAAATAGTGAAACAAATAAACCTGAATTACTTCATACCTTAAATGGCTCAGGTTTAGCTGTTGGGCGTACGTTGGTTGCTATTCTAGAAAATTACCAACAAGAAGACGGTAGTATTAAAATACCTACGGCACTTCAACCTTATATGGGTGGAGCTACTCAAATAGGTTAATGATTTTTATTAAAGCAACAAAAGCCGGTAACTATGTTACCGGCTTTTTTTTACTGTAAAAGTTGTGCAATTTAAATGCGTATAACTTGGTCTTTGTGTTTGCATGCTTTAAAGGAGGTTATTTTGTTACGTAGTTTATTTTTACAAAGCTTATTTTTTATCACGGCTTTTATTTTACTTTCTTCATTAAGAGAGATGAGTATGCTTTCTAAGGATACAGTTATTGAAAATAACAGTGTCGCGGAAGGTATAAAATATCAAACAACAACAGGTGAGCTTCGCTCCGTAAGTGCTAGCGGTAAAACAACAATACTTTATTTTTTTGCACCTTGGTGCCAAATATGCCATGCAAGTATTAGTAATTTACAGTCTGTTTTTGAAAATAATGCTCATATAGATGTTATTGCAATCGCATTAGATTTCTCCTCAGAAAAAGCTGTCTATAATTTTATTAGCCAACATCAATTAACTTTTCCTGTTGTGTTTGGTACAGAGCAATTAAAACAACAATATGCTATTACTGCGTATCCTAGTTATTACGTACTAGATATGAATAATAAAATCACGGCGCGTTCATTGGGGTACAGTACAGAACTGGGCTTATATTTACGAACATTAACCCTGTAACTATATATTTACTCTTCGTTGTATATTTACTGTCCATAAAGTTACTTCACTGCGCATATAATAGCTGTTGCTGTAGTGATCTATACAGTGTTTGTGTACACTATTACTTTCATTATTAACATTGTGAACGTAAAAACATGCAAATTTCTGATAACTTCGATAGTGGTAATATTCGTGTCATCGATGCGACATCACCAGATAACATTCAACTTGAAATCAAACACGATAACCAATCTGAATTCTTTCAATGGTTCCATTTTAAATTACAAGCCGATATAAGCGCCGATAATGAAGCAGTAGAACATGTTATCCATTTAAATAACGCTGGAAAAGCGGCTTATGTTGAAGGATGGGAAGATTATCAAGCGGTAGCATCATACGATCGTGATCATTGGTTCAGAGTTCCTACTTCGTATGACGGCGAAAAATTAACAATTACGTTAACACCAGAATATGATTCTGTATATTTTGCTTACTTCTCTCCATACAGTTACGAAAGACACCAAGACTTATTACATAGCGCTCAATTGCAGTTAGATTGTCGTTTACAGGTTTTAGGTCAAACCCTAGACGGTAGAGATATGAGCCTATTGAAAATAGGTGAAGAAGGTGAAGGAAAACGCGTTATTTGGTTAACAGCTCGTCAACACCCGGGTGAAACAATGGCTGAATGGTTCATTGAAGGTTTTATTGACCGATTACTTGATGAAGATGATGGTGTTGCTAGAGCCTTATTAAATAAAGCCGTTTTTTATATTGTGCCTAATATGAATCCTGATGGCAGTGTTCGTGGCCATTTAAGAACAAATGCAGTGGGTGCAAATTTAAACCGTGAATGGTTAACACCGACTATGGAGCGAAGCCCTGAAGTCTTTCTTGTGCGTGAAAAAATGCTAGAGACAGGGGTTGATATGTTTTTAGATATCCACGGCGATGAAGCGCTTCCAGTTAACTTTGTTGCAGGTTGTGAAGGTGTTGTCGCTTATGATGAACGTCATAAAGCACTTGAAGATAAGTTTAAAGAAATTTTGGTGGCGATAACTCCAGAATTTCAAGATGAGCGTGGCTATGATAAAGATGAGCCGGGTAAAGCTAACCCAACCGTTGGTACTAACTGGGTAGGGAATCAATTTAAATGTTTAGCATATACTGTTGAAATGCCATTTAAAGATAATGACTTATTGCCTGATTACAGTGTGGGTTGGTCTGATACGCGTAGCAGTTTACTTGGCCGAGACTTTTTGACAGGTATCTATCACATGGTAGATGAACTCCGTTAATCGTTACATTGCTATTTAGTTAAATAAGCGATATAAAAAGATAAAAGCAATAGGTTTTAAATTTGTTAGACCTGTTGCTTTTTTGTTTACGCTTTAGGTCAACATACTGTAAGTAAACAACAATAATAAAAATATAAGATAGTGGGAGTTATTTGTGCAAGAGATTGTAAATACGTTAAATGGGTATATATGGAGTTCTGCTCTGATATATTTATGTTTAGGGGCTGGGTTATTTTTTACCGTCGTGACGCGGTTTGTTCAGATACGACATTTTTCTGAAATGTGGCGATTATTGATGTCAGGTAAAAGCTCAGAACAGGGGATATCATCATTTCAAGCGTTAGCCGTTTCTTTATCTGGTCGTGTCGGTGCTGGTAATATTGCTGGTGTTGCTGCTGCTATTGGCTTTGGTGGGCCAGGTGCAGTATTTTGGATGTGGGTTGTTGCCTTTTTTGGTGCAGCAACAGCTTATATAGAGTCAACTAACGCTCAAATTTATAAAGAAGAACATGACGGTAAATACCATGGTGGTCCAGCGTATTATATTGAAAAAGCCATGGGGCAGAAATGGTATGCATGGATTTTTGCTATAGCGACAATTCTAGCCACAGGTATTATGTTACCTATGGTTCAATCAAACACTATTGGTACTGCAATTGAACAAGTATTTGGTAGTGAAGATGTTATGTCTACTGCATTTGGCGTAATCAGTTATGCAAAACTTTATACGGCAACAGGTATTGTATTATTACTCGGCTTCATCATTTTTGGTGGCATAAAACGCATTGCACACTTCACACAAGTGGTTGTACCGTTTATGGCATTAGCCTATATTCTGATTTCTATGGTTATTATTGGTTTGCATATTGATCAACTTCCGCGTGTAGTTATGCTAATTATTGGTGATGCATTTACACCGATGGCTGGTATTGGTGCTGCAATAGGTTGGGGAGTGAAACGTGGCGTCTACTCAAACGAAGCTGGACAAGGTACTGGGCCTCATGCGGCGGCGGCGGCAGAAGTTGAACATCCTGCACAACAAGGATTAGTTCAAGCGTTTTCCGTTTACATTGATACACTTTTCGTCTGTTCAGCAACTGCATTTATGATATTAATTACAGGTACTTATAATGTCCATGGCGCAGGTGAAACCTTTATTGTTCAAAACTTGGCAGCTGATGTTATAACGAATGGTCCCGCGTACACTCAATATGCCGTTGATAGTGTATTTACTGGTATTGGTAAACCTTTTGTTGCAATCGCTTTATTCTTCTTTGCGTTTACAACCTTATTAGCTTATTACTTTATCGCTGAGAATAATGTTTACTATATAAAACGAACGTTAAAGCTACCTGCAGGTATTTTTATTCTTAAAGCGGTACTTATCAGTGCGACTTTTTACGGCACAATTAAAGCAGCAAATATCGCTTGGGGTATTGGCGATATTGGTGTTGGTTTAATGGCTTGGCTGAATATTATTGGCATTATCATTATATTCTTTATGTCTAAACCTGCACTTAAAGCACTGAAAGATTACGAACGCCAGCAAAATGAAGGCGTTGAAAAATTTACCTTTGATCCTAAATCGCTTGGCATCGACAATGCAACGTTTTGGGAAGAGAGGCTAGAAAAGTCTAATGCTGATAAAAGTCAATCTTAGCGAGAGTATGTAAATAATCGCTACAAAAGCTACTTCACTTGAAGTAGCTTTTTTTTGTTTAAATTCTGAAGGAGTTACACAAGTTTGACTTTAAATAAGCATTTATCGATCGTCTATTTTTCGCTAGTGAAATGGGATAAGTACTCAGGTATAATCTTGACAAAATATATGCGTAATTAAAGGTGGCAATATGGCAGTAATTAATTGTCCTGGCTGTAAAAAGAAAATTTCAGATAAAGCAAAGGTTTGCAATCATTGCGATCTCAGTTTGCAAGGGCTTGATGCAGACAAAATGGCCGCATTAAAAAAAGTTGAAAAAATTAATAAAGTACAACAGTTAATGAATTATTCATTTATCGCAATGATTTTATTTTGCGGTGGCTTTTTTATGATGTACTTCGATAATGTTGAAACAGGTTCACTGCGACATAATATTGCAATGGGTTGTGTTGCGATCGGTTTTATTATGTACATTATTGTTAGAATTATGCTGTTACTTACCAAACGAAAAAGTAGTTAACTATGGACTTATTACAAACAATTGATCACATGTCTGAAGATATGTATTTACGCTTAAAATCTGCTGCTGAAACGGGTAAGTGGCCTGAAGGAACAACGGTTGATGAAGCTCAGCGTCAAACCGCATTGCAATTAACCATGGCTTATCAAGCAAGACATTTTGATAATGATCAAATGCTTACCATTGGTTCAAATGGTCAAATTGTTGAAAAAAATAAGCGTCAACTTAAAGCCGAGTTTTCAGAAAATAATAGCAGCGGTGAAATAACGCCGTGTGAAAAACCGAGTAAACCTGAAGATGAAGTTTATCTAGCTAAAGATAGCATCGCTCGATTCACCGACATTTAACTCTATATCATTCATTCTCTATCAAAGTGACCACAACTTATGATTTTTTCTTCACTATTCAAAAATAAAAATAATTGGCAAAGTAAAAACAGTACAACACGTATAGAGGCAATTCAACATGAGCTTTCTTGCTGTAATGATATACAAAGGCAGGTGTTATGTGACTTGTACACTAATGATGAAAGTGAACTGGTAAGAAAAGCCGCTTTAATAAAATTAAATTCCTTTATCGAATATTTAGCAGCTTACGAACAAAATTCAAATAAGAAAATAAATGAGTTTGCTAAAAAGCAGTTGTTACTTATTTTACAGAATGAGCACGATATTAAGTTAAGTAGCGATGAGAAAATTAACTTTATACAAATAAAGCCTATTCTTTCTGTTGCTGAATTAGATCGTTGGTTAACTGTAGAGCAAGATACTCAAGTTGTTCTTGCTTTATTTAACTATTTAAAAGAGAAGAAATCTCAACAAGGCAAAAGTTATCAACAATTTGTTTTACATGTGTTTACTCAACATCAAGATGAAGAGCTTCAAAAACAGCTTATTGATGAATGTAATGACTTGAATGCCTTAGAGAAAATGTTGAAGAAGTCTTCAATCACTTCAATTTCAGAAGTCATTTCACAAAAAATTACCGCATTACATTCTGCTACAGAAAAACCAATAAAAATTAATAAGCATTTAAATTTACTTGTTTCAAAGTTTTTAGCATTAAAAGATATTGTCTTATATGAAGAATACTTATCAAAAAGAAATGAACTTGAAGCTCAATGGCAAAAAGCGCAAGTAGATCTTGCCTTTTTAGATGATGAAAGCCAAAAGTTGCTAATTAATAAATTCAATGATATTGATAGGCAGTTAACGCAAATATTTGCTGTAAAAGCAGAGAATTATCTACAAGAACAAATTGCAAAAGAACTTCAAGTAACAAAACAACGGCAAACTACGCAAATTAAAGAACGTATTACCCACTTAAACAAAGCAATTACGAAAGCTGTATTTGAAAGTGAATCGATTGAAGACGATTCTGAGCAGAAAAATTCGTTTAAGAGCTCTCTTAGTGAGACTGAAAAGGAAATACTTCAATCAAGCTTAAATAGTAAAGAACAGTCAGTATTACTATCAGAGCTTAATAACATCAAGCAAAAACTAAGTGATTTACCTAAGATTGCCGAGTCTGTTAGTCAAGCAACGCAGTTAATCTCTAAAATGTCTCAAGTTGTAGCTCCTAATCATCTTAATGAATTAAACGATAAGCAGGCGTTGTTTTCACAATGGTTAACTGACTGGAAGCGAGTAGTTATTATATCTTCAGGTGTATTGCCTGATTCAATCGTTGAAGCTTATCAAGAAATAAAAAGTACTTGGGATAAAGCATTACGTCCTTTACAACAAGAACAAAAGCAAATTTTGTCACAAGTGCGCAAAAAACTGACTGATATAAAGCGTCTTCTATCACAAGGTAAATATAAGGTTTGTTTTGGTTTATTCAAAGGAGTAAACCAGCAATATGTTTTATTATCAGAGAAGCAACAAACGCAACTACAACGCGATTACAATGCAGTAAGCGAAAAAATCTCAGAATTGAATGATTGGGAACACTATATTGCTACCCCTAGAAAACAAGAGTTACTCGATCAAATACAATTACTTGTAGATACACCGTTAGACAATCCAAATGAACAAGCGGCAAAAGTTAAAGCGTTTAGAAAACAATGGAATATGCTTGGCCATGCAGATGAAGTGTTAGATAATCAACTAAATGATCAGTTTAACAACGCATGTGAAATAGCGTTTAGTCCTTGTAGGCAGTTTTATGCTGAGCAAGAAAAGCTTAGAGCTGCGCATTTAGAAAAACGCCAGAGTATTTTAACGCTTGCTCGCGAGCTTGCGAGTTCTGTTCCTGAAAACGATCAAGAAGTCGATTTCAAAGCATTAGATGCCCAAGTAAACAAATTACAACAAAGTTGGTTAGATGCCGGTGAAGTAGACAGAAGTGTTTATCGTCCATTAAATGATGAATTCAAAGTTATTATTGGGCCTATTAAAAAGATAATTAAAGATTTTCAACAACGTAATCTAATTGCCAAAGAAAACTTAATTGAATTGGCCGAAAAAGCATTAACGAATGACGATGTATTTCAATCTATAGATCTTGTTAAGCAATATCAACAAAAGTGGCGAAATATTGGTTTTGCGGGAGCTAGTAACGAAAACAAGTTATGGCAACGTTTTAGAAAAATAAATGACGCCATATTTGCAAAACGTGATGATGTCAAAACTGAGCAGCAGCAAGCTCAGCAGGCTGTAGAAAATGATTTACTTGAAAAGTTATCTGAATTAGAAAGTGCATTCAAGAGTAAATCACCCAGTGAAATAGATAGTAGCCATGTAAATGCTTTAAAAGTAAAAGCAACAAGCTTACATGATGAGGTGTTATCAATTAAACCCGTTTTAAAAATCGTTTTAAGGAAAGTTGAAGACTTAATTAAAAGTTTGAACGAAACGTTAAACTTACTTAATGCACAAGCTAAGCAGCAGAATTGGCAATCACTTTTTGTGCTCTTAACTGAGTATATTGGTGCTGGTTACAGTGTAGAGCAAATTAATGAACACCCATGTTTTGATAATTTACTGCCTCTTTGGCAAAAGCGTTTATCTGAATGTTTATCTCAAACAAATGAAGTTGATTACAAACAACGTGCAAATAAAACCCTTGAAATTGAAGTGTTAGCCCAAGTAGATTCACCTGACGAGTTCAGCAGCGAGCGAATGGCGGTACAAGTACAGTTAATGCAACATCAAATGCAATCAGGTGCCGTTATAGATTTAGAGAAGAGTTTTGTAGAATGGTTACAGCTTGGAAAGTTAAGTGTTGATGATACCAGCTTATTAAACCGATTAAAGCCAGTGTTTTGTTAGTTATTTGAACCGATTTAATTAGCGAGAAGGGAGCATTTATTATGCTCCCTTTTTATTTAATGTGATAATTCGCCACGTAAATCTTGTGTGATCAGATTTCTAACTTCATCAAATGTTAACTCTAAACTGAGTAAATAATGTAATTTTGTTAATGTAGCTTCTAATGTCATGTCATTCCCGCTAACAACGCCCACTTCACTCAATGCATTGCCTGTAGCATAACCAGACATATTAACTTTACCTTTTATGCATTGACTGCAATTTACAACGATGATTTCGTTTTCTTGGGCTTTTTTTAAACAAGCAAGTATTGCTTTGTCTTGTGGGGCGTTGCCAACACCGTAGCTTCTGAGTATTAATGCTTTAACAGGCTGTCTAATGACATTGTCGATAACTTCACTCGTTATTCCTGGGTATAAATGAACGACACCTATTGGTTGTGGAGTAATATTTGATAGTTTTAACGTGTCTGTATTTGATTCGTTATTGGTAATACTGCCAGCAAGTAAAGTGATGTTTATACCAGCCTCTAATAAAGGTTGCATATTTGGAGAGTCAAAAGCATTAAAACCGTCTGCATACGCTTTTATGCAACGATTACCTCTAAAGAGTTTATTGTTAAAGAATAAACTCACTTCATTAATAGGGTAGTTAGCTGCGATATATAAAGCATTCAGTACGTTAACCTGACCATCTGATCTTAATTGACTAAGTGGTATTTGTGAGCCTGTAACAATAACGGGTTTAGACAAGTTCTCAAACATAAAAGATAATGCAGAACTTGTATAGGCCATGGTATCGGTTCCATGTAATACCACAAAACCATCGTAGTCATCGTAATGTGCTTTGATGTCGTTTGCTATGCGTTGCCAATCAGCGGGTGTCATGTTTGATGAATCGATTAATGGTTGATATTCATTAATGGTGAATGAGGGCATTTCGCTTCGATGAAACTCAGGTAAGCTCTCTATCGATTTTGTTAAGTGACCCATAACAGGCACAAAACCTTGATCACTTTTTTTCATGCCTATAGTGCCACCCGTGTAGGCAACATAAATTTTCTTTTTCATAGCTTTAAGACTTATAAATTACAGACGGTATAGTAGGGTTGTTGTCTTTGTTTACATTGTTATTTAACAAAGATAAACATGGCCTAGTGTAAGGTATATTCACTTTATTAAAAACAAAATAAAACGACACGCTAATATTAGTTTAGCGTGTCGTTCATTATTAAAAGGTGAACACAGGTTAGTTTTATAGTGCTTCGCAACTAACGCATAGGCTGTATATCCCTTTAGGATCATTAAATTGATTAAGCTTTGTTAACTCAGTGCTTAATGTATCAACTAATTGGCTCATTGGTTGATGAGAAACACTTGGTACTGAGACATCAATAACATCAGAAGTTATAGCTGTGCCGAAAAGGTTAGCAATAAATGTATTTCCATTAAATAATTTTTTGATAAATATATTCTTATTAGACGATTCTTTTTCAATGAGCAAAGTATCGTAATTTGTCAGATTAGCTAATTTCGCTGCTGCAACCGTCGCATCGGTTAAATTACCTAGCTCATCAACAAGCCCCAACTCTTTGGCTTTTCTTCCAGACCATACACGACCTTGTGCAATAGCATCTACTTGTTCAAAGGTCATATTTCTATTAGTCGCAACCAAGTTTATAAAGTTTTTATAACCTCGGTTTATGCTTAGCTGTATTAATTGTGCCATATCGTCAGATAAAGGTTGTGTCGGCCCAAAACCAGCGATATCAGTTGTACCAACGCCATCTGTATATATTCCGAGTTTGCTTAACGAATCTTCAAACGTCATCATCATACCAAAGATGCCAATGGAGCCGGTTATGGTTGATGGGGCTGCATAAATTTTATCTGCTGGAGCAGAAATCCAATAACCGCCTGATGCGGCATAAGTTCCCATAGAAGCAACGACGGGTTTACCTGCTTGTTTAAGTAACTCAACTTCTTGACGAATAATTTCAGATGCATAAGCACTACCTCCGGGGCTATCAACACGTAAAACAACGGCTTTTACATTATTGTTATAACGTGCTTTTCTTAATAGTTTTGCTGTACTGTCGCCGCCGATAGTCCCTGGTTTTTGAGTACCATCTAAAATAGTTCCTTTAGCAACAACTAGCGCAACTTTATCCGATGCTTGGTTGGTTAAAGTGGGGAGAGTAGTCGTGGTTGCAAGATAATCTTTGTAGCTAATATGACTATAACTATCACCTTTTTTATTTTTACCTACAAGATCGATAAGTTCAGATCTCATTTCTTGACGTGTTTTTAATTGGTCAACCCAGTTATTATTTAAAGCATAATGCGCAAAGCTGGCATCTGCTGCTGAAAACTTGGTTAACAAGCTAGTGATTGAATCATCAAAATGAGTTAACTCTAACTTTCTATATTGAGCTACATCTGCTTTATATTGAGACCATAAATCATCCAACCATAATTGGTTTGCTTCTTTTGCAGCATCAGACATATTATCTCGTATATAGGGTTCAACAGCAGACTTAAAAGTGCCAACACGAAATATATGTTGATTAACGGCTAGTTTCTCTAAGGCAGATTTAAAGTACATTCTATATCTACCGTAACCATCTAAAAGCATAAACCCTTCTGGGTTTAACCAAACTTCATCAGCAACACTAGCAAGATAATACTGATCTTGAGTATATTGATCGCCTAGGGCAATTATTTTTTTGCCTGATGATTTAAAGTCATTTAATGCTAATGCTACATCTTGAAGTTTGCTTAACCCTGTACGATGCATCCCTTGTAATTGTAGAACGATTACTTCTACTCGATCATCAACTTTAGCTTTCGCTATAACATTGACCAAATCTGATAGTAAAATTTCAGGACGATCTTCTTTCTCATCAAGCGCTTCAGTTAGAAATGCTTCCATGGGATCAATTTCAAACTTTTGCTCAACGATATCACCTACTAGATTAAGCACGAGTGCCGTTCGTTCAGGGACAATAATTTGTTCAGAATCACTAGTGATAACGGCGATAAAAGCAAATAAAACGATAAAAAACACGACATTTACTATTACTTGTCTCGTTAAAGACACTAATCGCCATAAAGCAGAAAAAAGTCTTTTAACAATATTCGGTTTACTACTCATAAAAACATCTTAATATTTAAACACTGATTTACCGCTATATTACCTTAATAAGCAGAAAACCTTAACATTTCAGATCATTTACATTGTAACTTTTTAATACATCGTAGATATTAACTTTGTTAAAAATATTATCTTTTGCGAAATAAATTATTTAAAAGTATGTTCTTATCTGTATCGATAGAATAAGACAGACAGCAACCGAGAATTTTATGAATAATGTGCTACAGAAGTTTACCCAATATCATCAATGTTTTTTGAATAAACTACCATCCTTCGATGGCATACCTGCTTTATTTATTCGGCTATATATTGCACCTATTTTTATCATGGCGGGCATCAGTAAAATGGCGGTGTTTAATGATGATATTACTGGTATCGCTAAATTTATGGCTGATCCTAATATTGTTAGTTGGTTTGGTAATAGTGAGTGGGGGTTAGGTCTACCATTTCCTGCTTTATTAGCTAACTTAGTGATTCTGGTTGAATTTGCTGGTGGTTGGCTTTTAGTTGTAGGGTTATTTACTCGCTTAATATCAATTCCTTTAATGTTTACTATGATAGTAGCGGCAACCTCTGTGCATAGTGAAAACGGATGGTTTGCCATAACGCCAACTAATTCTGATATTAGCCCAGCAAAAGTTCTCACATGGTTAGGAAGTGAGAAAGCCGAGCAAAGTTTAGTAAATAGTGAAGAAACCGCTGTTCGATTAAATAAAATGAAGGCATTGCTTGAAGATAATGGCAATACAGATTGGTTATATGAGAATGGTTCTATTGTTGTATTAAATAATGGCATTGAATTTTCAGTCACTTATTTTATTTTGCTCTTAGCTTTATTTTTCATTGGAGCAGGGCGTTATACTAGCATTGATTATTATCTTTTAGCTGCGATAAAAGCCAAATCATAACCCTAATATAAAGGGCAACTTATTTGTTGCCCTTTTACAGTTTGATTGATATTTTTTAATGAAATAACACCTTAAAGATCAACACCGTTTATTAATTTTCTTTCTTGTACTGTGTTTGTTTTTTAAATGAGCGATGACATTTTCTCCCCAGTGATAGCATGTTAACCCGAGTAATATAATTAAAGCACCATAAAGCAAACTAGCACTTAATACTTCATTATTGAGAAAAATGCCTAATGTAATTGCAATAACGGGTGTCACTAATGTAATTAACGTTACGGTACTAGCTGTCAATTTTTGTAATACATAAAAATACGCATAGAAACCAATTAACGAACCAAAAACACCTAAGTATAAAGTTGCCCATACCGACTTACTTTGCCACTGCTCTATATTTAAAGAACCATCTAAAACTAACCAAGTCATTAAAAATAATGGTAATGAAAAGGTTAATGAACCAATCGTTGTTGCCAAGGGGTGAATGGCTAAACTAACACTTTTAACCAATACACCACTTAAACTAAAAAAGAATACAGCCAATAAAATAAAGATGTAACCTAAATAACTATTGCCTTCAATCGTTATATTTTCAGAACAAACAATAGCTAAACCAAGTAAAGCTATAATCATAGCGACTTGTTTAATTGCTGAAATTTTAGCTTCTTTTAATATTTTACGCGCTAATATTGCCGATAAAATAGGAGATAAACCAAAAACCAGTGACATGATGCCTGAAGATAAGTAACTAGCCGCTAGATATGAACACATCATGCCACCAAATATACCCAATGCAGAATAACTATAAAGCTTAAATGCCATACCATGCCATGGAATAGTGATGTGTTTAATCTTTATGATTATGCCGCCTAAAATAATGGCGATAATCATTCTTAGCAATACAGCTAAGCTCGGGGGAATTGACTCACTACTCCATATGATACCAAGCGGTGTCGTAGACCATATTAACAATACAGCTAAGTAGGCAATAATCACTGGCACTTTATTCTCCTTTTATTTTTGGGCATGTTGCGTATATAACAATGAAGAAGAAGAGTTGTTAGCGTGTTAGAAACAAAACAGCCGCAAAATCTGCTTCTTGCGGCTGTTGAAACTAATATATGTATTAAGTTCAAATTACCGCGTTAAAATGCCAAATACGCACAACAATATGCTGACAATTATTGACAAATTGCTGCATTGTTGAGAGTAGGCTAATCGCGGTAGTTGATTTCATACTAATGAAGTTAGTTATATTAAATAGTTAAAAATTGAACTAAGAAATCATAGTCGCTTTATCCATTAACTAAGTCAAGGCCAGTCTGTCGATATTTAACTTAAAATATGAAATAAAAGTAATGCACATACTTTAAGTTGCTTATAAACTTAGCACATCTTAATTTATGTAGTTATCAATATGAACGTTATTGAATTTTTACAGCAACGCCAATCAACGCCAATGTTAACTGGGCCAGCGCCAAGCGTTGATGACTTAAACAAAATATTAGCCGCAGGCATGCGAGCTCCTGATCATGGCGGAATAAAGCCATGGCATTTTACCGTTATTACAGGAACTGGCTTACAGCGTCTTAGTGACATCTATGTTGAAGCAATAAGCAATGAGGCATTATCAACGGGCGAACTTTCTTCAACAGGGGATTGCACGGTAGAGTTTGAAGCTAAACGCACAAAAACTAGTAAGATGCCTTTTAGAGCGCCGTTAATTATTGTCGTCAGTACAGTAAAAAAAGACCATGATAAAGTCCCCATGATAGAGCAACAAATTGCTGCGGGTTGTTGCACACATGCTATGCAAATGGCAGCTGTTTCACTTGGCTATGGCGCTATGTGGCGCACTGGTGCTTTAGCTTATAATGAAACGGTAAAGCAAGGTCTAGATATTAACCTTAAAGATGACATTATCGGCTTTTTATATGTTGGTACTCCCTGTAAAAAACAGGGGATTAAGCCAGCGAAAGCCCTAGATGGACATGTAACATTCTGGACTTAGCGAAAGGTGGAACTAACTTTTGTAAAGAAAAAAAGCGCCAACAGGCGCTTTTTGTTGATATCACTAAAAAGTAATATTTTTCATATAACGAAAGCTTAAAAAGCGGCGTTATTTGGTGTTCTTGGAAATGGAATCACGTCACGTACATTTTGCATACCGGTTGCGTATGCAACTAGACGTTCAAAACCTAAACCGAAACCAGAATGTGGCACAGTACCATAACGACGTAAATCACGATACCAACTGTAATCTGCAGGATCTAAATTCATTTCTTCAAGGCGACTATCTAAGACATCTAAACGTTCTTCACGTTGACTACCGCCAATGATTTCACCAATGCCTGGAGCAAGGATATCCATTGCCGCAACAGTTTTGCCATCATCATTCAAACGCATATAGAAAGATTTAATATCTTTAGGATAATTCTGTAATACAACAGGGCCATTGAAGTGCTCTTCAGCTAAATAGCGTTCATGTTCAGAGTTTAAGTCTACCCCCCAAGAAACCGGGTTTTCGAATTTCTTCTCACACTTCTCTAAAATAGTAATAGCATCGGTATAATCTAAACGAACAAATTCAGAATCAATAACACTGTTCAAACGGTCAATAACCGTTTTATCAACACGTTGTTGGAAGAATGCCATATCATCAGCGCGTTCATCTAATACCGCTTTTAATACATACTTAAGCATTTCTTCAGCTAAATCAGCGGCATCAGCTAAATTAGCAAAAGCAATTTCAGGCTCTACCATCCAAAATTCAGCCAAGTGTCTGCTGGTATTTGAGTTCTCAGCTCTAAACGTAGGGCCAAAAGTGTATACCTTAGATAGGGCATTACAGTATGTTTCAACGTTTAATTGGCCAGATACCGTTAAGAATGTTTCTTTACCAAAAAAATCTTGGCTATAGTCAACTTGACCATTTTCACCACGAGGTAAGTTTTCCATATCTAATGTGCTAACTCTAAACATTTCACCAGCACCTTCACAGTCACTACCTGTAATTAATGGTGTGCTGATCCAGAAATAGCCTTTTTCATGTAAGAAGCGATGAATAGCTTGAGCTAAACAGTTTCTAACACGGGTAACTGCACCACCGATATTAGTACGGGGGCGTAAATGTGCTTGTTCTCTTAAGAATTCAATACTATGACGCTTTGCTGCCATTGGATAAGTATCAGGGTCTTCAACAAACCCTAACACTTCAACACCTGTCGCTTGAATCTCAAATGATTGGCCTTTACCCGGTGATTCAACCAAAATCCCTGTCGCTTTAATTGCACAACCTGTAGTTAGCTTTAACACTTCAGACTGATAATTAGATAGGTCATTAGGTACTATCGCTTGGATAGCATCAAAACAAGAGCCGTCGTGAATGGCTAAAAACGAAATTCCGGCTTTTGAATCACGGCGAGTTCTGATCCAACCATGTACTGTAATTGTTTCATTAACAGGGTACTTTCCTGCTAATACATCAGTAATTGCTATAACTGACATTTAATGACCTCTTAAATTGCACAAATTCTGAAAAATTTGGTTTAATACTGAAAATGGAGTGATATGTTACCTTGACAAAGTATAATTGCAATGCCTAATTAACCTGATATATAACAATATTGTCACTTAATAAAATAAATTCTACTTTGGACATTTAAACTAGGTCATTTTGATGAATAAAACACAAAAGAAAGTATGGGTAGAACGTCGGCAAGCTGTGGATGGCTGGTATTATATTAAAAGCATATTGGCTGTTATAAGTTGGCTAGTTTTTCTCTTTGCTTTAGTTATGTCTTATTATGCCGCACCTGAAACTAATTACGGTGTTGTTCGCTATTATGATTTAGAAATTAGACAATTTTGGTTAACTCCCTTAACAGGCTACTTATATATATTGTTATGGCTAAGTGCATTAGGGAGTTATTTATCGATGATAGTTGGTAAATACCGTAGTAGACGAAAAATTGATCATGCTGAGTATAATTTGATCTTTCTATTAAGCATAAATTTAATTTGGCTCAGTTATTTGCTGTATCAAATACATCTTGTAAAGCAATCATAATGATTACGAATGCTTTAGTTAACCTCAGCTCGGGATAATAAATAGCTCCCTAGCAGCTATTTTTACTTACTTCTGTGTTAAATTCATAAACAATAGCATAACTATTCTTAATGAATTTGCCTTGAATTAAGAAAAACTATCAAGCTAGTGAGTTGCTTAAACCACAAGTCTAACAATTTCAAACGATTAACTTATCTCTTAACCCGAGCTGAGGTTAGTTAACTTTAGCCATTTAGTTTTTAATCATTTTCACCATTAAAACAATTATCTTCTTTTAAAACAGTCGCGATGGCATTAATGAGCTTGTCTATTTCATCTGCTTTTATAATAAGTGGTGGAATAATGTAAATTAAGTTACCAAAAGGTCTGATCCATACCCCAAGTTCAACGAATCTTTTTTGGATGTTTGCGACATTAACACTTTGGTTGCATTCAACCGCACCAATTGAACCTAAAACACGAGTGGCCTTTACTCGCTCATTTTTAGCTAAAGGTATTAGTTTTTCTGAGAACTGTTGTTCGATAAAGCTGACTTGTTCTCGCCAATTATTGTCTAATAATAGCTTTATACTTGCCACTGCGACACTACAGGCAAGTGGGTTTGCCATAAAGGTTGGCCCATGCATAAAGCATCCAGCTTCACCTTGACTGATAGTGTTGGCAATATGTTCAGAACAAAGTGTTGCTGCAAGGGTAATATAACCACCAGTAAGTGTTTTACCTAAACACATAATGTCAGGGGAAATACCTGCCCATTCGCAGGCAAATAATTTACCGGTTCGACCAAAGCCTGTGGCAATTTCATCGGCGATTAATAAAACATCATATTGTGAGCAAAGTTCACGGCATTTCTTTAAATAGTTTGGGTGATAAAATCGCATACCCCCAGTCCCTTGCACGATTGGTTCTATAATAAAAGCTGCTATCTCGTTATGATATTGCTTAAATAGTGATTCAAGTTCATGAGTTTCTTGCTCGTCCCATGGTTCATCAAATGCTACATTTGGGGCAGGGGCAAAAATATTTTTAAATAGTACTTTTTCAAAAATTTGATGCATTCCTGTAACAGGGTCGCAAACTGACATCGCAGCAAACGTATCACCATGATAACCCTTTCGCACCGTAAGTAGCTTTGTTTTAGTGACATCAGCATTGGTTTGATGACATTTCGCGTGTTGATATTGCAACGCCATTTTTATAGCAACTTCAACAGCGACAGAGCCACTGTCAGATAAGAAGACCTTATCTAAATTGTTTGGTGTTAATTCAATTAGCTTTTCACATAAGGTAATAGCGGGTTCGTGGGTTAACCCACCAAACATAACATGCGATACTTTTGAGGCCTGTTCTGTTAGTGCTTTATTCAAAGTAGGGTGATTATAACCATGTAATACCGACCACCAAGATGACATACCATCGATTAAGGATTCACCACTGGCTAAATTTATATGTACACCATTTGCATCTTTTACTAAGTATGAGGGTAGCGGAGAAGACATTGATGTATAAGGGTGCCAGATACTCTCTTTATCAAAATTAAGTAATGCCTTTAAATTGTTTGTTTGTTTATTGTTCATTTGTTAACTAATGTAAGCTTTTATTGTTGACAACATTCTCATGCTGGCTAGACTACCCGTTAAGTTAACACTATGCAATTGAGTAATTATGTCACAAGCTGTTTTTTCAACGAGTCAAGAATCCAATATTCGTCATAACTGGAATGTAAAAGAAGTAGAAGCTTTATTTGCTTTACCTTTTAATGATCTAATGTTTCAAGCCCAAACCGTACACCGCCAAAACTTTAATGCTAATGAAGTTCAAGTAAGTACTTTATTGTCAATTAAAACAGGTGCTTGTCCAGAAGATTGTAAATATTGTTCACAAAGCGCTCGAAATAAAACAGATCTTGAAAAAGAACAATTATTAGCCACTGAAAAAGTCTTAGAAGCCGCAAAAAAGGCAAAAGAAATGGGCTCTACACGTTTTTGTATGGGCGCTGCATGGCGTAACCCAAAAGAGCGTGACATGCCTTATGTCGTTAATATGGTAAAAGGCGTGAAAGAATTAGGCATGGAAACATGTATGACATTAGGGATGTTATCAAAAGATCAAGCAGATCAATTACAAGATGCTGGCTTAGATTACTATAACCATAACTTGGATACTTCTCCTGAGCATTATAATCAAATTATAACCACCAGAACTTATCAAGATCGCTTAGATACACTTGATAACGTGCGCTCTGCTGGCATGAAGGTTTGTAGTGGCGGCATTGTTGGCCTAGGTGAGGAAGCCGTAGATAGAGCATCATTACTGATGCAACTTGCTAACTTAAGTCCGCAGCCTGAAAGTGTTCCTATTAATATGCTCGTTAAAGTTGAAGGTACGCCATTAAGTGATGTTGATGATTTAGAAAGTTTTGATTTTATTCGCTGTATTGCAGTTGCTAGAATTATGATGCCTAAGAGTCATGTCAGATTATCAGCAGGGCGTTCATCAATGAATGAACAAATGCAATCGCTTTGTTTCTTAGCAGGTGCAAATTCTATTTTTTATGGGTGTAAACTACTTACAACAGAAAACCCTGAAACTGACCATGATATTGCTTTATTTGAAAAGTTAGGCATCAATACCGAAACCATTGATGATGATAACAAAGACGTTGAGTTAAAAATTAAGACCGCTGTGATTGATAATCAGCACAGTGATTTATTTCATAACGCTGCGCAATAATATTCTCAATGGCTTTTACTTTTATTCGTGAGCAGTTATCACAACAACAGCAACAAGCGCGTTATCGCCAACGAGTTTGTACAACAAGTAGTAGTGAAAATGAAAACCTGATCACGATAGAAGACAAAACCTATGTAAACTTTTCATCGAATGATTATTTAGGATTAAATAATCATTCGTCAATAAATGCTGCGATGCAAGAAGGTGTTGAACGATTTGGCCTATGTGCGAGCGCATCGAGTTTAGTCACGGGTCATCAGTATGCACATCAATCCTTAGAAGAAACAATTTGCCAATGGTTAAATAAACCTAGCTGCCTGCTGTTCTCTAGTGGTTTCTCCGCTAATTTAGCTTTATTTCATGCATTGGGTTCTACTCAAAAAAAATCGTCAAATAATGTGTCTTTCTTTCTTGATAAATTAAGCCATGCCTCAATGATTGATGGTGCTTATCAAAGTCAAGCCCGCATTAAACGATTTGCTCATAATAATACCGAGCAATTAACACAGTTTTTGCAGCAAGAGCCTAGCGATTCTAACAAACTAATTGCCTCTGAAGGCATATTTAGCATGGATGGCGATATTGCAGAAATAAATAAATTAAAAGAATTAACAGAAAAGTATAAAGCTTGGCTATATTTAGATGACGCGCATAGTATTGGTGTAATAGGTGAACAAGGACAAGGCAGTAATGCTCATGCTCGTATCGATATAACAATGGCAACATTTGGTAAGGCTTTAGCAAGTAGTGGTGCATTTTTAGCTTGTGAAGAACAGTTAAAAGAATATTTAACCAATTTTTCAAGACACTATATTTACTCTACTGCCATGTCACCAGCAATTGCTTGGGCGACTCAAACAAGTATTAAGCTTGTACAAGATGAACAATGGCGTCGTGATAAAATAGTCGAGCTAAGTGAATTATTTCTTTCATTACTAGATGACAACATTAACGTACTGCCAAGCAACTCTTCAATTCATGCTGTTATTATTGGTGATGAACAAAAAGCTTTAAATATTAGTAAAATATTGAAAGAACATGGTCTATGGGTCACTGCTATTAGACCTCCTACCGTTGCGAAAGGTTCTTCCAGGTTACGCGTTACAATATGTGCAAACCATAGTGTTAATAATATCAATAGCTTAGCAAGAATTCTAAATAAGGCGTTAACCTAACAATGCAAAAAGAAGAAAACTGGCAATTAAGAGAAAATATTGCTAAAACCTTTGGTTCAGCAAGCCAATCTTATGATGTTTCAGCTCGTTTACAACGTTTTTCTGGTAAACATTTAATGCCTTGGCTACCTAAGAAAACAGATCTTACTGTGTTAGATTTAGGCTCTGGTACAGGATTTTTTACCGATTTATTAGCTGGTAATTATCAGCGAGTCATCGGGTTAGATATTTCAAAAGACATGTTACGTTTTGCAAAATCAAAGCGCGATGAAGATATTTTATGGATTGAAGGCGATGCGCATAAAATACCATTAGCTAATGAAAGTGTTGATTTAATCTATTCAAATTTAGTTATTCAATGGTTTAATCCTCTTGATGTTGCTATTAACGAAATGCTGAGAATTTTAAAGCCCGGAGGATTGATTATTTTCACCACGTTAATTGATGGCACATTACATGAGTTAAAATCTTCATGGAAGCAGGTAGATAACGATCAACATGTTATTGACTTTAAATCTGAAGAAGAGTTAAACACTTTATTTAATACCAACAAATCAAAACTACTTGAACAAAAGTGTCAGGATATAGTGTTGGAATATCAAAATGTGATTCATTTAGCTAGGGAATTAAAAGGGTTAGGGGCTAACCATTTACCACACAAAAAGAACCGTGGCCTTTCAGGAAAAGATAAATGGTTCAAAATGACAGAGTATTATCAAGATTTCTTAGAGCCCAACGGTATATACCCAGCGACGTATCGTTTATTTTCTGGTTTAGTAGTCAAATTAAATAATTAATTATTATGAAAAAACTATTTATCACTGCGACTGATACTGACGCAGGTAAAACTTTTGTATCGTGCGCCATTATTCAAGCATTAGTTAAGCAAGATAAAAACATTGCGGTGTTTAAACCTATTTCAGCGGGATGCGACCTTGTCGATAATGTTTTGGTCAATGAAGATGCAAAATTATTACATGAGCATGCAAATTGTCAGCAAACTATTCAAGAAATAAATCCAATCGCATTCGAACCTCCGATTGCGCCACATATTGCAGCGAAGAGTGTTGGAAAACAAATAACCTTAGACATCATCGCTAATTATTTTCAAGAAATTAAAAATAGAGATGCGGACTATGCTTTAATTGAAGGTGCAGGAGGATGGCAGTTACCTATAGGTTTCGATAATGGTAATGCAAAGTTTCTGTCTGATTTTGTTGCTACAGAAAGACTACCCGTAGTACTTATTGTAAATATGAAATTAGGCTGTTTGAATCATGCATTATTAACACTTCAAGCAATAAAGCATTCTGGAACAAACTGTATTGGTTGGATAGCAAATTGCGCTGATAGTAATACCATGGACAATTTGCAAGATAACATTGCAGCTTTAGATCAATTATTGCAATTACCTAAGATAGCTACAATACCTTATTTTGATGGCGAAACTTCTTTAGAAGATAAAATTCAACAAGCATCCTTGCTTATTAATACCTCTTTTTTGTAAGTATCCTGTTTTAAATTGCACGTAACATTCTTTGTGAGGTTATTGCGTGCATTATTACTCTTCTTTTTCTAATGCTGATAAACATGCTGTTGCAATAAATCCTGAGCGTGTTTTGTGTTGTTCACATTTACTGACCCGATCATCTATTTGGTTAATCAAAAGCTCAGGTAGTGTCACGTTTATTTTATGACTTTTACCTAAATAGGGTGTTATATCAAAATCAATTAACCCCCAAATACACTCAACTAACCTTTGTTCTGCATTTACAAGGTGCTTATTATGCTCCCACCATAAAGCACGTCGTTTTTCTATACTGGTCGCATTAGGCACTTTTTCACCGTACTCCGCTAAAATACTTAAGTGACCTTTTATCATTTCTATACTGGCACTAAAACCTTGATCAATACTGTCAGCTTTACCCTTACAACCTGGTAAATCAGGCACCGTTACAGTGTAGGTTCCACTCTGATCATTCTTTTCTATTAATACAGGATATTTCATTAATTTTCACTCACTAGCTACAACCCTAATAACTCTACAATACGCGTATTGGGTAACCCTGGCAACCCCTAAAGCAAAAACCAAGAACAACCCTGGTAACTCTTTGAGTGGGTTCAATCATAACTCCAGCAACCCTGTGTGGCATAAAGCAAGTATTCACTACAATTAATAGCGCTATATAGTGGGGGTAGATGTAAATTATGTAAAAATGCGTGTTAAGGGGTTATCAGCGCTGTAATTAGTTTGGTTATAGTCATGTGTTATTAGGCAAAAAACGATATTTTGTAAAAAGTATGTGAAGCCAAATATTAAAAGTGGCCATGGAAAAGCTTTAGTAGTAGGAAAATATTTAACGTTTCTTGTTTAACATTGCACATCTCCTTGTGGTCTAACCACTTATTCGTTATGGTGTTTTAATCTATTTTTTGATCAGAATACTGCTAATGAAACAAGAGTCTCTTTTTATTCATGCTGGACACCACCAGCTTCACCTTAGGCATATTTATAAGGTTAAAGGGGGAGCCCCTATACTGATGCTTCATGGTTCAATAGAGAATGGCAAAATATTTTATACGGAAAAAGGTAAAGGCCTAGGTTGCTATCTTGCTGATCAAGGGTTTGATGTATTTATCGCAGATTTTAGAGGTAAAGGTAAAAGTTTACCGCCAATACATGAAGATACTAATCATGGCCAATTTGAGATGATTACCCAGGATGTTCCCGAGTTATTACAATATGTTCACGATAAAACAGGTAAGAAAGTTCATTTGATATGTCATTCTTGGGGGGGCGTTATTTTAGCTAGTTCACTGATCAGAAAGCCTCATTTAGCTGATTTGATTTCTAGTAAACTTTGTTTTGGTACCAAACGTAGCATTCGAATTAAATCTTTTGAAAAATTTATTAAACTCGATTTATTATGGAATAAATTATTACCTCATATCGCAAGAAAAACAGGTTATGTGAACGCTGAGAAACTTAAATTTGGTGCTGATAGCGAAACATTATCTTTTCTTCAGCAATCTTCACAGTGGATCAATAAAGGTGAATGGCAAGACCCTGTAGATAAATACGACTATATAGGACAAGTAAGTCAGGTTAACTGGCCAGCTACGTGGCACATCACAGGCATTAAAGATAGCCTATTAGGTAATGTACATGATGTGCGTGGTTTTATTGATGAATATAACAAAGACTCTAAATTCAATTTATTATCAAAGGAAAATGGTAACAAGCTTGATTATGATCATATTAATATTTTGACTCATCCTGAAGCGATTAATGATCATTTTCCTGATATAGTTGACTGGCTCAATAAACACACATAAAAGAGTCAGTTATGAAAGTTCTTTCAACAGCGATTTGTACGTCGTTATTTTTATTTGGTTGTTCAGATAATGCAGGCCAAGTAAGTTTAGGGTTATTTACCACCAAAGATGTTGTTATAAAAGCGATGCTTGACCCCAAAATAACAGGGGTGACCTGTCATGTAAGTTATGTTGAAGCAAATTTAGACTTATCAGATCCATCAGATATGAGTATTGCATGTCGTCAAACTGGGCCAATAACTGCTGAGCAGCTCAAAGATGTCAGCTTATCTAAAAATGGTGAAGTGGTATTTAAAGAGTCGTTAAGTATTTTATTTAAAAGCCTAAAAGTTCGACGAATTTATGATACTAAGCAAAAAACAATTATGTATTTATCTTATTCGACAAAAGAAACATCAGGTAGCCATCACCACTCGCTTTCAACCGTGCCCTTATTTAATACACAAGCATGGCAGTGGGCTACTGAACTTAAAACAGGAGAATAATTGTGTTTAGCCAGTTATTTAAAAATACACCTATAGTTGATGACGGTACAAAAGCATGGATATACGATAGCTTCTTGTGGTGTTTGCAAAACTTTGATGTGGATTACTTTAAACAGAAATCACAAATTATTTTACCCAGTAATGATTTTTATCCGGGTAAATGTTCAAGCCCACAAGAAATGGCACAAACGATATTTACTAACACCTTAAGCTATGCAGGCATGAGTAATTGGCCTATTGAGCTTGTTGATATAAGTAACTACCGTAATGAATCTATGACTCAATTAGCATTATCTAAGCCTATAAGAGGAGAGAGTAGCAAGATACAATACTTAATACCTTCAAACACGATTAAAATACCTTACCAAATAGACCAAATACGCCAGCCTCAAGACTTTATTGCGTATTTAGTTCAACATTTAGCCAGTATAATGTTGGCTCAACTTAAATTAACTGTGCCAGGGGGTAATGATTTACAGCCACAAGCTATTGACCTTATCGCATGCTTTTTAGGGTTTGGTGTTATCTTTTCAAACACTGCATATCAATTCAAAGGGGGGTGTGGCTCATGTAATATAAAAGCATTAAACAGACAAAATGCTTTACCTGAAGTTGAAACCGTTTATGCATTAGCGCTATTTTGCGCGAGTAAAGGCATTGCTGTTTCAAAAATAAAGCCACATTTAAAATCTCATTTATTTAAAACATTGAAAAGTGCTCATAAAGAAATAACTTATAATTTAAAAGATAAAAACACACAGGAATATCAGTTGTTTTTTCAAGTAACTAACCCAGCTTAACCTTAAAACATATTTATAAAAATCAATTAACACAGAAAAGGATGTCTCTATGTACAAATACCTGCTTTTATTTTTTCTCTTAGCATTATCAATAGAAGCAAATGCTAACAATTATGAAGATTGTGGTATTTCAGATAAAGCACAACAACTTGCAAAACTTATTATCACTGATGATGAACAAGTTAGGCCAGTAATACGTTGTAATAAGTTACTTTCAGAAATTGCCTTAATTAAAGCAAAGAAAATGCTAGAGTTTGGTTTAGTTACTCATAATTTAGGCGGTAGCCCTAATTCATTACTGCGCAGTTCAAACTATGAATTACCCGATTATTACGGTAGTAATTTTAATAGCAATCAGGTTGAAGCAATAGCAGGTGGATATACTTCACCAGAAGAAGTTTGGAGTGCTTTTAAACACTCGGATGCGCACAGAGTTCATTTACTTGGCGAACATACTTTTTATGCAGAACAAGATGAACTTGGTATTGCATTTATTTCAGAATGGAGTTCTCCGCATGTTGAATATTGGGTCGTTTATTTGACTAAAGGCTATCAAAAGGATCAAACCTATAGAAACGATATAAATGACATTCCCAATAAGCCTACTTTTATCTTGCAAACCCCAAAAATGAATAGTGATATTAATAAATGATTTAATGAGGATAATTATATGAAGATAATAATTCTAGGTGTTGTTTATACGCTATTGATAGGCTGTTCTTCAGGCTCTTTTAATACAAATGTAGATAGCCATGTTGATCGTGCTATCAGGTCTAGTGTTGTAGAAGAATATAGCCATAGTGAAATATTTGCGATGAATGCAAAAATATTAGGGCCTGTTGAAACAGACTACTGCCAACTCTTCGTTGATGGGCCAATGCCATCACAAAAGTCACTACATAAAACATTAAAGGTTGAAGCTCAATATTTAGGCGGAAACGCGATAGTATATGATGAATGTAAAAACAGCAGTTTTTATTTTGACTGTAAAAAGTACGTTCGATGTCGTGCAACAGCCTATGTAGTTTCATATCCATAAATGTTTCTTATTAAAATGTTTTTTCGTAAAAATTAAATTTATGGCAAAACCCAATAAAAAAGGCCCTGTTAAAACCGTAGATATTTACTGCAAGCTTTGTAATCAACCATTGTTTAAATATCGCAAAGCAGGAAAGGGGGCTTTGGTTAAATGTTTTCTTGAAAGAATAACTAAAGACTATACCGTTAAGCCCTGTATCTGCCCTAACTGTGAAAAGCAATTTGCTCGTGAAACGCTCATTAGAGGTACTGCAGCGTATAAATTTATCGGCGGGAAAGTATGGTTTAAGTAGCATGATGCTTTTGATATAAACTATTAAATCATTACAAAATAGAACAAGTTGCTAAAGAAAATAACAGTCAGTTTCTCTACAATAAATTAACAAATTTTGTAAGAGAGATATTTTATGATCAAATACTCAATTGATGGTGTTCAGCAAGGTGAAACTTCATTGCTACAAATTAAATGCCTTAATAGCTATCTTGAAGGCAATACGAACTTAGATAACAAAGCATCAACCTGTACTTCATGTACTTTAGATTCACATAAACTCATGATGTATGCATTTGAAGAATTAGACATACAAACACAAGATGCATTTAATAATGCGTTAGAAAAAGTATTAGCCGATGAATTAAATACTGACTGTGCTGTTGAAATAGAATCAGCGAGATCTTTAATTTTAAATCATTAAAAAATAATCTGACTAAAACAAAAATGGAGCCAATCGGCTCCATTTTTTTTATATGGTCGGAGTAGCAAGATTCGAACTTGCGACCTCACGTCCCCCAGACGCACGCGCTACCAAGCTGCGCTATACCCCGAAATACTTTCACTTTCATAAACGAGTAAACATAAAGGAGGGGGAATGTTTACTAAGGATTGTATAATAATAGAAACAATAACTAATGCAATGCTATTTAACTATTAGAATCAAAAATAATGTTTGTTTGCTTAGTTATTAATCATTTAGCTTACTACTTGCTGTGTTACCAAACTGTTTAATATAGTGAACACCATCAATCAGTAAAGGGAAATCAGCATTTACGGTGATCGGTGCTTCTAATTGCCTTGAATAACTCTGAAAATTACCATTTTGATCAACAAACACAGATTTATCTTTATTAAATACCATCATTCCTTTGGCAGTCGTGTTTGCTATAACCCGATCCCTTTTTAAGGTTAATAAATCATGGCCAGCGGCATAATTTTTTGGCGTATTAAAGCAGTTAAGCCAGTTTTTCATTAATGTTGGTTGTAAATCCATATGACTTGTTAAATGGGTAAACTCTTTTAACTGTGCTGGTTGGCTAGAAGGGTATACTAATAAGGCTGGTTTAGTCGATAAACGTGTATCTTCATGCTTATTATTTATAGAGCTTATCCATATATAATCTTTGAGCTGTTTTTGCTTTTGGGCAAGTAACAAGGCATCTACAAATAATTCAAAGTTATAGTTGTCTTGGTTATTACCTTTATCACTGCTTGAAAAATAAAAAACATGTAACCCTGCTGAAATGGTATTTAAGTTATCTGCGAATAATATCGTTGAAATACCTTCCAAAGAGTTATGTTGATTAAATAAAGATTTATACCAAGTCTGGTTTGCTTCTTTTAAATCACCTTTTGTTGCTGAAATGGTTGTAAACGTTGTATCTAATTTATGATGTTTAAGTGCTTGAAACAACATAGGAGCTTGTTCTTGACTTAAAATACCATCTTGGTAAATGTTCGGTAATGAGTAGAAAAAATTAAACCAAGAATCCGCATTTAGTCCTGTATCAATATGATTTTCTAATAATAAACTACCCGTACTAGAACGTTGCTGTAATTGCTGAAGCTGTTCAACACTTAACTCGTCGTCTATTAACACGATAAATGTTGATGCTTGTTGGTTATCAATAGCGCCTAGCATTGGCTTGCATTGTGATGTGTTCAATACAGGGTAATCAGGTATCGTAGAGGTAAATTCTAGTGGGCTTGTTTTTCTTTCTAAATAGTCATTTAAGTTAAATAGCCCGTATTTAGTTAACAACGTTTTAGCGGTAGCAGGGTATGATAACGGCAACATAGTGTCTTGCTGTAAAATATCATAATCTAAATTTGCATCAGCCCAAATATGACTTAAATGACTAAAAAAGAAAGACATTACTAGAAAAAGCACCACAAATCGTGCAAAAACGGTTTTTTGTAATTGTAGTAAGTGTTTCCAGGCAAAGTTACTTATTACCAATTGAAAAGCTAAAATAACTAACGCTAAAACACTGCTAATTAAATAAAATTTTGTTGTGTTATCGTTTATTTGTTCTGTAATTAAATCGATAATTTGACTACTTGAAGAGGCATTCAAATGGTAACCGAGGCGGTTATATATAAATGCATCTAACACTAACAGTAATAATCCAACCGTAAATATTATAGACCCCGAGGTTCTAATAAACTTGGTATGTGGAAAAATAAGTGTCAGTGGAAAAAGTAACAGTACAAAGCTAATAAAGGTTAAAAATGCAATATGGCTTACCCATGTAGTAAACAAGTAAGCTTGGCCAAGAAGTGTTTCTGGTATCGATTCATTTATTAAATAAAAAGATGAAAAACCTATCGCGGCTAATATATTGAAAAAAGTGAACCAATGGCCCCAACTAATAAGGTGTAATAATTTTTTGCTATAACTTTTATTATCAAACGAAACCATTGATATATTTTCTTCTCTGAATAAATGGAATTAATTACGTAATTTTTAGATTGATTGTTTCAATGCTCGGGTAAAATTGTCTACAATAGCAGAACGTTGTTCTTCTGGAACCTGAGAAACTACGTTTGTTACCGCATTACCTAAGCACATTAATGCTAAATCGGGTGTTGCGGATTCAGTAACAAGTACATCCATTAATTCTTGGATGATTTTTTCTATACGTTCGTTGGAATATTTCGATACAATTGGCATGAGTTGATATACGCGTAAATTTATAATTTTCGTAGTTTATCAAATGCCTGCACAATATACTATATAAGACAAAGACTGACTTTTATCTATGAGTTTAATAATTTCAAATATCGCACTACATTTTCTTTCTAAAATAGAAGAAACAGGAGAGGTTCAATTACGATTAGGGCCTGAAGAAATTGAACAAAGTCAGAAAATAACTAACTTTGTTGATGGTTTACATGGTATTTACAATGCCAAAGGTAGTAAAGCTTACGGTAGTTTTACAACATCACCTGCTGAGGGTGATGCTGCACGATTTGTAGACTTAATGGAAAGCTACTTAAATGAACAACAGAGTTTTTATACGTTTAGTTGTCAGGCGGGTAATGTTCTTAAAAATGAAATTGAGAAGTATGATTTAGCCGAAACGGGCTATTTAATTATTTGTCACTATGAATACATGGGTGGTAGATATTTACTCGCTGCTATTATTCCCATTACAGAACATTATAGTGTTGATGGTGAATTAAATATTTCAGCGGATCAACACCTTGATACTAATAAGCTACAACTTGCGGCTAGAATAGATTTATTTGATTATCAGCAAAATGCCCAAGGCAACCGCTATATATCTTTTATTAAAGGTCGTGCAGGTAGAAAAGTATCAGATTTTTTTCTTGATTTTCTTGGGTGTGAAGAAGGGCTTAATGCTAAAGAGCAAACGCAAACTTTAGTTCAAGCCGTTGAAGATTATGTTTCAGTCAATCAATTGGATGCTACTGAAAAGCAAAAGACTCGTAAAGATCTACTCAATTACTGTAAAGATCAGAAAGCAAGCTCACAAGATGTTTCAATACAAGAGTTAGGGAAGGTCATAGAGCCTGCTGGTGCAGAGTCAGATTTTTATCAGTTTTGTCAGGAGCAGTCTTATCCGATTGAAGAGTCATTTCCTCATGAGCAGGCGGTGGTAAATAAAATCACTAAATATTCTGGTTATGGAAATGGTATAAGTTTGAGTTTCGAACGTAGTCATTTGGGTGAGGATGTGGTCTATAATCCGCATAATGACTCTATTACCATTTTCAAAGTCCCGCCTAATTTAAAAGAACAATTATTAACACTTTTAGCAAATCAAACTGAAGATAATAGCGAATAAATTAAAAAGTCACGTAAGAAAAAGCCCAGCCACAAGTAACGCGTAACTATTGAAAGCCCTATAATTACAATAGGTTAATAAAAAATTTGATATACAGGAAATAAATAATGTCTAGTAATGCAATAAACGAACTGACTATCACCAGACCTGATGATTGGCATGTACATTTAAGAGATGGTGATGTACTTACCAATACTGTTGAAGATATAAGTCGATATTTTGGTCGAGCTATTGTAATGCCAAACCTAGTGCCACCAGTAATGAATGCTGAACAAGCAACTGAATATCATCAAAGGATTATGGCAGCGAAACCTGCCGCTCATTTTCAACCACTGATGGTTCTTTATTTAACAGACAATACGACAGCGCAAGATATTGTTAAAGCAAAAGATTCAGGTTTAGTGTTTGCGGCTAAACTTTATCCTGCAGGTGCAACAACTAACTCTTCATCAGGGGTAACTGATGTTGACAACCTATCTGATGTTTTTGCCGCAATGGAATCTGTTGGCATGCCTTTACTTATTCACGGTGAGGTTACGACTAACGATATTGATATTTTTGATAGAGAACAGGTGTTTATTGATAGTATCCTTAAGCCTCTTGTTAAAAAATACCCAACCCTAAAAGTTGTTTTAGAACATATCACCACTAAGAATGCTGTCGATTTTGTTAATGCCGCAAGTGATAATGTTGCAGCAACCATAACCGTACATCATTTATTATTTAACAGAAATCACATGTTGGTTGGTGGTATTAAACCTCACTTTTATTGTTTACCTGTTTTAAAGCGAAACATTCATCAACAGGCATTAATCGAAGCTGCAACAAGTGGTAATGCTAAGTTTTTCTTAGGTACAGATTCAGCACCTCATGCTAAACATGCTAAAGAATCAGCATGTGGTTGTGCGGGATCATATACAGCTCATGCAGCAATTGAGTTGTATGCTGAAGTTTTTGAAAATGAGAATGCACTAGATAAATTAGAATCTTTTGCGAGTTTAAATGGACCTGCATTTTATCAACTACCTGTTAACACAGATAAAATAACGTTAATAAGAAAAGATTGGACTGTTCCCGCCACAATGTCATTTGGTGAAGATATTGTTGTACCAATTCGTGCCAATGAAACCATTCAATGGCAAATAAAAGATTAATCCAAGGTAAATTTGAACTAATGCAATTATTTGTAGATGACTTAACGGTAATAGACTTCTCTTATTTATGTCCAATTCGTGGAATTGTAGGAGAAAGTTGGATAGTTGATGTATTGCTTGATGGCTCATTAAATGAAATGAGCATGGTATTAGATTTTGCGGTTGTTAAAAAGCAAATTAAAGCCATTATTGATGAAGCAGTTGATCATAAATTACTACTGCCTATTTTATCGAAATCAGTCACGTTGAAAGAATCTTCACATCAAGTTAATCATCAAACGATTGATTTCTTTAGTGAGGTGGCGAGCTATCATTTGCAATCACCGGCGTGTGCTTTTGCCAGTGTTGAAACTGAAGCCATTACCATTGAAGCCGTAACCCAACATTTAACTGACGTGATCCTTGAGCAATTACCAGAAAATGTGAAAGGGTTAACACTTACATTAAGAGCTGAAAATATTCCTGGGGATTTCTATCACTATACCCATGGATTAAAATTACACGACGGTAATTGTCAGCGTATAGCACATGGTCATCGTTCAAAAATTCAAATTTTCGTTGATGGTAAAAAAGATAGAACGCTTGAACATGAATGGTGTCAACGTTGGGAAGATATTTATATTGCCAGTGAAGCTGATAGAGTTCCACGTGAAGAAATTCAGTTATCAGATCATATTGACGAGTATTTGAAACCCGATCATCAATTTTTTGCTTATTGGGCCCCGCAAGGTCGATTCGATATTGCGGTATCTTCTAAAATACTTGATGTAGTTGATTGTGATTCAACAGTGGAGTTATTGGCAGATTTTATCTTAAGACAATTAGTAGCAACTCACCCTGAATTAGAAAATAGATTAAAGGTAATTGCTTATGAAGGTGTCGCGAAAGGAGCAATCGTAAATGGATAAAAAGAAGCAAGTTTATAAGCCTTTGATGACCGCAGCTTTACTTAGTACATTTTTATTGGCAAGTGCAAATGCAAAAACAGTCAATGATATTAAACTTGCTGGAGAAATTAAGCAGGGCGGTTTAGTTGTCGGCAAAGCAGCTAAAAAAAGCACTGTTACATTAAATGGCAAACCGCTGAAAGTATCTGCAAATGGCGAGTATGCTTTTGGCTTTTCACGCGATGATAAAACTGAATATACCTTAATTGTTTCTTCACCAAACGGTGATACTCAACGCAAAATATTTACACCGAAACCGCGCACTTATAAAGAGCAAAGGATTGAAGGCATAAAGAAAAGTATTATGCAGCCTAACCCCAAAGCAATAGAACGCTCAAGAAAAGATAGCAAACAAGTTAAAGCAGCTCGAAAAACATCAAGTGATTTGACACATTTCGCTACAGGCTTTATTGCGCCAATAGATGGCACAATTACTGGTGTTTATGGTAGCCGAAGAGTTTATAACGGCGTACCAAAAAGACCCCATTATGGTCTTGATTATGCAGGGAAAATTGGTGACCCCGTTAAAGCTCCAGCATCAGGAAAGGTCTTACTTTGGGTACCCGATATGTTTTACTCTGGTGGCACTATGATCATTGACCACGGACACGGCGTTAGCTCAACTTTTTTACATTTAAGTGCTTCTTCAGTTAATGAGGGAGACTATGTAGAGCAAGGTCAAGTTGTTGCATCTGTTGGAAAAAGCGGTAGGGCTACTGGGCCTCATTTAGATTGGCGCATTAACTGGTTTGATGTAAAAATTGACCCTGCGTTAGTATTAAAAATAGCGCCAATCAATTAGATTTGTCATAAAAAACAAGGCCTTGCAGCACAAAATTAGCAAAAGCATTAAAATGGTAATGCTTTTGCTGCCTTAGTCTTTGCCTTATCAGCACGTCTATCATAGTTTTTAGTCGTTTCAACAGACGAATGACCCATTAAATCTTGTACAAGAAAAACATCTTCACCATTTTCTAGTAATTTAGTGGCGAAAGTTCTTCTTAAATCATGTGGTGTTAAACGCTTTAGGCCTGCTTCTTTATAACGTCTAATAATAATGTCATAGATTGTTTGACCAGAAATAGGTTCATTGACAAGTCTGTTTCCTTTTCTCGCTCGAAGAAATAAAGGACCTGGTGCTAAACCTCGCTCATCTAACCACGTGTGAATAATATCTAAATTACGATCGTGCAGGGCGTTAACTCGTTCTTTATTGCCTTTACCAAGAACTTTTATTGTACCTTCTCTAGTATTTAAATCAGATAACTGCAATCCTGCTGCTTCATGACGCCTTAAACCTGCGCCATATACTAAAGCAATTACAGCAGCATCACGCATAGCAATAACGCCATCTTGTGCCATGCAATAATCTATCAGAATATTTAACTCATCTAGTTCTAATGCACGGCCTTTGATACTTCGTGTACCTTTAATCCGTTTAATCTCTTTGATATGTTGATACGTTTCAACATCAATTAATTTTTTTCGCCACGCTTCTTTAGCCACGCCTTTAAGTGCAGAAAGATAAACGTTAATCGTAGCAGGAGATTTTCCTTGTTCAGAAAGATATGAAAGAAACATAAGAATTCTTTCATAATGTAAAATGGACCAATCAACATCTTGATGGTTTTTCTTTTTAGCAAAGTGAAAAGCAACTACATTTAATAAAGATGCCATAGTAACTCGACTTTGCTTAGACTGTAATGATAGCAAATAGATATCTGAAGCTGTTTTTCCTTCGAACATTGAATAGGACACTGATTACCATTACTGTATTAGATGAATTGTTAGAGTTAAACAAACCGCAACGCTACGTGAAAAATAGACATCTTTTGGCTAACTTTACTCACAGAATTTACACAGCGTCGCGTTTCAAAATAACTAAACAACTGATTAATCGCTATATTAACATATATTTATAACTTATTAAAATACATATTTTAAAAGACTATAAATTTAAAGACTTAATTTGTAGACCTTTTACTGTTTAGTTAATTACTGCCTACGATAGCCTTAGTTATTACTTAGTTATTGAAATATTATTATCTAAAAAAACAAGGTGCTTAAAAATTATCTGTGATGCCGCTACAACAAAATCTTTATTTATATTTTCATAAGTATCAGAAACTGAATGATAATTCTTATGAGTACCAACGCCATAATACAAATATGGAATATTATGTTTAGCAAAAATACCATGGTCACTTGCCATCTTCCAATTAGTTCTTCGATCTTGAATACTATAGCGACCCAATTGCTTAAAGCCTTTTTTAACTTTAATCTTTTTAGATTTCATCGATGTGAATTGTGTTACTAATTTTTTATTTATGAAGTTATCGAAGTTTCCATATATATAATGAAGTTTTTTCGTTTTACTGTCACCAGCTATCATATCGATATTAATATTGAGCTTAATACCATCTATGATTGATTCATTCTCTTTAATAAAACTTTTAGCGCCAAGTAAATTAATTTCTTCACCATCAGTAAACAACAAAATTACATTGTGTTTTAAAGGGGTTTCTTTAATTTGCTTTCCAAAAACTAGTAATGCTGCAACGCCTGATGCATTATCGTCCGCACCGTTATAAACAGAATTCCCTTTAGTACCCAAATGGTCATAATGTGCCGTTAGAACAATATATTTATCCGAATATTGATAACCTGGTATAAATCCAATGACATTTGCGCCCTGCTTATTAGTAAATAAATTCTCATGCATAAAACGGTGCAAATACTTACCTTTAAAGGGCTGTATTCTATATGTTATTAGTTCGTTAATAATAAAATCACTTGCTAAATGACTAGTGCTAGATGCAAATTTTCTTCCATGCATAGCATCACTAGATAAGGTTTCTATGTATTGAAGAAGTGTTTGTGGTTTAAGGGTAAACCGAGAGTTTATTTCATCACTTGCTAAAGAAAGCGAGTGATGAAATATAAAGGTGGTAATTAGAAATGCAAAACGTATCACGTAAGACCTATTGTAATTCAACTATTATAACAAGCTAATTTATCTATTATAGTTTCGTTTTAGGTTCTCTTAATAGGTTTAATTTAGCAAGGTACAAACGATCAACATCTTTCGCTCTATTTAATGTCATTGCCATTTTCATTGCACGTTTAGCTGCTTTCAATCGTTCAAGTTTATAGTAAACTTTTGCTAAACCAAAATAGAACTCATGCTCGTTATCATCTAGTTTTATTGCATCGTTATAATGTATGAGCGCTTGTTCATAATTACCAATATAGAAGGCTTCATCAGCTAATACCGCATGATAATAAGGGTTTTTAGCTCTAATTTTAACAATATAATTTTCTATTTTGTTTGCTTCATCATATCGGTTTTGCTTTTTAAGCAACAATGCTAAATTAGATAATGAAGTTAAATTATCATTTTTTAGGCTTATCGCATGTCTGTAGACTTTTTCAGCCTGTTTTTCATAGCCATTCAATTTATAAAGAATACCTAAATTACCCCAAGCTGGACTAAACTCCCCATCAGATATTGTAGCTGCTTTAAAGTATTGATAAGCCACTTTATACTGTTTGCTCACTAACGCATTAGCACCTTTGTTATTATAGAACATTGCTAACACCGTATTTTTATCAATAATACGTTTTCTAAATGATTTTTTAGCTGCATCTGGATCAAAGTCGATTTGAAAAACATCTTCACCCCAAACGACACGTAAACCAGGAGAATCTTCTTCCCTAACTATTAAATTAATGTGACCAGTTAATTGGTTATATTTACCGTTTCTTACCCAATATTCAGGTACATCTATTTGTTGAAAGTTTACGTTGAGTTTTGCAGCTGTTGCTAATGCATAAGCCATTACCGTTAAAGACATACAGTTGGCTGTTTGACTATGATAGGCGTCTCTTGCTGTTACATTGGCATTGCCATCATATTTTAATGAAATATCCTCATGATTAAATATATGATCAAGTAAAGCATCTGCTCTATCACGAGTTCTTGGATGTTTGTTTAGTTTTTTCTCGACAAGATCAATCATGGGTTGATCGAGTTTGAATATCTCTTCTTCGGTTTCTACCTTAATAGCTTCTTCACTGCTAAATGAATTATCTAAATAGAGATTATTACTTTGTTTGACGTGCGTAGGTAAAGGGACATTGATGGTAGAACAAGAGAATGTATAGCTTGATAAAAGAATTAATGCGAACACATCTAATTTTTTCATATTTTTCACTTAATTATGGCTA
This sequence comes from Colwellia sp. RSH04, assembly GCF_003545765.1. Lineage (GTDB taxonomy): Bacteria > Pseudomonadota > Gammaproteobacteria > Enterobacterales > Alteromonadaceae > Colwellia. The sequence goes on along the minus strand of NZ_QXIO01000002.1, from coordinate 172,147 downwards.
ATCATAATTAAAGTGTAGATCATAAAAAAAATAAGAAAAACAAACTACGAAGATATTAATACTTTCTTACAAATTGGTTACAAGTATAAGCGACTGTTATTAACGTTCGCCTGTACCAAAAAAGTAAATCAGGTTTGTTGCAAACGCATTTTCAGACGTTTTAGCATTGGTGCTGTAATGATGACGCCAATCGGCTTGTATAGCAAAATTATTGTTGATTTTGTAGTGCATCCCTATACCACCATTTAGTTGAAGTTTTTTGTAGTCATTGTCTTTTTTCCACATAATTTCGCCAAAACCTGCTGTAATATAAGGCCTAAAGTTACTTTCAGTATTGAAATAATATTGTCCATTTAATCGATAACTTTCGTAGGCAATTGGTTGGTTTGTTTGTATCTCTGTTAATTGTGCTTTTGAATAACTTACTCTACTCGAGAACTGCTTAGAAAAATATAAGCCTAAAGTATATTCTGTTGTAGTTCCTCCTTCTATCATCCATGATTCGTCAAGTTCAATATGACCAACCCCATAAGACATACCGATAATACCCGTATCAACAGGGTCGTTTACTCGTTTATAGGTTTTATGATTACCTGAGTAAGTACCGCCCTCACCTAATTGCAATGATATATTAAGTTTAATTTGATTTTCTGTGTTGCCAATATCATCTACGGGTACTTCGTTAAAGCTAACAAATCCGGTACCTGCTCGAATAATTTCTCGACCAAATAAGTTGTTAACACCAACACTTAAACTATCAACAGGATCTAATATAGCTAATACTGTACTGCCTAACGCACTTGAACCCCAAATAGTTCCACCATCTTCTCGGATATCCATTTCAGTATTATATGCCCACTCACCATAAGCCCAACCAAGAACAGGTGTTATGACTAAGTCTTGAATAGAGGGGACTTCTGCAAATGATTCAATACCATATTCCCAATAAAAAGTAGACATTAACGTGGAATATAAAAAGGCATCCCACTGCCTATAGCCTGATTTACGAGCAACTTGATAATAAACACCACCAAAATAAGGGTGGCCAACAAAGTTAAGCATACCCGTATCACGATCCCACACAGGACCTTCTTTAACATTATCAGACCACTTATTAAAAATACCTTCTTCTTTATCCCAATTAGAGATATCTTCTGGTAACAAAGCGATTAGCCCTATAACACCAAAACCATAGGCAAATATTGAACTGGTTTGTGACCAAAGTCTTGCGCCATCTTCACCACTTTTCGGGTTAAACAAAGACATTTTATAGGGAGATTGGTAAAAGTCTTCATTAGGAGTTAAGTTTTCCCAGCTCGTATTGGTAATCGATTTTTTATAAACTTCTTCAATGTTTTCAGTGCTGATAGCTGGTTTTAATTCAACAGGTGTTGAATTGGCATGGGTATTAAAGGAAGAAGATACTGCAACAAAACATAAACATGATTTAGCATATTTGGTAAGAAAGTTGTTTTTCTTATTGTTTGGTTTAAACACATTCATTCCTTTATAGAATTAACACTAAAAAAAAAGCCGCTAACTGGTAGCGGCTTTTAATATATATGGCGGTGAGATAGGGATTTGAACCCTAGAAGGGCTACAAACCCTTGCTGGTTTTCAAGACCAGTGCTTTCGACCACTCAGCCATCTCACCAATTACTTTTAAGCTTAATAAGTTAGAAACTTTTAAAGTTTCCTTAAAAGCGGGGCGAATTCTAAATAGTCGTTAACTGTTTGTAAAGAAATAAATGAGGATTATTCAAAAAAAAACTAATATTTTTTAAATAGTATGGCTAAATAGTGATTAAAACAGCAAATACATGATAACTGCAGTGATTAAACTGGTAGTTAAACATTGATATTTAAGGTTATGATGTAAAAAAGTGTCAGTAATAAAGGTTTTCATTGATGAATGACTTCAACATCAATTTCCTCAGCTCAATAGATAAAATTAACCCCGCTGACTGGCAAGCACTAAAAAAATCTTCCTGTCCGTTTGAACACTATAACTTTGCATGTAATCTTGAACGAAGCCAATCTGTTAGTATTGAACAAGGATGGCAACCTCACCATTTAGTCGTTTGTGACCAAAGCCATGTTAGCGCAATAATGCCAATGTATTTAAAATCACACTCTTGGGGGGAATACGTATTCGATTGGAGTTGGGCAGATGCATATCAAGAGCACAACCTTAATTACTATCCTAAATTAGTTGCTACATGCCCGTTTACGCCAATTGAAAGTACCAAGTTATTTTCAAACCACATTGATATCGTTGAGCTACTTAATTCATTGTCAGACCATTGCCTGCAGAATGACATCAATAGCTGGCACCTTTTATTTACCGAGCAAATAACTAAACCACTACCAAACAATATATATGAACGCAATACCGTTCAGTTTCATTGGTTTAACCGTAATTATGAAACCTTTAATGATTTTCTGAATACTTTTACGTCAAGAAAAAGAAAAAACACCTTAAAAGAGCGTAAGTCAGTAACACAGCAAGGGTTAACTATACGTCAATTAACAGGTGATGAAATAACGACTGACGATCTAAAATTCTTTTATCTAACATATCAACTCACGTATCTTAAAAGAGGTCATCAACTACATTTAAGCTATAGCTTTTTTGAACTGTGTTTAGAGAACATGGCAAGCAACATCTTATTAATCATTGCAAATAATGGTGAAGAAGACATAGCAAGTGCACTATTCTTTTTTGATGAACAGCAATTGTTCGGACGTTATTGGGGAAGTACTAAACCATATAAAAATCTACATTTTGAGCTTTGTTATTATCGTGGTATTGAGTTTTGTATTGAAAATAAATTAAAGCGCTTTAACCCAGGCACGCAAGGCGAACATAAAATTCAGCGTGGTTTTGAGCCTGTGCTGACCTACTCTTACCATTGGATAAAACATATACCGTTTAGGTCGGCAGTAGAAAACTTTTGCAAGCAAGAACAACAGCATATGTTAATGTACCAGCAACGTTGTAGTAACTTACTGCCATTTAAAACTGAATTTGAATAAGCATCATGACTAACAAACTTTATTCGCAAGCGTGCGAGAATAATAAAACACCTATTTTAAATATTTTAATGAAAGAACTTCAGAATTCACGACACTTACTCGAGATAGGTTCAGGTACTGGCCAACATACCGTATTTCTAGCTAAACATTTACAACACTTAACTTGGCAACCTAGCGATTTATCTTTAAACCATGGGAGTATAAATGCATGGATTAAAGACTACCCTGCTAAAAATATTCAAAAACCGATTGAATTTGATTTAAACAACCCTTGGCCTAAAACTAACATTAAAACACCCATCGATACCGTTTTCACTGCAAATACGCTACATATTATAAGCTGGCAACTTGTGATTAAATTTTTTCAATCAATTGCTGATAATTTATCAAAGGGAGCTACGCTTTGCATTTATGGTCCATTTAAATATAAAAACAAATTTACCAGTGAAAGTAACGCTAATTTTGATCTGTGGTTAAAAGAACGTGATATAAATAGCGGAGTACGTGATTTTGAAAACATTATAGCATTAGCTGATTCTGCTAAGTTATATTTAAAACATGACTACCCTATGCCCGCTAATAATCAATTATTAGTATTTATAAAAAAGTAGCTTTATTGTTTATTAGCTCATATGTTGTTGTTGACGTTTCAACGCTTTATTTTTACTGACGGTTTCGACTTGTTGAACAGCATAGAGCTTTAGCCCACTAAAAATACTTTTTAATTGGGATGCCTTGTAATCAATCTCAATTTTTGAAATAACTACTTGGTGTTTTTCTGGAAATAACGCTTCAACTGCTTGTGAAATTAATTCAAAAAGCTTTTTCAGGTTTATTTTATGAATTTGCCCTGTTTTACTAAATATCCACTCAGTAATCGCCATAAAATCGTCGAAAGGTTTCTCAGACAATATATAAGGTAATGTATTTTTAAATCGTCCCGAGTTACCTATCATGTCCCAATATCTAGCAAAGCGATTAACTCGTTGCATAGTATTAAAACTGACTCTATCGGTGCTCAAAATATCAAAGGGTGGTAAAGGGTTAAAACGTAAATCAAACGCTTGTGTATGCCTAATTATTGGGCTACCTTTTAAACGCTTCAATATACCCATTTGTATCTCATGAGGACGACAATGATAAAGCTGGTTAAAACTATCTTTAAAGGTTTCTAAGGTTTCACCCGGTAAACCAAAAATGAGGTCGGCATGTATATGCGCACTGGTGTTTTCTCTCAGCCATAACAAGTTTTCTTTCGATTTATCGTTATTCTGTTTTCGGTTAATATTGGCTTGAACATCAGTATTAAAAGTCTGTATACCAATTTCAAATTGCAAACTATTTTGCGGAAATTGCGACAACAGCGCTTTAAGTTTTCTAGGCAGGTGATCAGGTACTACTTCAAAGTGTAAATAAAGGTCGTCTGTCATCTTATCTAAGAAGAACAGCATAATTTGCATGGTCGTATTAATATTTAAATTGAAAGTTCTATCAATAAATTTAAAGTTTCTAGCGCCCCGTTGGTAAAGAACTTCCATTTGGTCTAAAAAGTTATTTAACTCAAATGGCACAGATGATTTATCTAGTGACGATAAACAAAACTCACATTTAAAGGGGCAGCCGCGTGACGCCTCAACATACAAAAGGCGTTTTTCTAGATCTTCATCAGTGTAATATTCATAAGGTAAAGCTAAGTCTTCTAGTGGCACTGGCTTGGAGTTTAGAACTTTTTTATCTGGTGGTGTTTGATTAATAATATCTTTGCACAATTGATAAAAGCTAATATCAGCTGGCCCTGTTAATACGTAATCGGCACATTCAACAATAGCTTGCTGCTCTGTTTCATAACTAACTTCAGGGCCGCCTAAAATAACTTTTACCTCTGGTGCAATCACTTTTAATAAATTAACGACATTGGTGGTTTCAACGATATTCCAAATGTAGACACCAAAACCAACAATACTAGGTTTAGAGGCTAATATTTGTTCGACAATATCTAACGCTCGCATTTGAATAATAAACTCTTTTATCTGACAAAATGGCTGCAATTCTTGTAAGTTGGCATAAAGATAGCGTAAACCAAAGCTAGTGTGAAAATACCTAGCATTAAGTGTAGCAAGTATAATTTTTGGGGGGTATTGAGAGTTATTGCTATCAATAAGAACTTTAGAGGTTGAAAGTTCGGGATTACACGTTGGTACTGCCATGCGAAAAAACTGCCTTAATTGAATACCGTTAATGGTAATACAGCAATTATACTTTGATTGCTGAAGAGTTTCGAAGTATTGTTTTGGTGTAGCGCGTTATTAACCGTTAAATAGCTGAAATTTTATTAATAAATCAGCGGCTATTTTATGTTCATTTTTAAGTTTTAGTACTTCAATTATACACTCTATTGTACAAAGACCGCCGTGCGGTTGGTTGGCTCTAAGGTTATATAGCGAGCGACTACCTGTGTTTAACGTACATCGTGGCGCACTTTTTAAATAGGCACTATGATTGAATATTTTCCTAGCTTCTTGCCAAGTACTATCAATAATAATGATATTTTCGTAATGCTCAATGAAAGCTGGTTTTTTGAAAGTTGACTGAGTAGTCACTATGTTCGTCGTTGAAATATCACTCTTAGAATAGAGCAATATGGCTTCATCGTTTTCTATTAAGTTAACAAGGTATTTGTTTGGGTTTACCCTATTCCACACCACCCGTTCAACAATATTATTTGAACCATCTAGTGCAAGAAAGCCTGTATTAGTGATTCTTTTCACTTCACGTTCATGGGTCAGTAAAATAATTTTCATAAATGTCTAAATCTAGAAAGCAAAAAAGCCCGTTACTTTCGTAACGGGCTTTAATATATGGCGGTGAGATAGGGATTTGAACCCTAGAAGGGCTACAAACCCTTGCTGGTTTTCAAGACCAGTGCTTTCGACCACTCAGCCATCTCACCAATCGTCTTAAAACAATGCTTGCTTGAAGACGAGGCGAATATTAAAGTCTCTAATGAACGTTGTAAAGCACTATTTTACTAATTAATACAGTTTATTGATTGTTTGCTAATAAAATAGACAACTTGCTTTTAAATCAGGCAATTCATATAAATGTTGAGAATATTATGACTAAAAATAACTGTCGATGCCCATGGTTAGATCTAAGTAAACCTGATTATGTTGAATACCATGATAAAGAATGGGGTGTACCTGTGCACGATGATAAAAAGATGTTTGAGTTTTTAATTTTAGAATCTGCTCAAGCCGGGTTAAGTTGGTACACAATTTTAAAGCGTCGTAAGGGGTATGAAAAAGCATTCGCCAATTTTGATGTGCAACGTGTCGCGAAATTTGATCAAGCTAAAGTTGAAGAGTTAATGCTTAATGAAGGTATCATTCGCAACAGAGCGAAAATAAACGCAGCTATAAATAATGCTCAAATATTTATAGCGATTCAAAAAGAGTTTGGTAGCTTCTGCAATTACTTGTGGGGCTTTGTTAACGGTACACCAATAATAAATGAACTAAAAGATTTGTCTGACTACCCTGCTACTTCAGCACTTTCTGACAATATTAGTAAAGACTTAAAAAAACGAGGTATAAAGTTTTTTGGTTCAACGATATGCTATGCTCACCTTCAAGCCTGTGGCTTGATAAATGATCATGCTTTATCTTGTTATAGAAGAGAGCAAGTTATAAATGGTTAACAAAAGAAAACAATTTATTATCATTAATATGCAGGTAATAGCATAGTAATTAAAAATAACCCGTGCCATAATATGTCAAGGATTGAATGGTTAACTTTGCAATAAGACTTGAACTTATTATTTTTAACCCTATCTAAATAAGTATAATAATTTTTAAAGGAAAGATTATGCAATCAAATATGAATTTTCAAACAGCTAGCCATAGTTCTGCTATTGAAATTAATAAGGTATTAAAAAATACCTATATGTTGTTATCAATGACCTTAGCATTTAGTGCTGTTACTGCAGGTATATCGATGGCAATGAACTTGTCACATATGACTGCGCTAGTAATGACCCTAGTAGCATTTGGATTAATGTTTGTTGTTAACAAAAAAGCAGATCAAGCAAGTGGTATTTACTGGATTTTCGCTTTCACTGGTTTAATGGGGGCTTCATTAGGGCCAATGTTAAACGCTTATGCAGCAATGCCTAACGGCGGCACTTTAATTATGCAAGCATTAGGTGGTACGGCATTAATCTTCTTTGCATTATCTGGCTATGCATTAACCAGTAAAAAAGACTTCTCATTTATGGGTGGCTTTTTAATGGTGGGTTTAATCGTTGCAATTGTAGCGAGCTTGGCAAATATGTTTTTCCAAATCCCTGCATTATCTTTAGCGATTAGTGCTGCTATTATTATGATTATGTCTGGTTTAATTTTATACGATACAAGCCGTATCATTAATGGCGGTGAGCGTAACTATATCAGAGCAACAATTTCATTATATTTAAATATTTATAATATTTTTGTACACCTACTTCATTTATTAGGTGCATTTGGTAGCGATGATTAATTGCTACCAAATATGTAGTTTGCTTATTAGCTTATTGCTATAATTTAAAGCCTCGTGATTAACGAGGCTTTTTTTTATGGATTTTTTTCAGGATATAACGTGAATAAACTCGCTGTAATTATTACATCACCGCCAAGTAGTAACTTGTCGGTAACCGCAATTGAATATGTTGAAGCAGCTTTAGCTATGCAGATTGACATTGTCGGGGTCTTTTTTTACCAAGATGGCGTTATGCATGCTAACAGCTATGTTGATATTCCAAGTGATGAATATCAGGCTAATGCAAAATGGTTAACGTTAAAAAACAAATTTAAGTTACCTCTTCATCTTTGTGCTACTGCAGCGAGTAAACGTGGTTTGTGTATTGATGAAACAATAAAGCCAGATTCACAATTATCAAACATTGATAATGCGTTTGCTGTATCAGGTTTAGGTGAATTAGTTGAATTAACTAATTATGCTGATCGGGTAGTACAATTCTGATGGCAAATAAAGTTTTAGCTATTCTTAACAGTAAAGCGCCCTATTCCTCTACCTTCGGTAAAGATTCTTTAGATATTGCGTTAATTTTTGGCTCATATGAACAAGGTGTGTCTTTGTTTTTTCAAGGAGAAGGTGTATTTCAATTAATACCTAACCAAGATGGCCAACAGTTATCCATGAAGGATTATTTGAAAACATTTTCAGCATTCGAATTTTATGACATTGAAGATATTTATGTTTGTTTAGAATCACTTCAAGAACGCAAACTTTCAAATGCATTTCATATAGAGAAGGTAAATATATTACCTGCTAAAGAGTTCGCTGCTAAATTAAAGCAACATGACTGTATATTAAGGTTTTAATTATGGCAACATTACACTTAGTAAGAAAGTCAGCATTTAATAGCCAAGAGTTATTACAATGTTGTCAGGTTTTAACATCATTAGATATATTAATATTGATAGACGATGGCTGCTATAACCTAAATCACGACCTGTTGGCAGACATTAAAGAGATTATTAGTGTTAAACACATAAAAGTCATTAAACACCATGCTGCAGCTCGTGGACAGTATGTACCAAAAGATATTGAGAGGATAAGTATGAGTGATTTAGTTAGTTTAACTTTTGAAACAGAAAATGTGATCACATGGCAATAACATTAAGCTTTAAAGGCGAAACCATTACAACTGACAAGCATGGCTACCTTGAAGATCATCAAGTGTGGAGCGAAGACTTAGGAACATATATTGCAGAACTAGATGGTATTGAGTTAACACAGGCACACTGGGAAGTGATTAATTTTGTCAGAGCGTTTTATCTTACTTATAAAACATCACCTGCAATCAGAGCATTAACAAAAGCGATGAAAGCAGAGTTTGGAGAAGAAAAAGCGAATAGTCGTTATTTATATAAATTGTTCCCAGAAGGACCTGCAAAACAAGCAACAAAATATGCAGGTTTACCAAAGCCTGCACGTTGTATATAACCGTATAGTCAGGTTAAACTTTTATATTTACTTGGCTACCACTACTTCCTGAAGGTGCAGGTACATTACTTAAATCTGCAGTTTGGATAAGTTTGATTGCCATTTGACCTTCAAGCTCTTGTTGGTCTTTGGCAAGCGTCGCAGTTTTTAATGCAAAACCAGTATCTGTATTCGTTTGAACGGATGAAGGTGAACCTAAAACAATTGACATAAAAAACTCCTATTTAAGTATTCAAATATATATCGGCGGTTATTATGATAACTTTAGCTTATTTCAAAAAAAAACCTGCACGTAATGTACAGGTTTTTTAGAAATCACTAATTAAGCGTTATTTAAGTGGCAATGTAGGTACTGTAATACCAGCCATTTCTAACATAACACGAACAACCTGACAGCTATAACCAAACTCATTATCATACCAAACGTATAATACAGCACGGTCGCCATCGACAATAGTTGCTTGAGAATCTACAACACCAGCATAACGTGAGCCAACAAGATCAGTAGATACAATTTCTGTAGACGCAGTGTAATCTACTTGGTTTTGTAAATCTGAATCTAAAGAAATTTGACGTAAGTAATCATTTAGCGCAGTTTTATCTGTTTCAGCCTTCAAGTTTAAATTCATTATAGCCATTGAAACATTTGGCGTTGGAACTCGAATTGCATTACCTGTTAGTAACCCTTTTAATTCAGGAAGTGCTTTAGAAACAGCTTTAGCAGCACCTGTAGTACTTATTACCATGTTTAATGGTGCACTACGTCCACGTCGAGGTGCTTTATGATAGTTGTCAATTAAGTTTTGATCATTGGTATACGAGTGAACCGTTTCAACATGACCATTTTTAATACCAAACTTATCGTTAATGGCTTTTAAAACAGGCGTAATGGCATTAGTAGTACAACTTGCAGCAGAAACAATTTTATCTTCAGGTAAAATCATATCTTGGTTTACACCGTAAACGATGTTTTTGATATCGCCTTTAGCTGGTGCTGTTAGTAATACTTTTGCTACACCTTTAGATTGAAGATGTTGACCTAAGCCGTCTTCATCAGACCATATACCGGTATTATCTACAACTAAAGCATCGTTAATACCGTAAGAAGTGTAATCCACTTCTGAAGGTGACTTAGCATAAATAACTTTTATAAAAGCACCATTTGCTTTAATAACATTATTCTCACTGTCTGTTGTAATACTGCCATTGAAAGCACCATGTACAGAGTCACGACGTAATAAACTAGCACGTTTTTCTAAATCATCATCACCTTTACTTGGACGTAAAACGATCGCACGTAAATTAAGTTTGGCGTTAGGTCCTGTTTGTTCAATTAACAACCTGGCAAGTAAGCGGCCAATACGACCAAAACCATATAAAACAACGTTTTGGCTTTCTTGATCAATGTTTTCACGAGAAATAGCGGTGAGTTGTTTTTCTAAATATTGTTCAATTGATAAATCATTTGCTTGACCTTGGTATAAGTAACCGTATGCTAATTTACCAATATCAATTCTTGCTGGAGCTAAAGTCATTGAGTTCAATGCTTCAACAAAAGGAAAGCTTTCTCTTAAACGCAACTTGTTTTCTTCATGCAAAGCCACCGATTTATGAGCCTTAATGATATCGATAGGAGAAGCGTTTAATAATGGACGACCATAAACAGATATCTCAATACCTTTATTTCTAAAAAGTTGCCCTATGATAGGTTGCATGTTTTCTGCAAATGTTTGACGCTCTTGCCAGCTTGCTTGATACTTTTCCTCAAGATGAGAAGTCATTATTTGAACCTTTTATTTCAGTCAATTGAACACAAACTATTATTTAATTGAATAATCTTAATTAAATTAGTAGTAAATAATAGCGGATAGTTAGATTTGGTGCGTATTGTAATGCAGCGTGAAATATTTCTCTACAGGTTACAGAATTATTTTTAGCCTAATTGCCTTAAATCAAACTATGGTATAGGTCAACACGCCTTAAGCAAAGAAGAAAGAAGAATGCCGTTTATTCATTATGATAAGAATTAAACGTTATTTATTATTAGAAAACTGAAGACTTAAAGAGTTAATACAATAACGTTTATAGGTGGGTTGTGGACCATCATCAAAGACATGACCTAAGTGAGATTGGCAGTGCTTACATCTTACTTCTGTTCTGACCATGTTATGAGATGTATCTTTGATATACTCTATAGCACCTTCCACAGCTTGAAAAAAACTTGGCCAACCACAACCTGAATTAAACTTAGCTGAACTATCAAATAAAACTTGTCCACAGCAAACACAAGCATACTCGCCTTTCTCCCAGTGATTATAGTATTCACCAGAGAAAGGTTGTTCGGTGGCAGCTAAGCGACATACCTTATAGGCATCATCGCTTAGCTTATTTTTATAGATATCGTCTGTCACTTTAAAAGTTAATCATCTATTAATATTGTTTTACGTTCATCTGAGGACCATTCCACATGGTATTTTTTTCCAGCAGGTTTATCTACTCTTTCAAAGGTATGCGCTCCAAAAAAGTCGCGCTGCCCTTGTAAAAGGTTAGCAGGCAAAACTGCAGCTCGCATAGAGTCATAATAGGCCAAAGCTGAAGAAAGTGCACCTGTAGGTATTCCATTCATTGTGGCAAAACAAATAGACTTACGCCAATTCACATGACGCTCACTAAGTTGTTCAGCAAAGAATTTATCTAATAATAAATTATCTAGATTTTCGTTTCTTGTAAAAGCTTCTGTAATTGACTGTAAAAAAACAGCACGAATAATACATCCTGCTCGCCAAATTTTAGCAATACTAGCGAAATCAAGCGTCCAACCATGCTCTTTTTCCGCTAACTTCATTAACTGAAAGCCTTGTGCATAAGCACATATCTTAGCGCAATAAATCGCATCATGGAGTTGCTCAATAATTGCTTGAGATTCTTCTTTTGAGACTGATACAACAGTTGGACCTGATAAATCTTTGCTCGCTTGTTCTCTTAATTCTTTAAAAGATGATATTGAGCGAGCATACACTGCTTGTGCAATAGTTGGAGCTGGACAACCTACTTCTAAACTACTCATAGCAGTCCACAAGCCAGTACCCTTTTGCCCTGCCTTATCAAGAATCAAATCAACCAATGCCGTATTAGTATCAGATGATTTTTGCCTCAATACTTCCACTGATATTTCCATTAAATAGCTATCTAACAAGCCATTATTCCAGTGCTCGAAAATGTCTGCTATTTCATCACATGACAAACCAAGACCTATTCTAAGAACATGATATGCTTCACATATAATTTGCATGTCAGCATATTCAATACCATTATGTACCATTTTAACATAATGCCCTGCACCTGCTGGCCCTATATAAGCAGCACAAGGTTCACCCGTATCAACAGTTTGGCCAGGTTGATTTCGCTCAATAGGCTTACCTGTGACGGCATCAACTTTTGCGGAAATGGCTTCCCAAATAGGCTTAACCCTTGCCCAAGCATATGGTGCTCCGCTAGGCATTAATGATGGACCAAATCTTGCTCCAACTTCACCACCAGATACTGCAGAAGAAAATAATAAAAAGTTGTTCTTGTATTTTTTTTCTCTTGCTACGGTATCTACCCATAAACTATTACCTGTATCAATAATGATATCGTCAGGTTGAATACCAGCACCAATTAAATTTTCACAGACTTGATCTACAGGCGCTCCTGCTGGAACACTTAGTACAATAAGATGAGGGGCTTTCAGTTGAGATAATAATTCAGTGTATGATGAACATCCATAGACTCGAGGGGTTGTCGTATTATTTTCTTGTTTGTCTTGCGCAATTACTGCTTGAACTTTTTCATCGCTTAAATCAAAGGCAGCAATGTTATAGCCATTATCTGCTAAGTTTAATACAAGATTTTTACCCATTACGCCTAAACCAATGAAGCCAATGTCACACAAAAGTTTATCTTGTGTCATAAATTTTTCCTTTATGAAATCGAGAGTGTTATTCACAATTTATTATTTTTCTAATATTCTAACATGCAATTATAAAATATTCGTACAAATTGGCTAAAATATTCAATTAACAGCTATGATTTTAGTAAATTTACACAAAAATGATGTGACAATGTAAATTTATGTCAAATAATAGCACTTTATCTTGTTTTTTTTCTTAAATGGTGTAATTTTACTACATAACGAATTTTAGAGGTTATTCACATGATTAAAGTTGGTATTAATGGTTTTGGCCGTATAGGTCGTTTTGTATTTAGAGCAGCAGTTGAGCGTGACGATATTGAAGTTGTGGGCATTAATGATCTTATAGATATAGACTATATGGCTTACATGTTGAAATATGATTCAACTCATGGCCGTTTTAACGGAACTGTTGACGTTGTGGACGGGCAGTTAATTGTAAATGGCAACGTTGTTCGCGTAACCGCAGAAAGAGATCCATCAAACTTAAAATGGAATGAAATTGATGTAGATGTTGTTGTGGAATCTACAGGCCTATTCTTAACTGATGAAACAGCACGTAAACATATTGATGCTGGAGCAAAGCAAGTTGTACTTTCAGCTCCTTCAAAAGATGATACGCCAATGTTTGTATGTGGTGTAAACTTAGATAAATATGATGGCCAAGACATTGTTTCAAATGCTTCATGCACAACAAATTGTCTAGCGCCTGTTGCGAAAGTTTTAAATGATAACTGGGGTATTCAAGACGGTTTAATGACAACCGTACATGCAACAACAGCTACCCAAAAAACAGTCGATAGCCCTTCAGCAAAAGATTGGCGTGGTGGCCGTGGAGCAGGTCAAAACATAATACCTTCTTCAACAGGTGCGGCGAAAGCAGTAGGCAAAGTTATTCCTTCGTTAAACGGTAAACTTACCGGAATGGCATTTAGAGTACCTACCCCTGATGTATCTGTAGTAGATTTAACTGTTAACCTGAAAAAACCAGCAAGTTATAATGAAATCTGCCAAGCAATGTCTGCCGCCGCAGAAGGTGAGCTAAATGGTGTACTTGGATATACTGAAGATGCTGTCGTTTCAAATGACTTTATTGGTGAAACCTGTACATCAGTATTCGATGCAAAAGCGGGCATTTCTTTAACGGATACATTCGTTAAAATAGTTGCTTGGTATGACAATGAAATTGGCTATTCAAATAAAGTTTTAGACTTAGTTGCTTATGTAAGCAATTATAAAGAATAGAGTATATTGAATCTAAGTATTTGAGAAAAGGGTTAAGCAAAAGTGCTTGACCCTTTTTATTACTAATTAAGTATTTAAAGAAAGGTTAATTTGTTGTAATACGGATTGAGGGTCACTGGCTTTGGTAATAGGTCTGCCTATAACTAAATAATCAACACCGACATCAATAGCTTCTTGCGGTGTCATAATTCTTTTTTGATCATCGCTACTCGCACCCGCTGGTCTAATACCCGGTGTAATTAACTTAAACTCCTTACCAAGATTTTCTTTTAATAGATTAGCTTCCCATGCTGAACATACCACACCATCTAAGCCACTTTTTTGTGTTAACTTGGCTAACGACATCACTTGCTCTGCAGGTGTTTTAGTAATACCTAATCCTAGAAGGTCTTCTTGTCCCATACTTGTTAACACTGTTACAGCAATTAATAATGGAGCGTCATTACCAAATTGACTTAAAGCTTCACGAGATTTTACCATCATTTGCTCACCACCACTTGCATGAACATTTACCATCCACACACCTAGATCTGCAGCTGCGGTAACGGCCTTAGCAACCGTGTTGGGAATATCATGAAATTTAAGGTCAAGAAATACATCAAAACCTTTATTTGTTAACAGTTTAACAAATTCAGGCCCGTAGTAAGTGAACATTTCTTTGCCGACTTTTAACCTCGCATCACTAGGTTCAATTTTATCGACAAAGGATAAAGCATCACTTTTTTTATCAAAATCTAATGCGACAACTACTTTTGGATCTAACATGATATTTCCTGCTTTTAAACTATAGATTCCCGACAGTTCATTACAAGGAATGAAACATGGAAGGTTCGGGAATGACATTAACTTTTTATTACTTATTAATTTAAAATTGTAAGCGTCATCTGCTAAATAAAACAATTTATCAAACTAATAATGATTCGTTTCAACATGATATAACTCTAGAACAAAGAGATTGCACGTAGCCGACGATAGTCAGTGTGTACATTCGAAGCTGCTCTTGAGCTTTACAATAAAGGAAAGGTTTATTATTCCCCTTCTAGGCCCCTAACTGGTTTCAGTTGTTCCCATTCATGGCAAGAAGGGCAAGACCAATAATGCGTAGAACTATTGAAACCACAAGTTCTACAACTATACCTGTGCTTTATACTTATATATTCACTTATTAATTCTTTGATCAAATCTAAACTGGTATTGTCAACATTATCAGATTGACTCATCTGCATTTTAATGAAATGTTGAAATCCACGTATTGTTGGTCGACGCTTTAACGCGGTTAATATGAATTCTTTAGCTTTTTTATGGCCATGTTTTTCTTGAATATAATTTAGATATGTAATTAATGCGCTTGAACTGGCGGTTTCATCATAAACTTTCTTAATAAATTTATAAAAACTTTCAAGATCATCCAATCTAGTATAACAGGCTTGCATTTGTGCTATAACATCAGGAAAAAATTCTTTATCCTGTTCATAAATCTCCTGATAACATTGAGCAGCTTGCTCACATTGTTCATGATTTTCATAAATCTTAGCCATTAGCCAATTAGCACGACAAGAATTAGGGTCTAAAGCCAAAGCTTCTTCAAGAAGTTCAATAACATCAATGAATTTATCTTGTTCAAACGCTGTTGTTGCTAATTCACAATAAAAATTAGCTAACGTATGTAGTTGCCTTTTATCATTAACTTTAATAATTTGTTTTTTATGAGATAGACCTTGTTGCCAATCTTTAGTTGATTGAAAAATTTGCAATAAGTAACTAATCGACTTTAACCCATATGTTTTGGATTTAAGTAACTTGCTAAACATTTTTTCAGCTCTGTCATATAAACCAGCACTGAGAAAGTCTTTGCCTAATTCAAATACAGCTTGTTGCTTAGCTTTAGTTGGTAACCCACCTAATCTAACTAAGTGTTCATGTACTTTTAAAGCACGATCAAGTTCACCCCGCTTTCTAAATAAATTCGCCATAGCAAAATGGGCTTCAACACTGTCATCTTCAACTTTTAATGCATCTAAAAGAGAATCAATAGCTTTATCTTGTTGATTTGAAAGAAGGTAATTCAAACCGGTAGAATACTTGATCGAAAGATCTTGTTTTTCTGTTTGCTGATTTTGTTTAACACTGTTACGACCCATAAACCAGCCATAAGCCATAGCAACAGGTAATAGAAGAAATAGAAGCTCAATCATTTAAACGTTATCAACCAAAGTTATTGCTGGGGACTAGATAAAGCTTTTTTACCTTTTCGTATTAAGCGCCAAACTATTGTCACAAGAATACCGATAATAAAACCTAAAGCTGAGAATATACTTACCGCTTCAGCAACGGTAATATCACTGCGTGCAATAAGGTAATTCAAGGTGATAATTTGGTTATTTTGACTACCAAATACAAACGCTATAGAAATAAAGAGTAACAGTAAAAATAAGGTGAAATATAAACGCACTATGTTTTGCCTTAAAAAATATAAAAAAAACGGCATACTTTAATGTATGCCGTTTATTATCTAACTTCTTAGTTCACTTTGCAATTTATGCTACTGAAAGATTAACTCTTTCTCGCAATTCTTTACCTGGCTTAAAATGTGGAACATATTTTCCACTTAATTCAACAGACTCACCTGTTTTAGGATTTCTCCCTACACGAGGTGCACGGTAATGCAATGAAAAACTTCCAAAACCACGAATCTCAATACGCTCACCTTTTGACAAAGATTGCGCCATCAACTCTAAGATTTCTTTTATAGACTTTTCAACATCCTTAGCAGGAACATGATTAAATTTTTCTGCTAATTTTTCAATGAGTTCTGACTTGGTCATTTGACCCTCCAGTATTCACTAAGCACCGCGTCAAAGCTAGCGTTGCGCCATGAGGTGGTAAAGTAAAAGTAGAGTAATTAATATACTCTACTCGCGAGTTACACCTATGTGTAACGTTACAAAGTAAACTAAAATAAATTAGTTTTGTGCGTTTTTAAACGCTGCTGCCATCGCACTTAAACCAGTTTCTTCATTTTGGTTTAAGTTATCCATAGCTTCACGCTCATCTGCTTGGTCTTTAGCTTTGATTGATAAGCTAATAGTACGGTTCTTACGATCCACACCCATAAACTTAGCTTCAACGCTATCACCAACAGAAAGTACTGTAGAAGCATCTTCAACACGCTCAACAGAGATATCAGCAACACGAAGGTAACCTTCAACGCTTTCTGCTAATTCAATCTTAGCACCTTTAGCATCTACTTCAGCAACCTTACCTGTAACAATAGCACCTTTTTTCTTATCTGTCAGATACATATTGAACGGGTCGTCTTCTGCTTGTTTAACACCAAGAGAAATACGCTCACGCTCAGGATCAACTTGTAATACGATTGCTGTGATTTCATCACCTTTCTTATAATCACGAACAGCTTCATCACCGCCGTTCCAAGATATATCAGATAAGTGAACTAAACCGTCAATACCACCGTCTAAGCCGATAAAGATACCGAAGTCAGTAATTGACTTGATCTTACCTGAAACTTTATCACCTTTGTTGAAGTTCTTAGCAAACTCTTCCCAAGGGTTAGCAATACATTGTTTAAGACCTAAAGAAATACGACGACGTTCTTCGTCAATTTCTAATACAAGTACTTCAACAGTATCACCTAAGTTAACAACTTTAGATGGATGGATGTTTTTATTAGTCCAATCCATTTCAGATACGTGAACTAAACCTTCAACGCCTTCTTGGATTTCAACGAAACAACCGTAATCAGTTAAGTTAGTTACGCGACCAGAAAGTTTAGAACCTTCTGGGTAACGGTTAGCAATTGCTACCCATGGATCTTCGCCTAACTGTTTCATACCTAGAGAAACACGAGTGCGCTCACGGTCGAATTTAAGTACTTTAACTTGGATTTCATCGCCAACGTTTACGATTTCACTTGGGTGCTTAACACGCTTCCAAGCCATATCTGTGATATGTAATAAACCGTCAATACCGCCAAGATCTACGAATGCACCGTAGTCAGTAAGGTTTTTCACGATACCCTTAACTTCTTGACCTTCAGCTAATGACTCAAGTAATTCATCACGTTCTGCGCTACCTTCAGCTTCGATAACTGCACGACGTGAAACAACTACGTTATTACGCTTTTGATCAAGCTTAATAACTTTGAATTCTAAATCTTTACCTTCAAGGTGAGCAGTGTCACGTACTGGACGTACATCTACTAATGAACCAGGTAAGAAAGCACGGATATTGCTAACTTCAACTGTGAAACCACCTTTAACTTTACCGTTGATAACACCGATAACAGTTTCTTTTTCTTCGTATGCTTTTTCAAGCACTTGCCATGCTTCGTGGCGTTTTGCTTTCTCGCGAGAAAGAATTGTTTCACCGAAACCATCATCAGTTGCATCTAATGCAACATCAATTTCATCACCAACACTTACTTCTACTTCACCAGCAGTGTTTTTGAATTGATCAATTGAGATAACACTCTCAGATTTTAAGCCAGCATCAACAATTACATTGTCTTTGTTAACTTGAACGATAGTACCACGGATAATTGAACCCGGACGAGTTTCGATTTCTTTTAAACTTTCTTCAAAAAGTTGTGCAAAATTTTCAGTCATAACTTGTATATAAACTCAGTTATTAATCCAATCTACGTTCTTGTATCATGGGGTTGTTAAAATAGCCCAGTGCATCCTTACAGTAGGCCTAAAGTTATTCTTAAATATGTTAATTATAGCTAGTTTTTAGCTAATTACACATTAAGAAGAGTATTGTAATTGTGTTAACTTTTCATTCGCAAACGAAAGGACTTTATTGACCACTTCTTGTATGGAAAGGTCAGTAGAATCAAGGGTTAACGCACCCTCAGCTGGAATAAGCGGAGCCACCTTGCGGTTCTGATCTCGCTCATCTCTTTGACGTATGTCATCCAAAAGGCGCCCGATTTTAACATTAAAGCCCTTCTCTTTCAACTGATTAAATCTTCTCTGAGCTCTTTCTTCTGCGCTAGCAGTTAAGAAAACCTTAACAGGTGCTTTAGGGAAAACGACAGTTCCCATGTCACGACCATCTGCAACAAGCCCTGGAGAAACACTAAAAGCACGTTGTCTTCTTAATAGCGCTTCTCTTACTCTTGGAAAAGCTGCTACCTGAGAAGCTAATGCACCTACCTCTTCTGTACGTATAGAGTCAGTAACATTTTCGCCTTCTAAAATAACTTTCGCTTCACCTTGACTGTTAATTTCAAACTGCACATCAAGATGTGCTGCCAAAGGAATAAGCGGCTCTTCTTCTTCTAAACTTACGTTGTGATGTTGCAGTGCAACGGCAAGAACACGATAAATCGCTCCACTGTCTAATAAATGCCAACCTAATTGGTCTGCAACTATTCTAGCGACTGTTCCTTTACCTGCACCACTAGGTCCATCTATAGTAATAACTGGAATGCTTTCCTGCATACACATATCTCCTAACATCAAAAATCGGCGAGATTATACGGGATTTGTCTTGTAAAATCGCCAAAAATATTACTCTCTGCGATAATTAAACAGAAATTTGCGACAGTTTATCAAAATAATCAGGAAATGTTTTAGCTGTACACTTAGGATCATTTATTGTCACAGGGGTATCACTTAAGGCCACTAAAGAAAAACACATAGCAACACGATGATCGTTATAAGTATCAATTTCAGCATGTGTGAAAACACTTGGTGGTGTAATTGAAATAAAATCCTCACCTTCGATAACTTCAGCACCAACCTTTCGTAATTCTGTTGCCATTGCATTTAATCGATCTGTTTCTTTAACACGCCAATTATAGATATTTCGAATACTCGTAGTGCCTTT
Source organism: Colwellia sp. RSH04 (assembly GCF_003545765.1). Classification (GTDB taxonomy): domain Bacteria; phylum Pseudomonadota; class Gammaproteobacteria; order Enterobacterales; family Alteromonadaceae; genus Colwellia. The sequence continues at coordinate 152,058 of NZ_QXIO01000002.1, read as the reverse complement.
GGCAAATAATGCGGTGGTCGCAATAGTCATTGCTGCATCAGGTATGTGGTTCATATCCATATCAACAGCAATAAGTGGTTTGCCAATAACAGTGATTGACTCATCTTCCCAGCGAACTTCTGCACCCATTTTTTCAAGTACATCAGCAAAATGTTTATCACCTTGAACACTTAATTTACCGATACCGTGTACGGTAATTTCACCACCTTTAATCGCACCCGCTGCAAGAAAATATGATGCTGAAGACGCGTCACCTTCAACCATATACTTTTCAACAGCTTGGTATGACTGGTTACCTGATACCGAGAAAGACTTATAGTCATTATTTTGAACAGTTACATTAAAACGAGACATGATATCTAATGTGATATCTATATAAGGCTTTGAGACTAAATCACCCTCAATTACAATTTGAGTATCATTTGCTAGTAATGGCGTGATCATGAGTATTGCCGTTAGAAATTGGCTAGATATAGAGCCGTCAATGCTAATGGTATTACCTGATAAAGCTTTGCCATGTATTTTTACCGGCGGGTAATCTTTATTTTCAATATACTCTATATCCCCATTAAGTTGAGCTAACGCATCAACCAAGTGCCCTATGGGACGTTCTTTCATTCTGGGTTCGCCGGTTAAAACATATTCTCCTTCACTCGCAGCAAGTGCTGCACATAAAGGGCGCATTGCAGTACCTGCATTACCTAAATACAACTCTAATGGTTTATTTGTGCTAAAAAAACCATTGTTACCTACAACAGTACACTCTGTACCGCAATCACTTAACGTATAATCGATACCTAAAGTGCGTAATGCATTTAACATATGGTTAATATCATCACTCACTAATAAATTAGTTATTTTGGTTACACCGTTTGCTAAAGCTGCAATGAGTAAAGCGCGATTAGATAAACTTTTAGAACCGGGTAAAAAAACTTCACCATTGATTTTATCAATTGGATTTAATGTTAACTGCTCCACTTTACTTATTCCTCTCTTCAAACTGTTGCATAAACGTAACAAGTGCTTTAATACCTTCTATTGGCATTGCGTTGTATATGCTAGCACGCATTCCGCCGACTATACGGTGACCTTTTAATGCGGTTAAGCCTGCTTTTTCTGCTTCTTGCAAAAATTGACTATTTAAGCTTTCATCTTTCAACCAAAATGGTACATTCATTTTACTTCGATATTGTTTAATTATATTGTTTTCATAAAATTCACTTTTATCTATCGCGTTATATAACAGTTCAGCCTTCTCTTGATTGATCTTTGCTATTGCTTTTACGCCACCTTTAGCTTTTAGCCATTTGAATACTAATCCCGCCAAGTACCAAGCATAAGTTGGTGGTGTATTGTACATGGAGTCGTTATCAGCTGATGTTTTATAGTTCATAATACAAGGTGTTGCTGGTTGCTCTTTACCAATAAGATCATCACGAACAATGACAATGGTTAAGCCCGATGGGCCAATATTCTTTTGAGCTCCAGCATAAATAAGCCCAAACTTAGTAACATCTATTTCGTGAGATAATATAGTTGAAGACATATCGGCAACTAACGGTACACCATTCGTTTCAGGAATATCGAAAATCTCTATACCATTAACCGTTTCGTTTGGGCAATAATGAACATATGCAGCATCTGGTGATAATTGCCATTCACTTGAAGGTTTCACACTAGTTTGCTCACCTGTTAAGGTGATATCTATAGTATTAATATAGCCAAATTTTTGTGCTTCAACCGCTGCTGCTTTTGACCAAGAACCAGATATAATATAATCAGCAGTTTTACCTTGAGGCAATAAATTTAAAGGCACTGCAGAAAATTGTCCTCTACCACCGCCATGACAAAACAATACATGATAATTGTCAGGGATAGACATCAGTTCTCTTAAATCAAGTTCAGCTTGTTTAGCCATTTCCATATAAATACTGCTACGGTGACTCAATTCCATTACTGAACTGCCAGTAGATTGCCAATTAATGAATTCGCGTTGAGCTTGTTCCATTACCGCTTTTGGTAACATGGCAGGACCCGCACAAAAATTAAATATTTCTGACATAGATTTTCCTAACTTATTATACTTTTAATTAAAATATCTGATAACACATGACAGCGCTGTTCTCAAAAGTGACATAAGGATTATTAAAAGTTGTCATTTTGAGTCGTACTGTACTAAAAAATAAATATAAAAAAGGCGGTTATTAGCCGCCTTTTTATGTAGAACTTAGAAACTATTCTGCTGATGGTTCAGCGTTATCATCTTCGCTCTGTTGAGCGTCATGCTCAGGACTAACTTGGCCTTCAATAACTGATGGCTCATCAGTTATATCAATTTCATTGTCTTCAATTTCATCTATACGCTGAAGAGCAACTACATGTTCATCTTCAGCAGTACGAATCATACGAACACCTTGTGTGTTTCGGCCAATCACACTAACTTCATTAACACGCGTTCTAACTAAAGTTCCGTTGTCAGTGATTAGCATGATTTCATCTTGCTCTTCAACTTGAACCGCTCCAACAACTGGACCATTACGTTCACTGACTTTGATTGATACCACACCTTTAGTCGCTCGACTCTTAGCTGGGTATTCTTCTAAGTCAGTACGTTTACCATAACCATTTTGCGTAATCGTTAAAATTGCACCATCGTTTTTAGGTACGATTAGCGACACAACTTTTTGATCACCTTCGAGTTTGATACCACGTACACCAGTACCAGTACGACCTATAGGTTTAAGTGCCCAACGTTGCTCACCTGTCTCAGGATCAATCTTAATTTCACCTGTTTCGCTATCTTTAACTTTCTCGTTAAAGCGCACTACTTTACCAGCATCTGAGAATAACATGATGTCGTTATTACCATCAGTAATATCAACACCAATTAAGGTATCGTCATCACGTAGATTCAACGCAATAATACCGTTAGCTCGTTGGTTAGAATAAGCCGTTAAGGCTGTTTTCTTGACCGTACCTGACGCAGTTGCCATGATAATGTATTTATCTTCTTCGTATTCACGAACAGGTAAAATAGCCGTAATTCTTTCATCATTTTCTAATGGAAGAATATTAACAATTGGTCTACCTCTTGCTGTACGACTTGCTAAAGGTAATTGGAAAACTTTTAACCAATATAACTTACCGCGATCAGAGAAACATAAAATAGTATCGTGCGTATTAGCCACTAATAAACGCTCAATAAAATCTTCTTCTTTCATTTTGGTAGCAGCTTTACCTTTACCACCACGACGCTGTGCTTCGTAATCAGAAAGTACTTGATATTTTACATAGCCTTCATGAGAAAGCGTAACCACAACATCTTCTTCTGTAATAAGATCTTCTAGTGATAAATCATGTGATGCATTGGTAATTTCTGTTCTTCTTTCATCACCAAACTCTTCTTTAATCGCCGCTAATTCTTCACAAATAACTTCCATTAAACGTTCTGGTGAAGCAAGAATATGCATTAATTCAGCGATTACGTCTAATAACCCTTTATACTCACTTAGAATTTTTTCATGTTCCATGCCTGAAAGTTTATATAACTGCAAATCAACAATCGCTTTTGCCTGTTCTGCGGTTAAATAATATAAACCATCACGGATACCATACTCTGGTTCTAACCATTCAGGGCGTGCAGCATCATTGCCAGCCGCACTAAGCATGTGTTCAACATTACCTAGCTGCCAACCTTGAGAAATTAATTTCTCTTCAGATTCTTTTCTATTGCTTGAACTCTTAATCATTTCGATGATCGGGTCTATATTTGCTAATGCAATAGATAAACCTTCTAAGATATGTGCACGCTCACGTGCTTTTCTTAATTCAAAAATGGTTCTTCGAGTTACAACTTCACGACGATGCAATACAAACGCTTCAAGCATCTCTTTTAAGTTGAATATTTTTGGTTGACCATTAGTCAATGCCACCATATTCAAACCAAATGAAACTTGCATTTGTGTCAATTTGTAAAGGTTATTTAATACCACTTCACCTACATCACCACGCTTAACCTCAATAACCATACGCATACCGTCTTTATCAGACTCATCGCGTAAAGCAGAGATACCTTCTAAGCGCTTTTCTTTTACTAGCTCTGCCATTTTTTCAATTAAACGGGCTTTGTTTACTTGATAAGGCAATTCATGAACAACAATCGTCTCTTTACCTGTTGTTTCATTCACTTCGATTTCAGCACGAGCGCGAATTTTAATTTTGCCTCGACCTGTTCGGTAAGCTTCTTCTATACCCGCACGGCCACTGATAATACCAGCTGTTGGAAAATCAGGTCCTGGGATAAACTGTAGAAGCTCATCAATAGTAATGTCCTTGTTATCTATTAATGCTAAGCAGCCATCTATAACTTCTGTTAGGTTATGTGGCGGTATGTTTGTCGCCATACCAACAGCAATACCAGATGAACCATTAACTAATAGTGCAGGAATACGAGTTGGCATCACCGCAGGAATAAATTCTGTACCATCATAGTTAGGTACGAAATCAACCGTTTCTTTATCTAAATCGGCTAAGATTGAATGGGCAATTTTATCCATTCTAATTTCGGTATAACGCATTGCAGCAGCGCTATCACCATCTACAGAACCGAAATTACCCTGCCCATCTACCAACATGTAACGCATAGAAAATGGTTGAGCCATACGAACGATAGTGTCGTAAACTGCAGTATCACCATGGGGATGATACTTACCTATTACATCACCAACAACACGTGCTGATTTTTTATATGCTTTGTTCCAATCATTACCTAATACATCCATCGCAAATAACACACGACGATGCACTGGTTTTAAACCATCACGAACATCAGGCAATGCACGCCCAACGATAACGCTCATGGCATAATCTAAATAGGAGGTTTTTAGTTCATCTTCAATATTAACTGGAACTATTTCTTTGGCCAGATCGGACATAAATTGACGGTATCCCTTAACTTAATCTTGTCGTTTTAATAATGAAATAATTATCAAAACTGACATCAAAATACAAAGATTCTTATTGTTATCTTAATATTACTAATTTAGTAATCAACGCAGCATACTATCATAAAATTTTCATCGACAATACTGCTTTATTTAATCATATTATTTCGGTGAAATTATAGTCAACAATATGACTATAAATTGTTCATTATCATGATAATTTATCGTCTCTACAACTATCCCCTTTGTTTCAAAAACGCTTTAGTTTAGAATCAACTTTATGCTAACTCCTACTGAATAGATTGTATTGTCCATGAACCAAACAGAAAACGTAAACCCAAAAGAAATTGAAAAGTTTGAAAGTGTTGCTCACCAATGGTGGGATTTAAACGGTGATTTTAAACCACTACATCAAATCAATCCTTTAAGAGTACAGTTTATTAATCAGCATATTGCCGAACATCAAGAATACAAGCAAAACGGTATTTTTGATAAACAGGTCATTGATGTTGGCTGCGGTGGCGGCATATTGTCTGAGTCTTTAGCAAAGTTAGGCGCTAAGGTGACAGGTATAGATATGGGGACAGAACCCTTAAATGTGGCAAAACTACATGCTTTAGAATCTCAACTAACGATTAATTATGAAAAAACAACAGTAGAAGATAAAGCAAATGACAATGCAGGATACTTTGATATTGTTACTTGCATGGAAATGCTTGAACATGTGCCGGATCCATCGTCGGTTGTTGCATCGTGTTCAAAACTTGTGAAGCCTGGTGGTTTAGTTTTTTTCTCTACTTTGAATAAAAGCATAAAGTCGTATCTACTGGCAATTTTAGCTGCTGAAAAGGTATTAAAACTTGTTCCAGAAGGTACACACGACCATGATAAGTTTATTCGTCCCTCACAATTAATATCTTGGGCCGAACACAGTGGTTTAAAATGTATTGATACAAGTGGCATTCATTACAACCCCATTACAGAGAACCATACGTTGACTTCATCATTAGATGTCAATTACATCATTTGCTGTAGAAAAGTAGTAGGGTAATGTTTGAAAAAACAACAGCCTGAGTAAACAATAAGCTTAACCGAACTGAAATCATAACTCACTGATATAGTGAGTTATTTTTTTTTGCAATCATAAACTGATTAGCAATTAATCACTTAATCATATTTTAAAGAAATATATTTTTATCTTTAAAAATAGTCGAAAATAATCGTTGCTTTTACCCTAATCCAAAATAAATTGGCTTTAGTAGGTTAGTAAAGACTAACCGAATTTTTATAAGTTATTTTCAACCTAAATACGCCTTATTTTTCCTCTTGCAAAATATCCAAAACCTCATTATCTTGTGCTTATAATTATAAAAATCCCTAGATATTGTGCATTCAATGTTCAATTGCTATTTCAGCACTTACATACCTTTGATCAGGTTCCAGTCAAGTGTAGGATTTTTTATTAGGGAACAATCACAATAATTGCGTATAGGTAATTCATGAATAATAATCTTTTTGTAACTAAACGTAATGGTGAAAAAGAAGCCATTGATTTAGAAAAAATTCACCGAGTCATCGCATGGGCTGCAGACGGCCTTGAAGACGTTTCAGTCTCACAAGTTGAATTGAAGTCCCATATTCAATTCTATGATGGAATTAAAACAGAAGATATTCATGAAACCATCATTAAAGCTGCAGCTGATCTTATTTCAGAAGAAACACCAGATTACCAATATCTAGCAGCAAGGTTAGCTGTTTTTCATCTTAGAAAAAAAGCTTATGGTCAATTTGAACCACCAAACCTTTATGAACATGTGGTTAAACTTGTTGAAGCAGGAAAGTATGACCAACACATTTTACAAGACTATACAATTGAAGACTTTAAGAAGATTGAAGGCTTCTTAGATCACAGTCGAGACCTTGATTTTAGTTATGCCGCAGTTAAGCAGCTAGAAGGTAAATACTTAGTTCAAAACCGTGTTAGTGGTGAAATATATGAAAGCGCTCAGTTTTTATATATTTTAGTTTCTGTGTGTTTATTTGCTAAATACCCAGCAGAGACACGTTTGCAATATGTAGAAGACTTTTACCATGCCATTTCACAATTTAAGATATCATTACCTACCCCGATCATGGCAGGCGTTAGAACGCCAACAAGACAATTTTCATCTTGTGTATTAATTGAGTGCGATGATAGTTTAGATTCAATTAATGCAACCTCGAGTGCAATCGTAAAATATGTATCTCAACGTGCGGGCATTGGAGTTAATGCTGGTCGTATTAGAGCCCTTGGTAGTACGATAAGAAATGGCGAGGCATTCCATACGGGGTGTATACCTTTTTATAAGCACTTCCAAACAGCGGTTAAAAGTTGTTCTCAAGGGGGAGTTCGTGGCGGAGCAGCAACATTATTCTACCCACTTTGGCATTTAGAAGTTGAAAGTTTATTAGTTTTAAAAAATAACCGTGGTGTAGAAGAAAACCGTGTTAGACATCTTGATTATGGTGTTCAATTTAATAAGTTGATGTACCAACGCCTAATAAAAGGTGGTTCTATTACCTTATTTAGTCCAAGTGATGTACCTGGTTTATATGATGCATTTTTCGAAGATCAAGAGAGGTTTGAAGAACTCTACCTACAATATGAAAATGATGAAAACATTCGTAAAAAGCGTATTAAAGCAATAGAGTTATTTACGTTATTTGCTCAAGAACGCGCAAGTACTGGTCGTATTTATTTACAAAATGTAGATCATTGTAATACTCATAGTCCGTTTGAACCATCTAAAGCAGCTATTCGTCAGAGTAATTTGTGTTTAGAAATAGCTTTACCGACTAAACCGATGAATGACATTAATGATGAAAATGGCGAAATTGCACTTTGTACGCTATCAGCTTTTAACCTTGGTGCTATTGATTCATTAGACGAATTAGAAGGGTTAGCCGATTTAGCAGTTCGTGCATTAGATAGTTTATTAGATTACCAAGACTACCCTATTGCTGCTGCACGAAATGCGTCGATGTCAAGACGAACTTTAGGTATAGGTGTTATTAACTACGCATACTATTTGGCTAAAAATGGCTTGTATTACTCTAACGGTAGTGCGAACAACCTGACCCACAGAACCTTTGAAGCAATTCAGTATTATTTATTGAAAGCCAGTAACTTATTAGCAAAAGAACAAGGCGCATGCCCTAAATTCGATGAAACACGTTTGTCAAAAGGCATACTACCTATCGACACGTATAAAAAATCAATTGATGATATTTCTGGTGAAAAGCTTCATTTAGATTGGGAAAGCCTTCGTACTAGTATTCAAGAATTTGGCGTAAGAAACTCTACTGTATCCGCTTTAATGCCGTCTGAAACGTCTTCACAAATATCAAATGCTACTAACGGTATTGAACCACCCAGAGGCTTAATAAGCGTTAAATCAAGCAAAGATGGTGTTTTAAAACAAGTTGTTCCTGATTATAAAAACTTAAAAGATAATTACGAATTACTTTGGAATATTCCAAGCAATGATGGATATCTTGAATTAATCGGCATAATGCAAAAGTTTGTTGACCAAACCATTTCTGCAAATACTAATTATGACCCTTCTAAATTTGAAGGTGGCAAAGTGCCAGTAAAACAAATACTGAAAGATATTTTAACGGCTTATAAACTTGGTGTTAAAACTATGTACTATCACAACACTCGCGATGGCGCATCTGACGATGTTGAAGTTGAAGACGATAGTTGTGCAGGTGGTGCTTGTAAAATATAACCTCCCAGAATTATTGAACCAATTATTCAAGCAGCATAAAAAATTCTCTTTATGCTGCCATATAACGGCAATTTAGGATAAACAGTCATGCCTTATACTACCTTTAATCAAATTCCTAATGATGCATTGTTAGAACCAATGTTTTTAGGTAATAGTGTTAATGTTTCACGTTACGATCAGCAAAGATTCTCTGCATTTGAAAAGTTAATTGAAAAACAGTTATCTTTTTTTTGGCGACCTGAAGAAATTGATGTATCTAAAGATAGAGCTGACTGGCAAAGCCTGACGGATTCAGAAAAGCATATTTTTATTTCTAATTTGAAATATCAAACGCTATTGGACTCTATGGCTGCGCGTTCTGTGAATGCCGTTTTATTACCACTTGTTTCGTTGCCTGAAGTTGAAACTTGGGTAGAAACATGGGCATTTAGTGAAACGATTCACTCACGCTCATACACACACATATTACGTAACCTATTCAACGAACCTGGTGAAGTTTTTGATGATATTGTTGTTAACCCTGCTATTTTAAAACGAGCATCAAGCATCGCTAAATATTTTGATGACGTCATCTTAACAACGCAATTATTGCAATCTCAAGGTGAAGGACAATATGAAGTTGAAGGACAAATCTTTGACGTAAGTAAAAGAAAGCTTAAAGAAAGACTTTACCTAGCTGTATGCTCAGTTAATGCGCTTGAAGCAATCCGATTTTATGTCAGTTTTGCCTGCTCGTTTGCTTTTGCTGAGCGAGAGTTACTTGAAGGTAATGCGAAAATCATTCGATTAATTGCGCGAGATGAAGCTCTACATTTAACTGGAACTCAACATATATTAAATAATTGGGCTGCCGGTAAAGATGACCTTGAAATGAAAGAAATAAGTGAACAAATGAAAGGAGAAGGTTTACAAATATTTCTTGATGTAGTTGAACAAGAAAAAGAATGGGCGCAATACCTATTCAAAGATGGTTCAATGATAGGTCTTAACGCTGAAATACTAAACCAGTACATAGAATACATTTCAAATCAAAGGCTTGCTGCTTTAGGCTTCGATGCACCTTTCACTATAAAAAGTAACCCGTTACCATGGATGAACGCTTATTTAGTTAGTGACAATGTGCAAGTTGCGCCACAAGAGTCTGAAATTTCAAGCTACCTTGTTGGTCAAGTCGACTCAACAGTGGATGCAGATGATTTTGACGATTTTGATCTTTAGTCATGAATATCATTACTAGGTGTACTATTGCTGAACTATTTATCGATGATGAAAGATAAAAGTACACCTAATCTGCTAGATACACTAGGCGAATTAATTCCTGTAATATCAGTAGATGATCAAAAAATAGCTTTTAAAAATTCAAAGCAAACTTTATTAGAATGTTTAGAAGCTGCTGATGTTGAAGTTCATTACCATTGTCGAGATGGCTTTTGCGGTGCATGCAGAGTAACGTTACATGAGGGAGAGATTCATTATCCTAATGGGGAGCCTCTCGCATTTGTAAACCCTAATGAAATACTCCCCTGTTGTTGTGTACCAGTAACTGATATAAAACTCGAAATAGAATAATAAAAAATTATACTCGAATTATTTATTTATTATTTTAACAGATATGCTATTCATCACTTTATCAAACTCAGGGATTAACGCTTGGTAAAGAGGTAAATAATCTTGCTTCATCTCTTTGTTAATTGCTTCATCCAATGCCTTTGTTTTTTCAAACAATGGCATTGCTCCTACCGAGCAAGATACTCCTTTTAAGGTATGTACTATATGCTTCAAACTTGCATAATCATTTGATGATATTGCTTGTTCAAGCTTTATCCCATCACCATTATGATCCTGATAAAACATTGATAAAATCTCTAAAAATAAAGACTCATCACCGAGCACATTATTAAGACCAACAGATGCGTCTATGCCTGCAATATTTATTTCAGGTGATTGTGAACCTAAGTTATCAAAATCTGTAAAATTATCATTCATGGCTATACTTATAAATCGTTCTTGTGGATTAAATTAAAAAGTGTCTATTTAAGTATACCTATATTTTAATAATCATATAGATAAAAATTCAGCGAGTTCCTTAGAATTAAAAGGTTTTCTCAAAACGGGATAATCCCAACTACTATCTTCTATCGCTATATAACCACTGATAGAAAATACTTTAATGTTAGGATACTGTGCTTTGACTATATTTACAGCTTCTTTTCCTGACAAATCCGGTAAAATCATGTCCGTAATAAACATGTCAAAATTAATATCTTTGTTAAGCCTGTCGAGTAATTCAATTTTGTTATTTGCCACGACAACATTTGCTCCTTTGCTTTCTAAAAAAAGAGCAACAAATTCCGCTATACTCACCTCATCATCAAGAACTAAAATATTAGTATTTTCATAACTTAAAAATTCTTTTTTGCTTTGTTTCGGTAGGAACTGTTCGTGAAGCGCTTTACATTTGAACACTAAAGTAAAATGTGCTCCTCCTAACTCACAGGAGCCTTCTACTTGAATTTGGCCATTATGTTTGTACATAGTACTATAAACGTTAGCAAGACCAATTCCATTCCCTTTGTTTACCGATTTAGAACTATAAAACGGATCAAATATTTTAGTTAAGTTTTCACTTTTAATACCTACACCACTATCTTTTACATGAATTTCAAGCTTATTACCTGCTATTAGATTTGCTGATATTTCAATCTGCCCACTTAAACCTTTCTCTTGTATTGCATCTTGAGCATTCAATACTATGTTAAGTAATATATTAATAAACTCGCCTTGCGGAAAGTTGATTATGCAATTAAGCGGTTTAAAATCAAATTGTATATTGATGGTACTTAATAGTAACTGCTTGAATAAATATTGGTTGTCTAATATTTCTTGTATAGGATCAAAAGTAACCACTTTAACTGTCGGCTTTCGAGTAAAGGCTAATAAGCGCTCTGTCACATCCTTACCTTTATCGATAGCATTTTTTACTCTATCAATATAGGTTGATATATCCTTTTCTCCTCGAGCAAACTTTAATTCCAACATTTCAATTGCACCAAGAGCTACTCCCAATACATTATTAATATCGTGAGAAACATTACCAAACGTGTTTCCTAATAAAGCAAGTCTGTTTGAAATGATCTGTTGTTGCTCTTTTCTAAATTTTTCGGTGACATTTTCTACTATCCAAATATATATGCCTTCCTGAGCTTCATAAGTAACAGATAAATCAAAAACCGAATTGTATTTATCAAAACTAACATTTGTCTGTTTTACCTGTCCCGCTTCTTTGGCTTGATTTTTAAACGCCATATATTCAGAAATGCTGAAATTAATATAGTTAAATAACACCGAACTTTTTTCATCGTAATGAGGAGAAATATCTTGATATACAACATTATCGTTGTCATCAATGAAAAATATAGGTACTCGTATGGTAAAATTTACCATGGCAAGTAACTTTAATTTCTCAAACATATTCTCACTACGAGTAATGTCTTTATAAACGCCAAAAATTGCCTTGGGTCTACCTACAGCATCTCTTTCAATCTCAGCATTTAACTCAATTTTCTTTTTAACATTATTCGATAATTTTAGGCATGATTTAATATGGAAAGCTTGATGATGAACAATGGCATTGTTCATCATTGCTTTAATTTTTGTTTTATCTTTTGAGATAAAGAAATCTATTGCTTTATCGATGGTCGGAGTAAATTGATTAACAACTAAATTATGAATTCGAAAAATCTCTTGTGACCAGGTTAAAGTTTCCTGCTCAATGTCGTAACGCCAATGACCTGCATTACTGATACGCTCTGTTAACATTAGCCAATCATTCTGCTTTTTAAGCTGATGCATCATCTGTTTGGTTGCACTGATATCACGAACAGTACCAAATAATAAATTGGCTTTGCCATCTTGTTTATCAACCACTCTTGCAACACAATGAAACCATAATGCTTTATTAAACTTAGTTTTAATGGGTAATGTTATATCAATTTTATTGGTTATACCTTTAAGATGTTGTTTTAGTTGACTAAGTAATTCTTGAAAATCAGCTTCTTCAATGTGTTTTGCTAATAGTGCTGGAGAATCAGTGAAACTCTCATTTTCATAACCGAGCATTGACATTAATTTAGCAGAATAAACGATAATATCTTTGGCTGGATGCCATTCAAAATATGCATCATCAACAGCTTCTAATACTTTATAGGCAAAACTTAGTGCTTCAGTTTTCAAAACAATTCATCCTCGTCGTCAAAAGTATCGTCAGTAATAACTGCTTTTTGTTCAATACTTAAAGATTGGAGTTGGTCAACACTGACTAATGCTTGATCTAATAATTGTGTCACTTCCAAAAAGTTTATATCGTCTTGGCTATGTTTCTTCAGTGCTGTATGAACTAGGTTAGTTAAATAATCTTCTTGTTTTTCGCTCATATCAAGAATGTGGAAACTTGTTCCTATATTTTGTACTATTTCATTCATGACTTCTTGTTGGTGGTGTTTTGAAATTTGCAACATTTTTTTGGTAGTGTGTACCGCTTGTTTAATTTGTTCTTGAACATTTACCAAGGAGTTTTTGTAAGTGATAAACGCCATTCTAGCACCTATACATTCAATCACTGACGCTAAAGCATCAACGTATATATCTGTGTCTACATTACCGTCCTCTAAATTTAATATTAAAAGAGATACCAATGCGTGATTGAAAATTGTCCTACTACCGAAACGATATAACCTAGGTTTGACTTTTAGAAGTTCCATCACTTCTATTTCTACAGGCGAACATAAGCCTTTTTGGGCACTAAAAAATTTTGGTTTTTCGTTTAATGGATAAAAGGAAATACAGCCATGTAGACCGGTTGAGTACAAATAAGAAAAGACTTCATCACGAATTTGTTCAATGGAAAAGCAATTATTCAACTTTGAAGTTAGCTGCATACAGCTACCATACTTTGAAGCCTGCGCCATTGATATGTTGATGACATTTTCTTTGGACTTTATTTCATGCTCAAAATCATGGATTTTATCTTGATAATCAATGAGTTTTTCTAATTTTGAATGAAGAGCAAGTAGTGAGATAGGCTTAGCTAAGAAATCATCCGCACCGCATTCTAACCCTTTTAAAATAGCTTCTTCAGTTGCAAGGCCTGAATAAAGTACAAAAGAGGTTGGCGCTCTTTGAGAGCCATGATGAGTTCTTATCCAATCAGAGCCCTTATCACTCCCTATATTTTCGTCGACAAGCGCAATATCAAAATGCACATTCTCTTGTAGTAAGTCATTCGCAACGTTTATGTTACTTGCGCATTTTACATCAAAAATATCTTCCAAACTTTCCGCTAATAACTTTAAGTAATCTATATTGTCATCAATGATTAAAATATTATGTTTTCTCATAAAGCTTCCTTACCTTGTTTACTGATTAATTTGCCATACAAAGTTTGCAATAACAGAGGTTCCGTCTTCAACAAATGTTAAGGAGTCACATAACTGCTTCACTAATTCAATACCTCGACCACTTAACGCACCAGAATCCATGGATTTACTCTGATTCTTTTGCATTACCTGTTTGATATCAAACCCTTTACCACTGTCTTTAATGTTGATTTCCATCCTTCCCCCACCCGTAAAAGGAAAATACTTTAATGAAATCATTACATAACCAGAATCCAGCTTTTCTAACCGATGAGCTTTTTCATGAAAAAACTGACTAAACCCTTCTGCTGATTGTTTTAAGGAAGAACTTAATCCTAATACACCATGATCAAGTGAATTTACAAATAGCTCTGTTAATATTGTGTACAAACTATGCCAATGTTCACCTGCACCCTCTATATCATTAATTTGATTCATTATCATTGGTATAGGATTAACGTTTTTTAGAAGTTTTCCTGAAAGTTTCAATTGCCAAGACCAAGCTGGTATTGATTTATCATTAAACTCTTCTTGATATATTTCCTCGGGTATAGACGCCCTATTGCTCACAACTTTCTTAAGCCAATTATTACAAGGGGCAGCGACAAGTGAAATGTCATCTTCTTGTGGAACTCCCCGACAAAACGTTGCTAAATACTGTTCTACATTACTTACTAGATTGTTTTCAGCTATTCCTTCCGTTGCTGCATGCTCAAATCTTTCTACACCAAAAAGTTCTCCTTGCTCATTTCTCGCCTCAATTATTCCGTCAGAAATAAAGACAACGTGATCCGACAAATCAATATTAATTAACTCTACTTTTGCGTCAGGAAGTAAATCAGGCAAAATACCTAAAGGAGGATGTGTTGATTCAAATTGTTTCTTTATCTTGCCTTTATTATTAAAAAGGTAACCATCAGGTAAGCCAGCATTAAAAATATATGCTGATTTTTCATGTTCAGATATACAGACAATACCAGCAGCAAAAAATAAGTCAGCGGGTAATAATTGATTAAGTTGCTTATTAAGTTGAGCGATAATATCAATGACAGAAAAACCCTTCTTTGTCATTGCTCTAAATGTTTCAGTAACAGGGATAGCGCCAATTGATGAGCGCAGACCATGGCCAGTAAAGTCTCCTAGTAACACATGGATATCACCATTAGGACATAAGGCAGTTAACTGAATATCACCACTAAAAATTGTAGCTGGTTTTTTAATGACTTGTACTCTATCTAGCGCATAGTTTCTAGATTCAATCACTTCCGACATCATTTTTTCTGCAAGCTCAGCATCTTGCTGCTGCTCTTGTTGTAATGACTTGACTTGCTGATATAAATTACTAATTCGTTGTATGGATTTTATTTTTGCTTTGAACACAGCGGGAGAAAATGGTCTTACTAAAATACCATCACCGCCTGAATCAACGCTATCAATATATGCTTGATCAGTATTCATACTGGTAATAAAAATTAATGGTGCGAGATCATTAGTACCTGAGAGGTTTTTTATTTGCCTCGCTGCTTCAAATCCATTCATAATCGGCATGTTAATATCCATTAACACTAAGTCAGGTTTGTGCTTAATATATTTTTGAACACCACTTGCGCCATCATTGGCTACTATAACAGTATAATTCTCTTCTTCTAATAGCTTAGATAATACTAAGCATTGAGTCTTAGAATCATCAACAATCAGAGCAAGCCTTTCAATAGAAAACATAGCTAGATTTCCATTTACTTAATTGTCATTAAACGATGAAATTGTGCTATTTCTAATATTTTACTTACTGTATCACTAGGGTTGCTAATTGTTAAAGTACTCGCATTCATTTCAACATGATCTTTAAGCAACAGGATCATACCTAATGCCGAGCTATCCATATATTTTGTATTGCTTAGATCTAAAATATATTCTTGCCCTTTGTTATTTATTTCACTATAGGAATCCCTAAACTGTTGATGTAATGAAAAATCAAATCGATCATCTACAGAAATAATTACTTTATTTTCTTCGGTTTTTACAGTTGATTTTACTGTCATAGCAAACTCCCTAATTTACATGATTACGATATAAAACTAAAAAAGCTCAATGTCTCCTTCATCCATATTTAATTGCTTAACACTACGTTGACTTTCAGCTTTATTTGTCTCTTTATATACAGCTTGGCATTTATTTTTTAAATTAAGCAATTGATGATGTACCTCAGCACTGGGTATATTTTTAAAATCTGCTAACACTTGACTGATAGACAATATACTTTCCACATTTAATTCAAGAGAATGTAACGATTGTCGAGTCATATCTTCAAATTGCAATGAACGAACACCAGTTGCAACAGCATTAGTCAATTTAGGTGATAGATTACTCAATTTATCAACACTTGAGTTTGTATACTGGTTTAAACTGTCGACATGTTTCATCATTACAGACATTTTATCTTTCGCTTCCAAAGTTGATGTCATGTCAGCAGAGGCCATTATTTCAACTGACTCGCGAAGATTAGAAATGGTTTCTTTTGCTTGATTTATTTCATTTCTTATTTCTTGGTTGAGTTCTGTTGAATCGACAGAGAGTGATCTAACCTCATTAGCGACTACAGCGAATCCGCGCCCAGCATCTCCAGCTCTTGCAGCTTCAATAGCAGCATTTAATGCTAATAGGTTTGTTTGCGAAGATAAGCTTTCAACTTGAGATAAAATATTGAAGATACCATCAAACCGTTCCACCATTTGGTCGGTATAGCCCATTGTTTCAAGGCTTTGTTTACTAGTTTCAACTATAACACTAACAAAATCATCCAGTGTTTTATCTGAATCTTTTACAAAATCTTCTAAAGTCCCTTCACCACCAGCAAAGCTATGACTATTTTCTATTAATTGAACAATCATTATCTGCTGTTCATCTGTTAATTGCTGCATCTCCTTAAAACTATCTGACATACCAATAATCGCTTCTTCAATTAAAGACTTTGTTCTTTTTAACTCAGCTTCAATGACAAGTACTTCTTGTTGCAGAAATTGCTGTAACTCAAAGATAACCTTGTGTATTAATTCATTATCGACATCAGGAATATGTTGACCAAATTCATCAACTTCTTGAGATAAATCAGTTTTCACTGCCATTTGAAATTGATAAATAGTGCAAGATATTAGCAATATAATGACTATAAAAAATAAATAAGCACTATGGAATACTAATTGGTTTAGTACTAACAACGTGATCAATATTAAAGATGAACCTAGTACATATCGTTTAAGACTCATTAAGTTCCTCCTTCATTTCATTCTTAGATAGTTGAGCATAATCAAGTAATAAATTGGGAATATCATCTAAAGGAGCTTCAAGACTATGAGCATTTAAGTTAAAAGCTCGGCCTGGCATCCCCCATATCAAGCTCGTAAATTTATCTTGAATAATTGTTCTTGCCCCATGTTCTTTTAACCTAAGCATGCTATGCGCGCCATCTTGGCCCATACCTGTTAATAAAACTGCTTGAACATTGTCTGCTAGCTCCACTAAAGAATCGAATAAGACATCAACAGAAGGTTTATGCCTATTCACTTCATTTCCATCGGTTAATGTTGTAAACAAAGAACCATTTTTATTGACAACCTCAAGATGTTTATCACCTGGTGCTATATAAACATGGCCTGGTTTTATTTTTTGCCCATGGCTTGCTTCTTTAACTTCAACATCACACTGACTATTTAATCGCTCGGCGAACCGTAAACTAAATGATTTTGGAATGTGCTGTGTGATAACGATTGGCGGGCTGTTACTAGGCAACCTAGTCAATATTTTCTTAATGGCATCAGTACCACCTGTTGAAGCCCCAATAGCAATTAAGTGATTGGAGCGCTCTATTCCTTTGAAGGTATTTATTTTTTTGGGCTTATCAGGTTTATTTTTTCCAACCACATCAATCAACTTAAAATTACGTTGATCGACTGAGACAGCTTCACGAATCTTTTCAATTAATAAGTCTTGAAAATTAGCTTGAGTTGCAATGAGCTCTTTCACACTTGGTTTTGCAATAAAATCTACCGCACCAAGCTCTAATGCTTGTAATGTGATATCAGCCCCTTTAGTTGTTAATGTAGAAAGCATGACAACTGGCATTGGTCTGAGGCGCATTAAATTCTTTAAAAAAGTAATACCGTCCATTTTAGGCATTTCCACATCTAAAGTAATCACATCAGGATTAAGTTTTTTAATGAGCTCTCTCGCTTCTAAAGGATCCTCAGCTTCCCCAACCACTTCAATATTACATGCCTGCTTTAGAGACTCTATAACAATACTTCTAATGACAGCAGAATCGTCTACTACTAAAACTTTTATTAACGCCATATATCTTTGTCCTACTGTACATATAAAATTAAGAGAGTACTAAATAAGCTATTAAAACAGCTCTACATCGCCATCAACTTGTTCTTGTTCTATCTGGCTACGATAATTATATTCACGTTTAGAAATTGTATCGTTATGTAGGTTATCAAGCCTTTTTACAAAAGCTCTACCACTGCTAGGTTCAAAAATCACTTTTCTTGGGTAAATATCACCAATATCACAACTTTCTACAGGGATGTTTTCTTGCGCCAAATAATGTATGGCAAAGTCAATGTTACGCTGTCCTACATCGGTCATATTATTTAGCACCTTTGCACCGCCAAACAACTTTGCTTTTAGGTTAATTTTTCTTCCACCCAATTTTAAAATAGTATTTATTAAATGCTCCATGGCAAAATTTCCATAGCGAGTTGCATCACTCATTTTTTCACGACTGCCCCAGTTTATTTCATGGGCTTCTTTATTAGTGATCGGCAACATAAAGTGATTCATGCCGCCAATAAAAGTTTTATTATCCCAAACACATGCAGAGATACATGAGCCTAATGTCGTTGATATCGCAATATTATCTGAGGTTGAATAAAATTCTCCAGGTAATATTTTAGCGACAACCATGTCTCTTTGCTTATCCCAGTAATGATTAATATTACTAAACTCAGGCAAACAAGATAATCTAGATTGTTCTACTTCAGGATGATCATTTCGACGCACATACACCTCTATGATTAATGTTTTAAACAGGTTTTCTAAACATTGTTCTGCCTGCATGTTCAAAATATTTTTGAAACTCACCGAGGTTTTCACTGTGACCAAGTATAAATAAACCACCAGGCGCTAATAAATCATAATAACGAGCGAATAAATCTTGCTGCGTCACTTTGTCGAAATATATAATGACATTACGACAAAAAATAATATCGAATGGTCCTTTCATTGGCCACTCGTTTAACAAATTCAACCGTTTAAAAGTGATTAAACGTTGAAGATTACTCGTCACTTTCACGTTATTAAGATTGTGAGCTTTACCTTGATAAAAATATTCTTCTAAAAAGTGCTGTGGAATGTCCTCAACTCTTTTTTGATCATAAATACCACTTTTACCTTTATTTAATACATTACTGTCTATATCTGTTGCTAGAATTTTAGCATCCCATTCTGAAAGCTCATTTTTAAAAATACTGTGCAATGTCATCGCAATACTATAGGGTTCTTCTC
The DNA here is from genome assembly GCF_003545765.1 of Colwellia sp. RSH04. Lineage (GTDB taxonomy): Bacteria > Pseudomonadota > Gammaproteobacteria > Enterobacterales > Alteromonadaceae > Colwellia. The sequence continues at coordinate 132,366 of NZ_QXIO01000002.1, read as the reverse complement.
CTGTTGAGCTTGCAGAAGACCATATTCTTAAGCGTTTTTTACCATTTCCTTGCCTTTTTTTGGTTTGCAACAAATTAGGAAGTTCTGTTTGTATTAAATAATCAAAATGATGTTGCTCCCTAAAGAAACTAGTTAAATTGGTTGTTATTGCATTAATAAAATAATCTTTTTCTTGCTCTGGATTACTTTCAAGTAACTGACAATATTTTGAAAAAGAAGCAAGCTTCTTTTCTCTTACAATCCGAGTAAATCGGCGATATACCATTTCACGTTTACTTTCATTTAATACAATGCCCGTCGTTTGATATACAAACTGACATATAAAGCTAAATTCACTATTTGATAACTTAGCTTTATTGTCTCTATCCACTTTAAAGTGATTATCTCGAGGTTGTATCGACATAATACTTCTCTAAAACTCTTCCCATTCTTGATCAACAGGGGTTACCGGTCTTTTAGCTTTACTACTTAATGAAGGCACTGCGGGACTAAATTTTGATGTACGTTTATTAGAATTTTGTCTTGGTGAACGAATAACTGGTTTTTGTTCTTCTTCACCAGTATTTAAAAAAGCGACTTGTTCTAATAATGCTTGCGACTGCTCTTCCATTGACTTACTTGATGCTGCTGCTTCTTCAACTAATGCGGCATTTTGTTGTGTCATTTCATCCATTTGACTAACCGCAGCACTTACCTCTCTAATACCTGCTGATTGCTCTTTACCTGCACTGTCTATATCTGAAATCATTTTACTAACTTCTTCTATAGACGTTACTAACTCGCTAAATGTTTGTCCTGTTTCATCAACTAGTTTTGTTCCTTGTCCAACCGCTTCAACGCTGTCATTAATTAACCCTTTAATTTCTTTAGCTGCACCAGCAGAACGTTGAGCAAGGTTTCTCACTTCAGCTGCAACAACGGCAAAACCTCGACCTTGTTCGCCTGCCCTTGCCGCCTCTACCGCTGCATTAAGTGCTAATAGGTTTGTTTGGAAGGCTATTTCATCAATAACACTGATAATATCTGCTATTTTCTTACTCGATTTATTAATATCACTCATCGCTGTAATAGCATTTCTAACTACAGAGCCACCGTTAGTCGCTTTGTCCATTACAGAGTCAGACAATTTACTCGCTTCAGTTGCATTTTCAGCATTTTGCTGAACAGTGCTAGTTATCTCTTCCATAGCAGAAGCTGTTTCTTCAAGGCTAGATGCTTGCGATTCTGTTCTGTGACTTAATTCGTTATTTCCTTCAGCAATTTCACGCGCTGAATCAAAAACGTTAGTAGAAGCCCCTCGTATTTCCCCAACCATATTAGTTAAATTTTCTATAGAGCCATTCATAGCATTAGCTAGTGCTAAAAATTCCCCCCCATAGTTATCATTCATTGACTGAGTTAGATCGCCATCAGCAAGTGCCTGAGCTATATTAATTGCATCATTAATCGGTTCAACGATAGCATCCATCAAATTATTAATGTTAGTCCCTAAAACATTCATAAAGCCTTCATAGTTTTCTGTATCAATACGACTATCTAATTTGCCTGAAATAGCATCTGTGATTAAATTTTCAATTTGTTTTTGCGCATCTTTCTCTTCAGTAAGATCTAACCATTGCACTGCATTTCCTACATGATTCCCTTTATCATCTCTTAAAGGGATTGCAATGAGTTGAAAGGTGAGTCCTACGACATTAATTTCAGCTGAGTATGGAAGATTATCAGGATTTCCTAGTAAATTTTGTTGATGTGCAGGGTTCTTATGAAAAGAGTCAAAATTTGTCCCTATGACTTTGTCAACACTAAATGATGGTAGAGCGGTACGAAGTCGCTCTTCTCTTCTACGTAACATATTTAATACCGCAGGGTTAGCATACACGATGTTACCTTGGGTATCGGCCATCATTAAATTAGTTGTCATTCCTTCAACCGCTGAGGTTAAACGGCCTACTTCTAAAGATTTAGATCTTATTTCTGTTACGTCTGACCACTCTAAAGAGTTTCCGATATATTCCCCGTTTAAATCCATTATCGCAGTAACATTTAGCTCTATCGTCAAATGCAATATTTTTATATCGGTAGTAAATGGTAAATTAGCAGGATCTGATAATAGCTTGCGTTGATGCTCAGGGTTCTTATGGAACATATCTATATTAATGCCCATCATAGAGTCTGCATCAGCTTTAAAGCTTGGCCACTTTTTAACAAACGTTTCTTCATGCTTCTTCAGTAAATCAAGTGTGGCTTTATTAAAATATGTGATAGTAAAATTCCTGTCTATCATCATAAATGCTGTCATAGATTGATCTAAAGCGCCTTGCAAACGTACAGCTAAATCATTTCCTTCCTTAGTTTTATTGTTCATCATTGCACCTTTCTTGTTACTTTTGTTAGATTGCTTATTCTCTCTAGCAGAATTATTGGCAGCAGTTATCATCGTTGTTGATAACGTTTTATAAACAGCTGTCCAAGCTCGTTTAACAGACGGAGTAAACTCATCACCCAAGCCCACAGTTAGAGTCTTTATTAATGCAGCACCTACAGTAGCGTAATGTTCTTCTTTCGTGCCATATTCAAGGTGCTTTATACCTAACTTTTCAACGGCTGGAATTAACTTATTTGGATCATTTAGCAATTTTACCGCTGTGTCGAGCATCGACATAAGTTTCTTACCCTGCTCAGTTAAATCTTCAGGAAAAAGTGAAGTTAAGGCGGGGTCCATTTCAAATAATGTTTGATAAAATATTTCCGCTGCCTTAGGAGCTATTGGGAGAACTTTTATCCAACTTTCTTGCACTAAGCTTATTTGCTTTGGAGTCATATCAAATTCCTGTATTGTTTAATCTTTTTATTATCTAATGGGTAAGTAAATGCATTACATTATGGTTTGTTCTACTGCTTCAGTTTGACTTTCATCAACTGAGGAGTGCTCTATACAATAAAGATCATCTTCGTTCAGCAAAGTGTCACTATCTAACAGAATAATGAGTTTTTCCTCTACACTTGCTAAGCCCTTTAAAAAACAACTATCTATGTTGTTACCAAAAGCAGGCGCCGGCCTAATAGATTGATGAGTAAATTTGTATACTTCTGAGACTGCATCAACAACCAAACCAACAACCATTGTTCTATGTGCATTAGTTTGTTTTAAAATAATAGTAACTGTTTGATCGTTATACTCAAGCGCCTCTTGACCAAACCGTAACCTTAAATCAATGATAGGAATGATAACTCCGCGTAAGTTTATAACTCCCTTGATATAATCAGGCTTGTTGGGTAGCTCAGTGATAGAGCTCCATACTCTAATTTCTTGTACACAAAGAATATCAATACCGTATTCTTCACCTTGAAGCAAAAATGTTAAATACTCTTGTTCGCTATCTATCATGATATTTCCCATTACTAAGTATTATATTGATGCATGGTTGTCGTCTTTCTCTAATAGCTGTAAATTAGCTACGTTTAATAACGTGACCACTTTAGAATCAGCATTTATTAGCCCTTCAATATACTGTGGTGGGACACACCCACCAAAATGAGGTGCAGGTTTAATATCTCCAGACTCTACATTTAATACATCTGAAACAGCATCTACGACAAAGCCCATTGTCCTCGAAGAGCTTTCTGCTTGGTAAGTTAAAACAATCACGACTGTCGTTTCAGTATAAGATGCTTCACCAATTGAAAATTTCAATCGAAGATCGATAATAGGCACAATAACACCACGCATATTGATAACACCTTGAATATAAGAAGGTGAATTAGGAATAATTGTTGGTCTTTCCCAGCTTCTAATTTCTTCTACACAAAGAATGTCTACCGCATATTGCTCATGAGCTAATGTAAAAGTCAGGTATTGATCAGCACTAGTAATAAAATCGATACCTTCAATTGAATGCTCACCCTCAACAGGTATCTCATTTGCCATGGCTTGTATATTCATTAATTATACCCTCCGACTTTCTCTATTTGATTAGGGTATTTCTGATGCTGGGAACGTTGTGCTTTTTCAAGGGCCATTTGAATCATGCCGGGTATGTCTAAAATCATTGCTACCGAGCCATCACCTAAGATAGTGGCTCCTGAAATCCCTAGCACTTGTTGATAATTATCTTTTAAGCTTTTTATAACAACTTGTTGTTGAGCTAATAAATCATCAACCATTAAACCTACTTTTTGACCATCTGCTTCAACCACAACCAGTAACGCGTTATCAAGTTCATTGCATTGCGCATCTATATTAAATAGTTGAAATACCGGTAAAATTGGGACGTTATCTTCTCTTAACCTATATAAATCCATGTCACCAGAGACTCGATTCAAAAATTCTTTTTCAATTTGTAAAGACTCAACAATAGATATCAAAGGAATGATGTATGTTTCTGTTCCAACTTTTACTAACTGACCATCAAGTATCGCTAATGTTAATGGTAAATTGACTTTGAAATTACTGCCCTGACCTGGTGTTGAGTCAACTTGAATTCTCCCTCCAAGAGCTTGGATATTTCTTTTCACAACATCCATGCCAACACCCCTACCAGAAATATCTGTAACTTCTTGAGCGGTAGAAAAACCAGGTTCAAATAACAAATCATAGACTTGGCTATCAGAAAGAGTCGCATTAGCATCTATCAGCCCTTTCTCAACAGCCTTGTTAAATACGTTATCTCTATTGATTCCACTACCATCATCTGATATTTCGATAACAATATTTCCACCTTGGTGATAAGCATCAAGAGAAATAATACCTTTCTTAGATTTACCGTTAGCGAGTCTAATTTCGCTTGGTTCAATTCCATGATCAACTGCATTTCTAATGAGGTGAACAAGTGGATCACCTATCTGTTCCATAACAGTTTTATCTAGCTCTGTTTGCTCACCTTTAATAATGAGCTCCATTTCCTTACCTGTTTTAATTGCTAAATCGTGAACTAAACGAGGAAAGCGATTGAATGCAAAACTTATAGGGAGCATTCGAATACGCATTACACTTTCTTGTAACTCTTTTGTGTTTTGCAATAATTGTTCTAGCCCATTAGTTAAACGGTCTAGTTTAGACAAATCAAAATCACTACCTAACTCTGAAAGCATTGATTGTGTTATGACTAACTCACCCACTAAATTAATTAAGCTATCTACCTTATCAACGCCAACTCGTATTGAACCAACATCTGATTTAGCTTTAGGTTTGGCTGTTATTGGTGAGTTTTCTTTAACTACTTCTATTTTCGGTTCTGGCGTTATAACCTGAGTCTCTTCATCATTATTTTGCTTTAAAGGTTCTTCTGATTCATGATTTTTATTTAGTGTTGTTTGTTCAGGATTTTTTTCAGGTTGATTGGCTTCATCTATTGTAATATCTAACTCACACTCATCTTCAACCCATTCAAAAATTTCTTCAATATCTTCGATACTTGCATCACTTATCAGCCTTAATTGCCAGCTGAGATAGAGTTCAAGTGGGTCTATATCATTTAATGCAGGTAGCGTAGATGAGTCAGCCTTTACTGTTAACGTGCCAAGTTCAGCAAGAGCAGATAATAAAAATATAGGGTCATTCCCCGTTTTTGCTAAACTTAATTCAGGAACAAAATTAATGATATAATGCTTTTCTTTAGTACATTTTTCTTCTTTAAAAGAATCATTATTATCAGTTGTTGGCTTTTTTTCTAAGGCTATTGTTAGTCTATCAGACGTTTGCTCAATTTTATCGCTATCATATTCATCACCATCGCGAGCTGCTTCTATTAGCAAGCGTATGCAATCAACAGATTCTAATAAAATTTCAGTATCATCATTGGTAATTTCACGACGGCCATCGCGCATTTCATCCAATAAAGTTTCTACTAAATGGGTGAAATCGGTCACATTTTCAAAACCAAATGTACCTGCACCACCTTTAATCGAATGCGCTGCACGAAAAATAGAGTGAATTAATTCACTATCCCCCGCTTGAAGATTTAACAAGCCTGATTCCATTAACTCTAGGCCTTCAAAGCTCTCTTCTAAAAAGCTAGGTATAAATTGTGATAAATCAACAGTCATAAAGAGTACCTAGTAAATTTAACGTACTACACGCTTAATTGTAGCTAAAAGTTTCTCTGGATTAAAAGGCTTGACTAACCAGCCAGTGGCACCAGCAGCTTTCCCTTTCATTTTCATATCGGTAGAGCTTTCTGTGGTAAGCATAAGAATTGGTGTAAATTTAAAATTTGCAAGTTTTCTCAATTCTGTACAGAGAGTTATGCCATCCATGTTCGGCATATTGACATCAGAAATAACTAAATCGAAATTACCACCTTTTGCTTTTACTAATCCTTCTTGTCCATCTTTAGCTTCAGTAGTTTGATAACCTGCACTTTTAAGTGTAAAACTCACCATGTCTCTAATTGAGTTGGAATCATCTACAACTAACACCTTTGTCATGTGTACTTCCTCATAAATATATAAGTAACATCTGTGATGTAAAAACGTTTAATTAATCCGATAAGTATTGCATCAAAATTGCATCATTTATTCCAAGTTGGTTGATGCTTTCTCTTAATATGGAAGAGGTAGATTGCCACTTAATCTCTTTACCTTGTGCAATAATATAAGTCACTACAGCAAGAATAAACTGCACACCAATAGTATCAATTCTTGTCAGTTCACTGTCATCAATGGTGATAACCGTATTATCATCAATTTCTGAAATGATTTGAGGTTGGTATGAGTCAACTTGAGCAATGGTTAACTCGCTGGGAAGCTTGATCATATGCCATCCATTTCAATATTTATTATTAAACTAAGATTAACTATATGACAGATTTTAGCTAAATCAAGAAATTAGCAATAAAATTTTTAATAAAATTAGGCGATTAAGTGATCAAGTGATATTTTAATAATCATATAAAATAGAAAAAACTAGCCGTTAAGCCTATTTATGGTACTTAATTAGGCTCTGTTAATTGAAACGTTGCATATTCGAGTATGTATGGAAGGGGAAAATTAAGTTTTAGTATAAAGAAAATAGAAACCACGCCCAGACTTATAGCCTAAAGTAACGTGGTATTTATGTGTAGTCGCTACAAACTAACCAAGATGTAATAAACGCGTGTATATTTTATCTTGGTAAGTAAATAACCATAATAATGCAGAAAATTACAATAAACCAAAAGGCTTTTGTGAAAAAGAGCAATTTTGCTTTTTTACTTTGGGGTTGTTTAGTAGGAAGCTCCATTCCACAACGTGAACATTGCTTCGACTCTGCTAAGTTTTCATTTTGGCAATACAAACAAGTTTTCATCGACAATAAAACCCTATTATCCATTTTGTGACGTTAATTGATGGTAAAGCTGAGGTAACCTTGTGGGTAACTGAGCTGGTCTTAAAATTTGCGTAAAACCATCACTTCCAAACAAGTAAGGCAAATAATCTTGAGCGTCAACATCAATCGTAATACAGAATGGTTTTATACCTAACCTTTTTGCTTCACATATTGCTTGATGAGTATCTTCGATACCAAAACGACCTTCATAATGGTCAATATCATTGGGTTTACCATCAGTAAGAATTAATAGTAGTTTTTCACTGGTATTTTGCTCATTAATAACTTTAGTCGCTTGACGTATAGCTGCGCCCATTCGAGTATAAAAACCCGGTTTTATTGCTTGAATGCGGCCTCTGACATCATCGTTATATTTCTCTTTAAAGTTCTTTAACATAGTAAAACGAACATTTGAGCGCTTTACTGAAGAAAACCCATACATGGCAAAATTATCACCCACAGCTTGTAGAGCTTCACCAAATAACAGCATGCTATCTTTTACTACATCTATCACTCTATTATCATTATCTAAATGTGAATCTGTTGACATGGATAAATCGGCAAGTAATAAACAAGATAAGTCTCGATGATTACCTCTAAATGATTGAAACAAGCCTTTTTCTGCTGTTGCAGATGTTTTACTTTCAACGTGAAAATCAAGCCAAGCAGAAAGATCTAATTCTTCACCTTGAGGCTGAGCTTTTAACCAATACCTAACACTTTGCAATTGCTCAAACTGTGCCTGAATTGTTTTAGCTGTTTTTTGCAATTTAACCGGTAATTTTGAAGGTTTTGAGTCTCTGGGTAGCATAGGTTGCAATAAACAATGATCTTCTAACAATAATTGCTTTCTATAATCCCATTCGGGTAATTTAATACCATCACCTAATGGAATGTCGTCTTCTGAAGCAGAAGGTAAGTCTAAATCAACTTTTATTTGGGCACTTTTTTGTTGCTCTTGTTGTTGTGCTAACGTTATTTTATCAAGATCATCTATCGTTCTCTCGTAATCGTCATCATCTTCATCACTGTCGTCGCTGCCTCGATCTAATTTAGAGAATTCACTCCAAGAGAACATACTTTCAAGGCGAAATATCATCATTCCATTACGTTCATCGGGAGATTCAACACGCTCAGCTTCTTTACGAGAGTTCTTCGCCTTTTTAACCGATTTTTGCTGCTCTCTTTCGTTATCTTCCATTGCAGAGTCATCAAATTCTGCTTGCAATATTTCATCTGAGCTAGCTGAAGGATACAGCCATAAATAAACGGCTTTAGGGGCAAAGTTCACAACTGGGAATTCATCAACAGATCCTGGTTTTACTATCGATTGCCTAATAGACTGTTCCATCAATGCTTCTTCATCAGACATACCATTAATGTCTGCGCGAAGTTCAACAAACGATTTTGCTAACCTGTCATAACGATTTTGTAAACTTGGGTATTTTTCTAATACATCGACAACCAATTGCTGATTATCTTTAGCCCAATGAGAAAACTGACCGCTATGATTTGCCGCTAATACAGATAACCATATATATAAATCGTAATTTAATTCTGTTGTTGGAAAAACAGCTAACGATTCAGGCAAACGAAGGCTTTCATCATCTTGCCAAGCAAGACTGACTAACTGGTTATCGCCTGAAATTTTTTGAAGAAAAGTTTTTCTTGTTAAGTATTCTCGACCTGTAGCAGCTTCAACACGTTTTACTACATCACCACCTAAGGCACGAAATACCATACCGACTGATTTACTGATCTCATCAAAAGACACCCTCGCTTCATCGAATTCAGGATTTGCTTTACGTGTAATATATTTATGCCAAAGGCCACCGACCCATTCTTCCATAATGCTAACTATTTTTATGTCATGTCAAAATTATACGCGTATATTAACAAGATAATTAACTGTTGATGTGATGTGGGTCAAGAGTTTAATAAATAAGAATTACTTTTGTTTAGATTTAATACAACATATTTAAAAAATAGGAAGTTTTCGTGCCATAGCTCTAGATAAGTTTAGCATCCCTATTAACACAAATGCGGCATGAAGTGTGATGAAGTAAAACAGACTGACCATGATAGAAGCTTCAAATTGATTCGAAAACAAAAATACAATCAGCGGAAATATAACCAACATAACACCTGCTAAACAAGAAATTTGAACGCTACGGTATAAATGTATTTTGCCAATACCAAAGGTATTTAGTGATATACGTTTCGTCTCTTCTATCGAAAGTTGGTTTTTAGTACTACGCTGGTACTTAAGTAAAAAATAAACAAGGATAAAGAAACAAATACCAGGTAATAACAATAAATTAGCTAAGTACAGTGATTGGCAAATGATTGAAAACTTAGTGCTAGGGGTCGTTTCTCTTTCCATAATTTATATCTACTTTTTAATTAAATTAAATAAATTAACCCAATAATGAATGGAATCACTACTACATAACTTAATAGTAGCACACGCCATAACTTAGGTGCTTGCTTAAGTTCCATAAATATATCAATTATTTGCTGCCCTTTTATAGACACAATAAGTAAAGCAACACCGACATACAATGCTCTATTATCAACAAAGTGAATGAGATAAACAGAAAGGACTGTCAGTACAATTAGTACTAACCAGCTAACAAAGGCTAATTTTGTATCTTTATTGATGGTATCTTTCATATAACGTTTACCATTAAATAACATAAATGAGCGGAAATAAAATAATCCACAGTAAATCAACCATATGCCAATAACAAGCACCTGATTCAAAACCCGATATACTCTTAGCAGAGTATGCTCCACAAAAGGCTCGCTTTGCAATAAACAACAAAATAACCATGCCTAATAAAACATGCATTAAATGAAACATAGTGATCAAGAAATATAAAGTGAAAAAAGTATTTGTCTCAATACCAATATCTTGATCAAATAAAGCAAAATATTCCCAGAGCTTAACAAAGATATAAATAAGCGCCGTTAAATTTGCGAGTACAATAAGATAGGCGGCTTTTTTACCTTGATTTTGATGCATTACATTTAATGCTAACGCGACAAAAAAACTGCTTGTGATTAAAGCGATGGTGTTTATTAGGCCCGCACTTTGATGTAATTGCTTTTTTCCATCACTAAATAGCGTTAAGTTTTGCTGCTCTGCTATAGCAAAACCGATAAAAAAAATAGCAAATACCGTTAGCTCTGCCAGAATAAAAAACCACATAGCCAAATCGCCAGGCAAAGTAGACTTTACTGTATTATTTTCGTTAACGGCTGAATGTAAAGAGGTGCTTTTTGACATAAGAGAAATATTAAGCAATAAGGCTGCTTATTAATTGAAAGTCATAAAAACGGTTAATTTATATATTCCTAAATTAACCGCGACAAAGGATTAATCAAAATAAATTTTAGCAACATCCATCAATGCTTTAACTGTTTGAGGATCATCTGATAATGGTTCCGCTAAACAACAGCGACATACATCTAAGGCATTCATACCTGAGCCAATCATACGTGCGGCGTAAATCAATAATCGTGTCGAGGCAACCTCATCAAGATCGTTTTGTTCTAATCGACGCAGTGCTGCAGCAAGTTCAACGAGTTTAGATGCTAAATGAGGATCTGCGCCAGCTTCTTTAATTAAGATTTGTTGTTCTAATTCTGCACTTGGGTAATCAAATCGTAATGCAACAAAACGCTGCCTGGTACTCGGTTTCATACCTTTTAATAAGTTTTGATATCCTGGATTATAAGAAACGACAAGCATAAAACCAGGGGCCGCTTCAAGTATTTCGCCCGTTCTTTCAAGAGGTAAAACACGGCGATCATCAGCTAGAGGATGAAGGACAACAGTAGTATCTTTTCTTGCTTCGACAACTTCATCTAAATAGCATATTCCCCCTTCCCTTACTGCTTTAGTTAATGGGCCATCTTGCCAATACGTTCCATCAGGACCGATTAGGTGTCTCCCTACCAAATCAGCCGCCGTTAAGTCATCATGACAAGCAACGGTGTAAAGAGGCTTATTTAGCTTTTCAGCCATGTGAGCAACAAAGCGGGTTTTGCCACAACCTGTAGGTCCTTTTATTAATACAGGTAACTCATGTTCAAAAGCATAATTAAACAATGACACTTCATTTTTTTGTTCTTGATAAAAGAAATTAGATTCACTCATAATTCAGGTATTTAGTATATAGTGTAAAATTGTCACTAAAGTACTCTTCTCAACATAAAAGTACAATGCCTTAGCGCCTGTTACTTGATAAAGATCAACTGCGCTATTTGAACTAACATAAGTTTGTAAATAAATAAAACCTTCTACTATCAAACTATCTATGTATATTGTATATTTACGGTATACAATGATTAACTCAACTAGGTGAACACATGACTATTGGAATTGGCGGCTCGACGGCAGCAATTGAACTTGAAAAACTATCAGACATGACTACTGATATATCTCCTATCTCAGAACTTGAATTTAAATCACGTATGGTAAAAGCTCAGCAAATAATGAAAGCTGAGAATATTGATGCTATGTATCTTAACGCCGGTACAAACCTTTATTATTTCACCGGTACACGTTGGTACCCAAGTGAACGTATGGTAGGAGCTATTTTAACGCAATCTGGTGAATTACATTATGTCGTTCCTCATTTCGAAATAGACTCCATCAAATTGCAAATTACGATTGAAGGTGAAATGCATGGATGGCAAGAGCATGAAAGCCCATACGAGTTAACCAATAATGTGTTAGCTAATCTAGGTATCAAAGCAGGTACTTTAGCTGTAGATGAATCGACTAGCTTCTTTATGACTAATGGTATCCAGAATGTTAATTCACAACTAACATTAATTGATGCTAAAACAATCACTGCAACATGTCGTGGACAAAAATCAGATCATGAAATTGCCTTGCTTCAGCGCGCAAAAGATATGACGATGATAGTGCAAAAAGCAGCAGCTCGTATCCTGTATGATGGAATTTCTACAGATGAAGTAAAAAACTTTATTAATCAAGCTCATATAAAATTAGGTGCTCCAGCAGGATCGTATTTCTGTATTGTGCTATTTGGTTTAGATACCTCTTACCCGCATGGTGTAAAAACACCAAAGAAACTCGACTTAAATGATGTAGTATTAATTGATACTGGCTGTCAATTACATGGTTATAATTCAGATATTACAAGAACGTATGTGTTTGGTGAGCCTAGTGCAAGACACAGAGAAATGTGGCAAATAGAAAAAGACGCGCAAATTGCAGCCTTTAATGCAGCAAAAATTGGCGTACCATGTGGTGATGTTGATGTAGCAGCACGTAATTATATTGCTGAAAAAGGTTTAGGGCCTGACTATGAAACGCCAGGATGCCCACATAGAACAGGTCACGGTGTTGGTTTAGATATTCACGAATGGCCATATTTAGTTAGAAGTGACAGAACACCACTTGCTAAAGGTATGGCTTTTTCAAATGAACCAATGCTTGTAATACCTGGGGAATTTGGCATACGACTTGAAGATCATTTTTATATGACTGAATCAGGCGCAAAATGGTTTACTGAGCCTTCATACAGCATTGATGATCCCTTTGGTTATGAACAATAGTATTAAACATAACTAACCTGTTCTACCTTCCTCAATATTATAGCCAAACATTATTTTTAACACTTTAATGTTTGGCTATTACGTTAATATTTAGTTAAAATCCCAAACACTTTTTTCAACTCTATACTTTTTATGCACGCTATTTTTGAATATATCCCGCTTATTATTTTCTTTGTTGTTAATAAATTTGCCGATATTTATTGGGCAACTGGCGCATTAATTATTACTTCAGCGCTACAAGTACTATATTACGTTATAAAAAAAGAAAAAATACCAACAAGACATCTCGTTGTTTTTCTCATGGTCGCTGTCTTTGGCGGGCTAACCATATTTTTCCATAATGACGCTTTCATTAAATGGAAAGTTACGATTATAAATGGCTTATTCGCATCAGCTTTACTAATTAGTTACTACGGCTTTAATAAAAACATCATCAAACAATTTCTAGGTGAAGCACTTACTTTACCTGAAAATATTTGGGCAAGACTAAACTTGGCTTGGGCTTTTTTCTTCACTTTTTGCGCTATCTTAAATATTTATATTGCCTATAGTTACGAACTTGAAACCTGGGTTAACTTTAAAGTATTTGGGTTAACTGGTTTAACCTTTGTTTTCGCTATTAGCTCGGTATTATTTTTATATAAATACATGCCTCAAGAAGAAAACAAAGACGATGAAAATACGCAAAATAATAACAGTGAAATTAACTAACTTTTCACCTCATAGATTTTAATACGAGAGAATATATGTACTATCTTATTTATAGTGAAGATGTGGAAGACTCATTATCATTGAGACTTTCAGTAAGAGACAAACATTTGGCACGCTTACGAAATTTACAAGAACAAGGGCGACTTTTAGTGGCTGGCCCATGCCCTGCCATTGACAGTGAAGACCCTGGCAGTGCTGGTTTTACAGGTTCACTCGTTATTGCAGAATTTGATAGTTTAATCGAAGCACAGGCTTGGGCTGATGTAGATCCTTATATAGAGGCAGGTGTTTATAAAAAGGTTATCGTGAAACCTTATAAAAAGGTATTGCCTGCGTAGAGGCCTTTCGCTCTATACCGAGAGTAGTCTCTTTCTATTGCGTTATCTTTTAAACCAATAATGTTGGACGAAAAAGGTAGCGCTATTGAGAAACCAACCCCATTTCCAGTATTACCGCTAATAACTTAAAAATGCTTATTTTTGTGTGCAAATTTTTAATAAATAGCTTAAATTAATATAATACGTCTTTTATACTTATCATTGTAGCTTTTAGGTATCAATATAAACTATGAATAAAAAATTTCTATTATCTCTTTCGCTACTGACAATATCACTGATATCACCAGAATCTAGAGCAGTAACAAGCCTTAAAGATTGTGATAATGTCAGAGCAAACGAAAGTCAATTATCTCGTTGTTTAGATAGTATGATTGACTCTCTAGATAAAGAATTACAAACATGGATAAACCATCATACTTTTAACTTAGAAGAAAAAGCGTTAATCAACGGACGATATTCCGCACTTAAAATGTTTAAACGTTCGCAAAGCAATTTTATTAGCTTTCGCGAAAATGATTGCCGCTGGAGGTATTTGGCCATTTCACCTGAAAAAGGTGCTGGAAATGCCTTTAAGCAGTGTTTTGTTGATTTAACAAAAGCAAGAATTAACCAACTTTCAACGAATACAGAAGTCAAAATATAACCATTATTTTGTAAAAACACTAAAATCAACATTTAATTTTAGTGTTTTATATACAAGCTTTTAAGTAGATAATTTACTCTTCAGATAATACTTGTTTTGATTTTTCACACACTTCTTGCTCGTCACTTAACATAACAGCTAACCATCGACCTTCTGGAGAGTTTTCAAGGCCAATCTTCAAGATCATCGTTAAAGGCACACTTAATAGCATACCCACGGTACCAAGTAACCACCCCCAGAAAATTAATGATAAAAAGACTACAAGTGTCGATAAACCTAAGCCCTTACCCAAATAGCGAGGCTCCACTATATTCCCCATAACCATATTGATCATAACGTAACCTAAGCCTATAAGACCAGCTTCTCCAATTCCTAGCTGTAAAATAGCTAATGTCATCGGTGGAACGGCAGCAATAATAGAACCGATATTAGGAATATAATTTAACAGAAATGCTAAAACCCCCCAAAGTAAATAAAAATCTAATCCAAAAGCCCACAACATGATTGAAACAATACACCCTGTCGCAAGACTTACTAGGGTTTTAATAGCAATATAATTATTTACTGCCGCTAGAAAGCGTTCAATTTGGTTAAGACGCATTTCTGGATCATCCATAGCGAAATGAAGCTTTAACGGGAAAGAAGCAGATTCAAAAAGCATAAAAACAACGGTTAATATGATCAAAAATAAATTAGCCATAACCGAACCAAAACCGCTCAACATTTCAGCAGCTAACCCCATAGCCGCGGCTGGATCAAAATATTCACTTAATACAGAGATTGAAATATCTATATTGTATTTAGTAAACAGCTCGGTTAGCCAAACAAACTGCTCCTTTAATTGCACGCGGTATTGAGGTAATTGTTGAGAAAGCTCATTCAATGATTTTCCCACCAAACCTGTTAACGACAATGCAACGAAAACAAAGCAAACTATGACGAAAATGACAGAAATGGCTTTAGGTATTTTGTATTGACTGGCTTTAGCGATCAGGGGGTTACAGATAATAGCAATAAACAATGACAATAAAAATGGGACAATGATGCTAGCGGCAACTTTGACACCAGCCAAAATAATAAAGACGGCAGCAACCGTGACAAACCCTTTAACTAATGAACTATTTTTATCCAAAGCGACCATGTATATTTCCCTTTTTATTATATACGGGCAATATACATGACATTACCTAGATTCACTAGCGACTCTTTAAATATCGTTGGCCTTTTAAGCCAGTTTTCTTAACAAGCCTTGAGTATTTTGTTTCATGGTATTTGAAACCATAAAGTAACCTATAATCGCAACAAACAAAGCCCCACTTAATGGACCTAAAAACCAAATATAAGGATGAAAACGGCCATCAACATTGAATATCTGCTGTTGAATAATAAGCAAAGCAACATCGCTAACCAATGCGGCAACAAAGCCTGCGATGGCTCCTAATAAGAGAAACTCATAAAGCGTTGCTAATTTAATTAACTTGCCTCTAGCGCCTAATGTTCTCAATATAACCACTTCTTGCATTCGCTCAGCTAAACTGGCTTGCACTTGTGATATTAACACTAAAGCGCCACTAATTAAGACAATTGAGAGTACAAAACTAATTGCTAAAGTAACCTGAGCAATAATCGATTGTGCCTGCTCAAGGCGAGATTTTATATCAATCATACTTATTGTTGGGTATTGATGTAATAACTTGCTAATAGCTTTAGTATCGCTGTCTTTTAGTTGAGCGGCACTGAAGTAAGTAACGGGTACTTTACCAGCCATGTTTGGGCTTAAAATCATAACAAAGTTAGGTTTAATCGTTCCCCAATCAACCTTTCTAAAGCTCGTTACTTTTGCTTTAATCACTTGTTCATTAATTAATAATGATAATCTATCGCCGATTTTTAAACCTAATACATCTTTCCAGCCTTCAAATACTGAAACTTCAATATCAGCAGAGCCTTTTTTAAACCATTCACCTTCAATAATTTCATTACCATCAGGCAATTCATCAAGCCACGTTAAATTAGGCTCTCGACTTACTCCCTCTCTGGCATCTTTGTCGCTCTCTTCACCTTCTTGTTTTGAAACCCGTGTTGCAAACGATTCACCATTAACACCATCTACTCTCCCCTTAAATACAGGGTAAAATGTTTCATGAGGAATACTATTGTCGTTAAAAAATTGTTTAAGTGGCTCAATCTCGCGCTCGGCTATATTAATAATAAACATATTAGGTGCGTCATCAGGTACTTGCATTTGCCAATCAGTAATTAAATCATTTTTTAAAACGACCAAAAAAAGCATAAGTTTAATGGCTAGAGCAAAACTAATTAATTGCACAGCGTTCGCATTTGCACGTTTTTGTAACGTTGCAATAGCTAAAGACCAGCTCGAACCAGGCCTTAAACCTAATTGACGTCCTGCAGCAAAAAGTAACCGTGAAATACCAAATAATATTACGATAACGAGTAACGTAGAGAAGAATAAGATTAACGTTGTTTTAATACTGCCGCTAAACCCCAACATCAAAGCAAAAATAGTCGCTAATGAAATTGACACATGCAATCTACTTATCGCCAATTTATCACCTAGGTTTCTTCGCAGTACACGTAAAGGCGGAATATCAAATAAATCTAATAAGGGTTTTAATGAAAACATTAACGCACAGACAATCCCAATTAATGCAGAAAGTAGCCAGGGTTTGAACCCTGCTGCGGGTAAGTCTGTTCCCATAAATTGTGATAAATATCCTGCACCAATGTATTGAAGTATAAACCCTAGACACAAGCCAACAATAACCGAAAAAGACGTAACCAAGGTTAGGTGCAATAAAAATATATTCCTAATAACTTGTCTAGTTCCTCCCAATGTTTTCATCATGGCAACTGGGTCATACTGACGTTCACAATAACGTTTTGCTGAAACTGCCATAGCAACCGCAGCTAACATAATACCGAACAAACCAGCTAATAATAAGAACCGCTCCGCACGTTGTAAATTCTCTCCTAATGGAGATTGGCGATCTTTTATACCTTCCCAGTTTTGATTACGCTTTAATTTTGGTTTCAACCATGAATAAAAGGCTTGTATATTTTGCTCTTCACCTGCAAACAAAAATCGATGAAACACACGACTTCCCGGCTGCACTGCTTGGGTCGTTTCAATATCGTTATAATTTAATAAAACCCGTTTGTTGCCTGAAAGCGAAAAAAATGGCGCGTCTGGTTCATTAACCAAGACTTTAGAAACGGTAAAAACCCCTGCCCCCAACTCTACTTGATCACCTACATTAACATTTAAGGTGTAAAATAATCCTTCACTTAACCAAACGTTTCCTTTAGTTGGCCCTGAACTAGCGTCATAAGGCAAGGTATTTAACGAGTCTTTTACAGTTAACGTTCCACGTAAAGGGTATTCATTAGTTGTCGCCTTAACAGAGCCAAGCACTAACTCATCATTAGCAAATAACATAGAATCAAAAAACAACATTTGAGCTGTTTGTAATTTATACGCTTTAGCTTGTGTTAAATAAATATTATCCATTTCATGATTACTGGATAAACGTCTATCAGCGGCAATAAAGTCACTACTTTTTTGCTCTATGTTTAAACCAATACGTTCAGTAATAGAAGATAAACTAAAGACCGTTAATACTGCTAACGCGATAGCAGCAAAAATAATGGTAAGCTCCCCTCGTTTAAATTCTCGAGAAAATAATTTAAATGCTAATTTAACCCACATGAGAAACCTCTCCCTCCACAATCTTTTCAAGTTTTCCGCCTTCAATATGAATAATACGATCACATTGTGCAGCAAGTTGTTCGTCATGGGTTACTAGCACTAAGGTTGTTCCATTTTGTTTATTTAAATCAAATAATAACTTTTCAATTAAATGGCCATTCTTACTATCTAAATTAGCTGAAGGTTCATCTGCGAATAAAATTCTTGGGGAGCCAATAAAGGCTCTTGCGATAGCAACACGCTGTTGCTCACCACCTGATAGCTGTGATGGATAGTGTCCTAAACGATGACTAAGGCCAACTTTGTCTAATAATGCAATAGCCTGAGGTTTTGCATCGTGATCACCTGATAACTCAGCAGGTAACATAACATTTTCAAGAGCAGTTAAACTTTGCACTAACATAAATGATTGAAAAACAAAGCCTACCTTGTCAGCTCTTACTTTTGCTCGGGCTTCTTCATCTAATGTACTTAAAGCATCACCATCTAGATGAATTTCACCTTCGGACGCTACATCTAAACCTGCTAATAAACTCAGTAACGTCGATTTACCAGAGCCAGATGCCCCAACAATGGCGACAGATTCGCCTGACTTGACACAGAAGTTAATATCACTAAGGATAGTGAGGTTTCCCTCAAGGGTTTCAACACGTTTACTTAGCCCTGACGCTTGAATTACATTTAACTGAGAAAGTACAGACATGACTCGTATATTCCTAAAATCGATAATTATTTTCATTTATATTCTAACAGCCAATATAGCAAACGCTGAGAATAAAATACTACTTATAGGTGATAGCTTAAGTGCTGGTTATGGACTTGAGCAAGAGCAAGCGTGGGTTCATTTGTTACAAAATAAATATAATCAAGAAAATGCTTCAATTCAGATAGTTAATACAGCCATCAGCGGTCAAACCACGGATAACGCTCTGCTAAAGATAGACACTTGGTTAGCGACACATCAACCAACACATGTATTAATAGAACTTGGTGGAAACGATGGTATACGCGGTTTTCCAATTAGCTTAATAAAAAAGCACCTAATGGATCTCGTCACTCAAAGTCAAAAATCAGGTGCTAAAGTGGCACTCATGCAAATTGAAATTCCTCCTAATTTAGGTCCAAGATATACCGGAATGTTCAAAAAAAATTATCAACAAGTCGTTGACAAAACGGGGGCTTACCTAATGCCTTATTTCATGACTAAAATCGCCATCGATAAACGTTTAATGTTAGACGATAACTTACACCCTAATGCGAAAGCACAGCCTATGATAAAAGATTTTATGCACAAAGAGATCTCGCTATGGTTATCAACCTCATCACAATGATAAGAAAGATGATTAGAAATAATGAAATGATAACCCGATAAAGAAAGTTAACTGTTACACTATACTAGGTGAACCCAGCGTTAAATTTCATGGGAAAACATATTGTTATATTTAACTTTAACAATAACTTTTATTAAAATACCTCGATAAATTAGGTATATTTATATTATTACTTTCATTTAAACTTTTTCCGCTCTAATTCTAAAGGCAAGTTTCATGGATTTCATTTGGATTTTATTCGCTTTCATTTGTGGTATTGCAGCTAAAACTGTTTCATTACCCCCTTCTATAGGTTATTTGCTTGCCGGATTTTTACTACATTTTATTGGATTTCAAGCAGACGACACCATTACAGAGTTAGCAAACCTAGGTATTACTTTAATGCTATTTACTATAGGTTTAAAACTAAATATCAACGACTTAATCAAAACAGAGGTATGGGCTGGAAGCTTAACACACACTAGCCTATGGATTTTAATCGGAACTATTTTATTTAAACTATTCCTATTAATGTCTATTACGTTCTTTTCAGATTTAACCCTATCGACTTCGCTCATTATTGTATTTGCTCTGAGCTTTAGTAGTACCGTTTGTGTTGTTAAGCTACTAGAAGATCATGGTGAATTGAAGACACGGCACGGAAAGTTAGCTGTTTCTATTTTAGTAATGCAAGATGTCATGGCTGTATTATTCTTAGTTGCCGCAACGGGTAAATTTCCATCATACTGGGCAGGCTTATTATTGCTGTTATTTTTAATCAAACCATTGATTTATAAATTAATCGATAACGTTGGGCATGGCGAGTTAATTCCGTTAACGGGTTTCTTTCTAGCCTTTGGTAGTTACGAATTATTTGAATTAGTAAATATAAAGGGAGATTTAGGCGCTTTATTAATAGGAATGTTTTTTGCGTCACACAATAAAGCCAGTGAAATCTCTAAGTCATTACTCAGCTTTAAAGATCTATTTCTAATTGGCTTCTTTTTATCTATTGGTTTTACCGCGCTACCTACATGGGAAATGCTAGGGATAGCTGCCATATTAACCCTTCTTCTCCCATTAAAGTTTATTCTTTTTTATTTCTTATTTTTGAAATTGAGATTAAGAGGCCGAACCGCTTATTTATCAGCCCTAATATTAAGTAATTTTAGTGAGTTTGGCTTGATAGTCGCTTCTTTGAGTACAAAAGAAGGTTGGCTACCTAAAGAATGGTTAGTTATTTTATCTTTAGCAGTTACCTTATCATTTATTATTACCAACATACTTTACAACTATGCTCATGTATTTTTTGCACGTTATAAATCAGGGATTAAACGTTTTGAACACAACAAAAAGCTAAAAGAAGATAGTTTTGTACAACCTTGTGATGCACCGATTGTTATCATAGGGATGGGAAGAGTTGGCATGGGTGCTTATACAGCCCTTGCAGAGCAAGTTCCAAATTTAATCTGGGGATTAGATGCAGATAAAAGCAAAGTAACTTGGCTAAATAAGAACAATATACGTGCCTATAACGGAGATGCAGAAGATTCTGATTTTTGGGAAAACATTCAATTAGAGCGATTAGAATTAATTCTTTTAGCATTGCCAAGTGTACAAGACATTATGAATATAACAACGCAATTAAAAGCGGCTAATTATCATGGAAAAATAGCCGCTATTGCCCGTTTTGACGATGAACGTGAAAAACTACAAGAGTTTGGTGTAGATAAAGTGTTCAACTTCTACAATGAGGCTGGTGTTGGTTTTGCCAATGAAAGTTTATCGTTATTCTCCCCTACAACGAAAGATGCCGTTTAACGGTAACAATTCTGTAAATAAAGCAGACTATTCTAGGCAGCTATCAATCTTAATAAGCTGCCTATAAATACAGCCTTCAAATACTGCATAGCTACTAACTGGGCAATGCTTAACATCAGGATATATTAATCCTTAAACAGCTAATGTTTGTGATTTATATTTTCTAAATCATGATATTAAAATATATTCAAGGATAATTTAAAAAATTAAACTAACTCCCATAATAACTAATAAGACTTATTGCTATCCCAAACTCTCGCCTAAAGTCTCTAACTTGATTGAAATCTAAAAAAGGCTCTACTTCAATATAAAACCAAGATTTATAAGCTAGATGTCGGTAGCGCATTGATAAGTAATAAGTCTCGTTAGATTCATCGTTTTTATTATTGCTTTTATTATACTGAATACCACTGACTAATAATTGTTTTTGATTTACTTTTAAAATGTGAAATAAACCTACTTTTCTTCGTGATCTACTTTCTTTTTCTATTTTTTGCCAGCTAGCAGAGAAAGAGAATGCACTGTTCTTTAAATAATATGCCATTGCACCTTTAAGACCTGGTCCCCAACCATCCTCATAAAAATAATCAATGCGTGGCTTTAATTCAAAACCCATATTGTCTAATTGCCAATTAAACTTTGCTTCTGATCGAACATAAAGTTGACTTCGACTGACTCCTAGCCTTGTTTTAATATTATTAGACTTACTAAAGTCACTAGCATATTGAAATGCTAGATTGATATTGTCTTGATTATCTTTAAAAGGATCAGATTCATAATCAAGTAACAGTTCGTCCTCATTATCGTTATCAATAATTAAAGAAAGTTTGTCATTAATTTTTGGTAAATCAAATGCCACTTTTAGTTTTACATCAAAGTCATCTAAATCAGCGGTACGTGGCATCCATGATAAGAGTAAATAGCCATAAGAAGAGGCCTTTTTGTCATTATGTTCGTCAATATCATCTAACCATGAAGCCGTATCCTGCATCATGGTATTTAGTTTATTCTGGAATAAATCTAATCTTGGACGTTCAACTTCTACCGGTTGAGTTTCATCTTCAGCATGAGCATAACAACACATAAATAGCGTAACGATTAAAAAATAGTGAGGTTGTTTCATTTTTGTTGGTAGGCTTAAGGCTCATTAAAGTGTGAAGGCATAGGAGAGATTTATTTTTTAGTTAGCGGTTTACAGTAATACGCTTGAGCTAAAATGGTAACGGAGGTATTAAATGCCATATTTGTATGCACATGAACACTATTTGCGCCGATAGCTCGGGCTTGTGTTTTCAAATCGTTAATGGCACCTTGAGTTAAATTTTTATTTGAAATAAATAAATAATCATACCAATGCCCTTGAGTACCAATGACTTCATCAATATATCTACAATCTCTAATTTTTTCTTCATCAGAATATAACCTTACCTTTTCATCACCTGGTTTTATTTTTTTTATTTCCAGCATACTGCATGAAGATAATACAAAAATTAAAAATACTAATGAAAATCGAGTCATTATTTGATTTCCCCTTAAATGGAATGATTGCCATAAACAACTTTGAAAATTACAAAGTAAGCAGTACTCTTTATACACTAAAAAAAATATATAAGAACGTAATGACTATTAATGAATACTATAGCTTGATGTTACAGAGCCTTTTAACAAAAACCACAAAACAATCTGTGGACAAGGTGTGTCAAAACGGTTAACCAATGCTGCACAACCTGTTAACAAGTAACTTTTTCAAACAAAAAACAAACACTAACACATTAATAAAAATGAAGAAAATTAACTTATTTAAATATAAAAAATAAAATTAGCAAAAAACAAAAGATACACTAAACTTAATTACCATGTTTAAGAATATATTTATTCTTCTTAAAAATACTGACTTATCTTAATGAATAAATGCTCGCAACTTTATCAATTAGATATTTAGATTTTGTGTTTAAATTTGGTATTTTGGATTAGCGCACGGCTCAAACCCCTTGAGCCTTCCTTTTAAGCCCTACTTTTTGTTAGGGCTTTTTTTTGTCTGATATTTTATTTTTACATTATCTATTAAACAATTTATTAAAATTATCTGTTGATTGTTTAGCTACCTGCTCAATAGAAAGTCCTCTAATACTTGCTAAATGTTTAGCCACTTCAATAACAAAAGCAGGTTGATTTTGTTTTCCGCGATGAGGGACTGGTGCTAAATAAGGTGCATCAGTTTCAATGAGAAATTTATTACTCGGTACTTTAGCAGCAACTTCTCTTAAAGCACTGGCATTTTTGAAAGTTACAATTCCTGAAAAAGAAATATAAAACCCTAATTCAATCGCTTGTTCTGCCATTTCCCATGATTCGGTAAAGCAGTGTAGAATTCCACCTACCGATGCTGCACCTTCTTCACGCATGATGTTCAAGGTATCTTCTTGAGCGTCACGTGTGTGTATTATCAATGGTTTAGCTAATTTTTTGGCTACCTGAATATGCTTTCTGAAAGAGTCTTGCTGTAGCTGTTTAGTTTCAGGTGCATAGTGATAATCTAAACCTGTTTCTCCAATGGCAATCACTCGCTCATGTTGAGCCAGTGTTTGCAGCTCTTCAGGATTAATACTATCTTCTTGATTTAATGGATGAGCACCACACGTTAAAAACACATTATTATAATGTTTAGTTTGCTCTGCCATTAAAGGAAAGTCTTTTAAAGTGACACTAACGCATAGCATCTCAGTCACATTAACTTCGCTTGCCGCTTTTATTACGTTATCAAGGTTATTATCAAATTCAGATAAATCGAGACGATCTAAATGGCAATGTGAGTCTATAAACAAAATACTTCCTTACTGCTTTATTCAATTAAATAAAAAAGGCAGTTTAAAAACTGCCTGTTAAAAATTAATGTATTAACAAACTACATAGTTAACGTTGGTTCTGAAGAATTTAAGTGACGTGCTATCGCTTGTTCAATTTGATGACGAATTTTATCTGGATCATCCACAAAAGTAACACCAACACCAGGAGGAGTTCCATTTTGAGCACCAATTGGTGTTAACCAACACACTTCACCCTTTACTACTGAAGGCTCTAGAGAATCAGGTAATAATACATTAAGCTCTACTTCTGCTCCTAACTCATATACACGTGGCGTACGAACAAATATACCGCCTTCCTTTAAAAAAGGCATAAAAGCCATGTGTAAATCTCGTTCAGAATGAAATTCTACATTTAGTGGAACCAAAACTACTCTCCTATTTCTAGCTCTTTACTATTTTTATCATGCTAAAAAACAACTGCTCTAAAACAAACTGTTGGTTAACTTGCGCATATTGCTTTAATGTTTTGTTAGCATTAATTATAACGCCAAATAATTGATTAAGCACCGATGCTGTTAGTTTACTATTATTTAAGTCAACATACGAATGCTCAGGAAGGTGTTGTGCTCGTTGTAAGTTACAGGTGATTTTTTCTAACCATCGTAAAGCATGTTGATTAGTCTGCAACGCTTCTAACAACGCTTTATTCTTACCATTTTTCAATATAAAGTCTATATAGGTCTCTTTAAATTGAAGATATTCTTTGTAAATTTGTTGATCTTCTAATTCTTGAATGTGGCTAATATTTACAAACCCTGTATCTAGTTTTTCGATATTGCTTAATGATGAATTACTATTTTTAGCTTGAGCAATTAACTGCTCACCCGCAAGAGGTTGAATCGAAAATAACCTGCAACGACTTACTACTGTTGGTAAAAGTTGTTCAATGTCATGGGTTATTAAAATAATAACGCTATCAGCAGTCGGCTCTTCCAATGTTTTCAACAAAGCATTGGCAGCTGCAATAGTCATTGTCTCAGCATTAGGAATCAACACCGTTTTATATTGCCCAATGTGTGCGGTTTTTTGCAAAAACAAGTTGCTATGTCTGATGTCGTCGACACCTATAGTAGCTGTATGAGATTGAAGTGTTAAATGATCAGGGTAACTTTGGCTCCGTGTTAGTAAACAGTTTTTACAATGTCCACAGGCTTTTAAAAAATTAGCTTGTTGTTGTACGTCATTACACGATAATAAATTTGTTAACCATTCAGCTAATACATGTTTACCAGAGCCCTTAGGTCCTGAAATTAAAATGGCATGAGGGAGACGTTTTTGGGAAAATTGTTGACTTAAAAGCTGTTGATGGTTCATTTCGCCCTGCTTTATTTAATAAACGTCGTTAACGCTTCTTTAATATCTTGGTGAACCTGAGTGATTGATTGAGATGCATCAATAGTCACAATTGTATTATCTTCACGAGCAATCTCTTGATACTTATTGCGTACTCTTTCAAAAAAATCAATTTTTTCAAGTTCAATTCTATCAAGCTCTCCTCTTGCTTTTGCTCTAGATAACCCTATTTTAGGATCAATATCTAAATATAAAGTTAAATCAGGTTTAAAGCCCTTTAATGTAACATCTGCAATAGCTTGCATTACTGAGTCATCAAACATTCGCCCTCCTCCTTGATAAGCTTTTGAACTTAAATCATGCCTATCACCAATAACCCAAAGCCCATTTTCTAGTGCTGGTAATATTTTATTGGCTAGTAATTGGCTTCGGCTAGCATACATAAGCAACAACTCAGTTTCCTGGGTGAGTTTCTCTTCATGATCTATTGATTTCACAATGGTTCTAAGTGACTCAGCAAGCGCTGTACCACCTGGCTCTCGGGTCTTTATGAATGAAACGTTTAATTGCTGTAAAAACTCTTCAACAACCGTGATAGCAGTTGATTTACCAGCGCCTTCCATGCCCTCAATTACAATAAATTTACCTTTAGACATATCTTTCTCTAATCATCCATTTAATTATTTTGTGTTTTTTTTAAATACAATTTAACAGCCACATTGTGTTCTGCCAATGTTTTACTGAATGTATGATTTCCCTGCATATCACCATTGCTAACAAAGTAGAAGTAGTCACTTTGTGCTGGGTTTAATGCTGCTTTAATAGCAGATAACCCTGGCATAGCAATTGGAGTTGGCGGTAACCCAGAAATTCGATAGGTATTATATGCAGTTTTTTCACGTTTATGTGCATAAGTAATATCCCCTTGATAGCGATCACCTAAGCCGTAGATAATGGTGGGATCTGTTTGCAAACGCATCTTTATATTTAATCGATTAACAAAGACTGATGCGATAAGGGGCTGCTCAGGGATATAACTGGTCTCTTTCTCAATAATAGATGCCATAATAAGCGCTTGGTACTTATTCTTATAAGGTAAATCTGACATTCTTGACTGCCATGCCTCATCTAAGTGCTTGTTCATTTTCGTTTTAGCACGTAATAAAACATCAACATCGTTAGTCTTTGCGGTATAAGCATAAGTATCAGGAAAAAATAACCCTTCTGGGTTGTCTTGCTCGACTCCTAAAATTTTAACAATTTCTGCAATACTTTTATCTTGCAAGGTATTATTCAAATAAGGTTGTTTTTTTAATAAAGCCAACCATTCTTTAAACGTTGAACCTTCAATAAAGGTAATAGAAAACTGGTGCTCGTTGCCAGATGCTACCTGAGTAAGTAATGTCAGTGTCGGAGTCTGTGGCTTTACTAAATAGGTACCTGCTTTAATAACCGTGTTTTGTGGGGAAAAACGAGCATAATTACGAAGCCAAAAACGATTTTCAAGCCAGCCTTTATTCACTAACTGTTGAGAAAAACGACTAATTGAACTGCCTTTTTCAACAGTAATCAACTGCTCTACTGAAATATTAAGTGGTTTATTCAATTGTTGCTTGAAGGTTAACAATAGTGCTAAACAAGCTAACGCACATAAGAATAAAGTAAATACAATCTTTTTAATCAAGGAGTTGTTCTCTTATTTTTTTAGACTGAATCATCGATAAGTCACGTTGCTTTAGACACCTGACGGGCATTAATCCCATGATAGAGTTACAAATGAATACTTCAGTGGCACATAATAACTCATCTATAGTGGTTGATGTTACTTTTACATCACCGATTGTCTTGATTATGTTTTGTCTCATTAAACCATCGACACCAGACAGCGAAAGATCGGGTGTTTTCCATTGCTGATCATCTAAATAAAAAATATTCGCACACGTTGTTTCAACAACAAAGTTATTGGCATTACAAACAACTAAATCATCGAAGGGTAATAAATCAAGCTCTTGCCTTAAAATGACTTGCTCTAAACGATTTAAGTGCTTAATACCTGCTAACATAGGACTCACAGATAACGCATTTTTACTGATACCAAGACTCATACCTGTATTTACAAGTTCATCATAATGCTTGGGATAATCAGATACCATGATAATCAATTGACTAGCATTTTCATCTAGGTTGATACGAGAATATCCCCTACCACCGCTGCCAGCAGTAATAATTACCTTTAATACGGCTAATTTGTATGATCGTGCATACATTTCTATACTATGTTTTATATCGCCAAGATGCTCAATGTTAATACCTAAAAACTCACATCCTTTGATAAGTCTAATCAAGTGTTGCTCAAGCAGCTCAACTTGCCCGTTAACTATTTTAGCAGTAGTAAATAGACCATCACCATAGGCTAAACCTCTATCATTAACTGATAGACTATTAACTTCTTTTCCATTAATTGAGCAAAAAATCATATTTATCTATATAAAAATAATTGCTTTAGTATAAATACAAAAGCCTGAATATCTCTAGACAGAGTATTCAGGCTTAGCGTTTTAATAGCAAGGGTTTTAGAACTGCCTCTTAAATCTTTTTGAAGATCAAAGATCCATTTGTTCCACCAAAACCAAATGAGTTACAAAGTACATATTCTAAATTAATATCACGCGCACCATCACGGATATAATCTAAATCACACCCTTCATCAGGGTTGTCTAAATTAATTGTTGGTGGGACTTTATTGTCATTTAATGCTTGAATACTAAATATCGCTTCAACAGAGCCCGCTGCACCTAACAAATGACCTGTCATCGATTTGGTTGAGCCCATGTATAAATCGTAAGCGCCTTCGCCAAATACAGATTTAACAGCATTTGTTTCTGCAATATCTCCTGCAGGTGTTGAGGTACCATGAGCATTAATATAACCAATTTTCGTTTTATCAACTTTAGCGTCATTAATCGCATTTTGCATTGCTCTAGCTGCACCTTCACCACCTGCAGGGGGTGAAGTCATGTGATAAGCATCACCGCTCATTCCAAAACCAGCAAGTTCTGCATATATTTTGGCCCCACGGGCTTTAGCATGCTCATACTCTTCAACAACGATAACACCCGCACCATCACCGAGAACAAAACCATCACGGTCTTTATCCCAAGGGCGAGAAGCTGCTTGTGGGTCATCGTTTCGAGTTGATAACGCCCTAGCTGCACCAAAGCCTCCCATACCTAGTGTAGTGGAAGCTTTTTCTGCACCACCAGCAACCATCACATCAGCGTCACCGTAAGCAATCATGCGAGCGGCATGACCAATATTATGAACACCACTAGTACATGCTGTAACAATAGAGATATTTGGACCTTGCAAACCAAACATAATAGATAAATGACCTGATATCATGTTTATAATGGTTGAAGGGACAAAAAATGGTGAAAGCTTACGTGGGCTACCTTCAGCTTTAATCATTTTTTCATGGTTTTGCTCAATAAGACCTAAACCACCTATTCCTGAGCCAACAGCAACACCGATACGCGGAGCATTTTCACTGGTAACTTCAATGCCAGAATCTTTTATTGCTTGTACACCCGCTGCGACACCATATTGAATAAAAAGATCCATTTTCTTGGCTTCTTTTCGTTCCATATAGTCTTGTGCATTAAAACCTTTAACTAAACCCGCAAAGCGAGTTGGGTAAGCAGATGTATCAAAATGCTCAATATTGCCAATACCACTTTTTCCAAGCAGTAAGTTTTGCCATGTTTCTTGTGCTGTATTGCCTAATGGGCTAAGCATACCAAGACCAGTTACTACGACGCGTCTCATAAGATCGGCTGCCTCCAATATAAAATACTAGGTATAAAAAAAGCGGTACTCTTTGATAAGTATACCGCTTTATTGTTCAGAATAAATCTTGCGAAATATTATGCTTCAAGTCACATACCGACTTGAATAAAATTACTGGTTAGCAGTAACGTAGTCGATTGCTGCTTGAACTGTAGTGATTTTTTCAGCTTCTTCGTCAGGAATTTCAGTATCAAATTCTTCTTCTAACGCCATAACTAATTCAACAGTGTCTAATGAATCAGCACCTAAATCATCAACAAAAGAAGATTCAGTTTTAACTTCTGCTTCACTAACACCTAATTGTTCGATAGTAATTTTTTTTACGCGTTCTTCGATAGTACTCATTTTATTTCCTTTACTTACTGAAAGTGCAATTTTTCAAATTGCGTGTAGTGTATTCGCCAACAGGCTGCCATGCAAGCATCTAATTTTACTTTTTTAGCTGGTCTAACCTGTTGAGTCGATTAAATTTAATTTTATCTATATCCTAATATAATAGTCAACCCCTTATTATTAAAGGGTTAGACCATATACATACCACCATTAACATGGATTGTTTCACCAGTGATATAAGCGGCGGCATCTGATGCCAAAAATGCCACTGTACTGGCAATTTCTTCTGGTTTACCTAAACGATTAGCAGGAACTTTAGAAAAAATGCCTTCTTTTTGCTCATCTGTTAAGGTTTGTGTCATATCAGTGTCGATGAAACCAGGTGAAACTGTGTTCACCGTAATGCCGCGAGAAGCAATTTCAGCCGCTAATGATTTAGTAAAACCAAGTAAACCTGCTTTAGCTGTTGAATAGTTTACTTGACCAGCGTTACCCATACTACCCACAACAGAGCCGATATTTATTATACGACCAGCACGTTTTTTCATCATAGGGCGGATAGCAGCTTTACTAACTTTATAAATAGACGTTAAGTTAGTATCAATGATGTCATGCCACTCATCATCTTTCATACGCATGAATAAATTATCACGTGTAATCCCCGCATTATTAACTAAAATATCTACTGCGCCATGTGCTGATTTAATATTGTCAAATAATTGCGCTATAGAATCATCATTAGTGACATTTAGTACTAATCCGTTTCCTTGACCTAAATATTCAGAAATTTTCTCTGCACCATTCTCTGAGGTGGCTGTACCTACTACGGTTGCACCTAATTCTTTTAATTGAACAGCAATGGACTTACCAATACCACGACTAGCACCGGTAACGAGTGCCACTTTACCTGTTAATGAAAACATAATAGTCCTTAGTTTATTAATTCTTTTGTTTTAGCGAGTGAAGCTTCATCATTAAACGAAACACTGCTTATAGATTTATCAATTCTTTTCATTAGACCTTGTAGTACTTTACCGGGCCCTACTTCAACAGCTTTAGAAACGCCTGCTTCGGAAATTTTCACAATTGTTTCACTCCAACGAACGGGAGAGTATAATTGTCTAACTAATGCAGCTTTAATTGCTTTAGGTGAGCTTTCAACAGCCACATCGACATTATTTACTACATCGATAGTTGGAGTATTTATTGTGATGTTATTCAATTCTACTTCTAATTGCTTGGCCGCTTCACTCATTAATGCGCAATGAGAAGGAACACTTACTGGCAAAGGCAATACTCTTTTTGCACCTGCTTCTTTACATAACTCCCCTGCACGCTCTACAGCAGCTTTATGACCTGCAATAACCACTTGACCTGGAGAATTGAAATTTACCGCAGAAACAACTTCTGATTCTTGAGCGTTATCACATGCACTGATAATAGTTTTATCATCTAAACCGATGATAGCAGCCATAGCTCCAACACCTGCTGGTACACAAGCCTGCATAAACTCACCGCGTTTTTCTACTAACTTAACACCGTCAGTTAAAGAGAGGACGCCAGCACAGACTAAAGCAGAATACTCACCTAAGCTATGACCTGCCAATACATCAGGTTTAATCTTTGATTCACTTAACCATAAGCGCCACAAAGCAACGCTGGCAGTTAATAACGCCGGTTGAGTTATATGGGTTTTATTTAGCTCTTCAACTGGACCTTGAGCAACTAATTGCCATAGGTCATAACCTAGAGCTTGAGAAGCTTCTTTGAAAGTATCTTGAACAATACAGTTATCAGCAAAATCAGATAACATTGAAACGGCTTGAGAGCCTTGACCTGGAAAAACAAAAGCTAATTTGTCTTGCATGTTTATTATTCTCTTTAATTTAAAATAACGGATTTTTTGAGGTTTTATTTCATTATCAATGTTTATTGATGTGAAAGCCCTTGTTCGAGCATGACCTTAATTTTTTCTGGCACTTGCCTTTCAACTTCTTTTGCTGCTTCTAAAATTGCAGCAAAAAAGGCCGTGGAATTAGCATTACCATGACTTTTTATCACAATACCGCGCAATCCTATCAAACTTGCACCGTTATACTGGTCGGGGTTCATAGTTTTAAATAGTTTTTTAAAGCTTGGCTTTAATAAATAGCTCAAAATTTTTGCAATAAGATTACGTGTAAAAATTGTCTTAGATTTGTGATAGACAAGCCTGGCTACTCCTTCACAGGTTTTTAACGCAACATTACCAACAAAACCATCGCATACGATAACATCTGCTTTATTAGAAAAAATATCACTGCCTTCAATAAAGCCAATGTAGTTAATTGTTTTATTTTCTGATAACTCCAACGCTGCGAGCTTGATATGATCACTACCCTTTATCGCTTCCTCACCCATATTTAGTAACGCGATACGTGGATTTTTAATATTATCTACTTGTTCAGCAAGCACTGAGCCCATAACGCCAAACTGATAAAGCACATGTGAATCACAAAATACATTCGCGCCAAGGTCTAACATAAAAACATTTTTATCATGATCGCGACTAGGAAGAGAAGAGATCAAGGCTGGCCTTTCAACACCAGGCAATGTTTTTAAAACAAAGTGCGCCATTGAAAACAAAGCACCTGTATTTCCTGCACTAACGCAAGCTTGAGCTTTACCTTCTTGCACAAGATCTAAGGCTTTACGCATGGACGAATCTTTTTTCGTTCTCATCGCATAAGCAGGCTTTTCATCCATGGAGACAATTTGACTAGTATGGAAAACGGATAACTGGGGATGATTTTCTAAAGTTTCGGCTGAAATGCCATGTTCAGATAACACTTGCTCTATTACAGAGCTATCACCACAAAGGATGAGGTGAAGATTTGGCTGATGATGAATCGCCATTATTGCTGAGGGTATTGTTATAAGGGGGCCTTTATCGCCCCCCATAACATCTAACGCGATGGTTAGATTATTTGAACTGTTCAAGCTCAAACTTATCGATTAAAGTTGATCGCTTATTTAGCGATTACTTTAACACCTTTGTAAAAGCCATCAGCTGTTACATGGTGACGACGATGAGTTTCACCAGAAACTGGATCTACTGATAAGTTTTCTGCTGTTAATGCATCATGTGAACGGCGCATGCCACGTCTTGAACGAGACTTTTTGCTTTTTTGAACTGCCATGAGTTACTCCTAAAACGATTATAAGTTAAGACTTAAACAATGATTAATTATTTAAGTTGTTTTAAAACATCAAATGGGTTCGGTTTCTCAAGCTCTTCCGGCAATTCACCCCAAACACTGTCTGCATCAGCAGAGCAATCTTCAAGATCATGCCTTGGAATTAATGGAATAGATAGAATTAACTCCTCTTCCACTAATTCACGCAAGTTCACTTCACCATTTTCATCTAATTCTATTACGTCATAATATGACGGAATTTTTTCAGCGGCTTCAGCATTTTTCGCAGGACTAAAAGTAAATTCAACTTCAAGTAACTGTTCATAAGCTTCGTTGCACCGCTGACAAGTTAATGCAACTAATGCCGATGCGTTGCCACTAATAACAGTAAGACCACGTTCATCCACATCAAACTTAACACTAACTTGAGCATGCTCGCTTGCGCTTTCACACACAGCCAACAGCCTAGTCATTTCCGACAACTTAAAGACACCTTCACACACAAGTCTTCGTTGTGCGCTACGTAATGGACTAATTGTAATCGGAAGTTTAAGATTCTGCATAAGGCGCGCATGATATAGCCCATACAGGCCAGTGTCAAAAGAAAATTTGCTAAAATTGTTTAAAAACTCAAGAATACCCATATATTAGCAGTAAATCTGACTATTTTGTTTAGTTCTTCACCAAAAAGTCATTAATCAACAAATTAGGATCCATATGCAAACTGTTGTCTTAGGCTCTACCTCTGTTTATAGAAAATCTATTCTAGACAAACTTAACATTTCATTTGAGTGCGCTAAACCCAATATTGATGAATCCCCCCTTGAAAATGAAACTCCTCAAGCATTAGTTGAACGCTTGGCAATAGAAAAAGCAAAAGCAGTTGCACATTCATATAATAACGCATTGATTATAGGAAGTGATCAAGTCGCCGTATGCGACAACATTATATTAGGTAAACCTCACAATTTTGACAATGCGGTCAAACAGCTTTCACAATTCAGTAATAAATGTGTCACCTTTTATACTGGTTTAGCTGTACTCAATTGCCAAACAAACCAAGTTCATTCTCTAGTTGAACCCTTTGAAGTACATTTTAATGAGTTAACACAAAATGAAATATCTAAATACTTATTAGTAGAAGAGCCCTACAACTGTGCTGGCAGTTTTAAAAGTGAAGGATTAGGTATTTGTTTATTTAAAAAGTTAGTTGGTGACGATCCTAATACATTAATAGGTTTACCATTAATTAAACTCATTGATTTATTAAAGAAGCATGGATATATCGTTTTAGATAATCAACAGTCGTAATACCAACAAATAGAGCAATTACATCTATAATTAAGTTGTAATTGCTTATATTTGCTATTTATCTGTTTTGACGAGGTTTGAGAGTAACTTTTCTAAACTATTTTCCAATGGCGCTTCAATTTTAATTTTCTGCTCTGTCTTGGGGTGAATGAACTCAATGCTTGCTGCATGCAGAAATAGTCGTCGTAAACCTTTCGGCTTTAAAGTAGCATCGAAATCATCATGTCCGTATTTAGCATCACCAGCAATAGAGTGCCCTGCTGATTGGCAATGAACGCGTATTTGGTGTGTTCTTCCCGTTACAGGAAAAGCACGCACTAACGTCGCACCTTGGTAACGTTGTAATACTTTATATCTTGTTTCTGACTCTTTGCCATTAACATTGTCTACCACGACAACTCGCTCTCCTGACTTTAAATCATTCTTTTTAAGACTATCAGTGACTCTCGTTAATTTTGTAGGCCAATGACCTTTAACTAATGCATGGTAGAACTTTTGTACCCTTTTATTACGCAATTGTTCATGGAGGTTTCTCAAAGCTGAGCGTCTTTTGGCCACAACTAAACAACCTGAGGTATCTCTATCTAAACGGTGAACAAGTTCTAACATCTTAGCTTGTGGTCTTAATGCGCGTAGTGCTTCAATTAAACCAAAACTTAAACCACTACCACCATGTACTGCCATGCCAGAGGGTTTATTGATAACTATCAACCGATCGTCTTCAAATAAAATTTGCTCTTCTAAACTTGCGACAATATTTAAACTCGTAGACACTTCGCCTGTTTTCTCAGAAATACGAATAGGAGCAACACGCACAACATCTCCTGCACATAATTTATAAACGGGTTTAATGCGCTTCTTATTAACCCTGATTTCACCTTTTCTCATTAATCGATATAAGTGGCTCTTAGGAACCCCTTTTAAAGTTCTTAATAAAAAATTGTCAATTCGCTGTCCTGAGTCATCTTCTTCTATATCAAAATACCGTACCTTTGGCTTTGCTTCATTGTTACTTGGAGCAGGCTTAACTTCGCTATTTGTTAAATTATGATTTATTTCTTTTGAGGGCATAAACGTATCATTGAGTTATTCTTTAACCTATTAGCACAAGTTTACCATACTTTACCCACTAATAATTTCTTTATATTTGGACTTTATTTTAAAAACCCTCACTTTTTTTCGCATTTTTATTGGCTTAAATGCAGATATAGTGTGATAATAAGAGGGTTATGGTTAAGTATTTACCTTAAAAGCCTATTTATGACACATATCTAATGGCTTTTAACGAATACGCATCAATATGATAAATCATTAACACAAATAGCTTTAAAGAGAGACGTAAGAGGCAAACTGCGGCTACTTATTTATGCATAATCTACATGAGACTAATGACATAAGTAACGAACAGCCATTTGTATTAATTGAACCAGGTAGCTTAAATTTAGCAGTATTAGCCTGAAACAAGATCAATTAAACATAAACAGTAAATCAATAAAAATTTTGATTTGTCCTGCACCATAAAGCAAATTTTATTAAATATACTTATTGCGAAAAGAACATTTTCCATCAGCAAATGAGATAGTTAACGTTTTAAAGAATAAACGTACCTCACGTGTTTAAATACTTTCCAATAAGTTTTGCTCAGCAAAATATTGCAAGCACATAAAGAAACAAATTTACTGTAAATTCTTAAATTAGAGTTTACAAGAAACTATTAACAATCAGAATTTATAACAGCTTAGCGTGGTAAAATGACACGTTAACTATGACATCCGTGAGGCTGACAAACTGCTGTTACCAACGAAGTAGATTGCTTTGTGTACTTAGCAATAGTGTGCTGTGACTAAAAATGAGTCCCAGAAACTATGAAACGTATGTTAATTAACGCTACCCAATCAGAAGAATTGCGCGTAGCACTAGTCGATGGCCAAAAGCTTTATGATTTAGATATCGAAAGCCCTGGTCATGAACAAAAAAAATCTAATATTTATAAAGCCAAGATCACTCGAATTGAGCCTTCTTTAGAAGCAGCATTTGTTGATTACGGTGCCGAGCGTCATGGCTTCTTGCCAATGAAAGAAATTGCTCGAGAGTACTTCCCTAAAGGCTATACATTCCAAGGCCGTCCAAATATCAAAGAAGTTCTTAAAGAAGGTCAAGAAGTCATTGTCCAAATTGATAAAGAAGAACGTGGACAAAAAGGCGCTGCATTAACAACTTTTATCAGTTTAGCTGGTAGTTATTTAGTCTTAATGCCAAATAACCCAAGAGCCGGTGGTATTTCACGCCGTATCGAAGGTGATGAAAGAACCGATCTTAAAGCATCATTAAGTAAACTAGATTTACCAAAAGGAATGGGCTTAATTGTACGTACTGCTGGTGTTGGTAAAGATTATGATGAATTAGAGTGGGATTTAAGTGTTCTATTACATCATTGGCAAGCCATCAGCGACGCAGCAGCTAATCGCCCTGCTCCATTTTTGATCCACCAAGAAACCAATTTAATTCTACGCGCTATTCGTGATTATTTACGTCGTGATATCGGTGAAGTTCTTATAGATAGACCTAAAACATTCGAAAGCGTTAAGAAACATATCGAAGTAGTACGTCCAGATTTTTTAAGTAAAATTAAGCTTTATAATAGTGATGTACCGTTGTTCACGCACTACCAAATTGAAACGCAAATAGAAACAGCGTTTCAACGTGAAGTAAGATTACCTTCAGGCGGCTCTATTGTAATAGACCCAACCGAAGCAATGACATCAATTGATATTAACTCTGCTCGTGCGACTAAAGGTGGTGATATTGAAGAAACAGCATTCAATACCAACCTTGAAGCAGCAGAAGAAATTGCTCGTCAATTAAGATTACGAGATCTTGGTGGTTTAGTTGTTATTGATTTTATCGATATGACACCGGTAAGACATCAAAGAGAAGTAGAAAACCGTATGAGAGACTCTGTTCATCAAGACAGAGCACGTATCCAATTAGGCCGTATTTCTCGTTTTGGTTTACTTGAAATGTCACGTCAACGTTTACGTCCATCAATTGGCGAAACGAGCCAAGGTGTTTGTCCACGTTGTAACGGTACAGGACAAGTAAGAGGCGTTGAATCTTTAGCTCTTTCAATACTTCGCCTAATGGAAGAAGAAGCAATCAAAGAAAATACGCAGCATGTTCAAGCTCAAGTACCGGTACCTGTTGCAACATACCTTCTTAATGAGAAGCGCCGTTCAGTGATGCATGTTGAAAAGCATCATAATGTTAAAGTATTGATAATCCCTAACCCTCATATGTCAACACCTCAATATGAAGTTTTACGTGTTAAAAAGGATGAATCAATTACCGAGGCAAGCTACGAGTTACCTGTTAAACAGGCAGAACTTGAAGAAGCAAAAATGCCTAAATTTGACAAAGAAGTAGCTAAAAGAGATGAGCCAGTCATTCAAGGCATGTCTGCACCTAAGCGAAATGTAACTCAAGAGGTAGTAAACCCTAAGTCTGATAACACCTTAAAAGCTAAAAAACCTAAAGGTGTATTTGCTTGGTTAAAATCACTTTTTCTTACTGAAGAAGTGGTTGAGCAAGAGAAGCCACAATCGAAACCAAGAAATAACAGAAATAAAAGCCCGCAAAATCGAAAACAAGGGCAGCGTAGAAATAATCGCGGAAATAGAAATCGTAATGATGAACGTCCTTCAAAAGATGATAAAGCAGCTACTCAAGAGAAAGGTAATAAACCTGAGCGTAGTAATCAAAAGAAAACTCATAGCAAACCGAAGCGTCAACCAAGGAAGCCTGAACAAGATAACAGCCAGGTTGTTAAAGAAGAAAAAGTAGCTGAACGTCGTCAACGTCGTAATAACAGGAAAAAAGTACGTGTTGAACAAAGCGCCAAGCCTACAGTTGATGAAGTGGCGAAGGAAGACTCTATTAAGCCTACCAGCTCTTCTGAGCAAGTTGTAGATAATAAATCAGAAGATCGCCAACGAAATAGACGTTCTCCTAGACATCTTCGCTCAAATGGACAAAGAAGAAGAAAGAACTCAAATGAAAGTAATGAGAACAATTCGGTCTCTTTAAAGGACGAATCTGTTAGTGCACGTTACCCTGATGTTGAGAAACATAGCGAAGATGTAACTCCTGTAAATACAGTTAACAATGTTGAACCAAAGGCAACAACTCACGAAGCTGTCACGAGTGTTGAACAAAAAATAATTAAGGATTCACGACAAGAAAGTGTTTCCACTGAAGTTCAACAAGATTTACCTTTTGGTGATGACCAAGCGACAGCAGTGACTAAAAGTGATACTGACATTAATGTTGATAAGCCTGTAAGTGAAAGCAACAATGACAAACCTGAGGTTAAACCTACACCTACTATTGACACAACTGTAAGTAAAGAAGCGGAAAATATAACTAATACAGAGCTAGAAACGCCATCAATACCACAAGAAAGTGTTGATGTTAGAGATGACTCTGATACATTAGATAATAATGATGCTCAAGCTCAGCTAACTGAATCTGTTGAACCAGTAATAAAACCTGAAGAAACGATGCAAGAAGAAGCTAATTCAGCAGCAGTAGACACTAAACCTGAACAATCAGCTAAAATTAAACCTAAAAATGTCGTTAAGAAGCAAGTGAAAAAATCGCCTGTTAAAGACAAAAAGCTAGCACGTCAAGTTAAAAAGGCAAACCGACTGTCTGGACGAGCGTCGGCTCCAATGACCAAAACAGAAACGATAACGACTATTAATGATATTCCAACTGACTTCATGAACAGTAGCGAGCGTAAGACTCATTTAACATCAGGTAAATATGCTGTTGTTAGTGATGCAAGTAATCATAGCTCTGCTCAAGCCAAGAAGACCTGTTAGTTAATTATTAATTCATTACTTCAATTGAACCACTAACTTTATAAGTTAGTGGTTTTTTTTTGAACTATTTTTAACTAATAACATCTAATACCTAATGAAAATTAAAAACTGAAAAGAGTTATTGAAAACAATAAACTTCTTGACGAATATCAACCCGTCACGTTACATTTAATATTAAGGTAAGGATATGCAACACACCTTCAATTTTTAGCGCAGTTAAGCGATAATTATTGGAAAGCGTATAGAATCAAAAAGAGTATTTAAAATTATGAAAAAATGGTTTTTTTCTGACAACGGTAAAGTAAGCGGCCCTTTAGGACTAAAAGAGTCAAATGATTTGATAGCAAAAAATCCTAATTTATATGCTTGGCACCCCTCTTATACCCATTGGGTACCTGTAAATTGCATAAGTGAATTTGAGCTAAACGTCAAACCGCCAGCGCCACCAGTAGAAATTCCAAAAGACTTAATTGAAGGACTTATTGGTGAGGAAAAAGATTTAATATCAACTCTTGATAGAATTGATAAGACAATTTCAACAACTTCAGATTCTTTATACGAAATAGATGCAGAAATTGACAACTACAGTCAAATTACACACAACCTAACTGAAGAAGTTAAAGTTGTTGTTCAAACAATAGAAGCACAATATGCATCTTTACAGAAAAATTTAGCAAATGTAATCAAAACTGATTACGATGTATAAAGATACACTATAAGCTATAATAATAATAACAAAGTCAATTGACGAATTAATAAAGAGTAATAGTTATGGAAAAGTGGTATTTTTCAGACAATGGCCAAGTAAGTGGCCCTTTGACCCTAGAAGAGGCTCGTGAAGAACTTGCCAAAAATCCAAATGTTTACGGTTGGACTTCTTCCCTAAATCAGTGGAAGCCTGTTAACTGTATCAGTGAATTTGCTGATATTGTTCCTGCAGCTGAACAAGCGCTACTTGTGCCTAAAGAACTTACAGAAAAGTTCTTAGCTAAAAAGAAACGACTTCAAGGTAAATTAACCTCAATTGAAGACAGCATTAAGCATACTGAGTCTACATTTGGCAGTTTTGAGAAGCAGATAGAAAATTACAAAAAGCTTACAGTAAATTTAAATGATGATGTTAAAGCTGCGATAAATAATATTGAGAAAAAACATTCTAGCTTAACGAAGAAGTTATCACAGGTTAAGAATGCTATTGATATAGCCGAAGATGAAATTGATGATGCTATCAAGTCATTTGATCAACGTGTCAATTCAAATGATGTATTTATGCCATCGTTTAGTGGTGTACAACCATCACGTAGTAATGATGAAAACTCTAATATTAGTAGTATTGATAATGCGCCAAGTAAAGCTAAGATTGCTGAATCAAAATTAGCTAAACCACATAAGCGTGTTGATCTAAAAGAAGTTGAAGCAACAGAGAAACCTTCGGTTCAAAGTCAAAAAGCTGAAGAACAACAGTTACCACCAGATGTTCAATTAGCTAACAAAATGGCTAGTGAAAGCTTTGAAGGTATGAAGAACATGATGAAGTCTGTGTTCAAAGGAGACAATAAGGTTAAAGCTGACTCTAAAGCCGTCGCTCCTCAACCTGAGAAAAAGCAAACTAAAGCTAAAGATAACGATAAACCATTATCAATGGCTGAAAGGCTTAAATTAGCACAAAATAATCAGTAGTAATTAGCTGCTATAGGTACAAAAAAACCACCTTTAAAGGTGGTTTTTTTGTACCTATATTAGTAACAGGTCGAAATTATTAATTAATCGATGTAACAAATATAATAGACTTTCTAAAATGGTTGCTTAACATACTCTAAAGCTTCATTAGCAAGTTTAGTAATATCCTGCCAATTCCTATTTTGTATTGTTTCATTAGTAACTAACCATGAACCACCACAACACATAACATTGGATAATGCTAAATAATCTCTTACATTGTTTAAGTTTATACCTCCTGTCGGGCAAAACTTTATATCAGGAAAAGGACCACCAATAGATTTAATAGCTTTTACACCACCCGATGCTTCTGCCGGAAAAAATTTCATATGGTCATAACCATAATCAGCCCCATCCATTAGTTCTGAAATAGAAGAGATACCTGGAATTAAAGCAATCTCTCCTTCATTACCCGCTTGTAATAAGTCTTTAGTTAACCCTGGGCTAATCGCAAATTTAGCACCAGCATCATATGATTGCTGTAATTGACTTCTATTTGTTACCGTACCCGAACCAATAATGGCTTCAGGTAATTCCTTTGCAATACAGCTAATAACATCTAGCGCAGCTGATGTACGTAAAGTTACTTCGAGTACATTAATATTTGCTTTTAGTAGTGCTTCGGCGATAGGTAAAGCATCCTCTACTTTGTCAATAACTAATACAGGAACAATGGGTCCCATAGCAAAGAGATCTTTCGGCATTATTT
Source organism: Colwellia sp. RSH04 (assembly GCF_003545765.1). Taxonomy (GTDB): domain Bacteria; phylum Pseudomonadota; class Gammaproteobacteria; order Enterobacterales; family Alteromonadaceae; genus Colwellia. Next base: position 90,781 of record NZ_QXIO01000002.1, on the reverse strand, counting down.
GCCAATTTTTTGTTACTGTCATAAATCCTCAATATCTGACGTATACTCGTCTAATTCTTTATTTTTTTACTAACCTGATAACTCAAATTACAAGCCAATTATTCATCGAATAATGAACATGCACCTGTTTCTGCGGAACTTAAGTTACGACGCATAAAACCAAAAAGCTCTCTACCCATGCCTTGGTGATGACCATTGATATTAAATTCAGAGGTCTCTCGTAAATTAAGCGTTTGCTCATCAACCTGTAATGTTAATTCACCTGTTACACCATCAAGCATAATCATATCGCCATCAACAATTTTACTGATTAAGCCACCATCAACAGCTTCAGGGCATAAATGAATTGCTGCAGGTACTTTCCCTGATGCACCTGACATACGACCATCAGTCACTAAAGCGACTTTAAAGCCTTTGTCTTGTAATACACCAAGTAAAGGCGTTAACTTATGCAATTCAGGCATACCTCGTGCTTTAGGGCCTTGAAAACGCACGACCGCAACAAAGTCCTTCTCTAATTCACCAGCATCAAAAGCAGTCTGTAGCTCATTTTGATCTTCAAAAACAACAGCAGGAGCATTAATAACAAAGCTACCCTCTCTAAGAGATGACGTTTTTAATACTGATACACCTAAGTTTCCTTTTAATACTTTTAAACCGCCATCAGCTTTAAATGCTTTATCAACCGTTGTAATAACTTCGGTATCACCTGATTTTTCTAGACCATCAACCCAAATAAGTTGACCATTTTCTAAAACTGGTTGTTGCGTATAACGTGTTAGACCTCGGCCACAAATAGTTTCAACATCTTCATAAAGTAAACCTGCTCCTAACAACTCTTTAAATAATAATGCCATGCCACCTGCCTGTTGAAAGTGGTTAATATCTGCATGCCCATTTGGGTAAATACGTGTTAGTAAAGGAACTTGCATTGATAAGTCATTAAAGTCTTGAAAGTTAATGATTATGCCAGCAGCTTTCGCAAAAGCGATAATATGCATGGTTAAGTTAGTGGAGCCCCCCGTTGCTAATAAAGCGACAATTGCATTAACAATAGACCGTTCATCAATCATTTTACCTACAGGCATATAATTACCTGATTGTTGAGTTAAACGGGTCACCTGTTTTGAAGCAGCTTTAGTTAGCGCTTCACGCAAAGGAGTATTAGGAGCAACGAAGGAAGCACCAGGTAAATGTAAGCCCATCACTTCAACCACAAGTTGGTTTGAGTTAGCTGTACCAAAGAATGTACAAGTTCCAGGTGCGTGATACGAGGCTGATTCAGCATCAAGTAATGCTGCTTCATCGACTTCACCTTTAGCAAATTGTTGCCTTACTCGTGCTTTTTCTTTATTAGGAATACCTGATGGCATTGGACCTGCCGGAATAAAAACAGTGGGTAAATGACCAAATGTCATACTAGCAATTAATAAACCCGGTACTATTTTGTCACATATGCCTAACATGACTGCACCATCGAACATATTATGAGATAAACCAACCGCAGTAGACATCGCTATAACATCTCGGCTCATCAAGCTAAGATCCATACCTGGTTGACCTTGAGTAACGCCATCACACATTGCGGGTACGCCAGCAGCAAACTGAGCAATACCACCCGTTTCTCTTACTGATTCTTTAATAACTTCAGGGTAAGTTTGATAAGGCTGATGCGCACTAAGCATATCGTTGTATGCGGAAATAATAGCGATATCAGAATGATTCAAACCTTTTATTGTTTGCTTTTCTTCTTTACCACAAGCAGCAAAACCATGAGCCAAATTACCACACGATAAGCTAGCACGATGCACTGTTGTTGATTTAGCGGCATCAATCTTTTTTAAATAAGCTGCGCGAGTCTTTTTACTACGTTTTATAATTCGCTGGGTAATGTCTTCTATTTGCTGTTTCATTGCTATTCTCAAATTACTTTATCTAATTGATTAAATATTAAAACGATTATCTTTTTAACTTATGGTGCCCAAAATATTTGGGTATTTAATGTAGGGTGATGCAAAAACGCACGTATCGGCATTTCAAATAAATCACTACCTTCTATTGCTTTATTGACAACATCCTTCTTTGCTTTTCCACAAAGATGTAAAATGACAACTTTACTCATAGATAGGCTAGAGAAAGTAAAGGTAATTCGCTGATGAGGCGCAGTTTTGGGTTGTACACTCATCAATGCATTATCATTTTCAGGATTTAACCCTTGCTTAATTTGTTCGCTGCAAGGGAATAGTGAAGCAGTATGACCATCCTCTCCCATACCCAATATCAATACATCTAAGGGAAGAATTGTTTTCTCTGCAGCTAAGTTTAAGTCAGCTAACGTTTCATTAGTTAACACATCACCTTGTTTTAAATAAAAAAACTTCGCTGCTGCAGCATACCCTTGTAATAAGTTTTCATGGACTAAGCGAGTATTGCTATCATCACTGTCAATATTAACCCAACGTTCATCAGCCAATGTTATCGTTACTTTACTCCACTCTAAATCCATGGCAGCAAGCTGCTTAAAAAGCCCTTTAGGTGTTGAGCCGCCTGAGACTGCAATACTTGCCTTTCCTTTATCTTTGATTGCTTGATTTAATAAAACAGCAATTTGTTCTGCAAGTGTATTATCTAGTTCATCTCGAGTACTGTGTTCTAAAAATTGATACATTATTCAACCCACTGGCGATCATCGCGTGCAATTAATGAAATAGATGATACTGGACCCCATGAACCAGCAGCATAAGGTTTAGGTAACTCATTAGTTCCTTGCCATGCTTCAATAATACAATCAGCCCATAACCAAGCGGCTTCTACTTCATCACGACTAACAAACAACGATTGATTGCCATTTAAGACTTCAAGCATTAAACGCTCGTATGCATCTACAACCCTTTCATCGTTATAAGTTTTAGAAAAGCTTAAATCTAACTTGTTTTCTTGAATGTTCATTTGTGAAGCAATACCAGGTATTTTGTTCATCATCTGTAATTCAACGCCTTCATCTGGTTGAAGTCTAATGGTGAGTTTATTGGCAGGTAAATCGCTATAGCTGTCTTTAAATATGTTATGAGGTTGTTGTTTAAAGTGAACAACAATTTCACTATGTTTAACAGGCATTCGTTTACCGGTCCGTAAGTAAAAAGGAACCCCCTTCCAGCGCCAGTTATCTATTTCAGCTTTTATTGCTACAAACGTTTCAGTTTTACTTGTTTGGTTTGCACCTTCTTCATTTAAGTATCCAGGTACAGAAACACCATTTAAATAACCGTCTGCGTACTGACCCCTAACCGTTTTATCTTTTATATTATCTCGGTTGATTGGCCTTAATGCTTTTACCACTTTTAACTTCTCATCACGCACACTTGTCGCACTTAAATCAGCAGGAGGCTCCATAGCTAACAACGATAATATTTGTAATAAATGATTTTGAACCATGTCACGCATTTGACCGGCTTCATCATAAAAGCCCCAGCGACCTTCAATACCAACACTTTCTGCGACAGTGATTTGAACATGATCAATACTATTTCTATCCCAATTATTGGTAAATAACGAATTTGCAAAACGTAATACCATTAAATTAAGAACTGTTTCTTTACCTAAATAATGATCGATTCGGTAGGTCTGCTCTTCTTTAAAAAATTCAGATACTTGATCATTAATGACTTTAGAAGATTCTAAAGAGTGACCAATAGGTTTTTCCATTACCACCCTATCGTTATTGGTAATAAGGTTTGCGCTATTAAGTCCATGGCAAATATCTCCATAAATTGCTGGCGGAGTTGAAAAATAATAAACGCGTGTGTCATTACCGTTTACTAATGCTTTATATAAATGACTAAATGATGACTGATCTTTAAAGTCTAGCTGTTGATAAACCAAGCGTTGAATAAATCTCTCTACAACAGATTGATCCAATTCTTCCTTAACAAAGTTATTTAAACTATCTAAAACAATGTCTTTAAATTCATCTAACGTATGCTCTTGTCTTGCTGCACCGACAATTCTACTGTCTTTGTGAATGAGCTCACATACTTCCAATTGATAAAGTGCTGGAAGTAATTTTCTGCGAGATAAATCCCCTAAGGCACCGAAGATAACGATTTCACTGGCTGTTTGATAATCTGTTGTTTTCATATAACTCTCATTCAAAGCTTAATTAATACGTCTCAATATACTTATATTATAGTGTTAAGCTAACTAAATTTGTAAATAAACTACATATAACTCTAATTTAGCGCTTGTTTAGCCATCAGTAAAGAACTTTCTGTAATTTTACTACATTAATTATCTTTAATACTGTTTCGTCGCTATATCAATGTTAAAGCGAGACTTAAGGAAGCAATGTTGTAAGTTTATAATTAAACATTTGCAAATTTTAACCATTTTGCATTATATTAGGTGCAATTATGAAATAAAATTTCATTTTAGCTGTTGCTAAAGTAGAAAATTAATTACACTTAGCTTACATAAAACGTAATAATATTTATTTCTATAGCGAACTATATTAACGATAAAAAAAGATCTAGGATCATAACGTAATGAATATATTAGAAAAGATTGCAAGCGAACTAGACATGTTAAGTAAATCTGAAAGGAAAGTTGCAGAAGTTATACTTTCTTCACCTAGTACCGTTATTCATTCAAGTATTGCTGCACTTGCGAAACAAGCAAATATTAGTGAACCGACAGTAAATCGATTTTGTAGAAGATTAGATACTAAAGGATACCCTGATTTCAAACTCCATTTAGCTCAAAGTCTTGCTAATGGTACGCCGTATGTGAACCGACATGTTGACGAAAATGACACCGCAGATGAATATACCTCGAAAATTTTTGAATCAACCATGGCAAGTCTTGAGTTAGCAAGGAAGAGTTTAGATCCTAACGTAATCAACCGCTCTGTAGATCTGTTAACACAAGCAAATAAAATATCATTTTTTGGTTTGGGTGCTTCAGCAATTGTTGCACATGATGCTCAAAATAAATTCTTTCGTTTTAATGTGCCTGTTGTTTATTTTGATGACATATTAATGCAAAGAATGAGTGCTATAAATAGCCAACAAGGTGATGTAGTGATTGTCATTTCTCATACAGGAAGAACTAAATCTCTTGTTGAAGTAGCAAGTTTAGCGAAAGAGAATGATGCAACTGTCATCGGTATCACAACTGAAGGCACTCCTTTAGCCAAAGAATGTAATATCGTATTGTCAGTAGATGTCTCTGAAGATACAGATTTATATATGCCTATGTCTTCTAGAATAGCTCAGTTAACACTTATTGATGTGTTAGCAACTGGCTTTACTTTAAGACGTGGGAGTAAATTTAGAGATAACCTTAAAAAAGTAAAAGACAGTCTAAGAAGCTCGAGATTTGATAGAAAAGAGTAACCCTTTAAAAACAGCTTATAAATAGCAACCAGTTTTAAATTACATCTAGGGGCTGTTGATCTTTCGGGGTTGTTTTTGCAGCTTTTTGTTGGATATTTGTACAAAGCAGAGCCTTTGTCATGTGGTTATTCCACATAAAAAGGCGATAACGCCGTAAAAATGACCAACAAACGCTGTCCGAAGGATTCGGCTAAAAGCATTTTATGCTTTGTTGAGTAGTATTTGCTTAGAATGACTAAGCTACACACTACTCGCCGCGAATAAAACGCTTTTAGCTCGAACAAAATTTAATCGCGAAAGATCAACAGACCCTAATTACAAGATATAAAGTTAAAAATATTTAAATTAATAAGGATTAAGATGCCTAGAAGAACCAAGATAGTTGCCACTTTAGGTCCTGCAACTGATGATAGAGATATGTTGAAAAAAGTTTTGGCTGCTGGAGTAAATGTGGTGCGATTAAACTTTTCTCATGGTGTTCCACAAGATCATATTGAACGTGCTAATAATGTTCGAGAAGTCGCTAAAGAGTTAGGTATTTACGTTGGCATACTTGGAGACTTACAAGGCCCTAAAATTCGTATTTCAACGTTTAAAGATGGTCCTATAAGACTTGCTGTTGGTGATAAATTTGAGCTTGATGCAACACTTGAAAAAGGTGAAGGATGCCAAGAAAAAGTAGGTATTGATTACAAAAAACTTGTTCAAGACGTTTCTACAGGTGATATTTTATTACTTGATGATGGTCGTGTTCAACTGAAAGTATTATCAACGTCTCAAAGCTCTGTATTTACAGAGGTTACTGTAGGTGGGCCATTATCTAATAATAAAGGCATTAACCGTCAAGGTGGAGGTTTAACCGCCCCAGCCCTAACAGCAAAAGATAAAGAAGATATTAAGTTAGCCGCTAAAATTAACGTAGATTTTTTAGCCGTTTCTTTCCCGCGTGATGCGGCCGACATGAGAGAAGCAAGGTTACTTGCACAAGAAGCAGGTTGTGATGCACGTCTTGTTTCTAAAATTGAAAGAGCTGAAGCCGTAAACGATGACAAAATACTGGATGATATTATTCTTGCTTCTGATGTTGTCATGGTGGCACGTGGTGATTTAGGTGTTGAAATTGGTGACGCTGAATTGGTCGGTAAACAAAAACATATTATTGCTCGATCGCGTCAATTAAATAGAGTTGTTATTACTGCTACGCAAATGATGGAAACAATGATTGAACAACCTATGCCCACTCGTGCTGAAGTTATGGATGTATCTAATGCTGTATTAGATGGTACCGATGCTGTTATGCTCTCAGCAGAAACAGCTGCTGGTAAATATCCCATAGAAACAGTTACAGCAATGGCTAATGTTTGCGTCGGCGCGGAAAAACATCGATTAGTCAATATTTCTAACCACAGATTAGAGCTCACCTTTAAAGAAGTATCAGAAACTATTGCACTATCTGCAATGTATGCTGCGAACCATTTAGAAGGTGTTAAAGCAATTGTCGCGCTAACTGAATCAGGACAATCAAGTAAATTGATGTCTAGAATCACTTCTGGCTTGCCGATTTTTTCTCTCTCTAGACATGCAAAAACATTAAATAAAACCGCTATATACCGCGGTGTATATCCTGTAGCGTTTGATTCGACTCACTCAACAAATGACACACTTTCTGATGAGATATTACAGGTACTAAGTGCTAACATTAAATTAGCTATTGGCGATAAAGTTATCCTTACACATGGTGACATGATGGAAACTGTTGGTGCTAGTAATACAGTTAAAATATTAACTATTTCTAAAAAGCACTTGTAAACTATATAAGAGCCATAAACTAAAAGAGCTACATGCTGTAGCTCTTTTAGTGTATATAATTAATTAGCTATTTATCGCCTGTTTAACCTTATCTTTATAACTTCTACTCACTTTCAACTCTTTACCATTTTTCATCACTAAAAAGTATTCACCATTAATTTGGCTACAAAATTTATCAATAAAGGTTTTATTGACAATTGTTGAACGATGATTTCTGATAAATTGTCTTGGATCAAGAGCTTCTTCTAGCTCTTTCATGGTTTTACGCAAAATATGCGTTGTTTCATTTTGAGAAGCATCAATTGCATGAACACACATGTAATCACCCGCAGCATCTATCCATAAAATATCTTTTACAGGGACTCTGCTAACTTCTCCACCATCTTTTATAGGCAAAATATCTGAATAGCTAGAAATACTCAACTCTTGATCATTCGCTAATTCCGACAAAATTTGCTGGTAATCATTACCTGTAACATCACTCACAAGTTTTACCAGTTTTGATTTATGTGCTTTATCGGTTGAACCTTGAAAATGTTGTTTTATTTTATCAATCGTTTGTGACAACCTTTCTTCATCTGCAGGCTTCATAATGTAATCTAAAGCGTGAACTTCAAATGCTTTAATTGCATATTGATCATAAGCCGTCACAAAAACAACCACAGGCATCTTTAAGCCTTGCTCTATAATACTTTCTAACACCTCAAACCCATTTAAGCCTGGCATTTGAATATCTAGGAACATTAATTCAACTTGATAAGCTCTAATTGCCTCTATCGCTTCTCGACCATTTGAGCATTGAGTAATTAAGTCAATCTCTTGGTGTTCTTGTAAACGAACAGACAATCCTTTTCGAGCAAGTGGCTCATCATCAACAATAATGGTTGATAACAACATGCATACTTCCTTTATTAAGTTAACTCATACGGTAGACGTATGTTAACTTTAACACCTGATGGTTTATTATGGGAGACAACCAAAGAATATTTTTTATTATAAAGGGCTTGTAGCCTTTCTTTTGTATTAACCAAACCTACACCACTTTCCCTATGCAAATTACCATTTACAATATCTGCACCGGGCCCATTATCAGCAATTTCGATCAATAAATCATGAGCAAACTGAGTTACTGTGATAGCAATTTCTCCGCCTTGTTCCTGCACGGCAACAGCATACTTTATCGCATTTTCAGCAAGTGGCTGTAATATCATGCTGGGTACAAGTGCATCTTGACACTCTTCATCAATATTAAAGGTAACGGTTAGCCTATCTTCAAAGCGGACCTTTTCTATCGCTAAATAAAGTTCAAGGGCTTGGATTTCACTTTCTAACGGGACTTTTTTCATCGGATCTTTATCTAATGAATAACGGAGAAATTCGCTGAGTTTGGTAACCATGCTATTGGCTGTTTTATTCTCTTTTACCAGAATTAAAGTCGAAATAGCATTTAAGGTATTAAATAAAAAATGAGGATTTAACTGATACCGTAACATTTTTAATTGTGCTTGATGAGCAACAGTATTCGCTTTTAAAACGTTTTGTTTCTCAATTTGCAACATTTGATAATACTTAGTACCAAAATACAAACAACTCCAACTTAATATGATATAGAAAGACCACAAACTTGATTGTGTATACATTAAGAGAAAATCAGGTTCATAGCCGTGTTTATATATTTCCCAATAATTAATATTTTTAACTATCTGCCATAACACACCCGTTACATAAGAAGAAATGATGACAACTAGGGCTATTTTAATCGGGGATAAATTCCAGGCACGTCGATATATATAGCGAAGAGGAACGGTTAACAACCAACCTGCATAAGCATTTAAAAAAATTATCACAACGAAGATATCTCGCAGATCATGCAGCAGAGATCCTAAATAATGCACTAATGCAAAACCAAACCACCCTGCTGTATGCACAAACCAAAAGAGACGCGTTCTATCTTCTAAAAATTCTTTCCAATTCACTCAATATGTCCATTTAACTATCACATAGTAAGTATGCGCTAGTGAAAATATAAGTCATTGCCTTTAATCGTATCATTCCATCCACTTATCGCATTTTCACTTATTGTTGATAGCTTACATCAAACACTTAGCATTGAGCCTAACGGTTGACCACCAAGTAAATGCATATGAATATGGTAAACCTCTTGGCCGCCATGTTCATTACAATTGATGATTAAGCGATATCCATTTTCGTCAATTCCCTCATCTTTAGCTAAACGTTTAGCGACGGTAACCATTCTTCCTAACGTCAACTCATCTTGCTCTGTAACATCATTAATTGTCGGTATTACTTTATTAGGCACAATTAATATATGACTTTCAACACGCGGTGCAATATCTCTAAATGCTGTTACTAAGTCATCTTGATAAAGTAAAGGCGTAGGTATTTCTTGACGAATTATTTTTGAAAAGATTGTTTCTTCAGACATTTATTAACCCTGTTAAGTTGAATATAAACATTTTTATTTTACCTAAAAACAAACTGAAATCATAAAAACATGATCTAAAAATAGAAAAATAAAAGAAATTATTGAATAACTTCAGTTTGTTGACCTTAATCAAAACCTTTTTTTAATACTCGTTCATGCTAAGTCATACCAAAGGATGTGCACATAGCAACATAATTATAAAACGAACAAATTAGGCAATATGATGGATATAGATTTTAGCGAAATCATTTATTTAAAAGATCCACAATGGCAAGAACTTCATGCTGACTATGTACAATTTTTATTATCAATGACTGGTCCAACCGTTATTGATATTACTGGAAAGGACACCAGTAAAAGCAGAGTATTTCTTACATTGATGCAAGGCGATGAACCCTCTGGATTTATAGCGATACATCGCTGGTTAACGACAAGAGAAGAAGAACTTCCACAAACCAATATTCGGTTTATTATTTGTTCAGTTGAGGCTGCAGCAGCTCACCCGCTATTTAGTCACCGTTATACTAAAGGCGGTATGGATATTAATCGCTGCTTTGGAAAGGCCTGCGATTCTGAATGTAATACCGAACTGCAAAAAGGTTACTGTCAACGAGCAAACCTCATCGAAACAGCAATTCGAGAAGTTAATCCTGAAATGGTTATTGATCTGCACAACTCATCAAGCCCTGGGCCAACGTTTGGTGTTAGCTCAATGATTACAACAGATACCTTATCGTTAGCGTCTTTCTTTTGCCAAACCTTAATATTATCAGATTTACATATTGGTTCTATTATGGAGCAAGATTTTAACTGCCCATTTATCACTATAGAATGCGGTGGACGAAAAGATGAACAAGCCCATGAAGTGGCTTTTGCGGGTATTAATCATGTCAGTCACTGTGAAAATATTGGCTATATCCATCAAGAAAAATCTGTTGATGTTATTTATAGACCGCTTCGCTTGCAACTAAAACCAGAAACCAAACTCTCTTACGCTGCTCACGACGAAGGATTTAGAGGAGTTACCCTAAAAGAAAATATTGAATTCTTTAATTACGGTAGTGCGCACCAAGACGAAATGCTTGGCTGGGTAGATTGCAACGGCCTAGAGAATTTACAGTTATTAAATAAAGGTGGTGAAGATGTTATTGATGAGTATTTTTATACCCGAGATAACCAATTAGTATGTCGCCACAACTTAAAACTATTTAAAGCAACAACTGATGTAAGTCGTGCAAAAAATGACTGTCTTTTTTATGTAGTAAAATTAACGAATAATGACCATAACCACTAGGGCGTGTTAATTTTTTCCTATAAATATTCTAGTATTTTAGAAAGCAGCAATGAGCAACACGACTAGATAGAAATCATATCCCCCTGAAATTATACTCTCAAGGGGATATCGTAGCTTAAGAATCAATAGCGTTATTTAATCTATCGAATGCTTTCTCTAAATCCTCAATTAAATCATCGGCGTTTTCTAAACCTATATGTACTCTAATAAGCGGATGCTTAGCTTGCCATTGAGTGGAAGTTCTTAATGATGCCACATTGGTAATACCTAATATCAAGCTTTCAAATCCGCCCCAAGAATAGCCCATTTTAAAATGCGATAAGCCATCTAAAAAAGGTTTTATTGTTTTTTTATCACCACGATTTAACACAAACGAAAATAAGCCATTTGAACCATTAAAGTCTCGATTAAAAAACTCATGACCTGGACATGATTCAAACGCAGGATGCAATATTGTTTCTACTTCGGGACGTTGTTCTAGCCACTTAGCCACTTTTAAAGCGTTTTCTTGGTGCTGCTTTAAACGAACCCCCAAAGTACGAACTCCTCTAAGGGCTAAATATAAATCATCTGGTGAAGTACATTGGCCCATCAAATAGCTATTGTCTCTGAGTTGTGGCCAGTATTTTTCACTTGCAGTCGCTGTACCTAACATAACATCAGAATGACCCACAATATATTTTGTTGCCGCTTGAATACTAATATCAACACCGAAATCAAAGGGTTTAAAGTTAATACCTGCTCCCCAAGTATTATCAAGCATAACAATACAATCATGCTGACGTGCCACTTTACTTATTGCTGGTACATCTTGTACTTCCATCGTAATTGAGCCGGGAGATTCTAAAAAGACGACACGGGTATTAGGCTTAATTAAACGTTCAATGTCTGCACCAATTAATGGATCGTAATAGGTAGTTGTTACCCCCATTTTAGCTAAAATCTTATCGCAATAATCCCGAGTCGGCTCATAGGCTGTGTCAACCATGAGAATATGATCTCCTGATTCAACAAAAGCTAATATTGCATTGGTAATTGCTGCTGTACCTGAAGGATACAGAGCACAACCTGCCCCTCCTTCTAAGGTTGTCATGGCATCACTAAATGCAAATGATGTTGTTGTTCCACGACGACCATAAACCATGGTCTCATTAAAGCGATTAGCAACAGCATTATTCATTTCATCAACAGTTTCAAACACGACAGTTGATGCCCTTGTTACGGGTGGGTTTACAACCCCTTTTGTCCATTTTGCACTGCGTCCAGCTGTAACTATTTTTGTTTCTTCTTTCATTAGTGAACCTTTTTTACAATGATATTGCGTAAGTAGAATGCTGAATTATTCAATTCGTACCAGCTATCTAGCCATCTAAACGTTTATAAGTAATTTATACCTTGAAATGAGTATTGTTGCACGTAATATATTGCTCAAAGTTAAAATAAACCGAGTTGGTTTGTCGTAATATCATTAAAATTTTTATTGATGAAAGGAAGAATGGCATCCGCCACTGCACATAATTGTCTATCAATATAAAACTGATAATCTATGGTACTTTCACGTTGTTCCTTTACTTGCGGGCCATTAAGCGTAATAAAATATTCTATCCAGCCCTTTCCTTGATATTTTAATGGTTTACCTAGCTCTGCGTTATGTTTATCAGCTAAACGCGCTGCTTTAACATGAGGCGGTACATTTTTTATATAGGATGACAGCTTTCTTCTGATACGTTTTCTATATACTAATTTATCGTCGTACTGGCCAGATAACGTCTTTCGCACCGTATCTCTAATATATTCGTCAACATCTTCATCATTAAATACTTTATGATAAAGCGTTTGTTGAAACTCTTTTGCCAACTGAGTCCAATCAGTTCTAACACTTTCAAGGCCTTTAAATACGATATGACTTTGACCATTTTCATTAGTGATCATGCCAGCATATCGTTTCTTAGTTCCTAGTTCACTGCCTCGAATTGTCGGCATAAGAAACTTACTAAAGTGTGTTTCAAATTCAATTTCTAACTCACAATCAAGTTGGTATACCTCTTTAATATGATGTTGCCATTTATTATTAATATAGTGTTGCAATTCAGTCCCTAAAGACATAATTTGATTTTCTTCGCCGTCTTTAACATGAACAAAAATTGAATCAGTATCACCATAAATAACTTGATATCCTTTATCATGTATCCATTGCTTAGTCGTTTTTAAAATATCATGTCCACGTTTAGTTATCGCACCTGATAAGCGAGGGTCGAAAAACCGACACCCTGTGGACCCTAGAACGCCATAAAAGCTATTCATAATAATTTTTATCGCTTGTGACAAAATAGCATTACGCTCTTTTTTCGCTTTATCTCGCTCATCCCAGAGTGACGTTATGATATCGGGTAAAAAGTGTTTTTGACGAGAAAAGTAAGCGCCGTCGTAAGCAGGAATTGCTTGATGGCCAACAGTTTTTTGTGCATTTTCTTTGTGTTCTAGTAAGCCTTCAATTAAGCCCATTGGATCAATTTTAAATGTTCGAATAATACTTGGGTACAATGACTTAAAATCTAGAACCAACACATTATTGTATAAACCCGGTATTGAATCCATAACATAGCCACCTGGAGAAACTAGCTCAGAATCACCATCGCCCATATTAGGCGCTATATAGCCACTTCGGTGTAATTTAGGTAAATAAAGGTTAGTAAACGCAGCAACCGAACCTCCAACACGATCAATAGATAGACCTGTTAATTGAGCTCTTAATATTGCAAACGCTAATAATTGTTCTTGTGAAAATATTAGAGAAACTAAGCGACAGTCCTCTAGATTATATTGAGCCAATGCAATTTTATCGTGCCGGAAGTTATTGATGATTTCTTGCACTCGATTATCAACATCACTGACTTTTTTTGATAAGCCCAATAACGAATTCGCGACAAAATCTAAGGAAAAACTTGGAAAACTGTATGTGGCTGTTTTTAATAAGTCGATACCATCAAGAACAACTCTACCCGCAATATAAATATAATATTGTTCATTATTTTGACTACGCCACCTTACTTTAGTGTTATCTCTACCGATGACAAATAAAAGAGCATGATAATCACAACGCTTTTGTAATAACCTAAAATCAAAATTAATGACATTCCAACCAATGATAATATCGGGGTCAAAAGATCGCACTTCATTAATAAAGTATTGTAAAAGCGCTTTTTCATCTTTTACCCAAACAATATATTGCTCATCGCATTCTTGTGGTTGACCTATCATAAACACTTTTTGATAATCACAATGGTTTATCGCGTTGTGTTGCGAAGCTAAAGAAAACATACCTATAGAAAATAGCTCTCCTTCCATTGAGCACTCAATATCAATGGAGAGCATGGATAATGTCGTTTTATCACTTTTCTTTGCTTTTTTGCATTTTACTTGTGAATACGAAAGATAGTTGTCTTTAACATGTACGTGACCGGTGAAGTCAATATCCGCAGTTATAAAGCGCTCCATTAAAAAGCGCTCTTCTGGTCTTATATCATCTTCATAGCACTTTATACTGTTAGACTTAAGTAACTCTCTTGCTTGGTAAAAATCATTTAATGAATAAAAATAAATACCTGCTACTTGTTGTTGATTAAACGTTTTGAGATCTAAGACTTTATGCTGTGCAGAAGGTATACGATTAGTGCTTAATAGAGTTAAGGCACTCCCGAGTACTTCAATTTCTACGAATAATAAAGTAAGTTCGTCTTCAATGAGTAGCTTAGTTATACCTGAAGCTGTTTTTACCCACAAAACAATGTGTAGCTTGTTATCTACATCAAACGCACTTTTAGAAAGTACAAAACCAGAATGAATGTCTTGCTTAGTCAATTGCTTCATCTTTTAAGTTCGTGAAACATGATTTATCACTAACACCACTAGGTCAGCCATAAAAAACCTGTTAATATATACAGCAGTGTACTGTATTCTACTATCGATGGAAATAGCCAACTAATGCTAACTGATAAGTTAAAAGAAACAATTCGTAATGCGCACAAAGCTATTGGCGAGAATTTGCCAAACTATATGCCACGTAAACAACAGAATTTATTAGTTGCAGAAATTGCAAAAACATTAGCGGGTGAATATTCAAAAGACAGAAGAATAATCACCATAGAAGCTGGAACAGGAACAGGTAAGTCGTTAGCTTATTGTTTAAGCACAATTCCACTCGCCTTAGCAAAAAGTAAAAAAGTGTGTATTTCTACAGCGACCGTAGCATTACAAGAGCAGTTGGTTAATAAAGATTTACCCTTTTTAAAAAAGTATGCTGGCCTAAACTTTGAGTTTGTCCTTGCTAAAGGCAGGCAAAGGTATGTATGTCGTCAAAAATTAACTCAGGCTGTATCAACAGACTCCCCACAAGTAGGTTTTACTTTTGCTGAAAAGCCAAAAGCAAATGATATACGAACGTTAAATGCTATGCATAAAGCACTTTTAGATGGCAGTTGGCAAGGCGATATTGATTCATGGCAATCAACCTTACCTCAGCATATTTGGCATCAGGTACAATGTGATAAACACAGCTGTTTAAAGCATTTATCCGAACATAGTCATTGCCCATTTCACAAAGCAAGAGAAACAATGGAGCAAGCAAATGTATTAGTAGTAAATCACAGTTTATTGCTTGCTGATTTAGAGCTAGGTGGTGGTAGAATCCTTTCTACGCCAGAAGATACCTACTATGTAATAGATGAAGCTCACCACCTACCCAAGGTAACGCGTGACCACTCAAGTGCTAATATGACCTTAAAAGGTGCGATAGATTGGCTTAAAAAAATAAGTGAAACTGGCGACAAAATGGCAAAGCTTATCAAATCACAAAAAGCAATTTCACCAGCATTAAAATTAGCAGACGACTGCCAAGACTTACTGATAGAAATACAAAAAGTACTTACTTTCATCGAAAATAATAGTGCTGTGTACTTTCCTGCTAGCCATGAAGATGAACAATCAAATTTTAAGAAGAATGATGAGCAAGTCTATCGTTTTGAAAATGGAATCATACCAAAAACACTGAAAAACTGGTCTCACGATATAAAAGAATTGAGTAAAAAAACGCTTAGCAGTTTAAACAAGCTCTACAATATTTTAATTGAAGCAGTAAAAGAAGGTGATACTCAAATGTATCTAGCTGAACCTCTGTTGGGTGAAGCTGGCTTTTTAATACAGCGTTTAGAAAACTTAGAAGCGTTATGGACTATGTATGCTAAAACAGATAGAGAACACGGTGCACCAACGGCAAGGTGGTTAGAAAACCTCACCGCAAATGATAAAAGAAAACGACAAGATTATATGCTTTGTGCTTCCCCTATTGATGTCGGTTTCGCGCTTGAAGATATGCTTTGGAGCCAATGTGCAGGAGCAGTTTTATGTTCAGCAACGCTTATGGCATTAAATTCTTTTGATCATTTTCGTTACCAAGCAGGCTTAAGAAAAGATGATGGTAGTCAATATCAACATGTTAATTCTCCTTTTGATTATCAAAAAAATGCCGAATTAGTGGTTGCAAAAATGAATAATGAGCCTAGTTCACCTGAGTTCACTGACGAACTGATTGAAAAGATCCCTTCATTACTGGCCCAATCTAAAGAGCAATGTGCAAGCTTAGTATTGTTCTCTTCTTATTGGCAGATGGAGAAAGTCGCAAAAAGTTTACGAGATGATCATCAATTAAAAATTTTGGTTCAGGGTGAAGACTCAAGGCAATACATAATTGATAAGCATAAAGAGAATTGTGATAACAATAAAAGCAGTATAATCTTTGGTACACAGAGTTTTTCTGAGGGACTTGATTTACCTGGTAACTATTTAACAAACTTAATTATCACTAAACTCCCCTTCTCGGTGCCAACGTCACCTGTTGAACAAGCACAAGCCGAGCATGTAACGGCAAAAGGCGGTAACCCGTTTATGACATTATCAGTGCCTGACACATCAAAAAAACTGGTTCAAGCATGTGGTCGTTTACTTAGAAATGAAAAAGATACTGGACAGATATTTTTGTTAGATAAACGAGCAGTTACTAAACGTTATGGCAAACAACTTTTAGATTCATTGCCTCCTTTTAAGCGTATTATTGAGTAACATTTCTACTTAGTAAATCAAGCTTAAACCACACTTTAAAATGATTTAAGCTTATTTGCATTTGCTCAAGCGTTAATTTGCCATTTATAAAGAGATGACAAAAGCGATTAATGCTTTTCTGTTATCGCTGGTTAACGCCATAAAATCTTGTTTACTTTTATTGGCTTCACCACCATGCCATAAAATAGCTTCTTCGATGGTAGATGCTCTGCCATCATGTAAAAAACCAGCTGCAGGGTTAACCGTTTTAGTTAAGCCTATTCCCCAAAGTGGTCTTGTTTTCCACTCAAGTCCTGAAGCCATAAAATCTCTTCTATTGTCTGCTAAACCATCACCTAAATCATGAAGAAGCATATCGGTAAATGGATATATTGTTTGATTTTTTAAACCTTCTGGAGCAATAACACCACCAATAGTTTGTTCACTTGATGTAACAAAGCTCGGGTTATGACATCCGGTACAATTAACTTGTGTAAATAACTGAGCTCCTTTTATTACAGATTCATTGTCAATATTTCTTCGTTGAGGAACAGCTAAGGTTTCAGCATAGAAAACAACATTATCAGAAAATTGTTGGCTTGCTTCAGGATCGCCATTTTCATCTGCTCCTGTATCGACATAGCCAGTTCTCTTTTCTATTGCTTTTAACTGCTCTTTCTGAAGATCAAATTGTTTTTGTAAGTTATCTTCTTTTGATGCATATGTGCTAGTAGAAAACAGACCAATTATAATTATTGAATAAGTTATTTTATTGAATTTCATGTGTTGTTACATTTGTTAATTTCAACAAATGATAATGATTATCAAACACAAATGCAACTACAAATGATAACAATTATCACTTGCATAATTGTTGTTCGGCTTTATGTCTTCGTTATTGGACTTTGTAGATTTGTAGACTATTTTAAAGTGTCTGAAGGTTTAATAAAGAACAGACAAAAAAAAAGTACTTAAATTACTTTAAGTACTTTTTTAACAAAATAAACTAGAATATTATTTTGTAGCAGTTGCCGTTTTAGAGAATTTTATATTAACTCCTGAATTAACAAGGTCTTGATAAAAGTCATCTATAGTACAGCTTTCCACTTGTTTACAGACAATTGTGTATTTTAAAACTGCAGGCTCATATGCTTGTAATGCTGCTTGTTTTAATATCGCTAACGCTTCAATTTCATCTTTAGAAACACCTTTACCTGTTAAGTAAAGCTGAGCGAGATTAACCTGCCCTGGTGCATAACTCTTTGCGGCAGAATTTGAAAATTGCTTATAAGCTTGTTCATCATTCATCACACCGTCAAGTTTTAATAACTCTTCACCAGCAGCATTTTCTTTTTTGCCCGGAATGAATAATTTATTCTTACTTTCAAACTGTTTGTCTGGTATTACAACATTACCATCTAACATGTTTCCATCTGGTCTGCGTGCAAGTGTAATTGCGCCACTGTCAATCATGGCTTCAAGTTCAGCTATTTTGAAATCATGTCTTCTTTCTTGGAAGAAACGACCAAAACGTAATTGACCATAACGAATTGCTTCACCTAATTCGTGTTCTTGTAGATAAAAATAGCTACTGTACTTAATTGTAACAACATCACCTGTTAAATCAGTTACTTTAGCCATTCTATATTTTTCAGAAGGTCTTAAGTTATCTTGAATTAAGCGAAAATCAAGATAATATAAATCACCAATAACAGGATCAGCAATATAAGCTCTTGTTTGTGTATCAAGAACATGTTTTTCATAGAAGTAATTACCCGCAATGGCACCTACTAATAAAATAACAAAAGCAATCAGTTTAAAGCGATGTTTTACTAACCAAGGATCAGGATCTGATTTATCAATGGTATATCGATAAAATTCACCCTCTTTTTGGTTTTTATTCTTCTTTCTTTCTCTTTTTTCTTTACGAGAAAGTTTCACAGGCTTTTGCTCTGCACGTGCTTCTTCTTGCATATTTTCGGGCGCTTTAGAAGAAGTTTGACTTTCTGGCAATACTTCTTCTTCTTCATATTGGCGAATTGCTGCTTGTGGCATAACCGCTCCTTATATTTATTTTGTCCATTAATACCATTCGTGTACAAATTATACAAGGGTTAATTTCATGTTAATAAAAATTAATGTATTCATTATGTTAGTACCGTATTTTTCGTAGTTTATTAAAACTAATTATTAAATGCCGTTTTACCATTCATAATAAAAATACTTATCAACAACTTATAATTGTATAATGTATACTCAAATTGTAACAAAAAGTACATAGGATCACTACTGATCCTATGTACTTTTTTTCTTATATTTTATAGGCGTTTATTTTACCTCCATTTCAGTATTAGTACAATTGTTTAATTATCAAACGATTCATCTTTTTGCAGTTTGGACATGATCATGGTGAATTTTAAGTACAACACGACGATCATAAAAATTTCTTTCTTGTTTTTTATTCGCTGCTATCGGTGATTTCTCTCCAAATGCGAATGTAGCAATTTGACTTTCATTAACACCCTGAGCCATTAACAACTTTTTAACACTGGTTACTCTTTCTTTCGATAAATTTAGATTTATGCTCTCTTCACCAAACATGTCGGTGTAGCCTGAAAGGTCAATTTTCATCTCTGGCTCATTATTTAAAAGCTCTGCTACACCAGCAATTTGCTCTTGATAGTGAGGTGCTATATCACTAGAACCTGTCGTAAACTGTAAACTCATTAAAATACTATTAATGCTTTCAAAATTCCGCTCCTGTTCAGACATTGATACCGAGGCTAATTGGTTTTGAAATTCTCGTTCTATTTCTCTCATCTCCCTTTTATGTTCAGATAATTGGATATCATTTTTTTCTTTTGCTTTAAGTAAGCTAATAGCTAAACTTTCAGCCTCATTGGAAACATTTATATGTTTTGCGATTAATGTCCCTGTTATTCCAGCGACAAAAGCGCCAATAGGGCCTGCAACGACAGCACCAATAACAGCACCCGTGCCAAAGCCAATGTTCTCATTATCTACCTTCTCTTGATGCAATTCTTCACTGGATAAGGCGTGATCTTTGGGTGCCGTTGCGCTTGCCTGTGCAGGTAAATTAATTAAACTAGCCATTAATACACCAATAACTACATTGTGTTTAGTTATAATATTTTTCATCATTATTTCCTCTGTTTCGTTTTCATTACGTTGTATTGTTTTAACAGCCTTAATTAAACAGGAATAATCAGTTCCTCAAATGTTGTAAAAATGGCGATATAAGGAACAAATGTGGCAACAATATGGCAATATCAAAAATGTGGCGCACATTATAAAAATATTCGTTATAGTCCTTTCATAAAAAGTAAGAAGGTTTTTAAGAGTTATGTCAAAAAGAATTGCTATTGTTGAGGATGAGTGTGCTATTAGAGAAAATTATGCTGATGTATTACGCAATCAAGGATATCAAGTGCAAACCTACGCAAATCGTGAAGACGCCACACTAGCCTTTAATTTGCGTCTACCTCATCTAGTTATTTTAGATATTGGACTTAATGATGATTACGATGGTGGCTTTATACTTTGTCAGCATTTAAGAAGTCTATCAGCAACCTTACCTATTATATTCCTAACAGCCCGCGATAATGATTTTGATACTGTGTCGGGTTTAAGAATAGGTGCTGATGATTATCTAACTAAAGATATTAGTTTGCCGCATTTAACAGCTCGTATATCCGCGTTATTTAGACGTGAAGATGCGCTAAAAAAGCCTGTAAATAATGATCATATTTTAACTTGTGGTGACTTATCAATTGATAGTCAACGAATGTCTATTAGCTGGTTGAAACAAAGTATAGATTTAACAATTACTGAATTTTGGCTTGTACATGCTTTAGCAAAACACCCTGGCCATGTAAAAAATAGAAACCAATTAATGACAGATTCTAATATTTACGTTGATGACAGTACCATTACCTCACATATTAAACGAATTAGAAAAAAGTTTGCCTTAATTGATAATCAATTTGATTGCATAGAAACGGTTTATGGCATGGGCTATCGCTGGGTAGCTAGTTAATATGTCTTTACGTGATATCCGTTTTGGTTTACGTGGCAAATTATTACTTTTATCGAGTTTTTTATTCGTCATTCCTTGGTTTGGATATCAATACGTTTGGGAGATGGAAAAATATTTAAGATATGGCCAAGAACAAACCATTGTTGGTACTGCCCGAGCTCTTGCTACCGCTCTTCACGAACGTCCTAATCTATTTGAAAACCAAGCTAGCTTTTTACCTAGTGTTGAAAAAGGTAAAGACTTATATGGTTACCAATTGAATGAACCTATTCGACTAGACGGCCTAAAACACGATTGGCCTAAATTCGAGCAAGGTACATTCTACTATACAGATAAGCATCTTATTGCGACTGAAAATGTCAATGCTTCTAATCATAAACAACCAATAAATGAATCGACCAATAGTTTTAGTGTAAGTGTAGGTAAATATGACAAATACCTTTATATATTTTTTAGTGTTATAGATAACAAAGTAGTATTACGTGGAAAAAATAATCGTAGTGTCGTTAACAATGATCACTTGCTCTTATCTTTCATCGATGAAAATGAACAATTCAAACGTTTTGTCGTCAGTAATAAAGTTGCGGGATGGCTTTCAGCATTTGAATTAGTTGATAATAAAATCGCTCCGCGAACTCCATCTCCTCCACTTATCCCTGCACCAAAAATTCAAGGTCACTGGTTAACCACAACTCAAGGTTATAACATTGAGTTAAGGATCCCTCTATCCGATATAGGCGATAAAATTGCTTTTGCCATTGCTGACGTTGATGTCGATGATGGCAAAGTACAAAGTATTATAGGCTCTGCAGATCCAAATAATGAACACAGTTTAGGCACTATATTAGTACCTTCACCAGAAATAGAAAGAATAGTAAATGGTATGAGCCACACAAACTCGAGTATTTGGGTGATTGATCATCACCATAGAGTATTAGCAAGTACCGGTTCATTAAAAACAGCGGGAGGATTTTGGCAAAATAATACATTGCCTCAAGATGCCGACAATAATAGCTTATGGGGAAACTTTAAAGAAAAGTTACTTTTGCCCTTGTACTACAAGATACTAACGAAACCGCCAACAAACTTTATTGATAAACTTTATGATGCTCAACATTTAACAGGCAAACACATAATTAAAGCGCTTTCAGGTAAAGCGACCTCACAGTGGCGTTTAACTACCGATCAGCAAGCATTAGTGCTTTCAGCAGCATACCCTATTTTTATTGAAGGTAATGTAAAAGGAGCTGTTATTGTTGAGGAAACAACTAATGGTATTAGAACGCTTAGAAACCAAGCATTAGAAAAACTATTTAGTGTCATACTTGCCATTATGATTTTAGGTGCATTAACCTTTATTTTATTTGCCACGCGAATTACCTCAAGAATAAGAACATTGAGTAATCAAGCTGAATTGGCGATTGACGAACATGGTCGAATTACAGGTGATATAGAGACCTCTGTTACTAATGACGAAATAGGCGATCTTTCTCGAAGTTTTTCTCGTGCAATAGACCGCTTAAAACAGTATAACCATTATTTAGAGCATATGTCTTCTAGGTTATCTCATGAACTAAGAACTCCCATTGCAGTAGTAAAAACGTCGCTTGAAAACCTTAACCTCCAACAAGGTAATAGCAACAGTAGTTCAAGTCATTTATATATTGAAAGAGCCCAAGCAGGTATTAACACCTTAAATCAAATTTTAACTAACATGAGTGAGGCCACAAGATTAGAGCAAATGTTGAATAATACTGAAAAAACAGCTTTCAATATTAAACAAATTATCTCAGGTTGTATTTTAGGTTATCAAGAGGTGTACAAAGGAGTGAGCTTCAACCTTAATTATCATGATTTAGATAGTACTACACCACTATATATAAACGGTTCTCCTGAACATATCGTTCAATTACTTGATAAGGTAATTAATAATGCTGTTGATTTTAGTGAAGATAATATTATTACCATTGATGTAAAAGGTGATAAGGAGGTTGTAGAAATTAAAATTACTAATAACGGCATCCATTTACCAGAAGCCATGGTAAATGGATTATTTGATTCAATGATATCAATTCGAACTAAAAGTAAGCATAGCCAACCGCATTTAGGCTTAGGTTTATATATCGCTCGATTGATATGTCACTTTCATCACGGCAGTATTAGTGCTCAAAATCATGACAAACCAAAGGGTGTCACCATAAAGATTGTATTGCCATTGTTAAAGTAATGTGTAAATTATAAAACAACAGCAATTGCATGATCTGCATTAGGTCAGGCTACTCTTGCTTGAAACTGTTAATTAGTTTACTGATTAATTTGGGTCTGTCAGGAATGATTAAAAGATTTCAACAATATTTTCTCGTTTACACTCATAGTTAACCTTATTTTTATTCTATTTTAAGTGCTTTTTCCTAGACATAAATTAAATATTAATTAGAATACCAACATCTTAGCAAAGACGCTTGGATGGCTAAAGAACCTCGGATTCATGGCCAAACCTTGAAAATTTATTGACCTGGAGAAGTAAAATGAATGTTGATCAACATATTAAAGTAGCACAATGGCATTTAGAACAAGCACGTTTACACAATGTAAGCGAGCACACCTGTGGTTGTCCACCAAACAAGCACGACCAACGCGCAATTGACGCTGTTGAAGCTGGTTTAATCGAAGAAGAAAAGTCTTGTACTCTAGAAGCTAAAGAAGCTCGCGCTTAATTGACTTCGTGATGTTGGTATGACTTAGGCATAACCAACATCACTCTTTACTACTGTCTTCTAATACACACCCCCTCCCCCAAAGAACACATTAATCAAAATTATCACCCCTACTTTAATTACATATCGTCCTAGATGTTTACCGCTCTCTTGGTTTTGAATGTTTATTAGTCTTGTTATATCTTGTCTTTGTTTGCTGTTTGGTCTTATGTTTTACTTTTGATCCAGTATGTAAAGAATATTTATGCTTGCTTACTTTTGTTTGATTAAAATGTTTTGACTGTTTAGGTTCTCTAACATTATGTCGAGCAATGGTGTCCTTAGTATACATATTGCTGTGCCTGACTTTGTTGGCATATTTCACATGTTTATTGCTCTTTATAACACTATGATCATTAGCTATTTTTACTTTGTTAACGTGCTTTACAGTTCGACCAGCCTTTTTATGAGTTATTACATTTTTATGTGGCTTTGCTAGCTTATTTTTAACTTGAATATAATGTGGTTTAATTTTTGTTATACGACTTTTAGGTTGGTATCTATGATTCAATTTAGCGTGACTATACTTTACACCTCTTCTATGTGTTGGCTTATGAAACCAGCGTTTTGAACCTGAACTTCTTACTACCTTTCTTCTACTATGGTGTGGGTAATGAATTCTTTTCGGGTAAGGTGTTACAACAACATGCTTTCTATGCCAATGAAACGTACCAAAGTAAAAATGTGCTGAGATATGAACCGCATTATGCCAATAAAATGGATTATAGCGTCCATAACTATAATGCCTTGCATATATATTTCTTGGTACATGCCAAAATATTGGTGGGTAATGCGACCATCCCCAATGTCCATAAACAACACGAGTATCATAATAAGGCACATAGATGACTTTTTGTTCAATAGGCTCAATCACAATATGACTTTGTTCATAGCTAATCGTCATATTCGACATATTATCTAAGCTACCTGACGCTTGAGCCTTTCTTCTAAGTTGTTGAATACTTTCTAAGACTTGACTTTCATTGAGTAAAAAAGCATCTCCAACTTTTTGAGTCCACGCTAAATCATCATTTAGTCGTTTTAACACAGAAGGAAAGCTAATGAGCACTTTAACACTTTCATCCCATTCTTTCTTTTTAAGCTTTTTCGCTATTTTCTGATCTGTATAATTTTGGTGTTTAGTTAGCCAGCGTTTTGCATGAACTACTTCTAAAGGATAAGTTGTCGCAATAAGAATATGTGTGAGTAAAGTGTCTGGGTAGAGAGCAATTGGCGCTAATAATTGT
The DNA here is from genome assembly GCF_003545765.1 of Colwellia sp. RSH04. Classification (GTDB taxonomy): domain Bacteria; phylum Pseudomonadota; class Gammaproteobacteria; order Enterobacterales; family Alteromonadaceae; genus Colwellia. The sequence goes on along the minus strand of NZ_QXIO01000002.1, from coordinate 65,686 downwards.
GCAAGTTCGCCCTGTTCTAATTGAATATTATCACTGTTATCTGGTTCGTAATATTTTGATGACTCATATTGAAGGTTCTCAGATGTTACCCCAGTTGCATAAGCAAATGGTTGTAATAAAAATAAGACACTTGTAATCATTAATTTATAGTTGTTCATAAGCTACCTCCTGCTATTTACAGCAAGAATACATTAAGGTAACTGAACAAAGCCTGAACAAGTATTATTAGGGGCTGCTATGCTTTTTGACTGTCAAACTGAAGTATAAATTTTGCACCTGATAGTTTTTCTGAGGTAGATATCAGTAATTGACCTTGATAACTACTCACTAAATCTCTAACAATGGCAAGACCAATACCATGTCCCTGCTGATAACTATCAATACGAACACCACGCTTAAATATTTGCTCACGTAATTCGGTATCAATGCCTTTACCATCATCTTCAATGTTAATACTTAATTTTAGGGTATCACGCTTTACTGACACCGCAACACTGCTATTACAGGCTTTACAAGCATTATCAAGAAGATTACCTAGCATTTCTAACAAGTCTGATTCATCACCTCTAAAAGAGGCACTCGATTGGCAATCGAGCTTAAAAGTAATATTTTTGTCTGCGTAAATTTTACTTAATGTCGATATTAATTTTTGTAATACAGCATTGATCGTTATGGCTTTATGCCAAGATACTTCACCTGCACTTTGAGCACGTTTTAATTGATGCTCGATCATATTATTTATAATATCTAGTTGCTCTTTAGTGCTGTGAGTTATGTCGTCATGGCTCTGAATAACTGCCAATGGGGTTTTTAAACTATGAGCTAGATCTGATAAGGCATTTCTATACCGGGTGCGTTGATTTTGTTCTGTTTTTAACAAAAGGTTTACTTGCTTTGTTAACGGGTGCAACTCTGTAGGATATTCTTTTTCTAATGATGAAATGTTTCCTTGTTCGATTTCATGTACTTCTTCTTTAAGTTGCTGTAATGGTTTGAACATCCAGCGTAACCAAAACCATTGCATAAATGCAATAAATGACATTAACAAAAAAAGCCATAACCATAACGATTGAGTAAATTGATCGATTGCATCGTTAAACTCATTTTTATCTTTAATCAAATGTAGCGTAACGGGAAAATCAACCAGCTCAGAATCATCTCCGTTGCTTGTAAAACTCACGGAAAAACTATAAATAAAATGAGCTTGTTCGTTGATCATTAACGTAGAGAACTTACTCTCTCCCACTTTGGGGCTGCTTTCTATAATGGGCAGCTCTACAGTAAGTAATGAATTTGATTGCCACAAAACATAATTTTTGTTGTGAAATACATTATTTTTAGCGGCAGTAATCACACTATATAGGCCTGAACCACTTACATTAAACAAGTTTTCCGTTAATTGTTCAGGCATGTATACAGCATTATTCTCAACTTCAGTTACCGCTAAAATAGAATAACTATAGGCACTTAATTCTTTCTCTAGCGCATTGACTAATCTATTTTCAAAAGATTTAGTAAGCACTATGCCTATTGCTGGTAGCAATACAAGTACGATAATACTCGCACTAGCGAGCATACGAAGTTTTAATGAATGTATAGGGATATTAAGCACAATAATAACTATCTAGCCAAAGGACAGTTTAAATTGAAATAGCTACATAATAACTTCATTAATCAAGTGACCTTAAACGATAGCCAGCGCCTCGATGTGTTTCAATGAAATTATAATCCCCTTGGGGATCAAGCTTCTTACGAAGCCTTCTTATAAAGACTTCAATTACATTTGAATCTAGGTCAAAGTCTTGATCATATATATGTTCAGTTAACGCCGATTTTGATTTTACTTGGTTTTGGTTGAGCATTAAGTATTCAAGTAGACGATATTCCGAACTACTTAAAGAAATGTCTTCACCATTTACGCTTACTTCAAAGCTGGAGGTGTTAATTGAAAGTGCACCATTAGTCATTATGGGGCTTGCTTTACCAGCAGCTCTTCGAATTAATGCATTCAGACGTGCTAATAATTCTTCATTATGAAAAGGTTTAGTTAAATAATCATCGGCACCTGAATCTAAACCTGACACTTTATCTTGCCAATTATTTCTTGCTGTTAAAATTAATACCGGATAGCCAATATCTTGCTCGCGAACTGACTTTATCAGGCTAATGCCATCAATTTTTGGTAACCCTACATCAATAATGGCTGCATCATATTCATATTCAGTTGCCTGAAACAAGCCATCTTCACCATTATCAGCAACATCCACTGAATAACCGTATTTTTCTAGCGTGATTTTTAAATTTTGCTGTAGGTTTATATCATCTTCAACAAGTAACAAACGCATATTATTTACCTTTTATTCGACCTGACTTTGCATCAACAACGACTGAAATAACATGACCATTTTCTCGAACTAATTTTACCCGATACGCAAGGCTATTTTTACTATTCAGTTTTTTTACTTTTAACACTTTACCGCCGTAAGCGCTTTTCACGACTTTTGCAGCATGTTGAGTATTCTTAATCACATATTTTTTTGACTGATTGCCAGAACTTTCAGCTTGAACGCCCATAGCAAAAGTATTTGCGTTAAAAGCGTGTGAAAAAGAAGAACAAACAAAACAGGATAAAAGTATTAAAACAACATAACTATTTTGCACAACTTGTTTCATCTACACCTCCTTAAAGAACTTAACGTATCAAGCTAGTGTAAAAGATCAACCAAGCTAAAGAAAGTTAACTTATATAAGTTATTTACAATAATTGTTGATGACTTATTAAAGCATCTTGTAGATGAACATTAACTGAATATAATACTGTACTTTATTATGTTCAGCTTTTATTCAGTTTAGTCATGATTAACTCATATCTACTTCAAATAGCTTTTAGGTATTAATATGATTAATTTACTTGCAAAAACCTTTACCACCACAATGTTATTAATGTACTTAACAACCAACGTAAATGCTGAGTCATTAGTACTATCACATGAACAACAAAATATAATTGATAGCACAACGATAAAAGTTAACTCGCAAGGTAGCTTTAAAAGACAAATTAACAACACTGATGTCTTAGTTACAACAAAAAGACTTAACAAAGATAATAGTAGCTACAGTGGGCTTACCCGAGAAGAACATTTAAGACTAAAATCTCTCTCTAAAGTTATTAGTAATAACGTAATAGAAAACAAAGAAGATAATAAAAGCCGCTATAACCTATCGGTAAATGCCCGGTCCAACAGTTTTTATCATGATAGTTATAGTATTTATGATGCCTTCAGCTATTTATTAACAGATGTAGATTATGATGGATATTACCAAAGCTTCTCAATAATCTTTGACGCAGATTATTACCCAGTCGACTATATTAATTACGCCAATGTTTATGCCGAGCTTTACTTAAGTCATAACGGAGGACCTTGGATTCATTACTATTCAACCGACATATTTACGCTATATGGTCAATCTGAAGAAGATGAGTTTGAAGTAAAAACAACCTTACAGCAAGGCTTTGTCTCAGGTGAATATGATGTACTGATTGATTTATACGATGCTGATTATGATGAGTTAGTCGTTAGCTATAATTCTGATGATAACAACGCACTGTATGCGCTACCGTTAGAGAGTGAAGAGTACGATCACGTTTATGAATCTGAAGTAGTGTATAGTTCAGGTGGTAGTTTTAGTGTTATTGCACTTGTTTTCTTGAAATTTTTACTTCTTCACAAAATTTCACGTCCTACTTTTTTAAGACGCTCTAATAGTCAATAGTCATTGACCAAGTAAGCCTTGATTCATATAGTATTGATTAATTTACTTTAATTTATCAGCAGGAAATAATAATGGCAGGAGCTAGTTTACTCACTTTACTAGACGATATTGCACTTATACTCGATGATGTTGCGGTGTTATCGAAAGTAGCAGCAAAAAAAACCGCAGGAGTACTTGGTGATGACTTAGCCGTTAATGCTGAACAACTTTCTGGCGGTATAAAGGCAGATAGAGAGTTACCTGTGGTATGGGCTGTATTTAAAGGTTCACTGATTAATAAGTTTATACTAGTACCTATCGCACTGTTGTTAAGCTATTTTTTACCCATTTTGATAACACCATTATTAATGATCGGAGGTGCTTATCTTTGCTATGAAGGGTTCGAAAAAGTTTGGCATAAATTTGTCCATAAAGATGAAGTACAAAAAGATCATAAAAATTTAGTCGCTGCACTTAAAGATACTCAAGTTGATATTCAAGAGTTTGAAAAAGAAAAAATTAAAGGTGCGATTAGAACTGACTTTATCTTATCTGCTGAAATTATAATTATCGCCCTAGGGACGATAACTGATAAACCTATTGGAATGCAGATTATCGTTTTAGCTTTTATTGCGTTAGCAATGACAGTTGGTGTTTATGGCTTAGTCGCTGGTATTGTAAAAATTGATGATGGTGGCTTAAGGTTATTAAAAGATAATGGGATAAACCTTTGGTCTAAATTTAAGCGTCAATTGGGTAGAGTTATGCTTAGCTTTGCCCCAAAACTTATGAAGTTTTTGGCCATAGCTGGAACTATTGCAATGTGGCTAGTAGGTGGTTCATTGATAAGCCATGGTATCCACATAATAGCCCCTTATATCAACTTACTAAGTGATAATGTTGTTAACATACCAATGATAGGTAATACGCTGAAAATAATGACCCCGATACTCATTGATTTAATAATAGGCTTTACTCTAGGGGCTATTCTTGTTTTTGCCCAAACCTTAATCACATCTATATTTAAGAAGCCGTCAAAGAGCTAAGGTAAAGTAAGTACCACTTTACCTATAGTTTGATTACTTTGAAGTTTATCATGTGCCTGTTCGACCTTTTGCCACGCATAGCAAGTATCTATAACAGGCTTAATCTTTTTATCAGCCAACAGCGACATAAAATCGTTTTTAAATGCTTTTATGAGTGCTGATTTATAATCGTCAGAACGATTTCTTAATGTCGAGGCCTTAATGGTAATTCTTTTACTTAATAACTTAGCTATATCTACAGGATCACTATAGCGACCTCCAAGCATTGCTAGCATAACAATACAACCATCAAGTGCGCAGACAGCAATATTTTTTTGTAGGTAATTACCACCGACAACATCTAAGATGACATCATAACCATTTCGATAATGCTCTTTGCTCCAAAGTACAAAATCATTTTTATGATAGTTTATGGCATGATCAGCACCTAACGAAAGACACGCTTTAACTTTAGTATCGCTCCCAGCCGTCACTGTTACATTACATCCAAGTGCTTTAGCTAACTGTATAGCTGCCGTACCCACACCACTTGCGCCAGCATGTATCAATACATGACATTGTTTATTAACTTTCTTTTTATCGTGGATAATAGATTTAATATCACCAAGTAAGAACAAGCTTTGATAAGCAGTTAAAAACACTTCAGCAATAGCGGCTCCTTCAATTACGGTAAAGTCTTTCGGTAAGGGTAATAAATGCTCAGCTTTAACTTTCACATACTCAGCATAACCACCGCCTGGGACTAAACAAAAAATAAGGCTACCAGTTTTAAAGTTTGATGGATTAACAGATGAGCCAATCGCAACGATAGTTCCGCAGACTTCTAATCCTAAAATGGTCGACTCCCCATTAGGCGCCGGGTATTTACCTTGTCTTTGCAATAAATCAGCACGATTAACGCCTATTGCTGCAACTTTTATTAGACACTCGTCAGGTGCTAAAAGTGGTTTTTCGATTGTTTGTATACTGAGCGAATAATCATCATTTACGTTAATGAAATTCATTAAGTTAAACCTAAAAATAAAGACTGATTACAGTAAACCATCATCATTGATTTGCCATTTCGTTTTAATCTTATCTAATTCACCACTATCTTTTAATTGTTTAAAAGCGAGTTTAAATCGTTTAACTAAGGCAGGGTCAGATTTTTTACTTAATGCAATATCAAGGGAATTATCAAGCGCAGGAGCACTAGCAATAGGCATTAACAAACTGTCTTGGAAACCTAAATCAAGTGCTTGTCTTTTTATTATAAGGCTATTACCTAACACCATATTTACTCGGTGATTAAATAACATTTGTATTGGTTGATCATTGTTCACAACCCGATAAACATTATTAAATCCCTTTTGAGTTAAGTACTGTTCAGAATTGTGTTCATTCGTTGCAGCAACAGAAATATTCTTCAACTGTTGAAGGTCACTAATAGGTTGTGAAAAGTTAGTGTTTAAGCCCCAGAAATGAAATTGCTCATACCTTAAAGCACCAACCCAATGAAATTGTTCATGTCTGCTTTCTGTATGAGAAATTGAATAAATTAAGATGTTCTTTTCATTGAGCGCTCTATCATAGGCCCTTGCCCACGGCACAACCTTAATATTGGCTTCATCTTTCGTTATTTCAAATAGACGATGAATCACTTCAGTGGCATATCCACCTATTGAACCATCGTCATTTAATTGTTGAAATGGCGGTAAATGCTCAGTTAACACTTCGATGGTTTGAGCTTTTATAGTGAAACTAGCAATAAGAGGTAATAGCGCTAAACCTAAACATACTTTTTTAGAAAAATTGTTAGTAAATAACGCTAGAGTACAAATATCATTTGATAATATATTTTTTCGAATAAATTTTAAATACATGCTACAACATAAAACACAACTTAATAATGGTAACAATATATTAACATAGAACCCAATATGCAATCATAAATTAATTATTATTTGTACAAGAGTATAAAACTATGTAGTGAATTGTTTACTCTTTATCCTGCACTTCATCTTCAACGAGAATAGTTGCTTTGATTATTTTTATTTCTTGTGTAGGCTTTCCTCTTCTACTTCCAAGTTTTTCAATCGCTTGCAATGTTGTTTCTAATCCTTGGGTAACTTCACCAAATACAGTATGTTTACCATCTAAAAATGTTGTTGGTTTAAAAGTAATAAAGAACTGACTACCATCTGTATTAGGGCCTGCATTTGCCATACTTAACATCCCTGCTTTTGTATGTCGTGCTTTACCATCAAACTCACCAGCATACCTGTAGCCTGGGTTACCGCGACCATTTCCAAGTGGGTCTCCACCTTGCGCCATAAATCCTGGAATAACCCGATGAAAGGTTAAATCATCATAAAAACCGAGTTTCGATAAATAAATAGTACTTGAAACGTGCATAGGCGCATCTTTATGCAATAGCCTAATTTTCATGATGCCTGCACTAGTTTCTAAGTTCCAAAAATATGTTTTTCCTTCTGTAAAGGGTAACAGTTCTGGCTTCGTTAATTTTGTTTTCCATTTGGCATCAGTTTTATCAATATTTTGAGAGGCTATAAACTGCTGTACTCGCTTTATTGCTAGATCAGGTCCGCAGCAAGCAGACAAAAAGATGACCAAGCATATCGGCAGAAGAATTTGATACTTACTTAACATATGTTTCATGATTTTCCTTTTATTATTCTATTTATTCGTTATTCGTTATTCGTTATTCGTTATTCGTTATAAATTGTGTATACAAAAGTCGTTAATAAGAAACATTACTTCACAATGAGAGGTATCGAATCAAATGTAACGCCAGCCCAGCCAGTTTTCATAAAATTACGAATATTACCGTGGTCATTTCCCTCAGCATTTTGTAATACATCTTTACGATAGTAGTCACCAAAGCATGCTAATGTTTGTTGTTCTGACAGATTATTGAGTTTTGCAAAATAAAAAATTTTACAAGAACCTTCATTTGTCCCTTTATCATTATGTAATGTGCCATTACTAAAATCACTGCCAACATAATCATAATGCTTTTCTATGACGTCAATAACTTCTTTAAAGCTGACTTGCTCTGGTTCCTGAACTAGTTTATTTATTAAATTTTGCATTAGACTAAAAGTACTCTTTCAATTTATTGTTTTATTGATAAAAAACTATACTTACGGATTATTTAATTTTTCTTTGGCTGCTTCTACTTTTGAAAAATCTAAGCCTAATTCTTCAACAGCTTCTTTAATCAACTGAGGCTGTGTCATAACTAACCCCATTAAAGCTTGTAATTTCTCTGCAGGAATGCCAAGTTCACCAATCAACGACATGGCCATCATTGGGTTGTCCGTTAGCGCCTGAAAAAGTTCAGTTACTTTTTCATCTGACACATTTTGCTCTTTTAACACTTGTAAGATAGGGTTCATAATCAATACTCTCTTTAATTTACAAAATACTAAGTTACCTAGGGAACTTACATTATTAAAATGGTTATTCTGACATAGTCAATCTTTTGCTATTAATCAGAACTATTAGATTTTTCTTTTTTTAATTTTTTTCTATATTTAGATTTAGCGAGTTTTTGTAAGTCTGCCACTTCATCCGTTTCGTCAACTATTTCTCGGCCTAAAAATGTTTCAATCGCATCTTCTAATGTAACTACACCAGCAGTTTGACCAAAATGATCTTCTACAACAAAGATATGTTCATGGCGTTTTATAAATAAATCTAATAGAACTAATACAGGAAGGCTTTCAGAAACACGGCCAATTTTAGTTGAAATAGTACAAATGGTATCTTTTCCTTTCCCTTGCCTATCAGCTTCGTATAAATGATTTTTAATAATTACGCCTGTAATGTTATCAATTGAATCTTCATAGATAGGTATACGCGTAAAATTAGCCGTTTTAATATTGGTAATCGCATCATTAATACTAACATTGTGTTCTAAAGCATGAACAACGCTTCTAGGCGTTAAAATCTCTTGTGTTTTTGTATCACGCATTTGAAGAATATTTTCTAACAACAGGCTTTCTTGGTTATCTAAGTTACCTGATTTTTTACTGATTGCTGTTAGTGCTTTTAACTCTTCTCGACTATTTATTGGTTGCCCTTTTTTACTAAATAATTGAGTGAGTAAAGAGGAAAGCCATACTAGCGGATACACTAATTTTATTAATATAGAAATTATGTAAGCCGATGGAATGGCTAATGTTCGCCAAAAAGTAGCGCCTAGTGTTTTCGGAATAATTTCAGAGAAGTACAAAATTGCTAAGGTAAGCAAAAATGCAATAAGTGTTTCTTTTTGCTCTCCAAATAGTTTAATCGCCTGTGCTCCGACACCAGCAGCCCCCATAGTATGAGCGAAAGTATTTAATATAAGGATACTTGAAATTGATTGATCTAAGTTACCTTTGATCTTAGAGAGCATTTGTGAACCTCTCGCTTTAGCCGCGACTTTTTGCGCAACATAGGTAGGCGTTACTGACAGCAACACTGCTTCTAAAATTGAGCAAAGAAATGAAACGCCAATAGCAACGAGAAGATAAATGATAAGCAAAGACATAGTGTTATTTATTAGTAACCTGAAAAGATAATCTCAAAAGATATTAACATGATATCAACTGAAGTTAGCTATTGAATAGTTAATTTTTATTACAAATTCATCATAGTAATAAATAACAAAATTTAAATAGATGGTAATAAATATTGTGATGTCTGATAATTCCTCAGATAATCATTATTAACACAACAATATTTAAAATTATTTCGTAAAGTAGGAAGATAGTTTGAACAAAATGAACAGTACCATCCTCTGGCACGATTATGAAACTTGGGGAGTATCACCTAAGTTTGATAAGCCTTCCCAGTTTGCAGGTATTCGCACCGATCTTGAATTAAATATTATTGGCGAGCCAGAGATGTTCTACTGTCAGCCACCTAAAGATTATCTGCCACATCCTGAGGCTTGTATGGTTACAGGCATAACACCTCAACACGCTCAAATGAACGGTTTAAATGAATCGGATTTTGCAGCAAAAATTCACGAACTTTTTAGTCAGCCTAATACCTGTGTTGCTGGTTACAACAATATCCGTTTTGATGATGAAGTAACAAGGTATTTGTTTTATCGCAATTTTTATGATCCTTACGCCAGAGAGTGGCAAAATGGAAACAGTCGTTGGGATATTATTGATATGGTTCGTGCTTGTTATGCGCTGAGACCCGAAGGCATTAATTGGCCAACGGTAATGAATGAAGAAACAGGTGAAGAGCGTGTTAGCTTTAGGCTTGAATTATTAACTAAAGCCAATGGTATTGCTCATGAAGCAGCACATGATGCTATGAGTGATGTTTACGCTACCATTGCTATGGCTAAGTTGATTAAAGATAAACAACCTAAACTCTATGAATTTATTTTTAATTTGCGAAATAAAAAACAAGTTGCTGATTTATTAAACGTAGCTGAAATGACACCCATTGTTCATACCTCATCTAAAATTTCATCTGAACATGGTTGTACGAGCTGGTTTTCACCAATAAGTTATCATCCCGTTAATAAGAATGCGGTAATTTGTGTCGATTTAGCAAGGGATATTAGCCCTTTATTTGATTTAACAAGCGAAGAACTCAAAGCCAGACTTTATACCCGTTATGATGATTTAGCACCAGATGAACTCCCAATACCTATTAAGCTAATACATATTAATAAATGTCCTATTGTTGCGCCGGCTAAAACATTATTACCAGAGAATGCAGAAAGGCTGACAATACCTCGTGAATACTGTCTTAAAAACTTTGCTTTACTGAAAAAACACTCTGAACTAAGGGAAAAGCTAAGCGATATATTTACAACTAGTGCTTTTGATAATGAAGCAAAGGTTGATGCTGAACAAGCACTTTACGGGGGGAAATTCTTTAGTCATGGAGATAAAGCCCAAATGGATATTTTGCATTCACTACAGCCTGAACAACTGGCTTCACACCCCTTTACTTTTGAAGACGAAAGATTAACTACACTTTTATTCAGGTTCAGGGCACGGAACTACCCACACACACTTTCTGTTGAGGAAGGACAAAAGTGGCAACAATATTGCCAAAATAAAATTATGTATGGTGGAAAAGGAATACTGAGTGCTGATGAGTTTATGATGAAAATTGAAAACCTTGCTCATGAGCATGAAGAAGATAATGAAAAACTATTAATTTTAAAAGCATTATACGAATATATTCAACAGTAAAAAATTTAAAAAGCCAGTATTAATACTGGCTTTCTCTTCATAACAAGTTAACTTTAAGTATTAACCTTTAACCTTCATCTTTGCTTTTCTTCGACAAATACTCAGTATAAGAACTAATAGCATCATTATATTAAAGCTACCAGCTGAACTATTGTTCACACTTGAATCTGTTCTCAATGCATTATATGGATACGCATCAGCGTTATCACCTACACCATCACCGTCTGAGTCTTTAGTCTCAGTAGCATCATTTGGGAAGGCGTCACTATTATCACCGACACCATCTCCATCACTATCCATAGTTTCTGTTGCATCAAGTGGGAAAGCATCTGCGTTATCACCGACGCCATCTCTATCCATGTCACTATGCTCAGATGGGTCCTCGGGAAATACATCTCGGTTGTCACCAACGCCATCTCCATCAGTATCATGAGTTTCTTTAGGATCTAGAGGAAAGGCATCGGCATTATCACCTACACCATCACCGTCTGAATCTTTAGTTTCTGTTGCATCATTTGGAAAAGCATCGGCATTATCACCTACACCATCACCGTCTGAGTCTTTAGTTTCTGTTGGATCATGTGGAAAAACATCAGCATTATCCCCTACGCCATCACCATCTGAATCTTTACTCTCACTGGGGTCATCAGGGAAAACATCATTAATGTCTAAAACACCATCTTCATCCCTATCAAAAGTAGACGCTGTAACAGTGAATTCATTTGATAAAGTAACAGATGATAATAAGCCAACGCCTAAACATTCGTTATTTTCAGTGGTTAATACTAATCGTCTTAAGTTATACCAATAATCAGCTTCAAAACTTTCACCTTGTTTTAATGTCGCATATAAAAAGTCGGTTATAATTTCTCCTGTTAAATTATCGACTCTATATAAGTTCATCGTTGTTTCTGAGTTGTTCACAATTGAAAATTGAGACGATTCATCACTGATAAGGTGTTTCTCTAATAACTCACAACTACCAATGGCATTATCTTCGGGTAACACTTCTGGCTCTGCCGCATCAACAATATGACTCTCTTCAATAACAAAATCTGATTCTGTATAATTGGTAACACCAACGGCAAGGCAATTTAACCTTGCATCAGCTACCATTACACGTCTATTTCCATACCAAAAATCAGCACGGTAACTTTCCCCATAGGCCAACGTAGCATATTTATTACTATAGATAGGCTCCCCGGTCAGATCATTTACTCTAAAAATATGAACAGGATAATTAGTCGTATTGGTGATAGCAAAATCATGAGATGTCGTTTTAGGAATATGTGGCTTCATTAAGTCACAGCTCCCCAGATTATTTTGCTCTGGTAATACTTCTTCAATTACATTTTTTGTTATCTCTTGTGTAATCGTATAATTATTTACCGCATCAGTTAATACCGCAACAGCAAGACAGTTTCTATTACTGTCAACTAGCATCATACGATCATTTTGACTCCAAAATGTTGAGGTAAAACTTTCTCCTTGTAATAACGTTTGATAATTCTTTGAGCTATTAACAACCCCTGTCGTATTGTTTATCCAAAACAGAGAAATCGGTAATTTAGTGGTATTAGTTATGGTAACCAAATCAACCGCTGGTGAATTATACGCACGTACATACTGTTGTTCTAGCGTGCATTGTCCTAGTTGATTACTTTCAGGTATGTTAGCTGCAATGGGCGCTGTCGTATTTGAAACAGATAGAACATAGTCTTCAAAACCAGCTGAGCTTTTATCACTAATCGCTTTTAAAGTTTCAATATATAGTTCTTTATCGCCTGATTGCATTACGCTAATGAGCGTTTGAATATCTTCAGGGTAACTCTCCATCAAATATCTAATGGCAAAATAACTCCATTGATATAAGCTGTCGTAACCATACGACATGAACAATATGTTATATAACGGAGGAATGGTAAGCCCAGCTGAATCTCTTAAAGTTCTTGGGTGATCATCACCAAAGGCTAAGTATTCCGAAAGGCCTTCTGCCCAAGCAACATTATAATTATAGTAATTATAATCACCTGCTTTAATATACCTTCCATCGAGATAATGGGTATATTCATGAATCAAGTTGTAAATATCATTTTCAGCTTCACATGAATTACCAACCCAAGATTCTGGACATTGCATTGCAATAAATCTGGCTTGGTTTCCTTCATTGCTTGACGTACCTTCTAAATAGATTCCGCCATTATTAGTACTAATACCAAAAAAATCACCCGCATATAAATTGTATTCTTCAGGGCTTGCGAACACTACGACTTCAAGGGTGTCATTATTATCATTATCTACGGGAATATTATTCGTTTTCATCAAATTATGAAATTTAATATCATGATCATTTAATTGTTGGCAAGACTTTGTTAACACATCATTGGTTATAGAGTCTTGTGCTCTAATAGTCACTTGACTATTACATGCGAAAGATACAGTTAAAATATCCTCTTCTTTCACTAATTCTTTACAAAAACCAAACAGCGGATCTTCACTGGTACATTCTCTATTTGCACGCGTAATAAAATGATCTGATATCATCTCTTCTAAATATGCTTGAGTAACTTCTAAAGATAATGATTGATGAATTTCTTTAATAATACCGTCAATTCTTTGTTGAGCATCATCATTGGCTATCATGTAAACATTGGCTAAAAGATAATATGAATAATATGTGAACCAAGTTAAATCATAATCACTCGACCAGCGTCTATCTAAAGACGTTTCACCAAGTAAAACAAAAGATCTAATAACAGATAAAGTATCAAGCATATTATCATTAACAGCTAGATTTATTGATGACACTCCATAACCTAAAGTGTTTCTAAAGTCAGACATTAATTTAATCAAGGTATCAGTAGCGCTAGGCAAACCATAAGGATTGCTTTGTAATGAGTAGTATTGAATAAGCGCAAGTATATGAGGAAGGTGTTCTGCATATAAACGACCATGTGTTCTAGATTCAAAGGGGTATAAAGCATCTAAATAAAGTTGGTGTAATGTGGAAGAATCATCACTTGCATTAATAAAGTCTGACATTTTAGCGACAGCAACTAGTGCAGTGCTGATGATTTCAGCCTCTTCATCTGGCATATAATAATATTTATAACTATATGGGTACACATAAGGGAGTAATGCTAATAAGTCACTGTCATTAATATCATCAAGCGAAGCCATATAATGAATAGCATGGGCAACATCAATTATTGATCCAGGATTGGCTTCTGCAATAGCGCTATAATCACTTTCCTGTGCGGCTATAATTTCATTCACAATCGCTGAAAATTCGGTTTTAGACGACAAACTTGCTGGAGGAATATCTACAATGACATTGGTATCATATACAATAAAATCGCCCAGAGGTTCAGGGATATCACCACCAGTCACTGAAACATATAAGGTCATTTCACTGACATTTCCTCCTAATGAGAAGTAACGAATCCCTGCTGGAGAAATAAACGAAAGTGTTTCGTCATTACTATTAGGGTTATCAACACTGGCTTCAAGTTTATCGTTATCCCATGATTCATTAGAATACAACTTTATTGTTGCATCTAGCGTACCTTCAAAAGTTCCGCCAGAAGTTGTAATAGTGACATTACTATTATGATAAGGAATATTTACTTTTAAATAATGACCATAATCAGTGAGACAGAAATTCTGATTTGCAATGACAGTGGTTTGCCTTTCAAGTGTTTTTTCACCGCATAACTCTGCGCTAAATCCTTTAGTAGGATAAAGCATGAAAAACAAAAAAAGATATATATAGGTAGGTTTAAACAACATAACGGACCTCACAATTGAAATCCGTCTCAATACAATAAAAAAATTTACAAACAGCTATATTGTACAACAAATATACAATATATCAAGATTGCAATTTAATACAAAATATAACTGAAAAACATGCAGTACTAAAAAAAAGTATAGACACACGTCTTAGTTTTGCAAAAAAAGTATCATATTATTTTATATATCAACTATTTGTAACGAGAAATCAAACTTGAGGTATCCCACCTATTACCGCCATTTTCTTGTATTTCTTGGTAAAAACTATCTACCATTTTTGTCATCGGTAATTCAACATTGTTTTTTTCAGCTTCATCAAAAGCTATGGATAAATCCTTTCTCATCCAATCAACAGCAAAGCCAAAGTCAAATTCATTCGCAAACATAGTCTTATATCTATTTTCCATTTGCCAAGAGCCCGCAGCTCCTTTTGATATAGTTTCAACTAAAGCGTCAGGATCCAAACCTACCTTTTTAGCAAAA
The DNA here is from genome assembly GCF_003545765.1 of Colwellia sp. RSH04. GTDB lineage: Bacteria > Pseudomonadota > Gammaproteobacteria > Enterobacterales > Alteromonadaceae > Colwellia. Next base: position 50,400 of record NZ_QXIO01000002.1, on the reverse strand, counting down.
CTAAATCCTTCAGCTAGCCCCTGAACAACTCCAGCTATACAAATTTGGTTTACCATTTTAGCAAGTTGCCCAGCCCCAATACCTCCCATCAATTGACTAAATTTGGCATATGAGGCCATGATAGGTTTTACTTTTTCAAATACCGCTTTATCGCCACCAACCATAACAGTTAAAACGCCATTTTCTGCTCCTGCTTGTCCACCAGAAACGGGAGCATCTAAAAAGAATTTACCTTGCGCTTCTGCCAGTGCGCCTAATTCTTCAGCCAAGTGTGCTGACGCTGTTGTGTGATCGACTAAAATACACCCCTCTGATAGCCCTGCTAAAATTCCTTGAGAGCCCAATGTTACTTCTCTTACATCATCGTCATTACCTACGCAGCAAAAAACAATATCACAGCCCAAAGCCGCCTCTGCTGGCGTATTCGCTTTTCGACCATCAAATTCTTGTTGCCAAGCGCGTGCTTTTTCAGAATTTCGATTAAATACGCACACATCAAAACCAGACTTGGCAAGATGTCCTGCCATTGGGTAACCCATAACACCTAAACCAACAAATGCAACTTTCATTTGATCAACCTTTTTAAGACAAATAAATTTGTTTAAGTGTACTGAAGTTTTAGTATATGCTCTAGAGTTAACGACACTTTTGCGCAAAGCGGTGTTTAACTTTTTTAATATTTCAACAAAGATAAACAATTCCTAGGTTTCGCCCTGTGCTTTTTTTTTGGAAATTGAATATATGTAAAGAACATATAAGGATAAAACGTGAATAATATTTATCAATTTAAGGCAAATAATTATCGAAATGAAGAAGTAAACTTTAACCAATATAAAGGGCACGTTTTATTGATTGTTAATACCGCAAGTGAATGTGGTTTCACCCCACAATATAAAGGATTACAAAATCTATATGATCAATATAAAGCCAAAGGCTTCGAAGTGTTAGCTTTCCCTTGTAATCAATTTAAACAGCAGGAAAAAGGTGATAATCAAGAAATAAAGCAATTTTGCGATTTGCATTTTAATATCTCGTTTCCTTTATTTGCGAAAATAGAGGTTAACGGAGTTAATACGCACCCGCTTTATAACTTTTTGAAAGAAGAAGCTCCTGGTATTCTTGGCTCTAAAAGTATCAAATGGAATTTCACAAAATTTTTGGTCAATAAAGAAGGAAAAGTCGTCAAAAGGTTTGCTCCAACAACAAAGCCCGAGAACATAGCAAGCTCTATTGAAGCGATATTATAATAATCATTAAACCGAGCTCAAAGTAAAAAGCCAATAAAAAATTTATTGGCTTTTTACTGTTATAAGTAGCAAAATTTATTTAAGCAAATAACGTATCATGAAGCTTTTCTACCACATCGCTTGCATCATGTTCATTCACTAAGAAACATAAGTTATTACTACTAGCACCATGACAAATTAATCGAATATTTGTGTCATTAATCGTTTCAAAAATGGTTTGACCAATACCTTTAGCACTGTTTAATCCATTGCCAATAACGGCAACTAATGATAAACCGTGCTCAACAGTGACTTCACAAAGTTGTTCCAACTCTTCCACGACACTAGTCGTAATTAACGCCTGTGTACTACCACTTGGGTTATCAAAAGTTAACGCGACACTAATTTCACTGGTCGTAACTAAATCAACACTCAACTCATATTTAGCCAGAATAGAAAAAACCTGAGCTAAGAAACCGCTAGCATGAAGCATCGCTGGACTTTTAACTGTCACTAGCGTTTGCTCTCTTCGTAGCGCTATTGAACGATAAGTCGGTGTAGATTCGACTTTTTTCTTTATTTGTGTGCCCCCTTTTTCAGGCTCCTTACTTGAGCCAACAAAAACAGGGATATTACAACGCATTGCGGGTATAAGTGTTGCAGGATGTAATATTTTTGCACCAAAAGTTGCCATTTCCGCAGCTTCACCAAAACTAATCTCTTTAATGGCTTTAGCTTGATTGGTAATTCGTGGGTCGGTAGTAAAAATTCCCACTACGTCAGTCCAAATAGCAAGACGATGACTACCTAAAGCTTCGGCTAATAATGCCGCGCTATAATCAGAGCCACCACGCCCTAAAGTGGTTGTATTTCCTAAACCATCTTGACCAATAAACCCTTGGGTGACTATCACGTTTTCACGCAACTTAGGTAATAACAATGCTTCACAAGATTGCTTCAATTGTTGCTCATCTACAACCGCTTTGCCGTATAAACTGTTAGTTTTCATCACTTGCTGAACATTAAAGTATTCACCTGCAACATCGATGGTTCTTAAAACTTGAGCAAAAATACGAGAGCTAAGCTGTTCGCCATATGACAGAATGGCATCTGCGTTTTTAGCGCTATATTGCGTTGACTGAGACAAGGCAACTTGTGCTAATTCATCTAACAATGTATTTATTGCCTGATTTAAGGTTTGCTCAATATTTTCATTAAAGTTTTGCGTGATATTAAACTGAATTGCGGCAATACTTTGAATAATACTCTGCTGCTCTTCTAACGAGACATTTTCTTGCCCTAAACGCACAAGATGGTTAGTTACACCAGCACTCGCAGAAACAACAACAACACGCGTATTTGGATCATTCTTAATGATATTGGCACAACGTAACATAGCAGCATAATCGGCAACACTGGTTCCGCCAAATTTCGCGACAGTTAACGATGATAAAGATAGGTTATTCGAATTCAAAAATTTTCTCCCAATTAACATATACTTTGCTTTGATATAATTAGCGAAAGTATTGGAAGAGCATGACTGAGCAGTTTGGTAAGCTAGCCTGAAAAACAGACTTTAAAACTTTTTCAGCCAGAAGCTCTCCACCTTTTGTTATATAAACAATTACGTTAGGTGACAGCCCTAAGGATTCAACCTTAGTGACCGAACACGATATGCCACACATATCAATGCCCTCGGCGATAGTCTCCCTCAATAACGCTTATTAGAATGTGGTTCCAAATACCCTAAGGTATAACGTTATTTACCTAGCTACCGCACCTCTTCTGGTGCAGATTAAACTTGAGTAATTACTTAAATTTAATCGCGGCGGTATTAAACCTTATATTTTCGATAAAAGCAACAGCCTTTTAGACGTCTATTAAATATAAAAACAATAAAGGTAACTTTCAAGCTATCGATAAGGTGCCTACTTACACATTTTTTTGATATTTTTTTCTAAGGCTTGTATTTTCTCTGTACGGTCTTCTTCAGAAATATAGGTTTGCTTTCCGTCAGCATCTACATTGACAATGCGCCCTATATTTTTCAGTGTATTTAAATCGCTCTTAAATCCATTACACAACTCTTTCTTCTTCGCATTTTGTACTGCAAGTTTATCTTGTGCTTCTTTATTCACTTCTTTATTTTTATTGTAATCTTCCTGCCACTTTTCAGCGCCCGTAGAGTCGAAGTTATTGCTATTGGCTTGTACTTTTATTTCGCTACTTTCAATTTGAGGGTTAGGCTTATCGCTATAGTGGACTACACCATCTTTATCGACCCATTTATAAACTCGAGCGTCTTTATATTCTTTCGCCGATAGTGGGGATATTAATAAAGAAACTGTGAAAATTGCGGTAAAAGAAATCAAAGATAATTTCATAATAATTCCATTTTTTTAAAATTACGTTCAGAATAGGTAAAGTAAACTAGTTAAGTTTACAACCTAAATTCTCCGTAAGAGTATAGTGTCGCTCATATTTACTTATTTCGTATACAATTTCAAGTAAAAAACCACTGCTAGATTAGGTATTTATTGATATAGTAAATTATACATTTTTTCACGAAACTTTAATTATTTATGCTAGATGTATTTCTTATAAAGAAAGTGTTAACAGTATTATTGATGCCAATTAACATTGTGATTATTTTATTAATTACCGGGTTGATTTTTAAGCGAAGAAAAGCAAGGTTCAGCTCATTTAACATCAAGTCAGCAGCAATTATACTATTCGTCTGTGCATTTGCCCCAATATCAGATAGATTAATGTATTCGTTAGAGTCATCATACCCTGTTTATATTCAATCAACTAAGCAGGTAGACTATATTGTTGTATTAGGTTGTAATCATACATCCACAACGTTATTACCCGCTACAAGCGAGTTAGCAACGTGTTCATTGCAAAGAACTGTTGAAGCTTTTCGGTTATACAAGTTACACCCCGAAGCAAGAGTGATAACTTCAGGCTATGCATTTAGCGACGAAGTCAGTAATGCCAGTAAAGTTAAAGAAGCATTAGTTTTAATGGGTATACCTGAACAAAAAATAATACAAGAAAACTTCGCTAAAGATACTGAAGAAGAGGCGCAACTGATATCACCTAGAATACAAGGGACTACATCAATACTAGTAACCAACGCTAACCATATGCCGCGTGCTATAAGTTACTTTTTAAGCCAACATGTTCAGCCCATTGCAGCGCCAACTGGGTATTGGGTGAAAGATATCAACAGCAGTAAACATTGGGGATATTATGTACCCAGTAGTAAGAAGCTAGAACAAACATCAATAGCTTGGTATGAATACTTAGGTTTAACGGTGCAATGGATAAAAGCACTCATTGTTTAAGTGCTTTAAATTAATACATCAAACAGATTTAAACAGGGTTATCTATATCTATAAATTTAACTTCAATATTAAATTTCTCATGCAGTAATTCACCTAGAGCTTTCACCCCATAACGTTCTGTCGCATGATGCCCTGCTGCAAAAAAATGAATATCCATCTCGTGGGCAATATGCGTTGTCTGTTCAGATACTTCCCCCGTAATAAAAGCATCTATACCCTGCTCTGCTGCGAGTTCTATATACCCTTGTCCGCCTCCAGTACACCATGCAACTGTTTTAATGTCTTTGTCACTTGCTGGTGAAATATGTAAACATTCTCGGTCGAGCTTTGTAGTTAATAAACTTTTTAAGAATTGTCCTGTTAAACTCTCATCGAAATGTCCTTGCATGGCCACACTTACAGGGTTACCAACCTCTAAAGGAGCGACCTTTGTTATACCTAATAATTTAGCTAATTGAGCATTATTTCCGACTTCCGGGTGTATATCTAAAGGGAGGTGATAAGCAAATAAATTAATATCATTTAACAGCAATGATTTAATTCGATCGTGTTTCATTCCACGGATAACGTACGATTCATTTTTCCAAAAATAACCATGGTGCACTAAAATCGCATCAGCTTTTTCTTTAATCGCTTTATCAATTAATGCTTTTGAGGCAGTAACTCCCGTTACAATTTTATGAATGTCTGACTTGCCCTCTATTTGCAATCCATTAGGGGTAAAGTCTTTTATTAACTCAGGCTTTAAGTACTCTGATAAAAACTGTTCAAGGGCTAATGATTTCATATCTGTTCTGTTATTTTATAAAAGCTTAATAATACGACAACCTTTATAACTTTTATAGAAAAATACTTATCTAAATATCCGTTTTGAACAAATGCAATATTTAATACATTATACAACGCACATTTCGTTACCTTTTGCAAATATTTATTTGTTTCATGTTATGGAAGTTTTTGCTATAACTTTTACGCTTTTAATTTATATCGCAGCATCAAGTAGTTATAACAATAACTATTGGTTGAATAAATTAGGAATAAAAAACAAAAACATAATAATATAGGAAATATTCAATGATGAATGTTAGAAGGAATAAATCTCTACTCGCACTAAGTATAACAACCGCTATTTTCGCATCTAATAGCTTTGTTGCTTACGCCGCTGAAGACGTAGAGAGAATCGAAATCACGGGTTCTCACATTAAACGCACTAATATGGAAGGTCCCTCACCTGTTACGAGTCTGTCGCAGGAAGATATTCAAAAAACAGGGGTAACTGATTTAATCAGTTTATTCACCAAATTACCTATTTCTGGTCAAGGCACTTTTTCTACTCAGGCAAACAGTAGTGATGATACAGCGAACGGTGGTTCATCTGTTTCATTACGTGGACTTGGCGCAGATTCAACATTAATCTTAATAAATGGTCGTAGAGTCTCTGTATCTCCTTTCGCTAAAGGCATAGATACCGCATTTGTTGATATTAATAACATTCCCTTATCGGCGATTAAACGGGTTGATATTTTAAAAGATGGTGCATCAGCAACCTATGGTTCTGACGCGGTCGCCGGTGTTATTAACGTTGTACTAAGAGACGACGTTGATGGTGCAGAGATTTCTGCAAAGATAGGCGATACTGCTGATGGTGGTGGTGAAGAACAAAGTATAAACCTTGTATTTGGTAATAGTACCGATAACACCAACCATACCTTTGTATTAGAGTATTTTAACAGAGAAGAAGTAATGTATTCCGATAGAAGCTTCTCTGCTACAGCAAACCAAGCTGCAAGAACGGGTGATCCAGATGCCACCGACTTTAGAAGTTCTGCCGGTATTCCTGGTACAATTGCTTTAGCCTCAGACCCTTCTAACAGACGTATCGATCTATACGGTAACGATATATGTGCACCAGAAGATCAAGATTTGGCCAACAATTTATGTCGTTATGATTATGCTCCTTATATGACAATGATTCCTGCAGCTGAACGCTTCAGTTGGAATTACATGGGTAAATATGAAATTAATGACACCATCAGAGCTTTTGCTGAGTTAAATGGTCAAAACTCTAAATCTACGGTTAGAGGTGCTGGTAGCCCAAGCTTTAATGAATTGTTTATGAGTGGTGATAATGTAAATCATCCTTTTGCTAACATGCCTGACGATGAGTTTTACATGCAAGATTTAACCATGCGTCGTAGAACCGTTGATATAGGTAATCGTGAGAAGCGCGTTGATTCTGATTATTATCGTGCAATATTAGGTTTACAAGGTGAATTTAAAGAGTGGAGCTGGGAAGCAGCATATAGCTATATTAAGAGCTCTTCTGTTGAGCGTGGTGTTAATGGTTTTCCAAATTCTCGTCGTACTCAAGAAGCAATTGATAGTGGCTTATGGGACCCATTTGAACCTTCAAGCAACTCTCAAGAAGCGTTAGATTATATTGAAACAACAACCACCCGTGTTGGTAAATCAACCATGAAATCTTTCGATTTTAAAGTATCGGGTGCGTTAATGGACATGACACATGGTGAACTGATGTTAGCCCTTGGTACAGAGTATCGTGAAGAATCAATTAGCGACAACCCTGATGATCAATTCCTTCGTGGTGAAGTTTTTGGTACTGAAGCAACACAAGCCAATGGTTCACGTGAAAACCTTGCTATCTTTGGTGAGTTAGCGATTCCTGTTATCGAGAATTTAGAAGTACAAATTGCAGTTCGACATGAAGAATATAGTGACTTTGGTACAACAACCGATCCTAAAATATCCTTCTTATGGGCTCCAACTGAAGACTTAAGTTTACGTGGTTCTTATGGTACTGCATTTAGAGCGCCCTCTTTACATCAATTAGGTTTAGGTCGTACAGATGAATCACCTAACCTAGTAGATACAATGCGATGTGCTGCCATTGGAAACCAAGATAGAGCGTGTGAACCTCAAGAGTACACCGCGGTATTTGAGGGTAACCCAAACTTAGGCCCTGAAGAGTCAGAAAGTTATAATTTAGGTGTTATTTATAATATTACTGAAGATTTAAACTTCTCTGTTGATTATTACAACTACGACATTACTGACATTATTGACTCAGATACCCAATTTGTTATGGATAACTTTGGTCTTGATCAAAGTATTGTTCAACGTCGCCCTACTTCAATTGCAGGCGATCCGGGTGAAGTCATCCAAGTAAATGATAGTTTCCAAAATATAGGTGACTTGCAGACTTCTGGTATTGATTTAGACATTCGCTATGCTTTAGATACCGAATCTGGCATGTTTAAATTTGGCTATGTCATGAACTATGTACTGAGTTTTGAAGACTACAAAGGCACAGAAGAAGGTGGATTTGAACAACCTCAAATGCGCTGGACAACTTCGGTAGATTGGACTTTAAATGACTTTAGTGCAACTGCGGCATTAAACTATGTTGATTCATTTGAACAAGAAGCATCATTAAAACTTAATAAAAAAGTTGATTCTATGATGACTCTTGATGCGTCTATTAATTATTTTGGTATTGAAAATACGGTATTAACGATTGGTGCAACTAATTTAACCAATGAAAAACCGCCGTTTGCTTATCATGACTTTATGGGCTTTGCGGTAAATGTTCATAGTGGTCAAGGTCGTTTCGCTTACTTACAAGCAAAATATAAATTCTAAAATGAATTCATATTAATAAAATAATAAAAGCCGTTAACAACGGCTTTTATTTTATTTGCCTTTTCATTACCTTCCGCTCTGGAACTCGCATACTAGGTGCCTTTACTGGGTTGAATTCAGTTCGAATGTTCCATTTAGGTTTAATAGGCGTTAAAGGTAACACCCTTTTTTTAGCCACTATCACGTAAACCGAACCAAGAGAGGTTAAAAACCTTTGGGCGAAACTTTGCCAAGACTTAGCCACAACATTCTCGTTTAACTGTCCAACTAACACGCTATGAATACAACGCTGATCTGCCAATATTTCAAACCCCATTAAATGTAACCAATCTTTTACCCGCATAGGATGAAAGAAATGTTCATTCCAAGGTATCGATTTTCTTCGATAAGGAACAAGTTTATTTAAACCCGCCAAACTCAAAGGATTAAAGCCAGTAATAACAAGGTAACCATTAGGAATTAATACTCGATTTGCTTCTCGAATAACATGATGGGGATCTAAAGAGAACTCTAACGCATGACTTAACAAGCATACATCGACACTGTGTTCTTGCAGGGGTAAATCGTCTATGTCGGCAACAATATTTCCCCCTCCTGTTTTCGTTGTACAACTAAAGTGATTACTAATTTTACATTCATCAGTATTAACTTGTTTACTTAATGCGCCAATTTTTGCCAGATGATAACCAAAAAACTTTTGCCACCAAGGCTGCAATTGCTCTTCAATTGCCGCTAAGATAATATCTCCATTAGGTAATTCTTCCCAAGCGTTTGGATAATGGGGCTGACGAAAAGCTAAGGCTGGTTTCATTTAATGAAATTCCGTAAAAAGGTAAGAAAAGATATATACTTAATCACTATAGTACTTAAGTATATATCTAGAAGAGAATAATTTTCCATATGAAAAGTTTGCAATATGACATTCTGCCTATCAGGGCATTCAATGATAACTATATTTGGCTTATCAAACCTAGTGCAAGTCAATATATCACTCTAGTAGATCCAGGCGACGCTAATGTTTGTCTACAATACATTGAAGAAAACAAGTTAATTCTTCATACCATATTAATTACCCATCATCATAATGATCATATTGGTGGTGTGGATAAATTAAAAGATTACTGCAAAAGCAAAAACTGGCCTTTAACAGTATATGGGCCGCTATCAGACAACATCCATTGCGTCACCGTCGATGCGATAGCGGGTGGTATAATTAACATAAAAGATACTTCACTTAGTTTTAACGTATTGGCATTACCAGGCCATACTCATGGTCATATCGCTTATGTTTCTGACAATGAAGTGTTTTGTGGTGACACCTTGTTTTCTGGGGGGTGTGGTCGTATTTTTGAAGGTACACCTACTCAAATGTTTAACTCTTTAAGTAAACTTGCGAGTTTACCCACCTCAACTAAAGTCTATTGCGCTCATGAATATACTATAGCTAATTTAGCTTTTGCCAAAGAGGTAAACAACTCAAATAGGCACTTAATTAATTACATAGATGAAGTAAAATCATTACGTGAGCAAGGTAAACCAACAATACCAACATCTATTGAAAAAGAGTTGCTCATTAATCCATTTTTACGATGTAATGATGAAGAAATTATTCAATCGACACAAAGGTATTCAAATCAGAAATTATCGTCTGATGAAGCGGTATTTACTCAGTTGCGCGTATGGAAAGACAAGTTTTAACCCTAGTACATTTATGCTATGGTGCGTTATTAATTTTCAAATTGTTAAGTTTTGTTAGGTAATTTTTCTTAAAAGTACATTAAAAGTAAACTTCCCTTATTTTAGGTAACAAAACACCCACGAATTATTGGTTTTTCATGAAACATTATTTATTACCTGCATTATTTTTGATTGGCGGTTGTCAAAGTACATTACAACCAGAAGACGTAAATCAAGCAAACAACCAAAACACTGAAGCTGCCAGTGTAGAAGAAATTAATCACGCATTACTCGCAGATGAAAGTATTGATGTCTATCACCCTGTGGCAGATGTTGACTTTTCACTTAATAAAGAAGCGATAACCCGCCACGATGATCTATGGAAAAGGATTAGGGATCAACTTCAATTTGATATACCTGAAAATAAGCGTTTAAAAGCTCAAAGAGACTGGTATGTAAAACACCCTAATTATTTAAAAAGAGTCGCCAAAAGAGCTGAGCCATTTCTTTTTTATATTGTTGAAGAGTTAGAAAAAAATAATATGCCCATTGAGTTGGCCTTATTACCTGTTGTTGAAAGTGCTTTTGATCCCTTTGCTTACTCTCATGGCCGCGCCTCTGGTATGTGGCAGTTTGTGCCTGGTACAGGTAAACGCTTTGGTATGAAACAAAATTGGTGGTACGACGGTAGAAGAGATGTCGTTGCATCAACTCAAGGCGCTATCGCTTATTTAAAGTATTTACATAAGTATTTTAAAGGTGATTGGCTATTGGCTTTAGCTGCCTATAATTCAGGTGAAGGTAGAGTAAGTCGTGCAGTAAAGAAAAACCGTAAAAATAACAAACCAACTGATTTTTGGTCATTAAAGCTACCAAAAGAAACGAAAGCTTATGTTCCTAAGCTACTCGCGTTAGCTGATATCATAAAGCGTCCACAAGATTTTCAATTAGCCTTGTATCAAATAGATAATAAGCCAGTAATTAGCCAAGTAGATATAAAATCTCAGTTGGATTTAGCCAAAGCAGCTCAATTGGCAGAGTTATCATTAACAGAATTACAGCGATTAAACCCAGGCTTTAACCGTTGGGCAACTGATCCTGACGGCCCTCATCACTTATTATTACCAAACCAAAAAGTTGATAAATTTGAACAAGAACTTGCCAAATTAAGTCAATCAGATCGTCTTGCTTGGCAACGTTATAAAATTAAAAGTGGTGATAACTTAGGTGCTATTGCTAATAAATTCCACACCAGTATTGCGCTTATTAAAGAAGTTAATAAGGTTCAAGGGACACAAATTAGAGCAGGAAAGTATTTATTAATACCTGTGGCAGCAAAATCTCTTGATAATTACATCTTATCTTATGATCAACGTATTGCTAAAAAACAAAGCAGACCGCAAAAAGGTAATAAGGTTATCCATACTGTCGTATCTGGCGATAACCTATGGGATATAGGCCGTAAATACAAAGTAAACAGTAAAAGCATTGCAAAATGGAATGGTTTTGCGCCAAGAGACACCTTGAAACTAGGTCAAAAGTTAGTCATTTGGCAGAAGCCTAAAACAACATTAAGCAATGTAAAATATAATAAAGCCAGTAATGTGGAAACTGAGCAAGCCATCATGAGGAACATCACTTATAGAGTGAGACGTGGTGATTCATTTGCCAGAATAGCAGACAAATTTAATGTTAAAATTGCAGATATTGAACGCTGGAATAATTTAAACCGTAAAAAATACCTACAACCTGGCCAACGGTTAAAACTTTCTGTAGACGTAACTAATAATATTTAAGCTTTAACTGACGTTATTATGTAACAAATTATAGTCCCCTGAACTCACTTAGTTACAATCTTTCGCCAGTAAAATCAATGAACAGTTTTTGATTTTGCTGGCTATTTTTTTCATCGGTATACTCTAGCGTTACCCATAAACGCCAAACCATGGTTTCTTCTGTACAGTTTGCCAATAAACTTTCCGCTTGATAACGAGCCTTTTCATGCTCCGTTGAGTTATTTATGTGACTTTTTTCTGATTTTTCGGTGATTAGATCAATTTGATTAAAGAATAAAGGGACTTGTCCCATAAACATATCTCGTCCTTCAAGATAAGCATTTACCTTAATTGCTTTACTTTCAAGCTTACTAGAAAGTGTTAATAATATACTAAATGGTATTTCTGCTTTAATGTTATTAATTACCTCCCCTGCTTTATTCGTCTTGTGAACAGGTTGTTGCTGTTGAGAAAATTCAATAGTTACATTGACTATTTCACCTTCAACTACACAATCTGATTGACTGGTTATACAGTCAAAATTATAAGGAGGTATAATCTTTTTAGACTCAATAGTTGGCTTACAGCTACATAGTACAAACAAGGACAGTGTGACAAAAATACGTTTTAACATAAAAATCCACAATTTAATTAAGATAACTTTGATCTGATTAAAATAACGCCTGTTATTATCGCTTTAAACTAGCATGTGTTCATTCGACAAATAAGAATAAGTGATATGACAACAGGAAAAAAATTAGCCAATAATGTAGTTTATCAGCAAGCACTGGGTCAACACCATACTATTGCCTGTGAAAATTGCTCAATGAATGCGATTTGCCAACCTGTAGAAGCAGATGGCCAAACGTTAGATTTATCAAAAAACTATTTAAATAAAAAAATTCCTGTTAATGCTCAAGCACCCGACACCTCTCAACGTCATACTCAAGTAAAAAACAGAATTCTATTTGAAGAAAACACCCCACTGACATCTATATACGCAGTATGTTCTGGCGTATTTAAATTATGCGTTACCAGTAAAGATGGCTACGAGAAAGTTGTCGGCCTTAGATACCCAGGTGAACTTATCGGAGAAGATGCTTTATTTCTAGAAAATTATAATTATAGTGCTATTGCAATAGGTCAAAGCTCTGTATGTGAAGTATCAATAGAGCAATTTTCTTCATGCGGAAAACTCGTACCAGAATTACAACAAAATTTAATAGCATTATTAAGCAAGCAGAGCTATGTAAGGCAAAGTAACTTTCAATCATTTATTGGTAAAAAATCGGCTGATAGCCTGCTTGCAGCTTTTTTAATTAATATAACAAAACGTAATGAAGCTTATACCGGTAGTAGCAGTAAGCTTAACCTGTTAGTCAGCAGAAATGATGTCGCCAATTTCTTGGGTTTAAGAAGAGAAACACTCAGTCGAGTTTTTGCAAAGTTTCAAAAAGAAGGCTTAATAAAAATCGAAGGGAAAATCATTCATTTACTACAAAAAGAGCTTTTGTGTGATTTAGCTAACTTTCATAGTTAATTGTCATAATAAACATTCATAACCAAAGCAAATACCTAAGCGCTATTTTTATCAGGTTAAAACTTTTCTAATATCGATGATACTGTTACTCGCTTGCTGATATTGAGTTATTAGTCTAATCTTTGTAAAAATTATCTGTTTTATTTCAATAATTTTTACGTCAACTTTGCTGAATGCATTAACCACATTAGCTTTAGGGCGATTATACTAAGATTGATCTATATCAAGTTTAAACAGAATCAGCTATTGATTTAGATCATGCTCAAGAGGTAAAATTGCTTTGAAATGACACATTTAGCAACATTTATGTGACATAAATCACCGCCTTTTGGCGGCATCAATAGAAATAGCTTAAATTTTGTCCTGATGTAGATTAGTTTTTACTGTTTACAGCGCTAAAATTTATTATTTCAAACTAATAATAACACTGCGGAATCCATAACATGACTCAAAGTAATACGTCAGCAGTAGACTACAACTTCGATGTTGTACGTCAATTTACTGTGATGACTGTAATCTGGGGGATCGTTGGTACATTTGTAGGTGTACTTATCGCGGCTCAATTAATTTGGCCTGCGCTTAACTTTGATACACCTTGGTTAACCTACTCCCGTCTTCGTCCACTTCATACAAATGCTGTAATTTTTGCTTTTGGTACAAGTGCTTTATTTGCCACATCTTACTATGTTGTACAACGCACCTGTCAAACAGTTTTGTTTGGCGGTAAGTTAGCAGCCTTCACCTTTTGGGGTTGGCAAGCAATTATAGTGGCTGCTGCTATTTCATTACCTTTAGGTTATACCTCGTCAAAAGAGTATGCTGAGCTAGAGTGGCCTATCGATATTGCTATTGCTGTGGTATGGGTTTCGTATGCTATCGTTTTCTTTGGTACGCTAATTAAACGTAAAACCTCACATATTTATGTAGCTAACTGGTTCTTTGGTGGTTTTATTATCACCGTAGCTGTATTACACATTGGTAACTCAATGGTAATCCCAGTATCAGCCATGAAATCATACTCACTTTACCCGGGTGCAATTGATGCAATGATGCAATGGTGGTATGGTCATAATGCCGTTGGATTCTTATTAACAGCTGGTTTCTTAGGTATGATGTACTACTTTGTACCAAAACAAGCAGAGCGCCCTGTTTATTCATACCGTTTATCTATTGTTCACTTCTGGGCACTTGTTTCATTATACATTTGGGCTGGCCCTCACCATTTACACTACACTGCACTCCCTGATTGGGCTCAGTCTGTAGGCATGGTAATGTCCGTTGTATTATTCTTACCATCTTGGGGTGGTATGATTAATGGTATTATGACACTTTCTGGCGCATGGCATAAATTACGTCATGATCCAATTCTTCGTTTCCTAATTGTTTCATTATCTTTCTATGGTATGTCTACTTTTGAAGGTCCAATGATGGCAATTAAGTCAGTTAATGCATTATCTCATTACACTGACTGGACAGTTGGTCATGTTCATTCTGGTGCGTTAGGTTGGGTTGCTATGGTCTCAATTGGTGCAATGTACCATTTAATTCCAGTGCTATTTAACCAAGGTCGCATGTACAGTATTCGCCTTATCAACATTCATTTCTGGATGCACACTGCTGGTATCGTTCTTTATATTGTAGCTATGTGGATTTCAGGTGTAATGCAAGGTTTAATGTGGCGTGCTGTAAACAGCGACGGTACATTAACGTATAGTTTTGTTGAAAGTTTAACGGCATCTTACCCGTTCTACTTTATCCGTTTCTTAGGTGGTGTTCTTGTTGTAGCTGGCTTTATATTAATGGCTTACAACATGTTTAAAACAATTGGTGCAAAAGACGGTAGTCTTAAGCCAGTAGAAGTAGCTTAAGGAGACAGCATGAAAAATTCACATGAAAAAGTTGAAAAACACGTTGGTTGGTTCTTCTTAGCAACAGTATTTGCTATCAGTATTGGTGGTTTAGTAGAGATTACTCCGCTTTTCTTCCAAAAAGAAACCACCGTACCCGTAGATAACTTAAAGCCTTACACTGCTTTACAAATGGAAGGTCGTGACATATATATCCGTGAAGGTTGTAGCAACTGTCATAGCCAAATGATTCGTCCATTTAGAGCTGAGACTGAGCGTTATGGTCACTATAGTGTTGCTGGTGAGCATGTATGGGAGCATCCATTTTTATGGGGTTCAAAACGTACAGGTCCTGATCTTGCTCGTGTAGGTGGTCGTTACAGTGATGATTGGCATATTGCCCATTTAACTGATCCGCGTTCAGTAGTGCCTGAGTCGAACATGCCTGCGTATAATTGGTTAAATACCAATACGCTTGATGGTGAGTTAACTAAGTCGAAATTAGAAGCTTTTAATTGGTTAACACGCAATCGTTCTCATAAAGATGAACAAGGCAACGCGATTCCGCTTTATACACAAGCAGAAATCGATGGTGCTAAAGATGCAGTTAAAGGCAAGACTGAAATGGAAGCTCTGGTTGCTTACCTTCAGTCACTTGGCCACGCGTTGAAGTAGCTCCTGATGGATTACGGAACACTCAGAGGGCTTTTTGCCCTACTAATATTGGCGTTATTTATCATTATTGTAATATGGTCATATTCAAAGAAACGTAAATCTTCATTTGATGAAGTAGCAAATTCAATCTTTGAAGAAGATCAACAAGATAAAGAACGCCATCTTGATAAAGATAGCAAACAGGAGACTAATAATAATGTCTAGCTTCTGGAATATTTGGGTTTGGGTTCTTACACTAGGAACGTTAGTAGGTTGTTATATTCTACTTCGCTGGTGTTTAAAGAACTTTGCAGGGGTCAAAGAAGGTGAGTCTATGGGACACACTTTCGATGGCATCGAAGAATTGAATAATCCTCTACCTAAATGGTGGAGTACTTTCTTCTTATTAACTATCGTTTGGGCTTTTGTTTATATCGCTATGTATGGTTTAGGAAACTGGACTGGTCTTCTAGGCTGGAAGAGTTCTAACCAAGGCATTATGAACATTGCAGAATCTAAAGCTAAAACAGCTGAGTATTTAGCTAAAGATTCAGGCGTTTTAGTTCAATATGACCGTGAAGTAGCCGCAGCAAATGCTAAATTTGGACCTATCTTTGAAGCTTACGCAGCGCGTAGCATTGAAGACTTAGCGACAGATAGCGAAGCATTAAAAGTAGGCCAACGTTTGTTTATTCAAAACTGTGCACAATGTCACGGTAGTGATGCTCATGGTACAACAGGCTTCCCTAACCTTGCTGATAAAGATTGGTTATATGGTGGTACACCTGAAGCTATTAAAGAAAGTATCATGAACGGTCGTAAAGCATCAGGCATGATGGCTTGGGAAGGTGCTTTAGGCGGAGAGCAAGGCGTCAAAGAAGTTGCAGCCTATGTAATAAGCTTAAGTGGACGTTCGGTTGACCCTGAACTAGCGAAAGCTGGTCAAGCTAAATTCGCTATGTGTGCTGCTTGTCATGGTCCAGATGGTCAAGGTAGTTTAGCTTTAGGCTTACCGTTAGGTGCACCTAACCTAACTGATAACATTTGGTTATACGGTGGTTCTAAACGTGCAATTGAAGAATCAATTCGTAACGGACGCGCTGGTGTAATGCCTCCTTGGAGTGACATCCTAGGTGAAGAAAAAGTACATGTTATTTCAGCTTATGTATATAGCCTTTCTCAAGACTAATATATAAAATACAAAAGCATTTCAAAAAGCCCTTGTTACACTTTGTAACCAAGGGCTTTTTTAATACTTAATTACAAGCCTGCCACTAGCTCAAAGGATAGAAAAACCGTATAATAACGTCACTTTAATCTAGCAAAATTATTACTTCATACATGAAATCATCTTGGTATAAAGAGCCTTGGGCTTGGTTAGTTTTTATTCTTCCATTTACTGCTGTTGTCGCAGGTATTGCAACTTATATCATTGCTAACCATGAGCCAGACGCTTTAGTGGTAGGTGATTACTATAAAAAAGGTAAGTCTATTAATTTAGAAGTATCTAAAGTTAAACAAGCACAGAAATTAGGAATGCGTTTTGCGTTGCAATTAAAAGATAATGAGTTAATTATAAAACCAACGGGAATTGAGAAAACCTTCCCACTTATCAATGTATACTTTTACCACCCAACCCAAGAAGCAAAAGATTTTTATTTAGCATTAACGCCTGATGGCAATGGTTATTTTAGACATTATTTTGACCAAAGCGTCACGGGAAAATGGAAAATAACCCTGACTCCTTTTGAAAATCACTGGAAAATTCATAATACAATCAGTTTACCTCAACATGATTTTATTGATTTAATTCCTGATCCAACTAAAGCACAATAATCACTTACGAAGTAAACAATAAAGATGAATACACGTTGTTTTCACTGTGCAGAGTTTATTCCTAAAGGAATATCACTATTTGTATCTATCAATAACATTGAACAACCCATGTGTTGCCTTGGCTGCCAAGCCGTTGCACAAACTATTGTTGATAACAATCTCACGCAGTATTACCAAGTTAGAACTGAACCTGCCCACAAAGGGCAAGCTTTAATTCCAGAGCAACTTGAAAAAAACAAGTTGCTTGATGAAGAAGTGCTTCAAAATGAATTCATATATCACGCACAAGACTATAAAGAAGCAATACTAACCATTGATGGTATCAGTTGTGCTGCCTGTGCTTGGTTAATCGAAATGCAAATAGCAAAAGTTTCTGGTGTCGTTAGTATTAATGTCAATGCTACGACGCAAAGAGCCACAGTTCAATGGCAAGATGACACCGTTAATCTCAGTGATATTTTAACGGCTATTGAACATATTGGATATCAAGCCCTCCCCTTTAAAGCCAATGAAGCAGAAGTCAGAAATAAAAAGCACAGCAAAACGTTTATAAAGCGACTAGGCATAAGTGGCATCTTAATGATGCAAGTAATGATGATCGCCGTTGGGCTTTACTTTGGTGCTTTTGCCGATATGGCAGAACACAATAAGGTGTACTTACGCTGGATAAGCTTTATTCTAACTATTCCAATCATTACTTACGGTGCTTTCCCTTTTTATATTGGGGCAATTAATGCGTTAAAAGTAAAACGATTATCTATGGATGTTCCTGTATCAATTGCTATTATATTGGCTTTTTCGGCAAGTGCATGGGCGACAGTTTCACAGCAAGGAGAAGTCTACTTTGAATCGGTTTCAATGTTCACTTTCTTGTTACTTATTGGTAAATTTTTAGAATTCAGAGCTCGCTCTCGAGCAGCGCAAGTCTCGGCAAACTTACTGAAACTAATGCCAATGACTGCATTAAAAATAATTATTGATAATGAAGAAGAAGTCACTTCTAGCCAAAACCAAGAAAAACTGATTGCAGCAAAACAGTTAATAAAAGATGACTTTGTGCTAATTAAACCAGGTGAAGTTATACCTGCAGATGGCATAATTATTAAAGGTAAAAGTCAATTAAATGAAGCGATGCTTTCTGGTGAACAATTACCAGTGAATAAAAGTGTTGATGATAAAGTCTTTGCAGGCACAATCAATGGTGATAGCAACCTAATCGTTAAAGTTAGCCAAGCCAGTAACCAATCGTTTCTATCACAACTAATACGTTTAAGTGAACATTCTCAAGCACACAAGCCCAAACTTGCCAAATTTTCAGATAAAGTTGCTCAATACTTTGTTGCCATCATATTATGTACTGCCATAGGCACCGCTATTTATTGGCAACAACACCTACCTGAAGAAGCTTTTTGGATCACACTTTCAGTGTTAGTTGCAACCTGCCCTTGCGCTCTTTCTCTAGCGACCCCCACAGCATTAACGTGTGCTACGACAAGGTTAAACAAAAATGGCATAATGATTAAGTCTGCTCATGTAATGGAAACAATGCCACAAGTAGACAGTTTTGCTTTTGATAAAACAGGTACTATTACTGATGGCGAGTTTTCTATTGCAGATGTTCAACATGAAAATAACATAAAAAAAGATGATGTACTCGCCATTGCAGCAGCGCTTGAAGCGCAATCAGAACACCCTCTTGCTAAGCCATTTCATCAGTATCGCAACTATCAATTACAAGTAAGTAATATTGAGGTTCATTCAGGTCAAGGCGTAAGTGGCACAGTAAATAATGTACACTATAAAATTGGTAAACCTAACTGGTTGTTATCAGATACAGCGTTACTTAACTATCAAGACCGTACTTGTGTCCTAGTCAAAAATAATAGCTTAACGAATGAAACTGAAGTACTCGCTAGTTTTTCTCTTATCGATAAAATAAGAGATGAGGCAGTAGCATTAATTAATACTCTCAATACTCATGCTAATACCTTATTGCTTTCAGGAGATAGTCAATTAGCGTGCGATAAATTAATGCAAAACGTGCCAATTAAAATGGCGCGTGGTGGGTTAACTGCAGAACATAAAATGCAAATAATTAAAACAGAACAAGCGTCTAAACATCGTGTAGCAATGACTGGTGACGGAGTAAATGACTCACCTGTTTTTGGTGCAGCCCATGTGTCGATTGCCATGGGGTGTGGCGCAGACATTGCCAAAAGTGGCGCCGACGTCATATTATTAAATAATCGATTATCTAGTATCTCAACCTTAATTAACGTTGCTAAAAAAACAAAAAAGATAATTTTTCAAAACTATTTATGGGCTTTTGGTTACAATGCCATTGTTTTACCTTTAGCAGTAGCTGGTTTTATTACCCCGTATATGGCGGTAATAGGTATGTCTGCTAGCTCAATTTTGGTGATCACTAATTCACTGCGCTTATTAAAGAACAATTAACTATATGAGTATTATTTATCTATTAATTCCTATTGCTATATTGCTTACCGCTTTAGGTATTTATTTGTTTTTTTGGGCAGTAAAATCAGAGCAGTTTGATGATTTGGAAAAGCAAGGTATGAGTATTTTGTTTGATGATGATAAACCATCGCCAGAAGAGGCACTTAAAATAGATGAAAAAGTAGAAAGTGTCTCCAGTAAAACAAATCAAAAAGATCAGTAACAATTAAAAAATTAATGCTAGGAACAATAACCTTATGACAATGGATTTATTTTCCGCATTTTTAGTTGGCCTTCTTGGCTCGGGTCATTGTTTAAGTATGTGTGGTGGCATTACCACCATGCTGACATCAGCCACTGAAACAAAATCTAATGAAAGTGCGTTAGGCGATATTCCAATTGCACAATCTCCAACACATTCACCCAAACAACCGTCATGCCATCGTTTTTCTTCTACTCGGTTAATACTACTGTATAACTTAGGGCGTATTATGTCCTACTCTATTATCGGTGCCATTGTAGGCTTTACTGGCTCAGTCGCAGCTAAAAACATCGGTCTTCCTATTGCAGGTTTAAGAATAGTTGCGGCCTGTTTTATGATTTTACTGGGTTTATATATTGGTCAATGGTTAATGTGGTTAACTCACGTTGAAAAGCTTGGTACTATTATTTGGAAACGGCTTTCACCATTAAGTAAAAAAGTACTTCCAGTTAACTCACCTTTAAAAGCATTTAGTTTAGGCTCATTATGGGGTTGGCTACCTTGCGGATTAGTGTATTCATGTTTAACGTGGTCTATGGCCAGTGGAAGTCTTACGCACGGTGCAAGTATTATGTTTTTCTTTGGCTTAGGTACCCTGCCTGCTTTGTTAACTTTATCGTTAAGCTTAGAAAAAGTTAAGTTGTTACTTTCCATGCCAACTTTTAGACAAACTTCTTCAATATTACTTATAACCTATGGGATATATAGTTTTTTTGTTGCATATCAAGTTATGTTCTAATAACATTAACCCATTAAAGATTTTTAATAAACAAATGTGAGTAAATAGTAGTCATGCCTAATAAAAGTTGTGCAACCCAGCAACATATCAAATGTCAAAATTGTAGTATTAGTGAGCTATGTTTACCTTTTTCGCTGAATGAGCAAGAACTTCATAGCTTAGATGAAATCATCGATAGAAAGCGACCTATTCACAAGGGCGATAAGATTTTTCATGACGGTCAAGAATTAAACGCTTTGTTTGCAATACGTTCTGGTACATTTAAAACATTTACTGTTAATGAGCAAGGTGAAGAACAAATCACTGGCTTTCATTTAGCAGGTGATTTATTAGGCTTTGATGCTATCGCTGAAAGTGCACACCCAAGTTTTGCTCAAGCTCTAGAAACATCTATGGTATGCGAAATCCCATATAATAACTTAGATACGCTTTCAAACAGTATGCCAAAGCTAAAAAAACAAGTTTTGCGTCTAATGAGTAATGAAATTAAAACAGACCAAGAAATGCTTACTCTGCTTAATAGAAAAAATGCTGAGCAGCGCGTTGCAACCTTCTTAGTGAGCTTGAGTGATCGCTATCACTCGCGTGGTTTATCAGCGACTGAATACCGTTTAACCATGACTCGTAGCGATATTGGTAACTATATTGGCTTAACTGTTGAAACAATTAGTCGTCTTTTAAACAGATTCCATAAAAACGGATTAATAAAAGTAGATGGAAAATTAATCACTATTCTAGACTTAGATGATTTGATTGATGTAGCTGCGCTATAAGCTTTACTTTTCGAATACATAAAGCCCGGTAGAAACTCAGTTTTTACCGGGCTTTTTCTTTGAGTAAAGTCTAGGGCGTATTGACCTTTGTTGATATTTCATTAATGCGCTTTTTTATCATTAGCAAAGCAGTATCACCCCCGCTTGGTTATTCCAAACAAGTTAACACTAATGCCGTTAGTGTTTAAAATAGCCATCCCCCGAAGGGCTGAGATTCCCTCCTCCCTTTACGTTTATTCAAAAGCTACTGATTTAGCGAGTAAAGTACGCAAGTTTTGCCTTAATTAAGGTGTTTTGTTTCTCAGCAAAATTATTAAAAAAAAGTCAACACGCCTTAAAGTTAGTTGATACAAAACAAGCATTTATTCTAGTAATTTGTTATAAAGTATCTATAGTAGAAATATACTATAGATACTTACTAATAAGAGGTTTGTCATGGACATGTATAAAAAAATACTGGTTGTTGTAGATCCAACGTGCAATGAACAAAAGGCACTAAAACGCGCAATTGAACTCGCAACTAGACTGACAGAATCTAGCAGTGAAACGGTCAGTATCACGGCCTTTTTTAGTATCTTTGATTTTTCTTATGAAATGACGACCATACTCTCAAGCAATGAACGTGATGCAATGCGTCAGATGGTGATTAAAGATAAACAACAGTGGCTTGATGACAAAGTAAAAGAACTCGACTCTTCACTGAATATAACAAGTGAAGTTGTTTGGCATAATCGTCCTTTTGAAGCCATCATAAATCAAGTGATTGAACATAAATTCGATATCGTAATCAAAGGTACTCACCAGCACGACAAGTTAAAGTCCGTTGTGTTTACACCAACTGATTGGCACTTATTAAGAAAATGCCCTAGCCCTGTATTACTTGTTAAAGAGCATGAGTGGCCTAAAGATGGTAATATTCTTGCTGCTATTAATGTCGGCAGTGACGAAGAAGAGCATTTATCGCTGAATAATAAAATTACAGAGCAAGCGAGTAAATTAGCAGGTTTAATTGATGCTAATGTACATTTGGTTAATTCATATCCTGGTACGCCAGTGAATATTTCTATAGAAATACCTGAATTTGATTCAACTGAATATAATAATGCTATGTTAAAGCATCACCAAGATTCAATGACACAGCACGCAAACAAATATAATGTTAATCCAAATAATACTTATGTTGAAGAAGGGTTACCTGAAACTGTTATTGAACAAGTGGCAAAAAAAATAGATGCTGAGTTATTAATTTTAGGTACTATTGGCAGAACAGGTATTTCTGCCGCTTTAATAGGTAATACAGCAGAGCATGTAATTGACCATCTAAATTGCGATGTTCTTGCTTTAAAACCAGACGGTTATGTCTCACCACTTGCAGAGTAAATATCGTTAGAGCGTTTACGGTAAAGCCAAGCATTTAGTGCTTGGCTTTTCTTTATAATCAACTTCTTTTAACTTCCTTTAAATAATGAGTATAATGCGCGCATTAATACTTAAGTGCACTTAATTCTATGAACAACTCTTCATTAACCGATACACAAAAAACGCAATTAACTAAGCTTGAAAAGCGCCTTCGACGTAATGTGGGACAAGCTATTGCTGAATACAATATGATTGAAGATGGCGATAAAATTATGGTGTGTTTATCAGGCGGTAAAGACAGTTATGCCTTACTCAGTATTTTAATGTTACTTAAAGAATCGGCTCCGATTAATTTCGAGCTGGTTGCGGTTAATTTAGATCAAAAGCAACCAGGCTTTCCAGAGCATATTTTGCCTAATTACCTAAAAGAACTGGGAATTGAGTACCAGATAATCGAAGAAGATACTTATGCAATCGTAAAAGATAAAATACCTGAAGGTAAAACAACCTGTAGTTTATGTTCAAGACTTCGTCGTGCCGTGTTATATAAAGCGGCTAAAGCATTAGGTGCAACTAAGATAGCCTTAGGACACCACAGAGATGATATGATTGAAACTCTGATGTTAAATATGTTTTATGGCGGTAAAATGAAATCAATGCCGGCAAAGCTTGTTTCAGATAATGGCGAGCATGTTGTTATAAGGCCATTAGCATTTTGTAAAGAAAGTGAACTTATTCAGTACGGTGAATTAAAAAAATTCCCTATTATTCCTTGTAATTTATGTGGCTCTCAACCTAATTTACAACGTCAAAATATTAAACGCATGTTAAATGAGTGGAATGAGCAATCGCCAGGTAGGATTGAATCGATGTTCACAGCAATGAAAAATATCGTTCCATCACACTTATGTGATAGCCAGTTATTTAACTTTAAAGAGATAAATAGTGATTCTGGCATCGTTAATGGCGGAGACACAGCATTTGATCAAGAAAGCTTTAGCGCTGATAATGAGTTTACTCAGAAAAGCAAACAACAAGCTTCTAGCGTAAGAATCTCAGCAGATTTAGTCGATATTATTGAAGTAAAATAAATTTCGAAATAAAATAACGAACTAATCTGCCGCATTAAACGAGGTATCTTCAGCGCTAAAATAGCGCTGATTATGTCTTAACATATCAGTTATATCTAACACGTAATGTGCGCCACGCTCTGAATAAGGTAGTAACCCGGTCGCTAATATTTCAGCATCAAGTGGTTGGTTATGTTCACGTAATTGAGAGCGTATACTTCTAAATACTCTATACGCATTATGAGTATTTATATTCTTAAAATACCCCTTCACAGCCGCATCAACGCTCTTAAAAGCAGCAACTTCGTGTTTTGCGCCAGCATTTCTTCCGCTTGGCACCATGCCACATTTAGGTTTATAACACCAAATGCCAAAGAAGTTTAAGCCTATACGAGCAAACCTAGAAGTGCCCCAAGCAGACTCATTGGCTGCTTGTACTAGTACCAATGACTCGGGGATCATATCGACTTTAACTAACAGCTCATCTAGCTGTTGTAGCGTAGAGTTATGCTTACTTACGCGATATTTTTTAGCTAAATTAGCTAGCTCTTCTTGCTCTTCATTGGTTAATCCAAGTTCTAATGATGTTTGTTCTAACCAGTACTCTAATTTTGCTCTAGTTTTCAATAATTGATTATTGTGCTCTCTTATAGCTGGACGCATAAAATCAAAAAAGCGTTTCTTTTTGGTGGGTATATCATAAATAGCCGAAAAGTTTGGTAGCGTCACAGAGTGCAGCGGTTTTTCTACTTTTTTTATTACCTTCAATGGTGTGTGAGTTTTTTTAGGTTGCTGTTCCGCTCTTGATTCAGTTTCATCAAGAGTAGCCAAAGGTTTAGGCTTTAAAAAAGTAAAAGGCGCTACAATAGATACAACAAGACCTATCAACAATACTGCCGATGTAATGCGGTTAACTATACTCATAAAATTTCCTTGTAAACAAAAAATACATTACGCTGAGAATGTATCGTCTGGTCCATTTTTGTTTATTACAGTGCGTTCATTATCATTCTCGTCACTATCACCTTGATTACTTTCATTATCGTTGGGGTTATTCGTTGCTATTTTAACACCGAATATTTCACGGTATAAAATACCTTTCACGTTATAGTAAAGTGGTGCTAAATAGGTCATACCAAAAATAAATAAAATGATAGATAGAGGAGCTATAGCGCTATCAGCCAATAAAACAACTGGAAATAATAACGCTAACAAACAGATTATTAACAACATGTAAATTGACGTTAGTTGCCACCATTTAAATCGTAATGCTTTTACAGAAAGAACTATAGCTTTCATGGGAGTCATTTGTTTCTCTACCACTAAAGGTATGGTCAACGACAAAACAACAGCAAGGAAAACACCTGGAAAAATTAATAACTGAAAACCAATGCTAATCAATGAAGAAGTTAGTAACGCGCATACAGCGACCCAACTACCACGTTTTAAGAAAGAAAAAACTAATCCCACATGCGTTTTCATTCCAACAGCATGAAAGACCCCCATCATTTCAACGCCAGCTAAAAAAGGCCATATAACAACCGTCACCAATATGTTTAATATCATTCCTGCTTGCGGATCTTCAAAAATAACTTCCATACCACCTAGGTAATTACTAGCGATATAAGAGACAATCATGCCTAAGAAAAGAGCAAACCCAAGACCTAACATAATTGATACTCTAGCTTTTAGCGTGTATTGCCACGCTTCGCTAAAAATTGCTTTGGTATCTAATTGATAATTACCCTGCTCGGCTTGCTCAACACTACCGCCAACTTGAATTACTGAAATTTTTTCTGACAAACTCTTACCTATTATTTAGCTAACTACATTGCTTGGCGATATTATACCGTAAATAAAAAGAAAACCTAGGCGCTCAAGTTATTCCATACAAGTTGTATTGCAATAATTAGCAAAACAACCCCCATAATACGGTCTACCCAATAACCTTTTACAAAGAGTAAATTTCTTACTTTTGGTAACGTAAGTAAATAAGACAAACTGATAAACCATAGCCCTGTTGCTATGACTAAATAAAAACCGTATATAAGTTTAATATTCATATCAGTACTCGGAGAGATAACAACAGAAAATAAACTAACAAAAAATAATGTTGCTTTTACATTAAGACCATTAATTAAAAAGCCAGTGATAAATGCTTTTTTATTAGACGGGAAATTTTCATTATACGTGGCTGAATTTGGAGAATTAATATCGCTATCTTCTGGTGGTTTAGCGTTAAGGCCATGCCATGCGATATAGCAAAAATAGCCTGCTGCTAAGTATGTGAGTACCGTAAGTAACCGTTGATCACTAGCAATTAATAACCCAATACCAACTAATGAATAGGTAACATGTAAAATAATCCCTGCTGCAATGCCTAAACTACTATAAATAGCAACAGTGCGATTGTAGCGTATACTTTGTTTGAAAATTAGCGCGAAGTCAGGTCCAGGGCTAGCAACAGCAAGAAAGTGTACAACAGCTATCATGGTAAACTGCTCTATAAAACTCATAAATTGAATGTTCCGCCTAAAGTTAAGGAAAAACATTCTACCTTAGATGATTTTGTGCAATCAAACCTTAATGTAACTTTGTTTTTGTTCACGTAACGATAAAGTACGTCCGCTTGATAAAATAATACGATAAAACTGCCACAATTCATCAAAGCATGAAAAATAGTATTTTTTACCTTGATAATAAGTCGTTAAGACTGACGCAGTCGCTGTTAACTTACTAGCGTTACTTGAAGCATTACTTGAAGTATTAATATGATCTAAAGTGATTGAATTCATACTTATGTCACCTTACCTGAATTTTATTGTTCAAGTGTACAAAAATATGTAAGGTTTAGGTGTAATCAAGCTGTAATCTTGAGTATGAATTTGTTTAGCGAGGTTTTTTAGATAACGCTATTGTACTTAGGGGCTGTTGAGCTTTCGGGGTTGTTTTTGCAGCTTTTTGTTGGACATTTCTACAAGGCAGAGCCTTTGTCATGGGGTATTCCACATAAAAAGGCGATAACGCCGTAAAAATGACCAACAAACGCTGTCCGAAGGATTCGGCTAAAAGCATTTTATGCTTTGTTGAGTAGTATTTGCTTAGAATGACTAAGCTACACACTACTCGCCGCGAATAAAACGCTTTTAGCTCTAACAAAACTTAATCGCGAAAGATCAACAGACCCTAAATCTAGTATTCTACCTACTTTACGTGCTTCGCATGTATATTGTCTAATAATTGTTTAAAGTATTCGCTGCCTTTTGCTTGAGCTACACCAATATTATTATCAGGTATTTTCTCAGGCTCTTTATAAATTGAAAGCACTTTCGCCATACTTTCCTCTCTAATGATATGAATCATAGGAAATGGTGATCGGTTAGTAAAATTACTCGCATCGTCATAATCTTCATCGGCGAAACAATATTCCGGATGCATAGTCGCAAGTTGAAAGACCCCCTCAAAACCTTCATCGATAAGAAGTTCGTTGGCTTGATCGACTAAATCTAAAAATCGATCAAACGAGCGAAACGTTTGTGGATATATCACTAAAGTTGTTTCAAGCTCATTATGCGCTTGTAGGTATTGAAACTGATTTAACATCTCAACCAAAGCCATTTTACTTTTCGTTTTATCTGAGACGTAATAGTAAATCGTTTGTTGCACAAATTCTTTTTTGGCAAAAGGACAAAAGTTCAGCCCAATAATCACTTGCTCTAACCAATCTTTTGTTGCGCTAATAACGGATTGTTCTACTGTAGGCATTTTTCTTCACTAATAAATAAGACTAGTTAAATTTCATCATTCGATGATTGTTGTAATTGCCACATATTAGCATAACTACCTTGTTGCGCTAATAGCTCTTGGTGTGAACCTTGCTCTATTATTTCACCGTGCTTCATCACGAGAATATTATCCGCATCAACAACCGTTGATAACCTATGGGCAATCACAATACTGGTTCTATTTTCTGCCACTTCATTAATTGCCTTTAAAATGGCTTGTTCAGATTCACTATCTAATGAAGAGGTTGCTTCATCAAAGATTAGAATAGCGGGATCTTTTAAAATAGTTCTCGCAATGGCAACGCGTTGTTTTTCACCACCAGATAATTTTAAACCTCGTTCACCTACAACGGTGTTAACACCATCAGGTAAGCTTTCAATAAACTCTGAAAGATGAGCCATTTTAATGGCTTTTTGAATGTCTTGTTGACTAGCCTCAGGTCTACCATACTGAATATTTGCATAAAGCGTATCATTAAAAAGTACGGTATCTTGTGGCACTATCCCAATATGCTTTCTTAAAGAATGCTGACTTACCTCAGTAATGTTTTGACCATTTATAGTGATTTCACCAGATTTCACGTCATAGAACCTAAACAGTAATTTAACTAGAGTTGATTTACCTGAGCCACTTTGACCGACAATGGCAACTTTATCACCTGCCTTAACTTCAAAGGAAATACCCTTAATAATTGCCCGCTTTTCTTGATAGTTGAAAGTGATATTACTCACGCTAATAGCAGCACGTTTAACTGCTAACGTTTTAGCATTTTCAATGTCTTCTATTTTTGCTTTACGCCCAAGTAAAGAAAACATATTTTCAATATTGGCTAAAGATCCCTTAATTTCACGATAGACAAAACCCAAAAAGTTTAATGGCATAAACAGTTGCATCATAAACGCGTTAATTAGCACAAAATCGCCCAATGTCATCACACCATGACTCACTTCATAAGCAGCTAAAGCCAGCATTGAAGTCATAGCGATTGCTATGATAAACGCCTGTCCACCGTTTAAGGCAAATAAAGATAACCTGTTTTTAATTTTTGCATGTTCCCAAGATTCAAGCTGCTTGTCATAAGCCTTAGCTTCATATTCTTCATTAGTAAAATACTTAACCGTTTCATAATTTAATAAGCTATCAATCGCCCTAGTATTACTTGAAGAGTCTGCTTGATTAGCCGCACGTACATAACGAGTACGGCGCTCTGTAGCAAAGATTGAATAAGCAATATATGCGGCAATGGAGCTGAGTGTAATAACAGCAAATTTAATACCGTAGTTTATAAACAAAATACTCACTACCATTATTATTTCTAATAAGGTGGGAATAATATTAAAAACCATAAAACGCATTAAGAAGCTAATACCTGAAGTGCCTCTATCTATATCTCTCGATAACCCGCCTGTTTGTCGATTTAGATGAAAATCTAAATCTAATTGGTGTAAGTGTCGAAAAACATTAAGACTAATTCTTCGAATGGCTCTTTCGGTTACTCGACCGAATAAGGTATCTCTAATTTCAGCAAAAATAACAATAGACAGCCTAACTAAGCCATAAGCAGCCACTAAACCAAAGGGTACTATAATTAAGCGGTTTAATTGCTCGCCAGTTGAGTTTTGTGCATCTAAAGTGTCTACTATGTCCTTTAGAATAAACGGTAAATAAACACTGGCAATTTTAGTCAGTACTAAACAAAACATTGCAAAGAATATTCGTTGTTTAAATTCGAACAAATAAGGAAGAATTAACTTAAAAGCTTTCCAGTTTATCGTGGTTACTTCATGATCAGGGTAACTAGAACGTCGCATAAATAATTAATGTTAATCATATGAATACGTGTAATATTACCTTACTATCGAAAATAATAATCCTAATTAATTAAAATAAATTTAGTTTTCCAACGGAATGTAACCATGCATGACCATCAAGCGATTCTTTTAACCGCATTACTTATTTTAATCTTTGGCTTATTTTCTAAAGTTGCTGAGAATTCCCCTATTTCTGGCCCAATGTTTTTTGCAACAATTGGTTTGATTTGTAGCCCGTTGGGTTTTGATATCATTTCAATTGAAATAGATTCAAAAGCGATTAAGCTCATAGCTGAAATCACGCTAATTATTATTCTTTTTGTTGATGCATCTTTTATTCAGCTAAAGCATCTTAAAAGTCGCTTACAAGGATTACCTGCTAGATTACTTTTAATAGGCTTACCCATCACAATGGTTTTTGGCTCATTTATAGCCATTTACACTTTTCCACAATACAGTATATGGTTATTAGTATTACTAGCACTAATTTTATCTCCTACCGATGCAGCGTTAGGACAAGCCGTAGTAAATAGCAAAGCAGTACCACTAAAAATACGTGAATCTATTAGTACTGAAAGTGGATTAAATGATGGGATTTCTCTACCTCCTATTTTCGTTTGCTTAGCGGTTATCGCAAGTGGTACAGGTCAGATATCTTCTGAAGATCACTGGTTAAACTTCATTGCATTACAGCTTATTTTAGGACCAATTATTGGGATTTTGGTGGGTAATGTTGGTGGAAAATTAATTGATTATGCAAATAAAAAGCAATGGATGAATGAGGTTTTCCAACGATTAACCTGTTTATCTATTGCTATCTTGGCCTATTCTTTTGCTGAATCATTACACGGCAATGGCTTCATAGCGGCTTTTTGTTCAGGCTTATTCTTAAGTATTAAAAATACTGATGTTAGAGAGAGGATACAAGAGTTTGGTGAGACTGAAGGTCAATTATTAACTTTATTTGTCTTTTTAATATTTGGGTTGATTTTTGTGCCAACATTCTCTCCTTATTGGGATCTTTCTGTATGCATTTACGCTTTTTTAAGCCTAACGATTATACGTGTTCTGCCCGCTTTTATTTGCCTTTCGGGATCCGGTTTAGATAATTACAGTAAATTTTTTATTTCATGGTTTGGGCCAAGAGGAATTGCATCAATACTTTATTTACTCATTGCTGTTGATCAAATAGGTGTTGAAGGCAATGAAAAGATTTTCTCTGTTATTGTGTTAACTGTTTTAATGAGTGTATTTGCTCACGGTGTCAGTGCCGTGAGCATGAGTAATCAATTTGTTAAGCCACGTAAATAACGCCTTAATCTTCTAGAATTTCAGGAAGTACATTGCCATGAGCGCCAGATGGAGGCTTAATTTTCAAAAACGCTGAAAGAGTTGTCGCAACATCTAATGCACTAACTCTTTTATGAATAACTTCATGTTCAATGCCGTTTCCTGCAAAAATAATTGGCACAAAGGTGTCATAACTCCAAGGTGAACCATGTGTTGCTGCTACCGTTAATCCTTCCATGTCAGCAATAAAGCGATGAGGCTCAAAAACAACATAAACATCACCTGAACGGCGTTGATTATGATTATTAATAACCAATGAATGAACATAATCATTAGGTACAGCATTTGCTTCAATATCAGTACTACTAATAGCTAATGAAACACCATCAAGTTTTTCAACTTCTTGCGCAACCGCTTTTTGTACTTGCGCTAAAGATAATTTTTTTTGCGCGATGAGTTCTCGATCTAAGTAAATATAAGGATGGAAATACGTTTTAATTAACTTTTGATCTAAACCAAATCGCTTTTTCAATGTTTTCAAACCCGGCGAAACATCCCAACCATCAGGTGAGACAGCCTTAGATTCCATACCCAAATGAGCCAAATATTGTGGTACTTCAGCAGCCCCATGATCAGCAGACAAAACAATTAACGTGTTGTTTAACCCTACTTTTTCATCAACAAACTTCAATAATCGGGCTAAGGTTCTATCTAATCTCAATAGATTATCTTCAGCTTCTAAACTTGATGGACCAAAAATATGCCCTACATAGTCAGTTGATGAAAAGCTCACCGATAAATAATCAGTAACAGCATCTTGACCTAATTTTTCATTAACTAAAATCGCTTTGGCAAAATCAGCAGTGAGTTCATCACCTGCGGGGCTTAAGGTTAAAAACGTATTGAAGTAACCATTATTCATATCGCCATATTGATGGGGAAAGGTACGACCAAAACCCGGAAATTTTGTTTCCCAAGGTTGATCGTCATTTTTAGCAAACTGATAGCTGTTTTGTGGTTTAAGTAGCTGCCAACTTTTTTGATGATAGGCCTTGGTTGGTTGAGTGTTATTAAAATCAATCACCCATTTAGGATATTGGTCATAATAATACTGACTAGTAACAAACTCCCCTGATTTTTTTGAAAACCAAAACGCTTTCCCCGTATGACCTGCCATTGCCACAGCACCTCTGTCTTTAACAGAAACACCAAACACCTTAGCTTTACCGTTTGTTGCAATCGACAACTCATCACTAAACGTAGACACCATAATATTTCGAGGAGAACGGCCTGAAACTTTGGCTGCTTTTTGAGTAGGATCAATTTCTGTCTCTTTATTTACATCAGCATCGGCTGATAATAAAGGGTATTGCTCATCTTCAATATTATAGACTAACCTGCCCTGCTTGTTATCAAACCAAACATTACCAATCATGCCATGCACTGAGGGTAAAGCACCTGTAGCTAAAGATGTGTGCCCTACAATTGTTTCAGTATTGGCATGTACATGATGGGCATTCTTAAAGACCACACCTTTGTTATATAAATATTTAAAACCGCCTTTACTCATTTTATCGATAAAACGTTCTGGCATATCACTGCGCAATTGATCAACCGTAATTTGCAATACTAATTTAGGCGGCTTTGTATCAGCCATAACTGATAATGGCATAACACTGATTAACAAAGAAAAACTGAGTCGAAGTAGATTAGTGTTTTTATATAAATGAAATATAAATTTCATACAATTTCCTTATTTTAAAAAAAAGTAAACTATTTAAGTGCTATATTCGTAATGGTTAGGTAAATAAGCAATTTATAATACTCATTTATTACTAATTTGTTAATGAGCCTAGCATTTAGTTAGGGTTTTAGGCATATTATTTATGAACTTTATGAACTTTATGAACAAAGGAAGCTCAATGAAAATAAATACACTCGTCAAAAAAATAGCCTTGGGGGTTAGCTTAGCGGCCTTGACTACCAGTGCTTTTGCCACAACCGATAAATCTAAGCCAAATGTTCTCGCCATTTGGGGTGATGATATAGGTTATTATAATATCAGCGCATATAACCAAGGTATGATGGGGTATGAAACCCCTAATATTGATCGAATTGCTAACGAAGGTGCGTTATTTACCCACCATTACGCACAGCAAAGTTGTACCGCTGGCCGAGCTTCCTTTATTCTTGGTCAAGAACCTTTTCGAACAGGGTTGTTAACTATAGGCATGCCTGGTTCAGATCATGGTATTCCTGATTGGACACCTACCATTGCTGATTTACTGAAAAACAAAGGCTATATGACGGCACAATTTGGTAAAAATCACCTAGGCGATCAAGATAAACATTTACCCACTAATCATGGTTTTGATGAGTTTTTTGGTAATTTATATCATTTAAATGCCGAAGAAGAACCTGAAACATATTACTACCCTAAAGATAAAGATTTCCACAAAAAGTATGGGCCTCGAGGTGTTATTCACTCTTTTGCAGATGGAAAAATTGAAAATACTGGCCCTATGACACGTAAACGTATGGAAACTGCGGATGAAGAATTTCTTGCTTCTACTTTAAAGTTTATTGATAAAGCACATAAAGCAAAAAAACCTTTCTTTATTTGGCACAGTTCTACACGTATGCACGTTTGGACGCGTTTACAAGAGAAGTATTTAGGTAAGTCTGGTGTTGGTATATATGCTGATGGCATGTTAGAACATGACGATCATGTAGGTATATTGCTTGATAAATTAGATGACTTAAAAATTGCTGATAACACCATTGTTATTTATTCAACCGATAACGGTGCAGAAAAATTCACTTGGCCTGATGGCGGCACTTCACCATTTGCTGGTGAGAAAGGCACAACAAATGAAGGTGGTATGCGTGTACCACAACTTGTGCGCTGGCCTGGAACCATTAAACCCGGCTCAAGGTATAATGCGATGATGTCACATGAAGATTGGATGCCAACGCTACTTGCTGCTGCAGGTGAACCTAACCTTGTGAGTAAATTGAAAAAAGGTTACAGCGCTAACGGTAAGAAATGGAAAATACATGCCGACGGTCATAACTTCATGCCTTTCTTTGAAGGAAAAGAAGATAAATCACCACGTGTCAGTAAACTATACTTTAGCGCTGAAGGGGATTTAAACGCAGTACGTTGGAACGAATGGAAAATAACCTTCGCTGAACAAGAAGGTGCAATTAATACCGCCTATCGTAAAACCCCTGCTTGGCCTGTAATCACTAACTTGCATGCAGATCCATTCGAAACAGCCAATAAAGAATCTGGAATGTATACTCGCTGGTATGGTGACAACATGTGGCTATTTGTACCTATTCAACAACAAGTTGCCGAATTCATGAGCACTATTGACGGATACCCTTTCCAAGCGGGTAGTAGCTTAAGTGCTAGTGACATTGGTTATAAAAGTATCAGAACACAAAAAGCATTAAAACAATTACAACAATTAAGTCCAAATCGATAATAACTTATATCTAAGACGTTAATTTTGTCAATGTTGATTTAAAAGGCTCTAGTATTTCTAGAGCCTTTTTTTCAAAAAAATAATTTACGTTTATAGTAGATAAATCAGGTATTTGATGTAACATCATAACAGATAGAACTTAAATACCCTTTAGAACTCACTTTATCGATTTAATAAGGAACAATCATGGTCATCAAAAGTAAGTTAAAAAAACTCTTTTTAGGGGTAAGTTTACTTGCCGCCTCTAGTGCTGCATTTGCAACAACAGATACCTCAAAACCCAATATACTTGCAATATGGGGCGATGATATCGGTCCTTTTAATATCAGCGCCTATAACCGTGGCATTATGGGCTATAAAACGCCAAATATTGACAGTATTGCCAACGACGGTATCTTATTTACCGACTCTTATGGCGATCAAAGTTGTACGGCAGGACGAGCAGGTTTTATCACCGGACAACACCCAATGCGCACAGGTATGACGAAAGTTGGCTTGCCCGGTGCAGATGAGGGCATAAACGTTAAAGACCCAACCATTGCTAAGCTGCTAAAAGCACGTGGCTATGTAACGGGTCAATTTGGTAAAAATCATTTAGGTGATAAAGATGAACACTTACCAACTAATCATGGTTTTGATGAGTTTTTTGGTAATTTATATCACTTAAATGCTGAAGATGAACCTGAACACCCTAATTACCCTAAAAGCCCTGAATTTAAAAAACGTTTTGGTCCTCGTGGTGCAATCCATTCATTTGCTGACGGTAAAATTACCGATACAGGCCCTGTTACCAAAAAGCGTATGGAAACTATCGATGAAGAATTTTTAGGTGCTGCATTAAAATTCATAGATAAAGCCCATAGCAACAAAAAGCCCTTTTTTGTCTGGTTTAACTCCACCCGTATGCACGTTTGGACTCGTTTAAAGCCTGAATCTGAAGGCGTTACTGGTCAAGGTTTATATGCAGACGGTATGGCTGAGCATGATGGTCACGTAGGTCAATTACTTGATAAATTAGATCAGTTAAAAATTGCAGGTAATACTATTGTAATGTACACCACTGACAATGGCGCTGAATTAGCCTTATGGCCTGATGGTGGTTATACGCCATTTAGAGGTGAAAAAAATACTAACTGGGAAGGCGGCTACCGTGTGCCTATGATGGTAAAATGGCCAGGTAAAATTAAACCTAACCAAGTATCTAATGAAATGATTGCCATGATGGATTGGATGCCGACTATCCTTGCCGCAGCTGGTGACACCAACGTAAAAGCGAAATTAAAAAAAGGCATGAGTGCTGACGGCACAAAATATAAAGTGCATTTAGATGGGTATAACTTCTTGCCTCACTTTTTAGATACGTCAAAGAAAGGGCCACGTAAAGAGTTTATTTATTCTTCAGATACTGGTGATATCGTTGGCTTACGATATGAACAATATAAGTTTGTGTTTAAAGAGCAACGAGCACATGGTTTAGAAGTTTGGCAAAACCCATGGACTACCCTTCGCGCACCTAAGATATTTAACTTAAGAATGGATCCTTATGAACGTATGGATCATGAATCAGAAGGTTATGGACAATGGTGGGCCGAGCATATGTTCTTAATGGCACCAGCAATGACAAAAGTAGCAGAGTTTAAAGCGACGTTTAAAGAGTTTCCACAAAGACAAAAGCCTGGTAGTTTTGTACCTTAAGCTTTTAAAATATAAATATTAACGCTACGAACAAAACCATCAAGATAAATACTTGATGGTTTTTTTAAAAGCATTCTTTTTAACCAACTCAAATAAGAATTTAAAATCATCACACTTATGACATTTTTGAAAAAACGTAATCTCTCCTTATCGCATAAAGTTATCTGCTTAACTTCTTTTACCTTCATGAGCTTATTCGGCTGTAGTTCATCCAGTAATTCAGCGAAAAATAAACCACTAGAAATGTCTGTGCAGACGACTGAAATAAACGCAAAACAACAATTTCAATTATCTGAAAACTTACATCAAAAGCTATTAGCTAATATGGTTTGGATAGAGGGTGGAAGCTTCGAAATGGGGTCAAATACGCCAGAGGCAAGAAATCGTGAACGCCCTGCTCATCAAGTCACACTCGATGGTTTCTATTTAAGTAAGTTTGAAGTCACCCAAGATATTTTTCAACAACTGATGGGTTGGAACAACAGTTATTTTCAATGTGAAGATTGTCCTATGAATAATGTCAGTTACTTTAACATGTTGTTATTTATTGAACGGTTGAACAAAGTCACGGGAAAAACGTTTCGATTACCAACAGAAGCAGAATGGGAATATGCCGCAAAAGGCGGAGCACAATCTCAACATTTTTTATACAGTGGCTCTAATAATATAGACGATATTGCATGGTTTAGTGACAATGCTAACAAACAAAGCCACCCTGTTGGATTAAAGCAGCCTAATGAATTGGGCCTTTACGATATGACAGGAAATGTTTGGGAATTTTGCCAAGATGATATGTACCGAAATGCCTACAAACGAGGTGATAGAACTAACCCATTAGTGCTAGATACAAATCGTCATGTTAAAACAAAAGCAATGAAAGTATTGCGCGGCGGTGGATACGAGTTTTCAGCAAAAGAGTCTCTGGTATTTATCAGAGATGGTGCAACTAATAATGTGCGCATGGCTGATATAGGTTTTAGACTAGCTATGAGTAAATCATAATGTATATAAGTAGATCTATTTTATTAGTCTTTTGCTTATTTTTTTTAGTTAACCCAATTCAAGCAACAGAATATGTGGGGGTTAATCAATGTAAAGATTGTCATCAAAAAGAGTATTCCGCATGGCAAGGCTCCCATCATGATATGTCAATGAAGCATGTAAGTAGTGATTCCGTGCTTGGTAACTTTACAGATTTCAAATTAATGGAAAATAATCAAGTAAATCGTTTTTATCGTAAAGACAACCAATATTGGGTCAATATAAAAGGGCCTGACGGTAAGTTTCATGATTATCAAATTAAATACACCTTTGGCTATGAACCACTACAACAATACATGGTCGAATTTGAAGATGGACGAGTACAATTAATTCCTTTTGCCTGGGATTCAAGGCCTAAGCAACAAGGCGGTCAACGATGGTTTAATCTTTACCCGCAGTTTACCGACAAACATCAAGAGTTCTTTTGGACCAATACTGGTCAAAATTGGAATTATATGTGCGCTGATTGTCACTCAACCAATGTCAGCAAAAACTTTGATGAAAACACTAATAGCTATAACACCACGTTTAGTGAAATTAATGTTGCCTGTGAAGCATGTCATGGGCCAGCAAGTGAACACATAAATTGGACAAAACAAAAAAGCACTCAAGATATTGTTGATAAAGGCTTTTCACGGGATTTATCAAAATCGGTTAAAGCGTGGGCATTAAAAGACAACGCAACAACGATGTCACCTACTTCAATAAAGCATAGCCAACAAAATTTTGTTTGCGCGCAATGTCATAGTCGTCATGTTCAAATTAGCGATGAAAACCATGTAGATAAAAATGAGTTTGGTGAACGTTACCTATTGAGTTTAATCAACTCTTCTTTGTATTACCCCGATGGTCAGGTCTATGATGAGAACTTTGTTTACGGCTCTTTTTTACAAAGTAAAATGAATGCTAATGGTGTGGTATGTAGCAATTGTCATGATCCTCACTCTGCCAAACTCACCTTACCTAAAGAAACGGTCTGTTTACAATGTCACCAAGCAAATAACTACGCCAATAAAAAACACCATAACCACCCAGAAACCTCTGCTGGTGCGCAATGTGTTAATTGCCATATGCCTGAAACGACCTACATGCAGGTTGATAATCGACGCGATCATGGCTGGCATATTCCAAGACCTGATTTTGCGAAACAATTTAATTCACCTGATACCTGTTTATCCTGCCATCAAGATAAAAATAGCGAGTGGAGTGATAAGCATGTTTTATCTTGGTTCCCTAATTCATCAATAAGACAAGATGAACATTTTGCTCCTGTGTTTGCTGCTGCTGATCTAAATTATCCGGGAATATCTAAAGAGCTTTCTAAAATTGCGCAAACTAAGTCATACCCTGATATCATTCGTGCATCGGCCCTAGATAGAATGAGCAATAAAGTTGATACCAATAGTTTAATCGCCATTGCTCGTGCAGTTAAAAGTGAAAAAAGTATCATACGTTTAGGTGCAATAAACGGTGCAATACAATTACCTACAGTTGAAAGGTGGCGAGTGCTCTCCCCTTTATTAACTGATGAAGTTCTTGCTGTACGCGCTGAAGCAGCTTCTGTTCTTGCACCGTTGTGGCAAGAATTAAATAGTGAGCAGAAATCAAAACTTCAAATAGCATTAAAAGATTACTTTTCCGTACAAGAATTCAATAAAGACCGTGGATTCTCCCATACTAATGTAGGTAATATATATACCCATCAAGGTAATTATCAAAACGCTGAAAAAGCATACCGACAAAGCATTAAAATTGACCCTTATTTTGCACAAGCCTATATAAATTTAGCTGAGCTTTTCCGTTTACAACAAAAGAATCAACTATCGATAACGACTTTAGAAACTGGCTTCCAGAAAATACCTGATAATAGTGAGTTAGCCTACGCTTTAGGGTTAGCAAATATTCGAGCTAAGCAGTCGAGCAAGGCTAATACTTACTTTGCTAAAGCAACAGACTTAGCACCTGAAAACAGTCATTACTTTTATGTTTATGGCATAAGCTTAGAAGCCTCCAAACCCGCCAGTGCATACAAAGCACTGTTGCAAGCATATCGATTAAGTAACAATCCTCAGCATCTTTATGCGTTATGCGATATGCAATTAAGAAATAAATCATCACAAGCAAGGCAGTGTTTAATTAAATTAGCTGACGTTGCACCAGCTGCAGCCATAGAGCAGCTGAAAAAACAGTACAAAATAAAGTAAACTTTTAGTTAACATAATGCGTATTATTGAGTAGATTGAACCAGTAAACAAAACATATTAAAGGATGAATAATGAGTCAAAGCTTAGAAGCCTTGCAACAATTAAAAAATCAAATTCAGCAATCAGTTATAGGTCAAGAACATGTTGTTGATTGTTTGTTATTAGCACTATTGACTAATGGTAATGTTCTCCTTGAAGGTTTGCCAGGCACGGCTAAAACGCGTTCTGTAAAAAGTTTGGCTAAATCACTCATGGTTGATTTGGGGCGTGTTCAGTTTACGCCTGATTTATTGCCTTCTGATGTTACAGGTACTGAGGTTTATCAAGATATAGACGGTAAGCCAACATTAACCTTTCAGCCGGGCCCAGTATTTAATAACATTTTACTCGCTGATGAAATAAACCGCTCGCCTGCAAAAGTACAAGCGGCACTTCTAGAAGCTATGGAAGAGAGGCAAATAACGGTTGCAGGTAAAACCTATTCTTTACCAAAACTTTTTATGGTCTTAGCAACACAAAACCCTATTGAACAAGAAGGAACGTATCCTTTACCTGAAGCGCAAATGGATCGTTTCATCATGAAAGTTACCGTAGATTACCCTGATGACGAAGCTGAAGAACAAATAATTAATTTAGTGCGAAGTGAAGAAAAAGCCCCTATTGATTTTCCAGCAATAGATGCTGAGCATATTTTTACAGCAAGAGAAGAAATCCATCAAATTCACATGAGTGATGCCATGGTTAAATACATTGTTGGTATTGTTATGGCGACAAGAAAACCTGAGCGTTTTGAAGAATCACCTTTGCAACAATGGATTAGTGTCGGTTCAAGCCCAAGAGCGAGTATCTCTATAGATAAATGTGCACGGGCTGCTGCGTGGTTAAAAGGCAAAAGCTTTGTCGACCCTGATGATGTTCGAGGTATAGTCCATAATGTATTACGCCACCGTATAGTGCTTAGCTATGACGCGATGGCTGATGGTATTACAGCAGACAAGGTAATCGATGAAATTTTAATTCAGGTAGCTGTAGCTTAGAGGGCAAAACATGTCTAAGCAATCCTTCTCTGATGAAGCGAACAAGCATGCTGATAATCAAGTTTATGCTAATTTGAACGAATTACGACGTTTACAATATAAAACTCAAGGCTTTAATTTTTTACCTAACCAGCCAGTTAATAGCTTACTTTCAGGTAAACATGTTTCGCGTTTACGTGGTCGAGGGCTTAACTTTGAAGAACTAAGACATTACCGCCCTGGTGATGATATTAGAGCCATGGACTGGAAAGTTACTCAAAGAACAGGTAAGCCTCATATAAAAGTTTACACTGAAGAAAAAGAACGTAACGTGTATTTAGCCATAGATCAAAGAATGACTATGTTTTTTGGTAGCCAAGCAAAAATGAAATCTGTCATCGCTGCAGAACTAGCAGCCTTAATGGCATGGCGCATTATAGAAACTGGCGACCGTATTGGTGCTGTTATTTATAATGACAAAGACATCAAAGTGATACCAGCTAAACGAGGTCACCAACATGTTATTAGTATTTTGTCAGAAGTTATCAAAAAAAATCATCAACTTTGTGTGGTAAATAACC
Source organism: Colwellia sp. RSH04 (assembly GCF_003545765.1). Classification (GTDB taxonomy): domain Bacteria; phylum Pseudomonadota; class Gammaproteobacteria; order Enterobacterales; family Alteromonadaceae; genus Colwellia. Next base: position 9,260 of record NZ_QXIO01000002.1, on the reverse strand, counting down.
AAGCAGCAACAGATCATAAATCACTTTCTCTCGCTTATAATAAAATGTTGATGAAGCTACGTAATGTGTGTGGCCATAATGCTTTAGTCTTTCTTATCGGAGACGGACATGGCTGGGATAAACAAAGTAGCGATCATATTAAGCAGTTACGTCAACATAATGAAGTTATCGCTTGTCATGTATTTGATCCCTTAGAGATGCAACTGCCTAAAATGCAGCAAATGGTGGTCAGCGATGGCAATTGGCAAATACAATTTTCTTCTCAAGATGCAAAAACACAACAAAAATACCAAGCAGAAATAGCACAGCAACTTAAAACCTATACAGATACTGCTAAAAAATACCGTATTCCGCTATTGTCTATCGATACTTTAACACCTGTTGATAAGCAAGTACGTAAAGCGTTTGGGGGCGGTTAAATGTCAGTAGATAACACTCAACAAACAATAGCGTTTGATAAACCTTGGGGAAACTATTTATTAGAAAAAATAGTAGAACCCCCCCCCCCTGAGGCAATCAGTTGGTTGCCCCAAACCATCGGCTGGAAAATTACCTTTGTCATACTCTTTTTCTATTTATGTTTCAAAGTGATTGCTGAATACAAAAAATACAAACGTAATGCCTATCGTCGTAACGCACTCGCATGGCTAAAGCAATATCAGTCAGATGAAGAGTGGTATTATCGACAACTACCCGTATTACTGCGCAAAACAGCAATCACCGCCTATGATCGTACAAAAATCACTTCTCTTACTGGAAGTGATTGGGATTCTTGGTTAGATAGCCAGTGCAAAGAAACAGACTTCACTGCGAGTTGTTCAATGGTATTGCATCAGCTCGCATTTGCGCCAGAGTTCAACTTATCATCACAAGAAAAGCAAATACTACTTCAACACGTTTCAACCTGGATAAAACACCACAGGGGGCAAAATGATTGAATTCTCCTCACCTGTATTTTTTATTCTGTTGCCATTACCTTTACTCATTGTGTGGCTTGCACCCGCTTACAAAGAACGAAAGCCATCAGTTAAAGTCCCCTACTTCGCTCGGTTAGTCGATGTTACTGGCGAAAAACCACAAAGTGGTGCCGTCTTATTAAATAGAAATAATATACAGCGGTTATTTATTGTGTTCGCTTGGGTATGTCTAGTGACTGCTATGGCAAAACCAGAAATTATTGGACCCGCGATTGAACAGCAAAAATCAGCTCGAGATCTGATGGTCGCTGTTGATTTATCTGGTTCGATGTCTGTTGAAGATTTTACCTTAATAAACAAACAAACCGTTGATAGGTTAACTGCTGTAAAACAAGTTTTAGCGAACTTTGCTAAACACCGAGAACATGATCGACTTGGCTTAATTTTATTTGGTGATGCCCCTTATTTACAAGCACCTTTCACTGCCGACATAGACACTTGGTTAACTTTGCTTAATGAAAGTGAAATTGGCATGGCTGGTCAAAGTACTGCCTTTGGCGATGCAATTGGTTTAGCAATTAGTGTCTTTGAAAGTTCTGAGACTGAAAATCGCGTACTGATTGCGCTTACTGATGGCAATGATACAGGCTCAAAGGTTCCTCCTGTTGAAGCGGCTAAAGTGGCAGCTCGTTACAATATTAAAATTTACACTATCGCTATTGGTGACCCATCAGCAGTGGGTGAAGAAAAAGTTGATCTACAAGTATTACAAAGAATGAGTGATATAACTGGTGGAAAAAGCTTTCAAGCCCTTAACCGAGAAGAGCTAAATAAAGTCTATGAAGAAATAAATGAAATGGAGCCTCAACTCTTTGATTCATTATCGTTTAGACCCCGCACTAGCATTCATCATTATCCGATAATTATCTTTGCCTCAATTTATTTAATTTCGCTGTCTCTCGTCAGTATACGTTATTACTTTACAAACAAAAAAGTAAACAGTGCACCACCCAAAAGTAAGGCGAAATAGCGATGGACTTAACTAGCTTACAACACTTTCACTTTCTCAGGCCTTATTGGTTTTTAGCATTCATCGCTTTTATTGTGATCTTAAAGTTATTTGCTCAACGTGATGATACGTTAGCGGTTTGGCGAAAAGTCATGTCTGCTAATATTTTGAAAAAACTAACTGTTGAAGGAAACAACACTCATTGGTTATCACCACAAAAGCTCTCTTTGGCGATATCAGTTCCTTTATGTTTAGTTTTAATGGGACCTACTTGGCAACAGCAGCCATCGCCTTTTAGTGAGAACAATGCACCATTGATCATTGCATTAGATGTCTCTGAAACGATGGAACAAAATGATATCCAACCTAGTCGGCTGCTTAGAGCTAAACAAAAAATATTGCAATTACTGGAACTGAGAGGCGACACAAAAACAGCGCTCATTGCCTATGCTGGTAGTGCTCATACGGTTATGCCGATCACTAACGACAGAGAAATGATTAGACATTTCCTTGATGTTCTCACACCCAACTTAATGCCAATTAAAGGTAAAATACCACAAACAGTACTGCCCCTCGCAGACAGCCTACTTGCGTCAAGCCAAGTCCCCGGCACACTACTTATGATTGGTGACGGTGCAACTCAAGAAACTAATCAACAGTTTACAAAGTTTTTCAACAAACAGCAGCATCAATTAATTGTATGGGCTATAGGTCAAACTGAAGAGCGTTTAACTACAGAGCCTGATAACACCCTAATTGCAATGCAGTTACCACAACTTCAAGCCTTAGCTCGTGCAGGAGACGGCAGACTAGTAACAATGACTCACGACCAACAGGATGTAAAACAAGTTAACCGTTATATAGAAAATAACCTTGTTATCGTTGATGACAAAAGTCGGCCTTGGCATGATGCAGGTTACCCCCTAGTCTTTTTAATAAGTTTCATCTTTCTTTTTTGGTTTAGAAAGGGGTGGACTTTACAATGGTAAGCAACTTATCTTTAGCAAATACCGCTAAACTCATCACATATGTCACTCGTTTGACAAGCAAACATAAAATATTATTGCTCAGTATTGTAAGTGCCTGTTTGCTCTGTTTCGCTCTGCTAAAACCACAAGTATTTATTAACCTATGGCTGACTAAAGATCAACTAGGGCAATGGCTTTTTTATCAAGGCAAATACAGTGAGGCAAGTAAAACCTTCATCGATGCTCGTTGGCAGGCGTTTAGTGCTTATGGTGCGCAAGAGTTTAAAACGTCTGCAACATTATATAGTCAGTTTAGCCATAAAGAGGATTTGCTTGCTCAAGCTAACGCATTAGCTCACGGACGAGAATATATTAAAGCGCGTAATTTGTACCAATATACTGTGCAAAAGTTTCCTAATTACCTTGCTGCTCAAACCAACTTAGTTAGAGTCCAAGCGATTATTGATGAAATTAACCTCTTATCGGCTAGCCAAAAAGCTGAACAAGGTGAATCTTCAAAAGAGCTTGGTGATGAACCTCAAACTGCCGATGGCGCAGAGCGAAAAGATGGTCCACAACAAGAACTTGAACAACTCACCTCAGAGCAGTTACTCCTTGATGATAATTTAAATGATATGTGGTTAAGGCAAGTACAGAAAAACCCTGAGCGTTTTCTCTCTCATAAATTTTACTTACAACTGACATCAAGCAAGCAAAAGGAAACGATTAACACTAATAAGGACGACACTGATGAGTAACGTTAATATTTTGCCCTTATCGTTCTTATACGTTATGAAAGTTATTTTTTTAGCTTTACTTCTGAACATTAAGTTGAGTTATGCCAGCCCTTTAGAGACTTTAATCCAAGATAAACAACTAACTATCACGACAACAATGAAATCAGCAAATAATCCTATTGTTGGCCAACCTGTTACTTTGTCTATTGAGATTGCAACAAATCGTTGGTTTTCTGCGGGCACACGATTAAAGCCGTTCAAAATTGCTAATGCCGTGACTTTATCTAGTAGCGAATTAGCAATCAATGGCAGTAAACGTATAGATGGAGAGACGTGGAGTACTCAAACTCGCGAAATTACTTTCTATCCAACACAACAAGGTGAATATCAGATTCCACCTATTGAAGTATTCGTTTCAGTAAATTCTGAGCACAATGGTATTATTGAAGGTACAGGTTATACAAAACCGCAACGATTGACTGTCGCATTACCACAAGTGTTAAAAAGTATTGAACATTTTATTGTTTCTCCTGATGTAAAAGTCACTATAGAAGGCAGTTTTGACAATGATACCAATTACTCTTTAGGAGACGCGGTTAATCAAATTATTACGATAACCGCTAAAGATACTCCTGCGATGATGATTCCACCTTTCATTATCCCCTCAATTGAAGGCGTCAGTATTTATCAAAAACCACCACAAGTTTTTGATAAAAGTAATCGAGGTACTTTATTAGGTACGCGCATTGAATCTAACACCTATATTTTCGAATCATCAGGTACTTATCAAATACCAGAACAATACTTGTATTGGTGGAATACGCAAACACAGCAACTTGAGAAAATATCAATACCAGCGCAACAATGGCAAGTTTCAGGAAAACGAATACAGAACAGTACAGACAAGGCATGGTTTTACTTAATAAACGTAAAAATTATAATACTTATAGTCCTATCAATAACCATATTATTCTTTGGCTATTCACTGTTAATGCGACACCGCATTTGGTTATTGGATTTTTATAAAGACTTCACTAAACAAGAGCAACGTCAACTTGCGTCAGCATTTTTAAATGCAATAAAGCATAAGGAATACCCTACTGCATGTCAGTTATTGTATCGTTATCATTGGATTATAAACAATCAAACGGTAATACCCGATAATGAATTATTATTACAGCTTAATCAGAGCGGTTTCGATAACGTCTTAAGAAGTCGGGTTCATTTTTCACAAACTCAAGCTAAGGAGCTATTGAGGTATATAAAATCACTTTCGAACAGTAACCCTAGTGATCTAGTTAATAAGAACATATCTTTGAATGAGTAAATCGCGAATGCGAGTTTTGCGGCACAGTGCTGAGTACAAATAATGCAAATTTGGCAACACTAAAGCAAAAAAGCTGCAACAATGTCGCAGTTTTTTTAAAATTTAATCAAGCAAAATAAATGTAATAACACAATGAAGGGTGTTTTACTTTTTTTGAACATTGGCTATAGATAAGTATTTAATAAGGAGAACACAGAGAAAGTGCTCCTTATTAATATTTAGCTATTTCCGTCTTCAACTCGGCTTTTCAACTTCTGGCCTGGTCTAAAGGTAACGACCTTACGTGCAGAAATTGGAATATCTTCACCTGTTTTAGGGTTACGACCTGGACGTTCGCTTTTTTGACGCAGGTCGAAATTACCAAAACCAGAAAGCTTTACTTGTTCGCCACTTTCTAAAGTTTCACGGATTTCTTCAAAAAATATTTCGACCATTTCTTTTGCGTCGCGCTTGCTCAGCCCAACTTTTTCAAATAAATGTTCTGCTACTTCTGCTTTGGTAAGCGCCATTGCTTAATCCCTCAGTGATGCATTTAACTCTAATTTCAATGTATCAACAACTCGATCAATAACATCTGAGATGTCTTTTTCTTCAAGTGTTTTACTTGTATCTTGCAGTATCAGTGCAATAGCAAGGCTCTTATAACCTTCTTCAACGCCATTACCTTGGTACACATCAAACAAGTTTAGATCAATTAAATAATTTCCGCCAACCTTTTCAATAAGTTGTAACACCTTTTTTGCAGCAACTTCTTCTTTAACCACTACAGCTAAGTCACGTCTATTTGCTGGGAAGCGAGAAATTTCGCGCGCTTCAGGTATATTTTGAGTTAATACTTCAGAGAGTAATAATTCAAAAACTAATGTGCGTCCATTAAGGCCTAATTTCCTTTCTAATTCAGGATGTAAGCTTCCTACATATCCTACAACATTACCTGCACGAGTTATTTTTGCTGTTTGCCCAGGGTGTAAAGCATCGATTTCAGCTTTAGAAAACTCATAAGCATCGGCATTAGCCGTTAATGAAAGTAAGGCTTCAACATCACCCTTCATATCATAAAAATCAGTCGCCGCTTTTTCCATGCTCCAGTGTTCATCAACACGTTGACCACTGATAACACCAGCAATCATGTTTTCTTGACGAACACCGTTTTCAGCCGATTCATCAGGAACAAATCTCAATCCTGTTTCAAAAAGACGTACCCTGCCTTGTTGACGGTTTTGGTTGTAAGCGACAGACTGTAATAATCCTGTCCATAAACTCAATCTCATCACTGACATTTCCGATGAAATAGGATGCGGTAACGTCATCACCTCTTGTTCAGGGTGCAATAACGATTGAGTTTTAGGGTCAACAAAACTGTAGGTAATCGCTTCTTGATAATCGCGATTCACCAACACTTGCTTTAACTTACTAACTGAAAGTATCGCTTCTTTTTGCTCTCGCATTTTAAGCGCAGCTGAAGGTGAAATATTTGGAATGTTGTTATAGCCAAAAATACGTGCAACTTCTTCGATTAAATCAACTTCAATACTAATGTCAAATCGATAAGCAGGAACAATTACGCTCCATACTTTGTCATTGTCAGCGCCACTAGCCGTCACTTCAAAACCTAATCGTGTCAGAATATCATCAACTTTATCATCTTCAATATGATGACCTATACGACCGTCTAATTTTATGCGACGAAGTTCAACTGATTTTGATTGAGGTAAATCTTGCTCGGAGTTTGTTTCAACTATTGGACCAGCAGAACCACCAACGATATCAAGTAATAATTCGGTAGCACGCTCCATTGCTTCTCGTTGAAGCTCTGGATCAATACCTCGTTCATAACGGTGAGATGCATCTGTGTGCAAACCATATTGACGTGCTTTACCTAAAATAGCTAACGGTGCGAAAAATGCACTCTCTAAAAAGATATCTGTAGATTGTGTAGTAACACCTGAATGTAAACCGCCAAAAATACCCGCAATAGCCAGTGCTTTGTTATCATCCGCAATGACTAATGTTTCTTCATTAAGGGTTACTTCATTCTCGTCAAGTAAGACTAACTTCTCATCTTTTTGAGCAAAACGTACATTCACATTACCTTCAATTTTAGCTAAATCAAAAGCATGCATAGGGTGGCCTAGTTCGAGTAACACATAATTGGTTACATCAACAACAGGGTCTATTGAACGGGTACCACAACGACGTAGCTTTTCAACCATCCATAATGGTGTTTGAGCATTTGCATTGATGCCTTTGATTACTCGACCTAAATAACGAGGGCAAGCTTCAGTGGCTGCAATATTAATATCACGAGTATCATCAATACTTGGTGTGATTGTATTGATAGCTGGATGATTAAAAGACATTGAGTTAAGTACACCAACTTCTCTTGCTAAGCCTTTAATACCTAAACAATCACCGCGGTTTGCCGTTAAATCAACATCAATAGTAACATCGTTTAAATCTAAATATTCTCTAACACAAGTACCAATAGGTGCATCTTGTGGTAGTTCTAAAATACCATCACTGCTTTCTGCAAGCCCTAATTCAGACTCACTGCACAGCATACCATGAGAAGGAACGCCTCTTAGCTTAGCTTTTTTAATTTTAAAATCGCCAGGTAAAACAGCACCTACGGTTGCAACAGCCACTTTTAAACCCAAACGACAATTCTTAGCACCACAAACGATATCAACTAATTCACCTTGAGCAACAGTATCTGAACTATAATCACCAAGGCTTATTTTGGTAACTTGTAACTTATCGGCATCAGGATGTTGGCCGCACTCAACGACTTCACCAACAATAACATTGTTAAACTGGCCAGCAACAGGGTCAACACCGTCGACCTCAAGTCCTGCCATAGTAATTTGATGAGCTAAGTCATCTGAAGAAATTGCAGGGTTTACCCACTCACGTAACCAAGATTCACTAAATTTCATTATTGGCTTTCCTACTTGAACTGTTTTAAGAAGCGAAGATCGTTTTCAAAGAATGCACGTAAATCATTTACGCCATATCGCAGCATTGTTAGACGCTCTACGCCCATACCAAAAGCAAAACCTGTGTACACTTCTGGATCAATACCTACGCTTCGTAATACATTAGGATGTACCATGCCACAACCGAGTACTTCTAACCATTTACCATTTTTACCCATAATATCTACTTCAGCTGACGGTTCAGTGAATGGGAAATATGAAGGCCTAAAACGAATTTCAACTTCTTCTTCAAAAAAGTGATGTAAGAAATCATGCAACACACCTTTTAAATGTGTAAAACTTACATCTTTATCAACCATTAACCCTTCAACCTGATGGAACATTGGGGTATGTGTTTGATCATAATCATTACGATACACTTTACCTGGCGAGATAATTCTAAGTGGTGGCTTTTCAACTTCCATAGTACGAATTTGAACACCTGACGTTTGTGTACGTAGCACAAGCTTAGGGTTGAAATAAAACGTATCATGATCCTGTCTTGCCGGGTGATGTTCAGGAATATTTAGCGCATCAAAGTTATGATAATCATCTTCAACTTCAGGTCCCGCTTTAACCGAAAAGCCTAAATCGCCAAAAAAACTTTCAATTCTTTCAATCGTGCGACTAACTGGATGTAACCCACCTATTTGGGTACCGCGGCCAGGTAAGGTAACGTCAATAGACTCAGCTGCTAACTTTTGCTTTATCTCTTCGTTTCTTAACAACTCACCACGTTCATTCAGTAATTTTTGTACTTTTTGTTTGGCAATGTTGATTACTTGACCCATTTTAGGCTTTTCTTCTTTAGGTAGTTTGCCCAAGCCTTTCATTTGCTCGGTAAACAAACCTTTTTTACCTAAAAAGTTAACGCGAACCTGATCAAGGGCTGCGGGATCTGATGCTTCACTTATCGCTAATTCAGCTTGTGAGACAATCTCATCTAAAGTTGTGGTGTCTAAATTCATGGTTTCCTCTAAAACAGGGCTAAGCGTCTTAAATGCCAGACACTTTAAATAGACTAATTTTAATAATAAAAAATGAGCTTGATTTTACACGAAAATAGGCTTTTAGGTAGGGGTAATCATGCCTATTGAGGCATTTTTTAGCTTGAATGGTAAATAAAGTTATAAAAAACAAATATTATTATTAAATATCGCCTAATCGGAATCTTTTTTGGGGTTTTCAGATTCTCGTTTTACCAATAAAAACGTTAAGTACATTTTTGTTGGTAAGGAAAATACCAAACCATGGACTTCCCAGATTTCACTAGACAGTTTCTAACTCAGAAAAATACGCTTCCTCAAATTTAGCAGGTGAAACACCG
>NZ_QXIO01000019.1 GCF_003545765.1 Colwellia sp. RSH04 | reverse complement strand
AACTTGGTGGTGAGTAAAATGAGCAAGAAAGACCAAGCGTCAATATTAGTGCATTTGTAAATTCTACTTTTGCCACATTGCGGACCTAATTTATTGTTCAAAATATCCTTCTATAATGTGCACTTTGATACGATTGCTGACATTAGCATTGGTTTATCTAACTACAAGTTCTCCGACAAAGCAGACATGCATTATTCGCACAGAATAACGACGACAGTTCGCCAAAAGAAGGCATATTGTTTAATATTTACCCTTTGGGCAAAAACAATTCTTCAATGCGTTGTCCAAAAATATCCGCAAGGGCAAAAGCAAGAGTTAAAGAGGGGGCGTGCTTGCCCGTTTCAATTGCATTGATTGCTTGACGCGACACTCCTAACTTTTCAGCAAGATCTGCTTGAGACCAGCCTTTTTCTGCACGAAGTACCCGTAACCTATTCTTCATGGGTATTGCCCGATAGTTTAATAAACTGCGCTACACCAAAGATGACTGCTATTGCTGGCAACATAAAGGCGGGGCTAAAGCTTGGCACCTCAACCATTTCTGCCAGCAAGCCATAAGCCATTGCCGCACAACCAACAACACCTACAGCCCAAAGCAAACTTTCACCCATTACTCTCTGGATGTATTCATCTAATGACCTATAATGATTTACCACCAGCCGCAATAAAAATATCACAGGAATTACAGGAGACATTGCGAGGAATCCAGTGCTGTATATAGACAAATTATTGGTCTCATTCATTACTACTGATATCGCTAAAACCGCTAAAAACATCGCTATATGCAACATAAATTTGACTAGAAACTTCTTTTCCTTTTTATCTAATTCATTACTCATTTTAATCTCCGGTCTTTACCTTGCTATCGTTAATCAACTATCTAACTATGTCACCATCTCATGACATAATGCAAGGCAAGCATTACATCAAACTTAACAGGTGCCAAGTGTCGCTGACAAAAAGACACGTTGAAATTACATTACTAAAATATTGAAAAGCTATTTTTAAGAGAACCTAATGACTACAAGTCAAGCGTTAGCAATAAGATGAAAGTGATTTCTGGCCTACTGGGAGAGGACGATCCGTAATTGAGCACAAAGCGTAAAGCTAAAATGTTTAAAGTAAATCGCGATCTACTTAAATTATCTTTTGGCTGGCCGACAATAGCCGTCGACACTCATATTGACCGCGTATCAAATCGCACTAAGTTTGCTATGGGTAAAAACGTGGTAGAAGTTGAACAGAAGTTACTTAAAGTTGTACTTGCGGAGTTTAAAGTCGATGTGCATCACTGGCTAATCCTTCATAGCCGTTATACCTGTGTTGCTAGAAAACCGAAATGTGGTAGCTGTATTATTGAAGACTTGTGTGAGTTTAAGGAAAAAACAGATTAGTGCTTATCTCCTCGTTGCTTCTTCAATAGTTTGCATGACTTGCAAGCACACCTCTGCGTTTTGAGCATCACTGTGCGGCAGAGCAAACTGCTTTGCGTCGTTATCAAAGTAACAACCTGAATTATCTATGAATTTTCCGAAAGAGCAGCTCGGACTAGGATGTCAGCGCCAATGGAAATATCGTTACCAGCCATGCCAAAACCTTCTTCTACCATTTTACTAACCAGTAATGAGCCTAGGTTAACGGCAATAATTATTTGATTAGATTTAAGCTCTTTCGCTAATTCTTGTGACCAAATGGTAATAGCCAATTTACTTTGGGCATAAGCTTGGAAGTCATCGTTAACTTGAACATCGCCTGCCAGTGCCTTTAAATTAATCGGCGCTTGAGCCGCAGAAGACAAATTAATTACGCGCCCATCTTCCGCTAACAGCGGCATTAATCCTTTTGATAATAGATAAGGACTTAGAGTATTCACGACATATCGAACGTCCATACCATTGCGAGCAATTGGCTGGCTGGTTTTGAATACCCCTGCGTTATTTATGATCACATCAAGGGTGTTGTGTTTATGATTGATGTCATTAATCAGCTGGTTCACTTCATCAAAAATAGATAGGTCAGCCTGAAAGCTAGCTACCTTTGGTGATGAGTTGTTTTCAGCAATAGCGTTTAACAACTCCTCTTTATGAGCTAGCTTTTCAAAATTTCGACCATGTATAAGTAGCTGATGGCCTTTTGCAACTAAACCTTTAAAAGAGCATTTTTATTAAAGGCCTTTGTTGAGGGTAAAATATTGTTTGACCTCTTTTGTACTGAACGCTTCCATTTCCAATATATACTTTTGGTACGTTTTCTCGTTAGATTTATGTACCTGACCGCCTAAATGTTCAGCAAAGAAGTGCTCCATTAAATATGTCAGTGATAACCAAGTAGGTTCCCAATGAAATGAATGGTTCGCCTGTTTATCTATAAATAAGCTGACAGGTTTATTTGCCAGCTTTAGTGCTAGTGAAAAAGACTTAACATCTGATACCGGCACTTTAATGTCTTTAGCTCCTGCAGCAATAATTAACGGGGCTTTAATCGCCATTTTATGGGCATCTGGCGATATTGAATAAAGTCGGTCCACTTCAGCTTGATCTCTGTCGTCTATTAAAAAAACTCTGTCTTGATGAACTCGATCAAACCCTCTTTTCGGTTTGCTGCGCCCCATTTTTTTTCGTGTTTTCTCTGAGTTAAAACTAGGCATCTGAGCTGGTGGCGCTGTTGCAAAACCTGCCTTAAAATAGTTTGGCTCAAATGCTAATGCCCCTAACACCGAAAAACCACCAAAAGAATGACCGAAGATACCTAGTTTATCTCTGTTGCCAATACCTTTATCAAGTAAAGTCTCAATGCCATCAATAATGTCATTGTGAGTTTTCCCTTGACCGAAAGTTTTAGCGCCAGCTAGAATAAAGTCGACACCAAATCCCCTAGATGCTCTAAAGTTTGGCTGAAACACAATGTAGCCATTACTTACTAACAATTGAGTGATGACATCATATTCGCCCTTAAGTCGTTTCCAAGGTCCCCCATGAACAAAGGTAACTAATGGTGCAGATTTCAACGCTGTATTTTTTGGAAGCCACACATAGCTTTGAACTGATAGACCATCTCTAGCTTTATATGTGAGTGGCATTGCTTCAATTAAATTATGCTCAGCGACTTTTGGAGATTTTTGCTCAACTAATTGAGTGATATTTTTCAGGTTATTCGTTTCAGGAGAGTAATAATAATAAGACGGAAGTTGCATATTACCGCCTGTCACTTCGACCAACCATCGCGTCATACCTTCATTAAGCTGTAGTTTTAAGTTCTTGCGTGGAAATAACAATGTTAACTGTTTTAATGCTGATTGAACCGAGCTTATTGGGCTATAAAATTGTCTAAAATCCCCAAAAAAACTCGTATAAATGTGTTTACCATTTCGTATCAGAGTATGTTCCCTATCAGAGATACCTTTAGGATCAGCAAGTAACAAGTACTCTTTCTTCGTTTCAACATCCAGAGATGCAAGCGCATCAATACGTGATTGCGCGTTACTGTTAATGAATAATTTGCCGCTTTTGATGTCGACACCTTTTAAACTGCACCGTTTTATCATATCGCAAGTACGTAAACTTCGAGTTTTACCCTGTTCTTTGGCGAAAATTTCAATGCGGTCATTAAAATGAAGCGAATAGAATAAGGTACCCTTTTGAGGATAGTGATAAAAGTTTCGAATTGTCTCAACTGACTCCAACAACAATATAGGTTTTTCCAAACGACCAAGACGGAATATCCGATGGGACTTTTCGTCATTTTCACTGTAATAAATAGCGTCTAACCTTGAGTCATACTTTTCAAACGTTTGATTTGTCGACTTGTCAAACTTCATAATTGTTGTTCTTTTATGAATGTCACTTAAAGAGAGCTCAACTATACTGGTATCAGTAACAACAAATAATGACTCACTTGAACGGTGCCAAACAGGAAGGATGATGTTTGGAGCGGTTAACAACTTAATCGTTTTATACGTTTTTAAATCAAGAACCATCAAGTGGCGAAGTGATTTATTGTCTAGAGCATATATCCAGACGATTTTTTTACCGTCAGGTGAGAGAGTAACCTGATGACTACTAGGGCGTTGATAAAAATCTTCTAACAATGGCCGTTTAGCTTGTTTTTCTTCATCTTGATTCAACGCTTGAGTAGATAATTCAAATGCTACCACGTGATAAGGCAATAGCCATAATACTGTGAATGAGGCACACAAAAGCCTCACCCAAATAAATATTTGGTGGTTCATGTTAGTTTTCCTATGTTTTGGTGCAGTAATTACTGCACCTTAGGCCGTGTTATTGGGTGGTTATTACTGAATTATTGTCAATTGGCTTGTCTGGCCGCCAGTCAGAAAAAAACCAACATGTTATTAGTCCCGGTATTCCAGCCAATGTACTTCCAATAACCCAACAAACTTTTTCAGTCATCGACTTTGTTGAGCGCAACATTAACAATGTCGTTATTAACGCAACAAGAATCATCATGACAATGGAGGCGAGAAGTTGAGCTTGAGGAACCTTTACGTTCAATCCTTTAACAAAGTAAAATTTGGCATGACCATACACAAAGGAAATAACAAAATCTCGATAAAACATCCAATCTGACCAGCCTTGCTTAAATGGCCGTGAAGCAATTTGAATTACATCGGCCTCATACGCAGCTTTATAGGTAACAGAATAACCGTCTTTAATATCTGCTGAACCTCTATCATAGGTATTATATTTGGTGGTTCCAATATTAATCGATATCAAGTGACCATCAAACAATTCAGCAAACGTGATATTTTTTATTGTATCTATTGGAGTATTTAAAGGAATGATTGCTGTTGGTTTCAAAACAACGCCGTCACTAAAAAACTGGTTTTTCATAAACATCTGAACTTCATCAGTAAGCAGTACAGCGACAAAATTAGATCCCACAAAAGGCGTATATTCAACTCGTTGGTTTTCTGTTATTGGTAATTTAACATCAAATACTTGATCAGATTCGTTATATTGCATAAGAGCATTTGGAAGATATAAATACCCCTGACTAATAAATGGTACGTAATCAAATTTCTCAGCTAATTCTAACGACTCAGCCCTCCCCCTTTTACCTAACCAACCAACAAAATCTTCGTTGCGATCAAATCCCGAAAACAACATAAATTGATGTGAAAAACGCCAACGAATTTTATGCGTTTTATCAAAGAAGCTAGCACCACGATCATCCATAATTGGTTGATTTTCTATCATTTTAGGTAAAGCTTCACCGTTAATTGGTGAAAAATAAGAAAACGTAGATAATGATAATTCGTTTTGAAAGTTGGCATACTGATCTTGTTCTATTCCATTAATATTCCATAACATGCGTTGCTTATCATCCATAATAACGGCGTTTGAATAATAATTAACATCATCTTGTGGCGATAGATCGACTGTTCTCAATGAAGTACCAATGTGACCGATTTCAAATGTCGCTAAGCTCATTAATATAAATAAGCTGTATTGGGTCACAACGTTACTACACAGTGATGATATCGGTTTATGCAAATTTTTCTGCAAATCTTCTTTAAAAGTGGACCACGATAAGAGAAACAAAAGTAAAGTCACGAAAATTAATGGTGCAAACTGTTCAACACCTTTTACTTCAGCAGCCAACACATAGAATGGGATCAACACAATCACATAAGCGAGTTTTTTGGGATGCAAAGTAACAAAAACTCCTGCAAAGTAGAAACTCAGTGCAGTAAGCGTAATATAAGGAATTAATAAGAAGTGACGAGGTTCTACTAATATGGGTTGGTTTATATCAATAAGAAAAATATAAACAGTAAGTGGCACTAAAATGACCATAAAAAGTATAGCCAAAAACACTGAAGTTAACCCAGCATAAATTTTAAACATCGGCAGAGGTTTATGGATAAGATAAGTCCAATGGCTAGATTTTTTGTACAACAAAAACTGATTCACCCCTAGGGTAATAGCAAACAAACTTGGCACAATAATAAGCAAAATAAACGCTAATTCACTCATAGTGTACAATGGGCTTTTTGCATGTAATACAAAAAGCAATGCAACATAGATAACTGCACAAACTATGGTCAATTTTTTATACCGTAACCATTCACAATAAAATATCTGTTTCATCTTTTGTTCCTATAGCGCTTTTGATGCGTGGTTTTGTGCCAAGATACTATTAATGGCTTTATCGAGGTTTACTGGGACCTTAAAAACATTGGATGCGCCAAGTTCCAATAAATGTTCTTTGTAAGAGTCGTTTTGATCTAGCACAACTAGTTGGTAGGAGTCATCTATACGGTTAATATTCAGCAAGCCTGGAAAATTCTCTTTATTTGGCATTTTTTCTTCAAAATCAACCATCCAAGCACTAACTCGTTCAACAAACTCATCAGGCGTTGAATGAAATCGAAGTGCTCCTTTCTCCATAATAAGTAAGTCATCAGCGACTCTTTCCACTTCATCCATCGAATGCGAACAATAAACGATGCCGCACGAACTTAAATCTTGAATGCTAATTAATGCTTCTAGAAATGCGCGTTTGGCGACAACATCAAGCCCAAGAGTCGGCTCATCTAATAACAGTAATTTAGGCTGTTGCGCTAATGCCATTGCTAAATTTACACCCGCACGTTCCCCTCTAGAAAGTTCAGATATACGTTGTGTTTTAGCCACATTAAAAAAAGCAACAACATCGTTGTATACCGCATCATTCCAATTAACGTATAGCGCTTTGTGTATTGTTACCAATTTACCAACAGGCATCCAAAACGGTAAAGAGTGCTCTTCATTTACAAACCCTATATCGCCGCGTAGTTTAGGGGATAAAGAATTTGTCGGCATACCCAACACTGTTGCGGTTCCATCCGACGGTGCAAGAACACCCAAAAGAATCTTAAATAACGTCGACTTACCGGCACCATTGCTTCCTACTATTGCCGTTGTTTTTCCGGCTTTAACCTTAATAGAAAGATTTTTGAGCGCATGTTTCTCGCCATAATATTTATTCAATTTATCCGTTTCAATGACGTATTTATTCATAGGACTGTTCCTGATTTATCATTTATCATTTATCATTGATTCGATAAAGCGTATTAAGCTCATTTTCAATCAACTCTAAAATTGTTTCTTGATCGATATTCGTTCCCGCAATATCTGCAATAAAGTGACTAACCGCTTGTTTTACTTGTTGCATTTGCTCTTTCTCACTAGCGCTTCGTTCAGGAGACCTAGTGAATAACCCTAATCCAGTTTTAGCTTCGACCACACCTAATGCAGTAAGCTCTTTGTATGCCTTTGCCACAGTATTGGTATTGATCGTTAATTGAATCGCTAAACCACGTACACTGGGAAGCTTAGTGCCTGGAGGCAAATCACCTTTAACAATCTTAATATGAAGTTCATCGACAATCTGTTTGAAGATAGGTCGTGAATCTCCGACAGTTATATTAATCATATTGAACGCCGAAATAAGTTTACCTAAAGCGTACCACCTTAAGTAGTACACCACAACACGTGTACCACTTCAAGTGGTACACGTAAAATTTATATTTATTGCTTCTCTGAATAAAAACAAACCAATTACAAAACAGGGGGTTGCACCTTTATTAATAAATATTACAAAGTGATAATACATAACCTGATCTCGGGATAACAACTTACTTTCTAACAGTTGTTTTCCTTATTACTGCATTAAATTTATTTGCAATAGATAAGTTATTAACCCACAAATTTGCCTTGCACTAAGAAAAGCTCCGTGCGAGAACAGTGTGATACATAAAAAGCAAACATTTAACACAGGCTAATTTTACATGTTCCTTAACTTGAGTAACCCTAGGCCGGATGCGGTGTGTATATTGACGAAGATAAAGCTGGTACGTTAGCTATCGCATATGGTTTTTGCTCTGAACACCTGAGAATGTAGGCTCCTCATGTATTCATTGAATTTATCTACTTTATTGGTTAACTAGCAACACGTACTTTAACACTTAAACTTGATAAGTTTTTCGGCGATTGGTATAACTGCTAGAGTTCATGTCGTCATTTGATCACAGCCGCACTTTATTTAGCAACTGGTAAATAATCAAACGTTGGTCTTTATTTTAGTGGTGAATCAGGGGCTATAACGAAGTAAAAGAGCCGATATTCACCTCATGTAGATTGCTAACACAACAATTTGTCAATGAACCGCCAACCAAAAACACCATCGTTCTTGGTTGGCAATAATCATTCAAAAAACTTAGCGGCCCAATTAAAAGCTTAATTGAATCCCTGCGTATAACGCGCGAGGTGAACCTGGAGATGCTCCTAAGCCGTTGACTGTAGAGGCATATACTTCATCAGTTACGTTATCAACCCTAACAAACACTTTACTAGATTCCCCTACAATAAGGTTATAGGTTAACAGAAAGTCTAATACGGTATAATCGTCTGCCGAGCTGCTATTTTCCGCATTGATAAAGTATTCGCCCATATACCTGAGCGTTGTATTAAATCTAAGCCTATCACTTGGAAACCAATCAAGCATTAGCGTTGCAGTTTGTTCTGGCACTCCATTGACGTACCCAGTAAATCGGGATTCAAATTACTGTCAACCTCTGAGTCACTTTGCCCAAAAACACCCTTCACTTCGAATTGTTCGGATAATTTCCACCTTACACTGGCCTCAAACCCCTTGCGAGTAGTTTCGCCAAAGTTGATAAATTCTCCTTGCGTCACCTCATTAACTTCATTAGAAGACTGAATATCATATAGCGACACATCAAATTCAAGGTTTGCTGAAGGGAGAAAGAATAAGCCCGCTTCATACTGCTTGATTTCGTTGACTTCAAGATCCTGTGCACCAGAGGCAAACTTAGCAAAGCTGCTAGCTAAAGCAAACCCTTCTGAGTAATTTGCTCTCAGCTGAATACTATCAATAATATTATAATGAATACTTGCTTTAGGGCTGACATTACTGACACTTTCTAACTCCTCACATGGGGCTTCCGCGGTTTCAGCTCCCAAGCGCTGGCAATCGCCATCAAACTGGTCAGCTCGTAACCCCAGGGAGACGTTAACACTTTCGGTAACATTCAAATATGCTTCTGCAAACACCGCGTTACTTGTAAGGGTAAATCTACGGTTAAAATCGGCTAAAGACATTCTTTTGCGATTGTCTAAGTCTTCATAACCTAGATTGGCATTGTCCATTTCTTCGAGGCATTCAATATGCCTGCATACAATAATTTCATCAAGCTGTTTTCATTAGGGAATGCTCCCTTAGTCTTAGTGAGTCGCCTAAACTGACGATGTACAGCTTCAATTGCATTTGTCGTATTAATAGCTTTTCGCACGTAATCTGGATACTTGAAGTAAACCGACAGATTGCACCACTTACGACGCCAAGACTCGATAACGATAGGGTATAACTTGCCCCATTTGGCATCTAATTCGGCAAGAGCGGCTTCTGCTGCATCTTTAGTGGCAGCCTTATAAACGGGTTTCAAGTCAGCCATAAACTCTTTTTTGTGCTTTGAAGCAACATACTTCATCGAATTACGAATTTGATGAATAACGCACTCCTGCACTTCGGCGTCAGGATAGATTGTTGCTATTGCTTCAGGGAAGCCTTTTAGTCCATCAACACAGGCAATTAAAATATCGGATACACCACGATTATGTAAATCTGTTAATACTGATAACCAATAGTTAGCTCCTTCACTTTCAGAGATATATAAACCAAGTAACTCTTTGCGGCCCTCGATATTGACACCTAGTACGGTATAAATAGCCTTACTCACGTAGCGCCCATTTTCTTTAATCTTATAATGAATGGCATCAAGCCAGATAAACGGGTAAAGCGTGTCTAAGCTGCGCGCTTGCCATGCTTTAAGCTCTGGTATCAGTTGGTCTGTTACGGCAGTGATGGTGGCCTCTGATACCTCAACGCCATACATATCCTGTATGTGGCCTCGAATATCTCGATAGCTCATACCTAAAGCAAACATAGATAGGATTTTCTCATCAATTTCAGGCGTTAACTTGGTTTGGTTCTTTTTAACAAGCTGAGGTTCAAACGAACCTGAACGGTCTCTGGGCGTTTCAAGTTCGAATTGGCCTATGGATGACTTAACTGTTTTTTTGGTTGAACCATTTTTACGGTTAACTTGGGTCTCAGATTCTAAATGCTGCTCTAATTCAGCTTTAAGAGCCGCTTCGGTGAGTTGTTTGATTAATGGTGTTAGAACACCGTCTTCGCCAGTAAGACCTTTACCAGCTTGAAGTTCAGCTAATGCTTTGTTGAAGTCGAAAGATTGAGTCATGTGTCACTCCTGTTTTCTTAATAATACTGAAATGACACAGATTTCTAAACACTACCGACTGTATGGGTATTCTTTAAAATCTTCTATATTCAAGCCTGCTGAAATTAATGCATTAACTACCTCACTTAATGAATGTGGCCACGTTACCATTTTTAGTTTCGTTCCATCGCAGTTCTCTGTGTATGTTCCCTCATCTTCAACATCCGGATCGGAACTTGGAAGATAAGAATAACCAGTTAGTAAATCGTTAAATGTATGGAATTCTATCAGATGAAACTCACCACCTTCAGCAAGTGAATTAGCGATTAATTTTGCCCAAAGGTTAAGATCTGGAAGCCAACAAAGAACACCATAAGAGGTAAATACAATATCGAATTCCTCTGTATTTTCATTACCAAATTGATAAATATCGTTAGCTACAAAAGTGGCTTCCAATCCTAGACTTGATTTAAGTTTATTGGCCTGTTTAATTGCTTCTGTAGACAAATCAACGCCTGTAACAGATGCACCCAATCTAGCCCATGACAAGGTATCTTGTCCGAAATGACATTGGAGGTGTAAAAGTTTTTTCCCTTGAACATTACCTACTTGCTCAAGCTCTACTGTATTAAGTGACGAATTGCCGTCTTTGAAGGCCTCTACATCATAAAACTGTGAAGCAATATGAATATTTGTCCACTTATCCCAAGCTTTCTTGTTTATACTTATATAATCCACTTTATATTCCCTCTATTAGAACCAATAAAATTGCCGAGTGCCAAAATAAAAAATTAGTTAATAAAATTAAGCTACATAGAAATGGTATTAAATTTATTGCGCGCTATTTAGATGCAATACTTGTTTTAGAAAGGCGGCTTCCTGTTGTGCATAAAACATCTGGTTTTCTAATTTCCTCCAACCATGGCCTTCATTTAACATACGTATAAACGGGGCTTTTATTCCATTTTTACGAAGAGTTTTCACCATGATTTCGGTTTCGGAAATATCAACTCTAGGGTCCATCACACCGTGAGAATAGAGTACGGGTACATTTATATTCTCGGCCTGACGAATAGGTGAATATTGCTGATAGTACGCAAGCCAATCGGTGTCGCTAATGTCGCCATATTCTATTACATCAGCAGCTTTTAATGATGGTGATGCCACTTGTAGTGCGTTCACCCAGTCAGCTACACCAAATCGTGAAACACCTGCGGTAAAATACCCAGGAAAATTTGCGAGCGCAGCATTAACAGCATAACCGCCATAGCTTCCTCCCTTAATCGCAACATTGTCTGGATCAATAAAACCTTCTTTAGCAAGGTAAGTGTGCATATCAATAAGATCGCGAATACTATGGAGGCGTTTTTTACGGTCATCTAGAGTAACGTAAGTGTGACCGAAGCCAGTAGATCCCCTTACGTTAGGTTTAAAAACAGCAATCCCCTGATTAACTAGGTATTGCGTCATAGGATCAAAGTATGGCCTCGATTGTTCGGTTGGTCCGCCGTGAACGCTGAAAACAGCAGGCGGTGCAGAAAGTGTGTCGTGAGGAAGGTATAACAACCCTTGTAGTATTACTCCATCTCGCGCTTTCATGCGAATACTTTTTGGCGCAACAAGTAATGATTCAGATACACCCGCTAGGCTCGCCTTAAAAACCGGTTTTATTTTTGAAGAAAAATTCCAACTGTAAATCGAACCTGGGTCATTCCAGCCATTGGTGGTAATCACAATTTTTTCGCCATTAGTTGAGCAGTCTAAACGTTTGACTCCTTTGGGGAATT
This sequence comes from Colwellia sp. RSH04, assembly GCF_003545765.1. Taxonomy (GTDB): domain Bacteria; phylum Pseudomonadota; class Gammaproteobacteria; order Enterobacterales; family Alteromonadaceae; genus Colwellia. Next base: position 5,177 of record NZ_QXIO01000019.1, on the reverse strand, counting down.
CTGGTGCAAAAACTGCTGCTTTATCATTTAGACTCTTAATTTGAATATTGCTATAGCCATCTACATTATTTGTCCAAATTAAGTATTCGTCGTTATTACACAAGGCAACTTCTTCCATTTCATTGTTACTTTTTGAAACCCAGCGTTTACCTAACTTCAAATCATAAAAAGCTAAGTTTCGGTATTCCTGACCGAGGTTTGTTGAAAAGTAAAACCCTTTACTGTCTCGGGTCCATGCAAATCCTCCACTGGAATGGTTAGCCCTACGTTTTGGCTTTGATAGCGTGGTTAATTTTTTTTTGCTAATATCAAAAAGGTAGAGGTTATCAGAATCAGCGCCTACTCTTTCTATCATTAATGCCCACTTGCCATCAGGTGATACGGATCTAATTGACAACCCCATACGACCTTCAAAGACCATATTAGTTGAACCAGACAAAAGATCAGTAGTATAAAGGTCAAAATCTAGCTTATTGCGTTCAGTGCTGGCATAAATAATAGTGTGTTGATTAACAAAGCCGCCAAACACACGAAAACCACCTGCGACGGCAGGCAAAACTTCACGTTCAGAAAAAGCATCTACATCTAAGAGAAAGTATGACTCCTGTTCATTACCATTGTTGTCAGATGAATAAAGGATTTGATGACCGTTAGGTGCCCAATAAAAATAACCGGTTACACCATTACCAAAAGTTAATTGCTTTGATTGACCTCCAGATACAGACTGCAACCAGATTTGTTGTTTGCCCGTAACAGTTGAAACATAGGCGATATATTCACCGTCTGGTGAAATACTAGTAAGTGAAACACCTTGGCTTTTCGCGACTATAAGCCTACCTATTTGAGGCGAAGAGGAACCAGCGAGTCCGGCATTAAAGGTAATATTTTTAGGTTCAATTGCTCGTAAAGAACTGTCGTAGCCCGCACTACCACCAACCTGCCCGTGTGCATCGATGTTTAACATCAAACTGGTAATTACGATACTGTAAAAGTTTAATATTTTAAATGGGTTAACCATACATTTTCCTTATTGTATTTAATTAGAAGAAGCTAAAATCGAGCGCATTGCTAATTAGCATCGGCTACTTTCGTCATCGCGCTTTATTTAGCTTCTTTCAATAAAATCATTTCTTTTGCGACAAGTGCTGCTGGAGGCAATAACATTGTTGAGATTATTCGTTGGTCTACTACCACTGCATGTTTATCTTTTAGTGTTTTCTTATTCTGAGCGATAGCGCCATTTTTATTTAACTGACTTTCAATAAGAAAAGGCAAAAGTGTCCCTTGCTTTGCCCATGATTTAGATTTTTCGGTAGAGTTAGGAAAACCGGCAACTTTTTTTCCTTTCACCAAAAATTCACCGTTCGGTAATTTTACGTTTACGATGCCTGCTGAGCCATGACCGCCGACACCGACAATACCACCTGATTCATATACCCGGCTTATAATCGTATGTATTTCCTTATTATCTGCAACGTCAAACATAACCCCGTAACCACCACCGATGAATACTCCCCAGTAGTCATTTGGATCAGTTTGAGCAGGCGATAATGAACTGTTCGTTTTTTCTAGAAAACCTTCATACTTGATGGTGTAACTACTAATACCTAATGGATCCATCATAAAATTCACTTTTCCACCTTGAGGTGATACAAAGTCGACATCAAATCCATGACTAACAAAAATATGATACGGCGGAGCGAATTCCCATAAATTATTTCTTGCGTCGTGTTTTTCAGGATCGCCCATATCAATCATATTAGAGGCAACTATTAATATTTTTTTTCTAGGCTCTGCTGTCGCATTTGTCGTGAGTAACAGTAATATTAGTATTATCGCAGTTAGTGTTTTCATCTTTTTTCCTTTTAGTAAATTGCTTTCGGGTGTCATTTACGCTCATTGTCAACGAGGCGTGTTGGAGTTATTTCATTCTTACAGCTAGTTGACCATATACAGTAAATTCAGTCTCTTTATCCCATGAGTTAAAAGAGACAAGTGTGGCAGTGTCTTGATGTATAAAGGATTTACCAACTCCTTTTATAGGAGTGAGTTTGTATTGATCACCATTGGGGAAATGTAGTGAAATCTGTTGATGTTCATCATCATAACTAATTGATAACTCCAATTGCTCGTTCCACAAATAGTTGCCGGCAAGAGACTTCAATATCTCTATCTTGGCTTCACGTTTGGTTTTGATGATTTGTTTAAAGCTGGACCAATCGTACAGTTTTGATGCGGTCATCATTAATTGATTTCCTAACGCTGCACCATTGTCAGAATTAAGTAAATAAACTAAGCCATCTCCCGTTGTTAAGCTAATAGTCATGCCAGCTCGATAACCCACATTACCGCCAAAATGGGTGAGAGTAATGTCATCTCCTTCATGGTTTAAAATAAATCCATAAACGTGGCCATCTTTTTCATTTTCAAGCATTTGCTTTATCTCTGATTGAGAAAACAAAGTACTCTTGCCTTGGTAGCCTTTGTATATTTCAAGCATAAAAGTAGCCATATCATTGGCGTTACTCCACATTCCAGCGGCAGCTAGTTCAGGATGAACTCTCCAACCACCTTCTATTTCTTTACCACCAGAGTCATGGCCTTTAGCAATTGAAATTGCCTTTATTTTTGAGTCTGGTTGATTTATAGAAGATATATCAGGAGAACGATAACTGGAGTTTTCCATCCCCAACGGCGTCAAGATCCATTTATCCATAATGCTGGAAAAATCTTTTTTGAATATATCCTTTAATGCAACTTGAGCTAACGTATATGCTGTTCCTGAATAAGCAAGTTGCACTCCTGGTTTACTAGCAATAGATAAAGGTGCTGAATTTGAATGCTTATTACCTTTTAATATTTCAATATCAGATGGTATAGGCGAACCTTGTTCATACCCTAAAAAACCTCCAGAATTAATCCCCGAAGAGTGATCTAGCGTATTTTTAATCGTAATAGGCGCACTCTTCGTTTGCTTGCCTTTTGGCAGTTTATAGCTCTTTAAATAGTTTTCGATATTTTCATTTAGATCGATATATCCATTTGATTGCATACGGATCGCAGCCATAACTGTGACAGGCTTTGATAATGAAGCCACTTGATAACGTGTATTACAATCTATTAGCGCTTTGTTTGATGGTGAATTATAAATAGCAGACCACTCGATAACACCATCGTTCATTACAGCTAATGAAAGGGAAGGAATATTAAGATCTTCTAACCGTTCTTCAATGCTAGATAAAGATTCCTCTTTGTTAGTGAATATCGTTTTCGACACGATACCGTTTTCAAATTGAGCTTTAATATCTGCACTTGAGTTAGTTGAAAAACAAACACTCGCAGTCCTTAATGTCGCTTCACTTTTTGTACCGCTCACAGAACATGACGTTAGAGAAATAGAAGCTGCAATGGCCAATAGATAAGACGCTTTATTCATAGTTACCTGCTTTTTAGTTCAATAAATTTAGATTGCGAAATTTAGATTGCGAAAAGAAGTTAAGGGAATGGTGAAAATAAGTCATGACAATCTTGTGATTTGTTATGATTTTATGTGACTAAATGGAGGATGTATGTTAATTTTCAGATACTTACCTTTGTTAAAATATTTTATATGCGTTGGCAAATTAATCATTATATTTTTTGTGACGAAAAGCAGACTTTGCTATCTGAGGATGGTTCGAGTCAGTTAGAACCTATGATGGTAGAGCTTTTAGTTTACTTTTGTCGGCATCCGAATGAAATCATTAGTAAAGACCGACTAATTGAATATGTATGGCAAGGGCGCATTGTTTCCGATAATGCTGTGACTAGGATTATCACAAAGCTCAGGAAAGTATTTCTAGATGATGCAAGAAAGCCTAACTTTATCGCTACTTTTCCAAAAAAAGGTTACAAGTTTATCGCTAACGTTCAACCTTTAGCTGATTATAAAGAAAAACAACCTTTGATCGACATACATGCTGATCGAAGCAACGAAATAATTAAAAAAAGTAATCACAAATTTTTGTTACTAACAACTTTTCTGTTAATTGCTGTATTTTGTTCTTGGTTACTATTTGTTCAAGAAAAACCTAATTCTGAGCTAACGATAGATAAAGACATTAAAATTTCAGGTTCAATTGTTCTTACCACTGATGCCGGTAATGAAGTTCAACCTTCGATTTCTCCTGATGGAACTAGAATTAGCTATATGTCGATTACATCAGACAACCAAATTAATCTTGTCATCAAAAGTTTAAAAAGTCATGAGAAAGTATATGTGCAACATAGTAATGATGCAGATGTTGGTCCTGCGAGTTGGAGCCCAGACGGTAAAGAAATAGTTTACTTGGTAACTAGTGTCAATACTTGCCAATACTACACTAGAGCCGTCAATGGTCTGCAATTAGAAGAGCCAGAATTGATTTATACTTGTAATAAAGGAAGTTATGGGGGGATGTCGTATACCCATGATAAGAATACAGTTGTATTTTCAGAAAATAAAGGGGCTGGTACACCCTATGAATTATTTGAGTTAAATCTTAAAACCAAAATAAAAACACGATTAAATCAGCCGAGTGTTCATCTTGCAGGAAATAGTCAATTTGATCTCCACCCAACAAAAAACAAGCTTCTCATTTCATCGCCTGATGAAAAGCAGTGGGTAGGGTTTTACTCTCTTGATTTAGATAGTGAAAAACTTAATTTACTGTTCAAGCAAAATGCTTATATTTGCTGCGGAATATGGTCTCATCAAGGAGACAGAATGGTCCTTATGGATGGTTTCCCATCTTATCAATTGGCTAGCTATGATTTATCAGGTAAGGAAAAAGAAATTATTTTTTCTGCCAGTGAACAAATCATAAGACCCTACAGACATAGTAACGGCAAGGACTATTTATATGTTGCAGGTAGGCATAACAAAGATATTAAGCTTGTGGATCTAATTAACGGGAACAGCAAAACTATTGCAAATGCTAGTGTTAGTGACAGGCTACCAGCATTTTCTCCAAACGGTAAAACAATAGCTTATATAAGTGAAGCTACAGGCAGTGAACAAATATGGCTTTATGATGTTGTGACAGAAAAACGCTTAAAGCTAACTAACTTTGATAACCATAGTCACTACTTCGATTTGAAGTTTTCTCCAAATGGCCAAGCGCTAATAGCGCTGGATATCAATAGTATATTTTATGTTA
>NZ_QXIO01000018.1 GCF_003545765.1 Colwellia sp. RSH04 | reverse complement strand
ACCAACAAACGCTGTCCGAACGATTCGGCTAAAAGCATTTTACGCTTTGTTGAGTAGTATTTGCTTAGAATGACTAAGCTACACACTACTCGCCGCGAATAAAACGCTTTAAGCTCGAACAAAATTTAATCGCGAAAGATCAACAGACCCTAATGGTTTTTCCATAAAAATTGCAGCTAAAGTACCTGTCAGTGCAGAAGTAGCTTATAAGCAATTTCTTAATGTCAGCCAGTGGTGGCATCCAGATCACACTTGGTTTGGGCAATCTGAATACCTAACGATTACACCCGAAGTAGGAAAATGCTTTTGTGAAATCAATGACGATAAACAAGCACTTCATATGACGGTATCATATGTTAACCCAAACAAAGAAATTAGAATGATAGGCGGTTTAGGGCCACTTCAAATGCTAGGTATACATGGTGGTATGTCATGGAAGTTTGAGTCACTCACTGAGAGCACTACGAATATTATTTTCAATTATCAAGTAACTGGCTATATGGATGGAGGGCTTGATAAATTGACCCCAATTGTAGATAACGTACAAAATATTCAACTAGCTAGATTAAAGGCACTATTGAATAAATAACCGTAAAAAAATAATGAAACTACTCGATACTTTTGTGTTTTAATGACCCTGCATTCTTTTCCCAATTTTTCCCATCAAAAGCAGTTACATGTATCCTCGGTGGCTTTTCATCTAAACAACGAACATTGACATCAATACCGTCAGGGTTAGAGCGAGGCGTATAAAAAGGTTTACTGCCACACACTTTACAAAAGGTATGTTTAGCAACATTTGAATTAAAAGTATAAGTAGTGATAAATTTTTCACCGCTAAGTAACGTAAACTTACTTTTAGGTACAATTAAATGTAGAAACCCTGCTTTGGTGCAAATAGAACAATTACACTCTTCAACCTCAATGGCTTCAGGACACTCAACGGTAAATGTAATTGCCTGACAATGACAACTGCCCTTATATTTCATGTTTCACCTATTAAATTGTTTGAGTAAAATCTACTGACTTTTATCGCGATTATTCATAAAGTCGTTAAAAACCATAGCAAAACTAGATATAAATTGCATTTATCTGTAGTTAATTAATGGAGGTTATTGTTCTTTATCCCACAATAAAATAAATATATGCGCATAACATGTAGACATGAGAAACCTATAATTCTTAAGATGTGTTTGTCTTTGTTTAATAGTTCAATTAAAAGATAAAATTATCAAATAAAAAATTAAAAGCCCAAAGTAAATTGGGCTTTATTATCGTTGTTAGCGGTTAAACTTTTGCGGTATATACGGTAAACGTTTTCGCACTAAGACTGGTTCGCCATCAACTTCTGCAACAACACTGATCTCAAACCATGCATCATGGTCAATTTCTTTCTCTGTTACTTTAAAGTTTTGGCTCAGCTCAAGCACTTCATAAGGCTTTAGAGAAAACGCTTGTTCAATAGTTTCCTTTTTACCGCTATGGTAAAAATTAAAGGTAATTTCCCCTTCTGTTTTACCAGCGAAAGGACCATGCACCTTAGCCTTCATCGTAAAGATATCGTTAGCAAAATCCCCTGAAATACCAGCTAATTCGTAGCCATGATATTGTTTTGTTTTTTGCTGTAAAACTTGCTTAATGCCTTGTTGCTGCCAAATATAATCGAAGGTAGCGACTACGGTATTGCCTTGAGCCAAAAGTTTTTCAGGTACGATTATATTAATTTTTTCTCCCGCCTTCGCTAGTACAGGTAATAACTTACTTACCTGATCATTAACCGTGAACTGAATAGTTCCTGAAATATCTTGCTGGCTATGATTAGTAATAATCGCATTTTGCTTCATATTATTAGCTGAATGTCCTAACCAATCGAGCTGAAGTTGAATACCTGAAAGCTCTGCCAGCGCCTCGTTTAAGTTAGCACCTTGTTTAGCTAACTCAGGCATTAAGGCATTTACTGCTGCCACTTCGGCTATAGACTCACTCTGATTAGTGTTTAAGGCAGCAACGTTTAATCGATTGAATGCTTCACGCCATTGTGTTGGTGTATTTTTACCTGCCTTCCAATTAGCTCTAGCAAAGCGTTGAGCTAATTTATCTCCAGTAAAGCCCCATGCATTAGCTGCAGTTGCTTTTGAGTAATCAGTACTTCTAGGGTTTAATTCACGACCATCATCAATATACGGGGTAATACCATGTTGGTTATCTGATGAAATTAAGCCAAAGGGTCGATTAAGTAATGCAGTTTTTTGTTGTTCAGTTAATGCCTCGCTGACTTTAAAAGCTTGTGCATTAGCTGTTTTAACGATTATCTCTAGGCTAGATGCTTTTATTGCCATTGAAACGCCTAATTCAGGTTTATCTTGCGTTGCTAAGCTTTCAACAATATCAGTTGGTAATTTATATTCACTCAACTTGCCTGATAAATTGCGACTATCGATTTGTAATGTATTCGCTGCTTTTACTTCAATACGCACTTGTTCGTCTAAATCAGTATTTGCGCCTTTCCAACTACGATAATCTTTCGAAATTGCTTCGCTGTTTTCTTTGGTCAATTTCACACCAAGCGCCATACCTAACTTGCCCTTTGACAGCGTGTCTTTTTGGTATGACAAAACATAAGCTAAAATAGGTTCTTTAATACCACGTTTAGCATCAAGTACTAGTTCGCTTGCATCAGGCCTTGGAAAGTCTATTGCAAAAGGCCTATAACTTGGAGTTTCTGAAGGTGTCATAGTGAAACCAACACGTTGCGGTGCATAGTCATAGTTAGATTTACGTTTATAAAACATATTTCCATCCATTTCCCATTGACCTCGACTTGCAACCACATGCGTCTCGTCTATATTAGCAACCCACTTTTTAAAGTTTGCTTCAAGGGCTTCCCAATCAGGAACAATAGCTTGCAACACCTCAAGTGACTTTTCACGACTATCTGTTTGTAATCGCATAACCTCTTGGTGGTATATTTTCATATACTGAGAGTATTCAGGGTTGTTATACATAAATTGAACAAACAAGACATTTAAGCCACGATCAAACCGCTTGCGGTTATGAATCTCAACAATAGTCGGTTGCTGATATTTTTTGTAAGAGTGTAATCCCCAGCTCATCATGTCAAAAATGGGTACATCATGACCAAAAACGGTTAATTGCTTTTTAGCACTGTCAAAATTATGATTAGCGGTTGAATCGCCTAATCCTTCGCCGTGCCATGATGGCGTCCATGGGTAGTTGCCCAATGCCATTTGATAAGAGTGCATGGTTTCATGAATAGAAATATAACGCTGATGCTGAGGTCGCTCAGTAGGGAAACTATACCCCACCCAGTTATAATACATCGCTTCACCGCCAGCTGTATGATGAATACCTCGGTTAAAGCCGTCATCAAACATGGCATCACGTAGCCTGTCATTACTGGTTGCGTAGGTTGAAGCAATACGTTGTTGGTCAATGTTTGGCGGCTCCATACCAAAATATTCAACATAATAAGGGTATGATAACTCTAACAGCTCTAAAAAGAATTTGGCTCGTTGAGCTGGGTAATCTGTTTTTAAGGCAAAATGTTTACTCACATACCACTCAAAACCTGCTGTATTTTCAACTTTGCCATCACTAAAGGTAAACGGTATTTGCTTGCCAACATAAGCTACATCAATCTCTTCTACCGTAGAAACTCGGCCATGGACAATAACATCAGCTTTCATGTCTTTTGGTGCGGGAATCGCCTGAACTGTATTCAAACGGTATTTTTGCACAATCTCAGTTTCTGTTTGAACTAGTGACGATGTAGTTGTGATGTTAGTTTGTGAACACGCACCTAATAACACTGCGGCTGATAGCATACTGAGCTTTAATTTCATGTAGAGCCTCTATTAGTTAATACAAATAGCGGAATACAATATACAAACAATGGCTTTTTTACAACCCGTACTATTATATATAACAGCATGACGGCGCTAAAAATGGTTTAACAATAATTACTGCTAAGCCATTTATGCGTATTTAACTATAACAATTTAAAATAAAAGTTCGTAATATCAATGTACTAAATAGCTTTTCCTTGTTCCGTAAGTAATAATAAACACGGTAAAATTGTATACTTAGACATTAATGAACAATAAGCTAAACTTTAGAGTAAAATAATAACATTAACGTAAAGCCATTTATTTACATTCTGTAATGCATACGGTTATGTTTATTTTTGACATGATAAATCAGTAGATTAATGAGACAAAAAGACGAGTAAAAATGATAAAAACGATAAAAAACATATTACTATTTACTGTTCTGTTCATTAGTGCTGATAATGCTTTTGCTAAAAGAGAGCAACTATCCATTGTTGCTGGATTAAACAAGCCCCCCTATGTCTTTCAACAAGAAAGGACAGGTTTTGAAATTGAACTGATTCAAAACATTTTTAATGAAATAAACATCGATACGGCTTTTGTTTTTACGCAGTTTAAGCATTCAACAAAAATGCTCGATGCGATGTATATTGACGCGGTAATGACGACAAATAAAAGGGTTTTTACTGATATAAATATGTTAAGTGATACGTATATTAGCTATCAAAATGTCGCTATATCACTAAAAAGTAGAGATTTATCCATTCAAAATATTGAAGATTTAAATACATACTCTATAGCAGCTTTTCAAAATGCAGATAAATTACTAGGCGATACTTATTTACAAGCTTCTAAAAAAAGCCCTTTGTATTTAAGTACCGCTGAACAATCAGCACAGCCACAATTATTAGTTAAAAAGCGAGTTGACGTAATAGTACTTGATATTAATATATTTAAATACCTCGCCAGAATGCAAGGTATTGATAACTTGGATAATACATTCAATTATCATTTTGTTTTTCCAAAATCTGATTATCAACTTGCGTTTAAAGATTTAGCAGTGAAGAAGTTATTTAATACAGCGTTAAAAGAATATAAAAGCTCAGAAGCCTATACCGAGTTAAAACTGAAATATGATTTTTAAACTCAAATAATAGCAATATTCTAAAGGCTTTCTTAATCAGTAATAGCTCAAAACCTATGCTAAAGAACCCTTAATCTAGGGGCTCTCAAAAATCATATCTAAAATTAATCTTGCAGCAAATAAAACCATAAATCATGACTTCACTAGCAAAACTACGCTATACTAATTTTTTTAAATATATATTAAGTCGTTTGCTTAGCAAAAAAGGAATAACCATGTTGGCAAATATGAATTCAGAGGAAGAAAATAAAAATATTTGTATAATGACACATTCGTTTTTTTCTGACGTTATTCGAATTGAGCTAACAGATAACGATCCTAAAGATTATGCTTTATCACTTTCTCAATCTACACCTGGCAATTATTCCGTTGTTTTCTCATTAGAATGCGAACAAGCAAGCAATGTTGTTTCTCGAATTAAGGATTACCTAAGTAACAAAAAGTATGTCAGCGAGTTTTATCAAGTATCACCAAAATTCGTTGAACAATTATTAAAAAGAGAGACATTAAGGATACCTGTTCTCGATTTAGCTTAACTTTCGCTGACCCTTTCAATTAACTGACAGGTCGCTGTAGCATTAAGGTAATCAACAGGTATTTGAATCATTTTGTTCTTAACGCTAAGAACAAGTGACGGAAAGCCTTGAGATGATAAGGTTCTTGCTTGTTCTATTTGTTTTGTTAACTCCCGCTCTAGCTCATCAGAAGTAAAATCTTCAACAAATTTTTCATAACTAAACTCCCCGTTACTTTGTTCAGCGACTTCTTTCGCAACCTTGTACAACACACTTTCATCAGATGGATTCATTGCCCGTAAGTAATAAGCTCGCTGAATAGCATCTATCATTTGAATGTGTTGTGCTTGATAACTAGCAGCAATAACAGTTCGACACGCATCATAAGTTGAACGACGAGGAGTATTTTGCAGCCAAAAGTCAAAGTTAAACTCAGTGCCGAGTCGTTTTTCTATAGTTCGCCAATGCTGTTGAATAGCGAGTTGCTGCTCGTTAGGCATCGTCTTTTTAGAGTCTGGTGCTAAGCCTCCAGCAACATATTCAATCGTTATGTTTGTCGGTAGTAATTTTTGAATTTCATCCCAGACAGGCCTATATCCCCAACACCAACTGCACATAGGGTCATAGATATAATATAAGGTAATATTTTCCATTAATTTATAATCATCAAAAATAGGTAAAAAGTATAAACACCATCAAACTAAATGATTAAGCAAGAATATCAACACGTTAATCGCTACGCCTTAATTAAACATTGTGTCATTCTTGCAGAATGTGCACTCGAAAGATTAAAAGCCCTAATCCCTATTTTCAATGCCTAACGCTTTTAAATGATTAGCAATATCTTGGGCAGCTGTAGCAGGATTAACATCATCATCAATTTTAACTATTCGCCCTGATTTATCAATATAGAAAGTTACTCTACTTGCAACTCGAAAGGTATTTAAAACATCATAGGCTTTAGCAGCTTCTTTACTCGGATCACTTAGCATTGGAAAATCAGCGTTAGTTTTCTTGGCAAAATCACGATTATCATCTAGTGGATCAACACTTGCCATAAAATAACTTACGTTAAACTCTCTAATTAAATGTCCTTGCTCTACGAGTGATTTACATTCAATTGTACAACCTCGAGTATTCGCCATAGGATACCAAGCTAATACAATGGCTTGTTTATCTTTATAATCACTTAATTGATAGTAATCACCTGTGGTGGCTTGTAGTTTAAAATTAGGTGCCATATCACCTACTTTTAAATCAGTGGCATTAACTGTAACACTGATAAAACAAACGACACTTACACATAACTTAGTTATTAAATTTTTCATTGAAATTCTCTTTTTAACGGTAATTTAACCCTAGTACGAAAAATACCTGCAAAGAGATCATATTGCACTTAATAATTTAGATATTTGTTTCTACTCCCTAGGGTCTGTTGATCTTTCGCGATTAAATTTTGTACGAGCTAAAAGCGTTTTATTCGCAGCGAGTAGTGTGTAGCTTAGTCATTCTAAGCAAATACTACTCAACAAAGCGTAAAATGCTTTTAGCCGAATCCTTCGGACAGCGTTTGTTGGTCATTTTTACGGCGTTATCGCCTTTTTATGTGGAATAACCACATAACAAAGGCTCTGCCTTGTACAAATACCCAACAAAAAGCTGCAAAAACAACCCCGAAAGATCAACAGCCCCTAATAAAGTTGATATTCAAAATAAAACCCATCATTCACATAAGAAATGCTCAAGTGCTGCATAATAGTTTTATTTTTATCAACATTGATATAGTGTTAAGGCAGCTACTTTACTCTAATGAAGGAAATACGATGAAACTTGCCTCACTCGCTTTACACCACGGATATGAATCAGAAGCCACAACAAAGGCGGCTACAACGCCAATTTATCAAACGACGTCATATACCTTTGATAGTACTCAACACGGTGCGGACTTATTTGATTTAAAAGTTCCTGGTAATATTTATACCAGAATAATGAATCCAACTACCGACGTATTAGAACAAAGAGTTTCTGAAATGGAAGGCGGTATTGCTGGGTTAGCGGTAGCATCAGGCATGGCGGCTATCACGTATGCCATTCAAGCAATCACTTCTGTCGGGGATAATATTGTCAGCACCAGCCAACTTTACGGTGGTACCTATAATCTATTTGCACACACATTGCCAAAACAAGGTGTTGAAGTGAAGTTTGCTTCGGGTGACGACTTATCAACCTTTGACACCTTGATTGATGAGAATACTAAAGCAATATTTTGCGAGTCTATTGGTAACCCTGCTGGCAACGTGATTGATATAGCTAAATTAGCTGAAATAGCCCACAAGCATGGTGTTCCTTTAATTGTAGATAACACTGTTGCAAGCCCTGTATTATGTCGCCCCATTGAACATGGCGCAGATATAGTCATTCACTCGCTAACAAAATATATTGGCGGGCATGGTACCAGCATTGGCGGAATAATCGTTGATTCAGGAAAATTCGATTGGGTAGCCAATAAACAACGCTTCCCGATGCTTAATGAACCTGACCCGTCCTACCATGATGTTATTTACACAGAAGCGCTAGGTGCAGCAGCCTATATTGGGCGATGTCGTGTTGTCCCCCTAAGGAATACGGGGGCCGCTATTTCACCTCATAATGCTTTTCTTATTATGCAAGGGTTAGAAACATTGTGCCTTCGCATGGAAAGGCATTGCGATAATGCACTAAAAGTCGCGAAATACCTTCAAAGCCATAGCAAAGTTAACTGGGTAAATTATGCCGCATTAGAAAATAGTCCCTATCATCAAGTTTGCCAAAAAATAACACAAGGACAATCTTCAGGTATTCTAAGTTTTGGCATAAAAGGAGGTACTGTCGCAGGTGGAAAATTCATAGATGGCTTAAATATGATCCTACGATTAGTAAACATTGGTGATGCGAAGTCATTAGCCTGTCATCCTGCATCGACAACTCACAGACAGTTAAATGCGCAAGAGCTGAAGTCTGCGGGAGTCTCCGAAGATTTAGTACGTATATCAGTTGGAATTGAACACATCGACGATATTATTGCTGATATTGAACAAGCACTCGCACAAGTCTAACAATTTCAAACGGCGTACATATCTCTTAACCCATCAAGTTGAGGTTAAGAGATATGTACGCTGTTTTTATTACACACTGAAACAACCAAGCTGCGCTTATAACGCTTTATTATTGATAAAAACAGCACGTTGCACAAAATATCAACAACATTCAACGCACCCTAGTATTGCTACTTACTCTTATTCAAAAAGATATCTAACGTTTCTAGTACCTGAGCTTTATTAATTGGCTTAACTAAGTAATCATTCATGCCCGCATCGAGACATTTTTGTTCATCACCTAACATAGCGTTTGCAGTCATCGCTACAATTGGAATATTCATAAACCTTGTCCCTGCATCACCTTCTCGAATTGCTTTTGTTGCTTGATAGCCATCCATTTCTGGCATTTGACAATCCATAAACACGAAGGTGTATGGGTGTTCTTCGCTGCTAGACTTTAATTTTTCTAGTGCCTCTTTACCATTAACAGCAATGTCACAATCAGTAATGCCAACGTTCTTCAAAACCCCCATCGCGACCATTTGATTGACACGGTTATCTTCCACCAACAATAGTTTTACGTTTTCATCCCAGCACTTCATTTCTCCTGAGGTTTTTTTCACTTTTTGTGGCGTTTCTGGCTTTGTATCTATAGTTAATTGTTCATCTAATATCGTTTTAAGTGAACGTTGTAAATCGAGGGTAGTCACGGGTTTAGGGAAGCAGTTATCAAAACCTATTTTATCACTGTTAGCCAACTCATTTTGATTGTCCATTAAGGTCATTAGCACAATTTTTATAGTGGCATAATTCTTGTTCGCTCTAATACTTTGAATAAGGTCAATATAGTTTACATCTTCCACTTGTTGGTTAATTAACACTAAATCAAAGCTTTCTTCTTTACTTTGCTGGTTTATCAAAGACAAAGCCTGTTCACCAGTCGTCACTAATTGACTCGCTAATCGCCAATGGTTTAATTGTCGGTTTATCACTTCTCCACCTGTGTGATTGCTTTCTACTATAAGCACTCGCTTACCGTGAAGACTTTTATCAGGCATAGATAATAACGATTTAGACGATTTATCGACAATTAAATTACAGGAGAAAGTACTCCCTTTTCCTTCATCACTCTCTAATGTCACATCGCCCTGCATACATAAACAGAGTTTTTTAACTATTGCTAAGCCTAAACCAGTACCGCCATATTCACGGGTTGTTGAGGCATCAACTTGACTAAAAGCTTTAAATAAACGCGATTGTTTGGTTTTTGAAATACCAATACCGGTATCACTTACCTCAACATCTAAACGCCATTGCTCATCTGAAAAATCTTGTTGGCGTAATCGAATAACAACTTCGCCATGTTTAGTAAACTTTATGGCGTTTGCGACTAAATTAGTTAATATTTGTCGTATTCTATTAGAGTCGCCTTTAATTAAGGATTCATCAACATCAACCAAATCAACAATTAATTCGATATTTTTTTGTTGCGCTTGTTGAGCAAAAGCCTCAGCTAATGCGCCAACCATTGAACGCAAATTAAAAGTCACGTTTTCTAGCTCAAGTTTATTGGCATCAATTTTAGAAAAATCAAGAATATCATTAATTAACGAAAGTAATGATTTTGCACTTTGCTGTGCAATTCCTATACGGTGTGCTTGCTCTTGACTTAAAGGAGAGTCTTTCACTAAATCTAGCATACCAATAACACCATTCATTGGTGTTCTTATTTCATGGCTCATGCTGGCAAAAAACTCATTCTTAGCCGTAACCGCTATTTCTGCTAATTCTTTTGCTTTAGTTAACGCGATTTCATTTTCCACAATGCCAGTAACATCATAGTTCACACCTATAACAGATAATGGTAGCCCTTCATTGTTATAACTAACAATAGCTGCCGCTTTAATATACCTAACTTCTTTGTTTGGCCACACGATTCTATATTGAGTATCAAATCGGCTATTTTCTTTAATCGCATTTTGAAGCTCTGCTTCTGTTCTATCTTTATCGTCAGGATGTAAAGCTTTTTCCCAGGCTTCATAAGCACCAGAAAAATCATCCGATGAAACGCCATAAAGTTTATACATCCAATCATCCCACTTTAATGCATGGGTGATTAGGTTTAACTCCCAAATACCGATACCTGCTGAATCTGCTGCCAGCGTCATTCGTTGACTATGCTGTGAAATTTTTTGTTGAGTTGTTACTTTGTCGGTAATATCTTGAAAAGAGCCAAACAATCTAGCACATTGTCCATTAACAAACTCAGAGCGACCTCTAGCTGAAACCCAAATGTCTTTACCTTTGGCTGTTACTAACTGTAATTCTTGTTCAAATGGTGTGCCCTTTTCTAAGCATTGATTAACTAAGTGTTGAATGGTATCTCTGCTTTTCCCTTCTTTATAGAAGTCGATAGAAGTAGATAATTGGGGCTGGTAGTCATTGGCTACTTCATGAATTTTTTTAGTCATATTTGACCAATAAATAGAATCATTAATAAAGTCTATTTCCCATACACCAATTCGAGCTTGTTGGCTCATTTGTTCTAACAATGACTGCTGAGCAAGTAATTTACTTTGATGTTTATCACGTGTTAATTCAGAACTGATCCAATGAGCAATTAACTGAATTAACTCTAACTCACGGGCTGTAAAAGGTTTTGGTGATATTTCTGGGCCAGAAAAATTTAAAGTACCAAAACGTTTACCTTCAACAACAATGGGCACCCCTATATAACTCTCTAGTCCAAATCCTTGATAACAGGGGTGATCTTTAATATCACTTAAACCTGCTTGATGGTATGCGATAGGTTTGTCAGCATTTAACGTATGATAACAATAGGTATTACCAAGTTCAAAAACATCACCTATACTAATTTCACCATTAGGTGTATGACAAAAGAGTACCTTATATTCTTGTTCATTAATTTCGCTAATTAGCGCTAGCGGTAAGTTAAAAATATTTTTACCTAAGAGTAAAATACTTTTTATTTTTTCTTCTAAGTTTGTTTCAACATTTGAGGTAATTTGATGCAATTGATTA
The DNA here is from genome assembly GCF_003545765.1 of Colwellia sp. RSH04. GTDB lineage: Bacteria > Pseudomonadota > Gammaproteobacteria > Enterobacterales > Alteromonadaceae > Colwellia. Next base: position 18,128 of record NZ_QXIO01000018.1, on the reverse strand, counting down.
AGGGCAAATTCGGTTTGCTTAATATCACTAATATCATTTTGAATAATGATAAGTGAATCAACTTTATTTTTTTCACCAATCAATGGCACTATGGTGGTTGTTAACCATAACTCTCTGCCGCCTTTAATCTTATTAATAGATTCACCGTGCCAATACTCATTAGCAAGGCATTGATTAAACACTTTCTGATAAAACTCGTTACTGTAACTATCACTACAAATGTTAAATACACTTTGCCCTACAATTTCTTCTTTTTTATAACGGTAAAAATCAACAAACTTTTGATTTACATCGGTAATAGTACTTTTGTCATCCATTTTGATTCGATAAACAATCGCATGCTTATTTATCGCTAAATTCAACTCTGAACTTTGTTTTTTTGCTAAAGAAAGGTCGTTAGAGTATTGATAAATAACCCGTTGCAAAGGTCGAAATATGAAAAAACTAATAACAATCAACAGTATCATTACCACTAACCATAAACATGCTTTAACGATTTGAACAAAAAACACTCGCTTGTTAACATGGTTTTCAATATGACTTACCACTAAATCTAAACCATTAAGTAACTCATTTACATCATGCACATTAAACTGTTCATGGATAATATTGCTTGCTTCTAAAGTGTTTCTAATTTCACTTAGTTTCATTGCTCCTTGAATATATTTTTGTGTTTTTTCATTCAAGTTCACAGGGCTATCAAAATAAAGGGCATGAATATCTTCAGGTAACTCCTTAGAGTCGGTTAAGGTTAAATTAACCAGATATTGTTGATTTTTAGCAAAGAGGTTTGCTGTTTTTCGTAAACGTTGCTGTGTGTTTAAGTCTTTAGTTTGCTCTACAGTATTGTAGTAATATTGATGAGCTATAAATGCTATTTTTTGAGATAACATTCGTTGACTGCCAGCAATGTTTATTAATTTAGCCCCCTTATCAAGGTGCTCAGATATGACAAACAAACTTAAAAATGAAAAACTAACCACTATCGCAATTAACGCAATTGCTAATCTATTTCTTCGGGTTATCTTTTGTTGTAAGGCTTTAACGTCTGACATCTAATATTTTATACCTTCATGTATTTAGTGTTTCAATTACACTGGAGAATCTAAGTAAATATTACTAATAATAACAAGGAATTAACCTTTTAAAACAAAAGTTTTAGATAAAAGTATTTTCACTAAGTAAGGCCACTACTTAACTATAGACAAAATATTCTTAAACACCTGAGCTTTATTACTTTTTACCAGCTCAAATATACACATTTCTAAACTAGAAATACTGGCACCTTTGTGCTGCATTTTAGTAATGGCGACTTCGATATTTGATAGCTCTCGTGATGCGATACAATCAATAATCACTTCTGCCTCATAGCCCGCATCGATTAAGCCCATAACAGTTTGATAAACGCAAACATGCGCTTCAATCCCTGCAACTAACCATTGTTGTTTACCTGTATATTGGATCGCTTTAGCAATATCAGCTTCATATAGTGCATTAAAATGAAATTTTTCATATACTTTCGAAGATTGACTAAGCAACTCTGTAAGCTCAGGTAACGTTTCTCCTAAGCCTTTAGGATTTTGTTCAAGCCAGATGATAGGCATAGATAATAATTGACAGCACTCAATAAGTTTTCGAGTATTGTTAACTAGGCTATCGCTCTTATGCACTATTTTGGCGAGCTTCCCTTGAATATCTACTATGATTAAACCGCAATCTTCTTTTTGAAGCATTTTGTTTCCTAAAATCAATAACAATGTAAATAATAATCTAAAAAAGAATAAAGTTAAAAGCCTAGGGCTTGTTGATTTACTCATGGCTAGATCTTTTCGCATCACCCTATAGGTGTAGCAAATAACTATGTATAAAGACAAATAATTCAGAAATGAAAGGTAAAAGTAAGGTTTGTGATATATATCAAGACGAAATAGTGCTGGATATGTTCAACTTGCAACTATCACTTTGCAATCCTATTTGTCTTTGAGTAGACCAAGTTAACAATTATTATGAGTAAACAAACCAACATTATTTTATTAGTCCTCGCTGCCTTCTTTACTTTTTTAGGTATAAAAAGTTCAATGCACGCCACAGCATATAAAGAGCTAAGCAACGTAGAAACTATTGAAGGCACTATTTATCAATTGCACTGCCCGCCTAAAGGTGCTGCGGCCTTGAGTTTGACAGACTCAGATTTTACTTACAATTTATCAATTAAATTTAGAAGTGATTATTGTGAAGATAACAAATCACAAGTGTTACTCAACAAGAAAGTAACACTTGAAGCCATTGAAGTGAACGATGGTTTTTACCAAGTTTACAAACTTACGGGCAATGGACGAGATATTTTAACGCCTGGAGAAGTTGAAAATGATCAAGCCAGCTCAACTTTTGGTTTGTTTTTCTTAGCATTTCTTTTAATCGCGCTAGTTTTATATAAAAGCCGTACAAAAAGTAAAAAAGCATAATGGCAATAACGCTACGATGTGAGTTATTTTCTGAAACTCAGCGACTCTACATGTAGCGTATTTAACAATCAGTTTACTCAACGAACAGTTTATAAAACAGTCGGTGTATACTCTTTCCGTATGGCGGGTAAAGTAATTTTCCGCCATTTAGCTTACCTATTTTATGTACCGCTTTCGCTTTAGAGAAAGTCTGAAAACCTTCAAATCCATGATAATGCCCCATACCTGAATCACCAATACCACCAAAAGGTAAGTCACCTTGCGCTAAATGAGTAATCGTATTATTGATACATAAACCGCCAGAATGAGTTTGATAAGAGACTTGTTGTTGTTCAGCCGAATTTAAACTAAATAAATATAATGCAAGCGGTCTTGGACGCTCATTAATATAGTCAATTGCTTGTGTTAACGTCTTGTAGGTCACTATCGGCAGTAGTGGGCCAAATAACTCCTGTGTTAATACTCCTGACTCATCACTTGCATTCTCAATTATGATGGGGGGGATTTTCCTTGTATTTTCAAAGCATTCATTTGCAGGGTTAATCGAAGTACATAGCGCGCCTGAGGCTTCAGCTTCCTGTATCAATTTTTTTAAGCGTTGAAATTGTCCTTCATTAATAATACTTGAGTAATCAGGGTTGTCCTTAATGGTTGGGTACATGCGAGCAAAGGCATTTTTATATGCCTCAATAAACTCATGCTTTTTTTGTTCTGGACAAAGAATATAATCAGGAGCAACACAGGTTTGCCCAGCATTAAGAGACTTACCAAAACAAATACGCTCTGCAGCTAAATCAATATCAATATTCTCAGTAATAATAACAGGAGATTTTCCACCTAACTCTAAAGTAACAGGTGTTAAGTTAGCCGCTGCTGCCTTCATCACTAACTTACCAACACCTGTGGAGCCGGTAAAAAATAAGTGATTAAACGGTAATTGAGAGAATGCTGTTGAGACATCGCTCTCTCCCGTAGTCACTGCAACTTGCTCTGTGGTAAATACTTCGCTTAATAGCTTTTTCAAACACTGGTTAAAGTGCGGTGTATATTCAGAAAGCTTTAACATAACTCGATTACCCGCAGTGAGTGCAGTTACCAGTGGACTTAAACTCAATATTAACGGGTAATTCCATGGCACCATAATACCCACCACACCAAGTGGTTGGTAGAGCACTTTATTGCTTGCAGGTTGAAAGATAATAGCCACCTTACGCACCGATGGTTTTGTCCAGCGTTTAATGTGCTTAATGGATGAGTCAACTGATTCTATAAAAGTAAGTAATTCAGAAATTCGAGTTTCATCAGCACAACGATGACCAAAATCTTTACTAATTGCTGCGATTAGTGCTTCTTGATTGCTCATTACCGTTGCTTTAAGGTGTTGTAATTGAGTAATTCGCTCACTAACGGCTGGATACTTATTGTTATTATAAGCTGAGCGCTGACTAGCAAAAATGGCTTGTAGCTCGGCCACCGAAGTATACGGTTCAATGATGCTGTTTTCAGTTGTCATATTTCGCTCGTGCATAATTATTTGAAGAATGAATAAGTGATTAATCCGACTATTGGTTAAATAGGCGAAAGCACCCTGAATAGTTACAAGGTACTTTCTAGGAACATTATTTCTTTTGTGCCAGCATATACTCAGCAACAGCCAGACGTGTTTTCTCATCTAAATAGTTTTGCGGTGGCATTTCAGGGTAGTCGTCACGTTTCTTCGTTGGGCTAGCAATAAAATCCGCAACACCTTGAGGGTTGTCCATATAAAGTGCTTGAATTATTTGCACCGGCGGACCAATCATGCGACCAGTATAAGTATGACAACCTGCACAAACACCGTTATAAACGACTTTGCCGCGTTCAGACGGATCAATCACACGAGGTGGTACTGGTTCATCCAGCAAATAGCTATCAATAGCATCAGTGTTAGTAAATTCACACTCAGCCCAGCCATTTACCCCAACACTAACATAACGATGGCGATTGATAATACAGCTATCATTCGTTACACCTACCCGTACAATATCGGGTTCACCTTGTTTAAATTCAGTCAGCATAAGAGCTTTCACTTCATCAATGGTGTCATAACCATTGTTATACATCAGGTTATTTAAGATTTTAACGCCATCTGGATTTGGATCTGACTCAGGATCAATCGTAACACCAGGTGCATTGGCATGATCAGTAATCAAAATACCCGTTGTTTTATTACCCGTTATAATATTATCTTCAACAACCACATCGTCAGAAGCCATAATGAGTATCCCAGTGCCTGCGGGGATACTTCCAACCATAGAGCCTGGCGCACCAAAGTTTTTATGATTATTGTTATAAATAAAGTTATTTCGAATAATAACGTCGTAAGTCGTTTTTATCGGTAAGCCTGGCGTAATAAAAGCTAAAATACCGCCAGTATTATTGTAAACATTATTGTTTTCAACAATGGCATGGCGAGAGTTTTCAATTTCAATACCGGCAACATTGGCAAATACATCATTGTAAGCAACGTGAATATTATCACTCATGCCAACGTAGATAGCAGCATCTTCAATCCCTGAAATCACGTTATATTCGACAATACCGTTCTTACCTAACTGTGGGAAAATACCGTAAACCCCCGTATCTTCAATAATATTATTGCGGATCTCAAAATTGTTACCCGCTTGCCCCATAACCCCATTACCTTTGTATTTAGTAATAAAAAAGTTTTCTACAACAAAGTTATTACCTGAATATAAAAAAGCATCATTAAGCACGCCTTTTCCATCAAGTGTTGCACGTTTACCTTCTTTAATGACGCCAATTATTCGAATATCATCTTTATCAACGTAAACGGTTTCATGATAGGTTCCTGGCATCACTTGAATCGTATCGCCAGGCTTAGCAGCTTGAACAGCCGCCATAATAGTTTCACCATCATTAACCACATGGGTTTCACCCACTTCAGTTCTTTGCTTTACAGCAGACTTTTTCGAGCTTTTTTTCGCATCGCTATCTGCTGATTTATCGTAACCGCCACTATAGCTTGCTCCCGCGGAACTATTAGTAATAACGGGTGCTTTTTGACTACCGCCATAATACGCTCCTGCGGCAAAAGCCCCGACGACCATTACTACTGCAACTATTTTTTTAGAAACCATATAACTCTCCGCGTTATGCTCTTATTGTATTTTTACTTTATTTATTTTTCTTTTAGGTTTTAGGTTTTAGGGGCTTTGATATTTTTCATCAACTACCGCTAAGCCTGAAGGAACATTACGAGGAATTTGAGGCGTTAAACTTTCATCAGTTAACGTTCCCATGAACTCAACGATTAACTCCATTTCTTCATCAGTTAAATTTGGCTCTGAAATATGCCAATGCAGTAACATTTCCTCACCTTCAGGCACTGAATTTCCGCGACCATCGTTATAAAATTTGACCGTATCGAGTAAATTATCGTATCGTCCAGAATGCATATAAGGTGCTGACTTTGTAATATTTCTTAATGTGGGTACTTTAAATGCCCCACGTAACTTGGGCGCGTTATAAGTCTTTTCTGCGCCAATATCTAACGCTCTTCCTTCTGGCTCTGGTGTGCCGATAACTGCAATTTGGTTATTGGTAAAGAGTGGTGGCTGATGACACTCAGCACAACGAGCAACAAAAGAGCGAAAAACATTAAGCCCGGCAATTTCACGCTTAGTGAGTGCTTGATGATAACCATGAGCATATCGATCGTAACGGCTATTTAATGATATTAACGATGTCTGAAATGCCGTTAACGCAGTATAAACTTGCGATAATGCGATATTATTATCTTGTTCAATAGCTTGCGGAAAAGCTTGCGAAAACATCGCCACGTAATAGTTATTATTTTGCAGGGTTGATAGCAAATTTTCTGGAGTATTCCCCATTTCAAGCGCATCAAATAAAGGGCCTTGAGCTTGCTCTTCTAACGTTTTAGCCCGCACATCCCAAAAAAACTTATCAACAAAAGCAACATTCCATAATGTAGGTGCAGAGCGAGCAACTTTTTCTCCCGTTATACCGATACTTCTGTCTAAATCATCACTAAAACCTTTATCAGGTTGATGACAACTCGCACATGAAATTGTGCCATCACCAGATAACAAAGGATCAAAAAACAAATAGCGACCTAAATCAATTTGCGCGGGAGTAAAACCATCTCTGTGGGGTGGAAGGTTTGTTTGCGTTCCACCTAAACCTTTATTTTGCACCGAATTATAAAACTGATACTGAGTTAATAAACGACAAACCCCGTCATCGGTCAGCTCAAAGCTTGGAGGGCATCTATCTGAAAGCACAAAGGTTGTTCTTTCTTGTTCAACATTCATCGCATCAACGCCTTGTGCAAGAATATCGTTATGAACAAAAAAAAGAGCCAAAATAAATACCAATGCAAAACGAAAAACTTTCATCTTAACTCCTTACTTTTGCATTGCTATAAAGTAAAGAATATCTTCAAGCTCTTTGCCTGAAGTGGTTTTAGCCATCATCGCCATTTGACGACCATACTTATCGTTTGCATGATTACCACGTAAACCCGTAGTAAAGTTTTTCATTTGTCTGCGTAAATACTCAGTATGTTGATGCGCTAATTTAGGCGCTTTCATTGCTTCATTCCCTTGAGCAACACCACCATGACAAGCACCACATTTTCCTTGGTAATATCGACTACCATTTTTTAAGTTACCCTTAGCCGCTTGCTTAATGTCTACGGTTGGTAAATCAGCTAAATAGGCGACCAATAGAGGAACATCCTTGTTTAAATCGAGTGCTTTTGCAAAAGGCTGCATTTGGTTGCCAAAGGTATCTTGTGCATGGCTACCCCGTAGCCCTGATTTAAAGTTCGCCAATTGACGAGTAAGATATGCTTTGGACAATCCAGCAAGTACCGGCGCATTTAACAGGTTATTACCCTGACCAACATCACCATGACATGAAACACATTGCTGATACACTGCTGGCATTTTTACATTTAACTTCTCGTTAGCCTGTACTGAAAAACTAAACGCTAAAACAAGCGCTAAAATAAACAGCAAAATACCCAACACTTTATTGAGTAACGTAATAGAAAAAAACATGCCTGCTTTAATTTTCACTGTTTCAAAAAAAATAACTTTGTCGGGAACAACGTGATAGCAACGATTAACACTCATATAAAAGCACAGTTAAATAAACAATGACTTCACTATAAGTAGCTAAGAATAAAATAGCTGACGTATTCTAAAAAAAGTCTGACGAATTCTAAAACAGCCTAATTGATTATCTAAAAAATAAAAATAAACACTTAAAATTCATAACATTAGAGACTAACTCAAATCGGATTTATTCCTCTTTCGATATGCTGTAGGCGTAATACCATGGGTATTTTTAAACGCTTTATTAAATGAACTAAGGCTTCTAAAGCCACTTTCTAAAGCTAAGGTCAGTACAGGTAGGTGGTTAAAGTCAGCAGAAGATAAACTCTCAGTCACTTCCTTGATTCGATAGTAGTTAAGGAAGTCATTAAAGTTACGATAATTAAGCTCACCATTAATTAAGTTTCGTAATTTGTATTCGTGTATTCCAAGGTGTTTCGCTAACCCCGAAATAGTTAAACCGTCTTGCTGATAAAGCTTACCTTGCTCCATTGATTCAACCACTTTGATTAGCTCTTTAGATTGCTTTGGTGATTCAGCAGACTTAATTTCTTCAGTGATACTCACGTTAACTGTTTCAAATAAGCTTGATTCTTTTAATTGAAATAACAAAAAGTTAATCGCAGTAACTAAAGCGGCAAGTAAAAAGTTAATCACGATATTCAGACCAGCCCACTCAACATGTAATAATTGCTCAAGTACAATAACAGCAATAATGTACAACGCAGAAATAGTGATAACACCGCCACGGATATATCGTCTTTCTTGTACCAAATCATCGCGCCAATGTTTAAATGATATGATCAAAGCATGCGAAATTAACACTAGCTCTAACAACAACATACCGTATTTAACCAGACCATAAATGGCAACATAGTCTTGTAACGAGAAAGCAAAAATCATTTCAATGAGTGAGGTAGTTAATGGCACCACCATTGTTAATGACGCAACAACATATTGCCAACGTTGTAAAATAGAATGGTCGCCAAATACACTCAAACTAACCAACCAAAACACACCCGGCAACGCATTAAGTGTAACCTGTAAGAACCAGGCTAGCACTGTAGAAGATTCAGGCTGAATTAATGAACTAAGTAAATAACCGCAACTACAAAGCATCAGTAAAATAAATAATTTTATCGAAGGGTTTTGCTTTCTAAGAGGAAAGAGTAGTAATGCACACATTACTATTTGCGCTAAGGCAAAGTGAGAAAAGAATTCAGCCATGAAGATACATTGTGTGTCGGATGTCAAAATAAAGAACTATAAAAACATAAAACTATACGGATTCCAAGTTATACCAAGTGAATTAATTTATTGTTCAATAACCTGAATAATTCATGATTTTAATTGATATTACACCTGATAAAAGTAAAGAACCAACATAACCTTGGGCTTGTTGGTTCTTTAAAATAGAGCAATCACTGTGTTAACTCTAACTAACCTCAGCTCGAGCTGATGTTTACTAAAGAGCTAAGATTAAAGTCAGTGAAAACCTAGAACGAATACTTCACATCAACACCAACTTCAATACCACGATTTATTCGTACTAGAGGCGTTCCTAAAATATCAGCGGTTAAATCACCAAAACCAACAACATGTTTTTCATCAAGTAAGTTTTTGCCCCATAAACCAATTTTTAACTTATCACTGTCAGTGGCCCATGATAATCTGGCATTGAGGCTCTTCGTGTCAAGAAAGTACTCAGGAACGGCTAATTTATAGTCTTCTATACCAGGTTCTTCATCGTTTATATTATCAATATAAACATAATCTACATGTAAGTTTGTCGTACCAACGCCAAAATCAGGCATCCAATCAAAGGTTAAAGTATAATTAAAACTGGCATCATCTGAACGAGATTCAGCAGCAATTAAATCACCTTGCCCGTTATAATATGATGGGGTTTTGGTATCCGTTGAACGCACTTCAGAAACGAAACCAAAGGTAATACTCTCAGTTGCCATCCATCTTAAATCAAATTCAGCACCGGCAATGTCTTTATCAATACTGATAATAAGCGGAATAGCGGCGGGATCATCAGGCCTTTTTGAAGAAACACTTTTTTGCAAGTTTTCTAACGTTAAGTAATATGCACTAATATTTGCAACAACTTGCTTACCCCAAATACCTTTGTAACCTACTTCAAAGTTGGTGGTATCTTCAGGAGCAAAAGCCGTAGGCACGCCATCATCGGTTGCACCTAAAGAATCATAACCACCTGACTTATAACCTGTTGAGTAGGAGGCAAAAAACATATCGTCGTCGGTGACTTGATAACTCGTCACTAAACGACCAGTTATTTTATCCCAAGAATCTGATGCGTTATAGTTAACCGCATCAAATAACACATTGGTTAATGGGATTTGCTCACCGCCCTGCATTGCAATAACACTATTGACTGGTACTGTCGCAAAATTATTCACTGGCGTGTGCCATGTAAACGTTTTGTCATCGTTTGAATATCGAAGACCCGCAATTACGTTCCACTTATCAGTGATGGCATAATCTACATCAGCAAAAATACCCCAATTGGTAAAATCACCCGTGTTATTCACCGTTTCTTGATAAAAAGCACCGCCATATTCAGGACCAAACAATTCAGGAATATAAGAAGGTAAGTATTCAGGAGGTACGCCTGGATTAGCCATAGCAGGTAGTTGTGTAGACACTATATCGTAAGTTAAGTTGCCTGTAGCGCTAACAACATCAGCTGAGAGTGGCACCCCATCCATGCCAATTGCAGACATTATCGCATCACCCAAACCTAACATATTTAACGTATCAGACCATTCGTTAGCATCCCACATGTGCTCCATTGGTGGAACCATACCGCCTGTTAAAGCATGTATTTGCTCGTTTAAATCACCAGTCACTAAACGCGCATAAGTATCAGTAGTTAAATTCAGTTCAGTGGTTTGACTAACATCTTCTTTAGAATAGGAAAAACCAGCCACTGCATTCACTTTGTTACTCACATAGTTAAGCTGTAATTCAGTATATAGAATATTAGAATCTTCATTATTGGAGGTATCAAAATAACGGGTATGATCACTGGTGCCATCTTCTTCTTGACGGTTTATTGTTTGCCAATCGCGATAACTTAATACGTACTTCATTGACCATTCATCATTAAACTCATGGGTCAACTTACCCGTAACGCCATACATATCACGCGATTCCACTCCGTTACGAACATCGTTTTCAACGGTAGACCCCATATATTGCTTACCACCTTCATAGGCATATTCACTAATACCGATACCCATAGGGGGGGCTTGCCCTAAATCATCCCAATCATAAGCCAATTGAAAACTAGTTTTAGCACTAACATCCCATAAAAGTGATACTCTTGCCGCATTATGAGATCGCTCCCCCAGCTCCCACGACTTAAACTCTTCATTCCAAGATGAATCATCTACATTATTTACAAAACCATCTTGATTATTAGTTAAAAAGTTACCACGTAAATAAACATTATTTGTTAATGGGGCATTAACCATTCCCTCGTAGCGTTGAAGATTATCAGTGCCAAGCGTTGCTTTAATGAAACCTTCAAAATCAGATGTTGGGGCATTCGGTACCATATTCACTACCCCCATCGCTGCATTTCGACCAAATAACGTGCCTTGAGGACCTTTTAATACTTCAACACGTGCCATATCTGAAAAAATGACATTTTGCGCAGCTCGAGGCATATAAACATCATCGTAAAAGGTCGCTGAAGAAGGGTCTCCCCCTACGCTAATATTTGGACTTGATACTCCGCGCATACTCACGCCTGATTGAGTCATACTACCGTCACCATAATTAAAGCCAGGTATAAATTTATCAATATCGCTTAATAAAATAGAACTTGTCTCTTCAATGGTATCTGCTGAAACGCTACCAACCGTAATAGGAACCTTTAAAATATTCTGTGTTCGCTTTTGAGAAGTCACCGTAACTACTTCTATCTCTGCTTCATCTACTTGTGCTTCGGCTTGTTCTGCTGCACCAACAAAGGCTGGCATAATGAGTAATGATGAAATAATAGCTTGAGTTATTTTATTTCTTTTTTTCGTTTGAAGGGTGTACTGATGAGTAGCGTCTTGTGACATTCTGTTCTCCCCGGAACGTTAACTTATTGTAATTATTTTATGTTGGTAGGCACTTAATAATGCCGTTTATTATGTACAGCGCTTTAGGTTTACAACGCTTTATTTTTAATCATTACTATATGGTGCTATGTTGGCAAAAGCTTAACGATAATTAAAAAAACATTGACGAATTATGAAAACCCACTGAGTGATTTATTAAAAAACACGCTAGGCAATAGATAATAAAAGAACTTCTGATGTAAACACTTTTTCTAAAATTAATTAACATTTTAGAGTGCTAACAAATTTTATACGCTTTTTTGTCATCAAAACCAACAGAATAACTCATATATTTTTCGCTTAAAGCATGCTTTATTTGCTTAAATCTGCGATAACAACCATCACATTTATTCTCAAGTATCTCATATTTATTGCAGCCAGTTAAAAAGCCAAAACGTTCCTCTTTTTTGATTAAAATCACATTACTGTTTATATATAGCAATTAGTTTTATTAAGTATTTAACGTTAAAGTAATATACATGCTATAAAACAATGCAACGGCACCATACGCTTTTGATCTTTAATAAGCTTACCTACGTATACCTCTTTTTATAGAATATTTAAGGATATCAATGAAACGTTCTCTCCTAACCACAATATGCTTCACTGCGTTATGTTTATCTTCATCGTTCATTACAATAGCCGCACAAGAAAATAGAGGCGAAGCGAGAGAAAGAATAGAGCCTAAAGGTTTTTTATACGGCCTAGGGATAGGTCTTAACCAAGAGATTTACAAAGGCTATGACTATCGTGTTATCCCTTTGCCTATTTTAGGGTATCGTACTGATAACTTTCGCATTTTAGGCCCTTTCATCAGTTACGACGCATTAGAGTTTTCAGATATAGAGGTCACTATTCAAGCTGCGCCAAGGTTTCAAGGGTTTGATGAGTCAGATAGTTATATCTTTAAGAATATGGACAAAAGAAAGTTTTCAATGGATGCTGGTTTTGGTCTAACTTACGAGCGTAAAGATTGGAAAGTATCGGCATCGAGTATGTTCGATGTGTTAAATAATTCAAATGGCTATGAGGCTAAATTCAGTATTGGCAAAGTATTAAGGCAAGGCCCTCTATTTTTTGAACCTAGGCTATCAGTTAGCTATTTAGACAGTAACCATGTTGACTATTATTATGGCGTAAAAGCCTCAGAAACCAATGAATTAACTTATGCCTTTAAAGGCGATTCGGCAATAAATACCTCTATTGGTTTCTCTATTGCTACGCCAATATTTTTCGAAGGTTTCACACAACTTGCTTTAGACTATACATGGTATGACTCAGCTATTAGCAATAGCCCACTAGTAGAAGATGATACCAATTTTGGTGTACGCTTTTTGTTTAGTAAGTATTTTTAAATGTTATTAATGCTGATTCAGGCTTTTTTAACAAACTTAGCTGTTACCATCATTTCGCCAACACCATCAACTTTGCAATCTAGTTGGTGATCTTTTTTATCTAAAACCCGTCTAATTACAGCCTTTGTACCTATTTTTATCACCTGCGAACTGGCTTTAATTTTTAAATCTTTTACCACAGTAACTTTGTCGCCATCATTAAGCAAAGTACCGTTAGCATCTTTTACAACAATATCGTTGTCTGCATCGATTTCTAACGGATCCCATTCATAACTGCATTCAGGACAAATAAGTAACGACTGATCCTGATAAACATATTCAGATTGGCAACTTGGACAAGGTGGTAACGATTCACTCATAAATAGCTCTCTTAAAAAAGGAAGTAAACGCTATTTTATCAAAGCAAAACAAGGCTTCCCAATAAATTAGCACTGACTTGTTCATTTAAGCCGATATTTACTTTAAGTGTCTACCACCATCAATTTGTAGATTACGGCCGGTCATAAACTCACTCGCTAAAATAAAATCTATGGCGTTAATAATTTCAGCAAAACCAGCTTCTCTTGGAATAAGCGCCTTAGCATACGCTTTTTGTTTATAAGCCTCATCATCATCTTCATTAAATTTAATCAGCGCAGGAGAAATAGAGTTAACCTTCACTTTAGGTGCGAGTAAGGCGGCAAAAGATTGGCTTAAACTGTTCATTGCTGCTTTACTTGCCGCATAAGCAATATGTTTTTTACTACCTTTTTCTGCAACGTAATCACTTAAATGAATAATGTCGGCAAAGTTACCTTCAACATTATTTAACACTCCCTGACATGCCAAGTTAATTTGATAAGGTATGTTGACATGTATATTCATCATTTTATTTAAAATATCTGCCGCATTAAGTTGTTGCGACAGTTGCTGATGATTATCTGGTAACCAATCAGAAGCGTTATGAATAATGGCTCTAAGGCTTTGGTATTCTTTTAAAATGTACTCAATAAAACTATCAACCTGTGCTTGCTGATAAAAATCTACTTGCACTAAATCAGCACCTTGTGCCGTTAAATTTTCAAGTGAATGATAATATGTACGATAAGTACCAAGAACCTGATAACCTTGCGCTAACATATGACAAGCAAGTTCATTACCTAATCGCTTGCCGACCCCAGTAATTAAAACCACCTTAGTCACATTAAAAACTCCGCACGTGTTTGAGGGTTCGTTTTAAAAATACCGCCTAATGCTGTTGTAGAAGTAGTTGAGTTAGCATCCATAATACCTCTTGATTTCACACAGTAATGCGTTGCATTGATAGAAACAGCAACGTTATCAGTTTCTGTTAGTGCTTGAATAGCCACTAATATTTGCTGAGTTAATCGCTCTTGTACCTGAGGTCGCTGTGCAAAAAAACGTACAATACGATTAATTTTCGATAACCCTAATATTTTTTCATTGGGAATATAAGCCACTTTCGCTAAGCCATCAATCGTAATGAAGTGATGTTCACAAGTAGAGGTTAAATCAATATCTGAAACTTTAACCATTTCATCCACGGCCATTTTGTTTTCAATGGCAGTAATCGAAGGAAAATTATCATAACTCAAGCCAGAAAAAATCTCATTAACATACATTTTAGCGATACGGTGAGGCGTTTCCGCTAAACTGTCATCATTAAGATCAAGACCTAAGGTACTGACTACCTCAGTAAGTAAGCCTTTTATTCGGCTATATTTCTCTTCTGACGTGGTATTACTAGGCAACATAGGGGTTTCAAGCCCCTTTTCAATTAGCGTATCACGTACTAACTTTGCTTCAGTAGATATCATTATTCTTCTCCAGCATTTGCTTGATAACTTAACGTTAACGATACAGAATCGGCAAACCTTAACGCATGTGGTTTATCAATTCTCACTTTTGCAAAGCTCACCCAAGGATGATCAATACATACTGCTAACACATCACTGGTTAACTTCTCTAGCAATAAGAATCTCCCGTTTTCAACAACGTTGATTATATCTTTGCAGATGGTTTTGTAATTCAAAGCATTATCAACATCATCACGTAAGCACATTTTATTGACGGGATAATGTACTTCTGCGTTTATAACAATATCTTGCTGTTTACTTTTTTCTTCTTCATTAAAACCGATATATGTTCTTAAGCGTAAATTGGTGATGGTTATAATGGCGTTATGGCTCATAAATTGGACCTATTCTTAGTGTATTTTTATAATTAAGTATATACGTTGAAAGACAACTCAGGGATCAGTGCTTTTCATTAACCTTTTCTGAATCCAACAACTTAATTTAACGTAATGTACTTGGGGCATATAATATTTGGGTAAATCTATCTCTATTTTTTAAGATATTTTTCTCTTTTGCCAAATAAACTCTATCTCTGATAAGTGCTGACTTGTCTGATTATACGATTGCCAAAGGCTGTTATAGGTAACGTTGAGTTCAGGATGTATTTTATCACCCGCAATATCGGTTAACGGTAATAATACAAAAGCATTCTCAATAATTTCACCGCGAGGTAAGGTTACACCATCAATAACACCTACTAGGTTATCGTAAAGTAAAATATCAATGTCTAGGGTTCTAGCGCCAAATTTAGGACCTGTACGTTGACGATTATTGTTATCTTCTATCTCGTGCAATACATTCATGATTTCACCAACAGATAACTGACTATCAAAACCAACCACTAAGTTTAGAAAATTATCACCAATAAAACCGATGGGCTGGCAATCATAAACTTTGGAAATAGTCAACGGAGAAAAACGCTCATCAAGCGCATCTAATGCCGCTCCAATATGCTGAAAACGATTTATATTACTACCAAGACTAACATAGACTCTATGCACTCAAAAACCTTACTATTAAAGAGGATAAACCAAGGTTAACCACCAACCTTTACTTAGTTAACCTTGCAAAGTTGAATACTCTCATAATGAGCAATTAATTAACAAGGTAATTTCGATTAAAGGTCAATACAGCGATTAAAATTGAGAGTAACGCTACTCTTTGTTCGCTAATTGTTTATTAAGTTTCAAAGTAACTCATGTGCTGTCTAGCAAACTATGGAAAGTGCCGTTTGGACTTTACCGACTTTTGAATAAGTTGCAATTAATTGCTTACCAAGATAAGCACCTAACATAGAAAAAGGTAAAGAGTAAAATGAAAAGTAAGCCACTAAAATTAAAGCTTCATGTCTGAGAGAATGTTCGGGATTTGCATAATAGCTATATACCCAAAAACCTTGAAGGGATAATACTGCGATTAACCCAAGCGTGATTATAAGTGCAATTATTAAAGAGTAATTCCGCATTCGTCCCTGAAACCTAACGCCTCAATCAGAGGCAATAAAATAGCTGGTTAAAATTAGCGAGGCACGAGCAAAAACCAGCTGTTTTTGACCTGCTGAATTGACTTGTTATAACTCAAGATCATCCATACTGAGCAATTGACGGCAATTACGTAAAGTTAGTATTTTAATTTCATTCCCAACTTTATAGATAATCCTATAATTGCCAAATATAACTTCGCGATAGCTTGTGCCTAATAACTCAGGAACCTGCCGACCTGATTCGGGTTGAGAGCCTAATAATTCTACTCGGTCGAAAATATCATTAACCCAATTTTCTGCCGCAGTTGACTTATCAAGAGCTATAAATTTAGCTATTGCTTCTAATTTTTCAATTGCTAATGGAGACCAAACTACCTTCAAGGTTTAATACTCTTTAAAACTTGCGCTCGAGCATCAGAGTTAGAAACACCTAATCCTGCAGAAAGTTGAGCTTCTGCTTTTTGTACTTCTTCAAGTAACTCTATTTTCTCTTGCATAGATTCATATTCAGCAACATCTAAGACAACTGCAACGCCTTTACCTCTTTGAGTGATTACTATAGGCCTTCTAGTTTCATTAACTTGACGAATAAATGATGCAGCTCCAGCTCTAAAGTCTGAAAGCGGTTGAATATCTTGATCAAAATGAAGTCGACTCATAACGATACCTTTAATTGTACTTTATTTGGTACAAAGTATAGTTAAAAATATCAGTGAGTACAAGGTTTTGAATTTGAGTTATAACGCCCGCCTCAACTGCCGGAGGCCAATGGCGCCTTTTTTGCAGATCCACCGCAAAAAAGGTGACAGTGGCCGGAGGTCAGATTGCAGGCGCTTGTTAGATTTTTCTCGCTACTAGGGAAAATATATGCCAATGATGTGGTTTTCCATCTGAAGTTTCCCCCGATAGGTCGTGCTCACTCCACTTTAATATTTCATAGCTTTTTAATTTTTCTCTAATTTTAGCTTCATTCATAACTAGGGTATCTGACCAAAAGGCTTCTTTATCATAGTCAGGCCCAGCCATAGTGTCTTTAGGGCCTAAAAATGAACCACAAAAAATTCCATCTTTTATCAAAGAATTAGTTATTTTTTCCCAGACTGATTCAAAGTCCTTTTCAAAACAGAAGAATAGACTGGCATCGGCGACAACCAGTGATGCATCAGGATAATTGAATGTACTAAAACTATCAGTTGATAGAAGGACATTGTCATCATCTTTGAAACGTTCACTACATCTAGAAATAGATTCTTTCTCGATATCAAAGGCATAAACAGTAAAATCTTTACTGCGTAAATAAGCTATATCAGATCCAGCCCCACAGCCACAATCGATAGCAGTCTTGCTTCCTTTTACTTCATCAAGAGCAAAAATTAAATCTTCTCGAGTAGCACTATTCTCAGTCGAGTCATAATAGTTTGAGATTTCTATCGTAGACATTCCCTATCTCCAATTAGCAGCCAAAATCTAACGTTTATATTAAACGGCAAAGTAACATTGGCTATAATCGCGAAGCGATGGCCAACTGTTACGTGTCCGATTTGAATTCTCTTGTTATTTGATGGTAGCGGAAAACTACCAACGAAAACAAGCACTTTTAAGATTTGGAAGCCCAACCGTAGAAGCAAAAAATACCCAGCAACACGACTAACCAAACCGTGATTTTTGAGCCAAACACGAAAGCGA
>NZ_QXIO01000017.1 GCF_003545765.1 Colwellia sp. RSH04 | reverse complement strand
ACCTAATGGCTGGACTGATTGCGTATACATTTAAAGATAAAAAGCCGAGCATAAAAGTATCTCGACTTTAAAATATATAATGCTTATGCAGATCTCGGGTTAACTAAAAAGTAGCCAGCAATACAGCTAATTCCATTTAACATATTTAATCAGTCAATTTAATTCACTCCCTATGGCACATTGATTTTACTCTTGCTTTGCTCTGTCTAAATTTATTCAAAGCGACAGTACACAAAGTTAACGAGGACTGTCGCTTATAAGTCCTATTAAATCAAGCAGCAACAAAAGCTAAATAGTGCTTCATAAAAATCGTAATGAGTGCTGATTAAAAGCTGGCTAGGTAATACTCCAAGCAATAGACCTTAATAAAGTGATATTTGATACAGTCGCATTTATTTGGTACAAAATCTTTACTCAAAAGTACATTACTCGTTAATGTTTCTTAAGTTCATTCGCTTTAAGTAACATTGACTTGCTTTCTTGCAAGAATACATCCGCGTAATCACCAAACCAATCAGAGACTTGCTCAAACATATCAACAAAAGCAGATTTATCATCTTGCTCTACATCTTCAAGAAGCTCTAAAAAGCGGTAGGCAAAACGTTTCATCATATTAATATTATCTTTGTTGGAAAAAATAATATCTGCGTATAGTACAGGGTCTTGTGCGAACAAACGCCCTACCATAATCAGCTCTAACCGATAGATAGGAGAGCTCATGTCGACTAATTTTTCAATATCAGCCCCTTCAGCCATTAAATGATAGCCGTAAGCGATTGTTGAAAAGTGACGCATCACCTGCACCATCGACATAGCTTGATCATGTTCATGTGCTTCTACAGGGTATATTTTTGCCCCCCACACTTTAAATTGTTCAAGCAACCAATTGTACTTCTCAGGATGACGCCCTTCACATGCAATAATAGTTTGCTTGATAAGCCCAGTAACATCGGGGCCAAACATTGGATGTAAACCAATGACAGGCCCTGAATGAGCTTTCATCATTTCAAAGATCGGTGATTCTTTAATACTGGTGATATCAGCTAAAATACAGTCTTGTGGTAAATTATTTAGGTGATGAATAACCATTGATGTTAATTGAATAGGTACCGCAACAATAACGACGCCAGCACCCGCTAAAATATTTTCACTATTTGGCCAATCGTCTTGTTCAATTATTGCAACTTGATAACCAGAACGCTCAAATAAGTCGACAAATACACTGCCTAGCTGCCCTTTACCACCAACAATCACCACTTTTTTACAGTCTGGATTGATACACTGATATCCGCTAGCATCCTGGCTTTCATATGAGTCACGCATTAAGCGTCGTAACACATCTTCAATTAAATCGGGCGACAAACCTACGTCCATCGCTTGTTTACGACGCATGCTGAACAATTTGGCTTCACGCTCTGGCGCATAAATTGGCATGCCAACTTCACTTTTTAATGCACCTACTTTAGCTGTAACAGTTAAACGACGACGCAATAACTCCACTAATTGGCTATCAATATCATCTATTTCATCACGCAGTAGCGTTAATTTTTCGTCAAAATCTTTCATTGTTACTTTATTCAGCTCCTAATACGCAACTAACCGTTAATACGTTGCTGTAATGCGTCAGAGACTTTATTTACCGTATCATCTAGCAATTGCTCTGTCGTTGAAAAATCAATGCAGGCATCGGTTACTGACACACCATACGCCATATCAGCTTTTGCTAGATCAGAGCTTTGATTACCCGCTTCGAGGTTACTTTCTAGCATAATACCAATAATCGATTTATTACCTTCACAAATTTGATTAATAACATTATCAGCCACCAAGGGTTGACGTCTATAGTCTTTATTTGAGTTTCCGTGGCTGCAATCAACCACAATCCCGGGTTCTAAGCCTTGTTTAGCGAGTGCAGCTTCACATTCTGCAACGTTAACTGAATCATAGTTAGGTTGTGACCCACCACGTAAAATAACATGACCATCAGGGTTACCAGATGTTTTAATTAATGCCACTTGTCCTTCAGTATTTATCCCCATAAAACGATGCGATGAAGCAGCCGACTGCAAAGCATTAATTGCCACACCTAAACTACCATTAGTACCGTTTTTAAAACCAATAGGCATTGATAATCCACTCGCCATTTCTCTATGCGTTTGTGACTCAGTGGTACGTGCTCCAATGGCCGACCAACTAAATAACTCTGCTAGGTATTGTGGGCTAATAGGGTCAAGTGCTTCGGTAGCTAAAGGTAAGCCTAAATCGGTTAGGTATAATAGTAACTCACGTGCCTTTCTAAGCCCCGCTTCAACATCAAATGAACCATTCATATGAGGGTCATTGATTAGACCTTTCCAACCAACTGTTGTACGTGGTTTTTCAAAATAAACACGCATAACAATGTATAAAGAATCTTGATACTTATCATGCAGTACTTTTAATTTACGGGCATAATCTTTTGCCGCATCTATATCGTGCACAGAGCAAGGACCGCTGATCACTAATAAACGCGGATCACGTTTATGAATAATGTTTGCAATCACTTTGCGCGATGATTTTACAAACTCTCTTCCTGCATCAACTAAAGGTAATTCATCTCTTAATTGTTGCGGTGTTATAAGTACATGTTCATCATTAACATGAATATCATTAAGGGTACTTTTATGAGTTGCATCTGACATATGCTTTTCCTCTAAATAAACGTTTAACAAGCAAATAAATAGTTATGAATAATAATGTTGCTCATAACTTAGTTAAATTGCGATAGCTAAATAAAAGATTTACAGAAATATTGTTAGCTAACATTAAGCCGTATTTAAAGGGCTAGCGCTTAACCAAAACCAAAAATCCAAAATCGTAAAGATTTAATTACGCGATTTGTATTGTTATTTTTACACTCTTTTTTGCTGATGTATAGTAATAAATGCTAAAAAGTTAGCTAAATATAATTTATGTTACATATTCAATAAATTAGCTCTTGCTAGCGAAGGGGAAAATCTTTATAGTGCGCGCCGAACGGTAGTTGATGCGCATTCTTTTAACGGATTAACCTGTTAAAAATATTGTTGTTAACTGCCATGACTTTTGATTGGAAATTCTTCCTTACCCTATATAAAGGACTTATATAATGAAAAAAAGTGCATTATTACTTAGCTTATCTTTACTTTCTTCAACGGCTTTTGCAGACAACTACAACGCTCAAATTGATGCCGATTACCTTACTATCGACGATGTTGATGTAATCTCTGTTGAAGGTACTTATTACTTTGATCAAGTTACCACAGCAAACACTGCATGGGCAGAAGCGGCTTTTATGGGCAGAAACAACAATGTTTCTTTAGCTTATGCCAATGTTGATGGTAAAGGTGATGTTTTAAACCTAGGTGGTGACTACTTCTATAACAACTTCTTATTTGCTTTAGATGCTACTTACAGTGATTATGATTGGAGCAGCAGCGAAACAAATTTCACTGCGGAAGTAGGTTACTTCTTCGCTAAAAATTGGTCGGTATCTGTTGCAGGTTCAGATGAAGATTTCTCTGATTCTTTATCTTTAAATACTAAATACATTAGAGCGTTATCAAATGATTCATTCATTAACGTTGAAGCGTCATACTTAAACGCTGATAGTGACTTTACTGTTGCTGCTGATTACTACTGGACTGCTCAATCAAGTGTCGGCGCAAGTTTATCAACAGAAGACAATTATAAATTTGGTATCAATGCACAACATTTCTTCACGCCAGCTATTTCTGCACGTGTTGAGTTTGTTTCTTTTGATTATGATGACGCTATCTCTGTTGGCGTAACAGGTCGTTTCTAATTAGAAGTTACGGTAATTTTACCGATTAGCGTAATGTAATTTCATTCGCGTTAATAACAAAAAAGCGCCTTTCGGCGCTTTTTTTATGCGTTGTTTACTCTCAATTATCCGCCATGAACAATGCGTTGAGTAATTAAGTTCTCTACCACACTTGGATCGGCTAGTGTTGAGGTATCACCTAAACTATCAACGTCGTTTTCTGCAATTTTACGAAGAATTCGACGCATAATTTTACCTGAACGCGTTTTAGGTAAACCAGGTGCCCACTGAATGTAGTCAGGTTTAGCAAAACGACCTAACTCTTTAGCCACAAACTCTTTTAATTCAGTATTAAGTTCATCAGACTCGCTAGCATTCCCCATTAAAGTAACGTAACAGTATACGCCTTGACCTTTAATTTCATGTGGGTAACCAACAACTGCGGCTTCAGCGACAGCAGGATGAAGTACTAAGGCGCTTTCAATTTCAGCTGTGCCTAAACGGTGTCCCGATACATTTAATACATCATCAACACGACCAGTTATCCAGTAAAAGCCATCTTCATCACGCTTAGCACCATCTCCGGTAAAATAGTTACCTGGATATTGACTTAAATACGTTTGATAGAAACGATTATGATCGCCATAAACGGTACGTAATTGCCCTGGCCAACTCGCCGTCATAACTAATAAACCTTGGTTTTCACCTTCTAGAGTATTCCCATCTTTATCAAATAAAGCAGGTTGCACACCAAAGAATGGCTTACCAGCAGCTCCAGGTTTCATATCAACAGCACCAGGAAGTGACGTAATTAAAATACCCCCTGTTTCTGTTTGCCACCAAGTATCAACAATCGGACAATTACTTTTACCAACCACTTCATAGTACCAATGCCATGCTTCTGGGTTAATTGGCTCACCCACGGTACCAAGTAAACGTAGTGATGATAAATCAGCTTTTTCAACTAAGTCATCACCAACACTCATTAGTGCACGGATTGCTGTTGGCGCAGTATAAAAAACATTAACGCTATGCTTTTCACAGACTTGCCAGAAACGACCAGCATCAGGGTAAGTAGGTACGCCTTCAAAGACTAATGTGGTAGCACCATTAGCTAATGGGCCGTAAAAAATATAAGAGTGCCCAGTAATCCAACCTGCATCAGCGGTACACCAGTACACTTCACCTTCTTTGTAGTCAAAAACATACTTATGGGTCATAGCAGCATAAAGAATATAGCCACCACACGTATGCACAACACCTTTTGGCGTACCCGTTGAGCCCGAGGTATATAAGATAAATAATGGATCTTCAGCATCCATTACTTCTGGCTCACAAACCGCAGGTAAATTAGCAACGGCTTCAGCGTAGTTAATATCTGTTTTTTCATTCCACGCGATATCACCACCTGTACGAGCTACCACAATAACGGAATGAACATTCTCACAGTCAGCAATGGCTGCATCAACATTTGACTTTAACGGAATACGTTTTCCACCGCGAAGACTTTCATCGGCGGTAATGACTACTTGGCAATCGGCATCAAGGATACGTGCTTTAATTGACTCAGTAGAAAAGCCACCAAAAACAACTGAATGAATTGCACCAATACGCGCACAAGCTAACATGGCATAACCAACTTCAGGGATCATAGGCATGTAAATACAAACGCGATCACCTTTTTTAACGCCACGCTCTTTCAATAGGTTAGCAAAACGACACACATGATCATGCAACTCTTGATAAGTCACTTTAAGATCATCACTGGGATCATCACCTTCAAAAATAATTGCCGTGTCGTTAGCTTTAGTCGCTAAATGACGATCAATACAGTTATAGCTAACATTTAACTTGCCGCCTGAAAACCAGTTTATTTCTGAGTTTTTCAAATCGACTTTGCTTACTTCGTCCCAAGGTTGATACCAGTCAATAAATTTTTCGGCCTGCTCTCCCCAGAATACCTCGGGTTGTTCAATGGATTGCTTATACATGGCATCATATGTGGCAGCATCTAAATGGGTGTGAGCCTTGGCTTTATCTGAAACGGGATAACAAGATTTAAGTTCGTTCATTTCTCTTTTCCTTCGGGATATTAACCTGATGTAATAAGTTATTATTGTCTTTGCTAATCACAGCTAGCTTATTTAGTTAACTAACATACTAGAAAGTTTATTTAGCTTTTCATATACGGCTTTAGTCTTAATTTACGTTTTTACTCTAACTCTTTAAGCTTCAGTTTCATTCAACCTGTCTGAGTTTTACATAACGAGTGGTAAGTACTACTTCGAGACGTTGTTGTTATATTGCGATAAGTTAATTTCTACTATCAAATCGAGGTAATGAGTTATGTTTGATAGCTCATCACGCTATTTTGGTGGTGAAAATTTTTGATAACATAACACCCACACAAAAATATGACAACGCTGTCAAAGAATTTATTTAAACCTAAACTCTACAAAGTAAAACGATAGTAATGGCTCGATGACTGCTGTTTTATCACTGTTTCACATGGTGTGGCTATTAATTATTAAGAAAATATTGTCACTTAGTATTCATAAAAAGCATACTAAAGCTAACCACTATCTTATTGATGGGCAAGGTTTTTGTACTTTTATCTAAAAAGGTAGAGGGTTACGTGGCTTGAATTCTTAACTCCACCGTATTACCTTGAGGATCGTTAATATAAATAGACTGACCAAAACCTTGCGCGCCATAACGCTCTTGAAATTTGCCAGTATCAATATTTTGTAGTAATAAATATTTGCTGACCTCATCAATAGATTTGTCATTTAACTGCAAACAGAAATGATCAACATTATTATCTAGCGCAGTCGGTGCTTTACCGCCAGCGCGTCCTAATTCCCCTTGTATATCGACAAGGTCAATTAGTGCGTTACCAGCTCGTAGTTGCGTTAAACCTAAAGCTTTTTCTGTTGTTCTTTCTACCTCACACCCTAAAACATGACAATAAAAATTCAGCATATCTTCAAGGCAATTAGTTCTCAGCACTATATGATCAATACCTGAAATAGATATCATAATTCTCTTCCTTTAATTAATTATCATTACAGTAATCGATATTATTCACCGCAAGGCTCTGTTGCTTCATGAATTTCACTTAAACCATGGAGCAGTTCAGGTATAACTTTTGCTAATTGAATAAGGCTGAAAACAAGCACACCATGATGTGCTGCTAAGCTAAATTCACCTAGCTTATCCCAAGTTTCCCAACCCGCTGTTAATAATAAAATCAGCCCACTAAATAAGTTTAAATATGGGCTGTGGACAACTTTTTTTTAACATAAAATACTCTTTTGCATATTTACATGAGCGCATGGACGTATGGTTTATACTACTTCGTATAAAGAAGTGACCATTTTCTTATACTAAATTGTATTACATTAAGGTAAACAATAACCAAAATAGCTTACCTTAAGCTTTTACCCCTTTAATCGAAAATAACAATGGCACTTGTTGACCATTTATTACTAACTGAAAACCTTTACCTTTAACCTCTTCTAATCCTTCAAAGCAGTTATATGGGCTATAAACAAATTCATTAAAACTTTGTATCCTAATACCGTGTTTAATTAATGCATTGATAACTTCACTAATAGAATGGGGCCATGTGATCACTGTCGATTTTTCATCCCCAGCATTTTCTGTATATGTCGCTTCTTTTTCAATATCTGGCTCTATCGACGGAAAGTAAGCATAACCACAAAGTACATCATTAAACGGATGAAATTCAACAAGATTAAACTGCCCACCTTTCACTAATGCATCTGATACGGTTTTAGCCCATGTATCCAAATCTGCCAGCCAACATAAAACACCATACGAGGTAAAAACAATGTCATACTTTTCTTGGTTATTTTTCCCAAAATTTAAAACATCATCGCAGATAAAATTAGCTGATAGCTTTAATTGTTCGGCTAATGATTTTGCTTTGTTTATTGCTTCAGACGATAAATCAACACCAGTGACGTCTGCGCCTAATTTTGCCCAAGACAAGGTGTCTTGACCAAAGTGACACTGCAAATGTAATAAGCGCATACCTTTTACATCACCAACTTCAGTTAATTCAACTTCGTTTAATGAAGAAGCGCCAGCCAAAAACTTTTCAACATCATAAAACTTAGAATCGATATGAATCTTAGTACGTTTATTCCAAGTGTCTTTATTAATGGCTAAATAATCCATGAATATCTCGCTATTTTATTGGGGGGTTACTTCGGCCATGATGCCAACTAAATTATTATCAGGGTCTCGAAGGAAGCCTAACCATAGATCATGATCGGGCATTTTAGCCGCACATTGAGGCTCTCGTTCAAAAACAACCCCTTTTGCTTTCAAATCTAAAGTAGTTTGTTCTATATCGTCTACTTGATAATAAATCACTGAAGTGTGATGATCACTTGCTTCACCTTGCTGTGTGGTCAACATAAGGCGTATATCGCCACATTTTACAAAAGCAAGATTGGGAGAAGCTTCAAATAAAAAGGTTAACGAGAGTACCTCACAATAAAAATGTACAGCTCTAGGTACGTCATTAACCGCGATAGCTACCTGCCCTATTTTATCAATCATATTTTATCCTTAAATATTTTCTGAAAGCATCACTTGATAATGTCTACTCACATTCACAGTAACGTTTCCCCATTCGGATTGCTTAACTCTTTCTTGATGCTTTTCAAAAACCTGCTTATCAATAAACTCTTCAAAAACATTAAACCTTTGTTGGTTTTTACTATCTTGAGTAACTGAAAATGTCAGACACCCTATCTCTTCAAGGGTTAATTTTTTATGTAACACTAGGGCGGAAATAACCGGTTCTAACTCGTTTTTAGGCACGATAATGTAGCCTGTTAAGGTCACTTTAGTCATATATTACTTCTGTTAAACTTGAGAGTATTCATCATAATTTTTCGCATAGCGTCGACATTGAGTTAATAGTTGTTGGAACTCATCTAATTCTCTATCCATTGAAGAATGAGGTATGAATAAATGAAAGCCAAGTGCAGAGTCCAGTGCTTTACTGTGATGAATAAAGGCCGCTAATGGCCCTTTTAATATTTGCCCATTGGCAAGTTTACATGGTTCAAAAGACATAACACCTTGCTCTATCGACATTAACTGACACTTAATTGCAAAAGCAATTAACGGCTTTTGTTCATGGATAAGCCTATTCGCTAGCCGTGGAGATATTTGTTTAGCTATTGCATTAAGATCAGTTAATTTAATACCAATATAGGGCAATTCAACTTGAGAAAGACCATAAGTCTCCCGAACTAAACCCAGCCTTTTTATTTGCGACCAAGGTAACTGCCATTGCCCATATCGATGATGATAAATTATATTATTTGGCGTAATGGTCAAACTAAATCTCGGCTCAGATAATTTAGCAATACCAGTAATAACAACCACCATTGAAGCCAAGTAGACGAACATCAAGACTAAGCGTAACTCATTCCACCAATAGCTACTGATAATACTATTTAGCAGTAATAACAATATACCAAGCGCAACAAGAAATCTCGCATGCTTATTGGTATGTGCTTTCACTTGAATAATGGGTAACACTTGACTCATTTAATCTATATTTTCAAAAGTAACTATTAAGTGCTGCGCTATTCATGATATTTGCGAATAACAGCAACTTTTCCATCTTCTATTTCCAATACTTCCATCATAACTTGGCTATAAGCAATTGCTTGATTGCTTTTAGGGTGAATACCTTTGACATTATTTTTATAGCGAATCGCAATAGCAGATTGATTAAAAGTAAACACGTCGAGCAACTCTGCTTGATAGTGGCTATGAGCGCCTAAATAAAAGGTCATACCCTCACGCATTGCAGCTTTACCGTCAGGTAACCTAGAGTCATCAACCACCCAAGGTAAATGAGAGTGCCCGACATTATCTTTAAGTAAAGACAAATAGGCTTCTAACTCTTTGGTAGTCGCATCAGGTGCTTGCGTAGCAATCATTTTATTAAAATAGATTTGTGCAAATTTGTTTAAATCTACTGGTGCTTCTTTCGCGGTGCTTACAGAAAAAACACACCAACTCACCAAGACTAATAACCTCTTTTTCATTATTAATTCCTAATAATAAACAATATTTTTCATAGACTTAAACTTAGCACACCTAAAATCGATGCTAAAGAACATATTAACAATATAAACAAAACTATTTAAACAACCTTACTCATTCGCGATAGGCGTTACGGTGTTAACACGCGTAAAAAAAATACTGCCATCTTTTAATTGATATCCTTCAAAAATAACATCGTTGTTAGTAACTTCAAAATCAAAATAAAACTCGTGTACAGCAACATGGGCTTCGCTTTCATCAAGAGTCAGTACTCTTTTTACCGAGTTATATTGGCCGACAAATTGTTGAGTTTCACTGCCTGCACTTAACCTAGACAACACTTCTTCATAATAAGAAGCATGGTTTAATAACATCGTCATACTGCAGCTGCTTAGCGACAACTCCCCTGTTTTGTTGGTAAAAACCACATACTTATCGTTTTTCAATGTCGTTGAACAAGTACAGCACACTGGCTTATGCGCTGAGCTTAAATGTGTAATCAGTTCCGGTTGGCCTTTAAAACGTGAGATAACATTAAAATCACCACGAACTTTACCTTCTCGATAATTTTTTGTGTCACCTTTCTCTATCGTTGTTAATTTTGTCACATCAGCAATAAAAACATGCTCAGCTCGTTGCCATTTTGCTAACAATCCATGAAATTGACATGAGCAAGCAAGAACCTCAAAAGACAGTAATAACGTTAATACGCTAAATAATATTTTTTTCATCAAGCCATTTCACCTTAATGTTTATTACAATGTCATCTTAAAATGCTATTTACGATTGGGTGAAGCAGCACTTCCCGCCAAAATACCACCATCAATCGTCAGCTCAATACCCGTCACATATTTAGCTTCATCAGAAGCTAAATAAAGTGCAGCATAGGCAACATCTATTGCTTCACCCATAGTGCCTAAGGGAATATCAGCAGCAATGTCTTTTATCGCTTGCACTTTTTCTTCACCCTCTCCTAACATAGCATCCCATAAAGGCGTTAAAATAGCCCCTGGGTGAATAGAATTACAACGGATGGGATAACCCTGCTCAGCACAATATAGTGCCACTGTTTTAGAATGATTTCTGATACTTGCCTTACTCGAAGCGTAAGCAGCAGCACCTGGAATTCCAACGATACCTGAACGAGAAGACAAATTAACAATACTGGCGGCTTTTGATGATTTCATTAACTTGATTGCCGACTTACAACCTAAGGCAATTCCATCGGCATTGACTTGATGAACCTTTTTCCAGCTTTCATAATCTAAATGTTCAGGATCATGTGGACCAGATGTTTCTAAAAATCCGGTTATGCCCGCATTATTAATTAAAATATCAAGTCGCCCATATTTTTGCTCAATATAACGCTCTACGTATTGCCAGTCAGATTCACTGGAAACATCTAGATGAATATAATCATGCTCGCCAGATAAGCCATTTGTTACTTTCAAACCGAGTGCGTCATCGATATCCGACAATATAACGATTGCCCCTTCCTCACAAAGTAAAGCAGCAATGGCCTCGCCTATTCCTCGTGCAGCCCCGGTAACCAACGCTATTTTATTTGCTACTCTCATTCTAATATCCTTTTTTGCTAACACGCTATCAACAGGTTAACTACTTGATACTGCGGTTGTCGTTACAACCGTTGATGCCGCAACCGCTTGCTGCGCAGCCACTTGATTAGAGATAAGCGCTGAATTTTGCTGTTCACTAGCAATAATACACGTACCATAACCAAAGCCTTTTAATGGGTTTTCCCAAACAATGTCACCCGTATCTACCGTCAGACAAAACAAATGCCCGCCTGAATAAGCAAAAACATTATCAGCTTCGTAATAAACATTAGTAATGCTTGAGCTTTTAAGCTTGGTTTTCCATAACTGCTCTCCTGTTTTCTTACTTAAACAAACCACGTGATTGTTAATACCTAAAAATAACTTATCCATAATACACTCCATAATTTTCCCTTTGCCCGTATTTATCTGCTCGCTTTTTGTTGCAAATAAAACGTAATATAACTAAATACGATAATCCCAAAAATATCGGCAAAAAAATCACTAAAGTCAGCAGTTCTACTTGCAATAAAAAATTGACTAAACTCCTCAAGCGTAACAAAGATAAACACTAAAAGAGAGCCAAGATAAAACTTAACTGTTAAACAAGTTATTAATGTAAAGTTCAGTGCCAAGTTCGACAACAGCGTTAATACCCCAAACAAACAAAAATGCCCTAATTTATCACCATAAGGAATGCTAGCAACCAGTTGAAAAAAGACACTTTCTTTCCCTGTATTTGCTTGATAAATAACCCAGAGTATAAAACTAAAAAAACAAAGCGCACTGATTGAATACAGTCGCTTTGGTGCTCGAAATACCGTCATAAACACCACCAAAAATTAATCTGCTATACATGCTGGTCAATTAAAATAGCATTGCCATCAGGATCTTTAATAGAAAAGCTTGCTGGTCCATTGTCACCTGTAACACACTCTTGCACTGTTTCGATCCCTTTTGCTTTAAAATCTGCTAATAAATTCCTAACATCAGTAAAGTTATCAAGTGAATTACTTTGCTGATCCCAACCGGGGTTAAAGATCATGATATTATCTTCAAACATTCCTTGAAATAAACCAATAGTATGTTCACCACAGCGCATAATTAACCAATGCTGTGATTGCTCACCACCAATAACCTCAAACCCTATTTTTTGATAAAAACCTTTGACGCTTCTATATCCTTTACCGCTAAACTGACTGAAAATGCACCTAACTCCATCATTGAGTCCTCAATTAAATTTAATCAAACAAAATCACATAATCCTAAAGCTACCACTTTAGCTCACTGGTTATGCCGTATTAATACAACGCATTAATTTAATGCCATTGATATCATCAGAAAATCCAAACTGCTGATAAAATGTCTCCATTTCAGGAAAGCAATATAGTTCAAAATGCTTTATTTCACGTAACTGTTGGTGATTTTTCATCAAAGTAATAAGTTGTTGTCCTAACCCTTGGCTACGTGAGCTTTCACTAACAATGACATCAAAAATAATGGCCTTAAATATAAAATCACTCAATACCCGTGCAAAGCCAACTAATTTAGCGTTGTCATCAAGTATACCAATGCATACTTGCGAGCCACGAATACAACGTTTTGTATCTTCAAGTGTACGATCTTTTCCCCACCACACTTCTTGGTAAAGCTGATGCACTTGCTGAATATGATCATCAGAAAAAGTATAAATAATCATTTTATAGGTTGCTCTCCTTTAACGTTAAATGTTAACTAACCTGCACTTAACTCTAGAACCTAAACTTTAAACTTGGCTTAATCTTTTAGCCCAACTGCCATTATGCTGCATAGTGCAAGCTTCTTCGCTGTCAAAGGAAACATGTTTGTTAATGTTGTTTAGTTTGATATCCATATCGTTAAGTTCAGCTTGTATCAATGAAACTAACGGTTGTTTTTGCCTCGAGGCTAAAAAACTTTCTAGGTGTTCTTTGGTATCAAATACGCAAATAACCTGTAAACTTTGTGGAAAGTGAGAATAATTCACTAAATGAGTTAACCATTTAAAGCCCGTTACTTGTTTTAAGGCTGTTTCACATACATTTGTGAGTACTCGACAGATCTCGTTATCAATTTTTTTATCTGATTTACGCATAATGATTTGCTCATTCCATACAATATTTATTTGGCATTTTTTTCACTTAATGTTGCCCAACTTTGAAAAGTTCCGACGCTATACATTAATCCGATGAATAAACAAATCCCAGAGCTCACCAGCCAAAAGGTTAAACTGTTTTCTGGAAACATCGGCATAATAGCGACAAAAGCAACACCTCGAACGAGATAAATAAGAGAAATAACCACTAAACCAAGTTTTAGTAATGGCAACCGAGGAATAACTTTAGCGCCCGACAATGCAAAGAGAGACCATGTAAATAACACTAAAACGAGCACTGACGTAACTACCGTAGGATACCATTCTCCTCGTTCAGCCATTATAGCCATTTGCTCACCTGCACCAAAAAATCGATACCAATCACCACCAAAAAAGATACAACCTAAATGTGCTAAAGCCGCTAGCATCGAGCAAATAGCAGCAACAATTAACCATGTGTTTCTCGGTTTCATTAAATTTCCTTAACTTTCGAAGCTTTCTTAAATTAAATAGCAATACAATGATTACCTGTGAATTAATCAATCGTTTTAGTCATAAACAGGCTATAAGGATCCTCTTGATAATCAGCAAAAGGTTCACATGATCTAAAGCCAAACTGCTGATACAGCTTTTGCGCTGGCACAAAGGCATCCATAGTCCCCGTTTCCAAACTCAGCTTTTTATATGACCGTCCTTTAGCTTGGTCAATAATATGTGCCAACATTTTACTGGCAATACCTTCGCGTAAAAAATCACTCGATGTACGCATTGACTTTATTTCGCCATGCTGGCTTTCAAGTTCTTTTAATGCGCCAACTCCTGCTAAACGCTGATCAACCCATAAACTCCAGAAAGTGATATCTGTCTGCTTAAGAGCACTTAAATCGAGAGCATGAACACTCTCAGGGGGAGAAAAAGACAACATGTCTTGGTGATGTTCTTGTAACAGCGCTATCACAGCGGCATGCTCTAACTGACCTACTTTAAATTCCATTTTAAATATATTCCTTTAAACTTTTTAAATTAACATCCAATAATTCAACAACAACTAAACAATAACATTTCCTTTTATGTTATTTATCTAAAGTACCTGTTTTGATTAAAAGTGCCCTTCACTTTATTACAGCGACAAAATGTCCAAAATAAAGTTTTTCATCAACGAACGACATCAATGCTTTTGCGCTAGGTAATGTTGACCATTTTTCAGCAGACAACTTAGCCGCTTTTTCGCTTACCCAAGTAAGATACCAGCATATTTCTTCTAAGTTATCTGTATTTTGTAAAATTTCATATGACGTTATCACACATTCTGCAGCATTCATCTCGTCAATAATCGCTTGACTCAATGTTAAAACACGAGAAAAGTTTTCTTTCGTCACTTTGTAAATAACAACCTCTGTACAACTAGCCATAATATTCCTAATAACACATTAAAAGTACCTAACCTCTCTTGAATGCCGTAGTTAATTCAAAGTAAGTTTACTCTCACTTTTTATCAATAGACAACGGCTTTTCAACGATAACAAATAAGCAAAATGAGGCAGTTAAAGTAACCACAAAAAATGGGGGTAATAACCACAAATAGAGAAAGTTATTATCATGAGTTGTTGGTATTATGAATGGCAAAATAAGAAATAAAAATTTTAGCGTTAACCCATGAATTAAATAATATGAGTAACTCATATTGCCTAGCCACCTTAACGGTGAAAAAGTTAACCACCTAGACGAAAAAGAATTCAGTGAAAAAGCATTAAGGCAAAAAATAGCAAACAAAATATAGACACACATTAAGGAAAAATAGTAATTAATATCGATAAATGATCTAACACCAAAAAAAACGAGTGCCAATATAAAGCTTAATGTACCAAAACATTTCAACTCAATATTTTGAACTTTTTGCATTTCAAACAATAAGATACCAGCAATAAACATCAGTAATCTTACGGGCCCCCCAAAGAGGTAAGCTAAAATAAAGCCTACAACAGATAGCATAACCCACAACCAAACCCTATAGTTACTAGGCCACTTTTTTAAAGAAAATAAAAAAATAACAATAGGGATAATTACATAATAAAACACTTCATAACTTAGCGACCAAGCAACGGTTATTATTGGGTTAATATCAAACAAGCCAGGAAGCAACAATACGTTTTGCAATAAATATAATATTAATGAGGACGTTTCATCGGGCAGCTTACTTTCACTAGGAAAAAACAGAGATAAAAAGAGATAAATAATAAACACAACAATAAAAGTAGGATAAATTCGAATTATTCTGCGCTGTGCATATTTTGCAACGTCAAAGGTTTTCTTATTAATGATTGTTCCATAAATTAAATAACCACTTAAGATGAAAAACAAATCAACGCCTAAGTGTCCAAAACCATGGATAAAATTAGTAAGGCTAATTGCTGAACCAGCCAACCATGGTTGAATTAACGTAGAGTAATGTACAAGAAATACGAGAAATACAGCAACTCCCCTTAGCCCTTCCATCGCTTTTAATGAGGCATGACTACCGTGTGATATTTCTAATTGATTAATGACCCAATGTTTCATATTCCTTTTACCTAAAAAATCCCTAACAAGTCCTAACAAGTCCTAACAAAAATAAAAAGCGCTAAATTTTTCTCGATTACCATAATTTTTAGCAATTCTACGTAAAATACCTCTGGCTATAAATTAAGGGTAATGATTCCTGACATGTAATCAACCACATCCCCCGAAAGAATCACTCTACTTCCATTCACCTCACAATGCACCAAGCCCGTTCTTTGAGATAACTGTTTACCCACAAGTTTATTTCGATTCAATTTTTCAGACCAGTAAGGTGCTAATTCACAGTGAGCCGAACCAGTAACAGGATCTTCGTTCACTTTGAGTTTTGGAAAGAAACAGCGGCTAACAAAATCAACATCTTTACTTGGAGCTGTAACAACAACGCCTCTTAAGTCTAAGTTTTCTAGCATAGCAAAGTCAGGAGAAAGCATGTTAATTTGAGCTTCATTTTCAAGTACTACAATATAATCAAAAGCAGCAAATGTTTTAACGGGCTTAACGCCTAAAGCCTTCGTTAACATTGCAGGTGGTTTAACAGGCTCAGCTATACTTGCGGGAAAGCTCATACTGTATCCGTACTCTGACTTTTCAACCGTTAATGTGCCACTTTTTGTCTCAAATAATATCGCTGATTTATCATAGCCAAGGTGTTGAAATAACACATGGGCTGCAGCCAAAGTAGCATGCCCACAAAGATCAACCTCAGCTTCAGGTGTAAACCAACGTAAAGTAAAGCTATCACCTTTCGTAACAAAAAATGCAGTTTCTGACAGGTTGTTTTCTGCTGCTATTTTTTGAAGAAGTTCATCACTAACCCATTCTTTTAATGGGCATACGGCAGCAGGATTTCCCTCAAACGTATTATTTGCAAAGGCATCTACTTGATAAATATCTATTTCCATTTTTTAAAGCTTCTCGGTTTAATACTTAACTAACTTTAGCTCGGGAGCTATTTATTATCGCCAGTTAAAGTTAGTTAAACGGTTACATCAAAAGTAAATTCTCTGCTGATTGTACGCATAGACTTGTATTGAGCTACTCGTTTATCATTCACTCCACTTTATTTTCCACACTGACACTCAATTTTTGATATATCCCTAAAGCGACAATTGAAAAAGAAGAGACAAAAATTAAAATTGCTGGATACAGTAAAAGTTGAAGGTCTTTAGTGCCAGCCTTAAAGATATAAACAAGGGCTTCAATGCTAACAGCAATAGAAATGATAACCATTATTTTAGTAATAGTTTTACGCGCCTCTTCTGGGTCGCGAAGCTCTTTATCATGGAATACTTCTTCTTCGATCATGTATTGAGCCACATCGATAATCGCTGCCGCAATAATTATTGCTCCTACTGATTGAAGAATTAACGGAATGAACTCTTCTTTATTATCTGAAAATAAGTTTATTAAAATTTCATAAACTGACCACCCCATAGTTAAAAGTGCAATAAGTATCAGAATTAAGGCTGCTAAAAAGTGAATTCCCGTGAGTAATACGTTACAAATTTTTTCCATTATATCCTCTTTATTTTGAATAAATCACAGTCCATGCATTGGTAATTAAATAACCAAAAAATAGTTATAAGATAAAAATATCGTTTAATACAATGCGTACCAAACTATTTACCAATTTAACCACTTTATAGTGACAAGCTAATCCTTATTAAGGTTTACAACCATAGCTTTACCATCAAACCCGTGTTTACTACATTTTGCGCGTACTATAACCTTGTTGGTTTCTTTTGGTATTTCAATATCGCATAGACTGCGGGTAAATGGTTGTTCATTTACATGGGGGTGATGGAGTTTACGATACCCAAGTGACATACCTGAAAAGTCGATAACTTCCCAGCCATCGGCATAATGTTCCCACCCTTCATCATTGTGCCTTATAGAGGTAGCAAAACACCAATGACCATTTGCTTTCTGAGTAGCCATAACATCAACCACTTGAGCAAACTCAAGCGAGTTAGAGTAGGTACTTACATCAAATTTTGTTGCAGATGCCGAGCAGGTAAACAGTAATAAAAAAGGTAATATTTTCATCTAAACTCCATTTCACTATTAGCCTCTATGAGAAGCGATAAAATTGATTAAAATAAATCAGCGATTAAAAAAATTTACATTATGACTTTTCTGTTAAGTCAATAAAGTGCGCTATGCATAGAAAACTACGCTTACTATTTTAAACTATTGTTGTGCTTTTTAAGCTACCAACTCAAGTTATTCTTATTCATTGGCAGAAAACTACTTGTCTATCGTAAATATATGAGATAATTAAAGCCAAAATAACATACCACAAGGTTCATTATGAAACTTTTAGTTCGTAACCTTTCACGCTCAACAACAGAACAAGAAATTCGCATCCTTTTTTCAAATCATGGTTCTGTCACTGAATGCAACTTGGTTTTAGATCAAGAAACGGGCAAGTCTAAAGGCTTTGCTTTTGTTGAAATGCCAAATGAAAACGAAGCAAAATTGGCATTGTCTAATTTACACGAGACAAGAGTTGCTAAAAATAGAATTAGAGTAAAAATAGCGCAAAGTTAATACTTTTTACTTTGTGTAAATTTACATTTTACTAGTGAAACATAATAGTTGGTTATATCGCAATACGATAACCAACTATTTTTGCTTATTTAATATACTTAACAAGCACCTAGTTTATGATTTGCATGAAGTAATTATCAAGAGATACGGAAGAGTGTCTGGTTTCAGAAGTTTCTCCAAGATTTGCCCCTGAACTTTGTCCAAAATATAATTTTTCACTATTTAAATATATTAACGTGTAATTGACAGAGTTAGCACGATTATCTGAATGATAAATGAACGCTTCATCAAGCGCATAAGCCTCAACACTTTCTTCACTCATCACCTTACCTTTAATAGTAAATGTTGAAACATCTAGGGTATCAAACTCCATAAAATCACATGAGGTATCTGTAGCCCGATAATACTCTGTACGATAAGTCGCTTTAAGTGAAGAATCAATTCCTAACTTTACTTTAACGTTCCATATGTCAGTTGACTCTTCTTCTGAATACAACGTAGCGAGAGAGCACTCTTTAATCCAAGATGTGTTAGATAACTCTGCGACAAGGTTTGTTTTTATCGTTTCAGGTGCTTCACCATCTTGAGAGCCTCCGCAAGAAAATAAGCCAAATGGCGAAAGAGCTAAAACAATCCAAATTTTTTTCATTCACTTTCCTTGTTCTAATAGAGAAATATCACTTAAAACCATAAGCACTTAACTAAAGATAAAAATATAACGCGACTATCAACCCAGCTTAATATACTTGTATTTAGCTCTGCAGAAGAAACCTAAGTGGGCCTATAACTTGTCACATAACATGTAAAGTATAAGCATTGTCGCTACCTATTATATAGAAAACACAACAGGGATAAACAATAACGCCTCGGTAATTTAAGTTAATTAATTCCTGCGGCCTTTTACTTGATTCAGGGTGGCCTTCTAGCCAAAGTAATTTTGCTGACTCATTTCTTCTTTTGGGTGACTTATTATGTTTTTCGTAAACGGAGTAAGTTATTTAAAACCGAAACGCATTACAAAACGTATAAACTAAGATATTAAATTAAAGGTAAATGAATATGTTTTCAATATTTAAGAAAGACCCCGTTAAAAAGTTGGACAAACTTTATGAAAGTAAACTTGAAGAAGCTATGCATGCCCAGCGTAAAGGCGATATAAAATCTTACGCAATGATAACCGCTGAAGCTGAAAAAATAAAAGCACAAATATTAGAGCTAAAACCTTCAACAAAAGCATAATGCCTCATTCAGGGAATACTTATAGTTGGCTAAAGTGTTGAACGGACACTTAAAACAGCCAACTGTAAACTTTCGGTTTAATTACCTTATTAGCTTTCGCTTGCTCTATTTATTAGCTCTTTTAATTCAGTAATAACTAATTCCGGTTCATCGTCTTGAACAAAGTGCCCACTTTTATTAGCCATAACAGCTTTTCCCTTTGGAAATTTAAGAACCCACTCTGATTGAATCACTCCCCATAATTCACGAGCTTTATCTGTATCAAAAAGGCGTTCTGGATTCTCAATTTTTTTCACACCAGCAATCAATGTTATTGGAATATTTTTTATATCACCATAACCTAAGGAAGGCTTTTTATCCCAGATATCATTTATCAGGCACCAGTTATTCTCTTTTCCCATGTTAATATCATCTTTTTTCATCTTATCATTAGCCTTTTTCCCACCCGAAGGATCTAGCTTCTCGATAATTTCAACATCTCTTGGATTGATAGGATCTACAAACAACATTGCCGTAACCCTATCTTGATTTCTAACTGCGAACTCTCTCGCTATTTTCCCACCGTACGAGTGAGAAACATAAATGATGGGCTTATTTATTTTAAGCAAGTGAATTAATTCTTCAGCATCCCTAACATAATCACTTGATGATAAATCACCAATACAAGAAGAAGATTTCCCTTCACCTCTTCTTGAATATCTTATTGCAGTGGTATTGTCTGGCAGTTGCTCCCAAATAGCATCCCAGCCAGACATTCCAGATATAGCACCCGCTTCAAAAAGTATTATGTTGTCCCCATTACCTTTAATTTCGTATTCTAATTCAGCTTGATTGACCAATAGTGATTTTGCAGAAGCGAGGGTACAAAAAATAGAAAGGCTAATAGATAATAAAATTTTTGAAAACATGCACTCATCCTTGAAAGAAAGCTAACGCCATAATAAGCGTTTAAGTATAATTAGCTAAAATTTGTAGCAAAGCTGAACCGAACTAAGCTTTAGCGCTCTAGCTTGAACAGCTTGTAATAACCTTGCTAGATTAATCTCTTAGGCTCTTTAGCAAACCACATTATAAAACTACAACTCTTACAAGATAATAATGATGCACTGTCATTTGCCCAATCTAAATTAAGAAAAGTCATGCCTGCAGTGTTTAATTGAGCACTTCCTAATTCGAAGTGACTATGCCCACAATGAATGCATTTAGCTTTTACACCGTCAATTTGATATTCATCAGAATTTACAGCGTTCATCGCGCCTTTAAGACCTTTACCAGTTTAGAAATGAATGACAAGTGAAACCTCCATGTACAAATAACGCCCTAATAACAGGCAAAAAATAGTTTGCTAAAATGATGATGAACGAAAACCACAAGCTTTTCGTCCCGCTTGAACAGCTTTTGATGTGTTTAACCACAACAAATCAACTTTTATTTTAATCTTGTAATGCCAATTAAAACTGCGATTACACCACCCCCCATTCCAGCCCAAGCTTCAATTGGAGTATCACCGTTTATTGCACGAGTAACTTGTGAGCTAGCAGAATCATAAATGTTGTAACCCCAAATAGCTAAAACAACACCAGCAATGATTAGTACAATTCCAATAATTTTATTATTCATTTTTACTCCAGGATTTATGTAATTTAGTAGATTAACGAGCTTATAAATATAAAAACACTGACAACTAACGCCCTGTTAATGGGCAAATTATTGTTGGCTAAAATAAGCGACGCAGGAGCAAAAGCCAACTGTAATTTGTCCTGTTGAACAGCTTGTTATGCGATTTATTAATCGTCGCCATTTAATATCCAATTTTTACAAGACTCTAATTCATTGAACGCAAAGGATTTTAGTTCTGCATTTACAAAATGATTTGCGATATTTTCTGCAAATGACCCTATAGTAGAGTCCGTTGCAAAAGCAATACGAGAAACTTTCTTGTGATGATTTTTTACAAATTTTAAATGTGCTATCAACGATGAAAAAGATTCCCACCCTGGGAAAGATTGCACATGTATTATGATGCCTTTTAATTCACCATATTCTTCAATATAAGGATCAATTATTGTTGACGCAGAGGTGAAGTCTTCTTTCGATAATTCTCCATTTGGTTCAAGAGTTGCGATTCCTTTAACTTTATCTAATCTAACTTCTAACATTTCAATATCTCCAAAGGTTGCTGATTTTCGCATAACGCCTAAATAACAGGCTAAGTAATGGTTGGCTAAAATGTGAAACGAAGTGGAACGCAGCCAACTGTTACGTGTCCTTGTTTATTTTCTTATATGGCAGTTTACCGCATAAAAATGATGCGAGTATTTGTAATGATACAAGTCCTGCAATACCAACTGGATAAATAATAAACCAACCCATAAATAGTTCGCGTTTAACAATAACTAGAGATGATAAAACGTCAAAAACTACTAAACCTAATATTGAAAAAGCTAACCAAGTTTGTAACTTACTCAATTTAAACCAACGATATTCTACTGCCACAGTAGCTAATACAAAAGCAATGAAGAAGCTAAATATGTTGATGGCATGAACCTTAATAGGAGCACCACTCATGTAAATAGAGCAAAACGATAATAAAGAAAAGATCGTAATGCTGATAAATATGCTTGATTTCATAATGCCATATAACGCCCTAATAATGGGCAAAAAATTGTTTGCTAAAATGTTGAGGAACGAAAACAGCAAACTGTTTTTTGTCCTTATTTATTAGCTTGATACTAATTGAGCCTTCTCCCCAAAGTTTAGCGTTTAGCTAAACTTTAAGGCGACTAATCCAAAAAGGAGAAAGCTCTATGAAATTCTATACTACTTTTCACCAATATTATTGTGGAATCGACTTACATGCACGACTTTTATACGTTTGTATCCTAAATGAACGTGGAGAAAAGGTGCTGCATCAAAAAATAAATGCCGACCCTAAGCAATTGCACCGGCTGCTTAAACCTTACATAGGCCAAATTGTTGTGGGCGTTGAATGTATGCATTGCTGGTATTGGGTCAGTGATTTTTGTCGTGACATCAAGGTGGAGTTTATTTTAGGTCATGCGCTGTATATGAAAGCCATTCATGGCGGTAAAGCCATTCATGGCGGTAAAGCCAAAAACGATAAAATAGACTCATACAAAATAGCCAGCCTAATGCGCGGGGGCAACTTCCCCCTCGCATATAACTACCCCAAAGAATACCGTGCTACGCGTGATTTTCTGCGAAGACGTACACACTTTATGCGACATGGCGCTAGCTTAAAAGCCCATGTCGTTAATACTGACAGTCAATATAACTTACCTGCCCAATCACTTAACTTGAAAAATGTTAGTGCGCGAGAAAGCTTACGTCATCACTATGACGACCCTGTTATTCAACGCATGATAACCTTCGAAATGAATATTCTTGATTGTTACATCAGAGAATTAAAGCATGTTGAATCATTCATTGAAAAAGAAGCGCGTGGTGATTTCCCTGTACTCAGCAATATTATTCGTACTTTCCCTGGTATAGGGCAAATCATTGGCTTAACTATTCTTTATGAAATTGGTGATATTGGCCGCTTTACCTCTGTACAAAAGTTTGCTTCTTATTCGCGATTAGTGAAATGCAAAGCGGAGTCTGCTGGAAAAGTTTACGGCACCAGTGGCAATAAAATTGGTAATGGTTATTTAAAATGGGCCTTTGGTGAAGCCGCGGTACTTTACTTACGCAACAATGACAAAGCAAAACGGTATTTAGCCAAACTACAAAAACGCATGAACAAAGCCAAAGCGCTATCAGCCTTAGCTCATAAGATAGGTCGCTGTGTTTATTTCATGTTAAGAGATAAAAAGGTATTTGATAAAGACAAGTTTTTAAAAGGTTAAGTCGCACAATGGCGTGAGCTGTACATCTAACTGGATAATTAAGAGCATCAAGCAAATCATCACATCATTGTGAACAAAAGAGATGATTCATATGCCAAGTCATTTAAGCCACTCTGCTTGATTAGACACGCCATTGGTGCGCATTAACCTCAACTTAAACAATGAGTCAACTCGTTTACACCTTAGCTGAGCCTGGAACTAACTGAACTTTGTTAAAAAACATTGAGTCATCTTGCTTGAATAGCGCCAGATTAGGGTTAACCGATAAATGTCTAGTGCCCCTGTTTGCTTTATGGAGAGACATAACAGGCAGTGATGAGATCACATTAAGAGAGCCTCAATATGTGTTTGCTGTAAACGTTTGTTTAATAGCTAACCGACATAGCGAAGTAGATGATGCGACTGATTGTAAAACAACTAGCTGCCTAACGGCAGCTAAAAGAATACACTCGGCTATTGACAGGAGTAAGGCTCATATGTGTTAGGTAAATTTAATCCTGAAAACCTGTAACTATGCCATTTTCCGTATAAATATACATGAATTCGCTTGGAATAGAACCTGCTGACTGGCTAATGTATTTATAACCTGTAGTCACAACATATTGTTTTGATACTCCATTAGCTAAAGTAGTTTTATTTATTTTATGCTTCTTAAATTTCATTATTGAAGCCAAGCACTTTTCACTAGTACCAACCTTAATTATTGGTAATAATTTGGGCTCTAGTGCGCTGTGCGCAAAAGCCTCATAATTTAAGTTAACTTTACAAGTAGCCTCTACATTATCCACGTTTTTTTGGTATTCTTTTTCTGGGCCTGCCATCATTGATTGGGCCATTGATGTACAGCCAGAAAGTAATATTGATGTGAATATGATTAATCCTGTTTTCAAGTTTTTATCTCCATAAATTATAAGTTTAAAAGTGTGAATCTGAATACGATACTAGTGATTTACCTAACGCCTAATTAACAGGCAAAAAATAGTTGGCTAAAATAGTGAACGTAGTGAACAAAAGCCAACTGTTTTTTGTCCTTGTTTAATTTCTTGTTATGTTTCAATATTTAAGACTTTTTATGGTATACGAGATATGACTCGCCGTCTTGAACACCGACGTAATTGCCATTACTCCCTCTATTGCCACCTTTTCCATGACCAATTCCACCCTTTACTTTTTCGAGTGTAACATCGTTGAAGTAGCATAAATTAAAACTGGTAGAGAACTCTCCAACCCCAGAATAAACCTCTTTCATTGGTTTAAGTTCACCTCGATTTTCAGTAAGTTTATAAACTCTGAGTTGCCTAGATTTCTTCGCCATACTCTAAACCTCGGTGAAACATAACGCCACAATAAGCGGCTTGTAATTGTTGGCTAAAATACGTGAGGCACGAACGGGAGCCAACTGTTACAAGTCCGTTTGATTGCCTTGTTAGTTGCTGCTCGTTAAAAACACAGCACTTACAATAAGTTATCACGCTTACGGGCTAGACGGAAGAATCAAAGAACTCCCACCGCAACTTTGCCGCCACACGTGAACTTTGAGCCGTTTACGCCTTTGTTAATTGTTTTTACCTTTTAGAACTAAGGCGAAAACTGTGTAGCCAAAAGCACGAAACGACTTAATAAAACTAAAATTTGAAACATCAAAGGAAGGAAACAAACACCAATCCTTTGATGTGAAATACCGCACGTTTAATAAATAAATTTATTCGAACAAGTTGCGGCAACTAACGCCACAATAAGCGGCTTGTAATTGTTGGCTAAAATGTGAAGCGAAGCGGAACCGAGCCAACTGTTACGAGTCCGTTTGATTGCCTTGTTAGTTGCTGCGCGTTAAAAACACCACACTTACAATAAGTTATCATGTTTACGGGTTAGACGAAAGAAGCAAAGAACTACCAACGCAACTTAGCCACAAAACGTAAACTGTCTAGCCAAAAGCACGAAACGACTTAATAAAACTAAAAATTGAAACAACAAAGGAAGGAAACAAACACCAATCCTTTGATGTGAAATGCCGCACGTTTAATAAATAAATTTATTCGAACAAGTTGCGGCAACTAACGCCTCACTAAGAGGCAAATAATAGTTGGTTAAAATAAGCGACGAAGGAGCAAAAACCAACTGTTATTTGTCCTTTTGAGTGACTTGTTATGAGCCAAGTGGTGACGTAAATATGTCTTTTATTTCTTTTGCTTGATATTCCATTTCTGGAAATAATGTTGCTTCGCGAATTCCTGCATACTCAAGCTCTTTTAAGATATTAATTTTATCTTTTGCTGATATTTTAATTTTGATTAAAGAGTCACCCGAATATGGATGCTTTTCCATTTCACTTACCGGAATGAACTCTTGCCCGTCAATATACATGCCACCGTGAAAAGTAAAATATCCATGTTGCTGCTTAATTCTTGGATTCAGATGTGGTGCTTTAAAAGGGACTATATTTGAAAATGCTCTTTTACAATCTTGATATATGTGAGAAATATCATCACCTTTTTCATTTATGGTATTTGTAAGATCTTGCTTTATCTCTAGGCTAATAAACTCTTCTTTACTACCTGTAGACAAACCTGAAAATTTAGAACCAATAAATATGTGCTTTTTAATCTCCCTAAAACTAATACTATTTAATAAAGTATCATCGTTAAACATATCTTCCATTTTATAGATTAAGCGATTAAAAAAGTCATTTCGGCTTTTCTCTTGAACTTGCATTTCAAGAAGCTCATTAAAATGAAAATCTCTTTCCATGTAAGTTGGGTTGAGCACAAATAGCGCCCCATCATTTTCTAAGTCTTCTGAGCAACAAAAATATAAACTAACGAGTAAGTTTGTTGACCAGTCCAGTAATCTTGTTGGAAGACCATAATGCTGCATCAATGTTAACCACTCAAAAGTCGTTTTATGGTTAAATGATTGATCGGGGTATCTTCGCTTGAACTCTTCAAACATTTTGTTTTCATGTAAAATAGTATTGAATTCGCTTCCTTGTCTAAAAATGCTTGGAAGAAGTTTA
Organism: Colwellia sp. RSH04; assembly: GCF_003545765.1. GTDB lineage: Bacteria > Pseudomonadota > Gammaproteobacteria > Enterobacterales > Alteromonadaceae > Colwellia. The sequence goes on along the minus strand of NZ_QXIO01000017.1, from coordinate 3,539 downwards.
AAGCTATAATTTGAGTGACCTCTAAACCACGCTCCATTAAAATCGCTAGCATTTTCTCTCAATAGCTCTGTGATTGAACTAATTGTCCCTTGAACGTTAAACTCTTTCATTAAATTAGACTCATAACTTTGATTGGCTCATAACGCCCTGTTAACAGGCAAAAAATATGTTGGCTAAAATAAGCGACGAAGGAGCAAAAGCCAACTGTTTTTTGTCCTTGTTTAACAGCTTGTTATGTGTAATTTACACTTTAATTGATTTGATTTCTTTAACAGTATTCACCGACATTCTACCCCATAAGAGAATACCTATTACCCCCAAGCTCAGTAAAGAATAATATTTAATACCGCTTAGCCCATCAGCATACATAAAGATAATAAAGCTATATCCAAGTATGAAAATAGCAAATAATGGAATAGTAACTATTGCCGCAATAATTTTAAATTGACGCGATTGACGATTCATCGAAGATACACTCCTTTACACATAACGCCCCAATAAGGGGCTAAAAATTGTTTGCTAAAATGTGTAGCGTAGCGAAACCGAGCAAACTGTTTTTAGTCCTGCTTAATTGGCTTGTTATATGTACGTCACTCATTTTATTGGGTTTTTATTTAATCGTAGTTTTGTTTTAACTACAAGAATTAATGTAGGAAGTTGTAATACCAAAAATGAAAACCCTAAGCCTTTGACTGAAAATTCAGCTGCCTCAGTAAAAATCAGAACCATTGATAAAACAAGCCAAATTATAAAGAAAAATAAGCCATAACGGATCAATGATTTGAATACTATTTGATTATCTGGCGGCATACTTTCCTGTACATATAACGCCGCTGTTAACCGGCAAATAAATAGTTGGTTAAAATTGTGAGGCACGAACAAAAACCAACTGTTTTTTGTCCGAGTTGAACGCCTTGTTAGACGGTAACTCCACCAAACTTTTCCAGATAATCAACCACTTAAGCGCGCGACTAACCGAAATTGATCTGAACATACTCCCAAAGCGCTGTCCTTTAAGTGAGAGTCGCTCCGCCTTAGCAAAGACACGCTAGGCTCACGTTCTCTCACTTAAAGGACAATGAAAGAAGTATAGCGCGTGTCAACTTTTCGGTTAGATTTTCTCATCATAGCAGCGCGCGTTAATATACTGATTATTTATACAGTGCATTAAATCATCTAACCGATAAACACATACAACAGATCGTTACCGATCTAACGCCCAAATAAGGGGCTGATAAATAGTTTGCTAAAATGTGAAGCGGAGCGAAACCGAGCAAACTGTTAGCAGTCCCGCTTTATTTTCTTGTTAGGTGAACAAGCCACCATGCTATTTAATATACCTATTAAAACAATGCCTTAAATAGAAATAACATGCACTAAAAACAACTAAACTGATAATTAAAAGTAACTTCCCGTAATTTTGAATTATGTGATCTAAGTTGAACGTAAAAACTATATATAAAACTAGCGCGTGAAATAATATGGTAATAGCTAAAGTCCAAAGCATTGCAATTAGATCAATAGAAGATTGATTACAGTTTTTGCCGAATAACCTACAAGTTAAATCAAACGCTTTTTTCAAAGTTCACCTAACGCTTTGCTAAGCGGCTAAGGACACGTTTGCTATACTGCGCGGAGCGCGAGCAAACTGTACGTGTCCGTTTGAGCAACTTGTTATATGCAGCAGCGCTTGAACCAGACACTGCACGAATTTAAGTCACTCGTAATATTAAAACCTGACCGTGAACTTTTACGCTACTCACTACTGCCAGAACAAAATTAATAGCGTTGCCACCTTTGAAAAAGGTAATAAAGGCAACGCTTATTAGTGCTAATACCAAACCATGTTTAGCGTAAAACACTGGTTAAGAATATTTTGCCCTAATAAAAATTACTAAGAGCATATAACGCCCAAATAAGGGGCTGATTAATAGTTTGCTAAAATGTGAAGCGGAGCGGAACCGAGCAAACTGTTAGCAGTCCCGCTTGATTTTCTTGTTATGTGTTTGGCTTATCCCAGATATTTTTACCTGTTTTCAATTTATATATGAGGTGAATGCCTGAAAGTGACATGACTAGACCACAGAAAGCCCAAATATAGTCACCACTTTGAATCCCCATAACCAGACTAAATATACCAATAATAAAAATAAACAACTGACCAAACATATTAAATTTCCTTATTTAAACAACGTAGTTTTGTTACGCGAAATACTTGTATATGCACACAAACTATAGAAACACATAACGCCCTGTTAACAGGCAAAAAATATGTTGGCTAAAATAAGCGACGAAGGAGCAAAAGCCAACTGTTTTTTGTCCTTGTTTAACAGCTTGTTATGTGTAATTTACACTTTAATTGATTTGATTTCTTTAACAGTATTCACCGACATTCTACCCCATAAGAGAATACCTATTACCCCCAAGCTCAGTAAAGAATAATATTTAATACCGCTTAGCCCATCAGCATACATAAAGATAATAAAGCTATATCCAAGCATGAAAATAGCAAATAATGGAATAGTAACTATTGCCGCAATAATTTTAAATTGACGCGATTGACGATTCATCGAAGATACACTCCTTTACACATAACGCCCACGTTAAGGGGCTAAAAATTTGTTTGCTAAAATGTGTAGCGAAGCGAAACCGAGCAAACTGTTTTTAGTCCCGCTTGAACTGCTTGTTAGTTGCTTGATATTTAAAGCAATAAGTTAACAACACACTACCATGTTTCTATACTTTACGGAAGAATCAAAAAACTTCCCGCACTACACACCAAAGCCCGAACTTTGAGCCTTAAAACGAAAGCTAGTTTTAACAAATAAACGTGAAAGGCGAAAACTTGATTGGGCAAAAAGGAAGAGTGATATTTACGGCACTTCCATTGCCAAACCAAAGATTGAACCAGACACGAAACTACGTGTTAAGCATTAAACCAGCAAAATAAATAATACCGATTTAGTGCGGGCAACTAACGCCCCACTAAGGGGCTAAAAATTGTTGGTTATAATAACGAGCGAAGCGAGAGAAACCAACTGTTTTTAGTCCCGCTTGAGTGGCTTGTTATGTATCTGTTTCGATTGAACTTTTGTTTTTTTTCTTTGTTCCATTTGTGCCACTTTATCATTTAGCTCATTAAGAGATTTTTGAATATCCATTAATACTGGATTAGATTTAGAGTGATTTCTAATTTCTTCTTCACGAAACCCAAGCCTTGAATCTAAATAACCGAGAAGCAAAGAAGCTACAACAAAGATAACTAAAATAATTGGGACTGCAATCATTGGGCTATTAAATACAAATTCAGTTACGGGGTTATCACCTAGAGATTTTATGAAAACGAAAATTATAAGCAAAAACTGTACATAGCCAATATACATTTTTGAACGATCTATATAGACCTTCCATCGAATTAAAGACTTTTTGTTAAATCGAGAACTCAAGACATCTCCTAGATACATAACGCCTCATTAAGAGGCAAAAAATAGTTGGTTAAAATAAGCGAGGCACGAGCAAAAACCAACTGTTTTTTGTCC
>NZ_QXIO01000016.1 GCF_003545765.1 Colwellia sp. RSH04 | reverse complement strand
AATAACCACATGACAAAGGCTCTGCCTTGTACAAATATCCAACAAAAAGCTGCAAAAACAACCCCGAAAGATCAACAGCCCCTAGATGCTTTACTTACAACTTCTGCAAAACAGTTGCTGTTCACCAGTAGTAATAATGCACAAAGGTATTTCATAAAAGTCTCTTAATGTAATTAATTAAAACGTAACAGGCAAAAAGGTTACTTCATTGGGAGTTGACTAAGACGCTCAAACTCTTCTTTCATACCTGCTTTACTGCCTAAGGTAGCTAATACTTCATTACTTGGGCACTTTAATGTTGCGCCATTTCTTAACAAGTTAATATGGCGTTTGTTAAATTGAGACATATTACTGTTATATATTGCAATAATAGTACTGTAAGTATCGAGCTTTAACGATTCTTTATAACGACTCGCGATACTCCAAAGCGTTTCTTTAGCTTGTCGGGTTAATAAACAGTTTTGAGAATTTATAGAGAGTGGGCTAACTATTACGGTCGGTTCTATTTGCTTTTGAGTTAAATGCTCATGTTTATTTTGGGTAATTTCAGTAAGGTTTTCCGTCTCATTTGAGTCGGTCAAGCTGATACTGTCTATTTGCATCCAACGATTATTACTCTGCTCATAAACATGAATCGCTGCAGCACCACTAATGTAATGAGGGCTTGTAAGCTTGATCATAAAGTCATTTAAACGTTCACTTTGTAGAGGGCTTTCAACATTTTGATTTACTAAACTAAATTTAAGCGGTTTAGCCTCTTTTTCAACAATATTTAGCTTAACAATGAGCGGGCGTTTAGGTGCAGATTCAATATTATGAAGGCTCAAATGTATTACGTCAGCTATACAAGAAAATGAAACAAGTGCGAGTAATAGTACAGAAATAAAAAGTTGGTATGGTTGAAATGTCATTAATTCCTCATAAAAACATCAGATAAGGTTTTTTAACATTAGCATTAATTTTTGCTAAATAGAAATGTGATGAAAAATTAACAAATGACTTCACTGTGTTAATGTAGTTACAAAGGGTCGTTTTAGGCTAAATGGTACGAATTGCTAAGGAGAATTAAGTTGATAGCAAGATTAGTTGATAAATTGATTTTTGGTGGGTGTTTAATTATTGCATTACAAATCCCGCAGTTAGCAGATCATTATCAGCAATTTTTGTCAGGCCTTTATCAAGCGACCAAGTGGCAAATTGAAGGATATCAAATAACCGCAGATAAATATGAATACGCTAATGTGAGGGCTATGATTGAAGATCATCTATCGAATGACAACTTAAGTGTTCGCGCTGATGCAAAACAAAAGCTAGAAACGTTAGAAACATTTGAACAGTTAACTAACGGAATTAAGTTATTTAAACAAGGTAATTTGCTAGAAAAGTCTTTTTATATGTTTCAGCCTAAACGTTTAGGTTATCTTAAAGAAACCTTGCATAACTTTTCGTTAGGTATTCCGTTAACGCTCAGTAGTATTTTGTTTGGCATTATTATTGGGCTGCTCATTAACATAATAATTACGGGCCCCATTGTGTTAATAGCTAAAAAGATAAAAAAACTCAGTTACTAAAAAATTGAAATATGAACCAATAAAAACATGACTAATTGGACAGGTTTATTTTATACTTTAACTCTATGGTGTTTTTATAGCACAGATTAACCTTGGAAATATGTATTGATGAAAGTGTTGACGTTATGTTGTAAACCTTTAGCTACTTGTATTTTTATAAGTACACTTTTACTTTCTGCGTGCAGTAATACTCATGGTGAAGTGAACGCTGAGGTTAAAAAGCTGATGATATTACATACTAATGATCACCATGGCCGTTTTTGGCATAATGATCACGGCGAATATGGTATGGCAGCACGTAAAACCTTACTTGATAGGTTACGTGCACAAGCGAAACTAAATGGCCAAGAAGTCATTTTATTATCGGGTGGTGATATCAATACTGGTATTCCTGAATCGGATATGCAGCAAGCAGAGCCTGACTTCAAAGGCATGGCATTACTTGGCTATGATGCGATGGCTATCGGTAACCATGAATTTGATAACCCTGTTTCAGTACTTGCAAAACAACAAGCATGGGCAGGTTTTCCTTTTTTATCCGCGAATATCATTGATAGAACTTCAAATAAGCATGCCTATCAACCTAGTACCATTATCACCAAAGGCGAAATAAAAGTAGCTTTAGTTGGTTTGACGACTACTGATACTGAAATAATAAGTAACCCTGACTATGTCGGTCACTTAGCTTTTACTAAGCCAAGCACGGCTGCAAAATTGGCTATTGAGCAAATTCAACAAACACAGTCTGTGGATATCACAATTGCTGTTACCCATATGGGGCATTATGTTGATGCGAAACATGGGATTAATGCACCAGGAGATGTCACCTTAGCACGTGAGCTACCTACAGGTATGCTAGATGTTATTATTGGCGGACATTCGCAAGAGCCGATATGTATGCTCGGTGAAAATGATAGCGTTATTGATTATCATCCGGGCAATGATTGTCAACCTGATAAACAAAATGATACTTGGATCATGCAAGCGCATGAATGGGGCAAGTATGTTGGTAAAGCAGAGTTTGAAATATCTAATGATGAAGTAAAATTAACGTCATATCAACTTATCCCGGTTAACTTAACAAGAAAGCAAACCATTGCTAATGGCGAAATCACGCGTAGCTTTATTGGCGAAGAAATTGAAAAATCGCCTGAAATATATGAGTTTTTATTACCATATCAACAAAAAGGAGAAGCTAAAATATTAGTACCGTTTGCTACGGTGAAAGGATTGTTGAACGGCGATAGAGCGCAAGTGAGGAATAGGCAAACAAACTTGGGAAACCTGATCGCTACAGCTCAGAAAAAAGCGGTTAATGCTGATTTTGGTATTATTAGCTCTGGTGGTATTAGAGGCTCAATTGAGTCGGGTGAAGTGAACTATAAACAAATTCTGTCTATACATCCGTTTAAAAATAGAATTACTTATGTAGATATGACAGGAAGTGAAGTTGAAGCCTATTTAAAAATAGTGGCCGCTTTCCCACCTGATTCTGGTGCCTATGCTCAATTTAGTGGTGTGTCTTTTCAGGTTATTAATGGCGCAGTGACTAATATATTAATTCAAGAAAAACCCATAGAGAAGAATCGTACTTACCGTTTTAGCTTAAATAGTTACAATGCAGCCGGTGGCGATGGCTACCCTAAATTACTCAAGCATAAAGGGTATGTTGCCACATCGTTAATTGACGCTGAAATATTGCGTACCTTTTTAAGCAAAAATAGCCCCTTAGATGCCAGTAATTATAAGCCAGTAGATTGAGACAATAGAACTAATATGGGCAGATTATTTGAACGATGCTAATTATTTGAAAAGGGTAGCAGTGATACTTATATTATTGTTGCCAATTAGCTGCTAATAACCCGTAATCATATTGATCTGCCCACTCATCTCCCAAGAGATAGTGCTCTGTAAAGAAAGCCTCTCGTTTCATGCCAAGTTTTTCCATTACTTTATAAGAGGCGACATTTCTAGGATCACATTTAGCGACAATCTTATGTACGCCAATGTTGTCGCATAAATAATTAATTAATAGAGAAACCGCTTTTGTGCAAATACCTTTGCCAGCAGCTACGTTACTTATTCTATAACCTATTTCAACACGTTGGTGGTGCCAATCTTCTATATTGAAAGCGACCTCGCCAATAACGGTATCATTGTCAGATAAGCAAATGACTAATCCATTCCAATAACCTTGTGTAAGTTGCCAAGGTTGACTCATTTTTTCGACCATAGCTAAGGTATCGGCATCACTTTCTGGTAGACGAATAAAACGACAATTTTCTGGATCTTGGCGATACAACTTTACCGATGAAAAATCACGCTTTCGTGCAGGTCGTAAAACCAAGGCACTATTTTGTAATAAAGGAGCTGGAATTTTTTGATCTTCTGAGTAGTTTTTCATGATATGCACTATTTGCGTTTGTTGAACTATGTTTATATTTTCAGCAATGCGCTATTTTATTAATAGTAAAGTAGTATGAGCGCAGTTTGGTTGTTCCAAATATGTAAATACTAATGCTGCTAGTGTTAAAAATAGCCATCGCCCTTAAGGACTGAGACTAAACCCCTTTACTTTATAGCAATTTTACAGCTTTCGGTAGCGCCAATTTAAAATATAAAAAAGCCCTATTCATTGAATAGGGCTTATTAGCGGAAAAGTTTACCAGTGCTTTCAGTCGTTAATTACAACAGGCCTTAATGATGACTTCTGTTTGCTCTTAACCAGTATGTAGCGTATATAAATGCGGCAGCTAACGCTATACCAAATACACTGATTTTGCTACTTATTACTTTCATTGGTACTAAGGAAATGCTCTGTTGATCGTGCAAGTAATGATTGACGTTATTTTCAGAAATCGCAAAGTAGTCTGTAATTGCTCCAAGGAGTATTTGGCTATCTAAATTAAAATAATGAACGATGAATGCTTCAACAAGAAGTACTACCACCACAGGGATAATTGCCCATAAAAAAGGTGCCTTGCTAGAGAACATTGAAACTAACATTAGCCATGCATATAACGGCAGCATCCAAAGTGTATAAGGCAATAGGTTTAACCAACTGGTCATCATATGTGAGAAAATATTGCTACTACTCCATAACCCCCATAATGAAATGTCAAAACCTAAAGCAAGAATAGTACAAAGGAAAAATGCAAGGATAAGGAATAACCCTAAAGTTAAAGTAGCAGCTAATAAAAACAACCCGGGCAAAATTAAAGCCCCGACAAGTAATTTAACACCAATGGTTAAGCTGTCAGATACCGGTAATGAGCGCCAAAATAAAATAGAAAGATCTCTACGCTCATCAAACAAGCAAGCTATAAAATAATAAAGCTGTACTAATGTTGCGATAAGTAAAAAAGGTATAAAAAGCATGGAGCTAAAACTAAAAGCGATAACATTAAACATTTTATCATGTTGAACTTTTGCTATTTCTTGCCAAAAACCAAGCCAAGTAGCATTTGGGTTATTGTTTAAGAAAAAGGTAGTTAGATTACCATCAATGAGTAAAAAACCAATAAGTGGTGCTAAAATAATGATGCTTGCGATGATAGCTGGAAGCCAGATAAAAATTCTTTTGTATTCCCATATTTCTTTTTTAATTGATGTTGTTAGCTGTAAAGTATTCATTAGCATGTCTCCTTGGTCATTACACCGACAAAAATATCCGCTAATGTTGGTGAGGTGATACTGCCTAAATTGGTTAACGTTTCTTGATCAACACCGTCGAATAACATGGTGGTTAACCCCATTAAACTGTTCGAAAATATAGGGTTAAATTGATTCGCTTGTTCGATTTTTTCTTGATTGACCGCCACTAACTTAAAGCGTTCTTTTATATGCTCAGTGTCTTCACACAAGACTATTTTTCCAGATTGAATAAAGGCGACATCTGTTAAAATATGCTCAATTTCTTCAATTTGATGTGTGGTAACAATGATGCATTTATCTTGAGTATAAAAATCTTCAAGTAAGTGACTATAAAATTGACGACGAGTCAAAATATCTAGACCTAGCGTTGGTTCATCAAGAATAAGCACCTTGGCATCTATGGCTAATATTAGCGCCAAATGAACTTGTACTATCATTCCCTTAGATAACTGTTTGATTTGAGAATTTTTGCTAATGTTAGTTTTAGCAAGAAACTCTTCGGCTTTACTTTGGTTGAAGTTAGGGTGAATGCCTGTCATGTATTCAAGTGCTTGTGAGACTTTCATCCATTTTGGTAATACAGCTACATCAGCGATGTAGGCAACATCATTTAGCATTGCAGTACGTTGAGACTTTGGGTTGTAACCTAAAATGTCAACTTCACCCTGATAATCGGTTAAACCAAGTAATGCTTGTAAACAGGTTGTTTTTCCTGCTCCATTTGGGCCGACAAGTCCTAGTATTTGGCCGGCTTTGACTGTTAAATCGACATTATTTACTGCAGCTTTGTCGCCATATTGTTTGGTTAAGTTTGAGATGTTGATTAATGAGGTCATTAGCTATTCTCTCCTTGGTTAGTTAATAGATCATGTGCAGAGAGCTTTAAGCGATTTATTTGAGATAAAATGCTTGGCCATTGTTTAGTTAAAAAGGTTTCACGTTCGCGTGACAGCATTAAATTTTGCATGCCCGGTTTTACGAACAAGCCTTTTCCACGTTGCTTTTCGACGATATCTTCATCTTGCAGCATTTGATAGGCTTTTGAAATGGTTATTGGGTTCAATTGGTATTGTGCCGCAACATTGCGCACCGAAGGTAAAGCTTCACCTTCCTTGATGTAGCCATCGAGAATGCGCGAAACGACTTGTTGATATAACTGCAAGTAGATTGGAGTTTCTTTATTCCACTGTTCTGACATATTTAGTCCATCTATTCAATTGTGTTAATAGTGTTATACATCACCAACACACCAGAACACAAGGTTGGTTATCGAACTAAATGTAAAAGAATATGTAAAAGTATAGGTAAAAAGTGAAAGAAGAAGAAAGATTGTTTATGTTAGTATGTTGATCTACATAGTTATTTTATGTAATAGCTTTTGCTAATCATCATAAAAAATCGAAGTGACTATGGCGTGTTGGCCTTTGTTTAAATATTAGGGTCTGTTGATCTTTCGCGATTAAATTTTGTCCGAATTCTTCGGACAGCGTTTGTTGGTCATTTTTACGGCGTTATCGCCTTTTTATGTGGAATAACCACATGACAAAGGCTCTGTCTTGTACAAATATCCAACAAAAAGCTGCAAAAACAACCCCGAAAGATCAACAGCCCCTAACAAAGATCAACACGTCTTAGCAGGTGCTGCATTTACAAAAGTTAATCTTTAACGCCTTCAATATCGCCACGCATAACAGGTAAACCTAAATGCATCCAACCAAAGATGCCTTCCCAAAGCACAGCGGTTCGTGTGTAACCCTTAGCGCGTAACTTTTTAATAGTATAATCTGCAGCGGCGCGCGGACAGGAACAATAAGCAACAATTTGTACATCAAACGGAATGCCTTTAACTGTTTCATCTAAATCAGCGTAGTAAGGAAATGGAATTGACCCCTCAAGGTGAGCTGTTTGCCAAACGGAGGTTACACGCGTATCAAGTAACACCATTCTTTTCTTATTTTTCATCGCATCGTATAAATCTTTAGATGACACGTACATACCATCTTTAAGAGTAAAGTTAGGATCTTTACCGTCTTTATTAATAACGTATTCTTCAGGTGCAGGCAGTGCTTTTAAAATAGTTCTTTCTTCTTTCCAGCCTAATGCTTTGCTTCTAAGGAATGCGGTAATGCTGTTTATCTCTTCACTAGATAACTTGTCTTTAAACGCCACCATTGGTGTATTTTGTCGGCCATTGATAATGGCATGTCGAATAAATTCATCGGTATTGTGTGCCAACGCAGATTGATTACCCAGCGCAGGAGCTGTTACACCTTCACCTTGAATACCGTGGCATTGGCTGCATTCTTTTTGGTATATTTTTTCACCTAACTTGATATCACCCAACACTGGATTAGTCGATAGTTTTAAGCGTTCAACGCCTGCTTGTTCGAACAGCCAATAGGTGAGATCCCAGGTTTCATCTAATGTCATAGGGCCACCCACTTCATCAAGGTAACCTCCCATCGCTGTGCCTTTTCTACCGTATGACATGGGTCTTAAAATAGCATGCGGTACACCTGATTCAAATAAGCTTTTACTTTTCAGTGAAGGGGCATGATCATTAGCATGGCCTTCTCTGTTTTCGCCATGACAAAGCGCACAATACTTTTGATAGTTCGCTGAAGCCACTTTGGCTTGTTCTGGAGTTAATTTTCGTGGAGGAGGTAAAGTACCTGTCGTATTGGCTTGCACAGTTGTGAACGAAGAAAGCGAAATGACGATAATAAGAAACAAATAAATAGAAGTTTTAAAGTCCATATTTGAGCATTCTAAAAATAAAAAAGACAGCTTAGCTGTCTTTAATGGCTTTATCAATTATTAGGTTGACCGTATAGTTGTTCGGCGCGGTTATACATTAACCATGAGGTAACAACATATTTATCACTTGATAGAGGGATATGGCCTTTATGGGTATGAGTAAACCCTGCTGGAAAAATAATTAAATTACCTTTCTTAGGTTTTGCTTTAAGTTGTTGATAATGAAACTCAGTTTCTCCACCATCTTCAACATCATTTAAATAGTATAGAAAAGCTAACACACGATGCAGTGGTTTATTATCTGGCAATTGAGGAAAAATTTCAGAGTGCCAATAATGATAACCACCTTTGCCTTGATCATATTTTTGTACCGTAAAACCGTCATATCGAAAGATGTATTGAATAAGTTGATCGAGATAGGGCAAACCCACTTCATGAAAATTGTCTTTAGTGACCACCGTAGGCTCACCCGTTTTAGGATGGGTAACTGTCGGGTTTATGGCTGCAATCACTGCTAGATAATGTTCTTCTAAATACCTTCGTAAAATAGGGTAACTGGCATTGATTATTTCTTCTTGCAGCGGTTGCCATGAGTTATTATGGATCATCGAAACGTCATGGCTGTCTTTTAAGTGACTCATAACGCCACTGCCAACACGCCCTTGCTGTACATCATTACTTGATTGATGTTGTTTCATTATTCTGTCACAAAGATCATCACTCAAAGCATTTTCATATACACCGATAAATTGAGACATGTCGTTTCCTATTTTTATAATTGCTTTTATAAAGGTTGGAGTAGCTTAACCTTAGACGAATGAATACACAATGACATGTTTTTAACAAAAAATTAACTAACTTTTCTGTTAAAAAGAGTTAGGTAGAAAAAGATAATTATTATATAAAATACCTTTTTATTGAGAATTCGTAAATAACTTTATTTTTCAGTTGTTTAGGTTGTTATTTTTTACTTAGTGTAAGGGGGCGTTCTCTTTAGACTATTATTTGTATAAATTTTACACTTGTTTTGTTTGTTAATATAGTGTTACATTTGTGTGACGATGAGTTTTAAGGGAAGTCACATCGTTACATAAAAGTACTCATAACTATAATTAAAGAGACAGGAAAAATTTATGTCAAGCAATAATAAAGATAAGAAGTCAGCGTTGAAATTAGCGACATTTTTAACAACAACGAGTGTTCTTTCTTTAGCTGTGTCTACAGCTATTCACGCAGCCCAACCTAAAGGCGTTCTTTTAACGGATAACGCTTTAACTAAAGTAAACTCTTCACAATTGCCTAAGCGATACATTGTAAAATACAAGCAGCCTTCAGTGGGTTCTTTTACAAATAGTGCAATGGGTGCTTCGAGTAAAGCCGCAGTTAAAAACAAATTAATGAGCTTAGGAGCTAAGATTCACCAAGAATTTCCTGAGTCTAACTTCATAACAGCTGAACTGTCATTGAATGATGTTTTTGCATTATCAATGAATAACGATGTTGAATATGTAGAAGAAGATTTACAACGCCGTTTCATGGCACAAAGCGTGCCTTATGGTATTAGCCAAGTTCAAGCTGATTTAGTTGACGATAGTGTTGCTTCAGCAAGTGCTGGTGGTAAAAAAATCTGTGTTATTGATTCGGGGTTAAACTTACCTCATGAAGATATGGGTTCTAAGGGCGGTACTATTACAGGTACTAACGATAGTGGTACAGGAAATTGGTTTGATCACGGCGGCCCACATGGTACGCATGTAGCAGGTACAATTGCAGCCTTAAATAACGGTATAGGTGTTCGCGGTGTTATTGGTTCAAACCCTAGTATGCACATTGTTAAAGTATTCAATGAGTCGGGTTGGGGTTACTCATCTCAATTAGTTGATGCAATTAATACCTGTGTAAGCAATGGCTCTGATGTTATTAACATGAGTCTTGGTGGCTCTGGTTCAAGTACGACAGAACGTAACGGTATCAAAGCGGCATATGATGCAGGTGTATTATTAATCGCTGCTGCAGGTAATGATGGGGTTGTTTCTAGCACAACCGATGCTGAAAGTTTCCCTGCCTCTTACGATTCAGTAGTATCAGTTGCTGCGATTGATAGCAGTAAAGTGTTAGCTGATTTCTCTCAAAAGAATAGTCAAGTTGAAATTTCAGGTCCTGGTGTTGATGTATATTCAACTTACCCTGACGGTTTAGGCTCAGTTGTCGATGTTGCTGTAGGTAACACAGCTTACAGTGCAAATGCAATGGAAAACCAAGGTAGTGCAAGTGGTTCTTTGTATAACTTTGGTACAGGTGAAGCAACAGATAGTGGTGCTGCTGGTAGTGTTTGTTTAATTCAACGTGGAAATATATCGTTCCATGATAAAGTAAAAGCTTGTCAAGATAGCGGTGGTGTTGGCGCAATTATTTATAATAATGCCGCAGGCAGCTTTGGTGGAACATTAGGTGATGCTAATGCGACTTCTATTCCAAGTGTTACTGTCTCAGATACTGACGGTGCAGCAATGTTAAATAACGTTGGATTATCAGCGAGTATTAATATTGGTTCAGGTGAATACGGTAAAATGAGTGGTACCTCAATGGCATCTCCACACGTTGCTGGTGTTGCTGCGTTAGTTTGGAGTCATCACCCAAGTTGTACTAATGTTGAAATCCGTAATGTTTTAAATGCTACAGCTGAAGACTTAGGCTCAGCAGGTCGTGATGTTAAGTTTGGTTACGGTTTAGCGCAAACTAAAGATGCTATTGACTACATTACCGCGAACGGTTGTGATGGTTCAGGTAGTGGAACAGGTGGCGGCGGTGGTGGTACTACTACACCAGTAGACGGCGTGCTTGAGAACGGCGTAAGTGAAACAAACATAACGGCACTTAAAGATGAAGAAGTTCGTTTTACTTTTGAAGTACCAGCGGGTGCAACAGATGTTAACTTCGCAATGAGCGGCGGAACTGGTGATGCTGATTTATATGTTAAATTTGGCTCAGCTCCTTCAGACTCAATTTATGATTGTCGTCCTTGGGCTAACGGAAACAGTGAATCTTGTGCCGGCGCTGAAAGTGGTGGTACATACCATGTAATGGTTAAAGCTTATAACAGCTTTAGTGGTGTAAACTTACTAGCTACCTTCACTCCTGCAAGTACAGGTGGTGGTGTAGTTCAACCTGTTAATGAAACCGTTGATAATATTTCGGTAAGCAGAAGACAGTGGACTCGTTACACTTACGATTTAGCTGATGGCTTTGCTGATTTAACTTTTACTACTTCAGGTGGAAGCGGTGATGCAGATTTGTATATCACTCAAGGTGCACAATCAACGCGTAGTGCTTATGATTGTCGCTCTTGGAAGAGTGGAAACAGTGAGTCATGTACTTTTACTAATCCACAATCGGGTGTTTGGTATATAGATATCTACGGTTATTCAGCAGCGTCTGGAATCACGTTGAACTTACAAGCAACGCCTAAATAAGCATAGTTTTATTTGAATGCAAAAAGGACAACCTAGGTTGTCCTTTTTTAATGACTAAAAAATAGGTTAACTTAAAAAGGTGAAGGGGATTGCTTAAGCCATTGTGCAATATCATCCTTTATTTGCGTTGATAGTGGTATAGTAAATGCATTTAGGTTCTCTTCTAATTGCGATAAAGATGTTGCACCTATAATCGTTGATGTAACCCCGTTAACTTGATCACACCAAGCAAGTGCTAATTGAGCAGGGCTAATGCTATGTTGTTTAGCGATATCAACAAAAGTTTGTACTGCTTTATTGGCGTTATCGGTATCTCTAAATAAACCATTACGTTGCATTAAGGTAAACCTTGAGCCTGCTGGTCTAGCACCATTTAAGTATTTACCTGTAAGTAGCCCCGTGGCCAAAGGAGACCAAGGTAAATAAGCAATATCTTCATGAACACATTGCTCAATGAGGTATGGCCAATCCTTTGTATGTAGTAAACTAAATTCATTTTGAATAGATACCATACGTGGCAAGTTATATTTTGCGCTCAGTTTTAAATATTGGCTTATTCCCCAAGGCGTATCATCAGATAGCCCGCAATATCTTATTTTCCCGGTACTAACGCACTTAGCAAGGCCTTCAAGTACATCTAGCATCACTTCCGTTTGTTGCGCAGCATTAACTTCAGTAAACTGAGCTTGATTTGGCCAATGATTGCCAAAATGGGATGTTTGTCTATTTGGCCAATGTAACTGGTATAAATCAATATAATCTGTTTGCAGTCTTTTTAGTGAAGCGTCAACCGCTTTTATTACATTATCACCGCTTAACTGTGCACCGTCTCGAATATATGAAAAACCAGGGCCAGCAATTTTAGATGCTAGAATAATCTCTTTTCTTCTTGAAGGGTTACCTGCTAACCAATTCCCTATAATAGTTTCGGTTTTGCCGTAAGTTTCTTCTTTAGGTGGTACTGCGTACATTTCAGCAGTATCAATGAAATTAACCCCATGCATCTGTGCAAAGTCTAACTGTTGATTAGCGTCATTTTGATTATTTTGAACTCCCCATGTCATACTACCAAGACATACTCTTGATACATCTAGCGAGCTACTTCCTAAGCGTACATATTTCATTTGATTCCTATACTTTTAGTTGATGGGTATAGAGATATCATAGCAGTGTTTAACTGATGATATATATAAGAAATTAGCTTTCACTTTTAGTAAAAGTGTGTGTTATATTTAGGTTTAATAATTATTTAGATGACGTTAAAAAATTAACCTTTGATTGAACACACTCAGGGCGAAGTATTTATGCGGTTACATGGCTCGTTTGACATTACAATAGAAAATAATATATTGATTTCTCGCTTCTATGGTCCATGGAATTACGAGCAAACTAAAACTTATCAACTTGAAGTCATGGAGCAAGCTAAGTCAATGAGTCCAAATTACTGGGCCAGAATAGTTGACTTAAGCCAATGGGAGGGAGGCGGAGAAGAGGTTGTTACCCCGTTAGTACAGTTACAACAATGGGCTCTTGAAAATAATTGTCTTGAAATAGTTTTTGTTAACCCTCCGTTATTACCAAAATTCATGTTAGAGAAGTATGGTGATCCTTATGGCGATTATAAAGTGGTACAGACAATTGAGGAAGCAAAGGCTTGGTTAGATATTCATGTATTTAAATCAAAACGCTAAGTGATCTTTTTCATTTCTCTGCCGTTACATTTCTAGCGTAGTTCGCCTCATTACAAACTTTATTCACTTTTCTTAATTGCACGTTAATTACACTAACTCTTCCTCTTTTGTTACCTCTATATTTCGATTCGTAATTAAATATTTACTAAATGAATGTTAAATATTTTGTTTTAGAGGTTACATATGAAACTTCTTGTGTAATAATACAAGCGTGGTAACAATTGTTGGAGGCTATTATGGCCCATGAGGAAAGACGCACTATGTCAAATAATACTGATGCTAAACTTGATAACCTAACCAATGAACAGAAGTCTGCTGTAGAACAACTGGCAGATGCCAACCGTGAAATTGAGGAACTAAAGCTTCAAATAGCATGGTTAGAGCGCTCGTACGAGTAATTCTACTTTTTAGCGTTGGGTAATTACTCAAATTTAACTAATAGTTATTGCTAAAAAACAACCTTTTTTTAAGAAACCGATTTACATAAAATCGGTTTTTTTATGTCCTGAATAACGGTTATCTGTAGGTTTTTTTGTGAAATCTAGTTAGTAAGTTTTAATGTCTGCTCTCATTTTTGTTTTTTCACTTAGTATATATTTTGCATAAATAGTTAACGAAACACACTATTATTGCTACTCGATAAAAATAAAGCACTTGCAATCGATACTGTTCATGCTATTTTCAGGCAATAATTTTTTCAGTTTAAAGTGCATTACGCATTCGTATTTTTTAAAAGGAAAACTCACATGCCAAAGGCCAGTGAAATAAAGAAAAATGCCGCCATAGAACACAATGGCCAAGTACTCATTGTTAGAGATATCACTCGCTCTGTTCCGCAAGGTAGAGCTGGTGGTAGTTTGTACAGAATGCGCCTTTACGATGTTGTTACGGGTGGTAAAGTTGATGAAACTTTTAAAGCAGAAGATATGCTTAACTTCGCTGATCTTAGTCGACGTCCGTCTATGTTTTCTTATATTGATGGCGATGAATATGTCTTTATGGATAACGAGGACTATACGCCATATAACTTAAGCAAAGATTCTATCAGTGATGAAGTATTGTACATCAACGAAGAAACAGAAGGATTATCGGTTATTATTGTTGATGACGCTCCTGTGGCAATTGATTTACCGGCAAGTGTTGAATTGGTGATCACTGAAACAGATCCGTCAATCAAAGGCGCTTCTGCTAGTGCTCGAACTAAGCCTGCAACGTTATCAACAGGCTTAATCGTGCAAGTGCCTGAGCATATTTCTATAGGTGATAAAATTAAAATTAATACTGCAGAGCAAAAGTTTATGGGTAGAGCAGATAAGTAATATAAAAATCTCTCATAGGTACCATTAAATGTATATGCCCGAACCTTTTTGTTTCGGGTTTTTTATTTACAACAGAATAAAATCTAACGACAGGATTTGTAAAAATGAGTAAACCATACCCTATTGGAACCCATGGACAAAAATGGCATGAAGGTGATGTAAAAAACTGGTTCGCTAAACAAAATATAAAACGTTCTTACCAAGAGGAAGTGTTAGAGAAGCTGCCTAAGTTAACTTCTCATTTTGAACTTAAACAATACGGTGCATTATCAATTGATGAACAGCGTTACCCACTTTATGTACTATGTAGTAGAAATTGGCATGAGAGTAAACCGACGGTACTGATCACTGGTGGTGTCCACGGTTATGAAACAAGTGGTGTTCAAGGTGCTATTCGCTTTATGGAAGAGGAAGCAAAACATGAAGGAGGACTCTATTGTCAGTCGTTTAACTTAATTGTTGCGCCTTGTATTAGCCCATGGGGTTATGAAACTATTAATCGATGGAACCCTAAAGCGATCGATCCAAATC
This sequence comes from Colwellia sp. RSH04, assembly GCF_003545765.1. Taxonomy (GTDB): domain Bacteria; phylum Pseudomonadota; class Gammaproteobacteria; order Enterobacterales; family Alteromonadaceae; genus Colwellia. Next base: position 15,967 of record NZ_QXIO01000016.1, on the reverse strand, counting down.
GATCGTTCTATCGTGAAAGCCCTGCTGAGGAATCGGCGGCATTAATGGCATTTGTTGTCAGCATTAATAGTGAGATTCATTTACATATTGATTTACACGAAACCACTGACACCGATAATAGTGAGTTTCGTCCTGCATTGGCGGCAAGGGATGCTTCGGAACATAAAAATTGGAATATTCCTGATGGTTTTTACCTTGTAGGGGATTCAACAAAGCCTGAAGCTGAATTTCAAAAAGCGATTATTAGTGGCGTAGAGAAAGTGACACATATTGCACCTGCAGATGAAAATAACCAATTAATTGGTGTGCAACTTGAACAAGTTGGCGTGATTAATTATTCGGCCAGAGCGTTAGGCTTATGTATGGGGCTAACCGAAGCTCCTTTTGTTACTACGACAGAAGTATACCCAGATAGCCCGTTAGTTGATGATGAGAATTGTATTCAGGCTCAAGTTGCTGCAATCACCTCATCACTCGAATATATTAAGTAGCTAGAAACTTATTTTTATAAACCACCGTCAGGTGGTTTTTTGTTTTATAAGGTTATGATTTACTGATTTAAAATTGTTTTTATTTTATCAATAGGTAAATTAATTTAAAAAACTGAAAATTATTTCAAACTTTTTTTGTTGTCCATACAACTTTATATACATAACAACAAAAATGAGAGCCTAATACGGTTTAATGAACAGAGGTATTCTCTCAGTAGTCAATAATATGAAGCAGGAAACTATGAATAATAAAAGAGCCGTGTGTGTTTGAACGTAGTGATGATGTACTCATTGCTCAAGCGCTTAAAGGGAAAAAGTCAGCTTGGATTGCATTAGTTAAGCGCTATGAAAAGGGCATATATAATTATGCTTTGAGGATGGTGAATAACCAAGCGGATGCGATGGACTTAATGCAAGACACTTTTGTCGCTGTATTTAAAAACTTGAAAACGTTTAGAGGAGATAGCCCGTTTAAAGGCTGGCTATTTAAAGTCGCGCATTACCGATGTTTAGAGTTTTATCGACGTAAGCGACCTATGAGTTCGATTGATGAAGTTCCTGAGCAGGAGAATATTGATGGGGAACTATGTCCTGAGCAAGCGTTGTTTTCTGTACAGCAATCAAGTGAGTTAGTGAATGCAATGAGCTCACTGCCAGTAAAACAAAAATTAGTGGTTGAGTTGAAGTTTTTTCAACAATGCACGTTTGAAGATATTGCGCATCAACTTGGAATATCGAAAAACACGGTGAAATCTCAGCTCTATAGTGGCTTAGAAAAGCTAAAAGCGAAATTAAATGCGCAAGATATTTCATTCGAACATATGAGTAAAGATATAAAAGATAAGGAGATAGGGCATGTCTAAATATCAAAACAAAGATACTGAAGAGCTCGACCTATTTGCTAGTGAAATTGTAAAGAAAGTAAATGAAGAAATAGAACACGAAGTGCCACATTGGAATAGAGCTGCTGCGTTTGAGCAATGTTTTGACAGTAATGAGGCAAATGGCAAAGTGTTATCTTGGACTTGGTGGCAAATGCCAGTAATGTCAGCTGCTTTTTCATTAGCTATGGTGGCATTAGTTTTATCTTGGGTAAACCCTCAGGCGGATGAGGTAGATGTGACCACATTAATTTCACAACAAGTAAACGAACAAGTAGAAAAAAGGTTAGCGGTTGAGGTTCATCAACGAGTAGAGCAGATAGTTTCTTTGAAGTTAAGGGAATACGCGGCGGAACAACAGGTCGTTTTGGCTAATTATCGTGCTGATATTTATAAAAGTCAGCAGAGTAACAATCTTGAACTAGCCAGTTATATTTTGACCGCTTCTCGAGAAGAGCGAAAAGATGATTTAACGGATTTTATCAGCTTTATTAATGCACAAAGAAAAGATGAACAATTGGCTCAAAAAATAAAATTTCAACAGCTTGAGCGAGAAATAGGTTTTCAAAAAATAAGTTTAAAAGCAAGTGATGAAAACATGAGCCCGATAAACTCTTTAACTAACGAGGCAGAAAATGAAAGCTCTTTAAACGAAGATATCTAAAAAATTAAAACGAGTAAGAAAAAGATAATAATTAAATAAATGTGCTTTAAATAGCTATTTTAGGAGTATTAAATGAACACAGTTAGTCAACATAAATCAAATAACACTATAAATACAAAGCATAAAGGTTTAGCAAGTTTTTGTGGTGGAATTTTAATAACAAGTGCTTTTCTTTCTGCTTCAGTACAGGCAGATGATAATAATTATTCAAAGATTAATCGCCAGCTAGAAGTAATGAATAATATCATTAAGTCGTCTGTAACGGTTGGAAAAGGCAACAGCAAAACGAATCTTCGTTCAGTTGAGAGTGTTTACCTACATGGACAAGGCGCTGTTTTTACCATTAATTCAGACATTAGCAGAAGTTTTAATCGCCATAATATGTCTTTTGTTATGCCTTCAGCACCTATTGCTCCTGTCTCTGTAAGACCAAATGAAGTAATTGAAATAGATGAAGATGTCGTTATTCATTCACAATCACATGCTCGAGAATTAGAATTAGTGGTAAGTCAGATGGAATCTGAAGCGCAAGAGTTCGAACGTGTTGTTGAAGTTATGGAAGGGCAGAGAGAACAAAGCCGGGAATTGCGGCATGAACAACGCGAAATTGCTTATGAGCTGCGTGATAATGAAAGAGAGAGTAAAGATTATTCGTTCCAACTAAAACATGCAGATAAACAAGACAAAAAGAAATTAAATGAAAAACTCGCCAAATTAGAAAAAGAAAAACTTGAACTAAAAAAAAGCAAAGCAAAACTTGATGCAAAAGTAAAAAAAATAAATCAACAACAAAAGCAACTTAAGGTTGCTCAAGCTCAAGAAAGAAAGGCGCACTATAAGTCAATTTCTAGTTCACTAATAGATACTTTTTGTTTATACGGCAATGGGTTGAAATCTTTGCCAAATGATGAACATGTCAGCATCATTCTTAAATGGGCAGGTGACAAATCAGGAAGACATTATCAAGATAAAATTTTTGTTTTCAATAAAAAAGATATCAATGCCTGCGCAAGCGATAAAATTACCAGTAAGAAGTTATTATCTAAAGCAGAGCAATACCAATTTTAAAACAGAGCGACGTAATGTAAGACAAAGCCAGCAACTAGCTGGCTTTGTCTTTTTTACAATTTAATAAATACTATTGACCTTGGAGTATACTCAAACCTTTATAATAGGATTAAAATATTGTAAAGGTTACTTATGAAACCATAATAACTTGACCTAAAAAACAACTAGAGAATTATCATGTATAAAATTGGTGAGCTTGCAAAAATACTGTCTGTGTCAACAGATACATTACGCTATTATGAAAAACATAATTTAATTAGTGCAACTTCGCGAGGTAGCAATGGTTATAGGTTTTATAACCATGACGTTTTACAAGTTATGCAATTTATTATACGAGCGAAAAGTGTAGGATTTAGCCTTAATGAGATTAAAGAGTTGCTATCAATAAAGGTGGATAAAGCGAGTCATAGTTGTGCTGAAGTTAAGTCATTTACAGAAGGGAAATTACAGCAAGTAAATCAAAAAATTGCTGAACTCTCTTGTTTTAAAGATTCATTACAGTTACTTGTAAATGCCTGTTGTGGTGGTGAAGAACAAGCGACTCACTGTTCTATTTTATCAGCTTTGGAGAATGTTGATGCAATTAATCAGTAATTTTTGGCAGTTATTTGTCTTGTCAGCGCCATGGCTGATGCTTGGTTTGTTCATCGCAGGAATTATTAATGTCTATTTACCTAAAGATTTTTTGAATAAACATTTAGGTAGTGATGGTCTATTCACAACCATTAAAGCGGCTATTATCGGTGCGCCCATGCCATTATGTTCGTGTGGGGTGATCCCTGCAGCGTTGGGCTTGCGTAGAGCTGGCGCTTCAAAGAGTGCCACAACCGCATTTTTAGTTTCAACGCCTGAAACAGGCGTTGATTCTATTTCTGTTTCTTATGTTTTACTTGGCCCTTTTATGGCAATTATTAGGCCGATTGCGGCGATTACTAGTGCAATTGTTGCGGGTGTGTTGGTAGGAAAAGATAAAGAGAAAGAGACGTTAGAGAGTAATAGTGCCTTATCTAACGAAACTGAAAAGCTTGCGACTTGTTGTAGTAACGAAGGTGAAAGTACAAGTAATAGTGCCCATGTTACAGAAAAAATTCAGCCTACAGGATGCTGTAATCAACAAGAAAACATTGAAAACGAAGCGTCGACTTGTGGTAATAATGGCCGAATTCAATGTAATGATGAAGCTTCATCACCAGAAAAAGAAACTAATTGCTGCGATATCAAAGAAAAAACGGAAAAGGAATCATCTTGTTGCAATAGCAAACTAAATGAAAAAAGCTCAATGTGGCAACGCATGAAACAAGCTGTCGCCTTTAGCTGTACCAAGTTATTAAGCGATACGGCAAAATGGTTATTGATTGGGCTAGTGTTTGCCGCAATTATTCAAACGTATGTGCCTGTCAGCTTTTTTAGCCAATGGGGTAGTGGTATTTTAGCGATGCTTGTCGTTATTTTAATTTCTATTCCTATGTATGTCTGTGCAACTGCCTCTACCCCTATTGCCGCAGGATTACTGCTTTCAGGTGTCTCTCCTGGTGCTGTGCTGGTATTTATGCTGGCAGGACCAGCGACAAATATTGCAACATTGGGAGTCGTTGGGAGTGAATTAGGAAAGCGAGCGGTGTTTTCATATTTAACCGGGGTGATTGGTGTTGCGGTTCTGTTCGGTTTTCTTACTGATATGCTCGTAGCTCACTATAATTTTTCCGTAGCGCCTATGATTGGAGAGCATCATGAAGTGTTACCTCACTGGTTATCTCAAGGCTCTGCAATATTATTAGTGTTTTTGTTGTTAAGAGTTGTGTTTTTACATTTTAAAAAGCCTTGAGGCCTTTGACTAGCTATTAAGACAATTTAGATAACTTTGTGCTGAAATAGAAGTGCAGGAAAATCAGTTATTACCTATATATTATGGGAATCTCTTGCAACCAAAGTTATTTCAATTAAGATGTATTGTGAACTTTAAAATTACAAGGATGTAACAATGACCAAAGAGCAACACGCCCGTTTAGCTGAATTAACTTCTTTTCTGATGGATCGCTGTATTAGTGAAACTGAGTACAAAGAATATCAATCATTAAGTGAACTATTATTACTTGAAATGAATCATGTTTCTGTTCAACAAAATAACAAAACCCAGTATTAACCGCTGAAATCATCGTTATAACTTTAATATTGGGCGGTATTATGGAGCGTTAGTATTGCGCGATAATGTTTAACGCTTATTACAATCTAGCGCTGTTGGAAGTACTGTAAGAGATCACTTTCTTATAAAGATTGGTATGAACTATTAATAAAGCAAAAATCTATCATTTATTGGTATTCTTTATGTTCAAGCTGAACGATGATAGATAATGCGCTGATAGTAGGAATGGCTTTTGATGAGTCAGTTAGTAAATAGTAAACATAAAGTACCGATATACAAAAGATTTTGGTATATCGGTAACTAAGAGGTTTCTCTATCTAGCTGCAATCTATGTTTGCGCCCGTTCTGTCTTGGTGTCTTCCATCACCGTTTATATCTTCACTCATATAACTTCTACCTGAAATAGTAACTGTTACTCCACGTGAAAGCTTAACCTGCCCTTTAGGGCAGTAACTAAATGTTGCGATATTATTATTATTCGACAACCCTGTGGCACTATAGGTAATATTATTTGCATTAAAAACGAGATTATCACCAGCATTAATGGCATCTTTTTGTTTTATTACCGTACCATCTGCAGCAATGACTCCGATGTTACCTAACCAATTATTTGCACCGGTACAGGCATTAGCATTCATTGGGCAAACAGTCACATTTTGTTCGGTATTAATAGCCATATTTCGAGCTGTCATAAGTAACCGCTGCATTTCGGATACTTCATTACCAACACGCATTTTAACAATGAAATCACCTAAATTAGGTAGGGCAATCGCTGTAATAATACCTGCAATAGCAAGGGTTACCATGAATTCTATTAAAGTAAAGCCACTCGGTTTGTGTTTTATTTTGTAAGCTGACTTACGTGTATTGTCGGGTTTGTTTTCAGGGTTATATTGTTGCATAAAAAGCTGCCTTGCTCGGTACTACTTAATAACTCTTTATAGCACTTTAGCCTTGTTCTTTCTAGTAGCATAAATAAATCCCCCCCTTAATTGCTTTAGTCACAACTTAACTTTTTCTTATTGCGTGTTTCATCAATCGAATCGTTATTTATATCTGTTGTGCTATAAAAGCGACCTGAACGCGCCACGACAATTCCCCTAGCCATTGCTAATGGGAACTCTTGTGGACAATACCTAAATGTACCGTTTGTTAAACCAGATAAGTGCCCAGTTGGTTGATAAATAACTTTACTTCTTCCTTTTCCATAGATTAATTTATCACCTGATTTTATTGCTTCTTTTGTGCTAACGATAGTTTCGTTTTCATTCTTATCAAATCGTTTATTGTTATTAATGTCGATAAAAACACTGATATCTGATTGCCAATGAGTAGAGCAATTGCCATCATCTCCCAGAGGGCACATAATAACGTTGTTGCCAGTATTAATAGCGTAGTTCCTTGCTGTGAGTAAGCTTCTATGAAGCATAGATATTTCATTATTTACGCGTAGTTTTACTAAAAACTGATTGAGATTTGGTACCGCTATGGTGGTAAGTATGGAAGCAATAGATACTGAAGTGATAAGTTCTATGAGTGTTATTCCGGTGAAGTGTTTAAACGGGGTCGCCGAGAGTGACTTTTTATCATAAGCAAGTTTAAGCATATAAAATCCATTTTATACAATATAACGTTATGATATTAAGTTATAGACGATAAAATGGATTATGCAAAGATTGTTATACTAGGGCGTGTTGACCTTTGTTGATATCTTATCTCTTAGCTGAATGATTAAACAACGATAAATACGCCCTAATGGTTTTTATCGCTTAGTTATCGTAAATAGTGGGTATTGCTTTTCTCTTATGCTGAGTTTTTATATATATATTTATAATATGTTGTTTTATTTCGTCAGAAACAACTTTACCTTCTAAAAAATCATCTAGTTGATCGTAACTAATACCTAGCGCATCTTCATCTGTTTTTCCTGGTTCTAAATCTTCTAGATCGGCTGTAGGCGCCTTAGAGACTAAAATATTTGGTGCGCCTAAATAGCTTGCAAGTTCTCTTACTTGTCTTTTGGATAGTCCAAAAAGAGGAGCTAAATCACAAGCACCATCCCCCCATTTTGTAAAAAAACCAGTAATATTTTCTGCACTATGATCTGTGCCAATCACCAAAGCTCCAATTATGCCTGCGATATGATACTGACTGACCATGCGAATTCGAGCTTTGACATTACCTTTTGAAAAATCTATTTGGTTTTCATTAGCTGTTAGAAGACCTTCTTTATCCATCGCCTGTAATACTTCTTGGTGGACACCATCGCTTCCAGCTAATACATTGGTGGTGATTACTTTACTTGGCTTAATAAAGTTAATTGCTTGTTGGGCATCGTCTTCATCAGCTTGAACGTCGTAGGGCAATCTAACGGCAATAAACTTATATAATGTATTATCTTGATGTTCTAATTCTGCATTTAACTCATCAATAGCTAATTGTGCTAAACGACCACAAGTAGATGAATCTACTCCTCCACTGATACCTAACACAAGATTAGTAAGGCCAGACTCTTTTAATTGAGTCTTAATAAAATTAACTCGTCTTTTAACTTCAAAGTTAACATCAATCTTGCTGAGTACTTTCATTTCTTTGATGATACTTAGTTCATCAACCGTGTGTTGTGTGGTCATGTATATTCCAAAAAGAGGATTAAGATTAAGTTTTCTGTAGTTTACCAAAAAAAATTGTAAAATTGGATATTGCTAAAATACTTTAAACACGCTGTAATATGACATATTACTTTGCCACGAACAGATAATTAACGATGAAAAAAATAGAAGCTATAATTAAACCCTTTAAAATGGATGATGTTAGAGAAGCACTCGGTGAGATCGGTGTAACGGGCATGACAGTTTCTGAAGTAAAAGGATTTGGTAGACAAAAAGGACACACTGAGCTTTATCGTGGTGCTGAATATATGGTAGATTTTCTACCTAAAGTGAAGTTAGAAATTGTTATTGCTACAGAAGACGTAGACCGTTGTGTTGAAACTATTTTAGCAACAGCACAAACAGGTAAAATAGGCGATGGTAAAATATTCATCACTGATGTTGAGCGCATTATTCGAATTCGAACAGGTGAAGAAAACCAAGACGCAATATAAGCAACACTTTATCAATTCAATTTTCTTTTAAAAGCTGGCTCCTTGTCAGCTTTTTTTACATTATTTTTCTGTTGAAATAATGAATAATCTTTAACGTTGTGATTTTTTTGTGAAAAATGCCTATGGTGCACTTCATGCATTACTTTTAAAACAAAGTTTGTAATTTTAACTCTTTTGTATTGGAAGTTGTAAAACTTTAGCTTTAGTTAAAATTATTACTATTATTAAATTTTTGTCGAGGGATTATGATGAAATTGATATTACGTGCACATATGATAATAACGATGTTTTTTAGTTCTTTTACCATGGCAACAACGCTATGTGAAGGCGGTGAAGCATTTTCAGATGTCAATTTAACCACTATGCAACTAGCATCAGGAGGGCCAGTCGTCGATCTTTCGCTCATTCCTCCACCAAATGCATTGTATAGTAATGATGGTAGGGCTGCTACATCATGTGAAGGTATACTTAGTGGTAATGACCAACCGTTACCTAGTGTAAATATTGGTCAATACCAAGATGGATTACTTAATGGTGAAAAGCAAAAAGGTGGAAATGCTGATCCTCTATTGAGCCCTAATAATCAACTTTTTGATCCTCAGTATAATGGTGGCAGCGATTTAGCTTTTATTGAACTGTCTGATTTACAAAATATTAGTGGTGTGGGTGGAATTGAAAGTGACGGCGTTAACGACCCTGGTTGGGTTTTTCTAGGAAAAGATGACGGAGGTGTAGGTGGTTTCGATTATGCTACGGCCGGTAATGGTCTAGAAAACGATGAAGGAGAAGATATCAGTATAGATATTTCAACTATTTTAGACGTTGAATTTAATTGTACTGGTAATACATCTATTAACGGCAGCAATTGTTTAGTGGGCACTTGGTCTATTATGCCTGATGTTAATATTGTCGAAGAATTATTTCCGCTTTTTGGCAATGGTTTTTTCGATCATTTAGCTTTTATCTTTAAGGCTGGGCCAGAATTTATAGTATATGACTTTAACTTTAATATTATTAAAAATGAATTAGGTGGTGGAATAGATTTAACGGTACCATATAATATGTCAGGAACTTTTGATATGACAGATACTTTTGGTAAAACGGCAATTTCACATATATCGGTATGGGCGAGAGACCCCATTTTTGAAGATATTCGCCGAATTCCTGAACCGAAGACCTATTGGCTAATGCTGTTAGCTGGCTGGTTAATCTACAATCGAATTCGACATAGCCCATCTAAATATTTGTAATGAAAGTTAACAAAAAACGCGAAACATATGTTTCGCGTTTTTATATTTGGTTATTTTTTCTTACTAGTTAACTAACTTGTTATTCGGATAATTAGCAGCGAGTACTTGCATTGCATTTTTCTTTAAATCAGTTAATTCAAGTTTGTCATAACATTCAATCATTAGCTCTAAAGCTTTTTCAACCTCAGCGCTTGGTGCAAAATACTCAACAACATAACGAGCTCTATTTGCCGCTGATGCATAAGCATCACGTTTCAAATAAAACTTAGCAACGGCTAGTTCGTACTGTGCTAATCTTGATTTTACTTCAATCATTCTCATGCGGGCATCAGCAGCATATTTACTGTTTGGAAATTCAGTAACAATACGTTTAAAATCATCAAAAGCACTTCTTGATGCACTTGGATCGCGATCAGCGCGATCTATTCCAGCTAAATCTTGGAATAAGTTATCTTCAGTTGACAAGTTTATTAATGCACGCATGTAATAAACATAATCTACATTTGAATTATTTGGGTTTAACCTGAGAAATCTATCAGCAAGTGCTATGCCTTGTGCGGTATCACCACTCTTGTAATAAGCGTAGATTAAATCTAACTGTACTTGATGAGAGATAGGACCAAATGGAAAGCGTGAATCAATGGCACTTAATATTTGAATCGCTTTTTGATATAAGCCGCTATCTAAAGCTGAACGTGCGTCAACAAACAAAGCTTGAGCTGATTTATCTGGCACAATCTCTTCTTCTTTTTCTATTGATGAACAGGCCGTTACAGACAAAATAAGGAGGGTTATAATAATTTTTATCGTCAATTTTTCCATGAACTTTGTTATCACTACTTTGTTATTCGTTAAAATTAATATCAAACCCAAACAGAAAAGGGTAAAATATAGCAATGCATTCTAACCTAGCATTCCTGCCTTGCACAGTGCAAATGACAATTTGATTGTCGATAGTTTATCTTTGCATCGAAGCATAGGGTTTTATAAAGGTTAATCTAATCAATTAATGGTAAGAAAAAGAGAATTTAATGTCTGAAATTATTCAACATAAAGATAGTGTTCCTGAGTCGTGTCTAGGTAAGCGATTAGACCAAGCCTTAGCGAAAATGTTCCCTGATTATTCACGCTCAAGGATAAAAGAATGGATTTTAGCGGGTTGTGTCACCGTCAATGGTGAAGTCTTAGATCGCCCTAGAGAAAAAATGTATGGTGGCGAAATAATAGCTATTGATGCTCAAGTTGAAGCTGAAGTTCGTTTTGAACCTCAAGATATCCCATTAACTATTGTTTATGAAGATGATGATATTTTAGTTATTAATAAACCAGCAGGTTTAGTTGTCCATCCCGGAGCAGGTAATCCTGACGGAACGGTTTTAAATGCTTTATTGCATCATTGCCCAGAATTAGAAGTGGTGCCAAGAGCTGGTATAGTTCATCGTTTAGATAAAGACACTACAGGCCTTATGGTTGTAGCTAAAACCATTGCCGCGCAAACGAATTTGGTTGAAGCATTGCAGTTACGAGAAATTACTCGTGAGTATGAAGCGGTAGCTAATGGCGTCATGACTGCAGGTGGTGTAGTTGATGAGCCTATTGGTCGTCATTCAACTAAACGAACTCATATGGCGGTAACGTTTTCTGGTAGGCCATCAGTGACTCATTATCGGGTGATGGAGAAGTATCGTTTGCATACTCGTTTAAGGTTACGCTTAGAAACTGGGCGAACTCACCAAATACGCGTGCATATGTCTCATATATCACATCCGCTGATCGGAGACCCAGTTTATGGTGGTCGACCTCGCCCTCCAAAAAATGCCACGCCTGAATTACTTAATGTGTTAAGGGGATTTAAAAGACAAGCACTTCATGCTGCCATGTTATCATTATTCCATCCCATAACAGGTGAGCAGATGACCTGGCATGCAGAGTTACCTGAAGATTTTGTAGAACTAGTGCACGTATTACAACAAGATAATAAAATGAATGCAGCCGAAGAGTATTAACTTTTTTGGATAAAATGATATCAACGCAAGGAATTCACTTTATTAATTGGCCAGGACACAATGTACTGGCCTTACAGACTTCGCGAACTGCTTCACAAGATATATGTAAAGATATTCGCGAAAACCTTTCAGGCTTTCAATTTTTTAATCTTGGTCTGCATGTAAATGATGAACCGCATCGCGTTATTGAAAACAGAAGTTCACTAACTAAAATACTTTCTCAACACACTTTAAATCCTGAACTTTCTATTCAATGGTTAAATCAAGTACATGGTGATGAGGTTGTAACGATTAAGCAAGTTACAAACGAATTAATATCAGCTGATGCAAGCATTACTTGTGAGAAAGGAATTGCCTTGGCAATTATGACAGCAGATTGTTTACCTATTTTACTCAGTAGCAGAAAAGGAACTGAGATTGCCGCTATTCATGGTGGTTGGCGTCCACTTTCTGCGAATATCATTGAAAAAACATTAGCAAAAATGCAAGTAAATAGTACTGAAATTATTGCTTGGTTAGGGCCCTGTATAGGAAAGAAAGCTTTTGAAGTAGGAATGGACGTTTATTCTTCTTTTGTTAATCAGTCGATTGCTTTTGATAGTGCTTTTCAATCGATAGGCAATAAAAAGTTTTTAGCTGATTTACATCAAATCGCGAAAATTCAATTACGTCAACAAGGCGTTACGCATATTATGCAATTACCGGAGTGTACATACACGTTAACAGATAAGTACTTTTCATATCGAAGAGAATCAATTACTGGAAGAATGGCAACACTCATAGCGATAAAGTAAGATCAATACTTTCTTAACCGTATGTATTGAAAAAAATTCTTTTAGCCTTATAACAATACTATAGCTAGGAGAAATATTATGCGTTTAGATCGTTTCACACAATCGTTTCAAGAGTCTATTGCAGACGCGCAATCGTTAGCCTTAGGCAAAGATCACCAATTTATAGAGCCATTACATTTGATGATGGCGCTGCTTAATCAAAATGGCAATTCAATATTACCTTTACTAAAAAGTGCGGGTATTGATATTCGCTCTTTAAGAACGCAATTAGAAGAGGCCTTAAACACACTTGCGCAAGTTGAAGACGCAGGTGGCGACGTTCAATTGTCTTCCGCTTCAGGCCGTATTTTTAATTTATGTGACAAACATGCCCAAAAAATGGGCGACAAATTTATTTCATCAGAAATATTTTTATTGGCTGCTATTGAAGATAAAGGTGCTCTTGGCAAAATATTAGCATCATTAGGAGCCACTGAACAAAGAATCAAATCAGCTATTGATCATGTAAGAGGTGGACAAAAAGTTGAAGATCAAAATGCTGAAGATGTCCGTCAAGCGTTACAAAAATATACTGTAGATCTAACTGAAAGGGCTGAACAAGGTAAATTAGATCCTGTTATTGGTCGAGATGATGAAATACGACGTACATTACAAGTTCTTCAACGTCGCACAAAAAATAACCCGGTATTAATTGGCCAACCAGGAGTTGGTAAAACGGCAATCGTTGAAGGGTTAGCTCAGCGAATTGTTGATCATGAAGTGCCTGAAGGGTTAAAGAATAAACGTGTATTATCTTTAGATATGGGAGCACTTGTTGCAGGAGCAAAGTATCGAGGCGAGTTTGAAGAAAGACTCAAAGCGGTATTAAATGAACTTGCACAAGAAGAAGGACAGGTTATCCTATTTATAGATGAGCTTCATACAATGGTTGGGGCAGGTAAAACCGATGGCGCAATGGATGCTGGAAACATGCTAAAACCAGCGCTTGCTCGCGGTGATTTACACTGTGTTGGTGCAACGACTTTAGATGAATACCGACAATATATTGAAAAAGATGCTGCACTTGAACGACGCTTTCAAAAAGTGCTTGTCGAAGAGCCTAGTGTAGAAGATACCATTGCCATATTACGTGGCTTAAAAGAACGCTACGAATTACACCATTCAGTGAACATAACAGACCCAGCAATAGTGGCGGCTGCATCACTTTCGCATAGGTATATTAGTGACAGACAATTGCCAGATAAAGCCATTGATTTAATAGATGAGGCAGCTTCAAGTATTCGCTTACAGATGGATTCTAAGCCAGAAGACTTAGATCGATTAGAGCGAAAATTAATACAACTTAAACTTGAACAGAAAGCGCTTGAAAAAGACTCTGACGATGCATCCATGAAACGTCTAAGCTTAATTTCTGAACAAATAACACAGAACCAGCAAAAATATGATGAGCTTGATGAGATTTGGACAACAGAAAAAGCGGCTTTATATGGCACACAAGCAATAAAAGAAGAATTAGAACAAGCAAGAATTGAGCTAGAATCAGCAAGACGTTCGGGCGATTTAAACAGAATGTCTGAATTACAGTATGGAAAATTACCTGAACTAGAAAAGCAATTAGATCTTGCTAGTCAAGCTGAAATGCAAGAAATGAGTCTTTTAGCGAACAAGGTAACGGATATAGAAATTGCCGATGTTTTAAGTAGGGCAACAGGTATTCCGGTTGCTAAAATGCTCGAACAAGAAAGAGACAAGTTACTGCATATGGAACAAGAACTTCATAAGCGCGTTATAGGTCAAAATGAAGCGGTCGGTTCAGTTTCAAATGCTATTCGTCGATCTCGGGCAGGGTTATCTGATCCGAATCAACCGATAGGGTCATTTTTATTTCTTGGTCCAACAGGAGTAGGTAAAACGGAATTAACAAAAGCATTAGCTTATTTCCTATTTGATAGTGAAGATTCGTTAATTCGTGTTGATATGTCTGAATTTATGGAGAAGCACTCTGTCGCTAGGTTAGTGGGAGCACCTCCAGGTTATGTCGGCTATGAAGAAGGAGGTTACCTTACAGAAGCTGTAAGGCGAAAACCTTATTCAGTGATTTTACTTGACGAAATTGAAAAAGCACATCCCGATGTATTCAATATTTTATTACAGGTCTTAGATGATGGTAGACTAACAGATGGTCAAGGGCGAACAGTTGATTTCAAGAATACTGTTATCATAATGACATCAAATATTGGCTCTGACATTATTCAAGGTTTTGGAAACGATAGCCAATATCAGCAGATGAAAGCGAGTGTGATGAATGAACTTAGCCATCATTTTAAACCTGAATTTATAAATAGGGTTGATGAGTCTGTAGTGTTCCATCCTTTAGTCGGTGAACAAATTGAAAAAATAGCAGGTATTCAATTACACTCTCTTGCAGCCAGGTTAGCTGAACAAGAGTTAACATTAACGATAGAGCCTGAGGCATTAACAAAAATTGCTGAAGCAGGCTTTGATCCTATTTTTGGTGCAAGGCCACTAAAAAGAGCCATACAGCAGCAAGTTGAAAATCCATTAGCACAAAAACTATTAGCAAATGAATTCTCAAAAGGTACAAAAATCAATCTTGAATATAATGAAGGAAGTTTAGTTTTTAAATCCTTGTAATAGGGTATAAGCACACAAATAAAATAAGCCTGTCTATTTTACTATAGTCAGGCTTATTTTTTGAAAATCTATAATTTAAAAACGATTAATCAACACAATACAAGTCAATATGCTTTCTGCTTAGTTCAAGTTTTTCTTCTTTTTCTTCTTGGGTTAATGTGCGGTTCTTAGATTTACCGTCTTTTGAGGTTTCAGTTACAAGCACTTGCTCAAAAGAGCTCAACATTTTAATATTGAGCTTAGCTGCTTTACAGTTCTTTTCAAATAGCTCTTTATTAGCAATATCTCTTTCTTCTTGTGAAACTTGTTGTGCTTGCTCTTCGATTGCAGCTTGTTCTGCTTCTTGTTTGACTATGCGCTCTTTTTTAGAAAGCGCTTTGAAAGAAGACACGGTACTTAACTCAGTATATTCATCTGTTTTAGGCAGGTTTTGGCTAAAGTGAACAACATTATTTTTATCAACCCAACGGTATATAGCAATTTCTTTAGCATTAATCACGGTAGTTGGTATTAAAAAGCTAGAAAGTAATAAAACGCAAGAAGCTCGCTTAAGTTGATGAGAAATGTTGTTCTTGAGAATATTCATAGTGTGCCCTTGATTATGCCTTTTAGAAGTTGCATTTTATTATTATAAGAAGACTGTAACATTAATACCACTTCAATAAAGCTATCAAAGTTCGCTAATAATAACAAATCGGAATGAAAAACCTCCTACCTATAAGTAAAGTTGGATAGTAAATGACCAAATGAGCAGGGTATTTGTATTTGTTGGTTGCTTTTTAAACACTTGGTCGCTTATTTTAAAAAAAAGGTTGACCTTAGGGTAAAAGTGTCTAGAATGCGCATCCACTTCCACGGGGCAACTCAAGAAGGTTTGTATAGGAAATACATAGTAGGTCAAGTCATGGA
>NZ_QXIO01000015.1 GCF_003545765.1 Colwellia sp. RSH04 | reverse complement strand
CTTTTATCTTAGGATAAACATTCGGACGCGGGATGGAGCAGCTTGGTAGCTCGTCGGGCTCATAACCCGAAGGTCGTCAGTTCAAATCTGGCTCCCGCAACCAATTTTTATATTAGTTTTAATATGTGTAATTTATACCAAAAGTACAACATATCCTGTCGCGGGATGGAGCAGCTTGGTAGCTCGTCGGGCTCATAACCCGAAGGTCGTTGGTTCAAATCCAGCTCCCGCAACCACTTTTATTCCTTGTAAATCAATAACCTATTTTCGTTGTTTTTATAGAGAAGTCTTAATTTCTATAACTTAGGGCAACGTGACATAAATTTATGTCTCGGAAAAAATTCATACATCGCTTAACCTAATAACAAACTTGTTATCAATTTATTTTAGTTTTTCTTATCCATCACTAATTTCACAAAAACAACAAAAAAGCCATTTGTGACCTCAGTGAGACATTTCATCTCGTTTTGCCCTTTTATTACCTTGCATAAATTTAGTTAAAAGTGCATATATATGCACTTTTTGACCTTAGGGTAACTTCAATCGACAAAACAATTAAGTCACAAAAAAACGTGACATAAGCCATCATTAACTTACCTTAATTGATATTATTTAATTAAAGTTTAATCATTATTTTTACTATATATATCTTTAAGTTACATTGTCGGGTATTTCTAACTTTGTTTTGTTGGTAGCTTTTAAATTGTGACATTTAGTGATCTTAGAAGGATCAATTTAATAAGTTTCAACTAAGCCGTTTTTATGACAGAGAATTAGGAAGTAAAGCTTTATCATACGATATTGGTTATAAATTACCTTTTCACCTTAACTATTAGTTCAATATCACTAATAGTGATTTAATCATGACAGCTTGGAATAAAGGTAAACGTGTTGGTCAAAAGAAAGCATATAAAAATCTCGGCCGCAAGCGACCGAGTTTTAAAACAAGTCCAGCTGGTCTGAATTAATTTCTTTACGATCTAATTCGAGCAGCTGATCTTGAACATATTTTCTAATAACTTCTTCAGTTGCATTTCCAATCGTTTCAACAAAGTAACTTTGAGTCCACAACTTACCACCCCAAAAGTATTTCTTTTTAATTTCAGGATAAATCCTGAAAAATTCACGAGCTGTAATACTTTTAATTATCTGCATTACATCACTTGGTGATTGTTTAGGTATTCCCCTGATTACCATATGAATATGATCTTCTGGAATTTCCAGTTCAACAATATCAATATCGTAATCATATCCAACTTTTTGAATTACCGCCTTCATCGTTGCACGATAAGGCTCATGAAAGACTTTATGACGATATTTAGGTATCCAAACAAAGTGATACATTAATCGATAAACATGATGTGTATTTCTTTGAGTTTCCATGAGCAGTATAGCATTTACTGGGGTTCCCCCAGTATACACTATCCAGCACGGGGGCAAGCCCCCGAGATTTACGCTTCGCTAGTTAAACTTGAAGAAATTTGGCGCATTAGAATACGACTTGAAATTGAAAATAAGCTTGAACAATTGGTTTTATTTAATTTGGCTATCGATAGTAAACTTAGAGCTTGTGACTTGATAAATTTGAAAGTTCGTGACATATCATCTGCTTCATTAGTTCAATCTCGAGCGATGATAGAACAGCAAAAAACTCACAAAGAAGTTCAATTTGAGATAACACCTAAAACTCAACAATGTTTGAGCCAGTGGATATACTTGAAAAATTTATCTTCACCAGACTTCCTATTTCCTAGCCCAAGAAAATCAGGACGCCATATTTGCTATCACTACTATGCCAATTTAGTAAAGAATTGGGTGTTAAAACTAGGGCTAGATATAACTCAGTATGGAACACACTCACTCAAGCGTACTAAAGCATCATTAATTTACGCCAAAACAAAAAATTTAAGAGCTATACAGTTACTTCTTGGTCATTCAAAACTACAAAGTACGATTGAATACTTAGGCGTTGAAATTGAGGATGCCCTATCAATTTCAGAAGGAACTGAAACATAAAGTTTTTGAAGCGCCATTTGAGTTTTTAACTAAAATTATTTATTTAGAATAAATACTCTATGGCGAAATCGCCCCAAAGTGAGATAAATCTTTAAAGGTTTTAATGCCCTGTTAAGGAGTTGATAATGATTGGCTAAAACTAGTTGACCACTAAACATACAATTAATTGTTATTTGTAAATGACGATCTTCCCAGTATTAGTAGCCTCGCTTAATCGTAGAAAAGCTTGACGCACATTGTACTCAGTGAAATTGTACGCCACGTCGAGTAAAGGTTTAAAATCACCACTTTCAAATAGTTCATTTAAGAAAGCGAGGTCACGATTAGACTTGAGTGCTATAACCGTAAACTTCTTGTTCCTTGAGCGCTTTGCACATAGACATAATGACTCCCACACGGTGTTAGCCTCCGCTTTTCGTGGGTTAGCTTAATTCAAAGCCAGAGCCATAATTAGTTTGTCAATTAACTAAACAGCAGAGGCTAACATGAATAAACATAGCATACTTTTTATCGGTCTTGATACACATAAAGAATTCAATGAAGTCGCCTATATTGAGGAACATAGAGGTGCGCAACCTGTTCATCTTGGCCGAGTTTCGTCTTCCAAAGTGGCCGTTCAGAAGCTTGTTCGTCAGTTCGAATCGAAATACCCTGGCGCAACACTTCATTTTGTTTATGAAGCAGGCCCTTGTGGTTATTGGATTTACCGATTAATTACCAGCCTTGGCCATTGCTGTTACGTGGTGGCGCCCTCTCTTATTCCTAAAAAACCTGGTGAGAAAATTAAAACCGATAAACGTGATGCCCTTAAGCTTGCTAAATTACTTAAGTCTGAAGATTTAACACCTATCTATGTTCCCGAGCCTGAAGATGAAGCTGTACGCGATTTATCTCGTGCACGCGAAGTAGCCATGAAGGATTTAAAAGATGCCAAATATCAATTAAAGGCGCTGCTGCTTCGCAATAATATTAATTACAAAGGCACTGCGAATTGGTCACAAAAACATTTACGTTGGCTCACTGAGCTTGTGTTGCCACACCCCGCTCAGCACATCGTCTTACAAGAATTTTTACACACAATTACCGAACGAATAAGCCGACTTGAACGGCTAGATAATGAACTAACACACCACGTTCACCAGTGGCGTTATTATCCCGTTATTAAAGCAATACAAGCTATGCGTGGCGTTCGATTATTAGTCGCCACCGGTGTTGTTGCTGAGCTTGGTGATTTATCACGCTTCGACCATCCCCGTAAATTAATGAGTTATCTCGGTCTTGTACCCAGTGAACACTCGAGTGGTGGCAAACGCCATATTGGCGCCATCACAAAATGCGGAAATGGCCGAGCAAGACGCCTTCTTGTGGAAGGTGCACACACTTATCGGTATGCGGAAAATATATCAACAGATATGCAAAAACGACAAGAAGGCTTACCAAAGGACATTATTGATATTGCGTGGAAAGCACAGGTTAGGCTCTGCAAACGCTATAAAAAAAATGATAGCCAAAGGGAAACACTACAATCTGGTTGTTACCGCCATTGCCCGAGAAATGATTGCGTACATATGGGCTATTGCAAGAGAAGTGGTGCTTACGCCAGTGAATAAAAAACTTAGATTGGCAAGAGTACCGCATGATAAACGAATTAGAGTTAATGCATGGGATCAAGCATCGGGTGTGGCACAACCACCGACGGCGTTAGGATGGCAATGCAGCTAACGCTGCATTGAACCACGAACATAGACTGAAGACAGCTGCCACGACGAAATAAGTAAGGTCTGCTCTGTTACTAGAAATAGTAATAACCAACGAATATCAGCAAGATAACCGACGACATTACTTGCTTCATCCTATGTATTAACTCGCTCTAATTCGAGCTAAAATAATTATGGCTTAAAAAGTTAGGCAAGGATCAGTGCGTTTAACTTGACAGTGGGAGTCATACCAACACCCCACTATGAGGCCAATAATTGTTGGCTAAAATAAACGACGCAGGTGCAAACAGCCAACTTCATTGTCCTTTGTTGAGTGATTTGTTAGTTTTTATTTACTTCTTTAAGTTCATTCTTTGCAAACGACTCTTTGATTAATCCAAAGCCGTAGCTACCAGAGACCGATATTACATTGCCGTATACACCGGCATCTTGTAACTCAGCTGATAGACGGACAAAATAGTTTCTATTAGCTTCAAATTTATATTCAATATTCATTTCCTCAGCACGCCAGTTAGACATAAACGCGCCTTTTTTAACTGTAAGTTTATGAGTACCAGGAGATAAAGTAATAACTTCGTAGCCTCCATTACTAAGTTCAAAGCGATCTTTCCCATCAACTTGAATTGTTGGAGCGGCAGCACCGTCTAACATTGCCCACGGGCGATAAATATAAACATTAGTTTTGTTAGTATCCAAGCTTTCAAGTTGTGTAAACTTTGGCCCTGTTGCATTGCAACCGAAAAGAAGCAAAGCAATAGATATAAGAATTATTATTTTATTAAACATTTACATCAATCCTGTGTGAAAATCTAACGAGCCTGTAGAATTACTCGTTTTTTATATTCTTTTTAATCAAAATACTCTAACTGGATTATTTTCTTTTAACAATCAAAAACGTTTACGTTTTTGGACGATTTTTATTTTTGCATCGTTAAACGTTTATTAAGGGTGTTGATTAAGTGGTTTATGTTGTTTTGATGCTGGTTTTTTGTGTGATGTTGGGCTTTTAGCCCCTAATGCAGATTGTTTCTTAACTTTTCAATATTATGAACAAGACAATACATTTTCCATTGGGTATTCACTTTATCTTGTCCACGCAAAGTGAATTTATTCATGCCTTTATTGACCGTGATATTGCCAAATACCGGTTCGATTGCGCCTAACCTTTTACTATACTGCCGTCGTCCAATGGGGCTGTCTATTTTTACCTTCATTCGGTCACTGTGACTGACATTTTGTACCCGATTCGTTAAGAACTGGACTTGTCGGCCGGTTGATTTGGGCAGCTTTCGCATACATTGCTTTTGCAGTGGACAAAACCGGCAGTCTTTTAAATAACCCGTGAATCGGACGTAGCTTTTACCTTGGGTGATGATACTTGTACTTTGTCGCCAAAGCGTTTTGCCCGCAGGACAAATACAGTGATTACTCACGGGGTCAAAGTTAAAGTCGTCTTGTGTAAATTGTCGCGGCTTGCCTTTACTACGCTTTAATCGCCGTTTTTCTTGCGCTGTATGATAGGTTTCACTGGTTTTAAAGAGTGGGTTTCGGCTTCTAAATTGCGTATCAGCCATGTAACTGTCTAACCCTGTTGTCGCCATGTATTTCAGATTAGCTTCACTGTGAAAGCCACTGTCTGCCGTAAATTTTGCCGCTTCAAACGCATTTGGCGTACCGAGTTTGCTCAATTGATTGTTGAGTTGTTCTATTGCAGGTTTTAACGTTTGCTGCTCACCAACACTGCCCCATGTTTGCGCTTGAAGAATGATTTGATGTTTATCATCATTAATCGCAATGCCGTTGTAGCCTTGAATAGTACCTTTGCTCGTGGTCATTTTAGCACTGTCGTTATCGGTAACGTTACTTTTAACAGGCTTTCCAGTGCTGCCTGTTTTTTCTTGGTGAGTGGCTAAGAACTCACTGATTTTAGTGGCGCTGTTATCAAGCTTCGCTTTTTGCTTTAAGTCATGACTGACTTCATCATCGCTCAAGCTATCTTGTGCTTGATGCTTTGCTAAAATACGCTGGCTAGCCTTGCGTAGCTTCTTTTCTTTGCGTGTTAATTCATCAAACGTCCCACTATATTCCTTACTCGCATTGGATTTTATCTTGCAACCATCGATAGCAAACATATGGCGGCCAATGAGACCCTCTTTATCACATATCAGTAATATTTGAGTGAATATCGGTTCAATTTGGTCTTTCATTCGCGCGACAAATGCGGCAATAGACGTGTAATGTGGCTGAGCATCGCCCGACAAACTCATGAAGGTAATGTTGGTTTCACACGCATTGGCAATACGGCGACTACTGATAAAGCCGCGAGAATAACCAAAGAGAATAATCTTTAACATCACTGACGGAGAATAGGCGGCTGCGCCGCCTTTATCGCTTTGATACCACTGTTCAAAGCCTGATAAATCAAGATGATTATCAACAACATGCGCAAGTGCATATTCAAAAGTACCGGGGATTATTTGCTGTGAAAAATCAATGGGAATGAACTTACTTTGACAAGATAAATCAGGTTTATAGTTCGCCATAACATTTTACTGTCGGTGAATAATATCTATTAGATCACAGACGAAAACTCAATTCAAGGTTAAAAAACAAACAATTCCGTCAAATATAAAAAAGACGTGAAAACGTCTTTTTTGGAGAAATTCTACAGCCTCAACGCCCTAATAAGAGGATGATAATTGTTTGCTAAAATGTGAATAGATGCTGGACCGAGCAAACAGTTAGCAGTCCCGTACTTGATGTGCTGGTTATGTTCTGACAAATTTAAATTCAGCATTACCTTTTATTAAAAAGTATAAAGCCACACAAGTTGCTACAATTGCTATGACAGCTCCAAATTCATCTATATACCAAGCAGAGTTTGTGTTTGTTATTGTTATAGGTGTGAATAACTTTTGGATAAATATATTCGAACTAGCATGATAAATAACTGCAGGCCAAAGGCTATTAGTTTTCATACGAAAATAAGCCATTATTACCCCTGTAGCAGTGATAAAAACGGAAAACACAAACAGCTGGTAATATAATGGTGTTACGTCATTTCCGTATAACCCTAAAATAATTAGAGGCCAGTGAAATAATGCCCAGAGAAATCCACTTACTAATCCAACACCAGTAAAAGACATCGTTTTAGCAAGTTCTGGTACTAGAAAGCCTCGCCAACCAATCTCTTCGCCCAAAATAGACGGTAATGAGACGATAAAACTAATCGTCGCAATCAATCCGAAATGAAAAAGAAATATAGCAAGATCGTTCCAATGAACTAAGTTATAGCTTTCTTTTTGCTTAGACAGAAAATCAACATTATAAAGTTCACCGAAACCACACGCCCATATAATTAGATAAGAGAGAAGCGCAATAATAAGTGGCAAAAGATAGCTTGTTCGTTGATGTTTCCATTCGCCCCAGTGCCAACCTAGGCTCGATAATTTTCGCTTTCTTAAAAGGCAAGTAACCAATGTAGCAGCGCCAACTGACAACATTAGTGGTGTCGCTTGGCCCATTCGATAAATTAACCAATACCCTAAAAGATAAAAAGCTACAACTAATATAAAAAAAGTTGATAACGTTAAAATGGTGTCTTTAGAATTTTTCAATATGACCTCTGATTGACTAAATTAAAAACATAACGAGACTGTAGAATAACTCTAACAACCAAATTCAATTAAAAAACGAGCTCCTGTAATTAACTCTAAGCGTTTTTAAAGCATTAGGTAATGCATTTGGAACCCATAAAACAGGCTGTTTTTCTTAAAAATGAGTAATTCTACAGCCTCAACGCCCCACTAAGAGGCCAATAATTGTTGGCTAAAATAAACAACAAAGCAGCAAACATCCAACAAACGAGTTTTAGACTAAACATGTAACCTGCCAAATAAAATGGCATGAAAACAGCTAAGATTAAACCTACTCTTAGCCAATCTAATTATCTATAACTATCCATGGGTACTGAACCTATCTTTCCTTTTAACAAACCCAAACGAGGCATTAAAAACGTCAACTTAATCATAATAAAACAAGTAATGATTTTTTCACGTTAATTTCTATACGGTAAATACAATATTTAAGAACACTCTTACTAACTACATGTTGTTAAACTAAAAATGAAATGATAGAAAGATTATTACCTGTTTTTCGTCTAAGTGGTAATTATCCCATTTTTACTTATTTAATAAATAGAACGATATTGCAAACACCTCACCTTAGTTCCTTATTATCTCAATATGGACTGCTCAAATTGTCCTCGCCTGTTTATTTCTAAACTTTTATTTGATTTTTTTAGGTAATAGATAAAAATCCCCCCCATGAGACTCTCATATTCGGTTATCACGCATGTGACTCCAAAGTAGGTTTACATTAATAAACCCGATTATGAGGACTAGATGTGAAAATGAATTACTTGGTTTTTGGTACTAATAATATAGATACTGTTGCTATAAACTAAGATTCATTTGTTGATGGTGAAGAGGTTTTGTTACTATCAAAATATATTAGCGAAGTTGTAAGATTATGATATTTAATGATAGGGCAAGCTGGATAAAGCCTTTTACTACAAGAAGATATAAAGCACAGTTTTTGATGGCTAAATTCACCCCCCATCAAAGAGAGTTCCATACCTTAGCCTTTATTGCTGAAGGTCAATTTAATATTAGATATCGAGAAAGAAGCCACATAGTCAATTCTGGCGATTCAATACTTATTCCGGCAGGAGAAATATATTCATTTGAAACGATGAATGATTTGAATTCAATTGTTTATTTTCATTATATAGATACAGTAGAGATGTATCGCTATTCTAAAGATCAATTAATTCCAGACATCGAAAACCTGATTGTTACAAAAAGGTTCACAGCAGCAATTAGCAAGTTTTTATTTTCTAACATTGAATCTGAAATTAACAAGGTTCATTACGAGGAATTACTTCTGAACTTGTTAAATGGATTAAATACTGCATTGAAAAATAGAAAAAAATTCAGTTATGAGCTTGTTAAGTCATTAATTCATGCTCGAAATTGCATTGCTGATAATATGTTTTTAAATTTCAATTTAGAAGATCTATCCGCCAAATGTAAAGTTGACAAGTGGTCGTTATCTCGTAATTTCAAACTGCTTTTTGGTGTGAGCTTATTTAGCTATATCCATGCTTGTCGTATTGTTAAAGCGAAAGAATTATTGAGCAATCAATGCCCAATTGCTGAAGTAGCTTTTGAATGTAAATACGCGGATCAAAGTCACTTCACACGTTTCTTTAAACGTTTTGTAGGAATTACACCTAGTCAATGGATAAAACTAGTAAAAAGTGTATAAACCTTAAAATAGTGCCTATTTAAACTAGGCTATAAGTATTCAAATTTCGTTATAAAGACTGTTTAGATCATCTTCGGACATTAGACTATAAGCTATTTTGCTAAAGTTATTTCTAAATTGATTCCCCCATTGAACCCACAGCTGAAAACGGTTTTTCATATAATAATTATAAGACTTTTTTATCGAATCTAGATTATTACATGGTTAATCTGTGTGTTGCTAAATTGTGCAGCCATGATACTTTCCAATAAGACGCAATAATCACTTGTTATATCGAATCTCACCGATTAAGGCTTTTGTTCATTAACAAGCATATCCATAAATTTTTTAAACCTTTTTTCTCTGGTTTCTGATTTTTTGGCACTTATCAATCCGTATGCTATAGCATAACGGCTTGACTTATTAAGTGTTTCAAAAAACTGCTTTGCATTTAGATTACCTTCCAGTGCGGCTAAAAAATCTGCGGGTACTTCCATTTCACTCACCGCATAGGCGTTTTCCCAACGTCCATCTGATTTCGCCGCACGAACATGCACTAGCCCAGCTTCCTTCATCCGGTCTTCGCTTATCAAACGTTCAACATGCTCTGTATTCCTTTTCGACCAGTTACTTCGTAAAGTTCTCGGAGTTATACGCTGCAGATAGGCTTGATCATCAATTGACTTTTTTATTCCGTCAATCCAACCCCAGCATAAAATCTCAATCACTACATCATTCCAAGTAACACTTTGAATCCCTGTTTTTTTCTTAAATATCTTCACCCACAGTTCACTTTCAGATGCGTGGTTTATCTTAAGCCACTCACTGAGAGCTTTAGGTGTTTCAAATGACATAATTTTAAATGGATCTGGCTCAGGCATCTAACTGGATTCTCATCGGCATAATCCCCAAGGGGCGCTGCTGCCTCTAATATTTATGTTTTTAAACAGAAAAAACAATTTTATTTTTATCCAAATCTCTTACATATGCTGAATACTTAGGGCCTCGTTGACCGGGCTCTCCCTCACAAGTACCGCCTAATGCTAAAGCCTTACTATGAAGTCTTTTTACTTCTTCAGAAGAGCCAACATTTAAACCAATCATGGTTCCGTTGCCATTACTAGCAGACTCACCATTAAATGGTTTTGCAATTGCGAATGCAAAGTTCTCACACTGCCAGAACGTCATTCTTTCGGTTGTTAAAACTTTATTTAATTCAGTTTGTTCGAATAGCGAATCATAAAATTCAATCGATTCTTCCATGTTATTTGTGCCGAAAACACAATAATCTAATTTCATTATTTAATACCTCAAATGATAGTTGAATTTGATGAAGCATAACGTTTTTGCCAAGCGGAAAATACGGATGTTGTTTGGCGAAGCCCCGTAAGTATTTGTCCCAGTGCGTTTTTGTGGCGAACTTTGGCAACTTGTAATGCTCTTGTAATGCTCTTGTAACAGAGTTTATATTGGTTCACGCTTTTTTAAATCAATAAACTAATTATTGTGAATGATTTTTGTAAAGCCGCGTTCAGGACAAAAAGTGTAATTATTATCCATATTTTTACGTTCACCTTTACCTTTTACCCATCGAAATGTAAGGCAATTATCAGACCCATTAAGCTCTATGATTTCAATTTTTATTGGATTGCGTGACTCATAGATACGCACCTCTCCTTGCTTCCAGTAACCAAGTGGGAATTTGCTCCCAAGTCCACTATAATTTCTGGCACCCCACTGTTTTCGTTTATCGTAAATTCTTACCAATCCATCTTTAGAATTATTAATGGTAAAAAATGATTCAACCTCTCCCATTCCCCTAGTACTAAATGTTCTTCGATAATAGGGAACTTCATTGTCAGCCCATTCAATTTTGGTGTTATTTTGTTTAGTTTTATACGGGCCTGTGATGTAATAATTTTCGCATTGCTTGCCACCAGAAGATGCACAAGCTGCAGTAGAAACCTTCTTTAAGGTTAATTCATGTTTACCATCCCATTTTGCTCCGGTAAAAAGTTCAACAGGAATGAATCTCTGATTTGTTCTGCTGTTATAAGCTTTATCCCAAACGCTATTTTCTTCATTAGTAAATGCAGTACAACTTAAGATTAATACAGATATAAAACTTATTAACAATAATTTCAAATAATGGTTCATGTCCGATAGTTCCTATGAGCCTTACTACTCGTTAAGAGGCAAAAAATATATTGGTTAAAATTTGACAACTGTTATTTATCCTAGTTTAAAGTCTTATTATATTTTTATTGCAGAGTGATATTTAATAGTAATAGTCCCATTTCTACTTATTTAAAAATAGAACAATATTGCAATGACTTAAGATCTTAGTAGCACCCTTAATACAAATCCCACGATCCCCTAGGGAGTTATAGTTAACATTTAATGCTTAGTCTCAACCTGATTAACTTAATGAAACCGCAACTGAACGCTGTCTATTGTATTTTTAAGCTACACTGTTTTCCATTTAAATTCGGGAAATTGTGATACTTTGAACTGTGTCTATAACCAAATCCGACAAATAGTTAGGTACTTCAAATTGAGGCAAATGGCCTACATTTTCTAGACGCTCTAAGGTAATGAATTTATTATCTAAACCTAATAGTACTTCCAAACCTTCATCAGATAAAACCGCATCACTATCCCCCCAAATCACATGAATGGGTATTGTTATCTCATTAAGAAGCCCCTCCAATGCATAATCGAAATTCAGTTGCCCATTAATTATCAAATGCGTCTGGTAGAATAATTTATGATGCAAGCTGCTTCTTGAAAGATTACGTTCTAACATTTCCTTTTCAGCAAATTCAGGAATAAATGGTGCTTTATAAAAGCATTTATTTAGCAGACGCCTAAATTCGTTTAGGTTTGTTGGCAATAATAGAGAAGAAGCACCATTAACCACATCTTTAAACATAGTCGTCAAGGGCGCACTTTCGATACCCAGTGGGCTTATTAATATACAGTTTTTAATAATATCAGGAAAACGTGATGTTAATATAGCCGAAATGTAACCACCATAAGAGTTTCCTAGCACAGTGAAATTACGTATATTTTTTTGTTTTAAAAAAGCAGCCACCCTAACAACCTGCTTGTCAATATCAAATCCAACGACAGGGCTAAAACTTTCGCCAAATCCAGGTATATCGATAGCAATGACATGAAAATGACAAGTAAGATTTTTAGCCAGCAGGTTCCAGCTGTCTTTATCAGCACCAAAACCATGTAATAGAACTAAAGAGTGGCCATTACCACCTTCCAAATAAGCTATTTCTCCTTCATCAGTTGTAAGGCTTTTGCGCATAAGTTTAGCTCGAAAGCGCCCCCACCCAACAAACAGTTCAAATATTCTTGTTTTTATACCCATATCATTTCCCTATAAAGATGTATTACTACCGGGATTAATAATCTCGGTAATCATTAATAGCAGGTGACAAACGTAGAGCATTTATTTGAAAAGTTATTGAATGATATTGCGAGCCATATAAAAGTGAAATCAAGCGCTCTTTTAGCCAAAAAACCTCTGTTTGAGAAATACTTACTTTTAATTCTCTCTCTAGCCATACATCACCACATTCACATTTACGGAATCAGTTATTAATACTTGCAACACCAAAGATTAGTTCAACGCTTTTCCTCGTTATGAGAAAAACCTACATTTACTAATAAAGGTTCCAGAATTGAAAAACTGTAACAGTCCGTTTATTTACTAAAACTGATAACCAACGGTAACCATAGAATACACACCACTCGTTTTGATAGCAGAATTAAACAATTCCGCTTTTGCGTCACTGTATCGAATATCAGCACCAACTACGATGTTATTATCAAACTTCCAACTTATACCTGTTGATACCCAATAAGCTATCCCATCATCGTCTTGTTTTCCGATGCTATCACCACTAAAATTGGTGATTTCGGTCACTGAAAGGTTTGCCCCGCCGCCAATATAAGGTTCGATATTATTAAATAACCAATGCTTTCGTATACCAAGGTGTAGTTCTCCTGTAGCGACATCTGATCCACCGTTGGCATTATTGGTTTCTTTGCCAGAACCAACTAAATCAATGGCGATACTTACAGGCCAATCTTGCTTTTTTATATCAAATCCAATACCAAAAGCTGAGTGTTTTTTCTCATCGAAAATATCCTTTTGTAAATGTTTCTGACCAAACAAAATTGATACTCTATTGCTCCAACTGTCGTCAGCGTGAACAAATGAGTTTGGCAGTATTACTAACAATGAAGTTGTAACAGAGGTAGTGATTAATCTTTTAAAATTAATAATTTTCCTAGCTAAATCTGATTGAGGTAAATATAAAATACTGAAGTATTTGAACCTCACACGCTTAAGTCTAAAAACATTATGTATAAAAAATAAAATGAAGGTGTATTGATAAGCAGGTGAGGACAAGTACAGCCACCCACTACAGCTAAAACTCACTACCTAACTAATTTTACTAAGTTATTTCTTCACGAATTATTGTCTTTTCCTTCAGGAAAGGACAATAGAATACTGTCTACAGAATAAAGCACCTTCTTACTAATTGGCGGACAAAGCGTTTTTATGGAGCTTTTTATATTGGAGTGGTGTCTTACCTACGTGTTTTTTAAACGCTGAATAAAAAGCAGACCGTGAATTAAAGGCTGAGTCTATCGCTACTTCAACAACACTTTTTTGACTGAGTGCCGGGTCAAGTAATTGTTTTTTAGCAAAATCAATTCGCTGAATATTAATGAAATCAAAAAAGCTCATCTCATATATAAAACTTAGTGTTTGCGATAAATAGTTGGGAGAAACCGATAATGCATCCGCTAACTGAGGCATACTTAAATTGGCATCTAAATACATGGGCGTAGTAAGCATTAATGAATCAAGTTTTTTAGCAATTCGCGTCATATCATCATTAGAAAGCGCTGATTTAAGGTACTTATTTTTTGACGGTGTCGAGACGGCTTTGCTTTCTGTTGTTAATATATTTTTGGGGTTGTTAGACAGCGATGCTGACTCATTATTTATTTCATTAGCTTTTAATTCATTGATGTAAGAACGTTCAGTACGTCGATATATTCTAGGTTGCATCATGCCCATGATGCCGATATAAAAAATCACAACAACCGAAAAATACTCCATAAAGCCCATCATGGACGTCGCGTCTTCCGATTCTTGAAAGAAAACTAACCCCAACACGCCTTTAACTAAGCCAAATAAGAATAGCCATAACATGTTTGTTAGCCAAATTAATGTGACACGTTCTCGATATGAGAATACGTTCTTAACACGCTTTTTATGTGCGACTAGCATTTTGATACTTAGAAAGACATAGGCAGAGAAACTGATAATTTTAATAAATGTTTGAGCACCCAAACTATAAAAAACCATGTTTGACCATTGTGTGGAGATTACGCCATTTTCCATTAACGCAAGTTTGGCATCGAAGTCCATCAACCAATATGGAATGGATAAGGTGAAACAGAGAAAGAATATAGCGTAATGCTTAAATACAGTTTGCTGGTGATTATTTCTTTCAGGGTGAGTCAATTGTCTTACATACCAATAAAGCGCGATACCAATACAAGCATCAAATGGGAGGTTAGCACCTACCAATAGCGGAAATTGAAATATATAGTTGGTGTCTATTAAAAACTTTTGAAAAACCTCAATACTAAAAGCAATTAATATAATAGATAAGTGAATGTTAATTTCTCTACTTTTTTTGCTGCGAAAATATAGCAAAATAGCAAATATTACTCCCTGCCCAGCAGCAAGGAATAACAGAAGAGAGTTGAAATTGATAATTGGCGGCATGGTTAATAATTCGGGATAAAATATATAAAAAATAATAGCAATTCAGTAATCTTTTATAAATACTGAAAGCTCAATTAAGTAAACGGTTTTTTAATCATTTAGTTCGGGGCCCACCAAAGCGTACTCCTTTATAGTTGTTGAATTTTATACAAAAAGCACAATTTATTATTATCTAAACCTCTCACATATCCTGTGAAGCGCGGACCTTTTGACTCAGCTCTCCTTCACAAGTGCCATCTAAGGCAATAGCTTGTTACAGAACTGTTTTGCAGCCTCAGCTGAGCCGACATCAAAGCCAATAATAGTGTCATTACCATTGGTCGCTTCTTCTTCATCAAAGTGGTCGAATTACCAAAAAGTCATACGGTCTGTTTCCAGTAATTGTAATGGCTTGGCTTTTTCAAACAGTGAATTGTAAAAATTAACAGCTGCTTGCATCAATGATTTTAAAATTGTCACACTCAGTCAGAATAGGCGGTTCAAACTTTGGCTCCATAAAATCAAACATTTCTTGAGATATTTCAAAAAAGAACACGTCTGGATGTTTATCGTTATTTCGCTGCACAACCCTTTGCCACCTTGCCTTTGGCGAAAGTTGCAGATAGTGAAGCTCAGGTGTTATGCCAAGTGACAAAGCTAAGTTTATAAATTTTGAACGTTGTTCAACGGTAGTAAACCCCAAATCCAATATAACGCTCAGATTTTTATCTAGCGCCTGCAGCGCAACGCTCCATATTTGATTATGACACCTGTCGACTCTAGCCATGATTGCCAAAAAATCGTTTTCAAGGTTATCTTCGCTGAATAAGGTAGTCATCCAGGCATCAATAGAAAACCGTATTGCGCTAAGCTCACTTGCTAGCCGGATCGCATAAGTTGTTTTTCCGGCGGCTATTGGTCCGGTAATTAAGATAATTTTCATTTAGGTCTTTTCAGTATCCTTTACATTCAAGCATTATACTTCCACAATACTTGATATATCAAGCATTGTGGAAGTATAATGCTTTCTGATGGAAAATATTAAGAGACCACTTGCAAAAGTCACTACGGAAAATAACACTATGGAAATAAACGAACACAGAGTAAGTCTGTTGTTATCAATTAATACGGCAAACTCGTTGCTCTCTAAGAAGCTAGACGGCACCCTTGGAGCAATACACGGAATTGGTCTAACGGAGTATATGGTGCTCAATGACTTATCGAATGCACACGAATATACCGTGAGAAGAATTGATCTTGCTGATTCGTTAGGTAAATCAGCATCAGGTATAACTAGAATTCTTCTTCCAATGGAAAAATCAGGCTTAATTGTTAAACAGAGTAATCTCAAAGATGCCAGAGTCAGTTTGGTAAAACTAACTGACTCTGGTATGGAGATTTTTAACAATGCACATCTGACAGTATCGCAAAAATGTGACCAAATTTTTGCACATTGGAGCGAAGGCGAATTAGTGTCGATTTCAAAGCTTTTGAGTATGCTTTCTCTGAGGTAAAGATGAATAAGGTCAGCAATGTATAGTCTTGGCGGCGGAATGAGAACAGCTAGTTTGCCAATGAAATCGATAGGGTCAAAGAACACGTGTGTAGTGCGCTATGACCCAGAATCGAAGTCGCGCTGAACGGTAAAATCGTCGTGACGCCGCTCTGGATGACCACTTTAAATTGAATTTCTTTTTCATCGCCAAAGCTCTTGGCTGCGATTGTACTAAATGAAATTAATGTTGTTATTAACGACATCAAATAAATAGTGAGCTTTTTAATATTCATGTCTCTTCCTTCAAGTTTCAATGTCGCCATTGTTATCTAGGCTGACAATAAGCACACGTAAAATTCTATGAACGGCGTGTTATTTTCATTCTATTTCGTTTAACGGTCTAAAATAATCAATATACGGTTGGGCAAGAGTGATTAATTTTTAATAAAGTATTTGCCATAACTATAGGTATTCTTCTATCTCAACTCTGTTTCATCCTGTACATGTATTCAGGATACAGTTTTTCGCAGTCTCTGCGTGTCTATTAAATCGACCCAGTTATAATCTGTCCTATAACTTCACCTTCAAGTGAAATGCCTAGTTTTATGGAGCCAGATTGTAAAACAATAAACGCAGCACAAATAGATCCTCAAAATACCGCTTTTTGGATAAAGATGACGGTTAATGTTCCTGAAAGTACGTAAAAAAACACAAAACCTCATAGTGTCTATATTTCGGGCAAGGCAGCAGGTTCGGTATATTTTAATGGTTATTATTTAGGTAGTAACGGTTCACCAAATTTAGAGCAAGTCGGAAAAATAGACGCAATGTTCTATGTACCAGCAGATATAAGTATGTCCCTATACAAAAAAATCGTGCCAAAAAAATTTAAAGTAGACGTACACCACTGGCTTATTCTTCACGGTCGCTATACTTGTGTTGCACGTAAACCACGCTGTGGTGATGTATTATTAAAGACTTGTGTGAGTTCAAGGATAAAACAGAGCAGCCTTAAGTCCGTTCAGAGTTGTTGGAACAACAATAGACGGATTTAAGGCATTATATTTTCGTTATGCTACTTCAAGCAATAAGCGAACTTCACTCTAAGGGGGGGCGGACAAAGTAAGTAATCCACTTGACAACAATGGACTCTCCTACTCAGCCTTAATCACTGTTTAATTTTTACTTTTTATTACTCACCTGTTTTTTGCGTCTCCATGGCTCAATAGGTTGTGAAAAATATCTCCACCAAACGTATTTCCAAGGGACACAAATAATGATTAAACCAACCCCGATTAGCGATCCTTTTACACTTACAACACCCGGAATTGGCTCACCTGCCATCCATAGTGGCAGTGCGACAGCAGCCAACCAAACTACTTTCCAAACGATTTCAAATAGCATAATAGGTAGAAACGCTATTGGGCGAAACATGCCGCCGATAGCCAATAAAGCAAGTGTAAATAAAAGTGAATGCCCCACACCTCGCCATGATGTCCACTCAAAAGGCCCCTGTAAAATAGACATCAACTGCCATTTACCAATGACAAACACTAATCCCGCAAAAAATACTCGAAGTCCCCAAGTTTGCCATAGTGGTACTAATGGCGCGTTATTTTGCGTTAAATTGTCTTCGTTATTAATACTTTCACTTGCAATAACACTGTCGTTATTTGTGACCGATTTACTGTTCATAGCAATAACCTTATTGTTCAAATTTCGCTTCAATACTCGCATGTCTAGGGGCTTAAGGAGCATCAAATTTCAAAATCGATACACGAAAATGAACAAAAACAAGAAGATTATAGAAAAAGAACTGAGTTACTGTAAAATAGCGTCAGAAACAAAGGGAGTAAAAGTTGGAACTGTTACATCTAGCCCAATTAATTATAGTCTTGCTAAGTCTTACATTAGCCATCTTTCATTTTCGCCTAAAAGAAAGGCATCTGTTGCACTTCATGTTTGCGATTTTTTGTGCATCCACCTCCATGTATCTTGTACATAAAGCAACCAGTCACTATTGGGATCCTTATCACCATTTAATAGGCCTATTGGGGGTTGGCATTTCTAGTGGATACTGGTTATTTGCGCGTTCATTTTTTCGAAAAAACAATCCTATTAATAAGCATCACCTGCTTTTGGTAGGCTTACTTTCAGCATGCTTGATATTACATCATCTTTTACTCTTTTCTAAAAAAACATGGTTAGTCAATTCAGTTTGGCTACCGGTGCTATCAGACGTTTTAACTGAAATAATTGCAATATTGTATCCTGGCATGCTCATTCTTATTTTCTGGGAAGGTTATAGAGTTTTACATAGTACAACTTCAATACAACGGAAAATAGCTTCTATTTACCTATCCTCATTCATTTTTTGCGTTATCAGCGTGATGTTAATAGGAGCGTCACTTCCAACTACTCTATTAGCTGACGCTGGGCGAGACTGGCTATCGGCTTTCGCATTTTTAGTCATGCTAATCAGTACTCATGGATTAATTCTCTTCCGCCAACAGCAACTTGATCAAAAAGAACAGAACACAGCCCCCTCTGCACAAGAGGAACCCGAACTTGCCCAAAAAATCCACACGATTCTGGTTGATGAAAAACGTTATTTGGAATCGAGTTTACGAGTTGCTGACATCGCTCGTGAATTGAACGTCCCCGAATATCGTATCCGATCTGTAATGCTCAACCATTTTAATGCTAAAAACTTTAACCACTACGTAAACCAAATGCGTATTGAACATGCTAAAACCATATTGATTGCACCTGATAAAGTTGACTGGCCTGTACTTGTCGTTGGAATTGAAAGTGGTTTTGCTTCCGCCGCTCCATTCACACGAGCATTTAAAGAGTTTACTGGCTTTACACCCGGTCAGTATCGTAAGCAACAGTTGGAAATTTAATAGCTTATTCAATCAATAGCTGTTGAAAGAAAAGCCAGACTTTCATAGAGTTGACTCAAAAATAGCCCCCTCAATTAAGAACAACCCAATCTAAAAGCCAGTTTTAGCAAAGGATTGTGCATCTCCAATTTCAGCTTAATTTAATTATAATATTGTTTTCAGCAATCCATCAAGTTTAACATGAAAACTGCTAGTGAATTTATTTCAGAATTTGAGACCTTGGTTGAACAGAACGATCTGTTATCCCCATGATTAAAAGCCACAAACAAGTACCAAGTTCGCCTAAAGAAGCAGGCAATGAAACAAATGCTGGGAGTTCAACCTCAGGAAAGAGAAAATGCTGGAAAAATAGAGTCAAATAACCAAAGCATCCAAACATAAGTAAAACACCCAAAAGTTTTGGGATGTACGCAGATTTAAAAATTAAATATCCTAAGGGGAATAACCATAACCCCCAGAAAATTTGAACGACAGATATTCCATTGTTATAGGATCTAAGTAAAAGCATGACTTTCGTTTGAATTTGTTCGGTACTTAACGAACTCAAAAAATTAGCGTCACTTAGTAAAGTTAAAACATTTACTTTATCCACCATGTTAAATAGAGAAATAGGAACGCTTACTACAGAAAAGGCAACCATTAATAACGCGAGGCGTCGATTGACATCTTTAAAAATATCGAAAAAAATGAGCGGTAATAATAGATAAATAACATAACTTAGAATTCCGGCAACAATACCTGATCGATAAAGAAACTCCGATGATGAGATATTGCTCAGCGTTAAAGCTGCATCGCTCCAAACTATTAATTCAGTTGGTACATACTTCAAGTTGAATATGCCTGTTATTACGAGTAGCAAATATAAAATGCCTGCCAATCTGCCTTTAGTATTTAAATTCATATGTGATCCCTTAATACTACAATACACAGTAAAAGCCGTATATTGGCAGATAAGAAAGGTATTTATGCGTCGAATTCGAAATTCGACGTACAATAATATTCCATAAACTTAAAAATATACTATTTTTGGGGTACTTGTTCTTATGACGTAAAGTGTTTCTGCATCCCTTTATTGTTACAATGGAATTAGGGCGTTTAGGTTATATCTTATGGGATGACTTATGGGTAATCTAAGACTACACAGAAATACACCAAAATTTGATCGACCCATAGATGTATTTTGCCTTTTACTGATAGGCAAGTTAACATCCATAGACGCTAGTCAAGATTTTAAATATCATAAACAAAATGAATCTTAATTGAATTTTGAGTGCGAAAAACCGCTTGAACTCACTGAATCGACACAGATGCAATAGTCATAGTCACAGTCAAATTATGGCACTGCACAAACGATACATTAATAACACCTACAATATCTACTTTTCTCATCATTTGGCTGGCCTACCATCGCCGTAGATACGCATATTTACCGTATTTCCAATCATACTAAGCTTGCCATGGGTAAAAACGTGGTTGAGGTAGAACAAAAGCTGATGAAAGTGGTACTAGCAGAGTTTAAAGAGAAAACAGACTAGTCGTAGGTTTGTTTTGAGCGCTCAACGGAAGTTTGAAAGCCAGCGCTTTGACTGTGGGCATTAGTTTGAAAGCTCAAGTTATAGTTTTTATTTTATTGTATTGAAACACTTATTATTGTGAAGTCACCTTGCTGTATTAAATTAAATTTTTGACCTAAATGCGCCCAGTACATTCATGTTTAATAAGAACAAAACCGTTGCTGGAATAATTAAAAACCACAGAAATGAAAAAAGGCCTATATATCCTTCCATCGCGAAAGTTTGATTTGGTAATAAAAATACATTCCCATTGGGGCCATTTGAAAATACGCTATTATTAATCCAATTCCAGCCAATGTGCAGCCCTATTGGGAGCATGACTGAGTTAGTTTTACTGTAAGCTTTGGCAAAAACGTATCCCATAAACCCTGTTGTGATGATTACGAGAGTCATTCCTAAGAGATTGCCCCAAATGCCATAGGTAAACCAATGATAAATACCAAATGCTATTGCAGAAATAGCTATAGCCTTGTGCTCATTTAAGTATGCAATCAAAAGGTAGAGTAAAACACCGCGAAACAATAATTCTTCAAAGACTACTGAGCTAAAATCATAAGCGCTTGAATATAAGAATTTACTGATTGTCAGCTCATCAGAAATTGTCCAATTAGTGCCATGAATAAGAGTAAATAAAAGCTGAGTCAACAGGCTAAGTGTTCCCATTAACACGAACCCGAAATAAAATTCATTCAATCGTTGTTTAACGGGAGTTATCCAAATTCGAAAAATATTACGTTTTTCAGCTAAATAAATGGATAACCAAGATAAAATGAGAAGTGCTAGGACTATTTGTAGAATAAATGACATAGATATTTAAAGTATTTATTTTTGTTAGTAATCGACAAGCCTCATATTCTTAAGTGTTTTCATCAGGGATCTTTTGGGGAAACCCTTTTATTTCAAATATCAGCCTAAGCACAAGTTAACTTTAATTAAGTTATAATGCCAACTTATTTGACGATTAAATGCTATCTCATTTACACTCATGCCAATTACCTCCCCCTAGTTCATTAGACACTTTAGTTCACGTGCAATGTTTTTAATAAATAAGTTGCTGCTTAACTCTGCTAACAGATGCCTTTAGTTCTTTTGATATCCAATCTCTCAGGTTGACTATCACAGGATGATCTGCCTTTTCATGAGAACATACAAAATAATATGAATATTTCATCTTTACTGCACGTCCTACTTGTTTAAAAAGTTTCATTTCCAGCATATCTGTTTCAACTAAACTCGCTCTAGCGATGGCAACCCCTTGCCCCGCCGCCGCAGCCTGAAGTGCAATGTCAGATCGGTTAAAGCTTTGCTTTTTATGATTATCAGGAAAACTAAGTGCTTGGTTGCTGAGCCAACCTTTCCAAGAGCTTTCATCACTTCCTTTTTCAGCTATAACATCTAGTAGCCAAGGAAAATCGAATAACTGCTTTGGATGAGCAATAATATTTTCATCTTTAGCTATAGCATTACTTGCTACAGGAAAAACCCATTCATCACAAATAAAGGACATATGCAGAGTAGGGTCGTTAATATCGGTTAGTCGTATTGCGGCATCGATGCCTTCATAATCTAAGTCGATAATTTTGTCGTCAGTCAGTACCGATAATGGCTGATTAGGGTGTTTTTGGTTGTACTCACTGAGTTTAGGTAACAACCACTTGGTCGCTAATGACGATATAGTGGTTAAACTTAACGGAGCCTCAGATATGCTCTTCAGACTGGATAATGTTCGCTCTAGTTCAACTAGATTTAATCGAGACTGATTATATAAACGTTGGCCAACATCTGTCACTTTCATATATCTTGTTGTTCTATTAATAAGACTTACACCTGTGATTTCTTCCAATTGCTTTATTCGATGACTTACTGCACTTTGCGTCAAACCTAATCGCTTGGATGCTTTACTGAAACCTCCTTCTTCAACTATTGCGCTAAACACTTGAAGACAAGTTAACGTTGATGGATGTAATGCCATAGGAAACTATTTATCTCTTTTATTAATAAATAAATGAAATATTATCATTTAAAAAATAAAGACAAAACCATTATTTTAATAGGCCAATAAAATACCATCGAAAAGCTAAAACTCGGCAATATTAGGAAAAATTAAATAATGATAAAATTAACTTCGAAACAACAAACAATTTTTGAAGTGGTTGTTGTATTAGGCGCAATGTTACTCGTTAAAGACATCGCTGACAGATTAGGTGCTATTGGTGCGGGTTCAATCGCTATGTGGTGTGGAATATTTGTCGCAACGTTCTTTATGAAGAAACAAAACATCACGTGGAAAAGCCGCGGCTTTAACTTACCTTCTGATGGAAAAAATTGGTTCAAATCTATAGGCATTTCAATTCTAGTCGTGGTGCTAGTGCTAATATTTATGGCTACGGTGGTACCAATTATCTCAAGTGCCCTTGATGTCACTATCCCCAAAAGCTCTACTGATAGGTTTGAGTTCTTATTAGGTAATCCTTTGTATTTAGCTATATATTTGCTGGTTGTAATTTGGATTGGTGCAGCGATAGGTGAGGAGCTATTAATGCGCGGTTTTTTATTGAATAGCCTGATGTCGTTATTTGGAGAAAGAAAAGCCGGTGTCATTTCAGCGGTTCTAGTTCACGCTACTATTTTCGGCATGCTTCATATATCCCAAGGTATACCAGGGATTATTAGCACTGGCATTGTGGCTGTAATTTTCGCATTGGTATATCTATATTGTGGTCGAAAATTATTCCCATTGATCATTGCTCATGGATTGATCAACTCCCTAGGCCTCATCGCTTATTATGTTAGTGATGGAAAAATCACCTAACCCGTTTCTAACCTCAGATATAACATGTAATTGATAATATAGGACTAATAGAAGCTTTTATGGAATATTTAATCTCCGTGGTTATCTTTTCAATCTCTGCATCTGTTACACCTGGACCAAATACTATTATGGCAATGGCTTCTGCTGTTAGTTTTGGCGCAAGAAAGAGTTTGCCTTTGTTATGGGGAATTAGCATCGGCTTTTCCATTATGCTGTTTATCGTTGGTCTTGGATTTGGACAAGTATTTTCTTTGTTCCCTCAACTGACAATTTGCATAAAAATTATCGGTATCGTTTATTTACTCTATTTAGCGTTTGTCGTAGCCAACAGTGGGGAGGGGAACAAAAATTTCAAATACGATAAACCATTAAGTTTTTCTAAAGGCCTACTACTTCAATGGGTAAATGCAAAAGCATGGATAATATGCGTAAGTGCAGTGTCAACATATACTACAGTTGGCAATTCATACATTAGTCAAATACTGCTGCTTACCTCTACATTTTTGATAGCGGGACCAATATGTGTTGGTATTTGGGTGTTTTTTGGGGCCTTTTTAAAAAAACATTTTACCCGTAGTAAATATATTAAAAGAGTTAACATGATTATGGCGCTCCTTCTGATTCTCTCAATAACACCTGTCATTAAAGATTTATGGTTACATGATTTAAAAACAGCAACTTTATTCTTACGTTTATAAAAAACCTATGGATAGATTATGAGTAATCAGTAAGCGTCCGGCAATCGACACTTAGCTAAGTTTAATATTCCAAGGAAGTAGTTTTTTTACATCCGTTTGTTCATGGCTTAGCTGCTCAAGACAATGAGCAATATAGTCAAATGGCGTTAAGCCATTAGCCTTCGCGGTTTCAATTAACGAGTACAGCATTGCACTGGCGCGCGCGCCATTAGCTGTGTTTGAGAACAACCAGTTTTTTCGGCCAATTACGAAGGGCTTTACCGCGCGCTCTGCACGATTATTATCAATGGCTAGGTTGCCATCTTCAACGTAGCGGGTCAGTTTATGCCATTGGTTTATACAATATTGTATGGCTTTTCCTAGCGCACTTTTCGGTGGTACGTTGGCTTTTTCTATCCACTTATAAAACTGTTCAAGCTGCGCTTTAGCCTTTACCTGACGTAGCTGATACTTTTCACTGGCGTCTTTATCTTTAAGGCTGATTTCTATCCGGTATAGCTTTTGTATCATGCTGAGCGCCATATCGGCTTTGCCTATTTTACCTTTGGCTTGCGCGGTTTGTGCCTCGATAAATTTGCGGCGTGCATGCGCCCAACAACCCACAAGGGTGGCTGATGTTTTTTCATAACCGGCATAACCATCCACTTGCAGGTATCCCGTAAAACCATCGAGATAATCAACCGCGCACTGCCCAGCCCTACCAGCTTGGTAGTCGTACAAAACAATATTTGGGGTATCACTTTTATTCGGCGAATCTGTCCCTGTGCAATACAGCCACATATAGCTTTTTACTTTATCTTCATTAATCACTTTCAGCGTCGTTTCATCCGCTTGAATAACGCCTTGTTGCAATAATATAGTCTGCAATCGTGCATAAAGCGGTTTGAATAAATCCGCACTTTTCATCACCCAGTCCGCCATGGTTTTACGGCTCAGCTCAATGCCATATTGCTTAAATAGGCTCTCTTGGCGGTAAAGTGGTAGTGCATACTGATATTTACTGGTGATGATTTGACTGAGCAATGTTGCGGTTGCGATCCCTTTGGGAATAGGACTTGGTGGTACAGAGGCTATTTTTATCTGAGTTGACGTGCCTTTCTTTTCACACGTACGACAACTGTACTTTAAGCGTACATGTTCAATCACTTTGACTTGAGCTGGAATGAACTCCAATTTTTCGCTGCGCTCATCGCCCATCTGATGTAATTCATGACCACAGCATCCACAGGTTTTGTCTTCAATATCATGAATGCTAGTTTCACGCTGTAAGTCTGCGGGCAGTTTTTTTCGAACGGGCTTTTTCTTTGCTGTGGTGACCGGCGGCTCACGCGCTTCTTCAACAACATCAAGCTCAGCTTCGGCTTCATTAAATAAATCTCCCTGTGCTGGATGATTTTCACTGCTCGCGCCAAAGCGTTGCTGCTGGGCAAGGCGAAATTGCTCCTCTAAAAACATCAGTCGAGCTGCTTGCTTAGCAAGCAATTTTTTCAATAAGGCCGGATCATCCGGTAGCGAGTTAACATCTTCAATCATGCCGTTATTTTATCAAAAATATTGGCTAACTTGTTGGTCTGACTTAGATTATTTGGTGATCGATAAATGCTGCTTATGATCACCCGTTATAAGGCGACCGATTGATAGCTAATGGCTTGATGGCCAAGCACATCAAAGCCGTCAAATAGCCAATGCAGTTGTTGCTCGGGTAAGTTCATCGATTGTCTATTCAAGGTTGTTGGCCACTTGAATTTGTCTTTTTCCAGACGTTTATACCACAAGGCAAAACCGGTGTTATCCCAGTACAATACTTTCAGTTTGTCGCGGCCTTTATTGCAAAACACAAAGACACTGCCGGATAAAGGCGAGCGTTCCATTTGTTGCTCAACGATGGTCGCTAAACCGTTTATCGACTTTCTAAAATCGACAAAGTCACGATAAAGAAACACCGCTGGTACTGAAGAAAACATCTTCATGAAGCTAAGCCACTAAGTAATTCAACAATAAACTGAGCTGATGTGTCCCTAGGGAGTGACAATTTTCCCGAATCGGTGATGAGTGTAATGTTTTGCGCAGGCATCGTTTCAAGGCGTGTTGATTGTTGGGTAATAACTTGGGCCTGAATAAACCCCGTATGCTCCGTTGCATGAACAACCTTCGATTTTCGAGCATAAAAATACTTAGGGTTTAAGTTATGCTGGTTACAAAACTGAGGCACAGACAAACCGCTGGCTATTTGTTTTTCAACCAAGGTTTTCCAATCATCAAATGTTTTACGGATCATATGTTGCTCCTATCAATTAACTTGGAGCAACTTTACGATGGAAAATTAGTTAGAAGAATGTGTTTTTGCCCGGACGCTTACAGTAATCATTCCACTTTATTGGATTTAAATATCCATCAGTATCTATAAGAAAAATACACTCAAATGTTTATTACTCCATAGTTGATGTGTAACACTTATTTAGTTTTGCAAATCTACTTTATTTATCTTTTGGCTGACCGACAATAGCCGTGGACACCCATATCGATCGCCAATCAAACCACACTAAATTTGCCATGGGTAAGAACGTTTTTGAAGTAGAAAAAAGCTCTAAAAAATAGTGCCTAAAGAGTTTAAAGTGGGTGTTCACCATTGGCTTATCCTTCACGGTCGTTATGTATGCACAGCAAGGAAGCCAAAGTATGGTAGTTGTATAAGTGTAGACTTGCGTGAATTTAAAGAAAAGACTGAATAACCCTACTTATTGCTCGTCAATCGCGATAGAACCTGTAAACCGGTGTAACCAACCATCTGCTAGGCTTGGTTTATAGATCAATTCTATTTGCTCTTCACACATGTGATCACACCCCACCACATCGATAATCACTAAACCTGCATTACGGGCAACAAAGTCTGGCACATACGCAAGTGCAACCCCATTGTTAACCAGAGACATAAGCACACTAAACTCGGAACACCGATAGCTGATAGTACGAGGAACTTTATCGTCGCGCCAGCCGTCTGAGCCAATGCCTCTTTTGATACCACAAAAGGGCGATACACTCGGACAAGCAAAACCGAATTCACGCAACTGATCAACAGTGACCTCTCCATCGGGAAAGCGTTTGAGTAAAGGGTGCTGAACTGCTGCCACGACTTTAAACTTAGAAGTACCAAGGTGAATGCTCGAAAGGTCCTCACTGTGGGAACTTTCTTCTAGTGCAAACCTAGTTACCAAAGCTAAATGTGCCTGCCCCGTATTTACCTGCGCAATGGCACGGCCTTCCCAAACCGACTCTAAACTGTAATCATAATGTTCTTTGTTTAACCCAAGGGTAAGTTTGGGAATATAGTGCTGTAGTAATAACGAAGGCCCGGCCATCTTCACCAATGTTTTATTCCTATCGCCACTAAACTCACTAATAGCCTGCTCTGCTTCATGCACCAAATGTGATGCATAGTGTCGGAATTTCTCACCGTGTTGATTGAGCCGAATGTTTCGGCCAATCCTGTCAAAAAGTCGTATGTTGAGCTTGGTTTCGATGCGCTTAATAGTTTTTGAAAGCGCTCCTGCTGTAATGTTGAGCTGTTCAGATGCTGTTTGTAAATTTGATGTCTCAGCAACAATTAGAAATTTCTTTAAATCTTCGGTATCCATTTTCAACTCTTTATTTCCAAATTGGAATCATAAATGGAAAAACTATAACTTATCAGGACATAAGTTACATGCAACAATTTCGCACATTAAATACAAGAGGTGCGATAGAAATGTGCAGTTATCAGTTGAAGCAATGGTTTTACGTAAAACGACCTAATGAATTTGTAGGCAGAGAGCACTATGAACTCAGAGAGTCTGATTTTAGTCCCCAATTGTCCAAAAATGAGGTACTGATAAAATCTGAATACATTTCTGTTGACCCTTACATGCGGATCCAGCAAGCAGCAACACACTCATGGGAACCACCTCACCCTTTAAACACTGTGC
Source organism: Colwellia sp. RSH04 (assembly GCF_003545765.1). Classification (GTDB taxonomy): domain Bacteria; phylum Pseudomonadota; class Gammaproteobacteria; order Enterobacterales; family Alteromonadaceae; genus Colwellia. The sequence continues at coordinate 35,816 of NZ_QXIO01000015.1, read as the reverse complement.
AGGGTGCTGTGGTTGTAGCTAAAGTACTTGAATCAAACAATGACAACTTCCAACCCGGAGACTGGGTAACCGGATATATTGGCTGGCAAACTCATGCTGTTGTGCACGGCAATGAATTACAAACTCTCGATCCCGAGCAAGCAGATATAAAAACTGCACTGGGGATCTTGGGTATGCCAGGCAGAACTGCGTGGTTTGGATTAATGGAGGCTGGCAAACCCAAACCCGGTGAAACTGTACTCGTATCTGGTGCCGCAGGCGCCGTTGGCTCGCTCGTAACTCAGTTTGCTATAAAAGCTGGATGCCGTGTGGTCGGTATTGCGGGATCTGAAGAAAAATGTGAATGGTTAAAAACATTGGGTGTCGACGTGTATTTTGATAATGTCGGAGGCATGATAACAGATGCAGCGTTGACCAGTCTGAATCTGAGGGCACGTGTTGTTATTTGCGGCCAAATTTCACAATACAACGGCGGTCTGGATACCCCAGAAGTGGGCCCTCGCTTTTTACATCAGCTTTTGTATAAACGAGTTTCTGTGCATGGAATATTGGCACGTGATTTTACTCACCGCATGGCAGAAATGATCGAGCATGTTGCCCCTTGGGTCAAAGCGGGTGAAATAGAGTTCAAGTCCACAGAAGTCTGCGGTTTTGAATATCTGCCCGATACATTGGCTGGATTATTTGAAGGGCAAAACATCGGAAAGGCAATAGTTCGTGTTGTATAATAACGTATTAAGTGTACCAGCCATGAAAAACATAACGTACATCCTTTTCACATTGTTAATATTAACAAGCATGACTTTAGATGCACAAACTTCCCTTAATAAACATGACCTACATAAAAAACATACACGAGTAGGTTTTCATGGCATGGTGTTGTTTACTAATGGCAAGCGTCTCTTTGCCAGTCACTTACCTTTATATCAAGCGCCTCACGATTACCAACTTGTTTATGAAGTAGAAAGTACACATCGGCAGCAATTGCTGGAACACTTAACGCAAACAAATAAAACGACACACGCGCACTATGCGGAAAACATGATAACGCTGCTGCCAGCAACGTTTGACTTAAACACACTTATCGACGGTCAATCTTTTGAGATAGAAACTCAGTTTTACCTTGGTCACTTTGAGCGAGGTGGTGAGAAATGGCTGAAGGACAAAAACTTCACATTTGTCCGTCAAATATACAAGCGGCCACTAACAACTTTGCGTACCGCTGGAAAACCAAATCCAATAGAGTGGCATGTTTTGGATACAGGACCAGATAACAAGCAACTGCTTATCCATCTTATTCAAACTGCGCCATCGTTTGACGCAATCGTGTTTGGTCATCAATGCCTTGCTAATAACTTAGTGAATCAGTCCGAATCAGTGCCTGACATTGGCACGTTGTATTCTAAAATAAAGCAATGTCAGTCGATGGAAGTGTTGTACTTTGAAATAAGGGATTTTGCCAAATGAAGCTAATACTTGTACTGCTTTCAATTGCTTTATTTTCTTCGGACAATTCATTAGCAAGAGAGAGCGATTTTGATAAACGAATGGCTAAACTTTCACAACACACTTGGATTCACGGTTCACCAATTTGTGAGAGTAATAGTGATCCGTCCATAGAAGTTTATCAGTTTTCAGATACAACCTATATACTCAGGCAAAGCAAATGTAGCCACTACGAAGCCCCCTTTATTTACCTATTATTCGGTAAAAACAAGGTTTTTGTACTCGATACTGGAGCGACATCAGATCCAGTTACATTTCCATTGTTTCGAACCATTGAATCCATCGTCAATAAGTTGGCTGAACGAAGAAGGCCGATTTACGACAATTTATCTTGGTTAGTTGCTCATTCACATGGGCACGGAGATCACATTGCAGGTGATAGTCAGTTTCTAAATCAACCTGATGTATTGCTGATCAAGCCGAACTTGGAGTCGGTCCAACAAGCATTTAGATTGCACGACGAGAAATGGCCGAACGTTCACGCTAATGTTGAATTAGGGAATCGCAATCTCACTATTATTGCACTACCAGGACACAAATCAGATACAATAGCAGTATATGACAGTGAAACCAAGTGGCTTCTTACAGGCGATAGTCTTTATCCGGGTCGCTTGTATGTGAAAGACTGGGAAGCATTCCGTAATAGCATAGCTCGGCTAACTGATTTTGCGCAAAATAATGTCATATCGGCACTAATGGGTACGCATATTGAAATGAAGAATACGGCAGGACAAGATTATGAAATGGCAACGACCTATCAGCCAGAAGAAGCAGCGCTACCTATGTCCGTTAAAGACCTTAGCCTGCTAAATGAAATTATGCAGAGCAGAAAGTCACCATCACGGGTGGTTACAGACCACTTTATTGTTTATCCAATCGATTGATGCCAAGCCATGTTAATGATTGCACAAAGTCCTATTGCTAAAATAATTCGATTGGGTGAATATGAGTAACTGGAGTTCATTTAAAACCACCAAACACGAGCATTTCACAATCTACTTTTGCTATCTTTTAGCTGGCCGGCTATAGCGGTGGACACCCATATCGATCGCGTATCAAACCGCACTAATTTCGCCATGGGCAAAAACGTTGATCTAGTAGAGCAAAAGCTTCTAGAAGTGATAACAGCTGGATTTAAAGTTGATGTGCATCACTGGCTCATTTTGCACGGCCGCTATGCATGTACAGCTCGTAAGCAAAAATGTGGGTCGTGTATTATTGAAGACTTGTGTGAGTTCAAGGATAAAACCGAGTAAGAAAGAAACGCCTTGTAAAAAGGCGCAAAATGAAGAGTTCTGAGCAGCAAATAAATATCTTTCTATTTCAGCTTCTTGCCAGGTAGTGTTTGACCACCTTGATACATAGTAAGTGACGTTGCTATACCATCTGCATCAAGCTCAAACTGTATCCTCGCTTTTACTGCGTTATTAACAAACTCGTTGATTGAGTTAGCGGTTAGAGGCAACCTTGGTTGTCCTGTACCTTGGACAAATAACTTATTCTCATCGTGAGTTATCGACAATATAAAACCAGGTACCAGTTCATACCTCCCAATCAATTTTGCTAACTCTACTTCAGCCACTTTTACAGGAGTCGTTAGCTTTAAAGATGCCAAAGAATTCGTCAAATAACTGTACCCTATTTCATCCATCAATATAGAAGTGTTCGATAAAATTACGATGCCTTTATGCAAAGTAGGATTAAAGCCAATAAACGAAGCGAATCCACCTGTTTGACCATTGTGCATATAAACATCACCATCTGCTGTACCTTGGATGATCCACCCTAACCCCACTTTAGTATGTGAATTTCCAAATTCGGCTGTAGGCTGGTGGGTCAATTTGATTGCCGACGCTAACTCGTTTTGTTGCATATTGGCTTTTAAAAAAAGTGCCATGTCAGAAACATCTGAAACAACAGCACCTGCGCCAGCCATTGCTGGTAGTTGCCAATAGTCGGTAGTCTCAAGATTTCCGTTGTGCCCTTTGCTTCTTCTTGTCAGCGCAGATTTAGGCACGTCAACAAAGGTATCGTTCATCTTTAATGGTTTTAGAACGCGTTGCATCAACATTTGTTCGTAATTCATATTATCAATTTTAGCGAGTGTGTGTCCCAATAAACCAACTGCAAGGTTTGAGTATTCCGGTGATTCACCTACCTCACGAGGCAAGGTGTATTGATTAAGAAACTCGTACATCATTTCTGTCGTGTAATCGACATAAGGGTTTAACGGGTCGCCAAACGGCATATTGCTTGGAAGTCTAGGCAAACCCGAACGGTGGTTTGCCAAAGACTCAAAAGTGATGGCTTTGTCATTTTTCATTGGCAATCTGACTGACTTAGGCAAGTAGTTTTGAACGAGTTCGGACAGTTTTAACTTTCCTTCGTCGACAAAGGTCGCAAGTGCTGTAGATGTCATTACTTTGCTAACAGAGCCAATTTCAAACAAGGTGTTCTGGTCGATTTTTTGAACCATTTCCTTGTTTGCAACGCCAACGTTAATAAAGCTCACTTGACCGCTTTCGATGATGGCAACGGCGACCCCAACACTCAGTTTTTCAGTTTCTACTTTGTGTTTAAGCACCTTTTCCAGTTCGGCACTTGCTGCAGCTGCTTGTGAGTTACCAGAGGCTATCGCAATCATTAATGTGATCAAGACGACAATAATCGCCGAAGAAGAAGCTTTCTTATTACTTTGTTGTTTGCTGTTTGTTTTTTTGTTGTTCATGGTCGAAATTCCTTAGTAAATTTTGGCCGTATTTGCCCGAAGCAACTTGCTCAACAAGTCGCTTAAAGCACCCTTAAAAGGGGGGTAAATAAGGGAGGTTAGAGACGTAAGGGCTGTCTGTGGTGAGTTAGCTCATTTCTGCCAATCGTTGCTCAATGTTATTTAGCAATGGGGCAAACTTATTTTTGGCAGCGCGTTTATTTAAGAAGTACACACCTACAACCAGCAAACCAACACAAGCGTAATACCAATACATGCCCGACGATATTTGAGGAATACCTTGTTCGTTCACCTTTGCCCCTAACGTGATGAGTAAAATTGCCGCCGTCAGCGGAGTTATGTACCACCATACAACCGACTCCAACATTTGCTTTTGTTGCTGAATCTTTTGTTTTTCTTGGACTAAAAAGTCCTTAACACTACCGCTTTTCTTGGCGTCTACTTTTTTCGCAGATATCAGTCGATAGGGTATGTACATGCAAGCGACAATCGCAATGATTAAACCAATGCTTTGCATCGTGCTTGCCGAATTTAATAAACCCCATATCCAAACTGGGATAAGAAATACTGCGATTCCAATTTCGAGAAAATCGCGACGTTTAATCTCTTTATCAATCTTAGTGGTTTGTTGCTCAATCATGTCTATCACCTCAGTTAAATTATCAGGAGTTGATTCGGTTTCAATGGCTTGTTGCCAGTCTTGCTTTAAATCATCTAGCTTCACATCAATCTCCTATGTAATTGGTTTCAAATTCATTTTTAATGCGCTTAATACGCGACCTAACGGCATTGGAACTAATACCAAGCACTGTGGCGCTGTCATCCGAAGATAAACCATCTAAGTACATCATTAGCAAGCTCGCATCTGTATCATTTAGCCCATCCATAAAGCGGTTAAGAATATCTGCTTGGCAGCTTTCCTGCGTAGGCTGAAGCTCTTGCATTGATTGGTGTAATGGAGACTGTTTAATCTCTTTTTGCTTCACCGCTGCCCGTACAAATGTGCAGGCCGTATTCAGTGCTACTTTAAAAACCCAAGTTTCTTGTTTCGACTCGCCATTAAACGACTCAAAACTTCTCCAAAGCTGCAACAATATTTCTTGATACATGTCGTCAAACTCTCCGTCATGACTATATCGAGACGCGATATAACGTATGCGCCCTTGGTTGTTGATAATCATTTGTTCAAATTCTTTACGCATCTGTATCTGCATATTGCCAATTGGTTAGATATTTAATTAGTCGGTAATAAAACACGATTGTGTCACATTGGATAAAATTTTTTGTAATTAACTTGTTCCCCATCATTAAAGTACCTATTTTCCTTGTTATCACCAAAAGCACTTTAAGTCGAAAACCATACAGGAAGTAAACCAAGCACTTTATCTAGCTTTATTATATTTTTGCTGGCCGACTATAGCGGTAGACACCCACATATTCGCGTGTCTAATCGGATTAAGCTCGCCATGGGGTGAACGATTGAAAAAGTTGAAGAAAGCTAATAAAAGTCGAGCCAAAAAAATTTAAAGTAGACTTGCACCATTGGCTAATTCTGCACGACCGTTCCACCTGCATTGCCCGTAAGTCTTAATGCTGCTCATGTATTATTGAAGATTTTTGTGAGTTTAAGGAAAAATTTGAATAGTCAAACGTGTGGAAAAGTATCTTTCGATCGCTCGCCTAGTTATTCGATATTTCGGAGAGTTTCATTAAACAGGTAGCCTGTTGATTCCATTTAAACTTTCTCGCAAAAGCTTAACTCACTGAAACATTGCTTTTCGATACTCGTTTGGCGCACAGCTACATATAAAAAAACGTTAAGTTACACCGCCGTTTAGCCGTTCACACATTTATATTAATCAACAGGGTTTGGAGCGTTAGTTTATATTTAATGGCTTGGTTCATGATCAATCAAGGTGGGCTTGGCAATACTAGATTTATTGATGGGCCTGCTGATATCGCCATTTCATTTTCCTCTTGTTTACCCCCTATGGCTATTGCTGAATTAGCATTCAGGGCAGAAAGATGCAGGTCATCACTACCGACTTTATTTGGAGCAATCGGAGTAACGTTACTCGCTTTACTTACTACGTTGGGTGTATACTCCGCTAGTACAATGATGTGGATACTCAGAACAACGACAGCATTTTAACACACTGTTCAAAGAGCTTTAGACATGCTATTTACTCGACTCAGGCAATACATTTTGAATAAAAACTATGGCTCATTCTTGTTAGAATTTTGCTTACTGGTGCTTGGTGTTTATCTGAGTTTGCAGGTCAATGAATGGCAAATAAATCGAGAGAATCGATCATTAGAATTACAATATCTAGAGCGACTGGAGAACGATTTCACAAAAAGCCATGAAGCGCTAGTGGACAATATTCAACGAATTGAATCCTCATTAGAGAAGCTAGCTTTTGGCTTAACCATTTTGACTAAAGACAAACGCAACGACGATGACTACCAGAAAGTCTTTGATGCGCTTCAAGGTTCCTCGATAACAGGCAATTTTTCGGTTTTTTTAGGTACTTTTGAAGAATTAAAAGACACTGGTTATATGCGGCTTATCGAATCGACTGAAATAAGAGATAACTTAGGTAATGTTTGGCAAAAGAGAATGGCTATTTCACAAATCAACGAGATCAGAAACCTGCTACGAAGCAATACCTTTCCTGTTATGGCGAAATACATAAAACCTATTGAAGGAAATAAAATTACTTTTGATTCTGATTTAGTAGAGCAAGACCCAAGAGAGCTTTATGTGGCAATGAGCATTATTCGCACAAACCTGAAAAATGATTTGAATGACTCAATTGAACTGCTTGAATTTGTTATAAAGTCTCTCACAGCAATTCGTAAAAGTATTAAAGTTAAAAAGTAGAACGTCGCAATACAGCCTTACATAACCACAATAGACTTAAGATGAAACTTTTACCATTGTATTACTGTTTGCTGAGCCACCTCTTCCCCCCACAAGCATGCTGCCATCATCAAGAAAAGAAAATACTATGTGGATAGGCGGACGATTATCATCGAATAAGTAGCTATATTTTTCTACAATTCTGTCCCGATCTGCTTGTGTTCTAGCGGTTGACATTTCATCCCTAAAAGGTTGTCCTTCCATTATACCTGCATAATGGCTGGCAAGCGCTCCGGTTGTTCTTAACGCTTCCTCAACTTGAGGATTTTCATTAAAAGCATGCTTGAGTTGATTAGTGTAAGCATAATCCAGAGGTAAAACTAACTGCCCTTGTTGATCAAACTCAATTGTAGCTGGCGGTTTAGGGATGTCATATTGTTGCATTAAGTCTTTAATTTTTTGCTCTGAATATTTAGCTAACGTATCAACATTATGTGCAGATGGTAATAATAACGGAACATCCATTAAGTTAACTGGCGTTTCTGAAGATGGTTTACGGGTAAAATAGTCATCAAGGTTAAGTTTTAATGAGCCTTTGTTGGTATCCATCGCCACAGTAGCTTTATTAGAGGCTTCATCAATGCCGCTATCTTTTTTTGACCCTGTCGATTGAATAGCTTCCATATAATCCTCAAACGTAGCACCGTTTGAACGGTTTACCGAGGTTTTATTTGTTTCTAATAAACTTTGATTAGCTAAGTTTGTATCACTTGTTATATACATAGTTACTTACTCATTTATTTTAATGAATGATAAAAATTGATAATGTGGCTGAATGTAAGTTGAAATTTTATTGTTAAGTTTCAACTGTTCTATCTCTAACTTTTGACTTTTCTTGTTCTTCCGTTCGTTCGGCAGCTTTTTTATATTCAGCTTCTTTTTCTTTTGATAAGTTTTCTAATAGTTTATCTTTGATATCATCTGGAATACTTTCATCATTTATGATGGCTTCCATTTTGTCGTTTATTTCTTCAATTTTCTCTCTATCAAGCCCCATTCGTTTGTCCAAAATAACCTGACGAGCTTTTTCAAGCATGGTCATGTTGTCATAAGCATTTAAATCGCCATACTTTAGTGTATACAGATTACCTTCATCTTTATTTAATGTTACTTGCTTCTCCATATCGGCTTGTTCACGAGCTTGTATTGATATAGAAACTTTATCTTGGTAGTCATTATTACTTAACGTTTGTTCTTTATTTGTCGTCGTATAAGCCACTATCTCTTTATTACTACTAGAGAAATTAATATTGCTATATGAATTGAAAGAAATTGAAGTCATCGTCACTATAAGATATTTGTAAACCTACAAGCTATTAGCAAATAATAGACCAAAACTGAAAGCAGCAGTTTTATATCAAGCAATTGAAAAAAAATATAATTATGGCAAGTTTTTGCCTTTCAAGGGAGAATTTTTGCCTCTTAGACTATCAGATAACTCTGTTCTCAATGCCCTTCGTCCCCTTCTTCTGGTATTTGCCAACAGAAAAGCTTTATCAGGCATTGAGTAATGTAAATTATGAGACGATAACTACCATTTTAATTTTAAATATTTCGACATTTTTAGAACATAATATCGACTGGAAATTGTGTTTAATGATCTACTTAACCTAAAAATCGGACAATAGTATTCTTGTACACATAAAGATTTTGATTCAAATAATAGTGAATATAGGGAATTAAACCAGAGTTGATAAATCGACTATTCTTTCGCTAATGGTAAGCTAAGCATTACTTGCAGGCCACCTTCAGGGTGATTGTTTAATGCTATCTTTCCGTGATGCGCATCAATAACTTCGCGACAGATGCTTAACCCTATGCCGCTCCCCTCTTTTTTAGTGGAGTAATAAGGTAAAAATGCTTTCTTCATCACATCTAAAGCCATACCTGGTCCTTGATCACGAATATTAATGTGTAGTGCAGACTCATCGATACTCAAATTTACTTGGATAGGCTTATTAGGAGAGAGCTCTTTGGCGTTTTTAAATACATTGATCAGAAGTTGTTCAACTTGCCCTTCGTCAGCATTGATTTCAATAGATGGCTTCGAAGATATTATTTCCAGTTGATAAGCTTCTTTAAATTGTTCGATGGTTTTTACGATATTGAAGTTTGTTTTTTGAGGAATAGAAAGTCGCGCCAATTGACTATAACTTTGAATAAATTCAGACAATTTTTTAATACGACCTGAAATCGTATTAAACACCCTATTTAATTGTGGCTCATTCAATCTATCTGCTAACACAAGTCCGCTATGACACATCGAGCTAATTGGCGCAATCGAGTTATTAAGTTCATGATTAATAACTTTTATGATTTTTTTCCATGTTTGCAACTCTTGCTGATGAAGCTCTTTAGTAATTGGCTTGAGTAAGATAAGTTCATGGCTTGATGCGTGCAGTTTCAATTGATGGCGAGACAAATGCCAACTTTGCTCTGTTTTATCATTAACGGCGTCAGCCGAACGGTTAACACCATCAAGTTCTTCTTTTATGAGTAGTTGTATAATGCCGTTATGTTTATCGTTATGTTGCAATAAATCAGGCATTTGCTGTTCAAGCACTTGTATCCATAATTTACCAAGTAGCATACTTGACTCTAAAAACTGTTGAGCAGCCAGATTAGCAAAAATTATAGTACCTCTATGATTAACTAGCACAGTAACCACATCAGAGGCATTGACAACTTTATCTAATAACAACTCTCGTTGGTATAACGATTGTTTTTCTTCACGCAGCTTTTCAGTGACTTGATTAAACAGAGTGATCAGTTGGTGTTGTTGTTCATCATTATATTGCTGATGATTTTCTGTCAGGCTGAAAGAAAAATCACCATCTTGTAAATTTCTTAAACCATCAAGTAACGCTTGAAAGGTTCGTGTTTTCTGTTGTTTTTCTCGCTTCAAATACATCACAGCAAGTACAATAATCAAGATACTATTACATGCAAACAAGCCAATATGCAGCGGGAGTAAAAGCATATAACTGACGAGAAAAAGAACATTAAGCAGTAACAATTTTACTATTTGCATAGTGCTTCTACATCTATTTGATATTTATCAATACGTCGGTACAGTGCTTGTCTGCTTAAACCTAACTCATTCGCTGCATGTTTTATTACGCCAGCATGTTTAGTCAATGCGGCTTCTATACGTTGTTGCTCATTAAGTGTCGGATTATTTTTTGGTGAATGATCAAAGCTACTTTCTGTAATGTGATTATCTGAAGCAAACACCATGGCTCGTTTACAGGCATTTTCAAGTTCGCGCACGTTACCTTGCCATGAATGTGACATTAAGAATTGTTTCGCTTCATCACTCAATGAATATTCGCTGCCAATGAAATGCATTGCCAATGGGATTATGTCTGCTTTACGCGCATTTAAAGTAGGCAAATGTAATTCAATCACGTTAAGGCGATAGTATAAATCTTCGCGAAAGCTTCCTTGTGTTACTGCTTTGGTTAAATCAGCGTTAGTTGCGCTTAGCACACGCACATCCACTTTTATCGTTTGGTTAGAACCTAAACGCTCGAATTCACCTGTTTGTAATACGCGTAACAACTTCATTTGGCCCGTCAGAGACAAGTTACCTATTTCATCAAGAAATAACGTACCACCATCTGCCGCCTCAAATCGACCTTCTCTTGATTGGTTCGCTCCGGTAAAAGCTCCTTTTTCTGCCCCGAATAGCTCAGCTTCCATCAGTTCGTGAGGCAAAGCGCCCATATTAACTTTGATAAAAGGAGCCGTTTGACGCGATGAGTGCTGATGAACATAGTCAGCTAACTTTTCCTTACCAGAACCATTTGCGCCAGTAATCAAGACGTTTACATCTGATGAAGCAACTTTTTTTGCATCAGCCATTAATGCGTGCATTTCCTCACTGTGATAAATCATCGAGTCTGGAGGCTGCTTACTTGAGCTATCTAGTTGTTCACTATTTTTATTCGTGTGTTCAGCAACCAACTTTAGCAGTTTGCTATCATCCCATGGTTTTTGTAAATAATCAGTCGCGCCTAATTTAACCAATTCTATTGCTGTCTCTAACTGCGTCCATGCAGTGATTAGTATTATTGGTACATTCGGTTTTAGTGCTTTTAATTCCTTAAAAAGTGACTTACCTTCACTTCCAGACGTGATGCCATGATCAAAGTTCATGTCTTGAATCACAAGATCTATGCGATATCGTGAAGCCGCCAACACGGCTTCCTTTCTATTGATCGCTTTTTGTACTTTGTAGCCATGTAAGCTAAGCAATAAATCAAGCGCTTCTAAAATATCTGGGTTGTCATCAATCACTAAAACTTGGATCATATCGTTCCTTGTCAAGCTGTTGTTATACTGTTTTTGTTGCAACAACGGGAGATATATTACTGGTACTATTTGCCGGTAACCACGTCGCTACTGTACCAGAAATAAAAACGATACCAATAGCAAACAAAAATAATAATGTATCAGGTTTACTCAAAGCAACATGTTGACTTAGCATAATATTAAAACCAAAAGCGACCAGTATACCGAGTAAACATCCGATACCATAAACTAACCAATTTTCGGTTAACACATACAGCAAAATATCTTTTTTACGCGCACCTAACGCTCGGCGAATGCCAATATATTTCTTCTGTCTTGAAATATGGAACTGTGAATAAGCATAACTACTAATTGCCGTAACAAAAAGCATTAAGCCGCACAGCAACATAAATAAATCAGCCAAACCTTGGTCATCTCTATAAAATTGCTTTAAGTGCTCTGTCATCGTGAATATACCGAAAATATCTCGTTCAGGTTGAACAGCTAAAATAGTATCGCTCACTTTGCTACGAACATTGTCCATTTGTCCCGGCTCTACATTGATGACGTAATAACGGCCTGCAAAAATATATTCCATGACGGTGTTAATAAACATACCATATTGTTTGTTTTCAGGGATTGTTGGGTCGAGAATAATATCTTTAATCACACCGACAATGAATCCATTATTAGTTTCTTGCCCGATTGCAGACTTATCCCCATAAAGCGCTTTTTTCAATGATTCTGTAATAACAACATTGCGCGTTTCATCACTCCCGAAATCTAACTGATCACTTTTATTAAGAAATCGCCCTTCAATTAACGACAGTCCCATCGCATCCATTAAATCTTCTTGAGCTAAAATGTATTTTACGTCCTGTAAATATTTATCGGTTCTTTCTTGCTCAGGGTTATCTAAATCATACATATTGCTGAGCATACCGCGAGATGCAATTGGTAATTGATTGGTAACTGATACGCTATTTACGCCTGATAACAGTTTCAGCTTTGCCATATCTTCGGTAACAATTGAGCGGAAATAATCGAGATCTCGATAGTTACCTGAGGTTGGGTGAGTCGACATCACCAGAATATTATCGGTATCAAGTCCGGTCGACTGTGATACTTTTTCGCTGGTATCGAATGCTAAAATAGTGCTGTTAACTAGCAAGCCTAACGTTATTGCTAATTGTAGAATTAACAGTCCTGTTGTAAATTTTCGCAACAATAAGGACTTAAATAGTGCTTTAATGTTCATGAGTTTTCCTTGTGGTATTACCCTAATGTTTTGATTATTTAAGTTCGGCTGAGATGGTGTAGCGACTCGCTCGATACAACGGATATAAAGCACTTGATACTGAAGTAATCAGTGCTAATAACATACCTAACACTAAAAGTTTACTGTCAAGCACAGCAATGTTAGCCAAATCAGGTAAAAACTCAGTTGAAAGTTTTAAAAACAACCAACTTAGTATCAAGGATATTAAACCTGCAATCGCCCCTAATAAGACACTTTCAGTAAGACCTTGCATTAACATCTGTTTGTTACTTGCACCAACCGCTCGACGCAAGCCAAATTCAAATTTGGCTGAATGAAAACGTGATAACAGTAAACTACTGGCGTTAAACACACATACACATAAAAACAATATTGACGCTAAGGTAAAAGCCAATACTTTTTGGTCGACGATTTTTTGCTCCAATAGCCATGCATTGACATCACGCAATTCATTACGAATATCAAGCGGATGCTCACCTGCATCTTTCAGTGTTTGGCTATAAGCGTCTAAATACTGTTGAAAAGCTTGCTGTTGGTTTTTATTTTCTAATTCTACCCATGCCTGAAGGTAGAACACGTCTCGGTCTCGGGTATATTGAACGCCTTTGTACCTAACGGTGGAAGCACTTCTCGCATGAATTGACCAACCTAAATCAATCGCTGTTTCTAGTGGCGCATAAATATCATCAGTTAAGTTAAACGCCCGACCTTCTGTAGCGTGATAAAACAACGGTCTGAGAGACCAAGGTTTTAATACACCAACGATAGTGAGTAACTCGCCGTCAAGTTCAAGTGTTTGACCGACACTGTTCTTTCCCGCAAATATTTTTTTGTTCAATTCATCGCCAATAACCACTTCCATGCCCGAGCTTTTAGCAAAACCATTACCGTAAGCAAAAGGGGCTTTGGTTAAGGCGAAAAAGCCAGGAGTAGTAGCCCTAACAGCTGAATCAAAACGCTGTAAACTCTTTGATTGTGAATCTCTAGCGTAAACATTAGATGCATAAAAAACCGTAGCATTTTTAGGAATATCCGAAGCCATGATTTTCATTGCTTCACGATATCGCAAGATATGAAATGGCTCAGCTTGCGGTGTATCATTTGGCCACGTATTCATACTGACATGAAATAATTGGTCGCTTTTTTCTGGAATAGGATCGCCAGCCATTGAGTTAACTAATGCTAAATTTGCACAGAGCAAACCAACACCAATTGATAATGTTAGTAGCACCAAAAAGTATAAAGATGGAGCGCGCTTAAAACTAAGCAACGCCAACTTAAGGTTGTAACTAAACATCTAATACCTCCTTAACATTTGTGTTATCTTTTGGAACATCTGAATGTAAAGGGGCGTAAATTTTAAAATCAGAAATTTGACCATCAATTATTTGAATATTTCGGCTTACTTCTCGTGCCTGATCGGGATCATGTGTCACCATAATAATTGTAGTGCCTTCTTGATTAAGGTTATGTAATAGCTCCATTACTTGGCGTGCCATCAGCGAATCTAAGTTACCGGTAGGCTCATCGGCTAATAGTATTTTAGGTTCACCAGCCAAAGCTCTTGCTATGGCCACGCGTTGTTGTTGCCCACCAGATAGTTGGCTAGGTAAGTAATCCGCACGCGAAGCTAAACCTACTTTTTCTAAAGCATGATCTACACGTCTCTTTCTCTCTGCAGCATTAAAACCGCGATAACGGAGCGGCATATCAATATTGTCGAAAATACTATAGTCCGGAATCAAATTATAACTTTGAAAAATAAAGCCTATTTTTTCATTTCTCAGCCTCGATAATTCATCATCTTGTAGACCATGAACACTCACTCCATCGAGTTTATATTCGCCTTGATCGAAGCTATCTAGTAGGCCTGCAACATTAAGGAATGTTGACTTGCCTGATCCTGAGGGGCCAGTAACTGCAACAAACTCACCGGCTTTAACTTCCAATGAAAAATCCCGTAACGCGTGTGTTTGAATGGTGTCGCTACGGTAGATACGTGAAACATTGTTCATAATTAACATAAATTTATTCCTTTATTCCTTTGAGCCCACAGTAAAAACTTAGGCTATATAATTTTTATAAATTGGACGAAGTTAGTCTGTAATATTTATTTGTTCAGCATTGTTAAAGTCTTGGTAGTCGGAAGTGATAATTTGATCACCTTCGATAACGCCTTGGATTAGTTCAATGTAATCAACGTTGCTCACGCCTGTAGCAATAGCAACTTTTTCCGCTGTATTCTCATCAATTTTTTTGAAAGCAAATTTTCCAGCTAATGAGCCAATAAATGGTCCACGTTTAACCATCAAAACATTAGGTTTAGTTTCAAACTCAATACGGGCATTAATTCGTTGATTTTGTCTCAATTGAATACTAGTTTGTGATGTTAGCTTGGCCCTAACCTTCACTTGATTACCTTTAATTTCGGGTGAAATTGCAATAATTTCACCACTGACTTCAACACCCGAAATCTTCATGGCAACGTTTAGACCTAAACCTAATTCATCAGCGTAAAATTCTGGAACACTGAGTTCGGCTTCATATTCTGATAAGTCGACAATCGTCATGATTGCGGTATTCGCTACAATTGAATTTTTTTGTGCAACTAACCAGTTACCAACAACACCAGTTACAGGTGCTTTGATCTCTAATGCCTCATGACGACGCATTAGTTCGTCCAAAATTAGTTGCTGTTTCTGGACTAAAAATTGACGATGCTGTTTTTCAAATGTTAGACGTTCCTTGGCCAATTCAACTCGCTTTGTCGCATGCTGATAGAAACGTTCTGCGTCAAGCAAAGCATCTTGGCTTTTTAGCCAATCGACTTCACTAATAATTTCTTTTTCATAGGCTATTTCAGCACGCTGCCTTTCACGCTTAGCCACGTTTAACAGTGACTGCGCATTGTTCATATTACTTTCTAAGTCAAGTTGAGCCTCTTTGTCCTCCAAGCCACCTCTGTTAGCGTTGATCGTTAGCTGGTCCAAAGTCGACTCTTGCTGTTTTATCAGCGCATCAAGTTCAGGGCTAATCAGTTGTGCGACAACTTGACCTTTTTCAACAGCCTCTCCCGGTCGAGCTATTAAAGTAATTTTCCCTACTTCAGTGCTATAAAGTTGTGGTGCATTTGCGGCGACAGCTTTCCCTGAAACTGATACATCTCTTATAAGGTCAGCGCGTATCACAGGAGATAACGTTATAGTATTACTCTCAACGGAGGGGGTAGAAGAGTACCATTGTTTTATAGAGGGCAGCGTAGCGTATGTAATGAAAGCTAAAACGACGATAATAACAATAAGCTGTTTAGGCATAGCCTTTTTAACCACATTAATACTTTCATCTTGGCTTTGTGTTCCTTCAATCATAAATTTATTCTCTAAACTGATTCTTAATCGTTATAGAGCAGCTATGATGCCAAGTTCAACTTTATTTTAACCAACTGTATTTAAAAGGATTTATATTCCAAAAATTTAAGCAAGTGTCCGTTCGGACAGCGCTTTTGTCCGAAACTGTCCATTAAAACTGAAGTGGACACTTGTATTTAATAGACTTTAATTAGGTAATCAACCCAAATATAGCCATAGGAAAAGCTAACGGTAGACTCTAACTTCTCCTACTTGCTTACTCATTACGCAAAATACTCATAATACGTGCATATACAATTTGCGTAAGTAGGACTTTATCGTTGCCCGTAATATTGGTAAGTTGAACAACAACAGTATCGATGTCTTTATGATAACAGGCGATGCTGGAGTAACCCAACACCCAACCAGTATGGTTGTATTCATAAATGCTACTGTATATTTGCCTTTCTTGCTCAGTAAATAAAGTCCCATTGTTTAGAGCCCGCAGAAATACTCCTACGTTATGCGCACTAGCCACATAACCTTGGTCTAGATGTTTGAAGTCTTCCTTATAACCGACATAATAGCCGCTCATGATTTCATTAGTTGGCGCTTCGTGGATAGAAAAGTAGGTGTCGTGCAAGCCTAAAGGTATTAAAATTTCATTTTTGATGTAGTCCGTATAATCATACCCTAATGTTCTCGTCATCACTTTTTGCAACAAGAGATAATTAGTATTTGAATACGCGTAGTCTTCGCCTGGCAAAAAGTCCGCAGGTTTATCTAACACTAATCTAATGCCATCCAATGAATCTGAAGCCCAATCAAAACCTGCTTGGTCAGTGAAACTTGGTATGCCGCTACGATGCTGCACCATCATTCGTAATGTTATTTTATCTGCATAAGCGATACGAGATGACAACTCAGGCAAATAGCTTGCAAGCGTATTATCTAAATTCAGTACCTTTGCTGCTGTCAGCTTAGCCACAGCGCTTGCCTCATATAGTTTAGCTATACTCGCTATTTTGAATAATGCCTTTCCATATGCTGGTCGCTTTTGTTCCCTATTGTGCCAGCCGCTTGCATATAATTGCGAGACTTTGTTAGCACCATCAACGTATACAATCATGCCAACTAGGCCATAATCATTAGCCTGCTGTATTTCTTTTTCTATACTATTAGGGATAGGTTTTAAATAATAAAGACCATACTCCCACGGGGAAAAATAATAAATACTGACAGTCGTCAGTGACAATGCAATTAGTGCTTTAAGTGTAATTTTTTTCCATTTTGACATAAGAATATATCTATATTTTTTGAAAAGCATAATGAATGTACCATTGCGTAAGCTCATCGGTATTTGTTAAGACGTGATGTACTTTTTCACTGTAAACAGCACTCTTGATTTAAACTGCCCCTTTAATGTAGTAGCAATAAATGTTGTTCTAACCATCAAAACAAATACTAGGAAGGGTACGCAGATAGTAATAACTCGTTATTTCAGTTGTAGAATGTAAAGCATATTTCCTTTACCTCTAACCGTTTAGGGAGTCTAAAAAAACACTCAAGCGTCTATAAAGATATTTAATCCTTGGAATTACCTAAATTTGATTAAGTTGAGTTGGCTATAGTGAATTAAACAGTGTACCAAAAAACTTCACTATAATGTTCTGATCTTAATAGGTTTAGCGATCCGTCCGGTTAAATGACAAGTAATAAAATACACATTACCAGCTATTAAGCGATAATGTCGATAAGTGCTAGTTTTTTACTATTAATGAATTTCAACCTTCATGTTGCCATAATCGATGAGTTCAGCTGCAGTAAAGCCTGCATTGTATTTATTCAAAATAGTATCGAGTTGGCCAGATTCTGCTAACTTAAGCATCTCAATATCAAATTTTTTAGATATATATTTGGCGGTTTGTAGATAATTAACCGCTGAGGAACAAGCAACATATACTGGCGCTTCAGATATACAACCGGCCGACTTTATTTTGCCTAATAAATTAAGCCGCTTTAATTCAAGCAATGTCGAATTTATAGAAAAAACAAAAGCGTCATAACGCCTTTTTATCAGTTTATTGATGTTCTGCTTTAAAAACCTGCCATGATAAGGCTGTAGCTGAAACTGCTCCGGATGCTCATGCATATAACCATTTAACTCTTCTAAAGATGCATCTTTCGCTACACCTATTTGTAAGTTTGTTAATGATAACGGACCTTTATAAAACCATTGAGAATCCTTTCTAACAAAGAAGCACATTTTTTGAATACCTACAGGAATATTAGGATAAAATAACTCTGGCGCTTCTTTTTTGGCGGGAGCTGATAAAGCAAAAGCTCGGCCTTCATGAACCAATTTTATTGCATGAGACCAAGGAAAATCCATTCGTTTAAAATTTCCTGGAACTTCAGCAGTAATCAGCTCGATAATTTCTGACACATAGCCACTTTGAGTATTATTATTGGAGCAAATTTGTGGGCACCAGTCTATCTCTGCTATTTGATATGTAGACTCAGCTCTTATCTGATATGCACAAGTTAGCAAAAATAAAACCCAAAAGGTTTGACACAAATAATTATACTTCTTGTACATGAGATCCCTTGATTGATTAATAAATTAATGTGCGATAAATGAATGAATAACTCGCGCTAATTTAAGCACAATTCAATTTAACCTTTCCCTCTGAAGATGGTTTCATAGCTTTCTAACCTTATAACAATTAATTTAAAATGAATAAAAAAAGAAATATAGAATGATATTGCACTAAGGGAATAGGCGTATACAGTAAGAAAAATGGTACACGACAATTTAGCTCAACTGAAGAACCGTCTAAGGCGTGTCTAACAAGAAAGAAGCGAGCTAACCGCTCGCTTCGATTTAATTAATATTGGTTTAATAGTTCTACCATTTTTTCCGCCACCAAAGGAGAAGATAAATGGTTTTGGCCTGTGATAATTCGTCCATCTACCTCAACATGGGGCTGATTTCGTTTTGCGAAATGGAAACTTCCACCATGGCGCTCAATGGTTTTCTGAATTAAAAAGGGAAATTCTTTAAAATAAGCTTTGGTTTGATTTTCATAGGAATCTGGGTAACCCGAAATACGTTTACCATCAACTAAGTACTTTCCATCTTTAGTTTTTAAGTTAACAATTCCTGCAGTTCCATGGCAAACGGAAGAAATAATGCCATTATGTTTTTCATATATCGTCATGGCGATATGTTGAATGTCTTGATTTTCGGAAACGCCATACATAGCATTTCCACCACCAACATAATGAACAGCCAGATAGTTCTCAGGCTTTATCTGATTTGGCGTTTTTGTATGCTTTATCGCATACATAAAGTCATTGTTATATAAATACTGTTTATGAATAGTTTCAGAGGTATTAATATAAGCTAACGGAATAGCTCCCCCTTTAGGGCTGACAAAATCAACGGTATAGCCAGCCTTTTTGAAGGTATCATAAGCTTTAACTATCTCTGAAAAGCTCACTCCTGTAGGCAAAGTAGAATCACCGTGAAAGTGGACATTAGACACGATAAATAAAATACGTTTACCGCTATTATTGGCTTCTTCACTCGTCGCACTTTTACTGATAACTTTCCAACCATTCGATAGCTTTTTCAGTAGAAACATATCGATATAACGCTTTCCTTTGGTGGGTTGCACTATTTCGACTTTGGCTGTTGCGATATTGTCCTCAACATCAATCGATATCACTTCTCCTATTCGCCCACTGGACTGGCCTTTATTATTAAACCAAGACGCGTACTCATTAATACTTACTTGCCAAAGGTCTTGTCCTTTTTTATCAAGAAATAACTGAGCATCATCTGCAAACGCACTTTTTATCAAAGAGGGATCGTTAGATGATGTGCCTTGAATATATTGATGTAATGTTTTAGTAATGTTTTCTATTGTTTGCTCTTGGCCTTGTGCACACAAACTCGTGAGTACAAGAAAAGCACATAGTAGTTCTTTCATACTTATTCTCCTATATTTTAGAACAACACTAAGATAAGAGAAAAAGCTTTTAAAAACATTGCAATACAATAATTCCGAATACCGAAATTATAATATAGGAAAATAATATTAACTATTTAACTGGCTTTGACGGTATTTTGCAGGAGTTGTGTGCTCAAATTGTTTAAAGGCAGTATAAAAAGTTGATTGTGAATTGTAGCCTGATTCCTCAGCCACAACATCGACCGTCATCTTAGGTGACTCAATTAAAAGCCGCTTTGCTTCATTAATTCGAAACTCGTTGATAAAGACTGAGAATGACTTTTTCATATTGTCGTTTAGTAACTGAGATAGTTGCGGTACCGACAGTTGTAATTTCTTTGCTAATTGCGGCAGCGTCAAATTAGCATTGGTATAGAGCCGCTCTTGCTGCACTAAATTTGTCAGTTTTTGTATTAAACCAGCTGCTTTATTTTCCTCTATTTTATTAGCGACATAGGACGGATTGGTTTTAACGGGTAAATCTTCTTTTTTACTATGTTTAGCTATTTGCCAATGTAAAACAGATAAATAGAGAATAAAAGTAAACGACAAAGCGCCAACAATATAAGAGGTATATGAAGCGGTAAAATAGGCGAGCCATATCAGTGCGGTACCGGAAAATACATTCACTGCTAATTTTTCTTTTAATGACAATTGCGCCTGATCACCCACCCAAACGACTAATTTAGGGAACATTATAAAGGCTGCACTGATAATATAGAGCGCCCAACTATAGTTTATAATACGATAAAATATCCCCCAAAGTTCTGGATTAAATTGATAGGGGTAAACAATTCCAATACCTACCGCAAGCAATAGTAGTGATCCAAGATGCCATGACCACTTAATACGTAATTTATCGAGCACCCCAAAAGCACTCGCAATGTAAAAGTACAATAGTGGACCAACAAAGAAACAAGCTGATAAGCCAAGTTGCAAAAACTGCTTACCGACACCAGGATCAAAATAAAACCAAATAGACTTAGATATACGAATACTGATAGCAAATAAAAGGAATGCTAGCAGGTGACGTTCGAGGCTAGCTGGTTTTGAAAAGAGTATATATCCTGTTAATAGCAGGCCATTAAATGCACCTAATGTACTAAAAAAAAATAGTAATTGGTTAGACAAACTACTTACCCCCTATGTTTAGGCCGTTTACAAACTGATTATTAGTCATTCTAACGCAACCTTTAAAAGTACAATAGCTAAAAACTAGTACTTTCTGATGTAAAAATGATTTGAACAATTTTCATGAATACCTCTGATATCCAAACTCAGGTAATACAAGTGCCTGTCTTTAATGTAAAGTTTTGCTAACTGACGCCTTTTGCGTAGCAATTCAAAAGCAGTATCAGTATTTTTAGAATAGCCTTTTAAGTTGTTGCGGTGAAGGTTATTAAGGTCTTTGATAGAGAAATTAGTGAGTTGTTTAATGCTTTTCCTGACGTAGAGCTTTACAAACCTTTACTTGTTACTGGCCCGTTTTTAGCGTCTAGATTACTATTAGGCATAGGGGGAAACCGTAGACGATTCAATAGCACATCGGAAATTCAAATGTATGCTGGAATGCTGTAACTATAAAAATACCGTCGAAATTAATACTTTTTCATTAGTTACTCCTTAAAAGCCTTAATTTAAACTCGTTATATCACCCAATAGAAAAGCTATCTATTGCCACTTTTGCAAGGAAGGGAAATATGAGTCATAAAAAAACCTGATATTGATCTGATTTCTTTCTGACAATTGATTGCAGGCAACTAACCACAGCTATACTTGGTTAGCTGCCATTTAGTTTT
Organism: Colwellia sp. RSH04; assembly: GCF_003545765.1. Lineage (GTDB taxonomy): Bacteria > Pseudomonadota > Gammaproteobacteria > Enterobacterales > Alteromonadaceae > Colwellia. The sequence continues at coordinate 13,925 of NZ_QXIO01000015.1, read as the reverse complement.
AGCTCTTAATGAATGCAGGCAATATTGCTTTAATTAGCGGCTCAAAAACGACATCTTCTTCGTCATGACCGGTAACGACTATTACTAAATCAAGCTCATTAACTACAATTATTCGGTTTCCACCCGCTCCCCAAGCAAAATTAACGTTGTAGTTTTTATTATTTAAAGCGATATCAGTCTGGTACCATAAATAGCCATAATTAAAACTCTCTGGTATCCAACTTTGGGTTGGCTTGGTAACTGCTTTAAAAGCAGCCATTAAATAGTTTTCTGATATAAGTTGCTCATTTTCCCACCTCCCTTTATTGATAACCATTTCTCCTATTTTGAGCATGTCACGAGGGGTTAAATTCAGGCCACTTTCTGCCTTTGGAAGTGCTTTAGGGTCTAGCTTCCACTTATAGTTATATATCCCCATTTTGTTTAAGAACTCTTTCTCAACAAAGTCTTTAGCTGTTCCTGGCACAACCGCGTTTAAAACGTGCATTACCAAAATGGGATCGGGTGCTTGGTATTTGTAAACCTGAGACTCTTTGGTTATTGGCTTAGTGAATTCCAGAAAAGCTTGCACTTCAGCAACGCCTGAATACTTCTCACGGTTTCCTCTAAAGTCTTTAAGTTGTTCATCAGTAAATCTAAGGCCAGAATTCATTGAAAGCACGTGATGTAAAGTGACTTTTTCTATACCATCTGCCAACTTATTGTTATCTAGTTCTTTGAAAAAACTCACCAAAGGCTTATTCAAGTCAGCCATTGTGATATAACCTAATTGAACGGCTCTAGCTATAATTAAACTAGTGTATCCTTTGGTGGCAGAAAACTGGAAATGAGGTAAATCGATTCGTCCACGCTTATAATAAGACTCAAACAATAATTTATCTTTGTGGCTGATAAGTAAACTGTCATATTTCCCATACTTATTTTCAGCTAACGCTTTAGCTAACGTTAAAATAGAGGGTTTGTTACCTCCATCAATACCTAGTTTTCCTACTTTTAAATTGTCTGTTAACTTTTCTGGTGCAATGTTGATAAAGGCCTTTTCTAGTGGAGCCATGTCCCAAAAGTCTATTTTAACCTCTTCTGCTGAGGCTCTTGGTGCCTTAAGCTCAGTTTCTTTTGAAAACCCCTCAAACGAAATAAGTAGAACCAATGCAGTTAGTAACTTGGTACGATAATTTGCGAACATGTTAACTCCTATTAAATAGTAAATCGTCTCTCGTTTTGGCAGTCATAAATGACTTAAAATCCTCGTTACCAAAACGTAAATTAAGTACACATAAGGTATATTTGAACTGCACCTTATCCAACTTAAATTATATTAAATGTTCTGAAATTAATCGTTAAAGATCTGAATTTATTAGGCTTTATTTTTTAAATCGAAATAAGACAAGGCGTCGTTTACATAAGATAAAAAGTAAAGGTTAATCAGCATTGTTCAGTTATAATACACTTCAGAAGAAATTACTTTTCGGATATGTCTTTGCAAAACAGTCAAAAATATCAATTAGGACGATGGATTGTCTGTCCAATCACTAATACGTTTCAAGACACTGACGAACAAAAGTCAATTGATAATAAGAGTATGCAAGTGCTTTTATTTCTCATTCAAAATGCAGAGCAAAGTGTAACCAAAAAACAAATTATTGAGCATGTTTGGCAAGAGAGTATTGTCAATGAGGAGATATTATCAGTAGCTATTAGTAAAATTAGAAAAGCATTAGGAGACAACGCTCGCCAACCAACATTTATCAAAACGATACCTAATGTTGGCTATTATTTAGTTGCAGCCGTAAAACCACTAGTAGAAAACACGCAACTAATAGAAGCGCCTTCAAATACGCTTAATTTACAAACGAACTATCGTAAACCTAATTTTATCGGAAGTTCGCTCTTATTGTTATTAATTGCCGTCATTATTCTCGTTATTTTCTTTCGAATATATCAAGAGCCTGAGGATGACAATTATGTAGCTATTAGCTCAATTGCCGTATTACCCTTCGAAGACCTAAATGATAATGAAGACAATGTACATTTTACAGAGGGACTTTCTGACGCAATCATTAACCAACTTTCACAATCAAAACCTTTAAAGGTAATTTCTCGTGAGTCTTCTTTCAACTTCAGAGAAAATAGGGACCCATCCATAATTGGTAACGCCCTTAAGGTAGAAGCTTTATTAGACGGTAGCGTCCAAAAATCAGCTGATCAAGTAAGAGTAAATGTTCAAATAATTAGAACATTTGATGGACGATTGCTTTGGGCAAAAAGTTTTGACAGTCAAAAATCAAACTTATTCAGTTTGCAGGATAAAATAAGCCGTGAAATTAGGCAAGCTATTCAGCCAAGCTCACAGGCCCAAATTGCGACTAAAAAGAAAGTCGACAGCCAAGCATACGAATGGTTCTTAATGGGTCAATATCATTGGCGACAAAGAACGCCAACCTCATTATCAAAGGCAGAGACCTATTTTAAACATAGTCTCGAATTAGAGCCTTATTACGTGAACGCACACGTTGGACTAGCCATCACTTACAGCCAATTTCATTATTACGCGAATTGGAGTGCGAAAAAATCGGTAAATAAAGGACTTCCTCATATAGAGCAAGCATTAGCTTTAGAGCCAGACTCGCCAACTGCACTTGCAACTAAAGGGGTGCTATTGACTCTCAATGCAAGTTACGCCGAAGCCCCTTTAACTATCTTGAATGAAGCACAAGAAAAGTTTGAACGTTCCTTAGCGTTAGAAGACAATGCAACGACTCACCATTGGTACAGTTCATTACTAAATAAGATGGGAAAAGATGCGTTAGTCATTAAGCATATGGAGCATGCCATTGCTTTGAATCCACTCTCTGCGTCACTAAAAATCATATACAGCCAGTATTTAGCAATCAGAGGTAAACTAGATACAGCACAAAAATTGTTTAATAGAGCCCAAATTTTGGAGCCGGATAAAAATGCCAGTATTATTGAATCCACCCATTTATTTCGCAACACAGCAAACGCAATTATAGCCATCGCTGAATGGCACTTAAACAATAGCGAACTGCTTGAATATTGCTCTAGTGACGAATATTGTGAGCAGGTTATTTTTTCGTACTTAAGTATTGGGCAGGATAAAGAAGCCAATAAAATATTGGCTCGCATGGCATCAAAACACGAACATTTTAAAAACTCTCTAAAGCTAATAGATTACGGCCTAAAAGGTGAGCTAATTAACGCAGTTTCCTTATTAAAGCAACTAAGTGACACTCGACCAAATAGCTATAAGTACAATTACAGTTTAGCTATTGCGCAATATAGAGCAGCTCTGTATGAGCAAGCCCAAACTTCATTGTTACACCTTTATCCAGATTGGCATAATGCCGGCGTAGTTGACGTGACAACTGACAACTATTTAGCGTTGATACTTTATGGCGCAACCAAATTGAAGTTGAATGAACAAGAATATGCCAATGTTGTATTAAATAATGTAGGGCAATTTCTTCTTTTGGATAAGGTTCATGACAAAGCACAAGCAGAAATGGCATTAGCTCAAGTAAATGCCCAATTGAATCTACCTAGCAAGGCTACAGAGCATTTGCGTAAGGCATTAAATCATGGCTGGCTTGAAACCTTTGATCGAGAATGGTGGACTTTGCAAGACGATCACTTATTGAAGCCTATTCAGCATCAAGCTGAATTTACTACTGTATTACTGGAGCATCAAGAAAGCATAAAAAAATTAGCGAAACGAGTTAATTTGAAACTGAAAGACCTTAAACTTTAAAGCTTTATTTTAGAGTTTTGATTTGGAGTAAAACGTCTCTTATTGGCACAAAGCACGTATTCGTACTAACGCATTTTTGTCCAAAAGTGTGTTCGAGTAAACTTCCGCTTTTCGCTTTAAGCTGCCGTTGGTAACAAAGAAGTTCAATATCCGCTATTGGTTAGGAGCTGAAATATAGATTAAGTCACGGGAAACTTCCATTTTGCGAACAGATCGGACATTTTTCTTATCTCGGTTTGTGCCTCTTTCCGAGATATAACTTAGGATCATTTTTACGACAAAACCGACCATTTTCTGAACGAAAAAAAAGACATCAGAATGGACTGTTAAGATATGAAAGTTGACCTTAGCCTTCGGTTAAGTTCACAAATACTATTACAACGTGGCGAAACTCCCGAAGAAGTTGCGAACTCAATAGTATGGTTATTATCTGATGAAGCCTCTTATGTCACTGGCTCGTTCATTGACATTGCAGGTGGAAAATACCCCCTATAAAAAGAATTTACCGTGTGTTCATTAAATGAACACACGGTAAATCATTACGATTTATCATATTAACTGTTGTATTCTTTTCTACGTTCTATAGCCACAGGGCTTAACTTAACCCATTTAAACAAATACATTATGATTATTTTTGTTATACCACTCGTTATAGCAAGTACCATTAGTGGCCAGCCGCTTTCAATTCCCATACTCAAAGCAAAAGCGATAGTTGAAATATCCATCATAAAAATAAATTGACTCATTTTTAAGTCGATTGCACCTGTAGCACCAGATCTTATAATTAACATTATTTGATGGTAATAACCTTGCGCGATTAATAGAGATATAACGAGAATAATAGCTGTCGACACATTACGTCCTTCATCAACAAATGTATCACCATAAAGCAGCCCCACTATTCCTAATATCAAAGAAAATAAAGCAATTAGGAGAACATAAGTAGATTCCTTTGTTTTTCTATCAAGCCATATTTCATACAAAATAACGCCTACCAGTAATGTTGCGATTAAACGAGGCCACACAATATAATGATTAAAAGGCTCTATAGAGTAACCATAAATAAAAAACGAAAAGTACGCTAAGTAACTAACAGTAAACTGATTAATAGATAATAACTCTGTAGAACCAGTGCCTACCTCTTCTTTCTTTCTACGCCAAATAGTTCTTACTTGCGACAAGACACCATACAAACTTACAAAAATAAAAACAGTATTAACAGTTCCAAAAAAATCATAAACACTCATAGTTACCTCCAATATCTAAGTGAGGCTATTAAAACACATATTGTCGACAATATGTAGTTACAGTTGCTTTGATAATTAAATATTCAGCTTTAATGAGCATCAAGTGTCGACAATAGGTTATTCAAGGCCAAATATGACGGTCAATAAGCCTGCTTAGAATCAACAGGGTTAAAGTGATTGTTTGGGTCTTAGCGGCAATTTCTGCTTTTGGCTAGCTGGAGAATATTCAAATTCTAACTGGCTCGATGTTAACTAAGATACGGAAGCTGAAGTTAGCTTAGCTTTATCTAGCAGCAAGTATTCCGACATTGTAATCAATTACATTCATAGTTTTTGATCTTTTTTAGTATCCGAATCCGCAAAACATGAATCACTATGATAAAATAAATTTATTAAGTAAAAGTATTGTTATACCTCTGATTTAAATTATCTTTACCATTCCTTTGTAACGCCACATATCTGAACTTTCAGCGATTTTTTCTAAACGTTTGGCTTCTTCTCTGTCGCACGTATAGGTAATAAGCAAGTAGGTTTCTTTTATTAGAAAGTTACGTCTTCCACATTCTGTTTTTAAATCGTTGTCATTTGTTAGTGAGCTATCGAAATACAAATGCTTTGCTAAGATAGATTGTGTAGATTGAAGATGGCTTGGTTCAAGTACTTCACCGTCAATAGTAGATTTCAGTCTTTTTTGTGAGGATTTTAAATGTTGATTTAGTCTGCTGCGTAAACTTTTAGCAATCCCAACCTTGAGAGGTAGACCATCTAAAGTAAATATTTGATATAAACCAGAAGTGTTTTCTATATCAACTAATCTATCAAAACAAGTTGTGAGCACATTATAACTAAAATCGAAGGCTAGTTTACCTTTGGGTACAATCTCACCTTTAAACATTGGAACCCCTTCAAAACTACTTTAACCTAGTGCTTTAGCTTTCTTTTTAAATTCCTCTATTTTCATATTAATCCTTTAAATAAAAAACAAAAATGATTTAAAAAAATAGTATGTCATTTGATAAAAATTTGGCAAATATATTATCAATATTAAATAATCCTTAAATGATTATTTAAGTACTCTTATGTTCTTTGGTTCGTGTTAACAAAGTTAGCGGACAAATAATCAATTAGATTTTATTGTTTGTTTGTTTGTGAACGCAGTTAACTTTCCACTCAGTCAATAATTTCAGGTTTTGGTGTAAGCGGAAGTACTAATTTCGTCACAGATAGCTTCCGCTTGGCGCACAAATCACAGAATAAAGGGTAATGCTTAATAACAAACTAATGCAACATTTATAACTCATAATACTTCCTAATTAAATTATCTATTTCATTCGTTATCTTTAAACTCTGATTTTTTCTCAGGGAAAAAAACCTCTTCAATGCGCTTATTAAACTGGTTGGCGATATCAAATGCCAACTGCAATGAAGGATCATGTTTACCCCTCTCTACAGCATTAATAGCTTGTCGAGAAACTCCTATTCTTTCTGCAAGTTTTTGTTGTGACAAGTCTTGTTCAGCGCGTAATACCTTAATTCGATTATTCATTATCTTTCCATATTAGTAGTTGCAGTATCAGAACGTGACCACCAAATACAATTGGCATTACCAATGCTAGTTCTACCGGAGGCATTGGGAATTTCATCGCTAACATGCCGTAAATAAATGATGAAAAACAAAGAAGGCCAATCATCCATAAAAACGCTTCTCCGGTTAGTGCTTTCATGTATTCATCCAGCGCTCTATATTTAGCTCTATAAATTAGAAATGCCCATATTAGTGGCAATACTGGTAGAAGAGTGAAAATAACTTTTTGCCAAGTTGACAGTTCTAACAATTCTATAGAAAACGTTTGTACTGCAATCAAGATGAGAAATAAAAACATTGCGGACATAAAACGTTTCACGAAAAAAACTTCTTGCTTAGACATTTTCATAATATTTTCCTAAAAATACTAACCCGGCAATTGGCGAGGCCAGTGAATTGATGACTTGAAAACCTGACTTAGTGTAAGGTTGCCATTACATTATGTCGACAAATAATGACACTGTCAAGTAAGCCTGACAATAAAATAAATAGGATCATGTTTTTAATTCTAAGGGGGTATCAATCATCAATCATCAATCATCAATCATCAATCATCAATATGATTATATGATTATATGATTATATGAAGTCAGTCTAAAAAACGATTTAATCAATATCAGCTAAGTCGAAGATATTTGACTCACCTGTCGAAATGTTTAGCTCAACTCAGGGATATAGAGATGACTTAGATAAACACTAAAAATTTCAGATCATTATTTATGAAATGTGCACAAAAGCTAACGTCAGCTATTGGCTCAGGCTGTGTGAAAACTATTTCAAACTTGAGCAATTGGTTAAAACCAACGAAAAATGTTCTTTATATTAAATTCTGTATTACATTTGATTTAAAGCTACCTATTAATTTACGTAGCGTCGCATAAAAATTTTACTTTGGGAGTTTTAACACAGGCTGGGCTATCAATTGACCTAAAGAACGACTAGTCGCTAAGGTCTGAAATTCTACCCATAATTATTTCAGTAGCATTAATGTTATATGCTTAAAACACAATGAAATATCGTTATTTTAGATGGTTCAATTCCCTAAGGTGAAATTGAACGCATGACCGGTAACTCATTTAACTTGGTGGTGAGTAAAATGACCAAGAAAGACCAAGCGTCAATATTAGTGCATTTGTAAATTCTACTTTTGCCACAAAGCGGACATCTGCACTTACTGGCTAGAATTGAATTCAGATTAGTTTTTGTATCGATAACGCCGCGCTCTGCAGCAAATTTGTCCGACAGCAGCGCCTTGATACTAATTGAGCCTTCTCCCCGAAGTCTAGCACTGAGCTAAACTTCAAGGCGACCAAACCAAAAGGAGAAAGCTCAATGAAATTCTATACTACTTTACATAAATATTATTGCGGAATCGATCTACATGCACGACTTTTATATGTTTGCATACTTGATGAACATGGTAATAAAGTCGTTCATCAGAAAATAAAAGCCGATCCTCATCAGTTACACAAGCTACTCAAACCCTATATTGGACAGGTGGTGGTTGGGGTTGAGTGTATGCATTGCTGGTATTGGGTCAGTGACTTTTGTCGTGAAATGAATGTTGAGTTTATTTTAGGTCATGCGCTTTATATGAAGGCTATCCATGGCGGAAAAGCTAAAAACGATAAGATAGACTCCTATAAAATTGCTAGCCTAATGCGTGGGGGAAATTTTCCACTCGCCTACAATTACCCAGCAGAGACTCGTGCAACCAGAGATTTACTCAGAAGGCGCACCTACGTTATGCGACATGGAAGTGAATTAAAAGCTCACGTTGTTAACACAGACAGTCAATATAACTTACCCGCTCAATCACTTAATTTAAAAAATGTCAGTGCCCGTGACGGACTGCGACATTATTATGATGATCCTGTTGTACAACGGATGATAGCACTCGACATGAACATCCTAGATTGCTACATCCGAGAGCTAAAGCATGTTGAGTCATTTATCGAAGGAAAAGCCAAAGAACATTATGGTGCACTACTCAATATCGTCCGAACATTCCCGGGTATTGGTCAAACTTTAGCATTAACCATTTTATATGAAATTGGTGATATCAACCGTTTTCCCACCGTTCAACAGTTTGCCTCTTATTCACGATTAGTGAAATGCAAAGCAGAGTCAGCTGGGAAAACCTATGGTACTAGCGGTAATAAAATTGGTAATGGTTATCTGAAATGGGCTTTTAGTGAAGCCGCAGTGCTTTATCTTCGCGGTAATGACAACGCTAAACGCTATTTAGCTAAATTACAAAAACGCATGAGTAAAGGTAAAGCGTTATAAAATTGGTCGCTGTGTTTACTTCATGCTTCGAGATAGGCAGGTTTTTGATGAAGATAAGTTTTTAAACCGTTAAGTCGCACAATGGCGAGAGCTGAACACCTAACTGGATGAGTAAGAGCATCTGATTAATCATCGCGTCCGTTAACTGAAAGTTGATGATTATTATGCCGAGTAGTCCAAGCCACTTCGCTTGATTAGACTCGCCATTGGTGCGCATTAACGTTAAAAGTTGCAATGAGCAAGCGCGTTTACACCTTAACTGAGTCTTAAACTAACTGAACTGCGCCCAAAGGCACTGAGTCATCATGCTTGAATAGTACCAGCGTAAGGTTAACCGATAAATGTCTAGTGCCCCTACTTAACCTATGGATAGACAGAGTAGGCAGTGATGAGATCACAATAAGAGAGCCTCTATATGTGTTTGCCGTAAACCGTTGTTTAATGGCTAATTGACATAGCGAAGTAGATGAACTTGTGAATTGACTGAACAATTAGCTGCCTAACGGCAGCTAAATAAAACCCTATTGCCTATTGACGGGAATAAGGCTCATATGTGTTAGGCAACTACTGCTACCACTCTTTTCTTTAACTCTTTAATGAAAAAGTTACCTTTTTTCCATTGCAGTTCTATATGTTCTTCTGAAAACTCCTCTTCAATAAGCTTTAACCCTGCTTTTCTCTTTGAGGTGGTTTTCATTCTTTTTGCTCCCGGCTTAGCAATACCTTCTGGAGAGTGCATCCAAATCGAGTGCGCTAAATTATTTCTGAGTTGTTCGAATTCATCTACCTTTTTTAATGCGTATTTAAACTCTTTAAAGTTCTCACTTTCTGAATCGCTTAGCTTCAGCATTGACGACGACAATAATGCTATAAGTTGACGATATGACAACTCTGCTGTAAGAATTTGAACCTTTTCGTAATCCAGCTTGAGTAGCATAGCTATACACATTTGTAATTCATATTCATTGATAGTCTGCTGCATAATTATTGATGCGAAAAGTTGTAAAAACTTTGGCGAAATTGCCGAACTTATCGCATGTTGTGACCAATCTGGCTCGGAAATCATGATAGTTGCCTAACGAATGATATGGACTCCCCTACTAATCGGCATCTATGTGCCATATTGAAAGGTGTTAAATACATTCAATAAAGGAGAGTCCATATGTCCTTAATTAAAGTCGTTGGCATCGATTTAGCCAAACTTGTTTTTAGTATTCATGGTGTTGACCAACATGGCAAGTGTAAATTAAGAAAAACTGTCAAAAGAAACAAACTGTTAGCAGAAATAGCAAAGCTACCAAAGTGCATTATTGCCATGGAAGCATGCTCGGGAGCACATTACTGGGCAAGGGAATTCAAGAAACTTGGCCATGATGTTCGCATCATAGCATCTAAATTTGTTATTCCTTATCGTCAAAACGAAAAGAATGACGCCAATGATGCCGAAGCTATTTGTGAAGCAGCCACCAGACCAAAGACACGTTTTGTCAGTATCAAAAGCGAAGAGCAACAAGCCGTATTATGTTTGCATCGTATTCGCCAAGGCGCTATCAAAGATAGAACCGCACGGATAAACCGTTTGCGAGGCCTACTCGCCGAATTTGGCATTATCATGCCTAAAGGCCGTTATCCTGCACAAAAAGCCATTGTAGGTATTTTGGAAGATGCTGAAAACAATTTACCCTTCCTTGCTCGTGAATTACTCAATGATTTATGGCAAAGCATTAAAGCCTTGAATGAAGAAGTACTCAAATATGATAGAAAACTATACGCGCTAGCGAATAAAATGAAAGACGCTAAACGCTTAATGAGTATTCCGGGTATTGGTGAAATCACAGCAACCGCTGTCGTTGCTACCGTCAATGATGCAAAACATTTTGACAGTAGTCGTTCCTTTGCCGCATGGATAGGCTTAGTACCAAGGTAGTACTCAACTGGCGGGGTTGCTCGCTTAGGCAGAATTAGCAAGCGAGGCGAGAAACATATTCGTACCTCACTCATTCATGGTGCAAGAGCCGTTATTGCTAACTGTAAAAATAAAACTGACCGCACTAGCCTTTGGGTAAAAGATCTTGTACAGCGACGAGGTTTTAAACGAGCAACGGTCGCATTAGCGGCTAAAAACGCCCGACTAATTTGGGCACTGTTACACTCAGAAAAAGAATATCAGGTAGATTATGTAAAATAATTTCTTATGAAGTAAGAGGTTAAACCAAACGGTTAACCCCACCGAGTCTGTGCATTAGCAATTGACGATAACACGGTCAGACCGAGAGCAAGAAAGCCTGTTTAATCGGGAAGAGTTTCTCTAAAGAGAAGACTCTGTTTAACGAATGAGGCATTGCTCAAGCGCAAATCATCAGGGCGATAGCGTAACAAAGCTAATAAACGCCGAATGTAGAGCTGCTGTCAGATCTTCTTGTTGTAAGAGATGCTATTGCTTGACAAAGGGGAGTCCATGTAGCCCATTTAAGGGGCTGATAATTGTTTGCTAAAATGTGTAGCGAAGCGAAACCGAGCAAACTGTTAGCAGTCCCGCTTTAAATGCTTATATGCAAATTACTCTATATTGGTTTTATCATATGAACAGTTTCAGGCTTAAAACCTATATTTTGATAAAAGCTATCCGCTTTCTTATTATTTGCAAAGACCTCTAGATGTAACAACCTACAGCCTAAGTTTTTAGCCCACTTTTCACCGTGTTCAATTAAAAGTTTACCTAAGCCCAAACCTTGCGATTTAGGTGATACGGCAAGAAGCGGTATAGTTCCACAAGTTTCACCTGAAATTCCATCCTTTTGTGTTCGTACATGAATAAAACCCAATGAAATATTATTGATCTCAGCGATAAAGGTGATGTTTGGTTTCGGTGTTTCTTCAAGCATTTTAGAAATGTAATCATCTTGCATTTTTTGAATAGCTTCGTCACTATGCCAATCTAGCTGAGCAACTTCAACTAAGTAAGGTGAAAGTTCAAAAATAAATGGGTGATCACTTTTTTTCGCTTCCCTAATGACAACTAAATTTTCCATACGAACCTTTGAATAATACTCATAAATCTGAATTGCATATAACGAGACTGTAGAATAACTCTAACAGCCAAATTCAATTAAAAAACGAGCTCCTGTAATTAACTCTAAGCGTTTTTAAAGCATTAGGTAATGTATTTGGAACCCATAAAACAGGCTGTTTTTCTTAAAAATGAGTAATTATACAGCCTCAACGCCTCACTAAGAGGCAAGAAATAGTTGGTTAAAATAAGCGACGAAGGAGCAAAAACCAACTGTTTTTTGTCCTTTTGAGTGACTTGTTATGTGCTGGACTATTGCGAGGAAACAATTTTTTCCTTCCAAGTAACTGCGATGTAAATTATTAATACTGCGACACTTATCTCAATCATGCTAAAAAAAATGTAGTGCAGAGTACCCCCCATATAGAGTGTAACGCTTTGGATTGTACCGGTTATGATTGCTGCGATGATATTTAGATATTTATTTGGTCGATATACTAAATATCTAGAAAGAAGAATCATAATCATCGGAATTTGCATGATAAATGCAAAATACAAAAGAAACTCTTCTGTTATTTTCATCCCCCCAGCTTCACCCGTTAAAAATGATTGCAGTGATTCAGCATGATGAAGAGTAAAAACATCGCAGAAAATATAGTTAACAGTAAGAAAAACCCAAAGCATCGATAAAAGCGTTTTTCTATTGTCATCCCATTCAAAAATTTTCATATGATCCTCATTATAATATTGCCTTTGTTAGATTAGACCTCAGACAATAGGCACATAACAGTATATTATTATTTAAAGATTAAAATCAATATGTTTACTTGGTTCACTTAAACCTTTTAATGAGTCGGTATTTATATAACTCCAATTAGAATCGGTTAGTGTAAAGAAACACATTTGTTGAATGCCGATAGGGTATAAAGGGTATTTCAAATCAGGCGCTTCTTCTTTTGTAGGAGCTAACAACATTTGGTAATCACCTTTATTTACAAGCTTAATCGCTCGTGACCAAGGGAGGTAATCAATATCTAAAGTAAACAGCTCCGAAGGATATATTGATGACAATATCTCATTTATATAACCAGATACGTTCCCTCTTGGACATAATTGAGGACACCAATCAACGGCAGCAATTTTAACTTTTACTTTTTCTGAGGCTATAGAAGGCGAAGAGGTAAATAGAAATGCTAGTAACTTCCACCAATATGACTTTAAGGGAGTCAAAAGTTTCATATTTTCCTTTTTTTGATAATTAACATCATAAGTCAGACTATAAAATTTGAATACTGTATTTAAATGCTCAAAGAACCTAGGCATTGGCAAAAAAATAACTTATTAAATGGTTAGGGTGATTTTCGTGCTTTACACACAAAATAAAAACACGATTAAATCAGCCGAGTGTTCATCTTGCAGGAAATAGTCAATTTGATCTCCACCAAACAAAAAACAAGCTTCTCATTTCATCGCCTGATGAAAAGCAGTGGGTAGGGTTTTACTCTCTTGATTTAGATAGTGAAAAACTTAATTTACTGTTCAAGCAAAATGCTTATATTTGCTGCGGAATATGGTCTCATCAAGGAGACAGAATGGTCCTTATGGATGGTTTCCCATCATATCAATTGGCTAGCTATGATTTATCAGGTAAGGAAAAAGAAATTATTTTTTCTGCCAGTGAACAAATCGTAAGACCCTACAGACATAGTAACGGCAAGGACTATTTATATGTTGCAGGTAGGCATAACAAAGATATTAAACTTGTAGATCTAATTAATGGGAACAGCAAAACTATTGCAAATGCTAGTGTTAGTGACAGGCTACCAGCATTTTCTCCAAACGGTAAAGCAGTAGCTTATATAAGTGAAGCTACAGGCAGTGAACAAATATGGCTTTATGATGTTGTGACAGAAAAGCGCTTAAAGCTAACTAACTTTGATAACCAAAATCACTACTTCGATTTGAAGTTTTCTCCAAATGGCCAAGCGCTAATAGCGCTGGATATCAATAGTATATTTTATGTTA
>NZ_QXIO01000014.1 GCF_003545765.1 Colwellia sp. RSH04 | reverse complement strand
TATACCTATTTTGATGCAGACAGTGACGTTGAATCGGGCACCACCTTTAAGTGGTATGCCTCAGATGATGCCGGTGGTACCAATAAAACACAAATAGCGACAACAGAAAACTTCACCTTAACCGCAGGCCAAGTCGGTAAATACATCAGTTTTGAAGTAACCCCGGTCAATGCCAATGCTTCAGGCTCTGCTGTCGAAAGTGCGATTAATGGAACCGCAGTTATTGCCGCTGACACAGCACCTACCGCAAGCTCAGTTAGTTTCTCGGGCACCTTACAGGTCGGTGAATTGCTGACCAGTAGTTATACCTATTTTGATGCAGACAGTGACGTTGAATCGGGCACCACCTTTAAGTGGTATGCCTCAGATGATGCCGGTGGTACCAATAAAACACAAATAGCGACAACAGAAAACTTCACCTTAACCGCAGGCCAAGTCGGTAAATACATCAGTTTTGAAGTAACCCCGGTCAATGCCAATGCTTCAGGCTCAGCGGTAGAAAGTGCGATTAATGGAACCGCAGTTATTGCCGCTGACACAGCACCTACGGCAAGCTCAGTTAGTTTCTCGGGCACCTTACAGGTCGGTGAATTGCTGACCAGTAGTTACAGCTACTTTGATGCAGACAGTGATGTGGAATCAGGCACCACCTTTAAGTGGTATGCCTCAGATGATGCCGGTGGGACCAATAAAACGCAAATAGCGACAACAGAAAACTTCACCTTAACCGCAGGCCAAGTCGGTAAATACATCAGTTTTGAAGTAACCCCAGTGAATGCCAATGCTTCAGGCTCAGCTGTCGAAAGTGCGATTAATGGAACCGCAGTTATTGCCGCTGACACAGCACCTACCGCAAGCTCAGTTAGTTTCTCGGGTACCTTACAGGTCGGTGAATTGCTGACCAGTAGTTATACCTATTTTGATGCAGACAGTGACGTTGAATCGGGCACCACCTTTAAGTGGTATGCCTCAGATGATGCCGGTGGTACCAATAAAACGCAAATAGCGACAACAGAAAACTTCACCTTAACCGCTGGGCAAGTAGGCAAATACATCAGCTTTGAAGTTACGCCTGTCAATGCCAACGCTTCAGGCTCTGCTGTCGAAAGTGCGATTAATGGAACCGCAGTTATTGCCGCTGACACAGCACCTACGGCAAGCTCAGTTAGTTTCTCGGGCACCTTACAGGTCGGTGAATTGCTGACCAGTAGTTACAGCTACTTTGATGCAGACAATGACGTGGAATCAGGCACCACCTTTAAGTGGTATGCCTCAGATGATGCCGGTGGTACCAATAAAACGCAAATAGCGACGACAGAAAACTTCACCTTAACCGCTGGGCAAGTAGGCAAATACATCAGCTTTGAAGTTACGCCTGTCAATGCCAACGCTTCAGGCTCTGCTGTCGAAAGTGCGATTAACTCAACGTCAGTAGCTGTTGTAAATACTGCGCCTACAGCTACCAATGTAATTATAACCAGCTCAAATGCAGATAAGCTTGTGGTTGGTAATGTACTAACAGGAAGTTACAACTATCAAGATGCGGATCAAGATTCAGAAGGGCAATCTACTTTCCGTTGGTTGATTAACGATATTGCAATCGATAGTGCGATAAATTCTTCTTATACAATTAGAGCTGAGGATACTGGTAAAACGATTACTTTTGAAGTAACACCTGTCGCACAAACAGGGGAAGTCAAAGGAAATCCTGTGTTATCTAACGGCGTTAAAGTAAGCAGTAACGCCCCTGTAGCTGATGCTCAAAGTGTAACCGTTGAAGAAGACACTTCTTTACAAATTATGTTAACCGCCAGTGATTTAGATAAAGACGAGCTCAGCTATTCTTTGGTGACCCAACCCTCTCACGGTGAATTAACAGGCAATGCACCTGAATTAACTTATGTGCCTGAAAATAATTTTAACGGTACTGATAGCTTTACCTTTAAAGTAAGCGATGGTGAATTTGATTCTGAAACTGTCACTGTTACCATAGAGGTAACTCCTGTAAATGATAGTCCGGTTGCCACTGACGATTATATCGAGCTTAGCAGTTGGGAAGTTGCGAATATTGACGTACTTGAAAATGATATTGACATTGATCAAGGCGATATCAAAATTATTGGTTCTACTGTTGATATAGGCTCAGTAGCGGTAAATGAAAGTAATATTGCTTACACTCCTATAGTTGGTTTTATTGGCCAAGCAAAAATTACTTACCACATTAGCGATGAACAAGGCAGACAAAGCTCAGCTTCAGTATTCATCAACATCAATGTAGATGATTCCAACCTGCCTATAATAACGCCACCAACAGATTTAGAAATTGATGCTCAAGGATTATTTACCAAAGTTGATTTGGATATTCCAATGGCCGTTGATAAAAATGGAGAAAAAATCCCTGTTTCAATAGATGGCAATACTTTATTTAAACCTGGAATAAACAAAATATTTTGGCGTGCAGAAGACAGTGAAGGAAACACTGCAATAGTCAGCCAGATAATAAAAGTTAAGCCACTTATATCAATAGAAAAAGATCAAACAGCCCTAGAAGGGTACTCTGCTAGCGCCAGAGTACATTTGAATGGCCTTTCGCCATCTTATCCATTATCAATTCCTTATACGGTCAGCGGTACCGCTGAAGAGGGCTCAGATCACGACCTGATTAATGGCGAAATAACTATTGAATCAGGTACAGGCTCAGTCATCGACTTTAATATTTTTACTGATCAGGTGAATGACGAAAATGAAACTATTATCATTACTTTAGATAGTAGCCTTAATTTAGGTCACAAAAAGGCTCAAGTTATCTCTATCAGCGAAAATAACATTAAACCTAAACTTACATTGAATGTTGAACAAGCTGATGAAAAACGTTTGATAGTAAATGCTGAAGATGGCTTCGTCGTTGTTAGTCCAACGATAAAACATCCAATTGTTGATAATGATTACAGCTATGAGTGGTCTAGTAAGCAAGATGTTTTAACAGATCTTGATAGCGACATGAATACCTTCAGTTTTGAACCTAGTGAACTAACTTCTGGCGTTTATCACATTCGTTTAGATATTACTGATATTGATGCTCCTGAGTTAAGCGCTCATAAGGAAGTTACAATTAAAGTAGAACAAAACAAAGCTATTTTGACAGATGATGACAGCGATAAAGATGGCATCCCAGATAATATCGAAGGGCTAAGTGACCTAGATAACGACGGCATTCCTGATTACCTCGACAACATAGCAGAATGTAATGTCATTCCAGAGCTTGTCGAAGAAACAAATAGCTTCCTAATTGAGGGTGACCCTGGTGTTTGTCTACGTTTAGGTGACAGGGCTCTAGGCGGGGACTCAGGTGGCGTACTAATTTCTGATGTTGAAACGTCAATGGCAAATAACACTGACGATACCAATATTAGCACTAATCATAATGTCGTTAATAACACTGATTCCGAAGCCACTAACGTTGGCGGAATTTTTGACTTTATCGCTTATGATTTACCGGAAGAAGGACAAGCCTATAGGATAGTACTACCGCAAGTGAAGCCTATTCCAGCTCATGCTATTTATCGTAAGCAACAAGCTAATGGCGAATGGGTTAATTTTGAGGAAAATAGCACTAACCTATTATGGTCTTCTGAAGGAGAATTTGGTTACTGTCCGGCTCCAGGGGATGAGAAATGGCAACCTGGATTAACTGAAGGACATTGGTGTGTGCAATTGCAAATAACTGATGGCGGTCCTAATGATGCCGACAGCATTGCAAACAATACAATAGTCGATCCAGGCGGTGTTGCTGTTTCGAATAATAATAATCAACAGCCTATTGCTGTTGCTGATAACGCGAGAGTTAAAGTTAATGCCTCATTAACTATAGACGTACTCGCTAATGACAGTGATTCTGACGGAGATACACTTGAACTAAACTCAGTTAATGCAATGTTTGGTACTGTGACCATTGAAAACAATCAGATTCACTATCAAGCACAACTCAATTTCTATGGCGAAGATAAAGTTATTTATGGGGTAAGTGATAGTCAAGGTGGCTCTGCATCAGCAATATTAACGGTCACAGTACTTGAGAATCAGGCACCAGTTGCTATCGCAGATAGCGCTACAGTTGTTGCCGGAGAATCAGTCATCATAGATGTATTAAGCAATGATACTGACCTAGAAAGTGATCAATTAACAGTAATCTCAGCCATAGCAACTCAAGGCACTGTATCTATCAACAGTGATAATACCTTGACTTATACTGCTAACGCAGACTTCAGCGGTATAGATAGCCTTGAGTATACTATTCAAGACGTCTTCGGCGGAGAGTCTAGTGTTGCTTTTGATGTAACTGTTACAGCAGCCCCAGAGCCTGAACCAAAACAAGATAGATCTTCTGGTGGCGGTACTTCCTGGATTAGCTTACTAAGCGTTATGATTTTCAGCTTACGTAAAAAGTTCAAGCGAGCAATAAAGGCGGGTAAAAAATAAGCTAAGCGAGAAGACATAATTTCAATATTGAAGTTATGTCCTTTTTATCTGACTATAAAACAGCTAGTTAATCGCTAGCTGCTTTATATCTATTAATTCAACATAACCTTCAATAGAATAATTTCATCTATTAGAATTCTTAATAGTTTCTAACACGAATTATCTCCTATACCCAAACCAGTTCGGGTTTGATAAAATACTGCTCAAATTTTAGGAGAGCTTTTTTATGCCGCATTATGTTGTGGGTCACAAGATCCCAGATTCAGATTCAATTTGTTCAGCGATTGCGCTGTCTTACTTAAAAACGACCTTAGGTGAAGAGACTGTTCCCGCTCGCTTAGGCGAATTATCACCAGAAACCTTATTCATTTTAGATAAATTTGGTTTTGAGCAACCAGAGCTTAAAATGAGCTACGCGGGTGAAAGCTTATACGTTGTTGATCATTCAGAGCGTACTCAAGCACCTGACGATATTGATGAAGCCACTATTTTAGGCATTATTGATCACCACAAATTAGGTGATTTAACCACCTCTACGCCGCTTGAATGCTGGATTCGCCCTGTAGGTTGTACTAATACTATCATTAAGATGATGTACGATTTTCACAATGTCGAAATTCCAAAGAACATTGCAGGCGCTATGATGTGTGCCATTTTAAGCGATACAGTAATCTTTAAATCACCAACTTGTACTACGGCTGATATAAAATGCGTTGAAGCCTTAGCAGAAATAGCTGGCATTGATGACGCAGAAGCCCTTGGCATGGAAATGTTCAAAGTAAAATCAGCCGTTGAAGGTACGCCAGCACGTGATTTAGTGTTACGCGACTTTAAAGATTTTGACATGAACGGCAACTTAGTTGGTATTGGTCAGTTAGAAGTCATTGATTTAGCAATTTTTGACGATATTAAAGCAGATCTTGAAGCGGATATTGCCAAATTAAAAGCAGAAGGCAACCGTCATAGCGTACTACTGCTATTAACTGACATTATGAAAGAAGGTTCAGAAATGTTAGTGGTAAGCGATAATGCTGACTTAACAGAAAAAGCTTATGGTAAAGCGACTGTTGATGGCAAAGTATGGTTAGACGGTGTACTTAGCCGTAAAAAACAAGTGGTTCCACCATTACAAGAATCTTTCTCATAGTAACTTATTTTAGGTCTATGTAGCATTATCATCAAAAACCGAGCGCTGTGTCCTAAAGCCGAACAATTTTAATTGTTCGGCTTTACGTATTATTTTCACTTTTAGATTTCCCCTCTATAACAGTACCATTAAAAAAACGAATTAAGGTATACCATGAAAATCTTTAAATGTGTCGACAGCCTTGCAGTGTATGCTCACCCAAAGCCTGATGCTCAGCAACAAGCGCGACTTTATGCTAACAATGGCTATTTTGAAAATGGTCAGTTTACTTATCAAAGTTACAATGATGACTTTAAATACGGGCAATTTTATCTCATTGATGAACAGGTCTATCGACGGGTGGATAAGTTAACTGGGAAAAAAACAAAAAAACTACTTAATGAAGCAGGTAAGCAACCCGATTTACCGTCATTTTTTCTTAACACTATTACAGAAGAGTATATATTTCCTAGTGAAATTATTACTAACAAAGTTACTGTCTCACTAAATGATTACCCTGATGATTTTGATAAAAGCTTGGTATTATTTGATTTAGTAACAAAGCAGAGTCAAAGCATGCCCTCGTATTCAACACGAAACGCAATTTTAAATAATGCCATTTATTCAATGGAAGACAGAGACAGGAGCTTATTAAAGCGAGACTTTAACTTAGGTACTATTTGGCAATACAATATAGACTCATCTGCTCGCACTTTAAGGCTAAAATATGCCTTTATTGATGACGGACTATTTATCACCTTTATTGGCCCTGCAGAAGAAAGTATGCAGGTAGTTAATGGTAATCAGGAAAAAAGTTTTAGTGGCGGTGAGCTTATCGGTTTTAATGATATAGACGGCAGTGTCGCTTGGCGCTTAGATATTGCTGATGCCGTTGATGAAATTAAACAGATAGATGGGCAATTATTTATTGCCTCATTAGCGCAAGTGCTCATAGTTGACTCACAAACGGGTAAGTTAGTGCATACCATAGAAACAGGGACGTCAACACCGATATATCGCGTGTTAGCCGTTAATTTGCATGTAGATGAACAATATATTTATTACACTAACGCTGCAGAAAACAGCTTGTTTATTTATAATGCCAGTACTTACCAACAGGTTAAAAAAATAGCTATTCCTGAAGGTTATAATATCAGAGGCTGCTCTGTTACTGATAAACTATCAGGCAAGCATTATTTTTCGGTAGTTAATCGTTTACAATATGTTGCTCGTTCAGCCTTACTTGAGCTTGATCCGAACAACTTAACCGATGAAATATCTCTAGAGCCTGAGCCTGATCATACCATTACCCTAGTGCCTACAAGTGATAATAGCGACGAGCTTGAATTACAGATAACGCTCAATTGTGCCAGCTTAGATGACGCTTTACGTTTTGGCGAAATTTACACCCGCGATTATGCGCAATGGCACAGCCATGCGGCTGTTTCACGAACGTTTGTCGGCCGTGAAGCGAACCCTAACTTTAACGGCATTATTCGTTTTATTTATTCTGGCTCAGAAAAGTCAGACGATGTAGTAAAAGAGCATTTAGCGATTATGGAAAAACGTTTTGCTCGCTGGATTGATGGGGAAGGTTTTTATGCCCAACCAAGTACCAGCAATAAAAATGAGCTAACGCGTTTAATTGCCGTTTACCAATAGTAAAAAATCTACAGCAATCATTTATAGTGAAATATTGAGATGTCGACATTATGGGTAAGAACGGCAGCCGCACGACTATTTAAAATGGGTATGACCATGTACGGTAAAGAACCAAGCTTTAAAGATATGCTTAAGTGGACGATTAAAGAAAATTAATTTTTTGTATTGGTTTTGATACAAAAAACCCAGCAAGGTTGCTGGGTTTTTTTATGTTTTTGCAATATAGCTACCGTAACTAGATCACGTGAACGGTAAAATTAAACTCGTTCAAATACAGTCGCAATACCTTGTCCTAAACCAATACACATGGTGGCTAAGCCAATGTTTACATCTTGACCTTCCATCAAGTTGATTAAGGTACCTGAAATACGTGTCCCTGAACAACCTAACGGGTGTCCTAGGGCAATAGCGCCACCATTAAGGTTAATCATATCGTCAATCTTATCTGCTAAGCCTAGCGCAGAAATACATGATAACGCTTGTGCACCAAACGCTTCATTGAATTCTGCTAGTTCTATATCTTCAATTGACAAACCAGCGCGTTTAAGTGCTTTTTGTGTTGCAGGAACAGGGCCAAAGCCCATTGTTGCAGGATCGCAACCCGCAACACCCATACCACGAATTTTAACGCGTGGTGTTAAACCAAGCTCTTTCGCTTTATCTGCCGACATAATTAACATCGCTGAAGCGCCGTCAGATAAGGCCGAAGATGTGCCCGCAGTTACTGTACCATTTACTGGGTCAAAAACTGGACGAAGCGCTGATAAGCTTTCTGCTGTGGTATCTGGGCGAACCACTTCATCATGTTCAACCAGTGTAAGTGCACCTGTCGCATCATGACCTTCAGTTGCTACTATTTCATTATCCCAACGACCGTCTAACATTGCTTGATGTGCTCTTTGGTGTGAACGAGCACCAAAGGCATCTTGCATTTCACGACTAATGCCGTGTTGCTTACCTAATAATTCAGCAGTTAAACCCATATTTCCTGAGGCACGCGCAATATGCTTACTTAATGCCGGGGCAAAATCAACGTCATACATCATAGGTACATGCCCCATATGTTCAACACCACCCACTAAAAACACATCACCTTGGCCTGCGATAATACTGGTTGCAGCATCATGCATCGCTTGCATTGATGATCCACATAAACGGTTAACCGTTAAACCGCCAATTGATTTTGGTAAACCCGCTAATAATGAAGCATTGCGAGCAATGTTAAAGCCTTGCTCTTTTGTTTGCTTCACACAGCCCCAGATAACATCTTCAATATCATTTGGGTCAAGTGCTGGATTACGTTTTAAAATTTGTTCCATTAAATGGGCTGATAATGTTTCAGCACGCACATTACGAAATACACCTGCTTTTGAACGCCCCATAGGAGTACGTATGCAGTCAATAATTACAACTTCTTTCATCATATTTCCCCTATTCTATTTAGTTGAAGGCGCTGTTTTAACATCTGTTGTGAAGTAAGATTTACCCGTTTTAGCCATGTCTCTTAAGCCATCAGTCACTTGATAAATTTCACCTAAATGCGCATATTTGTCTGCCATGGCAATGAAGTTATCTAAACCTAAGGTTTCAAGATAACGAATTGGGCCACCTCTAAATGGAGGGAAACCAATACCATAGATTAAGCCCATATCTGCTTCAGCGGCTGTATCGACAACACCTTCTTCCAAACAGCGAACCACTTCGTTAACCATAGGAATCATTAAGCGAGCGATAATTTCTTCACTGGTGAAATCTTTTTTATCAGCACATTGTGCAGCAAACAATTCATAAGCCGTTTCTGCTGGTACTTTAGATGGACGGCCACGCTTGTCTTTACCGTGATCATAAAAGCCTTTGCCATTTTTCTGACCAAAGCGTTCATTGCTATATAACGTACTCACTGGATCGTTCTCTAATTTCTTCATGCGAGTAGGGAAGCCAGCAGACATAACACCAGTACAATGATCAGCTGTATCAACACCCACTACGTCAAGTAAATACGCGGGGCCCATTGGCCAACCGAACTGTTTCTCCATCACTTTATCAATAGCTACAAAATCAGCACCTTCAAGCACTAATTGGCTAAAACCAGCAAAGTACGGGAATAAAACACGATTAACATAAAAACCAGGACAATCATTAACAACAATAGGTGATTTACCCATTTTCGCTGCGTATGCAACTACAGCCGCTACCGTTTCATCAGAGGTATCTTTACCTCGAATAACTTCAACTAACGGCATTCTATGTACAGGATTAAAAAAGTGCATACCACAGAAGTTTTCTGGACGCTTAACGCTTTTCGCTAATAAATCTATCGAAATAGTCGACGTATTAGAGGTTACAATGGCATCTTCACTCACGACAGATTCAACTTCTGCTAATACCATACCTTTAACTTTAGGGTTTTCTACAACCGCTTCGACTACCACATCAACATCTTTAACACTGTCATAGCTCAAGCTTGGTGTAATATTATTAAGTACACTCGCCATTTTTTTCACATTCATACGACCGCGTTCAACTTGCTTAGTTAAAATACCTGAAGCCGTTGTTAAACCAAGATCTAACGCTTGATCATTAATGTCTTTCATGACAATTGGCGTGCCTTTATAAGCCGATTGGTAAGCAATGCCACCGCCCATAATGCCAGCACCAAGAACTGCCGCTTTATTTACTGCTTTTACTGCTTGCTTACTGGCTTTCTTTGCTTTGCCTTTGATCACTTGATCAGACATAAACAAACCGATTTGCGCAGTAGCCGCATCAGTTTTAGCTAACTTTGCAAAGCCTGCATTTTCGCATGCCATAGCACCCGCTCTATCAAGTGTTGACGCATTTCTGATGGTTTTAACCATTGTCATAGGCGCAGGGTAATGTTTGCCCGCTTTTGCCGCAATCATACCCTCACAAGTACTGAAGGTCATCACAGACTCTATGGCGCTTAGTTGTAACGGCTCTAATTTAGGCTGACGTTTTGCTTTCCAATCAAGTTTCCCTGCAATCGCCTGTTTTAGCATGCTGATTGCTGCATCGCGTAAATGTTCAGGCTCTACCACAGCGTCTAAAAGACCTACAGCAAGTGCTTGTTCAGCTTTATGTGCTTTACCTGTAGACATCCACTCTACGGCATTATCAGCACCAATTAGACGAGGTAAACGCACTGTTCCGCCAAAACCAGGCATTAAGCCAAGTTTCACTTCTGGTAAACCAATGCTTACTTTTGTATCTGCAACACGAAAATCACAAGATAGAGTCATTTCACAACCACCACCCAATGCAACACCATTAATGGCTGCGATGGTTGGCATGTTCAAATCTTCAAAAGCATCGAATACGTCTGATGCTTTTTTCACCCAAGGAATAAGGGCTTCTTCAGGTTGCTTAAATGTTTCCAAGAATTCCGTAATATCAGCACCTACTAAAAATGCAGATTTGGCTGAAGTTACCATGACACCTTTTGCTTCATCGCATGTGTTAATGGCTTGAATAACTTCTATGAATTCTTTAAATGTTGCTTGATCAAACTTGTTAACTGAACCTTGCGCGTCGAATATAAACTCAACAATGCCATCTTCTAGTAATTTGGCAGAAAGGCTGTTGCCTTGATATATCATGCCTAGTCTCCTCACCTGTGGGGCGTATTTAACGATAATGATATAGACTCATTATCGTACTTATTTAGCAATAATAATAATTTTAGTCGATTGAGTGTGCCTTGAAAAAAAATTAAATGCAATAAATTTCAAACAAACGTTTGAATTGACTGTTTGATATAGAATCATAATGAATATAATTTATCTCATATTTAATAAGCAACTCAATTAACGTAAACTGTCAGCACTCCATACCTAGCTCTCTAACTAAATGACTCTTCTTAAAAAATATAATCAGCCTGAGCACCTTTTACTCGCTATGGCATTTACTATGCCACTGGTATTTTCAGTTTGGATGGTACTTTTAAATAATTTTGTTATTGAAAAAGCTAATTTTACTGGTGTAGAAATAGGCATTTTACAAAGTTTACGAGAAATTCCTGGCTTTCTCGCCTTTACCGTCATATATCTTTTACTATTCATCAAAGAGCAATCCTTAGCATTAGTCTCTTTAGCAATAACCAGTATTGGTGTATTACTTACTGGTTACTTTCCTACAGTAATCGGCTTGTATTTAACCACCATATTAATGTCAATTGGCTTTCATTATTTTGAAACGATAAGCCAATCGTTAACTCTACAGTGGATTGATAAAGAAAAGTCTGCGCACTTCATGGGCAGAATGCTATCAGTAAAAGCAGCAGCTTCGTTATTAGCATTTTCTAGTATTTGGCTTGTTATGGAGCACTATGCTTGGTCATATCAGCAGACCTATTTTATGTTTGGTGCCATCGCTTTATGCATTACCTTAATATTAGCGCTGACGTTTAAGCATTTTCCTGAGAAGTCAGCACAACAGAAAAGAATAATACTAAAAAAACGCTACTGGTTATTTTATGCGTTAACATTTTTCAGTGGTGCTAGAAGACAAATATTTGTTGTTTTTGCAGGCTTTTTAATGGTTGAAAAATTCAATTACAGTGTCGCTGAAGTGAGTTCTTTGTTCCTTATTAATTATGTGTTCAACTGGTTGTTTGCGGCAAAAATAGGAAAGCTAATTGGTAGAATAGGTGAGCGTGCCGCTTTACGTATTGAGTATATAGGGCTTATTGTAATTTTTGTTAGCTATGGGTTTGTAGAAAATTCAAATGTAGCTGCAATGTTATATGTTATTGATCATCTCTTTTTTGCATTAGCGATAGCTATTAAAACCTACTTTCAGAAAATTGCTTCTCCTGAAGATATTGCTGCAACAGCAGGTGTAAGCTTCTCAATAAATCATATTGCCGCGGTATTTATACCTGCACTATTAGGTATGCTTTGGGTTATTAAACCTTCTTGGGTATTTTTTATTGGGGCAGGATTTGCCTGTTGCTCACTGATTTTAGCACTGTTAATACCAAAAAAACCTCTCCCAGGGGTAGAGGTTCGATTTAAAGAGTTAACACATACGAAATAGAGATTAACTATCGCGTTGCCTAGGGCATGTTGACCTTTGTTTAAGTTTTCAGCAATGCGCTATTTTTATCAATAACAAAGTAGTGTGAACGCAGTTTGGTTGTTCCAAATTCTCAAATACTCATGCCGCTAATGATTAGCTTTTAAAAACTCAATGAAATCTTTTTCTGGCATCGGCTTGGCGTAATAGAACCCCTGTACTTCATCACAACCTAATTCAAGTAAACGCTCTTGCTGTTTAATTTCTTCAATACCCTCAGCAATAACCTTAAGATCCATTTTTTTACCTAAGTTAATAATTGTTTCAGCAATAACAGATTGACCTTCCTCTGCAATGTTCGTAACAAAAGCACGATCTACTTTCAAACGATCTAAGGGAAGTTTTTGCAAATAACTTAGCGATGAGTAACCAGTACCAAAATCATCTAATGCTATACTGATGCCTTCTGATTTTAGTTTCATCAGTGCATCAACAACAAGTTGCGGATCATCCATTAGAATGCTCTCTGTGATTTCTAGCTCTAGTTTACTTGGATCTATTTGATGTGACTTAATAGAGCCAATCACAGTATCTACAAAATCATCACGCCTAAATTGCGGAATTGAAACATTGACAGAAATACTAATATTATTAAAAGAGCTGTCTAAACGCTTAATTTGCTCACAAGCCTGATTAATAACCCAATCTCCAATGTCAATAATTAGCCCTGAATATTCAGCAAGCGGAATGAATACAGCAGGAGATATATAATTTCCATCAGCAGTACGCCAACGCAACAGTGCTTCTGCTCCAATAACTTTGCCTGTTTCTAAACTTAATTGCGGTTGATACCAAAGCTCTAAACAGTTCGCAGCAAAATCATTTCTTAGTTGTCTTATCATTCCCAAACGCCACTGCATTTGGTCTTCCATTTCAGGGTTGTAATAAGCAAAATGTTCTAGACGATTCTTTTTAGCAAGGTTAAGTGCAATGTTGATTTGGTTAAGTACTTTTACGCCTGAGTTTTCAGCATGTTCTTTAGTGCAAAAACCAAAACAAGCATTAATAGGTAAGTGCTGTTCACCTGCGGTAAAAGGGTGAAGGAATAAGCCCATTAAATTCTCAGGTGTAACAACGCTTTCTGGCCCAATAATGCCGAAAACATCAGCACCAACACGTGCAAATTTACAGATACTGCCAATCTCAAGCATACGTTTACCGACGGCAGTTAATAGTTGATTACCAATATCTTGCCCAAGAGCATCATTAATATCGCTAAAATGATTAATATCAATTAAAGCTGCAACAAGTTGTTCGCCATTTTGTTGCGAAAAATCATCAAGTAATCGTAAAAATTCTAATCTATTAGGTAGGTTAGTTAACCAATCTTTGTAGGCGGCATTGCTGAGCTTTTGAAATAAATGAACGTTTTCATAGCCAACGGCGACACCTGACAAAAAGACATTTAATAATTGGGTTTGAATTTCTGAAAGTGGTGAGGCTAACTCAACAAAAATAACCGCGCGATAATCACCTTTGGCGATGTAGAGGCTTAGATGTTGATCTTCAATTTGATGTTGTTGTTGGAGAAAACATGTTTTAACGAACTTATTAGCTTGCTCGTTTTTCAGTTGCTCTAATTTTTGATTAACGAGACTATTGTCGTGACCACTTTGCGCCAATATATAAAAGCTTAGATCATCAACATTATCAATAATTCCTTGCCCTCGAGCACAGAGCACACTCGAAGAGTCATTACTTATTATGGTGTTAAGTTGCATTAAAACACTGTGACAAAAGGCAGAAATAGAATGCTTAGATGATAATTCTGTTGCCCCAGCGACAATCTTTTCTAAACCTTGTCTATTTTCATTAACGGTCGCTATTTGCTGATAAGAGCGTATGGCGGCGAAAACAGTCGTTACAAGCTTGCGACGTGTTAACTCTGTTTTTGTTTTATAATCATTGATGTCGTATTCTTTAATAACACTTTCTTCAGGAGCATAGCCTGGTTGCCCAGTGCGAAGAACGATGCGAATATCTTGCCTGTTTAATGTTTCTCTGATGTGTTTAACCACATTTAAACCTGCGTCATCTGTTTCCATGACAACATCTAATAGTACAAGCACTATTTCAGCATTTTCTTCAATTAGTTGACATGCTTCACTACCAGAATAAGCATGAATATATTCGAGGTGCCTACCGAGAACAACAAGATCAGACAGGGCTAATTGAGTGACAGAATGAATTTCAGGATCGTCATCTACAATCAGGACTTGCCAAGTATCATTGCCACTTTGAGCTAAAATTTCATCTTCATCACTATCGTCGATAAATAAGAAATCATCATTTGAATTTTCTGATGCTTGCATACTACCCTCAGATCTCTGACAAACTCCTTTGTGCCAGAAAAATCCCTATTAAATATTTTTACAAAAGAAGACTAGCTTAACTATAACTCAATACTACTTATTTACACTATTAAATAGCATATTAAAAGTTACTTTAACAATATTTGTTTGAGTCATACAATATAATTATTGTTTAAAAACTAAATCTTTGCAAAATACAGAAAAAACGTACAATATCAGTTGTTAGCATTAGCATAAAATTAGTTAAAAATAGCCTATTTCATCGCAAGGGAGTAATTGAAGTGAAAAAAGAAGAAAACCCAATTATTGTTGTAGATGAAAACAATAACAACGGTGAGAATCAAGAGATTGTTATTGCTGAAGACGCCAATAGTAATAAGAGTGACACTTCTGCTTCACAACAGTTTTTAAAGCTTGCCAGTCAATTTGCTATTGACGGTGCACTTCTCCCTCCTGAAAAAAAAATGCCCATTGAAGATAGAGTCAATAAACGTAATCGATTGATTAATGCTAAGCAACAACAAAATATTGAACAAATCATCCAAAAAACATTAGGTTATCACGCTAAGGCAGACATCCGAAGTCGAACAGATAATGATTGGTTTAGTCGTTACATTAGTTTAGCTCAAGAAGTCAGTAACCCCACTATGCAAGATTTATGGGCAAAAATATTAGCGGGTGAATTATTAAAACCGGGCTCTTTTTCTTATAAGTCATTGAAAATATTTCGTAACATGAGCATTTTTGATGCTAAATTATTTGCTAAGGCATGCTCTGTCGCGATTCAGGATTCAAGTAAAAAGCACATACGGATAATTAGTGGTGCATATCAGCAACCGGGTTTACTTAATTTTTTCTCTAAAAACAGACAAGTACACGTAAACTTAAGTCAATATGGTTTAAATTTTGCCAATTTAATGGCATTAGCTGAAAATAACTTACTGTACCTTCAAGAAAGTGAGTTGAGTCTTTCTGAAAATAAAGAACACCTAAAGCTTAACTACAATGGTATCAGCCTAAGCTTTATCGCCAAAAAGTCGAATACAAATCTGCAATTTTACAAGTTTACACCGCTAGGCTGTGAGCTTGCACAATTAATAAGTGATAAACCTAATGACGATTTTCTCAATACATTAAAGCAACAGTTAAGCCATCTTATTGATATTAGTGATTAGCCATTAACGCTTGTATAACGCTAAATCAAGGCGTAAAAAAAAGCGACTAAAATGTCGCTTTTTATTAGTTAAATACCATCACCATCAGTATGTAGACCACATTCTCGTTGACCACCGCCAAATCGAGTGTCACTTTCATCCATACCTAAGGTCAAAGGTTGAGTACTATGTACATCGCCTACTGACACATAACCTTCGTCCCATAATGGGTGATAAGGTAAATTATGTTTGGTTAAGTATTCATGCACATCTTTATTATGCCAATCAATAATCGGGTGAACCTTAAAACGACCACGCAAAATACTCACAACAGATAAACCTTTACGATGCTCAGACTGTTGACGCCTTACACCAGAAAACCATGTTCCGGCATTTAACTCAGATAAACCTCTTTCTAACGGCTCTACTTTGTTACGGCGATTGTATTGCTTTAATGCTTCATCACCTTGGCACCACTGCTCACCATATTTAGCTATTTGCCAAGCTGCACTTTCTTTGGCGCTATACACTTGCAAGTTTAGCTTTAATCGCTCAGTCATTTGATCAATGAATCGATATGTTTCAGGAAACAAATGACCAGTATCAGTTATGATAACCGGAATATTGCTATCAACCTGTGTCATCATATGCAACATAACTGCTGATTGAATACCAAAACTTGACGACAACACAAATTGTGAAGGCAAATTCTCCATTGCCCACTCAACACGTTCTGTGGCCGTTTGTTTTTCAAGTAACTCGTTCCACTGGTTCAACCATGGCTCTGGTAATGACGCTGGAAATCGATTATTGATTGCAGGCTTTGACGATGCATTTTCAACATTAATCATGAAAATCTCGCTTACTGACTTTTACTTCTGCAATAATGCCAGCGCGTATAACAAAATCACCAAAAGATTCATTTGTATTTCGTTCAACCGCCCAACGAGCAACTAATGTATCAATTTCAGTCAGAATATCTTGTTCACCTAAGTTTTCTTTATACATTTTAGGTACACGAGTACCTGAAACATTACCACCTAAGTGCATGTTGTATTTTCCTGGCCCTTTACCTACCAGACCAATTTCTGCCAGCATGGCTCTACCACAACCATTCGGACAACCTGTAACGCGCAAAATAATACTTTCATCGGCAACATTATGCTTAGCAAGTATTCTTTCAACATCGTCAACTAAGCCAGGCAAATAACGCTCTGCTTCTGCCATAGCTAATGGGCAAGTTGGAAAAGCAACACAAGCCATAGAGTCTTTACGCTGTTTTGAAACGCCATCATCCATCAAACCGTGATCACGGGCTATCTTTTCAATTTGAGCTTTATCTTCTAAGGCAACGCCCGCAACAATTAAGTTTTGGTTTGCTGTCATACGAAAATCACCTTTGTGGATTTTTGCAATTTCAGCAACACCTGTTTTCAATGCTTTACCTGGGTAATCTAATAATCGACCATTTTCAATAAACAAGGCTAAATGATGCTTACCATCAAAACCTTCAACCCAGCCGATTCTGTCGCCACGGCCTGTAAACTCGTACGGACGAGAGTCTTCAAAAGTAATTCCTGCTCGTTTTTCAACTTCTGCTTTGAAAACGTCTGTACCGACGCGATCTAACGTGTATTTTGTTTTAGCATTTTTACGGTTAACACGGTTGCCCCAATCTCGTTGCGTTGTTACAACAGCAGCAGCTACATCAAGTGTATTCGCTAACGGCACAAAACCTAAGTCATCCGCCTTTCTAGGGTAGGTTGATTTATCACCATGAGTCATGGCTAAACCACCACCCACAAGTACATTAAAACCAACTAACTTACCTTGGTCAGCAATGGCGATAAAGTTCAAATCATTGGCGTGAACATCTACATCATTTTGTGGCGGGATCACAACCGTTGTTTTAAATTTACGTGGTAAATAGTTACTTCCTAAAATAGGCTCTTGTGTTTCTTTACCTTCAGGCCCTTCAAGTTTTTCACCATCTAACCAAATTTCTGCATAGGCACGTGTTTTAGGAAGTAAGTGCTCACTTATTTTTGTAGCCCACTCGTACGCTTCTTGATGTAGTTCAGACTCAACAGGGTTGGTTGTACATAAAACATTTCGGTTTACATCGCCCGCCGTCGCAATAGAGTCTATGCCAATGCTATTTAACGTTTGATGCATTAATTTAATATTTGGCTTTAAAACACCGTGAAACTGGAATGTTTGACGGGTTGTTAAACGGATACTGCCATACATCGTTTTATCAGTAGCAAACTTATGAATAGCCAACCATTGTTCAGGTTTAATAATGCCACCAGGCATACGAGCACGAAGCATTACGTTATGTAATGGCTCTAATTTTTGTTTAGTACGCTCGGCACGAATGTCTCTATCATCTTGTTGATACATACCGTGAAATCGAATTAGCTGAAAGTTATCAGCAGTAAAACCGCCAGTAACTCTATCAGATAAATCTTGCTCTATAGTGCCACGTAAAAAATTACTTTCACGCTTTAAACGTTCGTTATCAGCCAAATTGCCTTCAACAACTAATGGGCCTTTTGCGTTACTTGAATCAGTCATTAATATACATCCTTCTGATAACGCTTAGCGTTACGTAAATCTTTTAAGTACTCTTTTGCTTGCTCTTCGCTCAAGCTACCTTGTTCGGCAATAATTTCTAATAACGCCGCTTCAACATCTTTTGCCATGCGACTCATATCGCCACAAATATAAACATGTGCGCCACGTTCTAACCATGCGAATAACTCTTGCGCATTTTCACGTAAACGGTCTTGTACATAGATTTTTTCAGCTTGATCTCTAGAAAATGCAAGATCTAAACGAGTCAATAAACCTGATTTCAAATATCCTTGCCATTCAACTTGATATAAAAAATCTTGCGTGAATGTTTGATCACCAAAGAACATCCAGTTATCACCGGCGGCTTCATCAGCATCTCTTTGCTGCATAAACGCTCTAAATGGTGCAACACCAGTACCTGGACCAATCATAATAACAGGGGTGTCACCATTGGCTGGCAAACGAAAGTTATCATTATGTTCAACAAATACTTTAACGCTTTGTCCTTCTTCAAGGCGATTTGCGAGATAACCTGAAGCACCACCTGTTCGTAGCTGTCCATTCTCGTCATATTCAACAAGACCGACAGTTAGATGAACTTCTTCCTCAACTTCTGCTTGCGCCGAAGCGATTGAATATAATCGAGGTGTAATTTTACGTAAGCTATCAGCTAAGTCTTGTGCTGATATATCTGCTTTAGCTGCAGCAATAACATCGACAATTTGATGATTAGCAGCGTATTCTCGTGCTGTATTTTTATCAGCAGCGACTGTTAATAATGCTTCATCGCCACTCACATTTGCCCAATATTCTATAAATGCTGGTGCTGTTTGTGTAATTTCAAGCTGTTCAGTCAAAGCTTCTTCTAAGTTGAACGATTTATCTTCACCACTGACTTTGAGTGTCACTTGTTCTTCACCAGTGAAGTTCAATGTAGCTAAAAGCTCTGCAACAAGTTGTTTATCATTTTCAAACCAAACACCTAATGCATCACCTGCTTGATAAGTTAAACCTGATTCACCTAAATCAATTTCAATATGACGAACATCTTTAGCAGAATCACGACCTGTAATTTTTTGGCTTAAAGAGAATTCAGCTAACAATGGGTTTTGTTTATTATATTGACTTGCAGCACCCGCAGTCACGGGTAAGTCATATACTGGTGCTAAACCTGCGTCAGTTTGAGTTAATTCTTCTTTTAAGCTTTCAATGATGTTTAAAGACCAGCTTTGGCTATCGCTGTCGTAATCAACATCACAGTCAACACGAGGGGTTACTTGTTCAGCACCTAACGCTTTTAAACGCTCATCGAAATCTTTACCTGTTTGGCAAAAGAATTCATAACTGCTATCACCTAACGCTAAAACGCTATAGCGTAAATTTGGTAGTTTTGGTGCTTTCTTTCCCGATAAAAACTCATGAAATTCAATAGCATCATCTGGTGGCTCGCCTTCACCGTTTGTACTTGCCACAATAAGCAAGTGTGATTCTGACTTAAGTGATTTCGCTTTATAATCAGAAATATTCTTTAGGTTAACGGTAATGCCTGCATCGGTTGCAGTAGTTGCTAACTGTGTAGCTACCCCTTTAGCATTACCCGTTTGTGATGCATATAAAATAGTTAGCGTTTTTGCCACGGCAACGGCTGCTGGAGCAGGTAAAACTTGAGCATTTTGCCCTTGTTCACTTTTCGCGGCTAAATAACCACTTGCCCAAGCAAGTTGTAATGAAGAATAGTTAGCAGTCGCTTGTTGTAACTGTGTTAATTGGCTGGCATCTAACGCACTACCACCATTCGAAGTATTTTGATTTTTTAAGTGCTGCTCTGGCAACATAACGATTTCACCCATTGCAATTGATGGTGCAAGAATAGACAAAAAAAGAGCAATGCAGAAGGAATAGATAGAAATTTTTTATTCCAAAAAGGAATATTGATATTTTTATTATTGGCAAAGAGGCTACTGAGTTATATTTAAATGCTATAAAATAGAGGTGTTGCTTTGTTCAACTTGACAAACTAATTGCTCTCAGACCATGATTTATATAGATAAACTTATTTAGGCTGCTACTTTGCTTTTACTTCACACTACATTAATTCGCGGTATTTTTCTGTTAAGTTTGTTTTCACTAACGAATGCCTTGGCTGAAAATAATAAGCATACGCCTATCTATAAATATAAATCAGCTGATGGTGTCACCTCTTTTTCTGGCATTGAACCGATAGGAGTTGATTATAAACAAGTTCGTTTTGACTGTTATGCGTGTAAAGTTGATTCATTAATTAATTGGCGCAAAGCTAAGCTTTATGTAACCAAGTATCACTCACTTATCAGCAAGGCTTCAGACCAGTATGATATTGACCCTGCTTATGTTAAAGCCATTATTCATGCAGAGTCACATTTTGACCCTAAGGCGATCTCTAAACAAGGCGCGCAGGGGTTAATGCAGCTTATGCCTGAAACTGCACAATGGTTAGGTGTTAAAAACCCTTTTGTTGCACAGCAAAATATTAATGGTGGTGTAAAGCACCTTTCTCGCCTGTTAAAAAAATATAATGGTAATATCAGCCTCACGTCTGCTGCATATAATGCAGGTGAAGGCACTATTAAACGCTATGGTGGTATTCCGCCATACGCTGAAACTAAAGTGTATGTTGAGCGTGTTGAAATATTGCATGATCGTTACATTAAGCAGCAGCGATTATCCCAAAAGTTAAAAAGCTAAATGTACTTAAAAATAAAAAGCCCTCAAACCTTAACCGTTTGAGGGCTTAAATTATTGCTAAGTTGTGGCAACTCTAAAAAATATTAAATCTCGCCGCCATTAAACTTAATAGCTATTAAAAATGAACGATAGCGCCTACAAATAATCCATCAAATGTCATATCACTGTAGAAATCATCTAAATCATTAAGTTCAAGCTTAACGGTACGATAACCCACCGTTAAATCTAAATCGACCGCTAGGTTATCTAGAAGTTCATAGCTAATGCCTGCTTGCACATCGTAGACTGTGTTGTCATCGTAACTAACAAAGTTTCCTTCTGCAAAAAAGTTGAAACCAGTAAATGGTAGACCAACAATTGTTGATAAATATAACATTGGAATATAACCACTGGCAGTTAAGTCACTATTCAATGTTGTGACAGAATCTTCTACTTTAATATAAGTATCGATTTCTCTTGCAGTTAAACCAAAATCAAAAGTTAATAAATCATTATCAAACAGTTCGTAATATAAAGTGTAATCTATATAGCTTGTATCAAGCGTAGTATCGAGCGTTGTATTTGCAGAATAAACTTGCCCATTAAACTCAAAACTAGTACTTAACTGTGTACCACCAACGGTATCTAGTGAAGTACTCGCAATTTTCGCATTAGGGATTAATGGAATTGGATGCTCAAATGCAATGAAATAGCTACCCTGATATTCATCATCAAAATTGAAAACAGCTTGATCTTTAGAGCCTTCTCCGAAACTACCGCTAGCTTGATTTGCCCATGCTTGACCACCAATATAGAGGCCTAATAAAGTATCTGCTTGCGCTGTTGTACAGGTCATTAGCGCTAAACTTGCTGCTAAGATTGTCTTTTTCATTTTTTATCCCTTGCTTAATAATTCATTTAAATCAATTAGAGCGGCATTTGCTCTCGATATATAATTTGCCATAACAAGCGAATGGTTGGCTAAAACGCCAAAACCATCACCGTTTAATACCATTGGGCTCCAAAGTGTTTGTTGGCTCGCTTCCAGCTCTCTAATAATTTGCTGTAAACTGATTTTCGCATTTTTATTAGTTAATACACTATCAAAATCAATTTCTACCGCTTTCAGTAGTTGCAATAACGCCCAAGATGCGCCTCTAGCTTCATAAAAGACATCGTCTATTTGCCACCAACTGGTTTTTAGCTGTAATTGACTTGCTGCACTGCTCGATTGTTGTGCTTTGCTATCTCCTGCTAAATCTGTATTTATTTGATCACGCCCCACACTCGAACTTAATCGATGTGAATAACTGCCTAAGCGTTTTTGTACTTCTTCAATATAAGCTCTTAAGTTATCTGCTCGCGCATAAAACTGTGCTTTTTCTTGACCCTTTATATTGACTAAACCGGCACGATAATTATACAAACTTTTAATGGCTTTACTATATTCTGACTCGGCACTTGGCATTGCCCAGTTTTTATGATTAATGTTAAAACGAGGTTGTGCTTCTTTTAAATGCTCATTGACTAACGATTGTGATTGAGAACGACTAAAGTCTTTGCGCATTACTAGCGCCATATCTCTCACCATTTCTAATACACCAAACTCCCAAGCGGGCATATTATCTAAAAATACTGATGGCGGTAGTGCATCATTAGCCAAATAACCACCTGGCTTGTTAAGTAAGGTTTCCGCGACTTTGATCAGTGCGGTAGTGGTAGTATACCCAACCACTGGAGCAACATTTTCAGCTTGAGCAGCCATGGTGACTTCTTTTTTAATATCAATAGAGTCAGGCTCTATGCTCCAATAGACACCAAGCCCATAAAAAAAGATAAAGATGCCAGCGACAATAAGGGAAATAGTTCGCGTAGATAAGTTTAATTTCATAATCCACTCCTAGTGGTGATGATGATGTTGCTGCTTTTGCTTTAAACTTTGAACAGGTAATTGAATTACTTTCTTTTGTTCATCAGTAAAATGTAATGTTAGCTCAACAACTTCACCAGGTTTTAGTACATGAGTCAGCTTAAAAAGCATCAAATGTAAACCCGATGGTTGTAAAACTAATGACTCATTACTGTTTATCTTAACAGATTCTAATTTTTGCATACGCATCATGTCGTTTGTCATGATGTTTTGATGAATTTCAATCTGTGGTGAAATTTTACTGCTCACTTTAGTTAAAGTCACTGTTTTTTCACTATTATTAACAATTGTCATATAAGCTGAAGTTATCTCTGTACCCGGTATGCTAGCCCTGACATAAGCATTCTCTTGCTTTACTTTTATATTTAAATCATTAGCGCTAGCGCCTGCTATGTTAAAGCTGGTTATTATTACAAATACCAAACTCAAGTATTTATTTATCATTTTCGCTATACATCCTTTTTAATAAGCTCTATTGTTAAGTGCATTGTTCAACAAGTAACTGGTCAGACATGTCAAAATTAACTCTTACTTCAAATGCACAGGGTGTTTTTACCATAACCTTAAACCGTGTAGATAAAAAAAATGCCTTAAATACCGAAATGTATCAACAACTTTGTCAACATTTTCGATATGCCATGCAAACTGAAAGCATTCATTGTGTTTTAATCCAGGGCAATGCAGAATGCTTTACTGCCGGCAATGATCTTGATGATTTTTTACAATGTCAGCAAGATGAAGACCTTGTCGCATTAGAATTTGTTAGAGTACTTGCCGAATTTAAAAAACCATTAGTTGCCGCTGTTGCGGGTGCTGCCGTAGGCATTGGTACCACTCTCTTACTTCATTGCGATATGGTTATTGCTGCCAATAACGCTAAGTTTAAGTTACCTTTTACCCAACTTGGCTTGTGTCCTGAAGCCGGCTCAAGCTTACTGTTACCGCAACGCATCGGCCATAATCGCGCATTTGAGTTATTAGTACTTGGTAAAACTTTTACTGCAGAGCAGGCCTTGCAATACGGTATGGTTAATCAAGTTTGCCAGCCCGCTGAATTACTCTCTCTTGCGAGCGATGTTGCTTTAAATATTGCTAAACTGCCACAAGATGCCGTATTAACCAGTAAAATGCTTATGCGTCAGGCTAGCCAAGCTGTGTTACCTCAAGTAATCAAAGAAGAGGGAGAACAATTTAAACGATTGGTTAATACTGATGTATGTAAAAATATTTTGGCTAAATTTTTCAAGTAACATTTTTACTCATTGACCCACCCTAGTATAGGTTGAGACATTCTGATTAAAAAGCCTGCTTTAAGTCAGGCTTAATTACTTATGTGTAGAACAGTTTCTATCTATACTGAGGTTTCGATTTTTCTTTTGTTGCAAACCATATAGCAAACGCTATTAATAGTACTGGCCAAAACACCCCTACAGCAACCATAACTACCGACCCTACAATTAATAATCCTATAAAAATAATACTACCAAAAACACTTAACACAATCGCTAAAGCGATAACTACCAATAGCACAACAACTAATGCAGAAACACTTATTGCTTTAATAGGTTCGATTAACTCTTCGCCCATATAAACACTTACATTTAATAATTCTAATAAACTGGTTCCTAAAACATAGGTTAAAAAGAGTGTTGCTAGAATTGCTAGAATCAAAGATTTAAAAAATGTCATGTTTCCTCCTTGCTTTCAATTTTTCAAACGCCTTTAGTAAGCTCTGTGGCTTGGTAATAAAGCACTTGCTACAACATAAGCAACACCAGTTG
This sequence comes from Colwellia sp. RSH04, assembly GCF_003545765.1. Lineage (GTDB taxonomy): Bacteria > Pseudomonadota > Gammaproteobacteria > Enterobacterales > Alteromonadaceae > Colwellia. The sequence goes on along the minus strand of NZ_QXIO01000014.1, from coordinate 41,327 downwards.
CTACGGGTAAAAATATTAGTGCCGCAATTGCTGCCACTCTAACGACTACTCTTGGGTATTCATAATGCTTTGCAATACCAGCACAAACACCTGTTAATTTTTTATTAACGATATCTTTTGATAAACCTGGGGTAATTACTTTTTCTGTTGTGTACTCTCTACGATAATTCATTTTTCTCTCCTCGCTTACTACCTAGTTTTGGCTTCCTTGCCTTGTCCATTATTCAGGTCTTTCCAATTGACCTTCATTCATCCTTATTGACCTAGCTTCCTTGTCTTACTACTAGCCATTAACTACTTGCTTCTTCATTGCCGCTAATTCTTGCTCAATGTTTTCGTCTTTTTCTAAATCAGCGATTTGTGTCGATAAATCTTTATTTTCTGTCATATCAAATGCCTCAACTTGCGCTTCAATACGATCAATTTTTTGCTGATACCGCTCAAACTTACCTATCGCTTCATCGATGTTGTAAATCGCCGCTTTTTCTCTCACTTTTAACCTTACTTCAGCAGACTCTTGTCTTAACAATAATGCTTCTTGACGACGCTTTGCTTCATTCAATTTACTTTGTAACTTTTGTGCATCATCTTGTACCGCGCTTAGAAACTCACTTAAATGCTTGTTTTCTTCTTCAAGTTGTTCAAGCTCTGCTAAATACTTATGTTTCTGTGCTAACGCTGCTTTTGCTAAGTCATCTCGATTCTTAGCCAATGCAAGCTCTGCTTTTCCATGCCAATGGGTGACACTTGCATGACTGGCAGAAACCTTTCTTGCCAATGTTTTTTGTTCAGCAATATTTTTTGCTGCCGTCGCACGAACTTCTACTAATGTTTCTTCCATTTCTTGAATGATTAAACGAATCATCTTCTCTGGTTGCTCTGCTTTATCTAGCATGCTGTTAATATTCGCATTCACAATATCGGTAAAACGTGTAAATAAACCCATGTGTATATCTCCTACTTCTTTTTAAATTACTTGTTATTTGTTTGTTTAACTTTTTTCACTGTAGATACAGTTGCCACAGTCATCTTATCTTCAACCTGGTTTTTTGTGCTTTCTTGTTTAACTGTTTCATCAAATGTGAAGTTTAATGACAAAGCTTTAACTTCTTCTTTAATCGTTTGTTGAAGTTGCTTATTAAGTTCTTTCATCATTTGTTGACCTTGCGCTACAACAAAATCACTCACTGTATTTTCTACGCTGGCTGATGCCGCATTAACATTCATAGAAAATAAACCACCTAAAGTTACAACTAATACCAAACCCATTTTTTTAATGTTTAAAGTTTTCATCATCAATTCCTTCTTCTCTTTAAATTTAATTACTGTGGTTTACTGCTATTGTGAATCGTAATATCAACTTCAGTTAAACCAAATTGACTAACAACATGCTAGCCTGTTCACATCGTTACAAGTACTATTACAAGTGCTGTGCCAACGTTGACAATTATTTTATATCATTGATAAATAAAAACTTTTAATATTTTATAGTACAAGGACTTACTTTCGGACATATTATGTCAAACCAAAATATAGTCAAATTAACCATGAATGTTAGTCAAATTAACCAAGCAACTTGATTCATTAAAAAGAGTAAAAAGAGACTTAAAAAAACAAGTCCATATGAAAGATATTTGGTAAAGCGAACGTTTTGTTTTGCATAAATTTCAGGCATAAAAAAGCCAACTTTATAGTTGGCTTGATTGCGATAAACAGAAAGGGACGTTGTTAAATCATATTAAATCTATATTGCAGTTAATAACGCTATTAACATGCTCACACAATAACGTGTTAAGTAGATTCTTTTTCAAATAAACTTACTAAGATAGAAGTAGCTAATAAAGCTAACACCGGCATCATCGTTAAAGTAAAAAAGAAAGTTAAATCTAGCATGACTAATCCTTATATATTTATTGCTACTTGTTACTAAGTTGCAATAAGTGTTACAAAGGTTGTGCCAAATTCTTAACTTTTAATTATGCAATTGAAATATAAAGAAAAATACTTTTCCAGTAACTCCTCTATACCATTAAGTATCTTTTGTGTTTTATTTTGATTGGTTAAATTAACTAACTATTAGTAAAAAATACAATTTATTCAGCTGACAACAGTAATAAGCAACATTGTTATTGATAATGAGGTTAATAATGTTTTAGCTAAATTGTACTTTCAACGCTGCTTCTTTTAATGTTTGACCGCTAGCTTCTGCATTACCAGCGCACTCGCTTAAATAACGTCGATATTGTCTTGCTCCAGCTAAACCATTACATAAACCCAGCATATGTCTTAAAACATGCCAAGCTTTTCCACCAGAAGCAACATGCTGATTAACATAACTTATCATCTGCTCAATAACATCTTCACGTGTTAAAACAGCCGTAGATTGTTGATATAACTTCTGATCAACTTGAGCCAATAAATAGGGGCTGTTATAAATCTCTCGGCCAATCATTACGCCATCAACATAGTTTAAATGCTCACTGGCCTCCTCAAGAGACTTTATACCACCATTAATTGAAATTTCTAACTCGGAGAAATCCTGCTTTATTTGATAAACTCTATGATAATCAAGTGGTGGAATATCACGGTTTTGCTTGGGGCTTAAGCCACTTAGCCAGGCTTTTCTTGCATGAATAATAAAATGCTGGCAACCCGCTTGAGCAACTTGCTCAATGAAGGTATGTAAAAACTCATAACTGTCATGGTCATCTATACCTATTCTCGATTTCACGGTAACAGGCACTTTAGTTGCCGCTTGCATTTCATTCACACATTCTGCCACTAATGCCGGTTCAGCCATCAAACATGCCCCAAAGCGTCCATTTTGTACTCTATCTGACGGACAACCAACGTTAATATTAATCTCATCATAACCTCGTTGCTCTGCAATTTTGGCACACTCAACCATAGCAATAACATCACTACCACCAAGCTGAAGGACTAAAGGGTGTTCAGCATCGTTATAAGCTAAATAATCTCCTCGACCATGCAAAATAGCTCCCGTGGTTACCATTTCGGTATAAAGAACCGTATGCGCAGACATTAGGCGATAGAAATAACGGCAGTGACGATCGGTCCAATCAAGCATTGGTGCAACTGACAATTTATGGTCAATCATTTTAAAGTTCCTGAATTTGCAATAAGACTATAAGGTTTTCAAAAGGTTATTTTGTCGTGAACTAGAGATGAATTAGGCTAAATTAATACTAAACAACATTAACAAACCAACAGCAACAACCCAATTCGCTGCCTTACTATACAAAGCTTACAAAGATGCTGGCTATTATACAGTTAAGCTAAATATAAGTTAAATAAATCGCCATATAGTCTGTAAATAACTTGTGAGACAAGGGAGGTTACAAGTGTGGTATTTCATTAGTCACTAGGAAATAGCCAATGCCAAAAGCTATGCCATACTTTTATCACGATAAAAACAACGAGCAAAAGCCAAAATATGCTCTCTAACCCTTCCCACAAATTAAATATAAATTCCATGTTAAACCTCCTTAATTTTAAGTTCTTTTTATACTGATTATCACTTAAAAATATAAATTACTTTATGTGTCCATTCCTTCAATATTAATTATTGCAGAGCGATTTAAGGTGATTTTAAAGCGTTGTGCTGACTCACTATGTTTAGATTTATGTTTCAAAATAAGGTTTATTTGATAACGCCTTTCAACGGCTTGTTTCGAAATTTTTTGTCCGTCTAAGCTGAAAAGTTTACCTTCACCTTTTTTAAGGTAACGTACAAAGGGGGTTAAATTAAAAAATAATTGCTGCTGAATTTCGTCATACCCAGGTAAATATTCTTTAACTATAACTTTATTATCGCAACGAAAATGGAGTAGTCGTGCCGTTTGTTTATTTTGCTGGCGACGTTTTTGAAAGAGAAAATCAACTGATTTAGGTAGATCCTTTTTATTAATATATTCAAGCCACAGTATTTGGCTTAATATTCGTTTTCCACTAACGCTATGTGTGTAGATATTCTGCCATTTGGGTCGTCCTTTTTGAATCTTGCGCCAAATAAGCCCGGTAAGATCATCTTTAAAAGTTTCTCTTAAACCATAAATAACGCCCAATAATGCAATTAATGCAATAGTGACTTCAGCAAAACTAGATCTGGCATTTAAAACTAAGAACATGACAAAAGCCATAATTATTGCTGTTACTGTGCCACGCACTAAACGCTTTAAGTTGCGATTTAAGTAACGTGTTTGTTTATTAAAAACGACTCCATATTCAATTAAGCGCTGTAATAAGCGCATTTTATTAGTAATACGATTGGGATCATCGAGTGTCACTTGTGAATTATATTTATTCTCTTCTCGATATTCATTTTCTTCACGACAAAAAGTAAGTAAGTATTCACGCTCAACAGAGAACTCACTGCTCTTTGGGCCTTGAGCTAATAGCTTTAAAAAAGATTGCTCTGCATGCCAGCTTAAATAGTTATCTGCATTTTCAAAAAAGGAACTGAGCTTGGTATCTGAAGGTGTGTAGCGGCGCAGTTTTTTCATTAACACTGCTGTTTGTTCAACTAGCTCTATAGCAGCAGGAAAAAACTCCTCAGGGGTTTTTAGTTTCAGTGTTTGTTTAATATCGGCATCAAGTGCGATTCTAATTTGATAGGAGTATAGGTTAAGATTGAGTCGGTAATCAGTTTGCTCTCCTTTATTCTGACTTATAAATCGACTTCTTACTAACGGTAAATGTAACTGTGCTGAATAGTAAGCGCTATGACTTTTAATATTTGAATAAAAGTAGTCTTCTTCTTTTAAGGTACTCGGATTTATACCCATTTCTTCGGGTAGAGAAAAATAAAGATCTAACCGTTGATACTCTTGAGGTAGCAGTTGATGGCTAATCTTAAATGAAAGGTTTTCATCTTGTACTAATGTTACATTACTCACTCGTTATTGCTGCTCCTTATAACAAAGCTTCCTACTGAAGTTGGCTTTTATACCCTTTGCATAAAGAAGTGTTCCGTTAGAACAACATAGGCAACATTAGAACTAATGTCTGCAATCAATGCCTTGTCTCTAAGACTTTAAATTCTCGCTAAGAGAATACTTTCTTATACGAATTGGTATTACTTTTTAGTAAAAAGCTAGATAACACAATAATAAGCATAGCAATTTTTCAGTCAACTTACTGAGATATTATTTACCTTTTTGTAGCAAGTTGTAGCAAGAGCAAAACGTTATTCATTATATTTTTATAAATATTTTACGCTTATATAAAATTAGTGAAACATACCAGAAAAACACCACATGACTTAATGCAAAGATGAATGAGGCGAAAGTCTTGTCTAAAAAGCTTGTGAGTACGCCATATAACCAAGCGTATAATGTGCTGTCATCAACAGAAATATTCAAATATAACGTCACGGTTAAAAACGATAACACATAAACAAATAGAGGGTTAGTGCCATAAACCAGTAACGGAGACGCTAGTTTTTGCTGTTTTAATATATCGATAATCCATATGAAGGCAGCTAATAAAAGGCAAGCGAATCCTGTGGTATAAATCACATATGAACTTGTCCATAACGATTTATTAATGGGTAGAACAAAACTCCATAACGAGCCTAAACCAATGGCTAAACCACCAAGTATTGTCAGCTTTATTACACTTTCTTTTTTATCTTTAATACTGGTTAAATATCTTGTAACTTCGAAGCCAAGTAACATATTTACAATAGCGGGTATGGTGCTTAATATTCCTTCAGGGTCAAAAGCGATCCCCATTCCACTATACATATGATTGGCACCAAGAATAGCCAAGTCAACGTCTCTAATGATATTGCTCTCTAAGCCAAAGGCATTCTCATTACCTACACTTAAGAGTAAAAACCAATAACCAAGCAAAATGACAAGCGAGGCAAAAAATATTCCTCGCTTATTTAGCAGTAAAACCAAGCTTGCTGCAAATACATAAGCAATACCTATGCGTTGTAAAACCCCCATGATTCGCCAATCACTTGGATCTGTTGCGAACGGAATGACATTAAGCATAAAACCAATAAAAAAGATGATAAAACCCCGTTTCACTATTTTTTTGAATTGTGCTGGGCTTGCTGCAAAATTACTCTTTTTAAAAGAGAAAAACATTGCAGAACCAATGATAAACAAAAAGAAGGGGAACACTAAATCTGTTGGCGTACAACCGTGCCATTTTGCATGTAAAAGTGGTGCATAGACATAGCTCCAAGTACCTGGTGTATTAACTAAAATCATCAGAGCAATTGTAATACCTCTGAAGGCGTCTAGAGCAAGATATCGGGTCATTATCATATCCAAAAATCATGAAGAAAAACAAAAAGACAGCGCTGTCTTTTGTATTGTAAAGGATCATCATATAAATGGCGAATAAAAATAGTTATCCTCGCCTTAGGGCTATGTTACACTGGAATCCATCACTGACAGGTATAATTTTTCACCATGACAATCGACCCTACAGCAGACAAACTTTTAGCCCAAGCACAACAAGTTTGTGCGAAAAAAGGCGCAAGATTCACTAAAGTTCGTGAGCAAGTTTTTTTATTACTTGCTAAACATCAAGGTGCTGTAGGTGCATACGATTTATTAGAAGAACTGAAAACAATCGATTCAGGTGCAAAACCAGCGACCATCTATCGTGCCTTAGACTTTCTCTCTAAACAGGGCTTTGTTCACAAAATAGAATCAATCAATGCATTTATTATGTGCCATCATTTTGGTGAGTGTAATCATCCTGTGCAATTACTAATTTGCGACGCCTGCGGGCAAGTTGATGAAATTCAATCAAATAATTTTGATTTAGCCTTAAGAGCGATGGCCGATGCGAGCGGCTTTTCCATAAGTCACCAAATTGTCGAAGCACACGGTAGTTGCCGTGCATGTATTAAATCAAGCTAAACAGAGCAATTAGCTTAATTATTGAGCTTCGCATACATATATCGAATAAAAAGCCTGTTTAGCTTATTATCAGTATTCAATGCAAATTTCCTAAAAACCTAATGCTATATTCAATTAAATATCATAGCCTTAGTGAATAGAGTTAATTATCTTAGTTATTTAGTTTTGGCAAAGTTATTATCTTTTTAACGCCTGAAAAAACTTTTTTATAACAATTAGTGGTAAAAAGTACAATACTCGTCGATACTTACGTTAAGCAAATAAATATTGTTAATTTTCAGGATAATAAAGTCAAAGCTAGTTTAACTTTTAGCCAAATATAATCGGCAGCGGTAAAAACTACTCAAGTGAAAATAATCACTATTTATAATAAATAATAATTTTGTTTGATTTACATTTGCTAATTTTCCATGCAGAATCAAATAACTTAACTGACAAGGCTCGGAAAGCTTCATGAACGTAGAGTTTATCAATCCCTTTTTATCTTCAATGCTCAATGTTATGTCCACCATGGCTCAAATGGAGTTAACTCCTGAAAAGCCAAAGCTTAAAAAAGGTCAAGTAGCAATGGGTGATGTATCTGGTCTTATAGGTATGGTAAGTGAACAAGCTAAAGGTTCGCTATCTATTACTTATGATGCATCTTTAGCTATTGCCACAATGAAAGGCATGGTTGGAGAGGCTCCAGATTCTGTAAACGAAGAAATTACCGATTTAGTAGGTGAAATCACCAACATGGTAACAGGTGGTGCTAAAAGAATGCTTAGCGAGAAAGGCATTGAGTTTGATATGGCAACCCCTGTCGTTGTTTCAGGACATGAACACACTATTCATCATAAAGCTAAAGGACCAATCGTTATTATTCCTTTGAGTTCACCTCATGGTAAAGCATACATTGAGTTTAGTTTTGATGAATCATAAAAACGATTAGTACCGTCAGTGAAACAAAAAAAGCGAATTATCATTCGCTTTTTTTATGCCTTAAATTAAAACTTCACCGTAGTTGTTAACTTGATTGTTGATTATAACCCCAGCGAGGCATAATACTTTGCTCTATTTTAAGGTGATCAAGTACTCGACCCACCATAAAATCAATTAAGTCGTCGATGGTTTCTGCATTATGATAGAAGCCAGGTGCAGCTGGCATAATCGTTACGCCTTGTTGAGATAAGCTCAGCATATTTTGCAAATGTATCGTAGAGAATGGCGTTTCTCTTACCATTAAAATTAACTGACCACGCTCTTTAATCACCACATCTGCTGCACGTTCAATTAAATTATCACTCATACCTTGGCTAATAGCAGCTAATGTCCCTGTAGAGCACGGGCATACCACCATCTGTTTTGGCGCAGCCGATCCTGACGCAACAGGTGAAAACCACTGCTCTTTACCAAAAACAATAATTTGCTCAGCTTTAGCATTGAATTTATTGATTAAATAGTCAGCAGTCGCTTCAGGTTTACTCGGCAGTTTCACTCCGACTTCAGTGTTAAGTACAATACGCCCAGCACTAGAGCAGAGAAAAAACACTTGGTAATTAGCAGCAACTAAGCATTCTAATAAACGAAGTGCATAGCCTGCTCCTGATGCCCCTGTCATGGCTAGTGTTATACGACCTTTAAATGTACTCAAAACAATTTCCTACTTAATTAACATTATGCTGTGTGTTTAAGTGTTTTCTTCACTTTTTTTAATGCCATTTTTTGTTTTAGTGGCGATAGATATTCGATGAATAACTTGCCTTTTAGATGATCGATTTCATGTTGCATCACAATAGCTAAAAATTCATCGCTTTCAACAGTAATATCTTTACCTTCACGATCTTGCGCTGTTACGGTTACATTAGCGAAGCGTTCTACGTCAGCGTAATATCCTGGTACTGATAAACAGCCTTCTTGACCTTTTATTTTGTTATCACCAAAGGTCACTTCAGGGTTTACTAAAATCAATGGTTCATTTCGCTCTTCAGAAATATCAATAACAACAACGGCTTCTTTTCTTCCTACCTGTGTTGCCGCTAACCCTATACCATCCTCTGTGTCATACAAAGTATCTAACATATCGTCTATTAATGTTTGTACTGTTGCTATATCTGTTACTTGAACAGCTTGTTGACGTAACCTTTCATCAGGTGCTTTTAGTATACTTAAAACTGCCATTTTACTTTCTTTACCTTTATCAAATTTGTTTATTAGCGACTTACTCTGCAAGTGCTAATAATAACTTATTGTGAATATTCTCAAAACCACCATTACTCATTATAACAACGATATCATCAGGCAATACCTCTGATACAATTGCGCTTACCAGCGTTTTAATATTATTTTCAACAACACAAGCGGGCTTACACTGTGTAATGAGTTCAGAAACAGACCAATGCACTTGGTCGCCCTGATATAAAAAAACCGCATCAGCCTCATCAAAAGAGTTTGGCAGAGCTTCTTTGTGAACACCTGATTTCATGGTGTTCGATCTTGGCTCTAACACAGCAATCACTCGACCACATTGGTTGTTCTTTTGGTTACGAGCATTTATTTTTGCCCGAACGCCAGCTAACGTTTTTGCTATTGCTGTAGGGTGGTGAGCAAAATCATCATATACTTCAACACCATTAACTGTGCCCTTGTGCTCAAAACGCCTCTTCGTGTTAATAAACTGCGATAACGCTTCAATAGCTACCTGGCTTGGTATACCAACATGTCTTGCAGCAGCAATAGCCATCAAAGCATTATCAATATTAAAATCACCCATTAATTGCCAATCAACTTGACCTTGCTTAACCTTATTAAAAAACACATCAAACTGACTACCGTCTTCTATAAGCTTTTTAGCCTGCCAGCCATATTTATCATCAGTATGCTCTTGCTCACTCCAACAACCTTGATTTAAAGTCTCTTGCACTGCTTCATCATGTTTTGCAGAGAGTATTAAACCATTACAGGGTACCATTCTAACTAAATGATGAAATTGTCGCTGAATATCAGTTAAATCGTTAAAAATATCACCATGATCAAACTCCATATTATTGATTACCAACGTTCGCGGTCGATAATGAACAAACTTAGAGCGCTTATCAAAAAAGGCGCTATCATATTCATCGGCTTCAATAACAAAAAATGGCGTCTCGCCAATACGCGCTGAACATTCAAAGTTCTGTGGTACCCCACCAATGAGAAAGCCAGGAGATAATTTGCCATATTCTAAAATCCACGCCAGCATACTACTGGTCGTGGTTTTACCATGGGTTCCAGAAACGGCAAGCACCCAACAATCTTTTAATACGTTATCTAATAACCATTGAGGGCCTGACGTATAGGGAATATTTCTATCAAGCACATGCTCAACCATTTCATTCCCACGCGACATCGCATTTCCTATAATCACAACGTCAACATCTGTTGCTAAATGCTTTGCACTATAACCGTGCATCAATTCAATGCCTAACGCCTCAAGTTGAGTACTCATCGGCGGATAAACATTAGCATCAGAGCCACTTACTTTGAAACCTAACTGCTTAGCTATAGCCGCTATGCCACCCATAAAGGTTCCACAAATGCCTAAAATATGAATATGTTGCTGCTTGTTTGTCATAAAGGTATTAATAATTATGTTTAGCTAATATGATAAATTGCTCGTAATATACCTTAAACAGGCAATTTAATCTGTACTAACTTTGGAGATTTATTGAGATGAATGCTAAGCCAACACCCGTCAACATTACTTTTTTATCAAAACAAAAACAGTTAAAAGGGGAGCAACATTCTTCTATTTTAGCTCAAGGGGAAAAGGCAGGGCTGATTTTGCCTTATTCTTGTTTAAGAGGACAATGTGGGCGTTGCAAAGCTAAGCTTATTTCAGGTGAAGTAAAACAGTTAAAAACAGAAGGTTTAACGAAAGAAGAGCAAGACAATCAGTATATTTTGCTTTGCTCTAGCACCCCTCTAAGTGACGTTGTCGTTGAACATGACAGGTAAACTAGGTTAAAAGTCATAACCTAAACTGATTAGTAGCCTGTAATCATTCTTTTTAGGCTGCTCTTGATCGTTAGCTGCTACTGGTTTAGCAACGCGATCAATATATAATGTTAAATCTAATTCAAAATTATCAGTAAACTCAAATTCAAAACCTGTTTTTAAATGATGGTTACGCCCGCCAGAAGCGTCATCAACAAATTTCATTTGATAATCAATAATATAATCAATTTTTCTTGAAATTGTATATTCTAATAATGTACTTAATGATAAAGCTCCACTTTTCTGGGAGCTGTTCTCTATATTATTATAATAAACGGTCTCTTGGTAACTAGGGCCTACTGTCGCATCCCATTGTAAACGTTTATTATTAACAATATGGTAACCAATACTAGAACCGATATTGTTTCTGTATTTAATATTCTGTAGTAAATCACTGTAATATTCATAATCAATAGCACGTAAAAACACTTTGCCACTATAAAACCAATCTAAATAGCTTGTAATACGTCGGGTATCACTAACAACAGAATCAGCGTCTTCATTAAGAGATTTACTGTAATTAAAAGTCATATCACTTCTAAAGCGCGTAAACGGTGTTCTTCGTTGAAGCATCGCAGAAACGAGATACTCAAGTTGATTCACATTTCCAGAACTAATATCAACGCCAACACTAACCTTACCATCCCACAAGTCAATTCGACTCTCACTGGTTGAAGTAATAGATAAAAGTTCTGATAAGGGGTAATGGGTTTCAACACCTTGACTTAGCAAAACTAAATGACCGTCTTTGACTATCAAAAAACCTTGTACCACTCGCCCGTCTGCTAAGCGAATTTGTTGGTCAAACCGACTTCTCAATTCATTAACATCTTCCCAGTCAAACGTTTTAACACCAAACTCATCGCTATCAAACTCCAACTCATCATCGTACATTGAAACAATGTCACCTTTTAACCATTCATCAGATTTTAAGCGTAGCCAATCATATTTTTGACTAAAAATAGGGGTTGGCTTTTGCCAAACAGCACGACTTGTTACTTGCTCTTTTGATGAGGCACTAGAGATTGAGAGCAAAGAAAGTACACTCAAAAAGCTAAATATATTCATCACGCTAAATCAAATTCCACAATATGCTGCCAATTTCCTCTAACATTAATTATCACTAACTTTACACTTAAAAGTCATACCCTAAACTTACCACTAAACGAAAATCATTTTGTTCTGGAATTTTCCCATCGGCATCCGCTTTAGGCTTTTCGGTTCTATCGGCATAAAAAGTTACATCGAGATCAAAATCACTTGCTAACTCAATCTCTAACCCTGTTTGTAAATGATGTATATAATCACCTGAGGATTCATCAACAAATTGAATGCTATACGATGCATCGTAATCAATATCACTGGTTATTTCATAGGTAAAGTCAGTGCCAAGTACTAAACCTGGTGAATTTTCTTTCTTTTTTTCACCGTCTTGAACTTCGATAAATGTCGTTGTTTGATAACTAGGACCCGCATTAACATCCCAAGTTGTTTGGCTGGTATCAATAAGGTGATAACCCATTGCAATACCGTAACGGATCCTTCTTTCAATATTCATAAACTCATCAGAGTAAAGCTCAAAATCCATCGCTCTTAGGTATACTTTTTGGCTAAAGAACCAATCATAAGTTGACGTGAGCCTATCGCTATTTGCCGTTACTATTTTTTCATCCGTCTCTTGGTCTTTATACTTACTATAGTTAGCGGTGTAATCAATTTTAAAACGACTACTAGCACTACGTCTTTGAGCACCCACGGCAAAAGTATAATCAAGTTGTACAGTATTACCTCCTCTTAAATTTATACCTATATCAGCATAACCATCCCATAAATCGCGTTCATTTTTACCCGATGAAGCAATTGACAATAAGTTAGCTAATTCAAAATGTTTCGTTTCTCCAAACTTAACCAAGCTTAACTGGCCATCTTTTACGACTAAGTAACCTTCAGCGATAGTACCGTCAATCATTCGAATACTTTGCCAATTTTTGCTGCGTAGCTCTGCAACATCATCCCAATCTATTTGCTGTAGGTCTAATTCGTCACTATCAAATTCAAGCTCTTCATCGTACATTGAGACAATGTCGCCTTTTAACCATTCATCTGAGCTTAATCGAAGCCAATCATATTCTTGTTTGAAGATAGGTGTTGGTTTTTGCCAAGTACTGTTATCTGATTCAGCTTTAACAAAAAAAGAAAGACTTAAAAGGAGCCATAGCACTAGGCAATAGTTATAAAGCCTTATCGAAGTAACAGACATATTTTGAGTTTTCCTGTATTCATAAAAATAACAATTAAGGCGTATTGATTGGGCATCATATTAACCCAATCTATAAAGACTAAAAAGAAATAAAATAGTGAAGGAATACACGCTAAATTGTTCTATAGTATGAGGCTAACAAGGAATCACTTTGCACCACACTCGGGCAATCAAAGCACCAAAACAGTGCAGCATTACACAACACATATACATAATGCACTGATAAATAAAGAATAAACTATTGGCACGATTATAGCTAAATATGAGCAATTACCAAATTTGAACTAACCACACTGGAGACAAATATGTCACAAGCAGTATTCGATTTAATTAAAGAGCACGATGTTAAATTCGTAGACCTTCGTTTTACAGATTCTAAGGGTAAAGAGCAGCACGTTTCTATTCCTCATCACCAAGTTGACGAAGACTTCTTCGAAGACGGTAAAATGTTTGACGGTTCTTCAATTGAAGGCTGGAAAGGTATCAATGAATCAGACATGGTAATGATGCCTGATGCAGATTCAGCAATTTTAGACCCATTTACTGAAGCTGTTACTTTAAATATTCGTTGTGACATTGTAGAGCCTGCAACAATGCAAGGCTACAGCCGTGACCCTCGTTCAGTCGCTAAACGCGCTGAAGAGTACATGCGCGGTACTGGTATTGCAGATACTGTGTTAATTGGTCCAGAGCCTGAGTTCTTCGTTTTTGATGATGTACGTTTCCATACAGACATGAGCGGTTCATTCTACAAAATTGATGATAAAGAAGCTAAATGGAACTCTGGTACTAGCTATGAAGATGGCAACACAGGCCATAGACCTGGTGTTAAAGGTGGTTACTTCCCTGTTGCTCCTGTTGACTCGTCACAAGATTTACGTTCAGCAATGTGTTTAGTTATGGAAGATATGGGCTTAGTTGTTGAAGCACATCACCATGAAGTTGCGACCGCAGGTCAAAATGAAATTGCTTGTCGCTTTAATACAATGGTATTAAAAGCTGATGAAGTACAAATTTATAAGTATGTTGTTCATAACGTAGCTCACGCCTATGGTAAAACAGCGACTTTCATGCCTAAACCAATTGTAGGTGACAACGGTACAGGTATGCACGTTCATCAATCTTTAGCCAAAGATGGCGTTAACTTATTTGCTGGTGATAAGTACGGCGGATTATCTGAAACAGCACTTTACTACGTTGGCGGTATTATTAAGCATGCTAAAGCATTAAATGCTTTCACGAATGCGTCTACTAACTCATACAAACGTTTAGTTCCTGGTTTTGAAGCACCTGTTATGCTTGCATATTCTGCTCGTAACCGTAGTGCGTCAATTCGTATCCCAATTGTACCTACACCAAAAGCAATGCGTATTGAAGTTCGTTTCCCTGATCCTACTGCTAACCCATACCTAGCTTTCTCAGCAATGCTTATGGCTGGCCTTGACGGTATTAAAAATAAAATTCACCCTGGCGATGCAATGGATAAAGATTTATACGACTTACCCGCTGAAGAAGCTGCTGCAATTCCACAAGTTGCTGCATCTTTAGAAGAGGCGTTAGACGCTTTAGAAGCAGATAAAGAATTCTTAACGGCTGGCGGCGTAATGGACAATGACATGATTGATGCTTACATTGCCCTTAAACGTGAAGAAGTAGAATTATTAAACTCAACAACTCACCCTGTTGAATTTGACATGTACTACAGCGTTTAATTAATAACATAATATTGAAAAGCTCACTAAGGTGAGCTTTTTTTATGTCTTATAACTTCAAATAATCAATTTTTCATCAACACCTGCTAAAGATTCTTATGTGGTTTACAAGTTAACTTGTAACATTTAGTAGTAAAAATAATTTTTTTTGTATAATTTATAGGTATATACTTAAATTAAGAGCAGCGTATTCTGTATTTGCGTTGTATAATTATCTCAGGGATTCGAATAGTTAATTTATATGACTAAATATTTATTCATAGCGCTTTTACTCACATCAATAACAGCCTCTGCATTTCAGAGTCCTGCTAAAATTTATGTGTGGCGCAATGAACAAGGTGTATTAGTGTTTTCAGATACGCCTCGCCCTGGTGCAGAAGAAGTTAAAACAAAACCAGGAAATATCATTGAGTCTGCTACGTCGGTTGATACTGAAGTACTAGATATCAACCCACAACAACTTGAAGAAATCTATCAAGTCGTTATAAATAACCCTCAAAACAACGCGACTATCCGCGATAATACCGGTTCCATCTACATCAGTGGCGGCATTAAACCGCAGTTTAAACAAGGGTTTAAAGTACAACTCTACCTCGACGGTAAACCATATAAAAAACCACAAATCCACTCTATGTTCTCATTACGCAATATCGACAGAGGCGAGCATAAAATAAAAATGGACTTACTCAACGAAAAGGGCAAGGTTATTGCATCGTCTGAGTCAGTAACATTTTATATGCACAGAGCTTCGGTAAACTAAACAGTTTAGTTTTTAACAAAAAATGAAAAAGTCGTTATAAAACATACACTAATAAAACTTTATTGATTCTCTTTCTTTGAAAAAAAGCCAGCAATTAAAATAGTTATCAAGTAAACTAAAATCACACGCACCAAAAAGGTGCAGTGCATTTTCATACTTATTGATTGGGCTTAGTAATGCAGAATAGACAGCTAATACAAGAACAAAAAAAAGTTTACCAACAGGCGTTAGCTAGCCAAATGGTGACTGCAATTATCATTCTTAATCAAGAATTAAACATTGTTTATTTAAACCCTTCAGCAGAAGCTCTGCTCAATAAAAGTTTAACAAAGTTATATAATTATCCTGCTGATTTTATCTTCGCTAATACCACCATTAATAGTAAACGATTAAAGCAATTGCTGGCATCAGGACAAGAACTCACTGACAGTGACATTGTTATTGAGTTCAGTGAAAGTCATCGCTTTACTGCCGAAATTACTGCTTCTTCGGTTGAATTTGAACAACAGCCACACGTACTACTAGAACTTAAGCAAATAGATCAACAAAAACAGATCAGCTTAGAGGTTTTTCAACATCAACAATGGGTCGCTGCACGCGATTTAATTAAAGGCTTAGCACACGAAATTAAAAACCCTCTCGGGGGCTTACGTGGTGCAGCTCAATTACTTAACCGCGAACTCAATACTGATCAGCAAGAATATACTAGCATGATCATCGAACAAGCAGACAGGCTCACTAACTTGGTAGATCGCTTATTAGGGCCAAATCAACTTCCGCAAATCAACCAAAATAATATCCACTCGGTATTAGAAAAAGTTTGTCAGGTGGTTAGTTTTTCAAACGATAAAAACATCACATTAAAAAGAGATTACGACCCGTCTATTCCTTTAATAGAATGTGATCAAGAAAAAATACAACAAGCAGTATTAAATATAGTGAGTAATGCTATTCAAGCCATTGAACAAAATTGCACCATCACCTTAAAAACCCGTGTCGCCAGCAATAAAACAATCAATGGCAAGCGCGTAAAGCTTACTGCTCAAATTAGCATAATAGATAATGGCCCCGGTATTCCTGCTCAAATACAAGATACACTTTTTTACCCTATGGTCTCAGGGCGTTCAAATGGAACGGGGCTAGGTTTATCTATATCGCAAACCTTAGTGAATCAGCATCAAGGAAAGCTCTCTTGCCATAGTCGGCCAGGGCATACCGAATTTGTAATTTTACTGCCATTAACACAACAATAATTAATAAAGCACCTTCAAAAAAAGAGAAAAATAATGATCACAGAACAAGTTTGGATAGTTGATGATGACAGCTCTATTCGCTGGGTATTAGAAAAAGCATTCTCAAATGCAAATATCAGTACCGCATCCTTTGAAAGTGCCGAAAATCTACTTATAGCACTTGATCACGGACAACCCGAAGTTATTATTTCTGATATACGTATGCCTAATATGGATGGTATGGAACTACTGCAAAAAGTTAACAAACAACACAACACCATCCCCGTTATTATTATGACTGCGCACTCTGATTTAGATAGCGCCGTTAACGCTTACCAAGGGGGGGCGTTTGAATACTTACCTAAACCTTTCGATATTGATGAAGCCGTCGCTTTATCCAAACGGGCATTAACACACGCAAGAGAACAAAACGCGAAAAAGCATCAAGAGAAGCAAGCACCTGTTACTGCGGGATTAATTGGTGAAGCACCAGCAATGCAAGAAGTATTCAGGGCGATTGGCAGATTATCTCGTTCTAGTATCAGCGTTTTAATTAATGGAGAATCTGGTACAGGTAAAGAGCTGGTTGCCAACGCCTTACATTCTCATAGCCCAAGACAAGACGCTCCTTTTATTCCATTGAATATGGCAGCTATCCCTAAAGACTTAATAGAATCGGAATTATTTGGCCATGAAAAAGGGGCTTTTACGGGGGCAAACTCAGTACGTCAAGGCAGGTTCGAGCAAGCCCATGGTGGTACGCTTTTTTTAGATGAAATAGGTGATATGCCCTTAGACATTCAAACGCGATTATTACGGGTATTAGCCGATGGACAGTTTTATCGTGTGGGTGGTCATTCACCAGTACAAGTAGATGTGCGAATTATTGCAGCAACACATCAAAACCTTGAAGAAGCCGTAAGTAATGGAGACTTTCGTGAAGATCTCTTTCATCGCCTGAACGTTATTCGCATTCATTTACCCAGTTTACGCGAACGAAAAGAAGACATTGCACAACTATGCCAGCACTTCTTAAAACAAGCCGCCAATGAATTAAGTGTAGAAGCTAAAACCATCAGCAAAGCCGCCAGTGAATATTTAACTCACTTCTCATGGCCTGGCAATGTAAGGCAATTAGAAAACACCTGCCGCTTCCTTACCGTAATGGCAAGTGGACAAGAAATTTTATTAGAAGATTTACCCGCAGAACTCACAGAAGAAACGCCTGTATCTTCATCTGAAACAACAACATGGCAACTTGCTTTAGCACAGTGGATGAGCAAAGAATTAGTACAAGGTAAAAGTGCTATTTTAGATAATGCCTTGCCCGAATTTGAAAAAATAATGCTCGAACAAGCGCTTAAATATACCAATGGGCACAAGCAAGAAGCGGCAAAAAAATTAGGCTGGGGTAGAAATACTTTAACGCGAAAATTAAAAGAGCTTAATGATTAAACTTTAGTAGCGGATGATTAATGCTCAACCGCGGTTTGACAATCACTGGTTGTGCATTCTCTACAGCTATTACACAGTTTTATATTAATAAAATGCGCTGCAACAATAAGGCTAGCACCAATAATAATAAAAAATGGCTCTACTTCACTAGAAAAATCATGCTTAAGCCAGTAAATAGCAACACCTAGATACAGCAAATAGAATGGGTATAACTTTTTATGATACCGCTTAAAGCCAGAAAAAAGAGCAATAGTACCTAATGCAGCCGTTAATAATAAGAATATATGCTCCCATGTGTGATCAGCTAAGAAGCTTAAACCTAACAATGGTAAAACAGGTAATAATATAGGCAGCAATATGCAATGCAGTGCACATAAAGACGTTGCTGTAATTCCTATTCGATCTAACATTTTTTTATCCTGAGCAATATTTCTTTGAGAAAAGTAACACACTTTCTCAGCGGAGTGAGATAATATCACAATTGATATATTATAACATTAGTCGTTTCATTTATTTTTTCAACTAACCTACCTACTCAAGCAATTAATAACGAACACGTAGCTTAACGCAAGTCTTTTACCTTATCTAAAGCCTTGCTTGTCGTCATAATGTTGCTCTGTGTTTTGATTGTCGCTGCATAAATAAAATAACTAAGATAAATAGACGCTACGACCACAACGAGAGATAAAATGATAATAAGGGGGGGTTGAAGGGAACGTATTTGCTGCGTGCTGAATCATGTTACCCCCCCCACCCATGGTGATTATTTATCCATAGTTAAGAGGCTTTGATTTAGTAATGATGAGTAAGTGTCTGCTTTATTTTGCTCATTTTCAGACTCTTTACCTGATGGTTGGGGGTTATCAATAAAGTATGGGTGTCCCAATATTTTTCTAGCAACGATGGATCAAAAACAACTTTTTGTCTTGCTTTAATGACTTTTTATATTTTTTATACCACAATGTATTACATATAGGTACTTACAAGGTTTTATATTATGGCTAAAAACACAAGCGTAACATTAGGCGATCATTTTGATCAGTTTATAAACCAACAACTTAACACTGGTCGTTATGGCTCAGCAAGTGAAATTGTTAGGGCTGGATTAAGAGCGTTAGAAGACCAAGAAACTAAACTTTTACATTTGCGCAATATGCTAAGCCAAGGCGAGCAAAGCGGTGTTGCTGAGTACAGCTATGAAAGCTTATTGACTGAATTAGATAAAGATAACCATCAATGAATAAGTTTGTATTATCTTCGAAAGCCAAAATAGATTTAATTAAAATAGCTAAATATACGCAAATAACTTGGGGAGTTCCCCAACGAAATGATTACTTAAAAGTATTAGATAATACGTTTCACTTACTAGCCAATGATCCAGAACTCGGCATTAATTGTGAATACATCAGAGAGGGGTATAGTAAATATCCACAAGCCAGTCATGTGATTTATTACAAAGAATATAAAAACAACCAAATCTTAATAGTACGAATATCGCATAAAAGTATGGATGTTACCGCACTTTAGAAAAATACCAACGCCTCATTTAGATGTCCCCGATTTTTTCTTTTATCAAAAGTTTATGGGTGTCCCAATGTTTTTTATGATTCGACATGACCGCATAAGCTGCTACATCAATCGCAAAAATAGAGGTTAAAAATCGAATACGGTCAACCATCCATTGTCTGCGATGTTCAAAACTTTGTTTAGTGTGATTGTCTTCGCCACATAAATAGGCGCGACGTACACAGCGAGAGATTAAATGATAATAACGGGTGTCTTGAAGTGATACTTGTTTACTGCGTGCTTGGGTCATGTTCAACACCTCTCTTCTGGTGGTTATTTAACCATAGTAGAGAGGTGGATTTTGATCAAAAGTTTATGGGTGTCCCAATGTTTTTTCCAATGTTTTTATGTTTTTTATGCAGCTTTGTTAAGCTTTAAGGTGTCGTGATTTTATTTTTTAACTTTTTAAATAAATTTCTTTTAGGGTCAAACTCTACATTCGTGTCACCTTGTGAAGGGTTTAAAAAGTATTTAAAGCTGATGGTCGTTGCACTAAATTCAATGTTCCCATACATTTTTCCATACAGACATGATTCAAGATCATCCTCAGCACAGCGTACTCTAAAATAATAGTTCGTATTATCGCCAACTTTATAGGTTGTAACCCTTCTGTTATTCCCCTCTTTAGATTTTTTTTGAATCAAAGTATTTTGATAATAAGACAAGGGAGCCTTATGATTTGATAAAAGACGGCTACCTACACTCTCTGTTAGAAATTTCTGCAAACCATCTTCGCCATTAGAAAAATTCAAAGTCAGCGTTGTTTTATAATTATTGTTATCGACAAAATCATCTTCCAATTTGAATCGTAAGTCAGAAATAATCCCTTTGCCATAAGGAGATACCCAGTCATGCTTTTTCAAGTCATATCCTATAACTTCGTCAATTTTAGGTATGTCAACTTTATTCACGTAGTAAGCATACATAGGAATAGGATTTTTGATTTTTTTCAATACCACTTTTAAGGTAGGGTTCCACGGCTGCCACTTTCTAAAGCCAAGTATGCCGCTAACGCCTGTGAAGCCGTTATACTTAAAGCTTGTACCATAATAGCCCTTGGCACTAGCGCCATAAACACCATATTGCTGCGTTGCTCCTTGGCCTGTATATAGACCATCTTTATCAGTTTTCCCTGCTACAAAACTTGGTTTACCACCCCAACCATCTGATTTAGGGCGCATAAAGCTAATACTTGCATCAGCGCCCTCGATTGGCACTCCCTGCTCATCTACCACTAAAATGGTGTATTTAGCTGTTGGTAATGCCATTGCAGCATTCGGTAACAAGAATAGTAGTGCTAGTATTAGTTTTTTCATTGATTTAAATGTCCTTTTTCAACCCAAGTATCATAAAGCTTGTGTACATAACGATAAGAAATATCTTTGGCATCACTGTGTAGCCAGCTTTTATCTTCAATTTTAGGCCCGCGCTCAGCTGGCCAACCTACCGTTTTTAATTCCGTATTCATATTAGTATTTAGCTCAAAGGTATTACCTACCTTAAGTTCAGTACTCCCCGCCGCATGCGATAAAGCAGGCAGACCAAAGGCTAAGGTATGGTCTTTATAATCTTCAACAGCCTTGTTCGAAATGGCTATATCATCACTAAAGAAGTCATCCTGTAAAAATGGTTTGGCAAAAGGCTTCTTGCGCAACTGTGGCTCTGTTAACGTGTAAGATAACTCAGGACATCCATAAAGTTTATTAATGAACAATACCGTACATTAATAATTTTGCCTACTTAGGCTATGGCGTATATTTCATTTTTTATGGGTGCTGTTCAGCTAATCGAGCGTGTAAAACGGCAAATTAATGAATTTTATCCACACGAATACCAGCGAAATGCTGTTTTTTTTGAGGTATAAGTAACTTATCGGTTTTAGTGAAATATTGCTGCTTGCTGTCGATGACCGCCAATCCATTGCTTGCCTGTGTGAACAGCAAAGGCATTAAGCTCTGCTAATGACCCTACCGCTTGATGATATTGTTTACCAAAATGCTCGGCAAGCTGTAACCAATCATCACCATTTACACTGAGTTGAGTTAATAGTGGGTAAGCGCTCTCATTAAGGCTACCGCGCTTATCTGCCCTGATAACTTTTCCTGTTGCTTCTACAAGGCTTAAATAATCAAGCAGAGAGAACGCTATGCTTTTGGGGGAATCTTTATGTTCATGACCCATAAAACCCAGTAAAGGTTTAGCGGTAAACGGTAATTGGCTTTTATTATCAGTATGACTTGCTTTGTTATGAATACGTTCAAAAATAGAGGTGTATTGTGCGGTTTGTACCGTTTCAGCCATTTTTGCTCTGATGGGGTTTAAGTCTACATAGGCCATACAGGCAAGCACTGCTTTCTCATCAAGCAACGCTTGTGATTTAAACCGCCCTTCCCAGAATCTACCTTTGCAGTTGTCTTCTGCATTCGCTTTACGGGCGATATGTTCATTTAGGTTACGCATCAACCAAGATAAGTCACTTAAGCGACTTCGCCATTTATTAATAATATCTTGCGCTTTATCTTGCTCTGCTTGGCAACTGCTCTCGCCTTTTTGTAATCGCTCAACTAATGAATGGCTATGGTAAAGCTGCTGCCAACGTTCACATACCTCTTCATCACTCCATGCCATCGCTTCACTTTCATCAACATAAACAACCAGATGATAATGATTCGACATGACCGCATAAGCAGCGACATCAATCGCAAAAATTGACGTTAAAAATCGAATACGGTCAACCATCCATTGTCTGCGATGTTCAAAACTTTGTTTAGTGTGATTGTCTTCGCCACATAAATAGGCGCGACGTACACAGCGAGAGATTAAATGATAATAACGGGTGTCTTGAAGTGATACTTGTTTGCTGCGTGCTTGGGTCATGTTGAACACCTCTCTTCTGGTGGTTATTTAACCATAGTCGAGAGGTGGATTTTGATCAAAAGTTTATGGGTGTCCCAATATTTGTTGACCACGTTATTATGGGTGGCCTAATAAGTTGCAATGATGAGTGAGTGTCTGTTTTATTTTTTGATCAAAAGTTTATGGGTGTCCCAATGTTTTGATCAAAAGTTTATGGGTGTCCCAATGTTTCCAATGTTTTCAATGTTTTTATTACGGCCAGTGAATTAACTCAACGGCGCTTCCAAGGATTTTTCACTTCAATTTCACCTGATTTTATACCCTCCCACATTTGTTTAAATTCTGGGACAAAGTCATTGTCATCTAATAATTGGCGTACTTTGACTAATGCTCGACTACGGCAACTGACTTCACCTTTTTCTTGGTCGAAGTGGTAGATGCAGTACAAGGCTTTTTGATATAAGGTTTGATTTACTTTATGCTCTAATGAGGTGAGAAATTCTTGTTCATTTTTTTCATTAAAGGTAGTTAAACACCAGTCAAGTACTTCATCGTATTGATACAAACAATCAGCAGCCTGTGGGAGTTTAAGGTCTTGCATTAACCATTGCCATATACTAGTGAAATTTAAATAACCTATGTTATAGCCAATCTTATCTTCATGACTTTTTGGTGAAACTAAACTTGCTGCTTTCGCCTTAGCGTACTCTATATCAACGAACAAAATACGGAATAAGGTAATATTTTTCTTCCCCATATATGGGAAAGAGTAATCTTTTAACTTTTTTTTAGTGGTGATCGCATTTCTTAACTCATTCTCTATAAATAGAACATAACCTTTGGTTACATCATCGGGATGAATTAAATCAGATTCCATATAAGTATTATATAAAGGTTTCAGCACTTCGGGATCTTCACTAGGGTGAAGCCATAAAAAAAGCATTAAATCGAGTGGCCGAAAAAGATCTTCCCAATCACGGTATTTGCCCCAATTGGGCATTTTTCCACGTAAATAATACGCCTTGGTCACGTTTACTTCGGCTTTATTTAAGTTAAGCCCGACTACCTTTTCTATTGCTGGCCATTGCGCTTTACGTTGTTCTACCCAAGTTTTATCTTTTGTTAGCCAATAACTAGTATCTATTTTTTCTAGATTCATCGCGCTACCCTCCTACTCTATACCTGTTAATTCATCTTTAAAGTCTTTGGCAAAATCACTACCAATGGTATCTAACACCTCAACTAAGTAAGCTTTAGTATTTAAAAGCTTGACTCTTGGAGTTGCTAAATTCCGGCATTTATTTTCAACCGCTTTTCTCGTGCTCAATACAAAGTTAAATTGATAATCTTCTATGCGAAAATCCGTAGGTTTATTGCAAAGTTTTTTTGCTAAGTTAGCTACTTGTTTTTCCGAAGGAGCCTTAGCTAAGTTTTTAGTACCTTTAGGAATATCATAATCTTGATAATACCAAGTAAGTATTTTATTTGTTTTCGTAGTTACGGTTTCAGAGATTTTTAGAATATTAGTTTTATCAACTGAATCATTCGTTATAAACTCATTATTTAAACGGTAGTCATGAAAAAATTCCCTAAAGACATTAGCACCGTCGAAGGCTTTGCTTTTGGGTTTAACACTTTTTGCAATAGTCGTTGTTGAATACGACTTTAACTCGACCCATTCTTCTGTGCCGTCTGGGTATTCAAGCACAATATCTACTTGCCGTTTATAAGGGTTACCTGCACGCTCTTCATCTTTTAAAATATAAGCGGCTCTAACACTGTCAATACCTGCAACTTTAGGCCAAAGACTTTCATTTGTCTGATGTCGCGCATGAAAATAAGCGGTTTCAATGATTTGAAAAACAGCACCGTTTGAATTACTGATATTCTTTGAAAATAAATTACTCACCAGAGACGTTAATTGACTATCATCTTTCAAATCCAGCCTACCAGCTTCAAATTCTTCTGCGAGGTAAATAATAGAGAACATAACCAACCAGCGATTGGCACGCCAGTTTTTACTGTCGCGTACAAATTTACCTAATTTAACTGCACCTACGGCAGCAAACACTCTTAAACCTGTTTGACCTCCAGCAGCAATCATTTTTAATGTTGGATTTTTTACAATTGCTCGCAAAGCGCCTGTAACTTGTTTGGCATCTTTAACATCTATCGATTTTATAACTCCTTTAATACGAGTCGTTAATGTTGAGCCAATAGACGAACTTGATTTAGCATAAGCACTATCAACAGCAAAACTCAGTGGATTCACAGCAAATTGACTATTGGGGTTCTCAAAGTTGCCATTATAACTTGCCAGTGCATCAAGCCCGCCCTCAACTTTTACTACCTCACTTATATACTCAACCCAAACCCACAAATCATCTTCATTCTCAATCGCACTCATGATGAACTCAAATACTTCTGGCTCTTCATACAGCTCTACCGCTATTAATATAAATGGCAATAAGTCAAAGAGCTTTTTAGTACTGCTACTAAGGGCTTCTTTAACCGCTGTACCCGTAGCTCCTGCAAAATGTTTAGCTGCCGGGAATTTTTTCATACCATCAAGCATTTTTTTAATGGGTGCTAATAACGGTTTTAATGGCTTTGCAATAGGAATTATGGTTGCTGCGCCAAGTGAAGCAAACGCTAATTTACTTGAATCAAAATTTTCCCAATCTTGATTGACTAAATACACCAGTTGCTCACCAATAATAATAAAATCTTCATAAGGTATTAAGAAACCAACAGTGCTTTTAACACCATCCCACACACCATCCCAACTCCACGCATGTGCCGTTGGCACTAAACCACTAAGTGGGTTATGTAAATTCAAATACGCTAACGGCGTTTCAGGTGAGGCGGTATTTAAGTATTGCGTAGCAATATTTTGATAGCCACGTTTAGTTAATAACGAGGCATAGTTACGTTGGTCACCCGATATAATCGCAACACGTAGTGATTGTAAATTACTGCTACTATGGTGCTTATCTAAATTACCCAAGCTTTGTAAAGTAACTGTTCCGCCACCCGCTGAAATCGCTTTGCTGCTACTACCATCAGCAAAGCTTAGCAATGGTTGGCTAGTCCAGTCATATAATCTGAAACTGCGCATAACGGCACTCAGACCACCTAATTTTATACTGGTACTCGCACCATACACTAACGGCCCTGTAATCGTTTCAGTTACAACATTGCCATCAACATAAAGCGCTATTTGGTTATTAGCCACTTTGGTCGCTACGCTATACCATTGCTCTGTACTAATGTTACTTTGTTCTACTGAATAACTGCCTGTTTCTGTGGTTACCGTAAAGGTTAAGGTATTACCCGCAAAAGAAAGTGTTTGACCATTGCCGTGCTCAAATATAGTACCATCGCCTTGGGGTTTAATATCTATTCGTGCGCCAATGTTATCAATAAGGTTAAATTTGGTATTGGCTTTAATAACGGCACTTGCTTCTGCCGTAAACTGAGCACTTCGCCCTGCACCTAAGGGGTGATCATGCACTAAGGTGACATTACTGGTGTGAACTGTATCTAAACCATGTTGATCTTTAAACCTATCGGTACTATCAAAACTGGCCATAGTTAATGACACTAATGGCTCTAAGTTAGGATCTGCCATATCGCCTAGGGTAACTATAGTATTTGTACTATTACGTATTTCAGCCGTTGCCGTGGTTTCATACCCTATACTGGTTGGCACACCAAAATGATCATAATCAATGGTACCAGACGAAGCTTCATCTGCTACCAACATGGTATCGCTTGTATTAATGCTTTCTGGACCAGAATTAACGGAATACTCTAATTGGTTTGCTGCGATATAGCCGACTTGCACACTCCACTTATCAGTGACTTCATTAAGACCTGCTGTAAATTGTGCGGTTGCACTACCTGCGCCATTAGTTAAGAATTCTTGTTCATTAAAAAAGCCACGGGTGGCTGAAAAAGTGATAGGAACATTGCTGACAATAGCGCCATTCGGTGTGGTAACCTTGGCGGTAACATTGGTGGTTTGCTGTTTATTTAGCTGTGTAGTACCTGCTATCAATGTAACTTCTAGCCCTTGAATTGATAATGTTTCAGTTTCTGAAGCTTCACCTGAGCTAATCGTTACAATAGATTCATTGATAGCATACTCACCGCCCGTCAACACAATGTAAGCTTTGCCGTCAATCGTTTCAAGCTGCTGCTCTTTAATAATAAAGCTGTCGAGTATATCAAATTCAACTTCGGTGCCGTCTTCAACTAAATTATCGTATTGGTCATAAACCGATACATCAAGGCGTACATCGCCTTGTTGCCAACCTATTGCTTGACCTGAAGCTATAATAGATAAATGATGAGCTGCTCCTGCCAACACTTCAACGGTTTTCCATTGTGCCGTTGTGCTACCATCTGCCAACTTTATACTAACATTAGCCGTTGCCCCTTTAGTTGTTGGCATAGTTAAGGTGCTATCAAATACCCCTAAATCAACACTGGTTTGGGTGGCAGGGCTAAAGGTACCTGCACCATTAGCTTGCCAAGAGACTGATACAGGTTCCTTACCTGCTTCTCTATATGCATACCCTAGCAGTGAAGCTTTCATTTCGACGACGGGGTCGTCTGCTGTAACATACCAAATATCTTCAGTTTGATTTTCATAACCAATCGTGGTTGATTCTATATTTAAAAACTCAAACGCATATTCCCACAAAATATTACTGGCATCGTTATTAGCGTATAAACGCATACTGAGAAAATCTTCAGGATCTAAACTGGCTAAGTGTTCAATATTACTGAAGGTGATACTTTTGTCTTCACCTATGGTGATTAACTGCTCTTCTTGCCCTAGCGCTAATACCAACTCTTGCGGACCATCTATGGCGGTTAACCTGTCATGATTGCTACTGATTAAAGAATACAGTGCGGTTATGTAATCGTCGCTACTTGTTATGGTAGGATTATCGCCTGTTAAAAGATTAGTGCTAGTCTCTGCGCCTTGACCATCGGTTTGCGTGGCGTTAATCTCTTGCATCTCTAAACCAAATTGACTGAATTGATATTCAGGCCTGTATGCCCAACTGTAGGCTGGTAGTGGTTTGTTGGGTTTGTCGGTAATTTCTTCATCTGCCATTAAACCGCGATAGGTATGGTATTCTATCCATGTACGGTCTTCATCAGGCAGTGGTACCAAAAAAGGTACCAATAAGTTAGGTCGGGTGTCGTATGGTGCCTTACTGCCAAGCTCGGTAAAGCTTGGGCAACTGCCGCCACTACCACATTCTTGGTCTTTGGCTTTACCAATAACATGCACATAGTAATGCTCAGCAGTACTAAGATTGCTGCCCACGTTAATGACTTGCGTTTTTCTACCCGGTGCTATAGCAAACGAGGCTAAGTCATTCCCTGCACCAACCCCTTGTAATTGCCCCGGTGCCACCACTTTCGCTAAACGCCCCGTAAAACCATACTGCTCACCATTATCTAAACCAAGCTCTTCGGGTAACGGGTTGCCGTACTCATCAAGCCATTCGGTATAAATAGTTACCGTGGTATCACTGGTTAAGGCTGCCCCTTCGCTACCAATGGTATACAGGCGCTCTTCGCCTTTCGTTAGCCCTTGCTCAACATCGTATTTTCGTTCAGCCCATATTTTTAAGTTAGGAGGTCTTAAGGCAATTGGCGGTGCTAATACCGTTAAATCTCCTCGTGACTGTGGTTTAATTTGAGCTTTAGCCGTGCCGATATAGCCCGTAGCTCGGTTAATGGCTACAATTTTAATGGTTTCGCCTTCACGAATATAATCAGACTTTCGTTTTTGAAAAGGCTCGGTTAACTGATACTCTGTCGCCCACTCTTTATAGCCTCCTCTTCTCTCTTCAGTCGTGATGGCGCCGCCCATATTTAAGACTGAATCACTTGGGCCTCGCAACATAACACGGTAACCAACAAGCTGCTTTGCTTCATCAAGCTGTACTTCACCACCACCCACTTCTGCTTCTTTTAAGCCCTTACGCTCCATAATAAGCTGCCCAGTAGATTCCCTAAAAAACAGCACATCAGTATTACGTAAATCAGCATTGCTAATACTTTCTAACAAGCCAACATTCGCTTTACGTACTTCTTGGTCAATCACGCGTAATAAATCTGGCGCGTCATCGGCTTCAGGCGCTTCAAAGTACAGCCCTTGTAAGTCGCCATCGCTGTTGGCTTCAAACACCTCTTCTTCTTCACCTTCTTCATTTACTTGGGTCACTAACTGGCCTTGCACAACCGTATCGCCTTGCCCGTCACCATTAAAATCATAAAAGTGCTGTAAGCGCTCATCTGCCACTTCATTAAAAGAGGTATGGGTGGTTTCACCCATCGGTATATCAAAACCAAACTGATTACTGATATACATTTGCCCTGTCAGAAACATCACATCGGCATACAGATTATTTTGATACACTGGCTGCGATATACTCGTCAAAATACTAATTATGGACGGTGCAAGCACCGCGGGCACTAAATCAGCAAAACAATAATCATAACCGGGCGTGCGCAGAAAATATTTATGTGCGGGGCTACCCATAGGTAATAAGTTACTGTAACCAAGCTCTGCCCATACATCGGTTTTAAAATGAAAACCACCCACAGGACAAATTGGCATCATAAAGGTAAACCCGTATTTTCCGTCTCCGTCGGTAGCCGAAACACCACCGTAGTAAGCAAATTCGTCTACATTAACCTTTACCCCTGGCACAGGGCCAAAAACGGTTTCATCGTCGCCAACTTGACCCCCTATCCCCCCTGTTTGTGCCTCATTGGGCTTACCAAGAAAACCAGTGCGATAGCCAATACGTAAATTTGATTGTGCAAGAATGTTACCCTGAGGACTTACCACTAACGATATCGTGTCTTCAGCCACTTGCGCCGTAGTATGGTCAAAAGACAGCGAAAGTAATACTAATTGGCTGGGGTCAGGCAATAGGCGGTCACTTTGCCCTCTCACTAACACACTATTAATATGGCTCGGTAAACCCGGCGCGACAATAGGGGTAGTATTATCAGCCGCCATGAAGCTCGCCGATAAAAACGCTTCACGCGACATTAACTGTGCACCTTTGGCTAAGGTGTCTTTGTATTGCAGCTCAAAGACTTCAATTCGCTGTTGCTCAGCAAAAAAAGCCGCACTCGAGGTGATAGACAGCTCATTAACATTGTATCCACCTCCCACATTTACCACACCCGCTTCAGAGCCATCGGTATTGTACTGCACTAAAATAGGCTGCTGGGTCGCAGGATCAAGCACCACAGCACGTGCCATAACATAGCCATGCTTAATCGCCGAATTGGGTATAGGTCCTACATAAATTGATGGCCCAAAAATAGCAAACGCAGAGCTAGCACAGCATAGGCTAATAAGCCCCCATAACATCACTTTTTTTGTCTGTTGCCAACAAGAAGCTAGGCCAGTAAACCTGTGTGATAAACCGTGAATTAATTGACGCATCTTCCTTAACCTTCTTCCTGCAACACGGCCTGTAACTGTGCTTTTAATTGTTGTAATGATATATCGCCTTCAGCATAGCTAATTAGCGCTTGTAATAAATTTGGATGAACTTGTGCATAACCAATAAAATCTAACGAGGTTAGGTTTACGCTGCCTACACTCACTATTTTGTTATTGTCTACACGACCAACCCCTATAGGCTCAATTACCTGCTGGCTCGCGTTGTAACTATTTGATAAATTGGGAGAGTAAATATTAAGTAAAAATAAAGGTACTACAAGATAGGCAACTGTCCTTGTTATTCTGTTCATTGTTCTGTCCATGTAAAACAACGTGCGATGGTAACAGATAAAGGTGAATAAAACCTGAAGCAACTAAAAAAACCATGAAAAACAACGTAACTCACAATAAACATACACCTCAAAAAAGTTTAGTTTATAGCGGGTAAATGCCGTTACTCTAGCGTGAGCACCCCAACAAACCTCATTTTGCCTGCGCTTTATAACGAAAGTGTGGCTAAATGGTTTCTCTCTTCACCATAAAAAAGTACACTTAATTTCTATACAAGCTCTACATGAAAGTACTTGATATTACATGATTACTACCCCCCTCAAACGTTTTGCTGCCTCCTTACTCAACATACTTATTCCAGGAGCAGGCTTAATAGCGCTTGGCTATTGGCGCTTAGCTTTTTTAACCCAAATAGCGTTAATATCCTCTTTGCTGTTATTGTGCTTTTCACGGCTGATTTTTAGCCCTGAATATATAATCGCCTTGCTTATTTTTACCCTTATCATTTACCTTGTTAGCACCACCTTATGTTACAGCCTTACTTATAAAGCTAATTCACCTACGCGTTTTTTAGCTACTGCACTCTTTAGTGCCAGTGCTTTGTGTGGCCTGTTTTTAGGGTTTAGCTATAAAGATTCATGGCTGGGTGTACACCTTTATTTTGTACCGAGCATGTCAATGCACCCAACATTAAAACCGGGACAATTCATCTTAGTTGATACTTGGGCATACAATGAAAAGCCCATTAATTTAGGTGATGTGGTGGTGTTTAAACAAACAGACTCGGTAGGTTATGCGCAAGCCACTTGGTTAGTTAAACGTATTGCAAACTGGCCACAAGGGTCGCTGCAGCACAATGACTTATTTTACTTATTAGGAGATAATAGCGGGGCTAGTTACGATAGCAGGCGTTTTGGCGGTATTAAGCAAGAAAGTATTGTCGGAAAAGTTAAGTTAGTGCTGCTTGGAATAGATAACAAACAGCACCTTGAAGATGATTCTTGGTTACAGCCAGTGAACTAAGCTAAAAATAGCTCAATGATAAATGCAATAAATTACTGGTTGTGCTCTAACCACGTTATTATGGGTGGCCTAATAAGTTGCAATGATGAGTGAGTATCTGCTTTATTTAACCATAGTTAAGAGGCTTTGATTTAGCAATGATGAGTGAGTGTCTGCTTTATTTTATGGGTGTCCTAATATTTTTTACTGCTTGCTGTCGATGACCGCCAATCCATTGCTTGCCTGTGTGAACAGCAAAGGCATTAAGCTCTGCTAATGACCCTACCGCTTGATGATATTGTTTACCAAAATGCTCGGCAAGCTGTAACCAATCATCAGCATTGACACTGAGTTGAGTTAAAAAGTTTATGGGTGTCCCAATGTTTATAATAAGTTGCAATGATGAGTGAGTGTCTGTTTTATTTTTTGATCAAAAGTTTATGGGTGTCCCAATGTTTTCAATGTTTTTAAGTGATACTTGTTTGCTGCGTGCTTGGGTCATGTTGAACACCTCTCTTCTGGTGGTTATTTAACCATAGTAGAGAGGTGGATTTTGATCAAAAGTTTATGGGTGTCCCAATGTTTCATCCCAATGTTTCATAATGATGAGTGAGTGTCTGTTTTATTTTTTGATCAAAAGTTTATGGGTGTCCCAATGTTTTGTGACTACCATTCCCATGGATCTTCAACGTCTATTTTTCCTGCCTTAACGTCTAACCACATTTGTTTAAAATCATCACTAAACTCTCGCTCATCTAGAGCTTTGCGGATTTTAAGAACAAAGCGTGTGCGGCAAGTATCGCCTTCTTTTTTGGTATCAAAGTGATAGATATTATAAAGCGCCTTATACCCCCCGTACCGAATCATTTTCCTAGTATCATAACCTTGAGATTTATCATTAAAGAAATTTTCAGCATCATTTTTACAGCTCAAATACCACCACTCAAATGGCTCATCGTATTGCAATAAAAATTCTTCATGTCCGGGCAAAAAAACATCTAGGCACAACCATTTTCCGATTTCAAAAATATATTGATACCCTTTTGCAGAAAGAAGGTGTTGCGCTTCTCGCTTGAATCTTTCAACACTCTTCAATTGTTTACTCATTTGCACTCCTGCAAAATCAATGTCTTTATAAAGCACATTAAAAAGCGTCAAACCTTTACCTTCAAGGTACGGCGAATAGTAATCATCCATAGTTAAAAAACGAGCGCAAGCATCTTGAACCAGAGAACGCAAAAAAGTGTAATACCCTGTAATAGCATCGGTTTCATAAATCAACGCAGAAGTCATATATTCACGATAAAGAGAATATAACAGGATCTCATCATCAGACGGGTGTAACCATAAAAAACAAAATAAGTCTAAATGACGATCATTATTCTCCCATTCTTTTAATACCTTCCAGTTCGGCATTTTACCCTTAAGGTAGTATTGCTTAATGATATTAAGTGCTTTTTTACTTTTTTCACTTAACATAACCTCTATACTTAGCCACTTGTCTTTACGTGCCTGCATCCACGCTTTATCTTTGGTTAACCAGAAACTAGTATCTATTACTTCAAGACTCATCACGCCCTCTTATTTTATTAGTCAATATTTTTTAGGTCTTCATAAAACTCTAATGCTTCATCTGAACCCACATATTCGAGTAATTGTTTGAAATAACTATATGTATTTCTAAGCATAACTCTATCTTTAGTCAAGCCAGCGCATTTTTGTTGTAATGCTGAGCTAGTACCGAAAGCAAAATTATCTTTAATATAGCGTTTCCCCTCACCTTCAGGTGTTGCACATAACCAACCTTGAACTTGTTTAAGGCGAGCCTTATCTGGCGCTTTTGCTAAATTAGCCGTACCTTTAGGTGTTTTATACTCATGAAAATACCATGTTACCTGTTGATTTTCCGTAGAATTAGGTGCACTAAGAATCGCATCCTTATTTAAAACATTTATAAAACCAGAGTTTAACCGCATATCATGAAAAAACTCACGATAATTTGTGGTTTTAGGTGTAGTAATATTGGGTTTAAAACTACTTTTTGCCATGGTTTTGCTAGCATATGACTTTAGTTCAACCCACTCTTCACTATTCCCAGCTTGCAATACAATATCTACTTGGCGATTATATGGTTTATTACGACAGTAATTCAGGACATCCATAAACTTTATTAATGAACAATACCGTACATTAATTACTTTGCCTACTTAGGCTATGGCGTATATTTCATTTTTTACGGGAGCGATTCAGCTAATTGAGCGTGTAAAACGGCAAATTAATGAATTTTATCCACACGAATACCAGCGAAATGCTGTTTTTTTGAGGTATAAGTAACTTAGCGGTTTTAGTGAAATATTGCTGCTTGCTGTCGATGACCGCCAATCCATTGCTTGCCTGTGTGAACAGCAAAGGCATTAAGCTCTGCTAATGACCCTACCGCTTGATGATATTGTTTACCAAAATGCTCGGCAAGCTGTAACCAATCATCACCATTTATACCTAGTTGCAGTAATAGCGCGCAGGCGTTTTCATTAAGACTACCGCGCTTATCTGCCTTGATAACTTTCCCTGTTGCTTCTACAAGGCTTAAATAATCAAGCAGAAAGAACGCTATGCCTTTTGGGGAATCTTTATGTTCATGCCCCATAAAACCCAGTAAAGGTTTAGCGGTAAACGGCAACTGGCTTTTGTTATCAATATGGCTTGCTTTGTTATGAATACGTTCAAAAATAGAGGTGTATTGCGCGGTTTGTACCGACTCTGCCATTTTTGCTCTGATGGGGTTTAAGTCTATATAGGCCATACAAGCAAGCACTGCTTTCTCATCAAGCAATGCTTGTGATTTAAACCGCCCTTCCCAGAATCTACCTTTGCAGTTGTCTACTGCATTCGCTTTACGGGCGATATGTTCATTTAGGTTACGCATCAACCAAGATAAGTCACTTAAGCGACTTCGCCATTTATTAATAATTTTTTGCGCTTTATCTTGCTCTGCTTGGCAACTGCTCTCGCCTTTTTGTAATCGCTCAACTAATGGATGGCTATGGTAAAGCTGCTGCCAACGTTCACATACCTCTTCATCACTCCATGCCATCGCTTCACTTTCATCAACATAAACAACCAGATGATAATGATTCGACATGACCGCATAAGCTGCTACATCAATCGCAAAAATAGAGGTTAAAAATCGAATACGGTCAACCATCCATTGTCTGCGATGTTCAAAACTTTGTTTAGTGTGATTGTCTTCACCGCATAGATAGGCGCGACGTACACAGCGAGAAATTAAGTGATAATAACGGGTATCTTGAAGTGATACTTGTTTGCTGCGTGCTTGGGTCATGTTGAACACCTCTCTTCTGGTGGTTATTTAACCATAGTAGAGAGGTGGATTTTGATCAAAAGTTTATGGGTGTCCTAATATTTTTTCATGGGTATCCCAATATTTTGATTTTATTCAGTTATTTTTTTTAGTTCGCAATACTTCTCTTGAAAGTGTTCAAAAACTTGATGTTTACCATCCTCTGTTTGCATATGTTGCCAAAGATCTAGTAAAGGCTTTGGTAGATCAGGCTCTGTTAATTTATCACGTACTTTATTAACTAGTGCCCAAGCCCGTAAATGACGCTCTTCACTAACATCTTTAAAAGGGTCTAATAATTCATAATAACAAATAATTTGTAGAAATTGCCCTATATAAATGGCTTTATTACCTACATCAAATCTTGCAATTTGCGCTGTATAAAAATAAAAATCAGTCAGATACTGCTTAGCCTCATATATATAACTTTTATCATCTAACAAAAACGGAATTAGTGTGTGACAAAACCCCGGAAAAGCCGCAGGGTTTTTTGAGGCAAAAAGGTTCGAGAAATCAACTGAAGTAGTGCCACATAAAATTCGACAGTACAAAGACTCATTCCCTCCTAAAATACCCTCTGCACCATAATCACAAAATGAAATTTCATGAAAAAAGAACTCTAAAGCTGAGTCACTGCGAACTTCTTTAAACAGAATGCGGTACTCATTATAAATACTTAATAGATTAGTTTCTGATTGGTCTGGATGAAACATCATCAAAATGGTTGCATTAACCGTTGGCGGATAATTGAATTCATCGTCTTCTACGTGTAGCTCTCCTGTTAAGAAGTAATTTTGATAATACTTTAAGTCTTTAGGGCGAAGTGCTTTCGCCTTTCTTAATTGAGCGCTAATTTTCTTCCACTGTTTCTTACGCTCTTTTAACCACACAACATCTGTTGAGTGCCAAGCAGCTTTATTTATTTTATTATTCAGCTCTATAAGGTACATAATTGAATATCCTCTATTTCTATATTTGCAGGGTCTATATCTGCGGTGTTAAATTGTGCAATTGCTATTAATGACACTCACTTAAAATATGTTAACTATCGACCTTTGAATAAGGCTATTGATAACAACTTAAAACACCCCACTATCTATTATTTAATAATATAAGCGGTTGTGCCAAGGTTTAAAGGGAGGTAGGGCGCATCATAAAATGGTAGCTGCATTTCTTTTTGGTAGTCTTTGTAATCTTGAGGTCTGGGCGGTATTGTTCTGTCGCCTGTAGGGTTATGGCTAAAACCAAAATAGCGCACTAATTGAAAGTCTGTTTTTTCTTTTATTTCATCTACGATGTACTCACGATTAGCGCAGTAGCGACGAGCTAAACAAGGTATATAATGGTTATCTGGTCGCTCTATGATTAATAGTCGTGGTATTTCAGCTTCTGTTTGCTCAGGTAAGTCTATTATTTTTATAATATCTAAAGCGAAATGCACCTTATCAGTGCCCATAAATTTATCAGATAAGGTAATACGAACTAATTCACCTTGCACTTTTTTTCGATTAACTTTCGGCAGCTCCGCAATAAACTCTTGGGTTAATAGTTTTGTGATGTCTATTTTTTATCACTTACGGCTATATTAGTCGATTGACTAAAACCATTAGCTTGATACAAATCAGCAATAGTTAAATGCAAGTTATTAATATCGTGACTAGAACGACAAATTAAGGGTGTGTATCCATCACCATCCCAGCTTTGCCAAGCATAAGGGTCTTCTTCTAGAGTACACTCATAAATTTTATCAACCCATTCATCTTCTTTATTTTCTTTCGCTGCTTGCCAAGTATTTTCAATAAGTTCATGAGAAAAACCTTGTGCTGCATATTGCTTAAACAAGTTAATAAACTCTAGCTTAGCTTGTGCGGCAGGGTTGCTTGGGTGATTTGGAATGTAGTGGGTAATGTGTGTAAATATTTTTAACAACGATTCTTTCTGAAAGTCACCATTTATTCCATTCTTATCTAAGTAATCAATAGAAGAGAACCAAAGATTCAATTGTGATTTCACCCCTATAGTATTTTTAAAGTACTTATTACTAATAAGATCCTCTATATTCCTTAAATAATACCAAAAAAATCCATTATTCGCAGTCAATAGTTTGATTGGAAAAACTGGTACATTTATCCCGTTTATATCAACATCCTCCTCTGAATATACTTCCCTACCAAATAACATGTTTTTAATCAGCTCTCGTAACTCAGTTTCATTAATAGTGGTTAAAAAACCAAATATTTCACCATTAATAATGCGAAGTGCATCTGTTCTAAAAACGTCAATTCTTATTTTAGTATCACAATGTGCCAACATTTTATTATATATTTCTACTGTATGCTCTGGAGAATATAGGAACTTCATCCCTCCTCGAGGTTCATGCTTACTATCAGGTGTCCACTCACCTTTAATAAAGTACTTTTTAATACTGGACAGCTGAACTTTATCGCAACTGTTTGCTAAAATTCGTTCTACCGATAACCACTTCTTATTACGTTCAGCTAACCACTGTGCATCTTTGGTTTTCCATAACTCGTTTGCAAAACTAAACTTTGCCATTCTTTTACTACCTTATTTTAATTTAAATCATCAGATAAAAATTATGAGTGAGTGTCTGCTTTATTTCTTTTTGTTAAGCTTTAAGGTGTCGTGATTTTATTTTTTAACTTTTTAAATAAATTTCTTTTAGGGTCAAACTCTACATTCGTGTCACCTTGTGTAGGGTTTAAAAAGTATTTAAATCTGACTCCTTTGTTTCCAAACTCAAGATTTCCATAAATCTTACCGTATAAGCAGGAGTCTGGTTTATCGCCATCACAACGCACTCTAAAGTAATAGTTGGTACCATCGCCCTCATTATAGCTTGAGACAGGCCTTCCTTTTTTCCATACGCGACTTTGCTTTATAGCGTTTCTGTAACCTGATATTAGGGCATGATAAGCAGAGCGAAAACTGCTGCCATTGCTTTCTTTATTTTCAAAGCTTTGTATTCCATCAGCTTTATTGGAAAAACTCATAGTAAAATACCTGTCGTTGCTGTCCTTTTCTCCTGGTAAGTACTCAAGTTTGAATAAAAAATCTTTAGTAATACCTTTCCCATAAGGTGAAACCCAGTCATGTTTTACCAAGTCATAACCGATGATTTCATTGTTTTTTGGTATCGTTATTCTGTCCGTGTTATAGGCATACATCGGAATAGGATTTTTGATTTTTTTCAATACCACTTTTAAGGTAGGATTCCACGGCTGCCACTTTCTAAAGCCAAATATGCCGCTGACGCCTGTGAAGCCGTTATACTTAAAGCTTGTACCATAATAGCCCTTGGCACTAGCGCCATAAACACCATATTGCTGCGTTGCTCCTTGGCCTGTATATAGACCATCTTTATCAGTTTTCCCTGCCACAAAACTTGGTTTACCACCCCAACCATCTGATTTAGGGCGCATAAAGCTAATACTTGCATCAGCGCCCTCGATTGGCACTCCCTGCTCATCTACCACTAAAATGGTGTATTTAGCTGTTGGTAATGCCATTGCAGCATTCGGTAACAAGAATAGTAGTGCTAGTATTAGTTTTTTCATTGATTTAAATCTCCTTTTTCAACCCAAGTATCATAAAGCTTGTGTACATAACGATAAGAAATATCTTTTTCGTACCAAATACCGAATTGTAATCACCCACAGTACTTACCCATAAATCCCTTTTAGTAAACAACAACATAAACTAAAAAACCTTAACCGATTGTCTTTGTTGCTCTGTTAGCGAATAGTCGCTTGCGCCCACACAAAGAATACAATATATTACCTCCAATATAATCTATTTGCATAATCCAAGGAAGGTATATGAGTATCAAGAAATCTCCAGGTCAAAAACGTAAAAAAATAGTTCAAATAGGCGTTTTCCTCTTTTTTATAATAACGACTTATTTTGCAGGGCAGTTTTGGGGCTCTCTATCTGAAAGCTCTCTCTCTTGGGTGGAAAATCACGCTACGGTAACTGCCACAGTCACAGAGTTACTCCATGAAGAAGAAGAATATCGTAATAGAAAAGGAAGAAAACGAACCAAAGATGTGTATAGCATTAGTTATAAATTCACCGTTGAGGGTGATGAAATTGACAATACTATTGAGATTTCATCATCGCAATTTAATAGTATTGAAGAGGGTAGTGACATTATTGTTTGGTATGACAGTGATGATGTTTATACCAACGATACTAAAGAGAATGTTGAGTCAGCTTTAGCAAGTAATAACGCGGTATCTAACATGTTTACTGTTGGTGTTTATACCGCACCAATTGCACTTTTTCTCTATTGGTTATTATCAATAATTTTTGTTAGAGAATCTAAAAAATCGCTACCGGAAGGCTTCTACACAGAAACCTCTTGGTTAGATGTTGATGATAAGTATATGGTTGCTTTAGATGGTAGCGAGTTAGTTTATTTTGATATCGATAAAAGCAGAATAAGCGAGGTTCAACAGGCTTATCAAAATAATGCCAGTTTGGAAGATCTCATTGGTAACAGTAAATCGTCAAAGTTAAAACGTATTCCTTTAGGTGAAATTACCGAATTGGTGAGCCACCATAATTCAGATGTGATTACTATTGATTATAAAGGCGACAGCCACAAAATAGAGTTTTTAAATCAAACTGTTAAACAACATGCATTAGAACGTATTATTAAACACATCCCGACAAACCTAAGTTATATGAAAAAAGAACGAACGCGTATACAGGCAGCAATACCCTCGTTTATTTGGTTGCTAATTTTAGTCGCTGTTATCTACTTCGTGAATTATTTTCTGGTCAATATCGTGTTAGGATTTTATATGTTAGTTTCTGTCTTACCAAAAATTATATCAAGATTAATAGACCCTACAATTACTCAAACCTGGTTGATCCCAACAGTAAGTGAAGAGGCGGTAACAGAGTAATTTTCTGTTATTAATGTTTACCACTTATCGACGTTTGTATAAGTGGTAAACAATTTATTTACGTAATGAGTAATAATTATCAACAATATTGCGATTAAGCTCGCTCTATTGAAAAACTCTGTACTTCACTAATATCTTTAACACCAAGTGCTAACATCACCAACCTATCAACCCCAAGCGCAACTCCTGAACATTGCGGTAATCCATGATTTAAAGCCGCAATAAAGTTATCATCTATTGGTCTCTGTTCTAGCCCTTGGCTATTACGTTTCGCATTATCCGCGTCAAACCTTGCCATCTGTTCATCAGCATTGGTTAATTCATTAAAACCATTAACTAGCTCTATACCATGGTAATAGCATTCAAAGCGCTGCGCGACACGGTTGTCTTCTTCTGAGACTGTGGCCAGTGACGCTTGTGCTACGGGGAAGTTATAAATAAAACACGGTTCATTAATGCCTATGGTTGGTTCAATGATTTCAGTGAAAATAAATTGCAGTAATGCATCGGGATCATTCTGCTCAATCAACCAATCAGCAGCTTTGTCATGTTGCTCAAGTATTGCAACTAATTCAGCAAAACTTGCCGTTAGTGGATCAATACCTACTGTTTTTATAAAGATATCTTGATAACTGGTTAATATCGGCTCATTACAGCCTAAAACTGTTTTTAGTAGTTCAGAAACCTCTGACATTAAGTCAAACTGGTCAAAACCAATACGGTACCATTCAAGCATGGTAAATTCAGGGTTATGGTTATTGCCTGCCTCTTCATGACGAAAGGCTTTGGCAAGTGAGTAAATACAGCCATAACCTGAGGCAAGTAAACGCTTCATGTGAAATTCAGGTGACGTTTGTAAGTACAGATCAACCGATTGTTCTGCACTGCTACCAGCAAGGAAGTTATATTTACACGTTAGCGCGTCTAAATAAACATCAGTCACTGTACCTTGCGATAACGCAGGAGTTTCTACCTCAACCACATTACGCTCAGCAAAGAACTGACGTATTTGTTGTAGTATTTTCGCTCTTTTTTGTGCATTTTGCCAAGTCAGTGTTGGTTGCCAATACATAATTATCATTCCGTTCAGTGTATGAAGCTATTGCGGCCATTATTCCGCAAAATTGCTATAAATATATCCCTATATACTTACTTATTCACCCATGAATAAGATAATTTTCTCTATAAGGCACACAGCTTTCATAGCTATAGCTGTCACCGATTATTTACCTACAGAGATCAAAAAAGGCCGTCCCTAACACTAGGAAACGACCTTCTTTATAATACTATTATTTTAGTATTAATTTGTTAGTTAACTGAAGGTTTAGCAAGGCGTTGGCACAGAGTTGACGCTAGTCAATGAGTACCAACAACGATGCTAAAACAAAGTTAGCTGCAAATTAATCTAAAATTGCTGAAACAACACCAGCACCAACAGTACGACCACCTTCACGAATCGCGAAGCGTAAACCTTCGTCCATCGCTACTGGGTTAAT
>NZ_QXIO01000013.1 GCF_003545765.1 Colwellia sp. RSH04 | reverse complement strand
AAAATCCATTATCAGAAAACTGATAATGGATTTTGCATGATCATTATGATCGGTCAACCGATCTTTTGTTTAACTGAGCGGCATGACTCCTTATGGAGCCATTTTTATTTCAAACTACAATTCAACAACACTACTGAATATCTATACCAATATTACTGTATATGGTTGTTAGTTCACCTGGGGTTGTTATCTCAACAACTAAGTTACCAGCTTTAGGCTCTTTTTCGCCTTTTACAGTTACACCAAAAGCAGCACCACCATTGTGATTATC
This sequence comes from Colwellia sp. RSH04, assembly GCF_003545765.1. Lineage (GTDB taxonomy): Bacteria > Pseudomonadota > Gammaproteobacteria > Enterobacterales > Alteromonadaceae > Colwellia. The sequence continues at coordinate 94,435 of NZ_QXIO01000013.1, read as the reverse complement.
ACTTGGCCAAACAAACGTACTTGGTCCAACTACCGAGCCTGCTGTAGCTGTAAACTTAACTTCTGTTCCTGCTGGCATAGGCTGATTATGTAGATCAGAAATAATGATAGTAACCGGTCTAGAGTTCTCCCCTTTAATGTAAAGGGTGTTATCAAAGTTATTATTAATAACTTCTGCGGTAGTTTGTATATCAGGCGTGTTTGGATCGTTATCATCATCAAAATCATAAGTAACCTCAAGTACTTCTGCATGACATAGTGAATTACTGCGCGCTATCACTAAAGCATCGCTACTTGGAGCAATACGAGTCGAGTTCACAGGTAGCGTTAAAGTTAAATAACTGTTAGTTAAGCCCTTATCAACACGAATGAAGGTAACATCTGAACCCGAGTTATCATAAGCAGATGACGTACAAACACGAGCATTAGAACCAGACATCACTAATGTCAACGAACGTCTAACATTTAATGATTTAGCATCGGCTGAACAACCATCATGAGCAGGTATAGAACAAAGTACACCATTATACTTACTATCATTTTGAGTAAAACCGCCATCAACATTAAAATCAAAAAACTCTTCTAATGCACCACTATTTGCATTATTAGGGTCAATTGGCGCTAATGCATTATCAGTTGCATCAGGATTATAAAAACCATCTTCATTATGATCAACAAAAGCTTCTTTTAAGTCGTACTTATTACCACTTATATCAGTACCTAAAAATGCAGCCATTTCACTTGCATCAAAACGAGCGTTACCATTTAAGTCTGGAAATGATTCTTCACCAATAGCTGTAGCAATGATAGTTGCACGACCACCGTACTTTTGCCCCATAGTGTTATTAACTTCAGGTGGATGAAGTGGATTGTTCGCATCACCTAACACATGACCTTCTGGACGTGGGAATTGACTGCGCCAAGTAACGGTACAAGCACCATTAGTAGTTATGCATGAAGGTTCAATTGAACCACCTTCTGTAGTAAAACTTACCGCGGTCCCATTTGGTACAGGGTTATTAAATGCATCTGCTAAACGCGCTGTTACCTCAACTTCAGTACCATCAATATTCCAACCTTCAGGGTTTAAAACTGATGCAGACAAACTAAAACTATCTTGATCTGGAATACCGGTAGAAACTACCAGAACGCTTGATTGCGATGCTATTTGAGGAATATTACCGTTATCAATTACCGCTTGCACTCTAACACTGGTCGCTACTGTACCTGCATTTATGACTGTTTGGACAATACCTAAATTGTTAGTAGTTGCACTATCAGGTATTAATTGAATGCCACCAAGATTACTATTTAATGAAAAATTAACCACTTGGTTATTTACTGGGTTAGAGTTTGTGTCTAAAACTCTAAACTTAACTACTGAGCTCTCTGAACCGCCTAAGCTACCTGTACCTACAATAGAAATATTCTCAGGTGACGCTGAAACAAACTCGATACTGCCGACGTTAGCGGGCAAAACATTAACACTGGTTGTCGCTGATAAATTAATACCTCCAGCATTTGCAGTAACATTAATAGGGTCATCCCCTACGCAGCCTTTAGCAAGGTATGTGCTTGTTGCTATACCATTTGACGTGGTAATTGGTGAATTCAGTTCTGCTGAAGGTGTGTTTAAACTTGCACAACTAGAAGAGAAATTAACGTCAACTGGCTCTGTAAATAAAGCCCCTTGATCGTCAACTATATTTACAGTAACAACCGTAGTACCACCAGCCGAGATTTGCTCTAAACTAATACCTGCTTTACCTTCTACAAACGGCTCGCCACTACCCATAGTAACTGTTGAAGAACCAACAATTAATAATACCTGCCCAGTTTCACCACTTTCAATTGACGCAGTAACCGAACCAGCACCTAAACTACCACCAGCTAAAATATCTACACTTGCTTGATTATCACTATTTGTAATAGCGGTAGCGATTGGTATTTCACCAACAGTAGTAACAAAAGTCACAATAAGTGGAGTACTTATACCATTGACTTCAGCAATAACCTTACCGGGTTTAGAAGAAGTAATTGTATCTGTTGGGTTCCCATCTGTATCAACTAAACTAACAGAGATATTAATATCACCTACTACGCCAATATCATCGCCTTGAGTACTAAACCCAATGGTAGCGGCTTCACCTGTTGAAGCAGTTGCAATAATACTGCCCGCACCACGAACATTACCGGCAGTTAGTGTTATTTCTGCAACCCCCTCTGCATTGGTTAAAGCTGTTCCTGAGCTAGGCGAAAATGCGCCAATACCTGGTTCTGTTGTATCTAAAGTAAAAACAACAGCTGTGTTAGGAACAACATCACTACCTTTTGTTAAGGTTGCCGTTACTTTAACAGGTGCTTGGCCTGTAACATTTGTATTGGAAATATCTAGCGATATAACAATAGGTTCTGGATCAGTTCCACCACCCCCATTATCCCCGCCGCCAGAGAGATCTCCTCCCCCACCACCACATGCCACTAATGTCATTAAAGACATGAGGAGCATCGTAAAACTTAAACGTCGAAGTAACTGCATAAAGCATCCCTATTTTGTTTTTCTTTGTTCATAATTAACCATATTAACCGATAAATAACAAAAAGGTACTGCTTAAAGTAAAATTATTGCAAAAAAAGTGTATTTGTTTAGTTAGTTAACCTAGTTAAATTAATAATGTATGGAATTTAGAGAGATAAAAAAGTTTTTAAGCCTTTTAAATGTTGTTAACCTATAGCAAAGAATTTCTCATGTAAATCTAGCTTTATACGCATTTACTATAACTTTAATCAACAATAGAAGTATTTATGACTACAAACGAAACCTCGCCCATAATTGATGCCCCGAAGAAGACAAGCCTAACCGGCCGAATAGTGATAGGGATGATTTCAGGTATTTTACTCGGCAGTTTTCTTCAATGGCTAATGCCAAGCGGTACCGATAAAGTACTGAATTTGTACTTTTTTGATATTTCTTTACGTAACTTATTTGTAGACGGCTTTTTAGAAGTTGTAGGGCAAATATTTATGGCAAGTTTGAGAATGCTAGTAGTTCCGCTTGTTTTTGTTTCTCTTGTTTGTGGGGTCTGTTCATTAAAAGACACAAGCAAGCTAGGCAGAATTGGGGGTAAAGCTATCGCTCTTTATTTAGCTACAACAGCTATTGCTATTAGTTTTGCTATTTTTATTGCACTAATGGTCTCTCCAGGCGAAGGTGTTAACATGCCGACCAGTAGTAGCTTTACTGGCAGAGAAGCCCCCTCTCTTGCCCAAGTTATTATTCAAATGTTCCCGACAAACCCTTTCGCATCATTTGCTCAAGGTAATATGTTACAAGTTATCGTCTTTGCTTTACTTTTTGGAGTAGCTATTGCTCTTTCAGGAAAAGCAGGTGAAAGAATAGCAAGCTTGTTTGAAGACTTAAGTGAAGTAATTATGCGCTTAGTTGCCATTTTGATGAATATTGCACCTTATGGAGTCTTCGCATTACTCGCTACATTATTCACAACAGTGTCACTCGAGACGTTTGGTAATTTAATCGTTTACTTTTTCGTTGTCTTTTTTGTTTTATTATTACATGCCACATTAACCTACCCTATTATCTTAAAACTACTGACGGGATTAAACCCTTTAATTTTTATTAAGAAAATGCGTGATGCTGCAATTTTTGCCTTCTCAACCGCTAGTTCAAATGCCACGATTCCTGTGACCTTAGAAACTGCCACGCGTAAAATGGGAGTAAAAAACTCTATTGCTTCTTTCACTGTTCCGCTAGGGGCTACCATTAATATGGATGGCACAGCGATTATGCAGGGCGTTGCCACAGTATTTATTGCGCAAGTGTTTAGTCAAGATTTAACCTTAGCTGATTATATTACCGTAGTACTTACGGCAACATTGGCTTCAATCGGCACGGCAGGTGTTCCCGGTGTCGGTTTAATTATGCTTGCCATGGTTTTAGAACAAGTTGGATTGCCGGTTGAAGGCATTGCCTTAATCATTGGGGTAGATCGTTTACTTGATATGACAAGAACCGCGGTTAACGTCACTGGCGATAGCATGGTAAGTATTATTGTTGCAAAGAGTGAACAGCAGTTTGATGAAGCAATGTATTTAGATGAAAAAGCAGGACAGGCTATTGAAGATATTGATTTTCATCATTTAAAAGATGAGCAAGGCAACTAATAAGTTGCTTTAGTTGTAGAGGCTTTACTTATAAAGAATGAACTTACCACGCCAAAACATTAGTCGTGGTAAGTTCATTGTGAGGTTAAACTACTTAACCTGGCAGTACTTTATTCTTCTGAAATAACTTTCCAAGGCATGCCTCAACTGACATAGAAGCAGCTTTAGAGAATTTTTCCGCTAAGCCTTTTTTTACTTCATATTTAATGCCAACGACTTTATGCGTTTTATTTTTACGTTGTAAGTAATCATCGCTTGTTGAAATATCATCTACTAAACCTAACTCAAGCGCTTTAGTACCAAACCAATGCTCGCCTGTAGCTACAGCGCTAACATCTAAACTCGGACGATGTTCACTAACAAAGTCTTTAAATAAAACATGCGTTTCTTCTAATTCTTCAATAAATTTTTCACGCCCTTTATCTGTATTTTCACCAAACATAGTCACGGTGCGCTTAAATTCGCCAGCGGTGAATTGTTCAAAATCAACGTCATGCTTTTTAAGTAATTTATTGAAATTAGGCACTTGTGCAATCACGCCTATTGAGCCAAGTATTGCAAATGGTGCTGAAATTATCTTATCAGCAACACATGCCATCATATAACCACCACTTGCAGCGACTTTATCTACAGCGATAGTTAAAGGAATATTATGTTGCTTAATTCTATCAAGCTGTGATGAAGCTAAACCGTAACCATGTACTAACCCGCCACCACTTTCTAAACGAACAAAAACTTCATCATCTTCTTTTGCTACAGATAAAATGGCTGAAATTTCTTCCCTTAATGAAGAAACCTCTTTGGCATCAATGCTTCCTGTGAACTCAACCACAAAAAGGTGTGGCTTCGACATGTCACTCTTACCATTTTCGGCTGATTTTTTAGCTTCTTTGGCTTTTTGTTTTTCGGCCTTTTTATCTTGCTTCTCTTTCGCTTTTAACTCTTCTTTACTAAGTAGTGCATGAATAACTTCTTGCTCTACTTCTTCATAATGTTCAGACAAGTCAGTAATTTCTAACTCACCTCTTTTGTGTTTTTGCTTTATGGCTGAGGCAGCCGCAACCGCAATTAATGCTATTACCGCTAATACAAAGGTAATTGTCTTGGCTAGAAACAAGCCATATTCATATAAAAATTCCAAACGTACTCTCCTGAGATCATTAGATACCAATTCTATATGGGGATATGAGTATAAAATATCAATTCCAAACTAAAGCCATTTAACTGCAACTTAGGAACCCCCTTATCTTTCAAACATAAAAAAACCCTCAAACGAGGGTTTTAAAATATTGGAAAAATTAACGTTTACGGCTGAACAACGTCAGTGTTAGTTACGTTAATCAATTGCCCCATGGTAGCAAAGAAACCAACAACTTGCCCTTGCATTTCTTGTGTCGCAGCAGCTGTTTTCATTGCATCAGGTGCAGACGGTTGCGGGTTTGGACTTAAAATCGAACTATGATGACCATAAGTAAACCTTACTGCACCAGAGCCTGGAGTAGTAGAGCCAACACTAGGTAAACCGAGTAGTTTAATAGCACCTTCAGTACCACCAAATAACGTTGTTGAAACAGTATTAGGAATAACTTGGTCTGAACAGTTATCAGTCATTAAAATATCTGAACAATCTGTAACACCATTACCTACGACTTCAATTAAATGTGTTGGTGTAGCCAAGGTACTCATAATCGGAGCGTAGTTAGCAGGGTCACCTGAATCAGTTACTGTTTGTGCTGCAAAAGTAAATTCAGCAAAAACGCCATTTAAACCTGCTTGCTGTTCATCAGACAAAGCATTGTAGAATGTTAAATAGGCCATAACCTTTTCACTTTCAGTAGCAGTGCTATTGCCATTCTCATCAAGTGGATACATTGCATCTAACATTGCTTTGAATTCAGGAGACTGGGCATAAGCTAAACTTGACTTAATAACATTACCGAACGAGCCTGACTCCATTAAGAAATTAGCCAACATCGTACCAGGCATTGCCAAAGAGTTTGTTTTAATAGCAAATAAGCCATCAATCAATTCATTCATTGGTGTATTAGCTAAGGTAACAAAATTAATACCTGTAATTGCACCCAATGAATGACCTAAGAAATGAACATTACTATTATCAATAATAGGTAACGTTGCTAAACCAAGACGCAGACCTAGCATATCAATCGTAGATTGACGAAGGTTATCACGTGTAGTTAATAAGCTTGCTAAATTCATGTAATGCGTTGCAGAAACCGTTGATGCATTAATATCATCAGTGCCATCAGCATTTAAATCAAAACCTCGGCTACCATGCAAAGGGTGATCAATAGCAATAGTTGCAAAGCCAAAAGTAGATAAAATACCAGTAATGGCTAACATGTCTTCTTTTTTAGAGGTTATACCATGTTGTAAAATAACCGTTGGCCAACCACTTGCTGGCATTGCAGTTAGTGGTGGTAAACCATAGCTTGCTCTTACCGCGTCAGTTACCGGTGAAATATCAGGCGTTGTCATTTGAACATCTAAAGTCCCCGGATGTTTAATCCAAGGCATATCACTAGGCATAGTTGGCGCTGGCACAGGGCTATACTTAGTTAAGTTACGCTCAACATCTAATGCCATAACAGAGCTTAAATCACGAAGACCTGGAGCAGGAAGCTCTGCTGCTGCTGAAACTGCCATACATACACCATCAGACTGAGAAAGAGGCCCTTCAGGAATAGCGCCTGGATTTGCCGCTGCTAATCCGGCTAACATTGCGCCTGAATCACATAAACCTTTCCAGCGTTCATTGACTGGTGCCATAGGATTGGCCATAGATGGGATGCCAGAATAATATGGCAAGGAAACACTACCCGCTAATAAATTAGCTGTTGAATAAAGCGCATCTAAGTTAGGTGGTAACATAATGCCTTGCATTGCAAAAGCTTGAGCTACCGATATTCCTGTATCACTCATTGAAATCACTGGTGGTAATCCACCTTGTGCCAATGGAGCTGCCAATAAAGATTTAGCCGTATATAACACATCAACTGTCGACTGAGTTGTCATAGCCATGGTGTAAATTATACTGTCTTTTTCAACACCGGCTGAAGTCACAGCATTTTCATAGCTGTTAACTATGCCTTGTAACATTAATTGGCTTTCGCTACCCAACGGTTTTTCATTAATATCCTCTCTAACAACTTGATATGTTGAAGAGCCTGCAAGCGGCTTATCATTAGTATCTTTAAGAGCATTAGTTAAAACAACTACATAAGAGGTTTTAGCTTTTAAAGGTTTAATTGGAACAATAGTTAAATTACTCCCTGATGCCTTAGTTACATAATCAACACCAAAAGCAAGTTCAACTACCACTTTACATGCTAAACCTCTAGTAACTTGTTTACAGGTATCATCAGAGCTATCACCACCCATTAATGTTTCAAAAATACGAACAGAGCCTGGGGCTGACGCAGATAAAGCATTTAAAGAAGCACCTGAAGGATATTCAAAGCTAATGGAAAAAGCATTGGTTGTTGACCAACCGTCTAGACCACTTATTGCAACTGCAGGATCTGACACATCAGTTGGATCTTCCACTGGCGTATTTAATGTACCATCTTGACTACCACTAAAAAGTAAATCATTTGGTATTGATATAACACCATTAGCAGGATCGAAAACTACACGCGACGTTGCCACAATTGGTGTACCATTTTCTTCTACATTTTTCTTAACATCTTCAATGGTCTCGCTACCGCAACCACTCAATGAGAGTGCACTAACAATAGCAAGACTTAGAGCTAACTTTTTCATTATAATTCCCCAATGCCTAAATTTATTTTTAGTAATACTTATTATTTACTGTCAATTAAATAAGTACCTTGTTTTTTATATTAACCTTTGAACTAGCTGCCATAAAACACTTTTACTTGGTAATACGACGTTTATTTTAGTTATGGTTGTTTTAATGATAGCATCAAAACAAACTAGTTAGACCAGTTAAACTTAACGCAAGATCTCTTAATGTGCTAGCTATTTTTTTATTTTTCAGTTTAATTTAGTTAATTCTTTATATAAATAAACATTTAACACCTTGTTTACATGGCTCTAAAAAATTTAAAAGAGAATTTTCCTCGTTTTATAACATTGAGTTGCGTAGAATAGTTGCTATTGAACAAACGCAATAATTCGATGAGAACAACATGTATAACCATGAAATAAAAACTGACTGCTTAAAAAACAAAACCATATTGGTAACAGGTGCTGGTACTGGTATAGGTAAAGCCGCTGCGATTACTTATGCGCGACTCGGTGCAACGGTTATTCTACTCGGAAAAACAGTAAGTAAACTTGAAGCGGTATACGATGAAATAGTAAACGCTGGCGGAGATGAACCTGCTATTATCCCTTTGGATATGAAAGGCGCAACAAAGCAGAATTATATCGATATGTCTACAACAATCGCACAGCAATTTGGTAAATTAGATGGCGCATTACTTAACGCTTCTATGTTAGGTGAACTCTCACCTTTCACTCAAATTCATGAGCAAATATTTGATGACGTAATGAATGTAAATGTTAAAGCACAACTACTTATTTCTCAGGCGCTTATCCCTACTTTGCAACTAGCAGAAAAAGCTTCTTTAGTATTTACCTCATCTGGCGTAGGACAAAAAGGTAGAGCTTACTGGGGACCGTACAGCTTTTCTAAATTTGCCACAGAAGGCATGATGGAAGTCATAGCAGATGAGTATGAAAACTCAAACTTACGCACCAATGCTATTAACCCAGGAGCAACAAGAACAGCAATGAGATCAACAGCATACCCAGCAGAAGATAAAGACGCACTACCTGCACCTGAAGAAATTATGCCGTTATATGTTTATTTGATGTCTGATGAAAGTATTAAAATAAATGGTGAGACATTAAAAGCGCAATAGAACGTTAAGTAAAAGCTGTTATTAAAAATTTATCAATAGCATTGCAAAAAAGCAATTTACAACTATCTTTAATGCTACTCCAAGTCAACACTAGCAAGGAAGCTAGTGCATGATAATTAATTTTACCAACAACAGTTAATTATTTGATTGGTTTAAACTATTGTTTAGACGATTCAAGGTAGGCATTTACTAAATTAAGAGTAGATGCAGAAACTTTATCTTTGTCTGACTGATTATTGTCCATTAACGATAATACTTGAGAACTTAGTTTTTTACCTAACTCAACTCCCCACTGATCAAAAGAATTAAGCTGCCACAACGCTCCTTGTACAAAAACCTTATGTTCATAGAGAACAAATAAAGCGCCAATACTACTGGGTGAAACCGACTCTAACGCTATAGTATTACTTGGCGTATTACCTTTCATTTCTTTATGTGGGGCTAATGCAATATCATCACTAGAAGCAAGTTCTGTAACAACTTCCATTACTGATTTCCCAGTCATTAATGCCTCACTTTGAGCAAAACAATTCGCTAAAAGTACTTCATGATTCTCTTTATAACTTGTCGCTCCTTGTAAAGAGACAATAAAATCTGTTGGGATAATATCAGTACTCTGGTGCATTAACTGCATAAAAGCATGTTGACCATTAGTCCCTTCTTGACCAAAAATAATAGGAGCTGTTGCCCAAGAAATTTTTTGACCTCCACTAGAAACAGACTTACCGTTACTTTCCATATCAATTTGCTGTAAATATGCCGGAAAGGCTCTTAGAGAATGAGCATAAGGCAATATCGCCAAACCCGGGTAGTTTAAAACATTGCGGTTCCAGATTCCTAACAAAGCTAATAGTATTGGCATATTTTCATCAAAATCAGCATGCTGAAAGTGTAAATCCATTTGATAGGCTCCCTCTTTAAACAAGCGAAAGTTATCATTACCTATCGCTAAAGCAAGAGGAAGGCCAACGGCAGACCAAATAGAAAATCGTCCTCCAACCCAGTCCCACATAGGGAGTATATTATTAGGATTAATGCCAAACTTTTTAGCTTTTTCGATATTTGAACTAACTGCAAGCCATTGTTGATATATTGCTTTGGGTGACTTTAACCTCTGCAGCATCCACTCTTTAACCACTTGTGCATTTAACAATGTTTCTTGGGTAGTGAACGTTTTTGAAATGACAATAACCAAAGTAGTTTCAGCATCGAGCTTTTCTAACTTATTTTCAATTGCATCTCCGTCCACATTTGCGAGCAAATGAACCTTTAAACTAGATGAGTTATATCGAGACAAAGCGCTTAAAGCGACCTTTAAGCCATAGTATGAACCACCAATACCAATAGCCAAAACGTCGGTAAATGATTTACCTACATAGCTTTTATATTTTCCTTGGCAAACATTATCAACAATAGACGATACTTTTTGTGCTGTATTTTCTATTTCGATTGTACTATCACCTAACACTTCCTTTTGAACGGAAATCGGTGCCCTTAAAATCGTATGTAATACAGAGCGTTGCTCTGTATTATTAATTTTATCACCTGAAAACATACCGCTAATTTTTGTAGTCAAGTTGCTCTTTTTAGCCCAATTTAATAACCCCTTTAATTCGCCACGATTTATGTTTTGTTTTGAATAATCAAGAAGAACACCTGCAGCTTTAATAGAGAAATCATCAGCTCTTGCCGAGTCGTCAAAAAGTTCAACTATACTTTGATTTCTTTGCTGTTGTTCCTTCGACATTTGTTCTAAAGAGTCCATTAAAATTCCTTTATTAACTTAGTCAGGTAACTTTTAAATTCTTTCGAAATACCCTCATGCCTTAACGCATATTCTACATTGGCTTTCATATATCCTAACTTAGAACCACAATCGTGAGACATACCAGACATGTGAAACGCTTCTACCTGCTCTAATTTCATTAAGCTTGCAATAGCATCAGTTAACTGTATTTCATTATCTGCGCCAGGGGGGGTGAATTCAAGAAGATCCCAGATATTCTTAGAAAGTACATATCGACCAACTACAGCCAAGTTTGAAGGTGCTTCATCTAACTCCGGTTTTTCAACTATTCCTTTCATTACTGAAGACTCATTTGCTAATAACGCTTTACCATCACAATCGACAACACCATAGTTACTTACAAACTCTTTGGGTACAGGTTCCACCATTATTTGACTAACTTCTAACTTATCAAACCGCTTGATCATCGCGGCAAGGTTTTCAGTTTTTAGGTTTGCTGCAGCATCATCAATTAATACATCAGGTAACACAACAACAAAGGGGTTCTCTCCGATTAATGGCCTAGCTTTTAATACTGCATGCCCCAACCCTTTCGTTTCGCCTTGTCTTACATGCATTATGGTGACATTTTTAGGGCAAATAGCTTGTATTTCATCAAGCAGCTGTCTTTTCACTCGTTTTTCAAGCGTGGTTTCTAACTCAAATGACTTATCAAAATGATTTTCAATAGCATTTTTAGAGGAATGTGTTACTAATACAATTTCGGTAATACCTGCTGCAACACATTCTGCAACAATATACTGAATAAGTGGTTTATCAACAATCGGTAACATTTCTTTTGGTATGGCTTTAGTTGCAGGTAACATCCGAGTTCCAAGCCCCGCAACAGGAATAACCGCTTTAGTTAGCATCTGTTTCATATTTTACTTATTTACTACTTTAGTGATTTGTTTATGAATCATGACCAAACAAATCTCGAGTATATACTTTATTAGTGACATCAATTAATTCATCAGTCATACGATTTGAAACAATGATATCACTAATACTCTTAAACTCAGACAAATTAACTAAAACATCAGAATTCAAGAATTGTTTATCTTCTAGAGCAGGCTCATAAACAACAACATTAATGCCTTGTGCTTTTATCCGCTTCATTATTCCTTGAATAGATGAATCTCTAAAATTATCAGAGCCTGCTTTCATTATTAGGCGGTAAATGCCCACCGTTCTCGGCTTTTTCTTAATTATTGAATCGGCAATAAAATCTTTTCTAGTGACATTCGCATCAACTATAGCTGTAATTAAGTTATTAGGAACATCTTGATAATTAGCAAGCAACTGCTTGGTATCTTTAGGCAAACAATAGCCCCCATAGCCAAATGAAGGGTTGTTATAATGGTTACCAATACGAGGGTCTAAACCTACCCCTTTTATGATTTGCTTTGAATCTAATCCATGAGTTTCTGCGTAACTATCAAGCTCATTAAAATAAGAAATGCGCATAGCTAAATAGGTATTAGAGAATAATTTCACCGCTTCAGCTTCGGTTGAATCAGTAAATAACACCTCTATATTTTCCTTAACAGCGCCTTGCTTTAATAATTCAGCGAATACCTCTGCCTGCTCTGATTTTTCCCCCACAATAATCCTAGAGGGGTACAAATTGTCATACAACGCATGACCTTCTCTTAAAAACTCAGGAGAAAATATTATTCTTTCATGGTTGAACTGCTGCTTAATGCGTTGTGTAAAGCCAACGGGCACAGTAGATTTGATAATAATAGTCGCTTGAGGGTTTATATTAATAACATCTTGTATTACAGATTCAACTGAAGAGGTATTAAAGTAATTTGTTTCTGCATCATAATCTGTTGGCGTGGCAATAATAATGTAATCAGCTTCTTGATAAGCTTTTTCAGGACTTGTAGTCGCAGATAATTTCAAGGGCTCATTTTCTAAAAAATGCTCAATTTCTTTATCTGAAAAAGGAGATGTTCGCTTATTAATTAACTCTATCCGCTCCGACAGCACATCAAGCGCAACCACATCATTATGCTGCGCTAATAATACTGCATTAGAAAGGCCTACATACCCAGTGCCCACAACCGCTATTTTCATTAATTAAAACCCGAAAAATAAGACTTAAAGCTACAACGCTATATTTATGGTTGGCGCTTCAATAGTTGAAAAATCAATAGTAACATTCTTATCTTCAATAAATAATAAAAATTCGTTGATATGATTTTTCCGCTCATATTGTGACTATTACAAAAATAAATCATAACTTTTATTTAAGGAGACCTAATAATATTTGACTCGTGAAAATTAATTGAGAAATAAAAAGTTCTTTAGAGTTGTATTATCTTTATAGTTTAACAAGTTTCTCTAAGTCTTCATTTAAATGCTGATATGTGTCTTTGATACCATTTCCTATACTTTTTGACTTTAAAGTATTTAGTTGAATCAAGATTTGCTGGATGTTTTGCATTTCATAATTAATACAAGAGAAACCTAATTGTTCTTTTTGAGATAGTGACTTTACCTTGTATTGCCAATTCAAACCCACAACCTTACATCCAGTTAATAATGATGCAATTATTCCGTGCATACGAGCACCTATCACATCAACCCCTTTCAATAAGCTAAATAGCTCATCAACGGTTTCAGGCGTAATTACTTGTAAGTCAAAACTTTTAGCGATTAGTTGTGCAAACTGTTCGTCAGTTTTATCTGTACATAAGACAAATGGCCGCTTGCCAGTAGCTAAAACAGCTTTAATCAATTCAATATGAAACTCTTGATATTCCTTTTCAGTTAAAGTGATTACGTTTTCATTACATGTTGCTGAAAAATAGTTTACAGGTATTATTGCAACAGCCCCTGAGCTAACATGTTTTTCATAATAAGAGTCATTAAATAAAAATGCGCAATCATGGGTTAATGATATTGAGGGCTTATTTTTACCTAAAAGCTTTCTAGTAGCGAACAAACTATGTTCATCTCTAACACTTATATAGTCACATGAAGAAATAGCTATCTGATATAGCCGAGTTCTCCATGTATCTTTTCCTTTAGATTCGCTAACACCAATGCCAAACGCTGAGAGTTTAACCTTAAACACTTTAGATATTAAAAAATAGAAGAAAAAGCAAAGAGAAAATTTCGTATTATTAGGAATTACAAGATTACCACCTATAATTACTATACGATTTACCCCGCATGCTTGTTTGAGACTGTAAAAAAAGCCTTTAATCATATTTGAAAGATTAAACTTCCCAAACTTTGTATAAGGCACAAATGCAGCAGTTTTATATTCAAAGTCTTCTTTTTCACTTAAACGTAATAAGTATTCTTCAGTGGCTTTTGATATTAACTTATCACCTAAATTACTAATTACACCAAAATGCCTAACAAAAAGAATTTTTTTATTTTTCTCTAACTTCATTTAAATAAAACCCCAGGTTTAGTAACCTTAGTAAAATAGTAAAAAGATAAAATTATAGTAACAAGTGCCAAAGCTAACTGAACTGGTAAAGCTAAATGTACTACTAAATAAGAAGAACAAGTTAATATAAATAATCCAAGAATGTATGAAAACTCTATCAACTTGAACATTGTTAAAGCTCTGAAAGATAAATATACTGTGATATCAGCAATAACAAGCACTAAAATGGCCAAAGAAAAGCCAAACATTTTATATGCAATTGCTACAGCTAAAATTTTCAAAGGCAAAATCAGTGAAAAAATTTTTATTTTAAGTTTATTTTGTCCCTTCTGACCTAAATATAAAGAAACAGGCTCTCTACAAAATCTTGAGTATACTAAAATTAATATTACTATAGCTTTTGAATCACTCAATAATGAAGACATGGAAAGGTTTCCAAAAAACAACGTGATAAAAAGCTCACTTAATAATATGAGCGTTAGAGTTATAAAGAAAGCAAAATACTTCATATACCTTTCATACAGTTCAAATAGTACTGTATCTTGAATTATTAAATTAAATCTAGGTAATATAAACTGTTGAAATACCGTAGCTATAAAATAGGTAGCTGTTATTAACCTTAACATAGCTGAGATTAATGCAATCTCATCATTAGGGGCATTTAGCCAGTTAAATAAAAAAATATCTACCTGCATAAATAAGGCAGCAACAAATGCAGAAATAATGAAGTATTTTCCATGCTTCATAAAGTAAATACAGAATTCTTTACTTATCTTCTCCTTAGAGAAAGGGTAATTCTTACTCAAAGCTTTTTTATTAATAAGTAAAAAAATAAGTTTAATAACACAAAGATATACATAAATGAATAATAAAGAGAATTCAATTTTTCCAAAAAAGATTGAATCAAAATAAAGGATACCGATGAAAACAAAAGTAATAAGTCTCTCAGCTAAGTAATTTTTCGCTTCTACTTGGTGCATTTTTTCATGAAACAATGCAAACCGATATGAATTACTTAAAGATTCAAAATAATAACTTAACGTCAGAATCCCCGTAAGCAAAGGATAGTCTGTTAATAATGCCCCTATAAAAACAAAAACAAAAACACAACTTTTTAATAAATTAAAAGAGAAAGGGGTAATAGTAAGTTCATTTTTATTTAAAAAAGTATAAAGCTGCTGTCCTCCTAGTTCTATTAAGCTAAAACAAATTAATGCATAAGCAAACATTATTGAAAACTGAGCAAATGACTGTGCCCCTAATATAGTTGCCACTATAAAAGATAAGAGAAATATATTTACTTTTTCAAGTGCTCGGGCTAATGCTGGTAGCATTTAGATACTCTTCATTATAATTTTTAAATAATAGATAAATAACAAAAATATTTACTATGAAATATCACTTATTTTCGCTGGCAGAGTTATTATTAATACAATGAAATGATGCAACCATAACTAAAGATAAAATAAATGCAGGATAAGTATTCATAAAAATAGGAGTAGTTACACCATAAGCTAAAACTAAAGAAAAAAGTACAAACCTAAATTCACCTTCAGATTCCCACTGTTGACTATTCTGAAATGGTGCATTTATAACTCTATAAAAGATAAACAAATACAAAAATAATCCTATAAAGCCAAACTCCCCTAACAAACTAGCAAAGTTACTGTCATAGATGCCATCTTTCTCAATAAAATACCTACTATCTTGTAAACCAATTTCTGCATAAACAGCGCTGTTATCTGACATTACAGTCCCATATGTCCCAGCCCCCGTACCAAATGGAAAACGATCAGCAGCAAGGTCAAATGCAAAATAGATCATAATCCCTCGAATATAAGATGAAGCGACAGGATCCTCCAATGTCCACTCTATATTTTCTATGGTTATATTTATCATCTCGTCCATGTATTTACTTGATTGAATAAAAAAAACTGAACATGCAAGTAAGATACTCGCAATAAAAAAAGATTTAATAGAATCCCTTAACCACCAAAGAACAACTAAAGGAAGTAATACTAATGCAGTTCTTGTGCTTGCAATTAAAATTAATACCGTCATCGCCAATAAAATAGTTATTTTTATATTATTAGAGCTAGACTTCAACCCAGAAACCAATAGGCAACCTATTAATGCAAAAGTAGTCCCTAAGCTCCCAGTATCTGCTTGTATGCCTATAGGTCTTGCACTGCCCGCACGAAGATTTACTTTAGTATCAAAAAGAGTATTAAATAGCCCGCCAGTTAAAAGGTTGATTAGCAAAAACACTACCGATATCGTTAAAATAACTTTTATAAACGTCAAACTATTCTTTGGTCCCAGAGTTCCCCAACAAAAGATAAAAAACAACATATACTTCAAATGAATAAATATTTGTAGTAATACAGTAATTATCCCTCTACTAGCTATGGCTTGGTAGCTTAAAAGCGCATACAAAAAAAACAGAAATAGATAAAGCAAAAAAACGTATTTAACTACCTCATCACTTTGACTTTTGTATACTGCATAGATAAATAGTCCAAATAAAATAGCCTCATCTATAAAACTTGGCAGTATAGATAATTTGACTAAAACAGCAATAAAAAAAAGACAGCAGCAGACGAACGCAATTAAGATTAAGCGATAAAAAGACAACACATTAAAAATTTTATCTGTAAGGCTATAGTTCATGTTATGTTAAAGGCGAAAAATACGAATTGACCACCATAAAACCACGCTAAAAAAAGTACCAATCAGTGTTATAGCCAAACAGATAATCGCTCGTTTGGGCCCACTTTTTTTATCTGCGCTCATAGGTGATTCAATATACCGAAATGCGTAGTCTTTACGTGTTTTTGCTAAGGCTAATTTCTTTAATTGCTCTTCCATGATCTGTTGTAAAGCGATTTTAACTTCATCATATTTAGCCGTTTCAAGTTGCTTGTTTAAGTATTTGATGCTTAACGATGAATCTGATATGTCTTTATTTCGCATAAACTCATTAAAAGCAAGAAGCAATTCACTTAAAATAGATTGCGAGTGACTTGGAGATAAGGAAGTATAAGACATACTAATTAACTTAGTCTTTCTATCATAATTCACTCTAAAATTTTCTTTAAATTTTTCAACTAACTCTGTATCACTTGGTTCTAATGATTGAGGAAATTTATACTTGCGCACCCACTCTTTGTCTTGGTCATTATATATTTTTTTATCATAAATATAAGTATCACTATCTGGATCATAATCTATCGCTGCCATTATATTTGGCTCAATTTTCTGTTCTCTTATAAATGAAGCTAAGAATGTTCCCGACGTAACAATTTCTTTTAGGACTTCAGGAGATAATCCTCCCCCACCAATAGAGAGGCCAGCTAAAGAAGCAATACCACCAAGATTAGAAAGAGCCCCTCCCATGCCTTTCGATTCGGATAGGTTTGAAGCCACTTTGGAACTAGAAGTGTAGACATTAGGTATACTGAGAGCATAAGCCACAGCTATAGCCGCAAATATAACTGAAATGATAACAATTTTAAAAAAATCCTTTATAAACCATTCAACCAATAAACGTGGAGTAACCGAATTCATTTTTAACCCTTTGAAGTATACCCAGTAGTAACTGAGTTATTTAATTTTAAACTATATAAACTAAGTTTTAACGAACTAAAATAGAGAAAATAATTATACAAACAAAAATAAAAATCCCCCCTTTTAGAGAAAATAAGCCTTTCCATATTTCAAGAAAACTATAAAAAAAACTCCCTGTACGTAAATAACTTAACCTAGCTAAAGATAAGCTTTTAAAGTTCTTAGAAAAAAATTGCCTAAACTTTAATGTTAATAAACCATCCCCTCTTGATTTAATCAGTTCAGAAAAAGTAAAAGAATCACCTTGCACTTTTCGTTTATAAAAAATAAAGTTTTCTTTATTTCTATCACTCATTAACGCATCATGCTTTTTCTCAAATATAGCGATTGCATTCAGCTTATTCGTTCTAGAAGAGATCCTTTCAAAACTTCGATCATCATTAACAACGTAAGAAGGTTTACCTAAACGATATGCCGTCCCAAACTCAGCAATTAATCGGATCCATAAATCATGATCTTGCAAGGCTGGTAGGCTTTCATCGAACCCCCCAACCGCTAATGCTCTTTCTCTGTTAACTAAAATTTGATTCGAGCATTGATTTAAATCGAAAGCATCTGAAAGCGATATTTCTCTGCTATCTTTAAATAAGGCTTTTTTATGAGCACCATAATCCCAGAAGTAACCGCTACAAACAAAAGAGAATTTTTCATCATAAACAGATAACAATTCTTCTAATCGATTAGGTAGAAAAATATCATCATCATCTAAGCCAGTAATTAATTCTGTATCAAGTGAACGAATTGCATCATTTCTAGAGCGGCACGCTCCCATCGGTGAATTATGTTGAATAAAACTAATACGTTCATCATTCAATAACTCTAAATACTCTTGCGTCCCATCACTAGAGCCATCGTTAACGATAACAAGCTTAAAATTTTGATAGGTCTGTCCAAGTACTGACTCTACAGCTTTTTTTAATAAATCAACACGATTATGCGTAGGCATATAAATGCCAATGGTTTTATTGTACATAAGAAAAAGCACACTCTTTTATATAATTCATTATGTTGAATCTTCTCTTCGAATTAACATGATTACAGCTTATTGGTTAAATGCAAATATACAAATTTAAATAACCTTAGCTGCCTAAAAAATCTTTTAGGCTCAGACATTAACCGATAAAACCATTCTAAATTTAAATTAATCCAAAATTGTGGAGCACGTTTCACATTTCCCACATAAACATCAAAACTACCACCAACTCCCATATAAAAAGCATTAGGGTGAGTTTTAATACACTCTTTAATAAATAGCTCTTGTTTTGGAGAGCCAAGTGCTACAATAACAATACCTGCATTACTTTGCTGTATCGTATTAATTAGCTTATCTTTATCTTTAAAATACCCATCTGATACACCAGCAATCGTTACTCCAGTTTCACTTACAAGCTTTTGTTGGCAAGCCTCAATAACTTCAGGTTTACTACCTAAAAGAAAAACTGAGGTATTTGACTTTGCGGCTTTCTTTATAATTTCCAACCACAACTCCGCGCCAGCAATACGTGAAAGTTTTTCTCCTGTTTTTTTCTCCATCACTTTTACTACCCCTATTCCGTCGGCATATCGGATAGTGGCATCAAGAAGGATTTTTCGAACCTCTTCAGATTCTAAACTTTGTAGTATTTTTTCTGGGTTTATGGCAATTGCAGCCCCCGGAATTACATCATCTTGATCAAAAACAGACTCAAGTACGTGCTCGAATGATTTGAAAGGTTTTACAGGAATTCCTGCAATATCTACAGGCTTTACAGAGTGATTTTTCACTTACGAGTAACCTCAAAGTATATTTTTTTTACTTCTTTTGCCACATACGGCAAAAGGAATTTTTCCACGCTATTTTGTGCTCTAATCGAGAGGGTTCGGTATTTCTCAGTCGTACATTGTTTATTGATACTTAACAGTTGATCACTTAATGAATCACCTTGCTCTAGAATAAAGCCATTTTCTTGATGGGATATTTGACTTAACGAACCATCAGTTTTCGTTGCTATCACTGGTAATCCACAGGCCATTGCTTCAGAAATAACTAAGCCAAATGATTCATTAAAGCTTAAGTTTACTAACCACTTTGTCTGTTGATATAAACCAACTAACTTTTGCGCATCACAAAAATAATGGTAAACAATGTTGTTTCGCTCAGAAAGTTTTTTAAAATCACCCTGATATGGCCCAGAACCAACAATGACAATTGACATTTCTTCAGGTAGCTTTTGAGCAAACTCTTTTAAACGAAGCGCTCCTTTATTTTTATCTAACGTACCAACAAAGATGTAATCATATTTTTTATTAACAGTCGCGTCTACGCTAAATATTGGCAACAAACCAGCACATAAAATAGAGTGCTTTATATCTTGCTTGTAGAAATTTTGTTTTAGTCTTGCAGTTACAAAAATAGAGTGTTCGACAAACGAGTGACACAACTTATACCACCAAGGTGAATGTTTATAGGCATATACATCATTACCATGAAAAGTTGTTACTATTTTTACTTTTGGATTTCTAAATAATTTGTAGGATATCGCCAATAAAATTGTAGGGAAGAAAAAGTGGACATGAAGTACGGAATACTTTGTTCTAGAAAATAGGTGTTTTTTTACAAAGGAAGAAAAGAACACCGCGTAGCGTTTAAATGTAGATTTCTTTGCAAGTGCCGCTGGAGGCATTTCAAAGTATTGAAGATTTAGCTCATCAGAAGAAATATTTTGAATGGCAGAAAACTGTCGACGAACAAATTCACCTGATGCGGGTGACTCTTCACATCTCCCCATGTTCGTTAATAACAAAATATTCAACTTAGAAACCCAAAAATAAACATAGCGCACTTGTTATGCGTCTATAGCCCTATAAAAAGATTGAGTATTCTACATTAAATGCTGTTAACTAGAAACTTAAAAATCACTACTCTATCTATAAGTAAATCGTTCTTAAAGCATAAAGATTATATCCTATATTTACAGGGAAAAATCATTGTACTATTACAAAGTACTTTTTATTTTTCTGTTTTATGAGTGAAAATCACTGCATATTAAATACAGAGATTTTGATTCTAAAACTATTCGAATTTCATGTTATATTAAGTGCAATATACCTATTTATAACTAAAAACACACCTTAAAATGTCACATTCTGTAAACATCAAAAACAGCCTGTTACTTATTGTAGAAAAGGTAATACTGCTAGGTATGGCATTCTTAACCAGTGTACTAATAGCTCGCATTGCTGGGCCTGAGTTGTTTGGCCAGTTTGCTTATATCACATCATTTTCAGCCCTATTTATACCTTTATGTACGATGGGCTTAGCAAGTGTCGTCACAAAATACTTTGTGCTATACCCTCAAAGAAGTCATTACCTATTTTTAAATGCACTTGCACTTAGGGGACTTGGAGGGCTGTTTAGTATAATTATTGGTGGCTTTGTTGCATATATTATTACTGAGAACAAAGCGCAGTTAACCAATATTATATTCTTACTTACCTTACAAAGCTTCACGGTGTTTTATTTAGTAGAACACTTCTTTCTTGCAAAAGAAAAAGTAATAATTACTTTAAGAGTAAGGTTACCAATATTATTCATCACAAATTTATTAAAAATAATAGCAATACTTAAAGGGGCCAATTTACAAGTATTAATCATCCTTCATGGCCTAGACTTTGTCGCAATATCAGCTTGCTATATGTTCTTATATTACACCCACAAACAACCATCTTTTAATAAAGATGTAAGAACGTTGAATAAACGAACCATATTTCACTTAATCGGGAAAGGGAAATGGTTATTATTTTCTGGTGTTGCTGCAGCTCTTTACCTAAAAATAGATCAAGTTATGTTAGCAAGTTACTATGGTCCAGAAGAAGTTGCACATTATGCTGTAGCAGCAAAATTATCTGAGTTCTGGTATGTGTTTCCGATTTTAATCGCAAACTCATTTAATCCAAAACTCATAAAAATAAAACAAATTTCACAGAAAGAATTCAAAAAACTATTGTTAACTATTCTCAGTATTTTAATCGCGATAGCCTTTTTTATTAGTCTAATAACTTTCCTATTTTCCTCGTCTATTATCGAACTTATATATGGGAAAGCATATCAAAATAGCGCAGCCATACTAAATATTCACATTTTTGCAACATTATTTATTTTTCAAAGAGCAATACTTAGCAAATGGTTAATCATTGAAAGTAACTATAAATTCAGTTTAATAAGTCACGGTGCTGGAGCTATCAGTAATGTGATATTAAATATCATTTTCATACCCAAATACGGAGGAATAGGTGCGGCCTGGTCAACTCTTATATCCTATATGATCGCAAGTTTCTTGAGTTTAGTCATATACAAAGAAACTCGACCATTTATGCTGTTGATGACTATTGCAATGCTAACTTGGCCGAAGTTTTTGAGCGACATTTTACTATCTAAAAGAAAGCAATTGAATTAAAATAATTAATATAAATAGTTTTTCCTTTAGTTCAATGTCGATAAAATTAAAACGTAAATTCATAGGTATACTTCCATTCAGTTTGAAGAAGCATATTTTTAAGTTAAAGCTTTACATCCAATCTCCTAAATTGCTTTTTCTAAAAAACCATTCATTTACTTCAACTTCTACACCTGTATTACTGCTATCTATGCCGCGAAGTGGTTCTAGCTGGATAGGCTCTATTTTGGGACAAAGTAACAATGTGCGATACTTACGAGAGCCTGCAACAACAAGTTATACTTTAAGTAAACCTAATAGGATATCGGTATTTGATCAATTAAGTTGCGAAGATTGGAGCATATATAAATCTTACCTTGATATGGCTTTTAGCAGTAAACCAAACTTTACTAGTGGAGTTATACCATTTCCCAAACAATGGCTCTCGCCTGAAAATGACAAAAAATTAGTCATTAAAGAAGTTAACCCATTATTGATACCTTATTACCAAACAATACCTGCAGTACTTATTTACTTAATAAGACACCCCTTTTCGATATTTAAAAGTTACCAAGCATTAAAGTGGAAGCCTAAAGATGTACTATCTAGAAAAGTTGCACCTAAAACCCTTGAACAGATACTTTGTCAAAATCCTAAAATTTTACAGCAAGGGTTAGATTATCAAATGGGCTACTTACAAGGCTGGGTTGAAGGTTTTGTAAAAAGTACCTTAAGGAACTCGAATAATCATTCACAGGTAAAAGTGGTGAGATACGAAGATGTTTGTAAAGACCCCCAACAGGAGTTTAGAACGCTATACTCCTTTGCAGGCATAAGCTTTCTTAATTCTGATATAGATAATATAAAAGCCTCTCTTGCAGGCAAGAATAGCGTATCTCCTGGAAGCTTTTCTTTAACAAGACAAGCTTCAAGTCTAATTAAAATAATAATTAAAAAAGAAGAGCAACAACAATACATTAACGTGATGAAAGGTTACCAAAAAGCGATAAACGATTATTTAGCATTGAATACAGATAACAAGGAAGAAATATCTGCTAGCTATATAAACGACAAACAATTGGTTGATATATAAAGTATTTTTTTAAAACTCTATATAAGTTAAATGACTTACAAGACCACTTTCTAGTAGGTTTACCAACATTGCTTTTAGCTAATGCTTTTTTGATTCTTCATCTTTGCTTTTAAATGACTCGAGTTCAGCCTCTAATATAGCCAATTTTTGAATTATTCTATCTTGCGTTATCATTGCTTTGGTTTTTTCAATATCAAGCAAAAGCACTTTAATTAACAGTGCTCCTAAGCCCACAACAACAGCGATTATAGGAGGATACGCCACACCTACCACAACACCGATCCAATCAATAATAACTGGAAAAGTTCCTAAGATTAAAACAATGCTAGCAACGAATACCCAGCGAAGTGCTAGCCTAGGCGCTAAATGATCTCGTCTGACCAACCAATAAATAATAACAGCAAGTGTTAATGCTATAACTGATGAAACAATTTGTGGATTAGTCAATGTTCTTAAACCTTGTTACTCTATTTTTATACTTATCTTTATTTGTTGGGAAAGCTTTAGCAAATGACAATAGGCTACTATATGCCAAATAATACCCAACGGCCATCCAAGAATGAAATATTCGTGAAATACCACTCTCTCTTTTGTTCATAGGAACTGACGCTTCAACAATATTTAACTTCAAGTTTCTCATCATAATTAAAACACCAATACACTGATATTCTAACATAGTGGCCTGCCTTGAACTTAAGCAACTTAATGCTACCTCATTATATAGTCTGAACCCTGATGTAATATCACTAACATTTAATCGGTTTAAACGTTTAAAGAACGTCCAAGCAACATGTCTACCAAGACTTCCTCGCTCAGTGCAATTCCCGATAACCACATCAGCACCTTTTGCATATTGACTTACTAATAACGGAATATTTTTAGGGTCATGTTGTCCATCGGCATCCATAGTAATAACTATATGAAAACCTAGGCTTTCAGCATACCTAAGCCCTGTTTGGGTTGCCTTCCAAGCACCTAAGTTTTGAATATTGCACAACACTTTTGCACCGGCTCTCTTGGCTTCTTTAACAGTGTTATCTGAGCTGGCATCATCTACAACAATTATTTGATAGCCTAAAGCTACAACAGATGAAACCATATCAAAAATGGTGGCTCCCTCATTCATTGCTGGCATTACTATACAAATTTCTCTTTCACTCAAAAGACAAACACCTTAAAAAATTTGATGAATTATAAGGTGTTTGCTTGTTAAATTCGAGGATTAACTTACTAGATGATTAACTCAATTCAAAAGTTACTTTTAATATATTTATAATAAGACACACAAGGTTATATTAATAATAATTTACCAAAAGATACGGTAATAATATTTAATAATAGTTACGGCACTTCTGAGTCTCATACGGGCCATTGATTTACAGAACAAAAACAACAGATGTAGTTTTATTATTCTTTTATTCTCAGCGACCATTTCAGTTATAGACCAGTTATCTTTTTTGGCCTGTTTAGAGATGGCACTATAGATCCTTACCTCTTCATCAAAACGTTGAAAGTCTTTTGTTAACTTAGCCGTTTGATTATTGGCATGCCTTCTGTATCGATAAGCTTTCTCATTAGAGCCATAAAAAGCATAACCATTAAACAACAACCGAGAGTATAGCTCTAGATCAAGTACCATTTGCCATTGAGGCATAAATTGATACTTTTTTATTATGTCTGTTTTATAACAAATTGATGGGCAAAATATATAACAACCTTTCAATAAACTAGCTAAGCCTTTATCGCCTGCCACTTGAATCTTTCCATGATTTGGCCTAATAATCCCCTTTACACTGTCAACAAAAGAAAACCTTTTGTTAGAGTTGATATCTATAATATCTGCTCCTGTAAAATAAAGGGCACAATCAGATTTTTCTTTTATTAGGTTAAGTATTACAGATAGGTAATCTTGATTTAATTCATCATCCGAATGCAATATTGTTGTATATTCAGTGGTTGAGGAGGCAATGCAATTATTCCAGTTTCCGCTTATGCCTTTGCTCTCATTGTTAGTCAATTCAATACGAGAGTTATCAACCTCAGAAAGGTAGCGTAAAAAATCAGCAGAAAGTGGCGAATCAAGGGAAATAACCAACCGCCAATTTGCCACAGTTTGAGCAAAGACACTTTCAATTGTTTTTTTTAACAATCTTTCGTTCTTATAATAAGGAATAGCAAAAGTAACCTGAACTTTTTCCATAACTTAAATAACATCCTCTTTCTTCAATTGTCTCCTTAACATATTTAATAACTTTAACTAAATGCTAAGTTGGTATTTTCTCTATAACTTAAAAGTCCCCATAAAATCAAAAAAGGCACTGTATCAGTGCCTTTTATTAAAGAAGTTCAAGCAGTTTAGATCGTTTTCTTTCGTGACCATGCAATCATAAATAATAATATAATTAATATGTACATAGAACCACTCTTCTTCTTAGGGGGGGTTACTACTGGTTTGTCATTAACAACAGTTAACGCTACACTATGGTTATTATTCTGATTATCATCAAAACTTACAACAGAAACGACTACATTATGCTCGTCTTCTCCCAAAGTAGTCGCATGAATTGATAAATCGATTGTTAATACTTCTCCAGCATCAATAGTAGGCACGCTACAAGCAACACTACTTATTAACACCTCACACCCTAACACATTATCTACTACTTCTAAAACTTCACCGTTAGAAAGACTATATTCGAGTTGCACTTGTTCTGCATTTCCAAGACCAATATTAGCAAGCGTTAAGGACACTTGATAACTATCGTCGACAGTTACTTGCTCAGGAGCAGACATATCAATTTCAATATCTACCGTTTGCTCTCCAAACAAACCATTACCTTGATTAAATCTTATTTCATTATTTCCGATAGCACTATCGCTCGTTAAAATAATGTCTAAATCACCATCACTATCCAAATCAGCAAAACTTAGAGAATTATTACTGTTTATCGCGATAACTCCATTATTACGACTTTTCACCCCGTCAGAATAACGATAACTAACGATAGAGTCATACTCATTGATCAAGTAAATATCTACAACATCATCGTTATCAATGTCAGCTACAGCAATATCATCAGCAACAATATTAGAAATTTTAATGGGCTCAAGCTCTATGAAGCCACCTAAAATAATACTTGTGCCTTCGGTGTTAACAATAAGCATATCATCAAGGCCATCGGCATTAATATCTGCTACTTCAATTGCCGATATACTCCAAGCTTGACTAAAATACGTCCTAGTAAAGGTGCCGGCACCATCATTAAGCATAAGCTCTAACGCACCATCTTGAACGGCAAACGCTAAATCTAAAGTACCATCGCCATCAAAGTCTCCTGATGCTACAGCAACAGAATGAACATCCTCAATTAAAATATTGCTATTTTGATTACTGCTATTACTGATATCATTTGTTTGACTCACTTTATGCAGTGGAACTAACTGAGTAAAAGGCTGAAGAAGTATTTCTTTACCAGAACCTCCAATCAAACTATACACAATATCAGCAAGTCCATCAGAGTTAAAATCGCCTGTAACAACACCTGAAGCATTAAACACACCTAACTCTATGAATTCATCATAACGACCAAAACCATTATTTAAATAATATCCGCTAGCAAATTCTTGCGAGTGAGCAGCAACAACATCTAAAAAGCCATCATTGTTAATATCGTTTAATGCTAATGCCTGAGTAATAAGGCCATTTCCAAACGATTGAGAAAGCTCAAATTGACCGGCACCTTTATTAAGCAGAACTTGATGAGCATCTTCTTCCGTTGAAGAAACCAGAATAATATCTGTTAGTCCATCATTATCAAGGTCACCAAGCGCATGATCTGAAGCCTTAAAGCCTAGTGAGAACAATTGCCCTTCATTGTCGTTAATACTTTGTGCAACAACAACAACTTTTTTGTCCGTTATAATTGTGTCTGTAGTTATTTGACTTACTGTTGTTTTACTCGTTATTTCTCCTGTACCAAAATCAGTTGGCGTTAAGCTGAGAGCTATAGAAAGAGAGTCACCTGCAGCTAACTGTTCTGATTCAAAACAAGTTAAGCGAGTAATATCATTTCCAGAATTAAGAACACAGGACTCTGGTGTGTCACTAATGTGACTTGTCCCATCGATCTCTATAGCGACTGAATCCAGTATAGCGAAATCAGGTCCCTGATTTTCAATTGAATAAGTAAACTCTACCTCTTCGCCAACCAACACTAGATTGGCCGTAGATGTTTGAGTTAACTTTAATAGAGTTTCATCTAAGGTACCAACAGCAATAGTCAATTCATATTCTACAGCTTTTTCAACTTCATCAGTAATAGTGACTAATAAAGTAAACTCTTTACCTATATCTTCGCTTGTTGCAGTACCTTCTATAGTGTCTATTCCATCAAAACTAATCCAGGTGGGTAAATTGACTATGTCAAAAGAAACAGCATCACGGTCTACATCTGTTGCTACTAATTGATACCTGAACACCTCTAAAGGCAATACAGTTAAATTAGTCTCACTAGTTAGCACAGGCAGATCATTTACATTAGAAATGACAAGCGATACTGTTGCTTCATTTGATTTAATACCTAATGCATCATTTACTGTATAGCTAAAGCTATCTACACCAAAAAAGTCATTTGTTGGTTTATAAGTTATTTTGCCATCAGCAATCGAAGCGACACCGTTTTCAGGAAATGAAACAATAGTAATACTTGACGAGTCTAAATTATCATCTTCATCAATATCATTAACTAAAACGTCGATATTAATAGATGTGTCCTCATCCATTTCAACATCATCATTCATAGCAATTGGAGCACTATTAGCTAGCGTAAAATTAAATTCAGTCTCATTTTGAATGCCGGCAAATAAATTACCTAACTCGTCTGCAAAAGCGCCTGAATCTATAAGTACGTAATAACTTTCACCTGCAGTTAATAGTAACTCATCTATTAGAGAAACCGTATTTCCTTGCACTAAAACATTTTCACTTGAAGCGGCATAGGATGCTACAACTGTTGAGGTATTTGAATGAAGTACTTCAATACGTTTTTCACTTCCCGAAACAGCTTCAATAGTTTTATTAAAATTAAAACTAATCGCTACATTATTAGCAACAGTACTATCGTTATCTATTGGTGTAGTTGAAATAATAATTGGAGCTGAAGCATCATATGTTAATGTTAACGTATTAGAGGCTTGAGATAAGTTACCTAACATATTTTGCGCGGCACCAGCATAAACAACTAAGGTCACTTCACCACTAGCAATAGGGGTTACAAGTACAGTGTATTCTATAGCACTAATGGCATCAAACTGACTTAAGCTTGCATTTGTTGCGTTAACGTCGGAGACATCGAACCCTGTTACCTGCTCACTAAATGTAAAGGTTGCCACAAATGCAGCATTCACATTAGCACCAGGCGATGTGATCTCTAACGTTGGCTTATCAGTATTGTAAGTCACTGATAAAGTATTTGATGCAAGATTTAAATTACCTACTTTATCTAATGCAACATTGGCGTTTATAGACAAGCTAACATTACCAGAGGCTTGAGGTGTTACCAATACGGTATAATGCTGCGCCGTTACTGAAGTAAATTTACTTAACGCAGCATTAGTTACCATAAAGTCATTAACATCAAATCCTGTGACGTCCTCAGTAAATTCTATGGTTGCAGAAAAAGCACCATTAACGGCACTTTCTGCTGAAGAGATAACTACTTCGGGGGAAGTATTATCATATGACACGGATAAGACGTTTGATGCAAGGTTAAAGTTACCTACAGCGTCTATTGCAACATCGGCATTAATTGACACGCTAGCACTACCAGAAGATTGAGGAGTCACCAATACGGTATACTGTTGCGCCGTTACTGAAGTAAATGTAGTTAACGTAGCATTAGTTACCGTAAGGTCATTAATATCAAACCCTGTTACACTTTCAGTAAAATCAATGGTTGCCAAAAAGGCACCGTTGACTTCACTTTGCGACGAAGAAATGACAACACCTGGAGCACTATTATCATAAGTCACTGATAAAGTATTTGATGTAAGGTTAGCGTTACCTACTATGTCTGTTGCTACGTTAGCATTAATTACTAAGGTTACAGAACCTGCAGCTTGCGGCGTCACTATAACGCTATACTCTTGTGCCGATATCGAAGTAAATGCACTTAACGTCGCATTACTTACCGTAAGATCATTAATATCAAACCCGGTTACACTTTCAGTAAAATCAATGGTTGCCGAAAAGGCACCGTTGACTTCACTCTGTGATGAAGCAATCACAGCAGCAGGTGAAATAATATCATACGAGACCGATAACACATTTGAAGCCTGATTCAAGTTTCCTATCGCATTTTGAGCTACATTTTCTGCAATCGATAAACTAATATTGCCGTTTGCACTAGGTGTTACAAGCACTGAGTACTCACTAGCGCTAATGGCGCTAAAAGCGCTTAAACTAGCATTAACAGCATTTAGATCAACTAGATCAAATCCAGTCATATCGTCACTAAAGTTAATACTTGCTGTAAAAGGTGAATTATAAACAGCCGCTGATGCAGAAACCGAAACAGTAGGCTTGCTTGTATCATAACTTATCGCATATTTAGTCGCTGCTAAATTATTATTACCATGTGCATCTTGAGCAATGCCTGCATTGATATCAAGAGCGACAACGCCGTCACTAATAGGGTTGACTGTCGCACTATAGCTACCGTTACTTCCCGAAAAGTTCGATAATGTAGCATTTGTTAAAGAGATATCCTCAACAGCAAAACCTACTATTCCAGTATCTATTGAATTAATTAAGGTATCAGTAAAGTTAATGAGCACATTAAATGAAGAATTAATAGGATTAGATGCTGCACTTGAGATAGACACTGTTGGAGCGGTATTATCTACACTAAATGCTTCCGAGCTATTGGCAATTGGATCTACCGGCCCTTGAGCGTTTCTAGCTGTTGCTGCATCAATTCCTAAAGTGAGATCACCATCACCAGTTAAGTTGGAAATTGTTATGGTCGGGTTTGCTGTATCACCATTAATCACAACAATATCTGAGTTTGATGTTTCGTTATCAACAAAGTTTAGTGTGCTAGCAGTTCCTGTAAAATATAAATTAACTTTATCACTGGTTAAAAAGTGCTCTGTCGCATTAATATAAGTAACAGTTGCTGTAGCAGGGCCAGAGTTAACCTTAGTGTTTGCAGGTACATTGACTATTGCACTAGGTAATGCCGCTGTATCAAACTCCACCGAAACTAGATTAGAATCTATGTTTTGCTGAGTACCCACGCCTAATTCATTAACGTTTCCAGCTAACAATTGCACTGTTGTTGTAGCACCATCAGTAGGAGAGACAATGTCAAAAGTAAATAGCTTATCTGAAACTTTGACTAAATTATTCGCCGTGCCATTTACAACAGAAAAATCTGAAACTTCAAGCCCTTCAATCTCTTCTGAAAAAGCTATTTGAAATGGAATAGGTGAAATACTTGTCAAAGGGGCTACACTCGATGATATGGTTGACAAAATATCTTCATCAATTGAGACGGTCAAACTTGCATTCATTACTTCACTCGTAATAGTCGCAGAGTTTTGATCAAAGGTAATAGTACTAGATAGCGCGTTATATGTGCCTACTTCAACGCCGACTCCTACATCCAACGTTACCGTAAATTGACAACTCGAACCTGCGTCAATACCTGCTCCTGTCAATATTAAAAAGCTTGTGCCCGTCATTGAAGAACCTGTCCCACAGCTATTATCTGCTGGCAAAGTATTCACTGATAGCCCAGAAACAACCTGAGATAAATTCAACGTAAAAAATAAGTTGCTGATATTATGAACGGGGTCGGTATTCGTTAAAGTAAAGGTTAAATCAACCGTATCACCGGCTAAAACAAGAGTATCGCCATCAGAGTTATCTTCAACGAAGACCATTGAACTAGTTAGAGTCGAAACCTCAAAAGATGAACTTGCAGCAATGTTTGTGGTTGCTTTAGAAGCGACTATAGCATTTATTACACTTGAAGTTAGCGTTACAGAACCTGAAGGAGAGTTACTTGGTAAGGTTACCGTTACATCAAAATTACAGCTTGAGTTAGCGCCTAAGCTTCCCGATGCAAAACTTAAAAAACCTGTTCCTGATATTGTTGAACCTGCCCCACAAATATCACCTACAGGTAACAATGTTGCAGACAGTCCAGTAAGTGCACCATCTAAATCTAAAGTGAAATTAATATCCGTCGCGCTGTTTACCGTATCATTATTAGATAGGTTAAAAGTAATCACTGCTGAGTCATCAGATTTTAATGAAAAATCGGCAAGAGACATAGTCAGTTGGGGTGCAGAAACAACAGAAATAGTGTCTGAGGCCCCGCCAGTAACAATAGAAGAGCCACTTATCGTTGAGTTTACATTAGAAGTCGATAATAGTTTAACGCCAGAAGAAGATGCTGCTGGTAATGTTATTCCTACACTAAACGTACATTGACCCGCAACAGCAAGGGCAAGATCTGTTGCAGTAAACAACTCATTAGTTCCATCATAATTACTTGCAAAAATAGAGCCAGCACCACAACTATTATTAGCGGGTAAAGTAGTTATATTGCCAAGTTCTACAGCAGTAAACTCTGTTGCATTAGCAGTAAATGAAATATTGCTCGCGGCATTAACTGTATCAATATTAGTCAAGGTAAAATCGACAAAAACCTCTTCTCCTGCAGCATATGTCTCTTGCTGAAACTCCATTGCCAGCTGTGGACCGTTGGTGACGGTTATAGAGCCAGTAGCAGGATTTTTTGCCACAGTACTGCCGTTTAAATCATATGTGAAAGTACTGGTTGTATTCAAATAGGTTCCAAATGGAGCACTTAATGGCACTGATATTGGTACCTCGATAGTACAGGAGCTTCCTGCATTTATAGTACCTCCTGAAAGAGTAATTGTACTTGTACCGGCTAATACAGAACCTGTTCCACATACATTAGTTAGTGGTAAACCCGTGGCGACTAAACCAGCTAAGGTTGCATCGAGATCATTAGAAAAGCTTACATTGGTCGCATCAAATGAGCGTTCATAATTGGTAAGTGTAATACTAAGTGTTGCTGTGGAGTCAGGGGTAACAGGGTTTGGAGAAAACGACATAGTAGCAAATGCTCGACTTACATCAACACTAGTACTAGCAACACCATAATTTGAAACAAATACAAAGCCAGTTGAGCCCGCAATAGAAGAAGAAATAGTTAACTCGCCTATTGCTCCCGTACTCATAATATCAACCGTAATTTGACAGCCAGCGCCTGCTAATAAGTAAGCGTCGTTTAACACGATAGTCGTTTCTGCAGCTACGGTCGTGCCAAGGGTATCATTACAATTAGTCGTTAAGTTACTTACATCTGCAACTTGTAAACCGTTAGGTAAATTAATCGTACTTCTAATAGAAGATGCAGCTGATGCACTTGGATTATTTATATCAATAGTTAATGTTGAGACTTCACCTTGTACAATACTACTAGGCGATGTAGACATATCAAACATTAGGTATTCGGCATCGACGACCAAGTCATCAGTGGCAGAGCCACTATTTCCCTGATCTGAAGTTAAGTCGCTTGTAGTGTTAGTGTGTGTGCCAACGACATTACTTGTTACTGAAACAGACAATGCACAATGGCTATTTGCTGTTAACGACGCTCCAGAGAATATTATTTCATCATCACCTTCAACTGCATCAACAGTGGCATTAGAACAGGATGAAACCAAGTTTACAGGGTTAGCTAATATTACTCCCGCAGGCAAAGTATTAGTAAAAGCAATATCTCTAATACCAGTTGAATCATTATTAATAATACTAAAAATTAAAGTCGTTTCATTGCCAACGCCAATTTTATCAGGTGAAAAGGTAGCAGAAAAAGATGGCGGTGCGGCATTAGCTGACAAACTGAAGCAGCAAGCAAACATCACTGCAACAAAACGAGCAAAAGACGCCATAATAGCCCCTCTATAGCAAGAGGTTATGCTTTTAAGGTTTATCATAATGAATTATTATTCTTTTATAAGTTTTATATAATTACCATTATACGCAATTGTAATATTTTGTTAACCTATCGCTTCATAAATATCAATAAACTTAAATTCGCCTCTTACACGAAACCACATCAACGTTTGGTGCGAAATTCAACTGAGAATTGCATGTTCTATTCAAAAAAAGTTCTTATATCCTTGTGCGTTTTGTTAACTCTATCTGCTTGTAGTAGCACTCAACCTCTTAAACATGAAGAGCCAAATCCACAAATTTTTCAAGTAAGTAATGGCTTAGAAGTCGCCTTAACTCCTCCACAAGGATTTAAATTAACACCTGAGCATTATGGGTTTGTTCAACCTGAGAGCTTTTCAAGAATTAAAATTACAGAAAAAGAATTACCGTATAAAGCCTATATTTCAAACCTAACCAAAGAAAACTTACTCAAAAATCAATTACAGTTAATTGATCTCGAACAAATAAATGTGAGTGGCGCCTTATGCACGTTAATAACAATGAGACAAAACATTGCAGGAGTATATTTTGAAAAATTGTGGTTAGTTGCTGGTGATAACCTTTCTAGTATTCAAGTTGAAGCAAGTTACCCTGAAGGTTCGTCTCAACATTATAAAACAGCCATTAAATCGAGTTTATTGTCTCTTAGTGTTGTTACAGAAAAAAGCCAGCGAATTTACTCAGGTTTGCCTTTTAGATTTACGAGTACACCTAATTTTATCATTAAACAGCGTTATGCAAACTCTATTGTTTTACTCTCTTTAGATGAAGTAGAAAGTAAAACAACGGTTGTGGTAAGCCATGGCAAATTAAAGCAAGAAATTGAAGACATTAAGCAGCTTTCCGATCACTTTTTAAAAAATGGTCAACATTACAAGAATGTAGAAATATTAACGTCTGAAATGATAAAAATTGATAAGATCCCTGCATTAGCATCGACTTCCTATGTCACACTCAATGACAAAGCAACCTTTGTATATCAAGTGTTGTCTTATCAAAAAGGTAAATTCCTGCTCATTCAAGGCCAAACACCGAAAGAAAACAGAGTAAAATTCAAAGAGCAAGTTGCAAATTTATTCAACGAGTTTTCATTTAAATAAAATAATAAACGTTCAATACTCGATGTTAGCTATTTGTATCATCTGTAGGAACCATAAAGCTCAGAGTTTCAGGTAGTAAGCATAATTTGTCATTACACGCTTGCACTCTCAGCTTAACTTTTTCTGGTAATGCATTATCACGAGGCAATTCTAAATTAATAGTAAATTGTCCTTCAAACAAGCTTAGTAAAGACTGACTAAACCCTAGGCTTTTGACTTTTTCTCTAGGGTAGTTAACTTTTACATACAAGCCTTCTCCTACGGTCAACTCTGTTGGTATTAAATACTTATCTAAAGGGGAGTTTGAATTAATATGCCAACCATCTTCTAAGTTGAGTAATAAATTTACCGTATTACCTTCCTTTTGCATCCTTACTTCACCCATTCCTCGAGCAAAGTACTGTTTACTATTGAAAACACCATATTCATTTTTTAAAAAGAGTTCATGTGTACTAAAGTAACTGCCTGAGCTATTCGCCGATGCTTGCTTTAATTGCGCCATTTGCTGTTGTGGTTCACCATTTAATTGCTTTCCGTATGTCCTTAGTTTTTGACCTAATGAAGCTAATACTGTATGACCTGAAATCAATTCACCATCATTTAGTAAATTGTGGTTAGATAAATTGAAATCTTTATAGTTTTTTCCAAAACTTTTACTTCCCTGTTTATAAAGTTTGATGGAAAGTTGATACCATTTTGATTGTCGAGTCTCTTGATAAAGCTCAAATAATGCTTCCCCCAAATAAGCATAATCAGTCAATACTGCCGAATTAGCACTGTTGTTTAAATAACTTGATCGAATTAACTCACCCGTACTTTGCTGATTCTGTTTTAAAATAGCTAAAGCGAGATCTTCTGCTTGTGCTAAATATACTTTGTTATTTGACGCTTTGTAAGCGTCCAGAAAAGCAGACACCATTAAGGCATTCCATGCGGTAATATGTTTTTTATCTATGTGCGGTTTCTTAATAGAATATTTATTGGTCAATAGTGACAACTTTGCTTCTGTTAAATCTGACTGGTCGAGTAATAAGCAAGGAAAGCGCAACTCTGTTACATTATATTGACACCATTTAAATTTACTTCTATGGCTAGGCTCAATTGCCATTAACTCTTGTTTAGTAAATAAGTAGTATCTTCCTTCCTTCCCCTGATAATCAGCATCAATGGCGCTATAAAATAGTCCATCATTTGCTTTAAACCATGAGTTAACAAAGTTAATAGTATCTATTACAACCAGCAAATAACTTTCATTTTCAAATATTTCATAGGCCTTACTAAACACAGAAATTAGTAAAGCTTGGTTATATAACATTTTTTCGAAATGAGGCTGCTGCCATGTAGAGTCGATAACATAACGATAAAAACCGCCATGTAAGTGATCTCTTAAGCCACCTTTAGCTAATTGATTTAAAAAAAATTCGATTTGTGATTTAAGTTTTACAGAAGGACTTAGTTGATATTGATAGAGTAAAAATTGAAGCGCCGCAGCATCAGGGAACTTTCTTTCTCCTTTTAGCCCACCGTTGTCATTGTCTAAATGACTGCTTAATTCCTGTGCAAAAACTAATGATTTTTCAATGCTCCAGTCCAAATCTAACATTCGTTTTTGCGGGGTTAACTGACTGGTAAAGTTTTTAGCTACTTGATTAATTGCTTTAGGGTTAGCTTGCCATACAGTAGCTAATCTTTTTAGTGTTTTTGAAAGGTTAGCAGGGGTTAAATACGAATTAATCCAGATAACATCACCTGCTGGTGTCAAAATGGCGTTAATTGGCCAACCTGCACTACCCGTTGCCATTTCTATAGCTTCGGTGAAGTATTGATCAATATCGGGGGTTAACTCTCGATCAACTTTGATAGATATAAATGCTTCATTAAGTACTTCTGCAATAGTTATATTGGCAAAACTCTCCTTTTCCATGACATGACACCAGTGACAAGTAGAATAACCTATCGACAGAAAAATGAGTTTATTTGTTTTTGCAGCCTTTAATAACGCCTGCTCTTGCCAAGCGAACCAATTAACAGGATTAACTGCGTGCCTCAATAAATAAGGTGAGGCCTGAAATATTAAACGATTCAAATATCTTGTAGACTGCGTTGATAACTTAGCATCTTTTAACAATTCATCAATTATTGCTGATTTTTTGGTTAATTCTAATTGCCACTTGGCAAACTCTTTTTGTTCAACACTTCCCTTTACCGGTAAGTGATATCGATATTCATCAGCAAACAGCTGAGATGATAAAAAAACGAGAACAAAAAAGCTAAAACGCATACTAAACAACTACCTAAACATCTATCTAAACAACCTGACAGGCGCACCAATTAAACCGCTCATTTATGTTTAACGTTGTTAAACTATAAACGTATCTCTACTTTTTGATTAGCAGATACCTGAGTAATCACTTGAGTTTTGCCATTTGGCCAATAAACCTCTAAATCAACTGAGGTTGCTGTACCTAAGCCAAAATGCTGTTCTTTGGGATGTACAGACAAATAGCCATCAGTACTTCTTACTTCACGCCATATTTTTTTTCCATCAGGTAAACTAACAATCACCTTAGCGCCAATAGCATCTAAAGAGACACTTTTCTCAGGGTCGCCAATTAGTTTTACTTTAAGCCATTTACTGTTTTTTGATGCAATCTGATTTTCAAATAAAACAGCACTTTCGTGGTAATTATTAATGACAATATCTAAATCACCATCATTGTCTTTATCAAAATAGCTAGCACTTCTCGAGTTACTTAGCAGTGCTAAACCACTACCTTTACTAACATTATTTAATTTACCCGATGAGTTTTCAAAAAATACATTTTCTTCTTTGGCACTAACGGGCATGTAAGCCTGCTTAATTTGGTCATTGCTATCGCGATAGTAAGGATTTTTACTACTGTATAGATTAAATTCATTCATTCCGTTTAAAACATATAAATCATCATCACCATCTAAATCGTAATCAAAGAAATCTGCATCCCACGACCATCCCGTTGAAGAATAACCACGCTCTACATTATGACTCACTTCATATATTTGCTTATTGTCTTTAATAGACGATAAGAATAAATCATTAGCTTCAATGACTTTCATAAATGCTAGCTTCTCTGCGTTAAATTTTTGTTTAGTATCCTCGTTAGGCAATATATAAGTTTCATCCTTATTCATTGTGACAATGTTAGATATATAAAAATCGGGCATTAAATCTGCGTTTAAATCACTTATCCCTATACCCATGGTATAAGACGGCTTATCTGTCGATAGCTGATAAGATATTTCAGTAAATTGTCCATTTTTATTATTAATGTAATAACCATTTACGCCAAAATCATTTCCTACGATGATATCTTGTAGTCCATCATTGTTTATATCGGTATGTGCCACTGCTTGCGTCCAGCCAGTATTATCTAAGCCAGAGTTAGCCGTGACATTTTTAAAAATAAAACCGCCTTTATTTTCAAATAATTGATTAGCGCCTCCGTTGCTGTTTCGTCTTTTTAACGTTGGTAAATCTCCACGTAAATAATTACCAAAATAGGTGATGTATAAATCAAGATCACCATCATTATCATAATCAAAAAGTGTCGCTGGCCCACCAACTTTACCTTCACCACCTAACTTTGAAATAACCGTTACATCTTTAAATTTAATACCGTCAATATTTTTATATACTCTATGAGTATCATTGACATAAGTAATAATGATGTCTTGCCAACCGTCATTATTTATATCAGCAATCAAAGGTTGTCTTACTTCACCAGGGTGACCATCTTCAGCTCTATTCCACTGCAAATTATACTGAGCTGTTTTATCAAAAAACTTACCATCTTGGTTATTAATAAAAAGTTTATTACCTCGACCACCAAGCAACAATATATCTAAATAGCCATCATTATTAATGTCTTCAACTCCGACACCAGAACCTCCAAATGCTGGTGGAATAGTTATAATGCCAGTAGCTGCATCTTTTTTAATAAAAGACCTTAATTGACGATTCAACCAATCTGATGACTTATGTTCAAAATCAACCCCTGAAGCAGAAGTGCTATCGACAAAACTAGCCTTTTCTGTAGAGTTTTGAATAACAGCTGTACTCCCAGATGATAAAATAAGGCTTTCTTTCGTACTTTCAGCTTTATACTTGCTATGCTTAACCACTCTTTCCTTAATTAACTTGGTCGCTAGCATCAAGTGTTCTTCCTTAAGTCTGTCATCACCTAATGCTATCGCTTGATATCCTGCGACTCTAAGCAGTAAAACGCCATACTGTGCAATGTTTTCTACAATAAGCTCCGCGGCAAAAGGGTCTGGTTCAATGTAGACATCAAAATTAGGGGATAAAATAGCCTGAGTTAAATATTGCCAATGAACGCCTGCATCCCTAAATGCATCCATATCATATGACTCTAAATATATCTGTTCGTCTTTCAGTAGGTTTGGAAAAAATAATACATCTTCATATTCATTAACACGGTGTGGGATCGCCTTTTTAGCAAAACTATATACAGACTTCTCAGAAATAACCCGTAAATTTTTACTCATAGCTAATTGCTGAGCACCTTTATAAAGTTCACCTGAAAACACTGACATCAAGTCAGAAAACGTATTAATGATTTGTGTTGACTCAGCCTTATTTTGTGGCCAGCTAACCCGAGCAAAATAAACTTGTAGGTTTCTTAAGAATAATTGATTGTTAACCTTATTGTACTGTGCATAAGCTGAAAGCTTCTTGTCAGCCATTTGCTGAACTAGGGTAGGCTCTATTTTTTCATATTGGTGTTTGTTGTTTTTTTGTTTCTGTGTTTTTTGTTCCTGACTACCAACACCACTTAACGTTTGCCAAACTAATGCGATATTATCTACTGAAATCATGCTTTCATTGTCAAGTTTAGCTTTGTTATCAGCAACTTTTAGCGCTGCTAGAGTGAAAAAATCTAAACCATCTTTTAAACGTTCAATCGCTAGTTCACTTAAGGGCAAAAGAGTCGAATTAAAATCAAGTAAATTATTTTGCTGTACAGCTAAAATAGCGCGCAAAGAGTAAGCGATACTAGCATATTGTCTTTTGTCATCTTTATGAATTATTAAGCTTTCACCTTCTTTAAAGGTAAGCAGCCAGTGTCCTGATGATTCTTCTTTACTGTTAAAAAATTCAGAAATAACTTTATCGATATGGCTTGATAAAATCACATCTTCTTGTTCATTTGTGGCTAACAAAGATGAGCCTTGCCAAATACGTTCGATGAACTGCTTTTGCAGGATATTTTTAGTAAAACGAGCGTTATCATCTAACGGAGTGCCAAACATAAAATCTTCTAACCTAGAAGCTGTTGCATAACACTTAGGCTCAGACTTTCTTTCTAATTTATTTATTGCGTTTAGAATATCGGTTAGAGAATCATTCGCGATAGATAAAGTTGAAGTGAATACAGAACAAACAACAAAAAAGAGGGTGTAATAATAGGCGTATTTCAAAGACATTGTGTGAAGGTTTCTTGATGTATTTTAGTGACATTGTCGCCTAAAAAGACACAATTGCCAATCAGTAAGAGCATTTATACTTATGATGACTTGCTATTTTCATAATTATCTACCATTTTCGGCTAGGTTTGTTACAATTTGTAATAGTTAAGTATATCATTAAATCATTAGGGTCAACCTAATACTAGCTAAAGGTTAAATCATGAAAAGAACAATAATATTATTAACAATGATGGCTTCAGCGCCTATCTTAGCTCAGCAAAATGTATACGAGTTAAAACAAGCTAAAGCAGGAAAATTGACTGCAATCAAGTCAAGCCAGAGTATTAACCTATTGACCGAAGATACTTATGATAAATATATTATTTCAGTTTCAGGCGATGGCGGCTATTCCCATCAATTTGAAAGTGACTCCCCTTCGTTAAGCATTTCGGACTTATCTTTACCTTACAATGGTTCATACAATTACGAAATAAAATCAGTTAAATACTTGTCCGATGTAACAAGTAACATGAACAATGGTCGTCCTGAAGGTGCTACTGGTAAATTAAGCATCGTAGACGTGCAAGCAGGCCAATTTACTAACCATTATGGTGGTATTGACATTGCTCAAGATATTCAAGAACCGCGAGAAGGAACTTTCCCTCGCCCTTCTAAAGAAATTGAATAAAGGTATTAATGATGAATATTAAAAATATAACAAAACTTAGTGCATTGTCAGTCGGTATATTATCTTCTTTTACCGCGACAGCAGACCAACAAATACTCGACGATTTAATTGTCGATGGTAGTATTTGTGTCGGCCAAGATTGTGTAAATGGCGAAAGTTTTGGTTTTGATACCTTACGTTTAAAAGAGAATAATTTACGTATAAAAGCACAAGACACCAGTAATAGTGCCTCATTCCCTTCTCGTGATTGGCAAATCACCTTTAATGATTCATCAAATGGTGGCGCCAACAAATTCTCAATTGATGATATTGACGGTGGCAGAACACCATTTACAATTGAAGCAAGCGCACCAAGCAACAGTTTATATGTTGATGATGGTGGACGTATTGGTTTTGGTACTGCAACACCTGTTGTTGAGTTACACTTAGTTAGTGGCGACTCTCCTACTTTACGTTTAGAGCAAGATGGATCATCTGGATTTACTGCACAAACATGGGACGTTGCAGGTAATGAAACCAATTTTTTTGTTCGTGATGCAAGCAATGGTAGTACTTTACCTTTTAGAATAAAACCTCATGCACCAACGGATAGTTTATCTATAAGTGCTAATGGGAATATTGGTGTTGGTACTTCAAATCCAGGTGCAACGTTAGAAGTACAAACAGCTGCATCTAATGCTAATAGTAGTGACTTTTCTTTATCTTTGAAGAATACAAATCCCGCCACCACACAGGCATTTCAATTAAAGTTAGAGAATCAAGGTTCCTCTTACATATCATTTAAAAACACGAGTATTTTAGATTCAGAATTAGAGAACCAACTTTGGAGTATCTCTAACCACGAAGGTGATTTCCATATAACTAATCCGTTGAATAATTTTAGAGAATTTACTTTAGAACAAAATGGTACAGTACGAGTTGGTGGAGAGATATATGCGAATGGAATAGCAATTACATCAAGTAAGTACTCTAAAGAAAACTTTAAGAGTATAGACAAATCGGAAATTATATCTAAAATTTCTAACCTCGAAATACAAGAGTGGAATTATATTAAAAATAATGATGATGTTAAGCATATTGGACCAATTGCGGAAGAGTTCCATGATAAATTTGGTCTAAATGGCTCTATTAATGACAAGATATCAGTATCTGATCTGAGCGGCATTTCATTGGCCGCGATACAGGAGCTAATATCACGCTCAGACGAACAAGCTAAGGAAATAAAAAAACTCAAAAAGCAGATATTAAAGATTAAAGATTAAAGATTGGTTAGATACTTATTAAATTACAAAAAGTAACTTAACAAGTCTCTTAAAATCGTATAACTCAAGTCATCAGATTAACAGTTTAGGATTGCTAGACTTGATGTGTATTAGTTCCGATTAGATCTTATATCTCACCTTGAAAAGTTGAGAGTTACCCGTTTTTATTAAAGGTGTCGAACCTTTAATTTAAACAAAAAAGGTAACTCTCATGTTGCATACTAACAATCCAATCATTAAACACAAAGCGGGTTTATAAAACTTAGCTGAAGAACTAAACAATGTCTCAAGAGCCTGTAAAGTCATGGGCGTATCACGAGACACATTTTATCGGTATCAAGAGTTGGTCGAAGAAGGCGGTATTGATGATTTAATAGAAAAAAATCGACGAACACCAAATATCAAACATCGCGTTTATGAAGAAACAGATAAAGCTCTTTTAGAGTACGCCATTGAACAAGCAGCCCACGGACAGCATAGAACAAGCAATGAACTGCGTAAGCAAGGTGTATTCGTTTCTGGCAGTGGAGTTCGTTCTATTTGGCTGCGCAATAATATGGAAAACTTTAAAAAGCGCCTTAAAGCTTTAAAGGACAAGTTTGCAAATGAGGGGCTTATTCTTACGGATGCGCAAGTAGCGGCACTTGAGAAGAAAAAGCATAATGATGAAGCTTGTGGCGAAATTGAAACAGCTCACCCTGGCTACCTTGGATCGCAAGGTACTTTCTACGTTGGTAATTTAAAAGGTGTTGGACAAATCTACCAACAAACCTTTGTCGATACTTATAGAAAAATAGCGTTTGCTAAGCTCTACGTTACCAAAACACCAATCACTACACTATTTACCTTCTTTTAATACGAATAAATGCCAAGCACATAAATAAGCGTTCTAAGATACCTTTATCATTAAAATAGTCTTTCGCATATCTATATCGGTTGATTACTGACACATCCTTTAGCTTGGAGAATTTTAATATATGTTTATACGACTCCTCACTAAACGATACTTCATTTGAATTCTCAGCTAGATTCACCAAACTTTCAGCTTGCTTAATGGCACTTTCAAGATGATTGGTGTAATTAATAAAAGCTTTATAAATATGCGACTTAAAAAAGCTCCTCTGCTCTTTATGACTGAGGGCTCCGATCGAATTATGACTATGCTGTCGATACTTAATTAAAGGTTCATCATAAAACTCCAAAACTCCAAATAATTTAGCACATTGAGCAAACCACCAATCGTGAACTAAAACCGTATCTGGGATTGGAGACGATATGTCCAATAAAGCTCTGTTGAACATCATTGTGCAGCCTGTTGCTACATTTTGTAAACAAAAAGTGGGAAACTCATGTGTAGTAGGATCAGGGATTCCCTGAAAGTTAATAAATGATGGTGAAATTAGATTTAGCCGCTCATCAACAACGGTCAAATCAGAATGTATTAAAATAGGGGTAGTTTTACCATGTTTATCTTCAATAAATTTCATCCTTTCTGTTAGCTTTTCAAGTTTGCTATCAAGCCAAACATCATCTTGATCACTAAAGCAAAAATACTCCCCTTCACTTCTCTTGGATAACTGACACAAAGCCGAAAAGTTTCTTACATGCCCCTTAGAAGATGTTCGATTAACTATTAATTCAATTCTTTCACTATTGAAAAGCTCTTTCATTAAACTAATTTTTTTGACTGTTGTGTCAGAGGAACCATCGTCTCTGATAATCAGATAAGGAACAATATTTTTCTGCAATAAAATGCTTTTAATTTGCTGTTCGATATATTTCTCACCATTATAGGATGCCATCAACACATAAATAGAGTTCTTTGTATATTTAGACTTAGTAATAATTTTTACCTAATTCCGTTTATACCT
Organism: Colwellia sp. RSH04; assembly: GCF_003545765.1. GTDB lineage: Bacteria > Pseudomonadota > Gammaproteobacteria > Enterobacterales > Alteromonadaceae > Colwellia. The sequence continues at coordinate 50,591 of NZ_QXIO01000013.1, read as the reverse complement.
ACCTCTTACATAAAAAATGTATAGGATAAATATCAAAAAATGTAAGCACAAAATAAAAAATGTGCGCTTAAATAAACTAACTATTAATATGAATGCTAGCAAATAACTTTAAAGCCTATAAACGCATGTCCACATCGTTTTTATTTAGTATTGACTTCAAATCATAAATTATATGTTCATCTTTACATAGCGACTTAATACCCTCCGCCCCCATTTCTATAAATTCATTGTGAGCAACTGCAAGAGTAACCGCATCATAAAACTGTACTTTTAATTCCTTAGTAATCGTAATGCCATATTCATCATTTGCTTCTTTACATGAGCATAGGGGATCGTAAACATAAACATCAATATTATACTCTAGCAACTCTTTATAAATATCAATTACTTTCGTATTCCTCAAGTCTGGACAGTTTTCTTTAAAAGTAAAGCCCATTAATAATACTTTAGATCCTTTAATTTGAATGCCTTTTATTAGCATCCCTTTAATAAGTTGAGATACTATATAGCTCCCCATACCATCATTTACTCGACGACCAGCTAAAATCATTTCAGGGTGATAACCTACAGCTTCAGCTTTATGAGTTAAGTAATAAGGATCTACTCCAATACAATGCCCTCCAACCAATCCTGGTCTAAAGGGCAAAAAATTCCATTTAGTGCCAGCGGCTTCTAGCACTTCCAATGTATCAATGTCTAAGCGTTCAAAAATAATTGACAACTCATTAATTAAAGCAATATTTATATCCCGCTGTGTATTTTCAATAACTTTAGCCGCCTCAGCAACTTTAATACTAGAGGCTTTATAAGTTCCAGCTAATATTATTGAGTTATATAATAAGTCAATATTCCCTGCTACTTTTTCTGTAGAACCAGATGTTATTTTTTTAATATTTGGCAACCTATGGGTTTTATCACCTGGGTTAATTCTTTCTGGTGAGTAACCAACGTAAAAACTTTGATTCAGTTTTAAGCCCGAGTACTCCTCTAATATTGGAACGCATACCTCTTCAGTAGCTCCAGGGTAGACGGTTGACTCATAGATGACAGTAGCATGCTCACCAATAACACTTCCCAAAAATTCTGACGCTTTAATTAATGGTGATAAATCAGGTTGCTTATGCTCATCTATTGGGGTTGGGACCGTTACTATATAATAGTCACAATTTTTAATATCTTTAACATCATCAGAATAAAATAACTTTGATGCCGCTTTCAACTCACTAGCTTCTACTTCAAGAGTACGTTCTATCCCCTGTTTAAGCTCATTGATCCTTTCTGCATTAATGTCAAAACCTACAGTACAATACTTTTTACCAAACTCCACAGCCAAGGGAAGGCCTACATATCCTAAACCAATCACTGCAATTTTCTTATTTAATAACTCACTCAAAATTAATTTCCTAATTTGATCATCTTTTGATTTTATCTAAAGTCATATAAGTGATAACCTTTGACCTGTTTCTTTAACTACACATATAAACTCTGCTTTATACTCACTTTTCTTCAAGTTATAATAAAAGCCAATATAACCACTTCTTGGGCTACCTAATTGAGCTAACTCTAAATTATATTTATTTGAAGTTAATTCACAAACTTTAAGTTTACTCTTAAAGATTTCGATCGTAAGAGCTTTATTATTATTAGCTTGATATGCCCAGCCTTCAATTCTACCACCAACAATTTTATACCCACCATAAGTAAAATCTTGTCTTGCTTTAAAAAATTTTATCCTTTGCTTATGTAAGGCAACTAATTTTTCATACAAAACAATATCATCTATATTAAGCCTTTTAATCTCATCGATTATATCATTATCAATAGTAACTATTGACTTTCCGGGCCCATTTGGACCTTGATTATCCCTAAATTCTACGATGTTTTTTTTATATATTTTATTAAATAAATTAATAGATTCACTGTAATACTCTGTTACTCCAACTAGCCCTATAGCTGTATAAGGAATACCTTGCAGGTAGCGACTCTGTTTATTTATATTAATTTTTTCTTGAGCAAATTCAATAAGGCTTTTCTGATAACCAGCATGCCGAATAAAGTGATTATGCTCTGATATAATTCTAGAAACAGGCTCTCTAACGAACGCAACCATTTCTGATACAGGTATTATCTTGGAATATTTTTCAGCAAAGTAATGTCCTGCTATTGCTACAAAATTCCGGCTCGAAAGAAGCAACTTTAAAGCATAAAAATCGTCATGAGAATAAATAATTTCTTTCACTTTTTTACTTGTTTCAGCAGCTCTAGGTGTATAATCTCGAAGAATATTTTTGGAACCATATTTTTTTTCAAGTGCAACCCTAAAACTCGTTCCTGCTGTTTTAGGAATATGAATGAAATTTATAGGTAAATTCATAATAGGCTAATTTTTTGTTGATTAGTTTCTTTTTAGGATAACTACAGACTGGCATGTTCTAGTAATGTATTGATGTTTGAATTCAATAACTGTAAAACCAAACTCTCTAACTAAAGATAAAAAGTAATTTTTTTGAAATCTAACTCTATGAAGAGCTCCTTTAGATTTTCTACCTAAATACCCTTCTGGGTTCTCTTCTTCATGTGGAACATCATCCTCAATAAACGCAGTTAAATAAACATACCCCCCAGAAGAGAGCACTCTTTTGAACTGTTCTAAATAAAACCTTATATCAGCTGTGAGCATATGCGAAAAAACACTATTTAAAAACACTAGATCGAAAGTATTTTCCTCGAACGGCAATGGTTGATACATCTTTTCTTCTGGGTTATAACGAGCGTTATAAGCAGGTACATGAAGGAATTTAAAATTTGAGTGATATTTTTCAATCCAGTTAACACACCAGTTAATTGACTCCAGGCTGGTATCAACTCCAATATAACGAGCAATTTCAGTTTTGCTGGCCAAGAATCCATTTGAAAGCCTCCCTTGCCCACAACCAAAATCTAACAATCGAGTAGTTTTTGATATTGAGCAAAAGTGACTCAACGAATTCACCTGTTCGATAGATGACTGAATATAATCCACGTCATTTGAGAGTGATTCGTTTGTTCGATTTAAAGGGAGATACAACCCCTTATATATCCGAGCTTCATTGTGAACAAAGCCTTTATTACAGCCTTTATTATGCACTTAATACGTACCTTTTTAGATAAACCTAAATAACTTGTATATTTAAACCACTTAAATTTTAATTTTATAAATGCAATAAATACTTAACCTTACCTAGTTAAGTATGAGGTCTAAATATAATTTTGACAGTTCTTTCTCAAACTCTTTTGTATAGTGAGCATTGTCAAGTAATCCCTTTTCGTATCCATATTCTTCAAGTAGAAATCGAGGATTGAAAAAAGTCGAGTACACTTTATCAGAAAATTCCGATAGCCATTCTTTGATTAGCACTCTTTCGGGAACCCTTACATCGGAGTTTCTTACTTTCATATCAAAGTGTGACACAAAAGTAACCTTTTGATTTATATTTATATACTTGTATATTTCCTCTAAATCAGATAAGAAACTTTCTTTAGTTTGTATTTCTGATTTAACATTCTCTAAAATCGTAAGTTCCTCTTGTGATAACTCTTTTACTAGAGTGTATTCACCTATAGACCTTAACCTTTGAGAAATTAAATCTTTCCAAAATATTTCACAATCAGCAATAGATGACTTTATAAAGGCAAATAAAAGATTACTTCTCAGATAAATGCCATTTACACTGAATAATCTAATCGAGCTCACCTCTATAATAACTGAATCACTCTCTTCAAAATTTTTATTTCTAGAGTACTCAAAGTGTTCTATGTTTTTAATCAATAACTCTAATAGTAGCCCTTCACATTCAAAATCATCATCCAAGAGCTTTAACATTTGTAGCAACTCTTTAGTTGTATGCGTGTACCCATAAACCATTTTATTGTTAAGAGTTAAATAATTATCATCTTCTAATAATTTGCAAGGCTCATAAACTCGGCATGTTCCAAACACTGTTAAATTCGGTTTCATAGAGGCACCTTTATTATAATCTAAAGCTTGCGGGAGTTTCATTTTGGAAACACTTTATAACTGCATCGAGCTCTAAAAGAGAGGCTTTATACGAAGTATACATAACTTGGCTTTCGCTAATAGTTTTCACTTTATTTCCTTTTATCAACTGCCGCAACGAGAAATCTGAAAGAGTTTGTTCCAGCAATGGGTGTTTTTTAAATTTTGTCGAGCACGCTTCTTTTGTATCAACGATAAAGCAATCACTATGAATCGCATGTACGTAGCTATCTCCAATGTACTTGTTTATTTTAACAATTGAGTTAAGCTTTCCTTTCTTAAACTTTAATTTTAAACCTGAAGTTTGAATGGAGTAATCTGGATTTAAAGTTAAAGGTGAAGCTATAGTTACATTTTCATTGCTGTCTATACCTGAGACTAAAGACGATAGCCAATCAGAATTCACGGTCTCAAAACCACTATTCATAAAGCAGATATAATCATAATCGAACACTTTAACTACTTTATTAATAAGGTTTGCATCAAGTTTTTCGTTAACTAATGAGTGGATTAAAGCATGAGGAAACAGTTCATTAAGCGAATGTTCGAAATCTTCTTCAAAAGGGGATGTCCCTACCACTATAACATCAAAAGCCTGCCCTGCTGTATATTGTTTAATTCTTTTCAATCGATTTAAAAGTTCACCTTGATTGTCGTCAAAGACAGCAATAGCGACCTTAGCTGTATTTCTTGAAAGTGAAATACCATGTTTATAAATTTGAAAATACCCATCAAGCCAAGCACTTCCGTCTAAAATAGAAAAATTGATGTTATTTTTCCAACAAACAAAGTTAAAAGCAAGTTGATCCCTTATGGTATGTTTATCAATTTCACTCCACCAGAGTTCATTTAATTTTTTAGAGTGTTCATCGTGTTTTCTAAACACCTCCGCTGTTTCAACCATTCCAAATTTCTCAGGCATCCCTTGCTGACGATAACTTTCTAGTTGAGCTAGTATTTTTGCTTCCGTATCTTTCTTTCCAATAATGCAAGCTTTTCCTTCTTCAAAAACACAATCCCTAGCAGAGTGCTTATGCAAAGCAATTGAGTGTGCAAACCCCTTAGAAACCAATTCCTCAATGTTTCTACCTCTTAGTTTAATATTTCCGTCAATCCACAATGAATACTCATAATTAACCAAAAATAAGTGTGGCATGACTTTAATCAAACGAGCATTTTTTGTTGGATTTTCAAAAATAGCTTTTACGTACTTGATTTCAAATACATCAGACTTCAAGTCTAAATTATCTGTAAAGCAAACATAATCCCAATCTTCATTCACATACTCAGGGTTTCTTACTTCGTCGTAATTACCAAAAACAGCAGTATATACAACTTTTTTATTATTAGTTGCGGTATGCATATATGACTCAATATGCTTCGCTATTATTGGTAACTCTTTTTCTTCAATCCAATCACTAATTAATTTTTTAATTCTTTTTGCGCCATGCTTTGCATCAAGAGACTTTCGCCCCCCCTTAGTTAGCACTTTACGCACCTCATGCGTGTAACTCTTTGACTTAGCATGAAACACGTAGGTATCATCAGCAATAGCACTCTTAAAACCAGCATTACTAGCTCTTATTGAAAAATCATCCTCTTCACCATAACCAGTCGGGAAGTATTCGACATCTAAAACACCTATACAATCAATGACCTCACGTTTAATTACATAACAAAAACCATTAACTGATGGAACCACTGGATACCTGCAAGAAGAGAGTTTTTCAACTAACAACCCCATATCATTTATCGTATAACCACTTGGAATTTTATTAACTAACCAATCATTGGTTTCTTTATCCTTTTGAATAGGGACAGTTTGCCAACTTGCGGCATTTGATAATGGACCGACGATGCCTATATTTGGGTCACTTGCAAAACATTGCATTATTTTATCAATCCAACGGGGTGTAACTATTGTGTCGCTATTTAATAAAACAATATAATCTCCTTTGGACTTTTCGAATCCTTTATTTACAGTTTTTGTAAATCTCAGATTAATTTCATTCCTTTGCAAATAAAATCCACGGCTAACTGATTCACTTTCTAAATACAATTGTGTTTCTTTTTCACTACAATCATCAATAACAATTAAGTTAAAATTTAGCGATTTATGCTCATATAATGAATTTAAACAGTTTTTAACATCTTCTAAGGCATTATAGACAGGTAAAATTATATCTATAGTAGCTTGAGGGGACTCTGTAGCGGATTGTTCTAAGAGCTTTTCATCATCATAAGTATTCACTATACTTATCTTTTTTGAGTCTGCTAGGTTTTCATAACACATTCCTAAAAATTTATTATATTCAAGAAATTTATTTTGTATATCCTTGTCTTCAGTTTTAACCTCATAAAATGGAATTTTAAAGTGAAGCTTTCTCTTTCCAGAAAATACTTCTTCGTATCCATGAAGTATAAAGTGTTCTAAAGCACAGCTTAACTCGCCTTGTTCAATAGCTTCGGCTACATCATAATTAATATCCAAGTATTTACTTGAGTCAAATCGTTCAATAAAATTAATAGGCACTCGATTAAATTTATTGTTTATGTCAACATATCGGCTAGGGTTAAAAGCATTTTTTATAAAACTTGAAAAAGATTTAGATAATACTTTTTTTATCGTTTTACTATATAAAATATTAAATCTTCTAACATTAGCTCTAAACACTTCAATATCATTTGTTACTTTTACATTTTTAGCAACCAGTTTTGCTGTAATATCCTTTAAATATCGGCGGTTTTCATCTATCGAGTTTTTGAGTTCATTATGTGACTTTTTCAATTCATCAGCTTGATTCTGATTACCTTTTGAGCACACCGTAAAATGTTCTTTTGATAGTATTATTTCTTCCTGAATAGTTTTTAGCTCATCGCCAAGCGAACGAATACTTAATCTTATACTTTCAACGTCTCGTTCATTTTTTATTGAAACATTTTGATCATACTTCTTATTTATACGTTCGAAACTTTCAATTAACATATCATTTCTGACTAAACTACGAGTCTGTGATTGAGTTAATTCTTCTATTTTATTACTAAAAGCCGATAACTCTCCTTGTACTTTAGTTATTACATTATTCTTATCAGATATTTGTTCTGTTATTTGTGCAATATTTACATTAGACTCTGCAAAGAGAGAGAGTAAATTTTCATCTTTCTTTTTTTGTAAAGCTAGCAAGTTACTACTTTGTTTTACAATGAGCTTTTTTAACTCTTCCACTTCATCTTTCATTCCATTTTCCATCTTTAAATACTTTTCTTTGTAGTGCTCTTTTACAGCACTTTCCATTTGCCATTTACTGTAGAAATCATCCTTTAAGACTTGATACCTTTTTCTGTCCAAAAAGATCTTATAATTAGAATCATGTTGCTCTTTATTGAAAAAGTATGTCATATGCATTTTTAAAGAATTTAAAGCTAGATTAAATTTTTCTACTTCAAACGCCCTGCTTTTCACAATTGTAAAGCATATACTTAGAAAAGAAGGGTAATTAACATCTTTATCGACAAAATCCATTTTATGGTGTCTTAAAGCTGGTTCAATAAAACCCTTTTTAAGCTTTTCAGGATGTTCAGAATTCCCTATAAAGCTCAACAGTCTATCTTGTACTTTTTTGCTAGATGAAATCAACTCATCAAAGCTAACAAAAACCCTTTCATAGTTTCTTGAGTAAAACTCTGAATACAAAAAATAAGTTGCCCACAAAAGTAATGACTTTTCCTCTGTAAAATTATTCCTTTTAAGAAGAGAGCCCGATACCTCAAGAGGATTCCGAAACGGCAAAATAAATTTAGCACTAATTCCCAAACTATCTAATGCCGATGTCCATATAGGCAATAAAATGCAAAAGCGTGGATCTTTAACAGCAAAAGTTTCAAATTTGCTAAACTCCTCATTAATAATTTGCATTGCTTCTTGAATATATTTATCTTTTAATTCCTCAGAAATATTGTCTAAAGAAAAGTTATAATCAGACCATGAATAATAGGACTCATTTAAGATTTTTTCATTGAGTTGTTGTACTCTATTGTTCTCGAAATAACCTTTAGGGTTATCTTTCGATGCTGCCATTAAATTAGGTCCGAACTCAACCCCCATTTCACTTAAAACACCTGAAATAGCAGACGTACCTGAGCGATGCATTCCGACAATAAAATATGCTATTCTCATAATCCTCTCCATTCACTCTATAGATTTAGCAACACTCAAATTATTCATATTTTAATTCTGCAAGATTATTCATCATTTTAGTGAGCTCAGACTTCCAATGAAAAACATCAGATTGAAAATACTTATAACTACTTAATTTATTCAATACGCTATATGAAGGTCGCTTCGCAGCAGTAATATATTCTTCACTCATTATTGGTTTAATATAAGTTATTTTCTTTACTAATCCTTGTTCAATTCCTATTTCTTGAATAGCAACAGCAAAGTCATACCAAGAAGCAACTCCACTATCTGTCCAGTGGTGAATACCAACAACTTTATTTTCAGCTGCATTGACACATGCATGAGCTAAACCTTTAGCCCAAGTTGGGGAGCCGATCTGATCACAAATAATACCTAGTTCATCTTTCTCTTGCATTAGCTTTAACATCGTTTTCACAAAGTTATTACCATATTGAGAATAAACCCAAGATGTTCTAATAATACAACTTATATTCGGACAAATATCTGCAATTGCCCTCTCACCAGCAGCTTTACTTGCGCCATACACACCTTGCGGCTCTATAGTATCATTAGGCAAATAAGGTGAGCCTTTATCCCCTTTAAACACATAATCTGTTGAAACATGGACAAAATGCACATTATTCGTTTTACAATAATTTGCTAAATTTTCAACCGCTTTATGGTTAATCAAGAAAGCTTGCTCTTTTTCTGTTTCTGCCTTATCTACAGCGGTATAAGCTGAAGCATTGATAACAGCAGTGGGCTTATGCTTACCGAGCTGCTCTTCAATGGAACTCATTGAAGTAATATCAATATCATTACGGCCTAAACAAACAAGCTGCTCCTCATTTGATATATCGGCAAGTTCTTTCGCCAATTGTCCTGACTTACCTATCACAACAATCATAATTTTGGTGCCTGCTCAAAAGTCAAACCTTCATGATCTTTTTGTGATAAAGAAGGTTTGTTGGTTCCCGTTAAAGGCCAATCGATTGCAATTACTTTATCATTATAAGCAATTGAAATTTCTGATTCAGGGTGGTAATAATCGGTGCATTTATAAACAAATTCTGCTTCATCACTTGTCACTAAAAAACCATGAGCAAAACCTAGTGGCACCCATAATTGACGTTTGTTTTCCGCACTCAAATACTCCCCCACCCATTTACCAAAAGTAGGAGAGTCTTTACGCAGATCTACAGCTACATCAAACACTTCACCTTTAATAACTCGTACTAATTTCCCTTGTGTTTGTTCAAGCTGATAATGTAAACCTCTTAGAATACCTTTTGTTGATTTTGAGTGATTATCTTGAACAAACTCTACTTTGGCCACTTCTGTTTGAAACCAATCTTTACGGAAAGTTTCCATAAAGAAACCACGTTCATCACCAAATACATCTGGCTCTAACAGTTTTACGTCTGGAATGGATGTTTCTATAATTTTCATATCTATCTACTAAAAAGTATTGCTTCACCTATAGTGAAGAAAAGCAAAGAATTAAAATACACGTTCTTGAAGAAGGTTTAACAAGTATTCTCCATAACCACTTTTTCTCAATGGTGCAGCTATTTCTCGAAGTTTTTCATCGTCAATCCAACCGTTTCTATAAGCTATTTCTTCAGGACAATTGACTTTCAATCCTTGACGCTTTTCAACAGTCGCAATGAATTGAGCGGCAGCAAGTAAATCATCATGGGTACCTGTATCTAACCATGCTGTACCACGGCCCATAATTTCTACTTGAAGCTCGTCTGTCTTTAGATATTGATCGATGATATCGGTAATTTCTAGCTCGCCTCGTTCTGATGGCTGAACATTTTTAGCAAATTCAACAACTCTTTTATCGAAAAAGTATAATCCAGGCACTGCATAATTTGATTTAGGTTGCGCTGGCTTTTCTTCTATCGAAATAGCTTTACCGCATGTGTCAAACTCTACAACTCCATACGACGAAGGGTTCGCCACATGATAACCAAACACAGTTCCCCCTGATGTTTGATTATTTGCAGCTTGTAATGACTTAGTTAAATCATGACCGTAAAACATATTATCACCTAAAACCAATGCGGCTGAACTACCAGCTAAAAAATCTTCTGCGATTATAAACGCTTGCGCTAGTCCATCTGGGCTTGGTTGTACTGCGTATGATATAAGTACGCCAAAATTTTCCCCATTACCAAGTAGGTTTTCAAACCGGTGAATTTCTTCAGGTGTAGATATAACCAAAATGTCTTTTATACCTGATTGCATTAACGTTGCTAATGGATAAAAAATCATCGGTTTATCATACACGGGCATTAACTGTTTACTTACCACTTTAGTTAGCGGATATAAACGAGTACCTGAGCCACCCGCTAGAATAATTCCTTTTCTAATACTCATATTAAACCTTATTTTTAAAATTGTTGCTTATTTGAATATTCAGACATTACCTGATCAGTATCTCCATATGCAGAGATAACACCATTATCTATCCAAATACATCTGTCACATATTTTTTTTATTTGCTGATCACTATGAGATACAAACACAACTGTTTGCTCTCCTTTTATTTTTTCCAAAAGCGCTTGCTGTGCTTTTAATTTGAAAGCATTATCACCAACGCTCAACACTTCATCTATCAATAACACATCAACATGAGCAATTACTGCAGTAGAAAACCCTAGCCTTGCTTTCATGCCGGCCGAATAAGTTTTTACTGGCTGATAAAAAAAACGACCTAGCTCAGAGAACCCTTCTATTTTCTTTAATATAGCCTTTGCGTTTTCTTTACTATAGCCATTTAACATACAGCTTATAAGTGCATTATCTTCACCTGTTAATTGAGGGTTAAAGCCTAGCCCTAGAGACAATAAAGATCGACTTATTCTTCTATCTACAATTACCTTGCCATTATCAGGCTGCAAAATTCCAGCTAATACTTGTAACAGTGTTGATTTACCAGAACCATTGCCACCTAAAACACCGAATACTTCGCCTCTTTTGATGTCAAAAGAAATATCATTAAGTGCTTTATGAGAAAAAGATTTAAAAAAACCAATCCTAGATTTATACTCTAAAGAGACATTTTTCACTGATATTAGATTATCAATCATGAAAACAGCCTGCGAGTTAAGCTATTACTGTATTTTGACAAGCTATAGGCACCAATAAAGAAACTAACAACTCCCCAGACTAAAACAGATAACATGTACTTTACAGTCAAATCGTTTCCGTACATCAATACTTGTCTATATCCATCAATTAAGGCCGCTAAAGGGTTTAATATTAATAGTAATTCTTTCAAGGATTGATCTTGTATTAAGTTTACATCCCAAAAAATACCAGAAGTAAACATTAACCCCATCATAAACATGCTAATAATTACTGTAAAATCAGTAGCAAAAGTAACAAACACCGAAAAAAAACTAGCTACACCTATAATTAAAATGTATTGCAATAGTATTAAAGGTACTAATTGCCACCAATTTAAGAGGTTAGCAAAGCCATTAAAAACTAAAAAAATTAGTAAAATTGCAAAAGCGAATAACTGTTTATAGAATGCTTCTTGGCAATTAACTAAAGGAAATATAATTTTAGGTATGACTCTTTGTGCTAATAATCCTTTATTTTGAATAATGCTATTGGCACCAGAGCTGACAGCCTTTGAAAACCAAAGAAATGGAATTTTCCCTACCATTAAAAAGATAAAAAAATCATCGCCACCGCGATAAAGTACATATTTAAAAACAAAATAAAAAAGAGCTACAAACAATAAAGGCTCAAGAACCCACCATAAATAGCTTAAAACTAAAGCGTTCGCCTGAGACTTTAGCTTCATCGTAGCTTGTGTATGAATAAGAGAAATAGCTTGATTTAAGTTCATAATAATAACTTGTCAAAAGTGGTTAACAATAAAAAGAAAGTATAAATTATGAATTAATTTTGACCCAATCTCTCACGTTGGTAACTTCCGTCTAGCACTGACTGCCACCATTTTTCGTTACTTAAGTACCATTGAACTGTTTTTTTAATACCTGTTTCAAAAGACTCTTCTGGTATCCAACCCAATTCGCGTTCTATTTTACTTGCATCTATGGCATAACGAACATCGTGTCCGGGTCTATCTTTAACATAAGTTATTAGGTCAGCATATTTTTCCGCGTGTTCATATTTACTTGGTACTAATTCATCAAGAATTGAGCAAATAGTTTTTACAACATCAATATTAGCTTTCTCATTATGCCCACCGATATTATATGTCTCAGTTATTTTACCTTCTGTAGCAACCTTATAAAGCGCCCTAGCATGATCTTCAACATACAACCAATCTCTTATTTGTAAACCGTCGCCATAAACAGGTAATTCTTTACCATCTAGTGCATTTAAAATCACAAGAGGAATAAGCTTTTCTGGAAAATGAAATGGTCCATAGTTATTAGAGCAGTTAGTTATAACGGTTGGTAAACCAAAGGTACGCTGCCACGCTCTAACCAAATGATCACTTGATGCCTTAGAAGCTGAATAAGGACTACTTGGTTCATAAGATGTGGTTTCTGTGAATAAATCATCTGTACCTTCTAAATCACCATATACTTCATCCGTTGAGATATGGTGAAAACGAAAAACAGCTTTTTTCTTTTCAGGTAATGATTGCCAGTAGTTTTTGGCAGCATCGAGTAAGACATAAGTACCAACAATATTAGTTTCAATAAATGCTGCTGGGCCATCTATAGAACGATCAACATGACTCTCTGCAGCTAAATGCATTATTGAATCAGGCTTATATTGTTTTAACACTCGAGCGACTTCTTTAGCATTACATATGTCGATTTGTTCGAAGTTATAACGTCCATCATTCTCGATTGAGGCTAAAGACTCAAGATTTCCAGCATAAGTCAGCTTGTCTAAATTAATAACGGTATCAGATGTATTACTGATGATATGTCTAATGACGGCCGAGCCTATAAAGCCTGCTCCACCTGTAACAAGTATAGTTTTCATGTTTATTGAGTTCCGAGTTCGACTTGGACCATGCAAACTTATACATTTACAGTGCCAGAATCCTTTAAGGCGGTAATTCTAACTTGAGCTAACAGCAGAATCAAGAGTACTAATCGAACATTAGTTTAATAAAAAGTAATAATAAATCTCTATGTTAGGGCCCTATACTTACTATCGTATGTTTTGAAACCTATTTTATTGGCAAAGGCGAATTAATTGCTTAGCTAACTCATTCGATTTATCTAATTTTAATGCTTTTTTCGACCAACCTTTAGTGAATCCACAAATATTCATTTTATAATAAACTAACGCTAAATGAGCATAAACAATTGATTGAAGTTTTGGTCGCTTTTCGGTGTAGTTAATAGCCCTCCTACCTAAGTTTAGTGCATCTTGGTAGTAACCAGCATCGATTAAAATGGTAAGTAACCCGACGATATTTGATTGACGAAGTATTCCCTGCTCAAGTTCTAAGTTATATGATTTAATAATTAATTCCAAAGCTTTATCTTTATTGCCATTCTTAGCAAGTTCTTTCCCATAGCTACTCATTGCTCTTGTGCTTTCAGGGCTTTTTTCTAACTCTCGCTGATAAAACGATAGTGGCTCTTGCCATTGTTTCACTCTAATACTTGTTGTGTAACTTAAAACAACAATAAGTAACCCGTTGAATAAAATGCAACTGGAATCAGGTAAGCGCAAAGCTTTTATAACGGTACTCAATATATTAACCACAATAAAAATAATAGCCAATGATGGTAAATACATTCTATGCTCAAAATACAAATCTTGAATAGGTATAAAACTTGATTCTACGGCTAGGCCTAAATATAGTAATGCTAACGTTAACAATATTAGTGGCTGTTTAAAGCGCATGGCATAAACAACCAATAAACTAACAATCGCTATATGAATGGTTAAATAACGATAAAACTCATCACTAAAAAACTTCAATAAGCTTACATCTGATTCTAAGCGAAAACCTTCAGGGTAAAACATCAAGCCAAAATAAGTTAATGTAACTTTTAGCTGTGTAGCTAAATAATCGAGTCGTGAGTAAGTAATAGTCTCCCGTGTAAGTTCATCTAAAGTAGACACAAGCGCAGGGTTTAAGTACAAATACAAAACAGCTAAAGCTAAAGCTCCGCCTCCGACCAGTATTAATCTGCCTCTATACTGCACTAATACATATAAACTTATTAGGTATAAAAATAAAGGTAAAAAAATTACTGACTGCTTACTTCCAAGGGCAAGAATAAAATTAAACAAGCATAAAACGGCCCACTGTACTTTTTTTATTAGCTCTTTATCTTTTAACAATCTTATAAAAAATATAATAGTTAATAGAGTAAAAAACATCGCTACTACAGTGTAGCGTTGACTTATATATACTACCGCCTGGCTATTCATTGGGTGACATAACCAAATAAAAGATACAATGGCAGCTTGTGCATTTTGAAACTTTAAGGGGACTGGTTGTGTTACTGAGTTTAGTGACCTATGAGAGTTAACCTGTATTTCAATATTAAAAAAACTTTTTACAAAATAAAAAATCAATACAGCATTAGCTAAATGAAAAGTGATGGTGAAAAAGTGTATTGATAAAAGATTAAAGGAAAATGGTTGGCTTAATGAAAAAGACGCTAAACCAACAAACCTACCCTGAATCCATCCCATGATTGAGTTTGGCCATTGAAGCAGTTTAGCATGATGAAGAACCACAGAATCATCAACATACAATGGCACACTCAATGCGCCATAATACGAAGTACAAGTTAGTATTAATAACAACACAAATATCATTGTGTGATTAAATTTAAAAATAATATTGTTTCTGATAGTAGTAACAAGTGACATATTGTTCGTGATCTCACTTAAATTTTATTCTTTTAAGTTTGTTCTATTATAGCAATACTTATTAGCTAAATACCTTATCAAGTGCTAGATAATATAATTATAAACAATCCATTGCTTACCATTTTTTAGGCAAAAAAAACGAGGCAAAGTGCCTCGTTTTTCAATATAAGTACTATTTACATAGTAGCTAATGACTAGTCATTATTCTTCTTATATTGGTCAGTGATAATTACACCACGATCTGCTTCAGTGTTATGCTTGTAAGCAGCATAAACAGTGATATCTTCATCAGCAGCATTAACTGTAACGTCGATTGATAGCTTACCGTCAGTGAAATCTTCTGCTAATAATTCGTCACGGATTAATGGAGCGATTTTTCTCATTTCGCCACCATCAATTGAATCGATTTGAACATTATTTAACACAACAGTACCATCTTCAGCAGTTGCGGTAACAAAGATATCGCCTGACTGTGAACCATGGTTAGTTACATAAATAATTTGACCAATTGCACGTTCAGAATTTGAAAGTTCTAAATCAACATATGGCATATAAGGAATGTTAATATCTGCACCGTTAAGCGTCCACTCACCAGCATCAGTACCCATACCTAATGAAGCAACATCTGCATCACCAGAACAACCAGCACCACAAGTGTATGATTGGCTAGCATCAAGTTCAAAAGATTGCTTGATTAAACTAACGCCAGAACCTGTACCGTCAGAAGTGAAAGTAATAGTATCTGTAGTTAATGTTGAAGGGTAAGTTAACGTTAACTCATTCTCATCATCGTTTAAGTCTGTTGTCGTTGCACCAGAAGTAAATTGAGATTCAGTCAAGTCAGTAAAATCACCTTTTAATACTAATGTAACAATACCTGGATCAACATAGCTAGCCCAACCAGTAGTATCTTCAGTTGTGTGTGAGATAACTAGAGTATCCTCTAATGTATTCGCTCCAGTGAAAGTTTCACGCATGTTAGTAACATCGATTTCACCGTCAAAACCAGTAGTAACAGAAACGTTTGTAAACTGGTCTTCAACTGCAGCAACGTCCATACAATCTGTATCAAACGTAATTCCGCCAACAGCAGTAGTTGCAGTTGCACAAAGTTCAATGTTTGTACCAGCAGCAATTACATCACCATCTACGTCAATACCAGCAGCAAAATCAACTACGATACCTGTAGTACCTAGTAAATCCGGGTTATCAACGTTAGTAACACGGTAGATAACTGAATCAGCTAAAGTAGCTAGTTTACCAAATGTAATAGATGTACTACCACTGTTAGCAACAATGCTTGCAGGTAATGCGTCAAAAGAGTCAGCTACTGAACCAGCAGATAAAGAAAATGTAAGTAAATCATTCTCTGTGTACTCAGCACCTAGTTCAAATATAACATCTGCAGTGGTGATATCACCAGCAGCTGTTGAAGCTTGCTCTGAGTAAGTTGCAGTTGTTGGTGATGTAATATCACCTGCTTGTGCTCCAAATGTCGCTGCAATAGCTGCTGCAACTAATGTCGACTTCAAAGTTGTTTTCATTTTTTTCTCCAAGTTTCATGAAACTAGAACCTGGCAGAAGCCTAGTCCCTAGTAATACTTTTTAGTATATATATACTACCTAAAAAAGGTAGGTTCGATTATTAGTGACTTTAAAAATAAAGTCAACCCCATTACATGCTTTATTATGCTAGTTTTATGATTAAAAACAATAGTATCTTTATCTAAATATATATTAGAACTAATTCTGTGCATTTATCATACGACTACATATACAATTTAATAGAAGCATTAATAAACATTAGATAATTATAATAGGGTTAAATAATTACCTAATATCATTTTAACTATATAAAAAGCTCATCAAAATGTCATAGTTTCTAGGCCTCTCTTAAAGTTATCTTTAATACCTTCCCATTGATTTGTATTGTAAATAACTCTCGGCGTAACTAGAACAACTAACTCTGTTTTTTCTATAGACTCCGTGGTATTGCTAAATAAAACACCAAGTAAAGGGAGTTCACGTAACAACGGAACACCTTTATCAATATCGTAACTATTTTCAGAAATCAACCCACCTAATAAAATTGTTTGTCCTGAATTTGCAACGGCTTCCGTTGATAATTTACGATTCAATATCCCTTGTTCGTTCCCAGCTATCTGATTTGAAATACTCTGTGAAATCTGTAAAGTAACAACACCATTAGTATTTATTGTTGGAGAAACTTGTAAATCTAACCCCGTTTGACGGCGCTCAACATTCTCTCTAACTATTTCAGTATTATCATTTGAATCGGTTGAGGTAACTAAGGGGATTTCATCGCCAACAACAATCGTGGCTGTCGCTCCATCACGCACAAGTAAAGTAGGGTTAGATAATATATCAACTAAACTATTACGCTCTATTGCTTTAGCTTGAATGGTACTTACTTCTCCTGCGATCTTAAATAAACCGCCTGCAATATCAGATAACCCCATCACACCTTGTGTACTTAAACTAAACTTCCCTTGCTCCAAAAAGAATTCTACTCCATATTGAAATTCATTCCTTAAAGTTACTTCAGCAATAGTCACATCAAGTAAAATTTGCTTAGGCATTACATCTAAGCTCTTTATCAGCGGTAATATTGACTTATAAGTTGAACCAGTAGCATGAACAATGACGAAATTAGCCCTTTCATCGATTACAATATTTATGTCATCATCGCCAATAACTTTATTATTTTTTGTTTGCTTTGATTCAGTATTGGCTTTATTTGCAATAGCTGATTTTGTATCTCGACGGTTATTTCCCGCTTTATTCATATTCGAATTTTTAAGGCTAAATAAGGGAGTTAAGCTTGAACCAATATCTTTCGCTCGCGCGAATTTAGGGCGGTAAATAAAGTATTGTTGGGTATCACCTGTTGGTGCCTGATCGAGTTTTCTAGCCCAAAACTCTATTCGCTCTAAAAACTCTTGCTCACTAGCAAATACAGCAATAGCGCCTATTTGATGCAGTGGTACCATAGCTAAGTTACGTTGATTAGACGAACGTTTACCCGTAGGGATCCCTTCACTTTCCAATAACTCTTTAGCTGTCGTTATAAAGTCTTCTGTAGAAATATAATTAAACTCAATAAAACCAATATGTTTTCCTTGGTGCGCAGGTCTATCTAGTAACTCAATAAGCTCTATCACTTGAATAACCTGTTCACGACTTCCCTGAACAAATACTGCACTCTGATCTGCATCAGGCGATACTTTGGCTTTAACTAACTGTAACAACGTTCTTTCTATACTCAGATTCACACCATATTTTAACGGGATGATTTGTAAAATATTACTTTTAGTATGAGGAACAGAGCTAACAGTTCGCCCCACCTGAACAACTAAGCTTTGCTGTTTAGCCGAAACTGAATGCAAATAAAATACATCATCTTTAAGAGTTATATTTACACCATTTTCTGCAAGCAACTGCTTACTTGCTTTATACAATTGCTTAGTGTTTAAGGGCTTATTGATGTTTAAAGTAATTGGTATTGATGATTTATTAAGTTTTTGTTCAATAACATAATTCACCTTTAAAGTATTTGCGAACACTTGATGAATAAATTCTGCTATTTTTAACTGATCAAATGCAACTTGAAAGGTTTGTTTACTAGTAAAGTATGTTTCATCAGAGGGTTCTTTTGACGAAACAGATTTGCGTTCAAGGCTCTCAACTTTCTGTATCTTAACTTCTTTATTATCAACAGAGTTATTAATACTTTCATTAACAGGTTCATTTAAGTCGCTTTCACTTTTCAATACAAGCGGCGATTGCTTTACGTGGACAGGCGCTCTTTCACTTTTTGGCATCAACGCAGAACAACTTGAAAGTAATGTTATAGCTAAAGTTATAATCGTTACTTTAGTGGAATTAAATCTTATAATTGAAAACATATTTATTTAGCCTTGAAACTTAATATCTTTATTCTTAAATAATGGTAACTTTTGCTTATCACCTTTCACATCAATCTCGACAAAATCTGCGCCGATACTTGAAACTTTACCGTCAGCAAATACTTGCCCAGTTTGCAAGGTTAGCATCACTTTTTTACCTCGGTTATTTTTATATTCTAAAACAGCTTGCTTTTCACCATTGGTAGTAATTATACCAACTAGCTTAGCGACTCTAATAATATCTACTTTACCTGCTTTGACTTGTTGTTTCACTTGAGTATCTTTTAGTGCTTGTTTTTTTCTTAATGCCTTTTCCTGCTCAGCTTTATCGTTCAAAATAGAGAAGTTTTGAACGATAAATTTTTCTCCATTTATTTTTTGTCGCTCGAATGCTGTGAGTGTAATTTCTTCCTGTTGACGACTATTTACATTAATGTCAAACAACAAAATACGATTAAACAAATCAAATACAACAAACACAGTCGCAAATAGTGCTCCAATGATTAACATTTTTTTATCCATCTACCTGCCCTTGTTGAAATAAAATCACTAAATTAAGCTTTGATTTCATAGTAATATTTCCCTCTTTGTCTGATAGAGAATTAGTAAGGGACTCTATAGTGATCGCTGGTTGATTATCAGCAAGCGCATTTTGCAGTTTGATTATATTCAATAAACTCCCCTGCAGATCAAGTTGTATTTTTCCACGCATTAATAAGGCAATATTTTCATCTTCTATAGTTTCCTGCCAATTAAAACTTTGAATCACAACATTAAGCTCTTTAGCATATTGCTCGATTTTTTGTTGAATTTTCAGTTTTGCTTGTGATGGAGAGGGATAACTAGGAACTAGACGCTGCATTTTATCTAATTGCGAAGATAATTTTTCAGCTTGCTCCTTTTGTTCATCAACGGTAGCTAGCATTGAAGCGAGTTTGATATTACTAACAACTAACTGTTTTTTATCAGTCAAGCTATCATTTTGCTGGCTAATTTGTGGCATTATAATAAGCTTAATAAACGCTAAAGCAGCAACAATAATAATTAATTTTTTATTCTTATCCATATTAACCTCCTTGTTCAACCATTTGAAACACAATGGTAAATCTTTGAAAGTTCTTTCTTTTCTGGATTAAACCAACAAATTCTGCATTTTCAACTTCCGGCTGATTAATTATTAACGCCAATACATCACTTGATGAAATATTTTCACTACTTACTTTTATCGCAACCTTACCCGACTTTAAGAAGTTAACTTTACTTATAGTAACGCCATCAATAAATAGAGGTGCAATTGTTTTCCATGCAGATATCTCCCACCCCTTTATTTTGTATAAACTTGAGATCTCTTCTGCTCGTTCTCGTGATTGATTAGTTTGTTCAATTATATTTAATAGTGGTGAAAGTTGTTCATTCAGTCGAACACTTTCTTCTTTCACACTTGCTAACGAACTATTTATATACCAACTGGTAAGTAATACATAACTTACGCTAATGGCAGAAGCCCCAACAAGAAAAGCCCGCCAGTCTTTTTGATTTCCTTGTGTATTTTTTGTAATACGCAAACCTGGCATCATCTTAAATATAGAAAATAAGCCAATTACGCTTGTATACTTAGATAACAACCATTGCTCTTCAACATGAGAAAAATCAACCTCATTAGAAACTCCCAGACTTAGATAAGCGTCATCTTTAGTAGCCAGCAAACCAGTTAATTCTATAAACGTATTTTTATACTGTTGAGGCACACAAATATACTTACGTTTGGAGTGCTCAAATTGAACTATTTCATGTTGTAATGACGCTGATATAAGCCATGTCTCTGGGATTAAAAAAAGAGGGGTCACATTAAATTTTTCTAATAATGAACTTGTAAAATACGCTTTTTTAACAAGGCGGTTAGTACCGTCAAACTCTTGAATTTGAAAGCAAAAACAAGATTCACTATTTACTTGTTCAAGTGTTAGAACTTTATGCAAGTCTTTATAGCTACTTATTGGATACAGGCAAATTTCTTCATGGTAATGCTGTGCGCCCAAAATAGTATATTTGGCCTGTTTTAATTGTTTCTTATTTGCCTTGATTAATTTTTCATTATTAATACTGTAAGCAAAATCCCATAACAACAAACAATAGCGTTGTAGCAAGTTTTTCTCTACCTTATCTAAAAATAGACGAGTGATTTTTTTTAGTGTGCTCATGTTATCGAGGAGAATATCCTAAAAATATTAGTGGTTTCTTTATTATGTGATGACTAAATTTAATTTCTATCATTTCTGACCAAATAGAATCTTGCCTTCTCGAAGTTAATGTTACACGAAAATAAGGCCCAATAGTATTACGTTGATTGCTTTCTGCGTCATCTGGAGAAATATCATTAACAACGTTTGATAACTCTTGATTCGAAATGCTACGTGCATTGAGCACTTTAATTGCTCTGATAACACCCAACTTTGCAACAAGATATTCTTTAGTTGCTGTAGCGGGGTTGAATATTGCCCCTGAAAAGCGAGTGATATTATTATCAATACACTGCTTAACATCAGTATTTACTGTACCCAGCAAATAAAAAAGTCTTTGATACTTATCGATAGGTAGATTTTCATCTCCTGAGTGCTTAGAAAGAACCTGCTTTGATACCTTAGTTGCTTTGCTTGCTCTAATTCCACATTGACTCAGTACGCTCGCGAAGACTTTATGGCTAATAAAACCATATATATTAAGCAAACCATTCAAATCTTGAATTTTTACTTCGCTATTTGCTATTTGTATATTTTCACCGGCAAAGTCCCATCCTTTCTCTTTACTTAACTGTTGAGGAGTTCGTGTTAACAACTCAAATACTATGGTAGACTTTGCTGAATAAACATCAGAATAAGCTAACATCTTATCTTTCATAAGTTCGCTTTGCTTCACTTGAGACTGAGCCTGCTTAAGTATATTTATCGCCAAAATAATCATAATCGCGGTTAAAAACAACACTAACACTAACGCCACGCCACGTTGCTTTTTCATATACTCAACTCTTTATTTTCAGTCAGCCGGTCAGCATTAGATAATTGAAATACCAACGTCTCTCCAGCTAAGCTGATCATAACAAGATGGGGATTTAAGTAAGTAAGCGCACCATCATATTCATTAAAACACTCAGGTTCATTCTTCTGTTCAATGTCTAAACCAATACTTCTTCTAGGTAGACCGCAATATTTAAATGATAATGCCGCTATTCCATTTGCCAAAACTAAACGATGAACGAAATTAAGTTCCTGCTCCAAATAAATCAATGGCTGTGCTTTTAAAGGGGCTTCTTCATAAACCAAACGAAAGCCTTCTTCAGATTTTTCTCTAAATACTCGGATAACTGCAGGCTCTGCAAGAGGTGAAAAAATAGGAGCATAACTAACAAATGTTAATCCCTCTTCTCGACCTAAGAAATAGTAGACCTCATTCATTCTAGTGTTTAATACAATTTGTGGGTATGCAGAGTTAATGACATCACTTAGTTGTATCAAAGATTGATTGGTAAACTTTACTTGATTAAACCTGCCTAAATCTTTGTGCCAAAAACGCTCAAAATGCATTAACGAATAAGTAGCTAGGGCAACTAAAGATGAAAAAACAACCATAGCCAGTAATAATTCAACTAAAGTAAAGCCTTTACTTCTTTTCTTTGATAATTGAATAATACCCACTTACCAAGTAACCTCTTGATATGTTAATAACCTTGTACGGCTACTGCTGGTTAACTCCAACTCTATTTGCCATAAAATAGCAATCCCTATCAGATCAGTTCCTTCATTACTCAGGCTTTGGACAAAAGGAGTAGATTTAATTTTTTTTGCTGTCCAATGGTATTCAATTTCTAACAAGTCTCCCTTTCCTGAAAGGCTCTTTGGTTCAAACTCTCCTGTTAAATTATTTTTAATTTTGCCTGTAATTAGTGGTAGCACTGAGTGTATTTCTAAATTTTTAGTTGCGATGTCAGATGAATGACTTGATTGTGCTACTACTTGATATAATAACGTTATAACAGCAAAAAGTATTACACTGGCAATCATCACCTCAACAAGCGTAAAACCTGAATTACGGCGCATAAGTATAAGCACCTTTATTGATAATAATTTCAGACATTAGGTTTAGCTGTCTAACTTCTTCAGATAACGTATAATTTATATAACTGCTATCTACATATCCATTTCTATTAAAATTAACAGTCTGATTTGAAAAGTATAATTGCTCAAATTGCCAAGCTCTTACTTTATCTAAGTCTCTAGCAATGATTCTATTGTTATTAAATTCTAATTTAATTGTAGTGCCGCTAGCGTATGCTTTTGTACTTAACGATTGGAGTATTCGAATTGCTTCGTGTAACTCTTGTTGAGCCTTTGCCCGATTTATTTGCTCTATACCTAAAGGGGAAACAAATGCAAACATTGTCATCATTATGACAATAACGACCATCAATTCAATCAATGTAAAACCTAAGGAATTTGCTGGTGACATCACACACCTACTTCATTTACTGAAGTGATACTTAACATCAGAGTAACTACAACCCCACCAACAACCAACCCCATCACAACAATAAGTAAAGGTTCGAGCAAATTAAGCATCTGAGTTACTTTTGCTTCAAAAGCGTTTTTACTTCTCTCTACAATTTCAGTAAAAACACTCTCAAGTTCAGCTGTCTCTTCACCAACTTCTATTAATGATTGGTAATAATTGGGAAATAATTTTGAACCTGACAATACCTCATTTAAACGTCCACCACCCTTTAATTCTGATACCGAAAATTCTAATTCGCGTTTAATTTCTTCATTAGCTAAATTACCAATAGCATGTTCCAATGCTTGATTAATCTTAAGCCCACTTTTAAGCATTAATTTTACTGCCGAGGTATAATTTACTCTCTCAACTTCTAAATAAACTTGCCCGACATATGGCATATTCATTAATAATTTTTGCATCCGATTTTTAAATTCTGGTTGTTGCCAGAGCTTAACAAGGATAAAAACAATAGCGATAACAACAAGCAACAAATTAAATTGATAAGCAATTAACCAATCACTAGCATCTAATATGAACTGTGTATAAAAAGGAATGTTTTCTCGACCTTCAAATATACTCCCCATGCTTGGAACGACATAGTTAAAGATAAATAGTATTGATGCAATACAAACAAAAAGGATGACGCTTGGGTAAATAAGAGCTTGTGTTAAACGTTTTTTTATTTGCCCTTTAAATTTTAAATCTTTTGCTAGTTCTGCAAACACTCCTTTTAACGTCGCTGTTTTTTCACCGATACTAATTAGGTTTATGTATAAACTAGAAAAGTACTGAGGGTATTGTTCAAAGGCTTCTGATAAAGAGCCTCCTTTTGCAAGGTGGTCAGCGATGCCTGAAATAATATCACCAACAGCACTACCATGTTTAACTTTACCTAGCATAGATAATGCTTTATCTATTTTAATACCGTTATTTAATAATATACTTAACTCAGAGGTTAAAAACTCAAGATCATCGGTAGACACTTTAGCGCTGTAGCTTACATATGACTTCCCACTATTAGCAGCATTAATTTTAGTAACAAAACTGCCTGATTTTGAAAGGTTTGCAATTGCTTGCTCTTTAGATTCAGCCGAACAGACACCTGATATTTTACTGCCATTCTTAGCAATTGCCTGATATGTAAACCTCATTATCCTGCAACCCGAGCAACTTCATCTAACGTAGTCTGACCTTTTAGTGCCTTGACAATACCGTCAATCAATAAGTTACGGTATCCTCTATTTTTATTAACCTTTCTAGCATTTACTAAGAATGTTTCATTTTGCTCCAGCACAGAAACTTGCTCATCACAGCGCATATATTCTATTAAAGCTAACCTTCCTTTATAGCCTGTATGACCGCAGTTATCACAGCCAACAGCTTGTTGAAGGTTACTATTTGATAGATCAACACCATACCCTTGAATTAAATGCTCAACATTATACTTTTCCATGAGTTCACCTGAATTCTGCGCAGGCTTGCAACAATTTGAGCACAACTTCCTTGCGAGTCGTTGAGCAACAATGGATAATAACGCAGCATCTAGTAGAAAAGCATCAACCCCTAAATCTAAAAGTCGGGTATAAGCACTTGGTGCGTCGTTTGTATGAACGGTACTAAAAACTAAATGCCCCGTTAATGCAGACTGCATTGCTATTTTCGCAGTTGTTTGATCTCGTATCTCACCTAACATTATTATATCGGGATCTTGACGTACTATACTTCTTAAGCCTTCAGCAAAATCAAAGCCTATTTCAGGGTTAACTTGTACTTGATTAACATTCTCTAATTTGTACTCAACGGGATCTTCCAACGTTATTATTTTTGTTCGCTCAGAATTTAATTTACTTAAGCATGAATACAACGTTGTAGTTTTACCACTACCTGTAGGGCCTGTTAAAAGAATTACTCCTGAAGTTTTGGTGATATCGTGCTCAATTAATGCCTGAACATCGGCTTCCATACCTAGCGCTTCTAAATTATAAGAAAGAGATTCTTTTTTAAGAAAACGAAGCACAAAACTTTCGCCAACAGCTAATGGTAGACAAGATACTCGAATATCCAGCTCTTGACCTGAAATCCTAGTTTCTATTTTTCCGTCTTGCGGTCGTCTTTTTTCGGCAATGTCCATGTTGCTTAGAATTTTCAATCGAGTTATTAATGGTAATTCCATTGACTTTGCTATTCGCTCATCTGATTTTAGTACCCCATCAACCCGATAACGAACAACAGAGTAATTATCTAATGGTTCAACATGCATATCAGATGCATTTAACTTAAGCCCTTTTAGAATAAGTGAGTTAAAAAGGTTTACAACAGGCGCTTCTTTTGCAGCTTCTTTTAACTTGTCGACTTCACTAATACTGAGTTCAGATGTTGTATCAATAAACATATCATTTTGCTTTATAATACTCTCTACATCACTGCGTTGCATTATGATCAGATCAGCTTCATTAATATGGGTTGAAACATAACGATTAGCATTGATATTAAAAGGATCACATGTAATTAATTTTTCTTGGGTCTGCTCATTACGACATAAGATCCATCCAAAACTATTAAGTTTTGTTTGTACTTCTGAATCATCACAAAGAGAAAAATTTAAAAGCTCAAACTGTTTTGCTGTAAGCAGCTCTAAATCAAAGTATAATGCATATAATGAAGCAATATCAGACTCATCTATAAGCCCCATATTCTCGAGTATATTTTCAATTCTACCACCATGCTCTAATTGGAATGCTGTCGCTTTTTCTAAGTTTTCTTTACTTAAATTAAACGTCCCCTCTAATAGACTGATTATTTTTGTCATTGATGAATAATATCCGCATTGTCTTCTTCACCACCACTTTGACCATCTTTACCAAAAGAAGCTAAATAGAATGGCTCTCCATTTTCACCAGGAACTTTATAGTCATATGGGTTCCCCCAAGGATCTAAAGGTATATTTTTAGGTAAATATGGTCCATCCCACCCTTTTTTATCGCCTTTGACTCTCAATGCCTCTAAAGATTCAGGTACATCACCAACATCAAGACGATAAGTGTTAATTGCAGTTTCAAACATCTTCATTTGAGCAGCGGCTGTTTTTCTCTTTGTAGAACCTACTTTTGAAAACATTTCAGGAGCAACAATAGACGCTAACAACCCCAAAATAACAATTGTGATTAGTAATTCTATTAAAGTAAAACCTTTATTTTTTTTCATTTTCTATCCTGTATAAATCTTGAAAAAATGGCAGTAGCATTGATCGCATGAGTTTAACAACAAGCTTTAATCTTGTCGATACGCTAAGTTTTATTAATAGGCTTTAAAATGGAAAAAACTTGTTTCCACATGTTTCTAGTTTGCTGTTTCACTATTTCGGCGTGAGATTTAGCCTGTTCTTTTTGACGCTCGAACTCTCTATTGAATATTGAGAGTTTTTCGAATAATACCTGCTCTTTCATTTTAAAATCTAAGACATTTTCAGATAAACCATATTCATTAAACAACATCTGATACTTATGGCTCCAAGTAGTTGCTAAACAGGGGACACCTTGTGTTAAAGCACTAACACAACCATGAAATCTACTAGAGACAACAACATCAACACTGCCAATAAAAGCTTTAATATCAATAGCTGATAAACCTTCAATAATTTCTATAGCGTTTTTATGATTATCGCCAACTAATTCACTTTGGATTTGGAGGCATATTTGATGATCTTCAATACCTTCATGATTAAGAAGCACAACTTGCCAACCTAAGCTCCGATAGTACTTACCTGTTGCAACTAAAAAATTAACATAAGAAAGTGTATCCTCACTGGCATTATCATGGTGAAATTTGGATATCATTTTATTATTTGGAATTAAACAAAGACTCTTTGCATTAGCTTTTGCATATTCATTTTGATATTTTTTAAATGGCGTGGGCTCTATTAAGCAGGTAAAGTCAGGCATCTGTTGAATTTGTGGAAATTGGTTTAAGCCTATACTGTCTATAACTGCTCTATAAGAATGTTCATCTCGAGGAAATGTTAAACTAGCATTTGAAAAAACCCCCCTTGCCGATTCTCTATTTTTAGTCTGATTAAAAGGGCCAAAAGCCTGAGGTAAGAATATATAAGGTTTGTTATTTTGCTTGTAACGCCACACTTCATTCTCAGTATATGAAAGTAGTTTTTCACCCCACTGATCCCCATAAGCAAAACCACTTGAATCAAGAATAACATCAACACTTTTTTCAGTGACTAAACCATATCGTTTAAGAAAATCAAGTACTTTTATAGGTAATCTAGCAAGTAACCCCGTTAAATCAATTTTCCCACGTCTAAAGCTTAGTTTTTGCCAAGCCCCCAATTTTGCCCGCTTTTCGTAAGGTAAAAGCCGCCCAGGAGACAAAGTAATCTGGTAGTCACCTAGCTCATAATCAAGTTGCTGTAAAATAGCAACAAGCATCAATTCAGCTCCCTTATTTGAAAACTGTACACCTTTTATCTCAATATTTAACACGCTTTAACCTTAAAGATGGAAGAATTAATTTACTCAACAAATTGAGTTAACTGCTCTGACGTTTTCTTTTGAGAGAAAGGAATCCCCCCCTCTTCTTCAGCTTCGCCGACAGCGATAAGCATAATCACCCTTTTATAATCAGCCAGTTTGAGTAGCTTAGAAATTTTTTTATCTTGTACAGCTAACTCAGGCCAATTCAATGGACAAGACGACAAACCTAGTGTTGGTAATGCTTGCATAAATTGCATAGCAGCAAGACTCGCATCAATATAAATAACATGGCGGTCTCTTTCATGCTCATAAAATGAATAATCCCCCACAACGGCAACAATTGTGGGGATATTGTCAGCAAATCCACTACTACCTATAGCTAGTTTACTTACTTTAGAAACTAGTGGTTTTTTATCAACGACATAAAACTGATATGGCTGTCTATTACAGGCACTTGGTGCTTGTGATGCTAATTCTATTGCGTTTTTTATTTTTTGACGACAAACATTGCTTTGTTTAAACCATCTAGTTGACCGACGTACTTGTATAAAGTCATAAAACTCTTGATACGATAATGCAGACCTCAGTAACTCACTATTTTTATAAGGAGTAAACTTATGAGTCGCGTCGGCAGTAACTCTTGAATTCGCCTCAAACTCTTTTACAAGTTTGGTTAATAGCTCACTTTGTTCAACGTTAACGACATTGTAGTACTTCGCCAAAACGGCTCCTGCCCATAATAACTCTTCATGTTGATGGTTTTCAGAGTTCAAAGATGAAAAATAAGCTTCTTGTGTTTGCTCAATATAATCCAAGGCAAATACAGGTTTTAAAGGCTGCATAATTAAGCCTTTTTCTATTCTATGAATATTTCTTCTAAGAAGGGGGTTTGAAGGTTGTGCATTATCTACAATCCTTTTTTTATAGGCGACCATTCCAGACAAATTAGCAAATTGCTCTCTTTGGTATGATTTATTAAAGCATGCAAAATAGAGTCTTGCTAAAAATGGTGAAGTTGAGAATAAAGGAGCTAATATATGATGAAAATATAATTGAAATTGCTTAAGTTTCACGATGACAATAGAAGGAAATATCTTTTTAAGCAATTGGCGCATTTAGGACTTCAGGTTGAAAAATTGGCTAACGTTTAAATCTTTTAGGAGCAAAGATTATAAACAGCTAACCAATGATTATCCAGATAATTATAAAACCGCACCAGCTTAAAAATTATCTATCATTACAATTACCTTAATTCACGCCTTAATATCTTACCAACATTGGTTTTTGGTAACTCATCTCTAAACTCGACTAGTTTTGGTACTTTGTAGTTAGTTAAGTTCTTTTTACAGTGCTTAATAATTGCTTCTTCATCAATATCATCGCTTTTTGCCACAACAAACACTTTAACTAGTTCACCACTAACTTCGTGAGGTACGCCTATAGCTGCTGCTTCTAGCACGCCATCAAGCATCATAACTACTTCTTCAATTTCATTTGGAAATACGTTAAAGCCTGACACTATGATCATATCTTTTTTGCGATCAACAATGCTAAAGTGTCCACGTTCGTCCATCATGGCAATGTCACCGGTAGCTAACCAGCCGTCTTTTAGAATTTCTTCGGTCGCTTCAGGGCGATTATAATAGCCTTTCATCACTTGTGGTCCTTTTACCCACATCTCGCCCGATTCACCTTGTGGTAACTCAACGCCATCAACAGACATTATTTTAATGTCTGTTGAAGAAGCAGGAATACCAATAGAACCATCATAGGCTTTTTGATTATGCGGGCTTAAGGTAACCATAGGCGCACATTCGGTTAAGCCATAACCTTCAAGTAAGCGAGTGCCAGTTACTTGCTGCCAACGTTCTGCTACAGGTCGTTGAACGGCCATACCGCCCCCCAGAGACATTTTTAACGTGCTAAAATCTAAATCATTAAAACCCGGTGTATTTAGTAAACCATTAAAGAGTGTGTTTACACCTGTTATGGCGGTAAAAGGATACTTTTTCAATTCTTTAACAAATCCAGGCATATCTCTTGGGTTTGTTATTAATAAGTTTGTACCACCTAAAGTTACAAAGGTTAAACAGTTAGCCGTTAATGCAAAGATATGATAAAGCGGTAATGCCGTTACAATAACTTCTTCGCCTTCAACCAATAACGGCTTGATTGCTGCTTTTGCTTGTTCTAAGTTTGCAACCATATTGCGATGGGTTAACATCGCCCCCTTTGAAACACCTGTGGTGCCGCCAGTGTATTGAAGAAATGCTAAATCATCTCCACTTATTTCCACAGGGGTAAACTCACGTCTCATACCTTTTGATATGACAGAATTGAAACGGACAGCATCAGGTAAATTAAAGCTAGGCACCATTTTTTTAACATGTTTTACTACGGCATTAACCACAGCACCTTTAATGAAGCCTAAGCGATCGCCTAAAGACGTCATAATTACATGTTCTACAGGTGTTTTATCTACAATTTTTTCTAAGGTTTTGGCAAAGTTTTCAATAATGAGCATCGCCTTGGTACCAGAGTCTTTTAACTGATGTTCTAACTCCCTCGCAGTATAAAGTGGGTTAACATTAACCACCGTTAAGCCAGCTAATAGTGCGCCAAACAGTGCTATAGGGTATTGCAATGTGTTTGGCACCATAATGGCAAACTTATCACCTTTAACTAGGCCTAAATCTTTTTGAAGGTATGCGGCAAAAGCTCTGGCTTGTTTGTCTAGTTCTCTATAGGTAATTGAAGCACCCATATTAATAAAAGCAGTCGTGCTTGAATATTGCTTAGTGTATTTATGGAACATCGCCACCAAAGAAGGGTACTTATCTGGGTTAATTTCAAACGGTACATCTTTAGGGTAACTTTTTTCAAACCAGATTTTTTCCACGATTACTTTCCTCTAAGCATTTTGTTTATTGCTGTATTTTCAGCTTATAAGCACTATATATCTTTGTTCTAAGCTCTGCTAAGTATAGTGACTACTTTTCTAATATAGGTGTTTTATCAAATTTTAACTCATTGTACCAGCTAATTTAAACATGCGTTTTAATTTTAAGCTGATTTAGACATCACTTTTATTTTGAAATATTGTGAGTCTTTTAAATAATTTATTATTTCTATTCGTTATTCTTTATACCATTTATTTATGCTGATTTTATTGTTCACGCCAAAATGATGATAAAAGTTTAGTTAGCATATCAGGTTGTTCCATATGTACATGATGCCCACCAGATAATACTTCAGATTTAAAATGTGAAATACTTTCAGATAACGCTACCATTCCCCCGCTAACCTGTTTCAGGCCTTGACTACCATAAACTAACAAAACAGGCACTTGAATATCTGATAATAACTGTGTTGCCTGCGCTAATGTATACCGATAAGGAGAAACCGTACGAAGCCTTTTATCTGTTCGCCATACAAAACCTTCATTTACAGGTAAGAGCGAACGTTCAATTAATAGCTTGGTATTTTCAAAGGATAAGTCTGATACTTGCATTCTCGCCCTGATCGCCGTTTCTAATGAAAAAACGTTATTGCTATTGACACTTTTCTCAGCACCGTCTTCTATTGATTTCGCCTTTAATTTATGAGCGCTATTCACTTTCAAGCGGCTTAACAACCCTTTTTTAAGCTGAGTTGTTGTATCTTCAGCATTGGCTGTTATAAAACCTAAGGTATCTATTAAAGTCAGGGAATTTACTTTTTCAGGAAATGTTGCAGCAAAAGCGCTGGCAATCATCCCACCCATTGAGTGAGCAAGAATATGAACATTTTTCCATTGAGTAAGTTCAAATAGTTGTAGTAAATCATAAACATAATCAAGAAAGTGATAATGAGCATCATCACCTCGATGCTCAGACAAACCGTGACCAACCCAATCTAAGCAAATATAATACTTATTTACTAAATCATTGTTGTTAAGTTGTTTTGAGGTTGAATTAACGGCGGCTAAAAATGGCATAAAACTCGCTGCATTATCTAACCAACCATGTAAACAAAGCACCACTTTCCCTTTTGGGTTACCAAAAGATAAACCCCGCAAGGTAAAATGAGGAAGTTGAAATGTTATTGGTTTTAACATTAACAGCTCATTATTGTTTGCACCCGCAGTAACTCCACTCATCGTTTGCGAGGACTTTTTGCTAAGTTAAGACAGGCAAATAATGCTAATGCACACCATATAACAATCCAAACTAATTCTGGAATGAATGTACTGGCAGCTAAAGCCGCACCATCTCCTAAGTTTCGACCATCAAGCAAATACATGGGGCTAAACAAGCTATTTAATAAGATTATAATTCCCATAAATTGCAGCACAATTTGCAAATATTGTAGTGTTTTCATTTTTACCAGAAAAACAAACATTGATATGACTATGGCGACAATAATCAAGGTTAATAAGTCTCTAACCCAAAAAATAACAGAGCATGCTAATACCAGTAAGATAAAATAAGAGAAGTATTGTGCCACTCTTTTATGTGCACCTGCTAATGTGTATATACCCCACCCCCACAAAGTTGCACCAGCATAGCCCATAAAAGTGATAACAAAGCTTACTCCGCCTCGGGTGGTGCATAATCCAGCACCGTTAGTGAATAGCTCTATTTTGATTATTGAGCCTCCCGTGAGCAATGCGGCTAAACCATGACTTATTTCATGAAAATAGCTTTCTAACCAATTAAATGGAATAGAGACAATAGGAATTTGCCTGATAATTACCGCCAGCAATATCAGTAGGTAAAAGTGGTATAGTTGCCAAAACGTTTGATTGTTAGCAGTGGTGCTTGAGGAGGTTTTATTGATAACTTTATACTCTTTTGTTTGAAAACAGGCGCTATTGGCTTTTTCAAAGGTAATAAATGCTCAACCTTTAACGCTTAAGCGAATAGGTCAACACCTAGCATTTGCTGAACACTCTCACGTTGAGCTAAGTTATTTATACCTTGATAACTATTGACGGCATATTGATTCTGTCTTGAAATATCTTCTTTGTTTATCGATTGTTCAGAAGCCTTTTCTTGATTTATCACTGTCTGATTTGAATTAAATTGTGACGTACTTTCTTTTTGGTTTTCAATAAAGTTAATTGCAGCTTCATCAAAGCGAATACTTGCCTGTGCTCTAGTGGGCGCATATAAAGCAGATTCAACATCTGTCGACTCAATAGCTTTTTTAGTAGGCCCTACTTTTTGGTCAACACTTGTTGACTGAACTGCATCACGCCTTAACGATGGCGTGGTGGCATTATTAATTGAAGAATGAGTTACTTGCATAGTATTAATTTAGCAAACTTTTGATTATTTATAAACTGCAACACTTCATATGCTGTTATTCACGCCCTGGTAACTTTTTCCATGATACCGTATCTCTGACGTAGCTTGGCTGAGCATCTTGAGCCTCAACACCCTCACCTTGACTAAACGCAAATGCACCAATAGTTAACATAGCTTCTGCCGAAGGAAACAACACATCGGGAGAGTTAGGATTTTCTTTTAACGCTGATAATTCATCAGCATATGCATCCCAACCGGTTCCTACGCCATAAGCTGCTTGAACTGAGTTATCAGCCAAATGTTGTGAAAGTTTCTGCGGTGCAAGTACCGTTTCATTCCCTTGAAGTTGCATGATACCTTGCTCGTTTACCACATAATAACCATTATATACTTCAGACATACGCGCATCGATTGTCGCAATTACACGCGGCTGCTGATATTTATCAAAAGCGATTTGTGCCATCGCTTGTAAACTAGAAACCCCAACAACAGGTAACTGTGCTGAAAAAGCTAAGCCTTGCACTACACCAACACCAATACGTACACCAGTAAAGCTACCTGGACCTCGACCAAAAATTAAACCATCTAAATCAGATAGCTGCTTACCCGCCTCTTTTAAAAGCTCATCTACCATGGGCAATAACATTAAACTATGTGATTGCGGACACAGTTCATAACGGCTAGTGATAGTGTTACCAATTTTCAAAGCGACTGAACACGCTTCAGTAGAAGCATCGAGTGCTAAATAATTCACAATAAAATACCTTACAATTTTTCAGGTTCTCAATTTACCTGACTATCTCTCTAATCATTTTCTAACGCTGATTTTTTCATGGCTAACTGCGATAAAAAAGAAGCAGCGTTACCTAAATCTCGGCTTCGTTTCATTTGCGGTAAACTTTTTAAAAAGGTTTGCCCATAGGGCCTATTAACTAACCTATCATCGCAAATCACCAATATGCCGCGATCGTTCACGTCTCGAATTAAACGACCTACTCCTTGCTTTAAGGCAATAACCGCTTGAGGAAGTTGAATTTTTTCAAAGGGTTCATTACCTTGTCTGCGAGCATCTTCACAGCGTGCTTGTAATAATGGGTCGTCAGGTGAGGCAAAAGGTAATTTATCAATAATAACACAGGTTAATTTATCTCCCCTAACATCAACACCTTCCCAAAAGCTTGCGGTAGCAAGTAATACTGATTCTTCGCTTTCTATAAACTGTTCAAGTAGTTTTCGTTTAGCCATTTGCCCCTGAACCAATAAGGGGTTGTCAATAGTTTCACTTAATATATCGGCGACTTGATTCATAACCCTGTAACTTGTAAACAACATAAAACAGGCACCTTTACTGGCTTCAATTAACGGAATAGCAAGTTCAGCAAGACTTTTAGCTCTATTAACATTATTTGCTTGAGGCAAGTACCTTGGCACAATTAACTGTGACTGTTTTTGGTAATCAAATGGACTTTCAAGAAGTAGCTGCTCTGCGCCATGTAAACCAAATTGATGAATAAAATGTTCAAAACTATTATCAACTGCTAGCGTGGCTGAAGTAAAAATCCAGCCTGCTCCAGAGTCTTTAACAAACTGACTAAACTTATCAGCAACAGTTAAAGGAGTTTTATGTAATACAACATGGCGAGGGGTAGTTTCATACCAAAAACTCATACCAAAGGCCTCAACATCAGCCATAATTTCATATTTAGCTAGGATATTTACAATACGATCAAAGCAGTTATCAATAGCTTCATTTCGCGACACACATAACTTAATCACCTGATATAAGAAGTCGATATCTGTTTTTAATCGTTGATACTTTTGATTGAAGCGCTGCTGGTTGCACTTTTCTCGCCAATTACCTCGTTCTGGATCAAAGTTAAAAAGCAAACGAAATTCCTGACAACTTTTTTGTAATTTTTCTGCCGCTAAACCAAGTTGTTTTACATCGGCCAAGCTACTTCGATGAATTTGCAATACATCCGTACATAAGTCGACTAATAACCTAGTCGAAAAAGACTCGCCAAAGTATTCACTTGCAATATCACCTATTTGGTGGGCTTCATCAAAGATCATCACTTGCGCTTTCGGAATGAGTTCACCAAAACCGGTGTCTTTTAGCGCCATATCGGCAAAAAACAAGTGGTGGTTCACTACGATTAAATCAGCGTCAATCGCTTTCTGCCTAGCTTTCACTAAATAGCATGACTCATAATCAGGACATTCTCTTGCCAAGCAATTATCTAATGTGCTGGTCACAAAGGGAAAAACAGCAGAGTCTTCACTGACATTGACCAATTCACCTATATCACCGCTTTGTGTGGTATTTGCCCAGCTTTTCACCTTGACTAAATCGGCCAGCATAGTTGCATCTAACTGCCCGCGTGTTTGTTGGTATTGCTCTAATCGATACAAGCACAAGTAGTTTGCTCGACCTTTTAACAGTGCTATTTGCGCATTACTGGCTAATGCTTTTTTTACTAGCGGAATATCTTTATGAAATAGCTGTTCTTGAAGGTTCTTTGTTCCGGTCGAGATTATGATTTTTTTATTCTCTGCCAAGGATTCGTCGTCAACTAACGCATTCGTTTGTTCAGTCAAAGGCTCTGAACTTGATTGACTTAGTGAGTCAATTATTTTTTTATTACCTGCAACGCTTAAAAAAGCAGGAATTAAATAAGCAAAGGTCTTTCCTGTACCTGTTCCCGCTTCAACGATTAGTGATGACTCTTGATTAATTGCTTTAGCAACTTGCAACGCCATATCGGTTTGGGCTTGTCTTGGAGAGTAACCTGTTATGGTATTGGCAAGAGCTCCATTACTAGAAAAGGCTTGTTGAACTGAAGTCATAAATAGTGAGTAAAACAAAGAAAAGCAGGCTTGATAAAGAAGCAAGTATACAAGTAAAAAACTAAAGCACCAAGCAATACGCCTATAAAAAAAGTAAAGCGTTATGCTTTACTTTTTCTGCCTAGTTTGTCTGGCGATTGTGGAATCAATTCAAATATTCGATAAGAACAATAATATTTATACGTACAAATCTAAATGCTTTACACCATCTACTTCGGTAATTTCATCATGGTTAGCTTTTTCTGACGGCTGTTCAGCTTTTTTCTTCGCATCATCTTCTATTTGATTTGAGCTCTGGGCATTCTTTTCATCATCTTTAGTTGACTGATGCTCTTGCTCATCTTTTAACGCTTGAATGCTCTCATCACTTTGATTGAAGTAATAATCATGATTTTCAAGATGATCAAGATCTTCTTTTAATTTTCCTGCGCCAGCATCTTTTAATAAAGCTTTAACTTTAAGTTTCGCCGGTTTAATTGGTACTGGTACAACCCTGGTTAATTGCGTTGTGAATATATCCATAAATGACACTCAAATGTTACTTTATTGTTAACCTTACTGATTTATTTCTTATTATATCGGCACTTACCAAAATTACTTTACTTATCGATACTATAACAATTATTAGAGGTATAATCGCTTAGTAACTGCATATAACAAATAACAATAAAAAAAGTTTATTTATTACTTGCAGCTAAACATTTTAATCAGTAATGTATCCCTTATAAAATAATTATTGTTTGTTGTTACTTAATAAGTATACAACATCAAACAAATAACAATTACTGAGGTCTACCTTAATGATATTTAACCTGAATAGCCGACATCATCACCATCATCATAGCGATTAGCCCATTCAGGTTTATCACTGATGGGCTGTGGGCCTTTCAGTGGATTAACATATAGTAATTAAGTTTATTAAACCCCCGAAAGAGTCCAAACTCTCTCGGGGGTTTTCGCATTTTAAAGCCCGAGAAATTGTATATACATGCCTTAGGGCGCATAACGTTAGTTTGCAACGAAACAAATTTTAAAAATTAGGAATAAAGACAATGACTACAGAACCAAGATTACGTATAGCCATGCAAAAATCAGGACGACTTAGTGATGACACACAAAAGCTCTTAAAGCGTTGTGGTTTAAAACTTAACGTAAGCGACAGACGTTTACTTGCCCACGTGAGTAATATGCCAATAGATATCATGCGTGTACGCAGTAGTGATATTCCGGGTCTTGTAATGGATGGCGTATGCGATTTAGGTATTGTGGGTGACAATACACTAGAAGAAGCAGCGTTAGAGCGTCAATTAATGGAACAAGAACACAATTACGTAAAAACAACTGGTTTAAACTTTGGTGGTTGTCGCTTATCTATTGCGATGCCTGAAGAGTTTAACTATCAAGGTATTAAAAGTTTAGATGGCTTGCGTTTTGCTACAACATATCCACAGTTATTAAATCGTTTTGCAAGAAATAACGGTATTAACGTTGATTTTTGTTTATTAAAGGGCTCTGTTGAAGTTGCCCCTCGCGTAGGATTGTCAGACGGTATTTGTGATTTAGTTTCTACTGGCGCAACACTTGAAGCTAATGGCTTAAAAGAAGTTGAAGTTATCTTTAAGTCAACGGCATCTTTAATTCAAAACCCCGCAGTACTTGAGCCAAGTAAGCAAAAGATACTTGATACCATTCTACCTCGAATTCAAGGGGTAATGAAGGCAAACGAAAGCAAATACATCATGCTGCACGCTCCAAAAGGTAAGTTAGCTCAAGTCAGTGCTTTAATGCCTGGAAAAGAAACACCTACTGTACTGCCTTTAGCGGGTCGTGATGATTTAGTTGCTGTTCACGTTGTCGCAACTGAAACTTTCTTCTGGGAAACCATGGAAGAATTAAAGTCACTCGGTTGTGACTCTATCCTTGTTATGCCAATTGAAAAAATGATGGGCTAATTCAATTTAATAAGATTGAATTTCCCAAAGAGGTAAAGAAAATGAATACGCAAATAATCAATTGGCAAACCTTGTCAGCACAGCAAAAAGTTGATGCTTTAGCTCGACCAGCTATTGCAGACAATGCATTGTTATCAACACAAGTCGCTAACATTCTTTCACAAGTTCAAAAGCAAGGTGATAAAGCGCTAATTAAGTTAACAGAACAGTTTGACGGCATTAAGTTAGACACTTTGTCTGTTTCAAAAGAGCAAGTAGCTCAAGCTAAAAGCGCCCTTTCAGCAAAGCGAATTGCAGCAATAGAAACAGCTTACCAGCAAATCAAGAGTTTTCACGCGGCGCAAAAACCAAATGATATCGCTGTTGAAACACGCCCTGGGGTTAATTGCATTTTAAAAACAGAGCCAATTGAGAGTGTCGGTTTATATATACCTGCTGGTTCAGCGCCATTACCTTCAACGGTGTTAATGTTAGGTGTCCCTTCACAACTTGCAGGCTGTCAACGTGTAGTACTTGTATGTCCACCTGATAAAAATGGCCAGCTTGCTAACGAAATTTTAGTTGCCGCAGAGCTTTGTGGTATTAATGAAATATACACAGTAGGTGGTGCACAAGCTGTTGCTGCTCTTGCTTACGGTACTGAAACGATTAAAGCAGTAAACAAAGTTTTTGGCCCAGGCAATCGTTATGTTACTGAGGCTAAGAAACAGTTATCGCAACAAGTAGCAGGTTTTGCCATTGATATGCCAGCAGGCCCTTCAGAAGTGCTTGTTATTGGTGATAACAATGCCAACGCCGCATTTATTGCTGCAGATTTATTATCTCAAGCCGAGCACGGCAGCGACAGCCAAGTGATTTTGCTTACCGATAGTGAATTGTTAATTAATGAAGTTGCAGCAGAATTAACTAAACAAGTTGCATTACTTTCACGAAAAGAAATTGCATTAAAAGCGTTAAAACAATCACGATTAATTTTAACGACTGATTTAACGCAAGCAGCAGAAGTTTCAAACCTTTATGGTCCTGAACACCTTATTATTCAAACTGACAATGCTGATACGCTATTATTAAGTTTGCGTAATGCGGGTTCTATTTTTGTTGGCGCTTATACGCCAGAATCTGCGGGTGATTACGCTAGTGGCACAAACCACGTATTACCAACCTATGGCTATTCAAAAGTTATTGGCAGTTTATCATTAGCTGACTTTTCAAGACGCTACACTGTTCAGCACTTAACTCGAGATGGCTTAGCAAGTTTAGCTGAATGTATTATTGAATTAACTGATGCTGAAGGTCTAGACGCTCACCAACGTGCGGTAACGATTCGTTTGGAAGAAGGAGCCTAAATATGGCTAACAATGACTCATTGACAACAGCAGAGCAATTAGCCCGTGAAGAGTTAATTGACATGGTGCCTTACCAATCAGCCAGACGTCTTTTTGCCAGTGCAGATCAAGTTGCAGGTGAAGAAAAAATTTGGCTTAACGCGAATGAAGCACCGGGTTTGGGTGATTACCAGATATCAGCGAATAATATTAACCGATACCCTGATTTTCAGCCTGACAGCTTGATAAGTGCCTATAGTGACTATGCTGGTTTATCTAAAACACAAGTACTAGCGACTCGTGGTGCAGATGAAGGTATTGAACTAATCATTAGAACGTTTTGTAAAGCCTATCAAGACAGTATTTTAATCTGCCCACCAACTTATGGTATGTACGCTATCAGCGCCGAAAACCATGGTGCAGGCATTGTAAAAGTACCACTAAAGCAAAACGATTTAACATTAGATTTAGATGGTTTAGCAGAGCAAGTAGGTAAGGTTAACGTTGTTTTTTTATGCTCTCCAGGTAACCCCACTGGCAACCTTCTACCAGAAGAGCAAATTGCTGCTGCTATAGAGTTATTTAAAGACAGTGCTATGGTCGTCGTTGATGAAGCCTATATCGAATTTAGCCCTGACAAAACTAGCACTCAATTATTAAGTGACTATGATAATGTTATTATTTTGCGCACTTTATCTAAAGCATTTGCCTTAGCAGGACTTCGTTGCGGTTTTACACTCGCTAATCAAGAAGTTATTACGCTATTAAGTAAAGTAATCGCTCCTTACCCTATTTCGGCTCCTGTTGCTGAAATAGCCAGTCAAGCACTTACCACAAAACGTCAATTAATGACTGACCGTGTAAGCGATACCAATCGTTTACGTGAAGAACTAAGTCAATGGTTACAAACTCAACGCTGGTGCGAGCAAGTTTTTACTAGCAACGCTAACTTTGTTCTATTTCGCTGTAGCAGCAATGAAACCAAAACAACCATTTTTGAATTATTGGTCGCAAATAATATTTTAATTCGCGATCAATCCAAGCAGCAACAACTATCATGCTGTTTAAGAATTAGTATTGGCAATGAGCAAGAGATCGCAAAACTTCAACAAGTTTTAACCGAGCAGTTATCAATTCCAGACGAACGACAATAAACCGAGCACGTTATGAGTAACACACAAGAAAAAATATTATTTATCGACCGCGATGGTACCTTAATAGAAGAGCCAATCAGTGATAAGCAAGTTGATAGTTTAGAAAAACTAGTTTTTGAACCTCAGGTTATTCCTGAATTGCTGACTCTCCAACAGAAAGGCTTCAAGCTGGTGATGGTATCAAATCAAGATGGTTTAGGGACTGACAGTTACCCACAAGCTGACTTTGACTTACCCCATGACAAAATGATGGAAATATTTACTTCACAAGGGGTAATTTTTCAGGATGTATTGTTATGTCCTCACTTTGAAGAAGACAATTGTAGCTGTCGTAAGCCTAAGCTTGGTTTAGTTAGTGATTACTTACAGCAAGGCCGCGTTAATTTTGCCCACTCTTATGTTATTGGTGATAGAGATACCGACATTCAACTTGCAGCTAATATGGGCATCAAGGGGATTAAATATCAACGTGATAGCTTAAATTGGCAACAAGTAAGTGAGCAAATAATTGCGCAACTTGAACAGCCACGCATTGCCAGTGTCACTCGCACAACGAAAGAAACAGATATTAATGTTACCGTGAATTTAGATAAATCTGGTAATAACAGCATTGAAACTGGCTTAGGTTTTTTTGATCACATGCTTGATCAAATAGCGACACATGGCGGATTTAGCTTGCAATGTAAAGTAACTGGCGACTATCACATTGACGATCATCACAGTGTTGAAGATACAGCACTAGCGTTAGGGCAAGCACTAAAACAAGCTTTAGGTAATAAACGCGGTATTGGCCGCTTTGGTTTTGTCTTACCTATGGACGAATGTCGAGCAGAATGTGCGATAGATCTTTCTGGTCGTCCTTGGCTTGAATTCGATGCCAAGTTTACAGCCGATAATGTCGGAACCATGTCAACACAAATGGTTTCCCACTTTTTCAGATCGTTAGCTGATTCAATGTTAATAACATTACACTTATCAACTTCAACAGGTAATTGTCACCACCAAGTAGAAAGTTTATTTAAAGTCTTTGGACGTGCGCTTGGTCAAGCAATCAAAGTTGATGGCGATGAAATGCCAAGTTCAAAGGGTACGTTATAATGAGCGCTATTGAAGCAAACGCTTTAACACCAACAAACTTTGTTATTGTTGATACAGGTTGCGCAAATTTATCATCGGTTAAGTTTGCTGTTGAGCGATTAGGCTATCAAGTAAACATTACCGATGATATTGAGCAAATTAAGCAAGCAGACAAAGTGATTTTCCCGGGTGTTGGTAGTGCAGAACACGCAATGAAAAACATTATCAACAAAGGGCTGGTATCAACCCTTCAAGGTTTAACTCAGCCCGTTCTTGGCTTTTGTTTGGGCATGCAATTAATGACCGAGTCTTCAACTGAAATGAAAAAATCAGCAGCCGGAGGCGACAATAATAACCGCGTTGAATGCTTAGGTTTAATTCCAACGCAAGTTGAGCCATTAAAAGCTCAAGGCAATCGTTTACCACATATGGGGTGGAATACATTAACTCATGTATCAAACCATCCTATATTCGAAGGCATAACGGAAGGTGACTATTTTTATTTTGTGCACAGTTTTGCTGCGCCAATTAGTGATTACACCATTGCTAGCTGCGAATATGGTAGTGCTTTTTCTGCTGCTATTGCCAAAGACAACTTTATTGGTTGTCAGTTCCACCCTGAACGTTCAAGCACATTAGGCAGTAAAATAATACAAAACTTCCTAGCACTATAAATTATCGTTGATGCTTCAGATACAAGGTATTTGGAGCGAGTACGATAAAAAAATACGGAGTTTATGAATTTAAATGAGTACTTTTAAAAAAGTAATTGATTCAAATAACAGTATCTTGAGTATCAAATTATGATGATCCCAGCAATAGACTTAATAAACGGTGAAGTGGTACGTTTATTTCAGGGCGATTATAGCCAAAAAACAAACTATCAATACACAGTGCAAGAACGTCAACAAGCTTACGCAAGCGCAGGTGCTAAAGTAATGCACTTTGTTGATTTAGATGGAGCTAAAGACAGTACTAAACGCCAACTATCTACGTTAAAAACAGTGGTTAATCATGACAGTATGATTATTCAAGTTGGTGGCGGTATTCGCAACGAAGACGATGTAAAACAACTGTTAGAGCTAGGTGCAAACCGTGTAGTAATCGGGTCACTTGCTATTAAACAACCTGAGCTTGTCATTAAATGGCTTAATACCTATGGTGGCGAGAAGATTGTGCTAGCACTTGATATTAAGATTGACGAAAATGGTAATAAAACACTGCCAACACACGGTTGGATTGAAGACAGTGGTGTTAATTTAGAAGATTTGATGGATCGTTATATCAGCGCGGGCATCAAACACATCCTTTGTACTGATATATCAAAAGACGGAACGCTCTCTGGTAGCAACGTACAATTATATAAAGAGTTATGTGAAAAATATCCTGATATAGCATGGCAAGCTTCAGGTGGTATAGGTAGCCTTGATGACGTTAAAGCATTAATACCAACAGGTGTGAGCGGTGTTATTCTCGGCCGCTCTTTACTGGAAGGAAAGTTCACCCTTGAGGAGGCAATCGCATGCTGGCCAGACGCATAATCCCCTGTTTAGATGTTCGCGACGGTAAAGTAGTTAAAGGTGTCCAGTTTAGAAACCATGAAATCATTGGCGACATTGTACCTTTAGCGCAAAAATATGCTGAAGCAGGCGCTGATGAATTAGTTTTTTATGATATTACGGCAAGCTCAGATGGTCGTGTTGTTGATAAAAGTTGGGTTAGTAGAATAGCCGAAGTTATCGACATACCTTTTTGTGTTGCAGGTGGTATTAAAAGCGAAGATGACGCAAAAGAAATTCTTATGATGGGCGCTGATAAAATAAGTATTAACTCACCGGCATTAAGAGATCCTCAGTTAATATCACGGTTAGCTGAGCACTTTGGTCAACAATGTATAGTTGTTGGCATCGATAGTTTTTTTAATAAAGATGCCAATGATGGCCAAGGTGAATATCAAGTTTACCAATTTACAGGTGATGAAACGCGTACTCAACAAACGAGTTGGACAACCTTTGAATGGATAAAAGAAGTTGTCAGTTTAGGGGCTGGAGAAATAGTACTTAATTGTATGAATCAAGATGGTGTTCGAAAAGGTTATGATATTGAACAGTTAAAACGAGCAAGAGAAGATTGCTCTGTCCCATTAATTGCTTCGGGTGGCGCGGGGGAAATAGAGCATTTTAGTCATGTCTACCAACAAGCTGATGTTGACGGAGCACTTGCAGCAAGTGTTTTTCATAAAGGCATCATTAAAATCAGTGATTTAAAACACTATTTAAAGCAACAAAATATTGAGGTAAGAGCATGTTAGTTACCAGAAAAAACGTAACAGAGTTAGCTTGGCAAAAAATGGACAACCTTATACCTGCCATTATTCAACATGCTGGTACTGGCGCAGTTTTAATGCAGGGCTATATGAGCCCTGAATCATTAACCCAAACGTTAACATCAGGTAAAGCAACTTTTTTTAGTCGCTCTAAGCAAGCATTATGGGTAAAAGGGGAAACGTCAGGCAACTTCCTTGAGGTAAAGCAAGTACTAACCGATTGTGATAAAGACAGCTTATTAATTGCTTGTCAGCCAATAGGTCCTAGCTGTCATCTTGGTACTGAATCTTGCTTTCCAGAGCAACAATTAAGTCAGCAAAACTTTTTAAGCCAACTTGAGCAAGTGATTGCTAGTCGAAAAAATGATGCACCAGAAGATAGTTATACTGCACATTTATTTTCTCGAGGAACCACCAAAATAGCGCAGAAAGTTGGCGAGGAAGGTGTTGAAGTAGCTCTTGCTGCTGTGGCAGAAACGAAAGACGACCTTTTGGGTGAGTGTGCAGACTTGTTTTATCACACTTTAGTACTGCTGCAAGACAAAGAAATTGAGTTAAAAGAAGTGATGGCCGTCTTACAAAAACGTCATAATAAATAAGCTATATACTGCTATTCATTTGTTAAAGTCATGCTTGTTAAAATAATGCATCCTTGTTATATAATTATCAAGGATGCTTTTTTATGGACTGATTTATAAATGAGTAACATGAATCTATGATTCAACGACTGGCCAAGCACACACCTCTTTTGTTGATAACACTATATGTGTTCTCACTTCTTCAAATTTTTATATTACAAGCTCATGCTAAACAAGATAATGTACTGATATATATTCGTGATGATGTTTACGAAGATTACCTACAGTTTGTCAATAATAGAGATATTGACACCATTGATAATTTTTCAGGTAAAACTATCAGGCGAGATGTCGTTGACATGATTATTGCTCAACAAGCACTGAAATTAGGCGGTTTT
The DNA here is from genome assembly GCF_003545765.1 of Colwellia sp. RSH04. Taxonomy (GTDB): domain Bacteria; phylum Pseudomonadota; class Gammaproteobacteria; order Enterobacterales; family Alteromonadaceae; genus Colwellia. Next base: position 5,629 of record NZ_QXIO01000013.1, on the reverse strand, counting down.
GACCATCAGTTTAGTTATGCGCCTGGAAAGGTTAATTTTCGAAATACTAAAATGCTACAAGAAGGTAAACTTCTTATCAGTTTAGATTCCTACTGGCAGAAAGATGCGCTAGCAATTGAAGATAAAGTTTATATTTCAGCCCCTGTCTTAAAAACGGGGAGTATGTTGCAGGAATTTACACTAGCCCAAAAAATTCAAGGGTTCTTAGTATTAAAAGCCTTAATGACTTATCTGAATTAACGGTTGTTTCAACCCCTTTATGGCGGACTGATTGGCAAACACTTTCTGCATTACCCTTGAAAGAACTTATTCGAGAAGATTCTTGGTTGTCTATGGCTAGAATGGTTAACATTCAATGGGTAGATTTTCTTTTAATGCCTTTTAACTCAACAACAGATCAGAGCTTTACAATGGGAAAAGTTCATTTAGTTCCAGTTAAAAAGGTTGCCATAGTCCTGAACGATTCACGACACTATGTTATTAGTAAAGCGCATCCAAAAGGTAAAGAAGCGATCGATGCAATGAATAAAGGCCTTAAATTATTAAGAGTTAAAGGAGTAATAACAAAAGCCTATCAGCAAGCAGGCTTCTTTATCGATAAAAAAAACATTCATATTCTTAACGAAGCTATCATCCACTTGTAATACTAATATGATGATTTATTTAGTAATTATACCTGTAAGTTTTATATCAAGACTACAAGTTAAAAATGATTGAACATTCTATATTCTGACTTATAATGGCAGAAAAATTCAGATAGTTATTTCAATTATTGAACTTATTAATTAAAAGCAAACAAAGGATTGTCTATGCTTAAACACACTGCAATTAAAAGGTATGGTAAAAGACTATTACCTAAATTACATAAACGTTACGGTCACCAATCGTTTTATACCGCTAGCCAAATTAGGGCTACCGTATATCAATGCAGTTTTAATCCAAAATATTTACCTTTAGGGTATTTACTATTCATGGAAGAGGAACATCTAAAACAAGTTGTCACTAAAGAATTTCCAGATATATGTATTGAACAATATAAAAAAGAAATGCAAAGCTATTTAACAGAACGAAAGTTTCACGGAGAGTTGCAAGTTTTATCTCTATAATAAGCAACAAAGGCTTTAGGCTAACAATATGACACAGTGGAAAATATATTCTTTCAAGCAATTATCAACCGAACAATTATATGACGTAATTAAATTAAGAGTTGACGTATTTGTTGTTGAGCAAGACTGTCCTTATCCTGATTTAGACGGTAATAAAGGTGAGTTAGATAGACACCCTGAGACCACACACCTACTTGGTTACCAAGATAATACCTTAGTTGCGTATTTGCGTATTTTGCCTAAAGGGCAAAACTATGCTGACTATGTTAGTATTGGCCGAGTTGTTACTGCGATTGAAAATCGAGGTTCAGGCTTAGGTCATCAATTAATGCAGCAAGGTATCGAACAATGTTTAAAACAATATCCAAATCAACCTATTAAAATATCAGCTCAACAGCATTTATCTAGGTTTTATCAACAGCATGGCTTTACACAAGTATCAAAAATGTACTTAGAAGATAATATCCCTCATATTGCTATGCTGCGCTTAGTAAATTAACTTCAACTATGCCTTAGTTTCCTCCTCCCCAAATAAAACATAAAAAAAGCTCGCATTGCGAGCTTTTTTTAAGGTGGAGAGTAGTTTTACTAAGCTAGTTTTTCAGCCAATAAAGCACTCACACTTTCAACAGCCTGTGTACCGTCAACAGTTAAGTATTGACAGTTTCCGGCTTTTGCTTCGCTTTGATAAAAATCAACTAATGGTTTAGTTTGCTCATGATAAATAGCTAGACGTTTACGTACAGTAGCTTCTTCATCGTCAGGACGAATTGATAACTCTTCACCTGTTACATCATCCTTACCTTCTTCTTTAGGTGGATTATAAACTAAATGATAAACACGGCCTGAGCCTGAATGAACTCTTCGCCCAGCCATACGTTCTACTATCACTTCATCAGGTACATCAAATTCCAGTACATTATCGACAGTTATACCATTTTCCTTCATAGCATCGGCTTGTGGAATAGTACGAGGGAAACCATCTAATAAAAAACCACCTTTACAGTCATCTTCGGTAATACGTTCTTTAACTAAACCAATAATGAGTTCATCTGAAACTAATTGCCCTGCATCCATAACTGCTTTCGCTTTCTTACCAAGCTCTGTACCCGCTTTAATTGCAGCACGTAGCATATCGCCAGTAGAGATTTGTGGAATACCAAATTTTTCCATTAAAAATTGTGCTTGTGTGCCTTTACCAGCGCCTGGAGCACCTAATAAAACAATGCGCATAATGTGTAACCTTAAATTGATGGTTAAAAAGTAAAAAAGTTATTACATTTATATCATCAATTGATCATACAAATGTAATAATTCTTTTATTAAAAAATGCTTATGGCAGCCACTATACAAGCTCGCTAATATGGGCACAAGAGACAATTAATGACAAAGATAAAAAAAGGAGGTTTTAACCTCCTTTTTCAGACTAAAGTATTAAGATTCTATCAAGAAATCAATAAAAGCTGACTATTTAGTCAAGCTTAACATGAGTTTATTTAATCGAGTTACAAAGCTAGCAGGATCTTTCAAACTTCCTCGCTCGGCTAACATCGCTTGCTCAAACAGCACATCAACCCACTGCTTGAATTGCTCATCATCTTGCTCATCAGCGACATGTTTTACTAGATCATGCTCAGCATTAATTTCGAAAATAGGTAAAGATTCAGGAACAGGTTGACCAACTGACTGCATCAGCTTCGCCATTTGGCTACTCATATCGTGCTCATCGGCAACAATACAGGCTGGAGAATCAGTTAAACGTTGAGAAAGCTTAACGTCTTTGGCCTTACCTTCAAGGGTATCTTTAATACGCTTAACAACTGAATCAAACTCTTTTTCTAATTTTTCTTGCGCTTCTTTAGTTTCTTCATCATCCATATCGCCTAAATCTAAACCGCCACGGGTAACAGATTGAAGCTGTTTGCCATCAAATTCAGTTAAATGACTGACTAACCACTCATCAATACGATCGGACATCAACAACACTTCAATGCCTTTTTTACGAAATACTTCTAGATGCGGGCTGTTTTTAGCCGCTTCAAAACTGTCAGCAACAACATAATAAATTTTATCTTGTCCTTCTTTCATACGCTCGATGTATGATGCTAAAGAAACACTTTGTGTTGCATTATCATCGTGCGTTGAAGCAAAGCGTAGTAAGCCTGCAACTTGTTCTTTATTTGCATGGTCTTCCGCTGGACCTTCTTTTAGAACTTGACCAAATTCATCCCAAAATCCTTGATATTTATCAGCATCTTTTTTGCCTAACTTCTCAAGCATTTTCAGTACTCGCTTAGTACAACCTTTGCGAATAGCTTGCGTAATTTTATTATCCTGCAAAATTTCACGTGATACGTTTAATGGCAGATCATTTGAATCTAATAACCCTTTAACAAATCGTAAGTAGGTTGGCATAAACTGTTCGGCATCATCCATAATGAATACACGTTGTACATATAACTTTAAGCCATGTTGTTTTTCGCGGTTATACATATCAAATGGCGCTTTTGACGGAACGTATAACAAAGAGGTATATTCAGTTTTTCCTTCAACCTTATTATGTTCCCAAAGTAAAGGATCGCCAAAATCATGCGAAACGTGTTTATAAAACTCTTTGTATTCATCTTCACTGACATCCGCTTTTTCACGAGTCCATAATGCAGTGGCTTTATTGATAGGCTCCCATAATGCTGGTACAGCATCTTTGGCTTCAACGGCTGGTGTTGTCACATTACCTTCATCGTCTTTAACTTCAGCAACAGCTTCAACAGCAGGTACTTCTGGTGTTAGCATTTCAACAGAAACAGAGATATGGTCGGAGTATTTAGTAACAATAGACTTTAAGCGCCAATCATCAGCAAACTCAGCTTCATCTTCACGTAAGTGCAGTATAATATCAGTACCACGGTTAGCCTTTTCAATTTTAGCTGTTGTGAACTCACCTTCACCTTCACTAACCCACTCCACACCATCACTCGCTGATTCACCCGCTTTTCTAGTGCGAACGGTGACTTTATCAGCAACGATAAATGCTGAGTAAAAACCGACACCAAATTGGCCAATTAATTGCGAGTCAGCAGCTTGGTCACCAGATAATTGAGAGAAAAACTCAGCCGTACCTGATTTTGCAATAGTACCAAGATGCTCAACTACATCATCGTGATTCATACCTATACCATTATCTGAAATGGTTACCGTGTTATTTTCTTTATCACAACTAACACGAACACGAAGGTCACCATCATTTTCATATAAAGCATTATCAGAAAGTGCTTTGAATCGTAATTTATCTGCCGCATCTGCTGCATTAGAAACTAGCTCACGTAAGAATATTTCTTTATTAGAATAAAGTGAGTGGATCATTAGTTGAAGTAATTGTTTAACCTCAGTTTGGAAGCCATGAGTTTCTACTTGATTAGTTTCTGACATTTAAGCCATCTCCTATTAAACGTGTTAAATATTTATTAAAAATATAGTTAAAAACTATGTGGGGGTGACCCTAAATAATTCAAGTAATAATTTAACTTAATAGAATATTTTTCAAAAGAACCCTAATATTAATGACTAGAATATTGCAGAAGAAAAACTAAAGTAAGGTGCTGGACCAGGGGCCCCTAGCCCAGCGGGATATAGCGTAGAAAGTTGATTGACAGATCAGTTCAAACTACAAACCATAACATTAGTAATTTGCTAACAGGGAATGAATAACAAATCAGTAACATTTGAATAATACCAAACAAATTATCATACTGTATACAATTTGAATGTAATAATATATTACTAAAAAAACATTTAGAATCATTCATGACAATCAATATAAATCAGTAACTTACACCCTAAAAATTAACATTAAAGTAACAATACAATTTCATAAAAATAACAATACTGGTCAAATATTTAAATTTTAAAATTATACCGAAGATAATATGATTTTAATTTCTTAGAGTTTCACTAGCCGAAGAATAAAGTGTCCATTATCAAAAAGAGAATGTCGCATAACTCATTATCTCAAATGTACGTTTGTTTTATGATAATACAAATATAAATGATGCTCCTGTTGAACTACTTACCTGTACATTATCGATTATGATTTTTTAAGGACTTCACTTTATATAAGCAGCACAACCATGACATGCAAGGATACATAAATGTCGTGAAGTCATGGGTGACTATGAACGACCGGCGCTAACATATTTCACAGCTGAGTTTGAAATAAGTGAGCCTAGTGCTTAATCGTAAGCCTAACTATCAAATCACAGAAAGCAAAAAACCCGTAGCGTTAGCTACGGGTTTCTTTAATTAGAAGCTTAGCAATGTCCCGCTACGCTCTCACATGGGCTTCTCGTAACCTAAGTCACACTACCATCGGCGCTGCGCTTCATCTCTAAAGCATTTAATTAGGAGCTTAGCAATGTCCTACTCTCACATGGGAACTCCCACACTACCATCGGCGCTAACACATTTCACTTCTGAGTTCGGAATGGGATCAGGTGGTTCTATGTCGCTATTGTCGCTAAGCAAAA
>NZ_QXIO01000012.1 GCF_003545765.1 Colwellia sp. RSH04 | reverse complement strand
CCAAGTGCAATACACAATGCACTGATTATAATTCCTGTCACACCTAAAGATTCCATATATTCACTAAAGTTGTGCAAATAAATTCCTAATAGCAACAAGCATAAGCCAATAGCAATTGATGTTTTTAATAGCAATATTATCTTATTTTCTGACATACCATTCTTTTACAATTAACATATTCATAATACTTAGAGTGTTGTGCAATAAGTACTTATCAAAACCTAAATACCTTTATACTTTAATAAGCCTGAATTTAAAAAACAAACATCATACCAATACCTGTAGCATCTTCAGCTAAGCTAGTGGTGTTTTCAGAAAGGGTTGAATCATCAATTTTGCTTTCTACATAAAGATAAAAGTTCTCATCCCAATGATATTTCGCACTAACAATGTAATACTGCTTATGAAACGTACCATCAGAACCAATTGCTCCTGTAGAATTATCTTTTAAAGAGTTATATCCAAGAATTACAGATATATCATTTTCAAAACGATATGATGTCAGCAACTCAATACCTGAAGATTTGCTCATTATTTTACCGACATCATTGATATCATGATATTTCATATCTGTATAAACAGCTGCAATATGTAAACCTATATTATCAAAAGTTTTGTATGTAACATGCACGGTAATTAATTCATCATCAACAGCATTTGTACTTTGACCATTAGCGCTTAATTTAATTTTTGCTTTGTTATAAGCAAGACCTAAGCCGATATCATAAGGCGCTTGATAGATAACTGAAAATCCAAAAGAGTTACTAAAATTCAAAACTGCGGATAATTCTTCACCATTTTCTCCAGTTGTATGTAATTCATCTTCAGAAGCTAAATACTGAGCACCAAAACTAACATTTTGAAAGTTATACCTATATTGTAAAGCCTGCTCTGCCCTACCACTACCTGAAAAACCGCCATCAGTACCAAAGTTATAGGTTCCAGAGGCTTCAGCACCAAAGATTTCAAACCAGTCTGTGACACCACCAACATCATATGAAACCCCCCACTGTTTACCTAAGGTAAGCTGACCATAATTGTCATGATTAAAGCCGACATAGCCTTGCCTTAACCATAAGTTATCAGTTGCTGGCCCAGTACTTGTTAAACCATTGTGGTTTACAATTATTTTGTCATCGGTGTTTGAAAGTTGAATACCCCATTCGATTTTTGCTATAGCTTGCCAGTCATCTTTCATTTTATGTGAGAAATCAAAATAAAAACGCGAAAAACCATCATTAACTTCTTCAAAATCTTTATTTCTTAGGTAATAAATAGACAAGTTGCCTTCAAGATCAAAAGTACTTTTGCCATTATTATATAATTCTAATCCTTGTGCAGTTGGTAAAGCAAAAACTGAAATAGCACTTAATACAAATGAAAACCGATTGAAATTCATAAATAATCCTTTTAGTGAGTCTAATAAGTACGTGCTATTACAGCATCATGTTAATGTAGCAAATTAAGACATTGCTGCAACTAAAGCTTCTACAGGGTGTCGTGCTTTCTTCTCTGAGAATCTTTTTACTTGGCTTCGACAAGAAAAGCCTGTAGCAAGTACCTGTTTTGAATTAAGTTCTTCCAGCTTTTTCTGCCAGCTTAACTCAAAAAGTCCCTTAGAGTTTTCTACATTTGAACCTTCATGGCCATAAGTACCTGCCATACCACAACAACCGACTGCCACTTTATCTAATGATAAACCAAAGTGTTTATATATTGTGGTCCAGTCATTTTCACTGTTAACTAATGCTGTTTTTTCGGTGCAATGAGAGAATAATTTAAATGACTCTTGTTGCTCAGAAGAAAGAGTTACCGACTGTGTTACCTGTGGATTATCATTAATATAAGAAAGTAACCATTCGTGTGCGAGCTGTACATTAAAATCACCGCGCTTATCAGACAGTATTTTTTTATACTCATCTCGATAACAAAGTACCATCGAAGCATCCATACCAATCATAGGAATTGATAACATAGCGAGTTGATTCAAAAAATCACTACTTGATTTAGCTGTTTTAGCAAACTTAGTTAAAAACCCTTTAACATGTTGCGCTTTTCCATTTGGCTTAAACGGTAATAATATCGGCTCTAAACATAACTTTTTAATTAAAGCCATCATCGATTCTACGGTTTTTGCATCATAGTAAGAAGTGAATGGGTCTTGAACAATAAATACATACTGTTGGCGTTGCTTAGCTGTTAACTGTCGAAGTTTGTCTAAATCAAAGCCACAATAGCCTTTTTCTTTAACCTGTTCGGCCAGTGTTGGTACTGATAATAAAGGCGTATCGACATAGCCAATCACTTTGCTTGATATTTTTTCATAAGCTTTAGAAGATAATACGCCATTCACAACCTTAGGTAACTTAGCCATTAATGGTGCTAATAATTCAACATTCGCCACTAGGTGATCTTTAATTGGCCTTGGATAGCGAGAGTGATATAAATTAATAAAACGCGCTCTAAAGTCTGGTACATCGACTTTTATAGGACATTGACTAGCACATGCTTTACAAGCTAGACAACCTTGCATAGCTTCCATCACTTCATGAGAAAAGTCCTGACTGTTATCAAGACGATTAACTTTAAACTTTTCTAATGCAGTGTTTAGTAATTTTTTTACAGACCAATGGTTTATATCTTGTTCAAGGGCTAGTACATCGACACCTTGTTTTTCTAGCAAACGTAACCATTCTCTCATTAAGCCTGCCCTGCCTTTTGGCGAATGTCGGCGATCTTTAGTAATTTTACTCGAAGGACACATTGGGCTATCAGTGTCATAATTAAAACATAAGCCATTACCGTTACAATCTAATGCAGCATTAAAACTGTCTTTGACGGTTACTGGGATTTGTCTATCATAAAACCCTCGTTTAACGTCATCCACACTCACTAATTGTTCATCAGATTCAATCGGCGTACAAATTTTACCGGGATTCATTTTATTGAATGGATCAAAAACCGTTTTAATGTTTCTTAATTCTAAAAACAATTCTTCGCCAAAGAACTCAGGCCCGTATTCGCTGCGATAACCTTTACCGTGCTCACCCCACATTAAACCACCATATTTAGCTGTTAATTTAACAACTTCATCTGATAGTGTCCGCAGTAATTTCTCTTGGTTTTCATCACACATATCAAGCGCAGGTCTTACATGCAATACACCTGCATCAACATGACCAAACATACCATAATGTAAATTATGCCCATCAAGTAATGTTCTAAACTCTGCAATAAAGTCGGCTAAATTTTCTGGCGGCACTGCAGTATCTTCAGCAAAGGCTAAAGGCTTTTCTCTACCCTGAGTATTACCTAGTAAACCAACCGCTTTTTTGCGCATAGCGTATATTTTATTAATGCTTGTTAAATCAGAAGTTACTTGATAACCAATAACGCCTAAATTATCTTTTTCACTAGCGACTAACTTATCTAATGAAGAGGTTAAAACACTAACTTGCTCAGCTAACCCTTCAACGCTATCGCCATTAAATTCTACAATATTAATACCGTCCATGACTTTATTTTCAACATCACTAATAAGGTCACTTACTGAATGCCAAACAATATCTTGCTTAGCAAGATTTAATACTTTGCTATCTATTGTCTCAACAGAGGTTGCTTTAGCTTCAACTAAATGGGGAGAGTGTCGTAATGCAGAGTCAAAGCTATAGTATTTAATATTAATTAACGTTTTAGCGGCTCTAATAGGGGTGATGTTCAGTTTTGCTTCACTGACGAAGGCAAGTGAGCCTTCAGAGCCTGTAATTAAGCGAGATAGGTCGACACCTACTATGTCATCATTTTCAGTTTGAATAACATTCTCAAGATCATAACCTGTTAAAAACCTATTTAATCGTGGAAATTTGGCTAATATTTTTTCTCGTTTATCTACACATGAAGATAAAACTTGTGACATTATTTTACCAAGACTTGTTGGCTCTTTAGCTAACGCTTGAGCTTGTGATAATGTCATTGGGCTTGTTGCTAAACTTTCACCATTTGCGAGTACTGAGTTTAACCCTAAAACATGATCTGACGTTTTGCCATATACTAACGACCCCTGACCTGATGCATCAGTGTTTATCATACCGCCAATAGTAGCTCGGTTACTGGTTGATAAATCTGGAGCGAAGAAAAAACCATAAGGTCTTAAATAATCATTAAGCTGATCTTTGACTACGCCCGCTTCAACTTTGACCCAGTTTTCATCAACATTTATCTCTAAAATACGGTTCATGTATTTAGATAAATCAACAACAATACCGGGGGTTAAACTTTGTCCATTGGTACCCGTACCGCCACCACGCGCACTAAACTTTATTTCAATAAACTTATCTTTACTCGCTACGTTAGCAATAATCGCTAAATCTTGATGACTTCGAGGGTGAAGTACTAACTGGGGTAGCTGTTGATAAATACTGTTGTCAGTAGCAACCGCCAACCGACTACTGTAACTGGTATTTATATCACCAGTAAACTGACTTAATTTAATGGCTTGAACAAAATCTTCATAAACAGGAGAAAGGTGAGCACTTATATCAATATGGGGCAACATAATCAGGGGCTTTTTTAAAATTTTAACAGGACATTAACGCGAGTATATCATGTAGAAATTGAATTTTTCCTCTAAAAGTGACTATTTATGCATTGTATACATTTATTGATGAATAAAAGGGTTCACAGTTGAAGTAACTCAATGTAAAAACTAACTACCAGGCAATAAAAAACGCCTTAACCAATGAAAGTTAAGACGTTTTAACGACAGTAACTTAGAAAACTAACTATGAAGTAGTTTTCATCTGTTCCGCTAAATATAGCCATGTAGGTAAAACAGTGTCAGGGTTTAGTGAAACACTGTCTATTCCCTGCTCTACCAACCACGCAGCAAAATCTTCATGATCTGATGGACCTTGACCACAAATACCTACGTATTTTCCACGTGCTTTACAGGCTTTTATCGCCATAGAAAGTAACGCTTTTATAGCTGGATTACGCTCATCAAATAAGTGTGCAATTAAGCCTGAATCTCTATCTAAACCTAACGTTAATTGCGTTAAATCATTTGAGCCAATAGAGAAACCATCAAAATAATCAAGGAACTGATCAGCTAATAAAGCGTTTGATGGTAATTCACACATCATAATAATACGTAAACCGTTCTCACCTCGTTTTAAACCATGTTCAGCAAGAATATCAATGACCGCAGAAGCTTCTTCTAACGTTCTTACAAACGGGATCATGATTTCTACGTTCGTTAAACCCATTTCATTACGCACACGCTTGATAGCTTCACACTCTAAAGCAAAACAATCTCTAAAATCTTGTGAGATATAACGAGACGCACCACGGTAACCAATCATCGGGTTTTCTTCTTCAGGTTCAAACTCTTCGCCGCCAACTAAGTTAGCATACTCATTTGATTTGAAATCTGACATACGCACAATAACCTTTTCAGGGGCATATGCTGCTGCAAGTGTTGAAATACCTTCGGTAAGTTTAGCAACATAAAACTCAACAGGGCTGCTATAACCTGCGATAATATCTTTGATCTCATCTTGTAAGTCAGCTGATTGACTATCAAAATTAATCAATGCTTTAGGATGTACACCAATCATTTTATTAATAATAAATTCAAGACGGGCTAAACCAATACCTGCGTGAGGTAAACGAGCAAACGCAAATGCTCTATCTGGGTTACCCACATTCATCATTATTTTTAAGGGTAAATCTGGCATTGAATCAATTTCAGAGGTTGTTACCGTGTAATCCAATTTACCTTGATAAATGAAACCTGTATCCCCTTCTGCACAAGAAACAGTTACTTCATCACCCGTTGATATAACTTTTGTTGCGTTACCACAACCAACAACAGCAGGTATACCCATTTCGCGTGCAATAATGGCCGCATGACACGTTCTTCCACCACGATTGGTAACAATCGCTGAGGCACGTTTCATGATAGGTTCCCAGTCAGGGTCTGTCATATCAGTTACTAATACATCACCTGGTAAAATTTTATCCATTTCCTCAAGTGAAGAAAGTACTTTTGCTTCACCACTACCAATTTTGTGACCAATCGAGCGACCTTCACAAATAACATTTGCTGTAGATTGTAATTGGAACTGTTCCATCACATTAGCATTTTCACGACTTTTTACTGTTTCTGGACGTGCTTGAACAATATATAGTTTATTATCTAAACCATCTTTTGCCCATTCTATATCCATTGGGCGGCCGTAATGCTTTTCAATAATCACTGCCTGTTGCGCTAACTGTTGCACTTCATCATCAGTTAATGAGAAGCGATTTGAATCTGCTTCATCAATATCAATTATTTCAACTTGCTTAGAGTGTTCTTGGCTTTGAGAGTAAACCATTTTTATCGCTTTACTACCAAGGGTTCTGCGAACAACCGCTGGGTTACCTTTGGCTAAGGTTGGTTTATGAACGTAAAACTCATCTGGATTTACTGCCCCTTGAACAACCATTTCACCAAGGCCAAAGCTTGAAGTGATAAATACTACGTCTTCAAAGCCAGATTCAGTATCAATTGAGAACATGACACCTGAAGATGAAATATCACTTCTTACCATACGTTGAATACCCGCAGACAAGGCAACACCGCGATGATCATAACCTTGATGTACGCGATATGAAATAGCTCTATCATTGAATAAAGACGCAAATACGTGCTTGATAGCCACCATCACAGCGTCTAACCCACGTACGTTTAAAAAGGTTTCTTGTTGTCCTGCAAAAGATGCATCTGGCATATCTTCGGCCGTTGCAGATGAACGTACAGCAAATGAAGCATCATCAGCAAAACCTGCTGCTAATTTATCATAAGCTAACTCGATATCACGCTGCATTTCAGGTAAGAAAGGTGTATCAATTATCCATTGTCTAATGGTTGCACCACATTCAGCTAACGCATTAACATCATCAACATTAAGCGTATCAAGTAGCTTATATATTTTTTCATTTATGCCACTTTGCTCAAGGAATTCATTAAAAGCAAATGCTGTCGTAGCAAAGCCACCAGGCACTTGCACACCAACATTGGCCAAATTTGAGATCATTTCGCCCAGTGAAGCATTTTTTCCACCAACACGTTCGACATCATTCATTCCTAGGTGTTCATACCAAAGTACGTTCTCTTGCACAACTCATCTCCAAAAGGATTAAAATAGTTAAATTAGGGTTTCCATTTTAAACAACCTATTAATAATAGTTTTAAAACTGAAAACTTCTCAAAAAATACCTCTTTATATTCAACGGCTATCATTCTACACTGCCCTATATCTAAAAAGAATCACAATTTAGTATAACTAGGTAAAAGTTTTCATAAGGAACTTCAAATGCGCTCCGCTTTTTATATCTCTGATGGTACAGCAATCACTTCTGAAGTGTTTGGTCATGCATTATTGTCACTTTTCCCCACAGAGTTTGAACACCACACTATCTCTTTTGTAGAAACCATTGAGAAAGCCAATGAAGCGAAAGAAACCATTAATAAAGCTTATAAGCGCTCAGGGCAACCGCCTTTAGTTTTTCACACATTTGTTAACAACGATATTCGTGAAATTATTGATAGCTGCGATGGTGTTATCTATAACTTTCTAGAACATTTTGTTTCCCCATTAGAAAAAGAGCTAAAACTTGAAGCAAAACCTAAAGCGCACAGAACACACAGTATTCATGAAAATAGTTACGACTACAGAATTGAAGCCGTTAACTATGCTCTTGCTAATGATGATGGCTCAAACGTCAGCAACTATGAACATGCAGATGTTATTTTGGTGGGGGTATCACGCTCAGGGAAAACACCAAGTTCACTATATTTAGCGCTTCAATACGGCATTAAGGCTGCGAACTACCCTTTTACTGATGATGATATGGAAGAGTTAAAGTTACCTGACTTTCTAAAGCCCCATAAGAAGAAAATATTTGGCTTAACAATTGATGCTGACAGATTAATGGATATCCGTGATGGTCGAATGGCAAATAGTAAATACGCTTCTGCTAGACAATGTCGTATGGAAGTGAGAGAGGTAGAGAAACTTTATAAAAAAGAGAAGGTACCTTACCTCAACACGACTAAGTTCTCTGTTGAAGAAATTACCGCGAAAATCCTTTCTGCCACAGGTCTGCAAAGATATAAATACTAATTTGTACTAATTCATATCAACTAATGTGATTAATTATCAGTAAAACGGTTCACATTAGTTGTGAATTTAGCTATGTTAGCGGCATAGATTATACTGTGCTGACTTTGATATATTCTTAATATACCTTCTGTCTCAAAGAAAATAGCGCCATAACAAACATAAGATTTTCATGACTATTAAAACAGACGAATTACGTACGAGCCTAATTGAAAATTTAGCCTCGCCCGCTGAGCTTTCTGAGCAAATTCCTTTAACAGAAAAAACAGCTGATTTTATTATTGAAAGCCGACGTGAAATTGAAGCGGTAATAAACGGAAGCGACAAACGTCTACTTGTTATTGTCGGCCCATGTTCAATTCACGATACTGAAGCAGCGATTGATTACGCTAAAAAGCTAAAAATCTTACGTGAAAAATATAAACATGAATTACTTATTGTTATGCGTGTATATTTCGAAAAACCACGTACTACAGTAGGCTGGAAAGGTTTAATCAGTGACCCTGACCTGGATAAGTCATTCCAAGTCGCAAAAGGTTTAAAACTCGCTCGTAATTTATTAGTCGATATAAACGATCTTGGCTTACCCGCAGGCACAGAGTTTTTAGATATGGTGACAGGCCAATATATATCTGATCTTATAAGTTGGGGAGCTATTGGCGCTAGAACGACTGAAAGCCAAGTGCATAGAGAATTGGCCTCTGCTTTATCATGTCCTGTTGGTTTCAAAAATGGTACCGATGGCAATGTAAAAATAGCTATTGATGCTATAAAAGCGTCAAGCGTTCCACATGTATTATATTCACCCGATAAAAGTGGCCAAATGTGTATTTATCAAACACATGGCAACCCTTACGCTCATGTCATATTGCGCGGTGGTAAAGAGCCAAATTATCATGCTGAAGATATTAACTCGACATCAGAACAGTTAAATAAAGCTAACTTACCTGAAAGTATTATGGTTGATTGTAGTCATGGAAATAGCTACAAAGACCACAACAAACAGGTTGATGTAGCAAAATCATTAGCTGAGCAAGTTATTAATGGTGAGCAAAGTGTCTTTGGTGTGATGATAGAGAGTTTTTTAACCGCCGGCAATCAAGCGGTAAAACCAGGAGAACCGTTAGTTTACGGGCAAAGTATAACTGATGCATGCGTGGACTTAACTGTCACTGAAGAAATATTTGCATTACTCGCTGATGCCGTGAAAAAGCGCAAATAATTACAATAAATATCGAACACAAAAAAGGCGATGGTAACATCGCCTTTTTACTTATATTTTGTGACCCGTCCTAAATAAGGATTATCACGATAGCATTATGATCTATCGTCGATTACTTAATCTGGGAAATTAAGCCATCACTTGCCGCTTCAATTAAATCTAATACATAATCAAAGCCTTTTGCGCCGCCATAATAGGGATCAGGCACTTGTTGCTCTTCTAACTCAGTAGCAAAGTTTAAGAATAATTGGTTTTTATATTGAAGCGCTTTGGGTGAAACATTGTTCATGTTAACTAAGTTATCATCATCCATAGCCAAAATTAAATCAAACTTATCAAAATCAGCTACTGTTAACTTACGTGCTTTAATTCCATCAAAAGAATAACCGCGCGCTTCACCCGCTTTTAATGAGCGATGATCTGGTCTTTCTTTCGCATGTGCCCCTAAAGTGCCTGCAGAATCTATAAACAAAGAAAGACCTTGCTCTTTCGCTTTATGACGAAATACCGCTTCAGCACTTGGCGAGCGACAAATATTGCCCATACAGACGAATAGTACGGATTTAATTCCTTTTAAACTCATATCGTTTGACATATTACCTGCACCAATAAAAATGAATAAATCTTAATACCTTCAATAAAATCAGTAGGTTGTATTAAAGGCTGATTAAATAAATATCTATTTTGAGCGATAAAATTAAAAACGTAAAGACTATTTACTCATTTCTATTAATTTTTTGATATTTTTATCAACTAAAGTTCATCATTGAGGAGTAACACATCAAACTATTTATCGAAAAATTTATTTAGATACCGCTACTTTTGTAAATAAAGAAAGGTATTAAAAGTTACTGACTGATATTTTATAGTAAAAAAGTTATGCCTGATAAAGACACCTAATTATTGCTTTCAATCTTAAATTTATAATTTATTTAAATACTGAACTAAAGCTCTGCCAACAGCAGCAGCTAAATTCACCGGAACCGCATTTCCAATCTGTTTATATACTGAAGTCAAAGATCCTTCAAAGCGCCAATCATCAGGAAATGTCTGAATTCTTGCATACTCTCTGGTTTGCAAAGGCCTAGTCTCTATAGGGTGGCATCTTTCTGTTTGATTTTGAGCAGGAGACGTTGTGAGTGTTAAGCTTGGCTCATCTAAAGAAAGTCTTCTAGCCATGCCGGTCTTACCTCCACTTAAATAAAAACTCTTTTTCATATATTCTTTCTGCAAATCAAGTGGTAAATCTTTCCAATATCCTCCTTGAGGTACGTGAGACATAATCTCCTTTTTCCTCTTGGGATATTCCTGTCCTTTAGATTTAATTACATCAGAATTAAAAAGTTCGCCTTTAAAAAGTGCATCTTTTAACGTCATGACTTTATGATATGGTGAAGGCCAATCAAATTTAGGCTCTTCTCCATTTAAAAGATCTTTTCTAATACCGACTAAAATTAAGCGTTCTCTTTTTTGTGGAACTTTATAAAAAATAGATTTTAAAACTTTAGGTTCAACTAACGCATAACCTAATTCTTCAATAACATTTTTAATTGTATTGAGAGTATTACCATTATCATGAGTTAATAATGCTCTAACATTTTCTGCTAAAAATATTTTTGGATTTGTTTCCTTAATAGCTCTTGCCATTTCAAAAAACAAAGTTCCTCTAACATCCTCAAATCCTAAGCTTTTACCTGCATAAGAAAATGCTTGGCAAGGAAACCCCCCTGTCAATAAATCAATTTGATCATGGTAATTAGAAAAGTCGACTTGAGAAATATCACCTTCAACAACATTCCAATCTGGTCTATTAGCTCTTAGAGTAGCACAAGCATTTTTATCAAGTTCATTTAATAAAACGGTATTAAAACCAGCTTGCTCCATTCCTAAAGCTAGTCCACCTCCACCAGCAAATAATTCTAATAAATTATATTTTTTATTAGGTTTTATTAAAAGTTCTGACTCCCATGTTGAATTTATCAAACTTTTTATTTCAGGGAGATGTGACACTTGCTTTTCAGATATCAAGCCAGATTCTTTGCATTGGATGAGTTCACCTTTCTTAACTTTAGACTCTACAGATCGCTTAGGAAGTGAAAGGACATCTGCTAAAATTTCTAAAGTATAAAAGTTCTCAAAAGTAGTTTGTGTATTTAGCATATCTTACGAACCTAAAAGCTGTATATAAAAACAGTATAGCATAAATTTATTATTTATCTTTTAAATTAAAATTTTCGAAGCCATTATATTTATTGAAAGAAAGTAAATATATACTTTTAACTAATTCTGGTGATAACTCATTTAATTCATCAAAAACAGTATTTCCAATTGTACCTATTTGAGATTCTTTAGTAACATTCTCTATGACTAAGGGTAAAACTTCACATAACTTTTTAAATGCATCAGGTATACCTGTTACAATCTCATAAAATCTATCTATTGATGTCCTTCTGATATTCTTATTAGAAACTTGTTCACCATCCAAACTAATCTTCCATGGAATATCTTGGCTATTTTTTGCAATAACCTCCACTAAGTAGCAAGTAGCCTCATCATCTCTTAATATCTTATTTTGCATTTTAATATAAGTTTTTTGAGATGAAGCTGAATTCATAGTGTTATGCTTATTTTTCATTTCAACGAAGATTTTTTTTTGCTCATTAATAGCATCGAACCCTTGCTTAGGTACATACCACCCTGAAAAATAATTAAAAATATTTTGATGAAAATAACCAATATGGTTGGTATTTGATTTATCAATTTGACGAAGAGCTTCTGACTCAATTATATCTTCAATACTTTTACCATATACCTTAGAATCAAAACTTAGTTTTATAGGGTCTATCAAATTTTTATTAAACTGCTCTAAATTTATCGAAAATCGATATTTAGAAATTGTTTCTTTGACATGTTTAACTAAATCCTCATCAGAAATAAAACCTAATCCGTACATATATTTTTAATTCCATATTCTTGTTATAAAAATCATCTAATTAAAAGAGCTTTAAATTATAGCCTCTACTGCTAGAGGGGGATTATATATTAATTAGCGAATCTAAACATTAACAACAAGTTTCTACTTTCTTATAAAATAAACTTGAAAATATGAAACTTAATTATGGTAAAAAGGTAAGTACACTACTTGAAGTAGTGAAAAAGATGATATTATGAGCTAGAGAGTTATAGTCTGAGCTATTGTAAATAGTTTTTAGAGAAGTTAAGCAAAGTGGTGCCTTTAAGCGAAATGTTGACAAACATACCCACTATAGTCGTAATCATTATTCTCCAGATAATATATATGTAGTAAAATTATAATTTTAGCCACCTAATTAAAACTGATAACTTAGTCTATTTCTTCAATTGTAATTCCAATGAGGTAACAGTCCTTACTTTCTTCTTCAATACGTACTACTTTACCGCTTACGTCTAATGCTTGAACTTGATTACTTGCAGAATCCACTTTCACTCTAACATGGGTTGATATTTCCAGTGGATGTTCCATTTCCACTGCCATACCTGTAGCACTTAAATCTCTACAAGTTGCTGAAAGTTGAGAGTTAACCTCATCATCTAGTATTGTTAGCACAACTTCAGTGTTCAACATCATTCGATAAAAATTACGTTTATCATCATAACTATTCATTACCACTCCTTTAGAATGTAAAACAACTGTGAACAGTTATACTGAGCCAAAATCGCGCTGTCAATAAACTTAAGTAAATTCCTGCTATTTCCCTATTAAATATCCTGCACTTAAATTAAACAGCAAACTCTTTTAAATGGTTAAGTATTCGTTTGACCGAAATAGGCGCGGCAGTTCCTAAATTTTGTGCAAATAATGATATACGTAGCTCTTCAATTAACCACCTTGTCTCAAGAAGAGCAATATCTAGTGGCTTATCTTTACGTTGTTTGGCTATTAATGCGTCGTAGGCGCCTTGTACTTTAGTCACTTCTATTAACTTCAATCTATCTTGGTTAGGATCAATCGGGAGTTTCTCAAGTCTTCTGACTATTCCTTTTAAATATCGAATAATATCATCAAGCTTAGCTATACCACTTTTATTAACAAAGCCTTTAAAAATAAGCTGTTCACTCTGTTGCTTTATATCACCGTGTGATTGAATCACAGTAAGCGAGACATTACCTTTTAGCTTCTTACCAATATCATGACGTAAACTAAGCGCCTGTTCGACTTTAATCGCAGCTGCTAGCACAGTGTCTGCAATCTCAGCTCTAACAAAGTCACTACAGTGTTTGAAGTCTTTTTCTGTTCTAGGTAAAGATTGACACCTATCACCCTGTTTCGATAGAAATGCCATAACCAAATGATTACAGGCTGCTTGAATACAATCTTCTAGCAATTCATTAATTGAACCAAACGGATTAAAATATAAACCTAGCTTGGCTTTGTTAGGTAGCTTTTGTTGTAGGTATTTAATTGGCGAGGGAATATTTAAAAGAATTAAACGTGTGATACCCGCTAACATTGCTTGCTCTGCATGCTCTTCTTGCTCAAACAATTCTATTGCAACACTTGTTTTATGATCAACTAAAGCAGGAAACGCTTTAATAGAAATATTTGCTACTTTTTTCTCGTAACCTTTTGGTAGTTCTTTAAAATTCCATTGCTTAATGTCAGTTTTTTCAATACCTTTTTCTGCAACCTTTTTAATTGATGCTTTTACTTTTCCTTGAAGCTCAACCTTTAAGTCATGTAAATCTCTACTTTGATTTAATAACTTACCTTGTTCATTTACGACTTGAAAGTTCATAGTTAAATGGGCAGGTAAAGCTATTTCATTCCATGCATCATCAGGCAATCTAACACCCGTCATACGAAGTAATTGTTTTGCTAGACTATCGGTAAAGCTCCCTTCAAATTCAGGCATATTATCTAAACACGCTTGGGCATAATTTGGTGCAGGTACAAAGTTACGTCTTAACGTTTTAGGTAACGCTTTAATTAACGACACCGCTAAATCAAAACGTAATGCTGGGATCAACCAATCAAAACCTTCAATTTGCACCTGATTTAAAAGGGCAATTGGAATAACAACACTGATACCATCATCAATGTCACCAGGGCTAAAATGGTATTTTAATGGTAGTGTTAAACTTTGCTGTTGCCACGTGTCAGGGTATTCTTTTTTAGATAAGGTTGTAGAAGTTTCATTAAGTAAAAATGCTTCGGTGAAGTTTAATAATTTAGCATTGCGTTGTTTTTCTTTTTTCCACCACGCTAAGAAACTACGTTGACATATGACTGTGTCAGGCGTTTTTTCTAGATAAAACTCTATCAATTGCTGTTCGTCTATTAAAAAGTCTTTACGGCGCGCTTTTTGCTCTAACTTTTCAATATTCGCCACTAATGTTTGGTTATGCTTTAAAAAGTCTTCTTTAATAAAACAATCGCCGTGCACTAACGCTTCTTGAATAAATAATTGGCGACAGGTGTCAGGTTCAATTTGGTTAAAGTTTACTTTACGTTTACCGACAATTACCAAGCCATATAAGGTGACTTGTTCAAATGCCATCACCGCGCCTTGTTTTTTCTCCCAATGCGGTTCACTATAACTTTTTTTAATGAGGTGCTTTGCTAGTGGTTCTATCCATAACGGATCAATTTTCGCGTTCATACGAGCGAATAACCGACTAGTCTCAACTAACTCTGCCGACATAATCCATTTAGGTGGCTTTTTCGCTAACGTAGAGCCAGGAAACACAAAAAACTTACTACCACGTGCTCCCTTGAACTCTCTGTTTTCATCTTGTTGACCCAGATGACTTAATAAGCCTGATAAGAGTGCTTGATGTACTGTTGTTAACGATTTATCCGTACCTTCATCTTCAGATTTCTTTTTATCTTTTTGATGAGGGTTTTCAATCACTTTAAAATGATAGTTAACGGTTGACAATGCTATTTTTTGCTCTTTAAGCGTTAACTTTAATTGACTAAAAATATCCTGCCATTCTCGAATTCTTACATACGATAGATATTCTTTTTGACACAGTTTACGAAATTGATTTTGCGAAAGTTCGCCCTGCTGTTCGGTTACATAACACCATAAGTTAAGCAAACTAATAAAATCAGATTGTTTATCTTTAAATCGACTGTGTTTTTCATCACTCGCTTGTTGTTTTTCGTGAGGTCTCTCTCGCGGATCTTGAATGCTTAAAGCACTCACTATAATTAATACCTGCTCCAAACAACCAAAATCAATGGCACTCATTACCATTTTAGCTAATCGAGGATCTATTGGAAATTTAGACAACAGCCGACCAGATTTAGTTAACTGAGTATGAGATTGGTTAGCATGCTTATTTTTACCTGTTGTCGGTTTTATCGCTGCGAGCTCTTCTAATAATCTTACACCGTCATTGATATTGCGATTATCTGGAGGCTCAACAAAGGGGAATTGACTAATATCGCCAAGATCTAACGCCAGCATTTGCAGAATCACTGTAGCAAGGTTAGTTCGAAGGATTTCAGGATCGGTAAACTCAGCACGATTAGTAAAGTCTTCTTCGCTGTAAAGGCGAATGCAAATACCTTCAGAAACACGACCACAACGCCCTGCTCTTTGATTTGCGCTCGCTTGAGAAATAGCTTCAATGGGTAAACGCTGAACTTTAGTACGGTAACTGTACCTCGATATCCTTGCAGTTCCTGGATCAATAACATATTTAATACCCGGAACGGTTAAACTTGTTTCTGCTACGTTGGTTGCTAAAACAATATTTCGGCCACTATGTGCTTTAAAAATACGGTTTTGTTCTGCTATGGTTAAACGAGCATACAAAGGTAAAATTTGTGTATGAGGTAAATTCGCCTTTAATAATGCTGCCGCAGTATCGCGTATTTCTCTTTCACCGTTCAAAAAGATCAGGATATCCCCCTGACTCTCATGACTTAGTTCATCTACGGAATTTAGTATGCCCGAAACAATATCATTGCCCTCATTTTGGCGGGGTAATTCATCTTCTTCTTGAGCATCATCATTTAAAGGTCGATATCTTATTTCTACAGGATAAGTTCTCCCTGACACTTCAATAATTGGAGCTTCAATACCCGTTTGTGTAGCAAAGTGCTTTGCGAAACGTTGTGGGTCTATTGTTGCAGAAGTAATGATAACTTTAAGATCTGGTCGCTTAATTAATATTTGCTTTAAATAACCTAAAATAAAATCAATATTTAAACTACGTTCATGTGCCTCATCAATAATAATAGTATCGTACTGACGTAGTAATCGGTCTTTTTGCATTTCAGCAAGTAAGATACCGTCCGTCATTAATTTAATATAACTGCGTTCACTTACTTGATCATTAAAACGAACTTTATAACCAACTTGATCACCTAATTGAGTGCCTAGTTCTTCGGCAATTCGATTAGCTACTGTGCGAGCTGCTATTCTTCTTGGTTGTGTATGGCCTATTAAACCGTTTACACCACGCCCTAGTGCTAAACAAATTTTAGGAATTTGCGTTGTTTTACCTGAGCCTGTTTCACCGGCAATTATCACCACTTGGTTATCAACTATAGCCTGACCAATTCGTTCAGCACTGTCAGAAATAGGTAAGCCATCAGGAAAAGTGACTTTAGGTAAACTAGCAAGCTTTGCTGCTTTATCGTTTGCTGACTTGAGAATATCTTTATGAATTCTTTGCAAGGTGTTTTGCAGTTTAGTTATTTCATTTTGTTGTTCTTTTTGATTTTCATGTTGCTGTTGTTTTTTTATTAATGTTAATTTCTTTTTAACATCAACCAATTTTTTCTTAAGGCGTGGCACATCACATTGTTTAACTTGGTTTAACAAATCAAACAGTGGTTGTACATCAAGATTATTAGTTTTAAATTCAGACATAGACAAGATTCAGGATACAAGAAAGCAGACATGGCTATTTAATTCAGGTTAACTAGCCATAGAATAAAAGATGCATTTTAACAGTTAATATTTTGATTACCAGTGAGTAATGTTAACAGCACAATTTGTGATGTTAACTATTTTTGAAAGCATAAAAAGGTAAAAGCTCAATTTGCATAACAAATTGAGCTTTTACCTGATTAAGTAGGCGATACTAAATTCAAAAACCTATATAGCTGCGTGTACTTTATCATTAGCTAAGGAGGCTCTTCTATGGGTATCAAAAGCTCTTAATACTTCATTACGACTTATAGTACCAAGTAATGTACCTTCATCATCAACCACCGGATATAACTTAGGCTTACTTTTAAGCATTTCTTGAGCGAGTTCCAAAATTGAGTCGTAAGGTTTAACCGACAACACCTCTTTTCTCATTATATCACTGACATAAGCAGTTAACTCATTGTAATAAATAGTATCTAACATTTTAGAAAGCACGTCACTTTCAGAGATAAAACCTAGCAGCTTATGATTACTATCAATGACAGGGCCACCTATTTGTTTGGTTTTTAGAAAACGTAACGATGCATCCACCAATGCCATTTCAGGCGTAAAAGTAATGGGATAGTGGTTCATATATTCTTGTACTTTTAATGACTCCATCTTAATTCCTAGCTAATTTAAAGCAAATTGTATCAATACAACATATCTATATGTAAATGTAGATAACGCCTTGCAAAAAGACCAGTTTTTCATGAATTTATTGTGATTTTAGCCTTCACTGCTATTAACAAACCTACTAGCTTCAAATTAACTACATGACTCAATAAAAAAAATAACTGCTTAACCCGCTTAGTTATAATATTATGATAGCCTTCATCATATATAAATAATGGAAGCTTATAGATGTCTCAATCTCAATGTACTGGGTGTAATCACGTAATTAATGGCACAGTTAGAAATTGCCCCATGTGCGGTTCAACCATGAAAATAGTAAGGGAGTCAAATGAAAGGAATTGCCCAAGATGTAGAGAAACTTTAGAAATACATCAGTTTAACAAATTTCAAATAGATAGATGCACCCGCTGTGATGGCTTATGGGTAGAGCCAGAAAAGTTTAAGGTACTCACTAGTGAATTTGATGTTTATCGCGATGAC
The DNA here is from genome assembly GCF_003545765.1 of Colwellia sp. RSH04. GTDB lineage: Bacteria > Pseudomonadota > Gammaproteobacteria > Enterobacterales > Alteromonadaceae > Colwellia. Next base: position 82,951 of record NZ_QXIO01000012.1, on the reverse strand, counting down.
ACCTCTGAACCTAATTATATTAAAAAGCCAACTCCAAAAGCTGAAGCTTACTTACCTTGCGCTTGCTGTGAAAAGCTAATGACAAGGAAAAACTTTAAAGCGATATCAGGTGTAATTATTGATAGCTGCATTCATTGCGGCATATGGCTTGATAAAGGAGAACTAAATCAAATTAGAAGTTTTATTGCCAGTGGTGGTCTTGATAAAGCGCAAGATAGGCAAATAAGCCATAATAGTGAAAATATTGATATTCTAGAAGATAGAGTCTCTGATTTAGAAATGATGGAAAAAATGCTTAATAAGTTTAGCCCAAAAAGAATCTTTTTCCGTGGTTTTTAAGCAATGCTAAATAGCGAAAATTAGTGTTCGCAGCTTATAACTAGTTTTCAATAACAACGTCAATATTACACACTAATATTGACGTTATTCCCGCGTGATTCGTCAATGTTTTGCTGAGTTTGTGCTGTTTTTTCTGCTTGCTCAGCGTTTAATTGCTCTTGACGCTTTTGTTCATCATTATTTTTAGCCCGCTGAGCTTCAACTTGTTTATTCTGTTCTTTAAGAATATCTGCAACAGCATTTTGCCCTGATGAATTACTAACTGAAGAAACCATCATTCCTCCCATTTTACTGATTTAGCTTTATGGGTAATTATAGCACTGTACGAAATTAAAAGACTTTTGTTAAATAGCTGATAAAGGTGACGTCTTTAGAAGCTGTTTATATTTTTACACAAGCCTAAAATTACGATACTGTCCGTTAAAAATTATCTCTTTAGGTGAACTTAAAATGTTGCGACAACTTTTACACTGTCATCAACATTTTTCGCATCAATATACCCTATTATATTTGGGTTACTAGATACTAAGCTGATGACTTCCTGATCATTCATCATTTCTTTTGGTGGTTGTCCTTTACCTGTAAAGAGCAACTTTGACCAATACGCTTTTAACTGACTAGCAGATTTAGATAAGACTTTTTTATCAAATTGATTTTTGACATCTTGATCTGCATTTTGGGAAATAGGAATAACTGTCGCTCCCCCCGAAAATTTCTTCTGCTTTCCTAAAAATATCTTACTGATTTTGCTACGATCTAAGTCCGCAGAATTAGATGGATGGACAATAACAGCTACCTCGGCTAAGCAAGGAAAAGAAAATACAGCTAAAAGTATTACATTAATCAATTGTTTCATTATTATATTCCTTAAAAGACTATATCTACGCCAAAAAACCAAATAAAGTAATCATCGCTAAATGCGCAATTATCATTGCTAATAAAATACTACCTGAGCCATTTAACGCCCTTAAAGCTAAGCATTCATTTCCTTTACCTGCTCTTTGCCAAATTGGGCGAAAGACATAATGCGCCTATTTAAAATAACAAGTTCTATTAAAGACAAAGTAAACCGCTTTTAGATATTAAAGTTAATCTGAGCAAAATTTAAAAACGTGTAAAAATTATTGTTGATAAGTGATGACCACACTAAGGTCATCACTTCTATTTACACTAAATATAGACTAAGGAATTAAAATAGCTAAAATTATTAATAACATTAGAACAATAATTATAAATTACCTGAAAAGAAGCTCACACAAGCGACTTTTGATTCTGTAGACAGAAATGCTACAAAATAAAGCAATAAAAATGGAGCTTATAGCTCCATTATATAAATATGCCTAATGCCGTTAAACAATTATAAAGACTTAATCGTTAATGCTTACATAATCAGGTTGATAACCATTAGTGTGAACGGATAGACAATTATTATTAGCATCAGTAATCATCCACTTATTACCTGGGTAGCCCGTTTGTGTAACACGCTCACCTTGCGCTAAGGTTTTGTAGTAAATACGCTCTGCATCTTCATACTTTAACCAAAATACTTTTACGTCTGTTTCACGATTATTTGTAAATTCAATGCCGTAGTACTCATCAAACGTTTCAGCCGTTGAAGGCGCAGCATTACTGCAATCATTTTCATTTGCTTGTGCAATAATAACAGTCTCTTGATCGATGTAAGGACGTAAATGCGGAATTTGAGTAACAGCGGTAATGGTATGAGTACCAGGGCTTAACTCGGCTAATGCAGTGCTGCCATAACCAATATTCCCGTCAATATTTGATGACCATACAACATAACTGCTGATATCGCTGCCATAACGAATAGCTGATGCACTTAATGACACACTATTACCATTAATGTTATCAATATTGATATCAATACATGTTGCTGGGCCTGATGGTGCGCCGCCGCTTGGAATTTCGGCATAGCAAGTCCCTGCTGATGATTCATAACTAATTAAAGAAGTAGCTGCTAATACTAATAATGATGCGAGTTTATTTGACATATCCGTAATACCTTATAGTAAGAAAGTTAATCCTAAACCTGTTCGCCCCTTGTGAACCAAACAAAGTATACAAAATACAAAAGTATTTAAAAGCAAAACTCACTCGAGTTTTTTTTTGACATTCACATTAGTTATTTAAGGCCAAGAAAGTAAAAGATTCACAAAAATGACATTGTATTTTAATATAAAAATGAATAAGTTAAGAAATCATCAATTAACAATACTCTTGATAAAGTCAGGCAGTTCAATAAAAGAACTGTAACAAAAACATCACATGCTATACTCTCGTGGTTAAATAACTTTCAACTAAAAGTATCTATAAGTCATGAAGCAAAAAATAATTTATTTTATTATTGGAGCCACCGCAGGGTATGTTTCATCAACACTAGTTAATTATTTGAGTACTCCTCCTCTACGTCACTTCCCTGAACGTAATATTTTTCATAAAAACGAAAGTAAAATTCCCTCAACGGAAGAAGCGGCTCAAATACCTATTGAAGAAACTTTTTCAAAAGACATGTCGGCGCAGAAAAAACTAACGCAAAATGAAAAATATAAGAACATAGAAAGTGTTAATCATCATCAAGAACTTAATAGATTAAAAGAGACGATAAAAGAACTATCAGACGAGAAAGCAATTTTAGAAAAACAATATCAACTGAGTAACAATCGAGTAAACGAGTTAACTTTAGCTGTTCAAACACTTGATGAAAGCGATATTACTGACGCTCAAATGCTGGCACTTAAGCCTGATGGTTTTGAAGAATTCAGACGTCAGTTTCGTGGCAAACAGCGAGATGAAATTTATCAATTCCATCAAGAAGAAGCTGATTTAGACTGGGGTTATAACATGCAAACTCAACTATCTGACTTCATACAAACACATCTTAATGCCAGCTTTATCAATCTCCATGGCGTTACTTGCAAAGTAAAACGATGCGAATTATTAATCACCCAATTAGAAAACAACGCTTGGGAAAGCATAATAAAAGATATGGCAACACAAAAGTGGTGGCAGTTCAACTCAACGCATTCTTCAAGCAGGTCTAAAGATGGTGAACAGCACTCCTTTTATCTTTATTTAATACAGTATTAAATATCAACGCGGTTAACTACATTCAAGTATGCTAAACTCACGAAAAATTACACTATAGAATTCTATATAACCTTTTAAGGTACTCTCATGAAAAAAACATTTTCATTAACCCATGAAAAAATTAAAACTCCTCGCCTAGTTGATGCTATAAAGCATGAAGTAAAAAAATACCTCAAACGAGAACGAAATAAACAATTACCTGAAGGCGTAGATTTTTGGGATTTTGATTGCAAATATGGTGATAAAGAAAATGAAGCAGAAGTAGTGCATGTTTCAGCGTTAAACAAATCAATCGATAAAGCAGAGCAAGCTGGTCTTAAAAGCTTTTATATAGAAATTTTAGCTAAACCTGGCTATCGTAATAAGCAAGTTGATGCAGAACTTGGAGACGAGTAAATAAAAGTCGACTGCAATCAGTTAATGAGATGTTTATCATTATTATATAACTCAATTTTAACATCTCATTCAATTTTATTTTGTTGAATAACCTCTGCTTCCGCAGCTAAAATGATTTCTGTTAACTCACCCGTAGCTTGCATATTGATAATTGCTTGGTTAATAACAGGCACTAAGTGTTTATGTTTTTTATGAATATAATGAAAGAGTGGTAAACGAGCTAATGGATTTAACGAAACAATTTTTTCGTTTAAACCAAGCCTCGACAATGTTAAAGCACCATCAAGTGTATTCGTTAATACAACATCAACCTTACCATTAAGTAATAGTTTAAACATATCCGCTGTAGTACTCATGTCATAAACCTGACTAAGATCTTTCGTTATATTATTGGTATGCTTAACACCGCGTACTTTGCTCAACCTATACTTTTTAAGATCGTGTTGATTCTCAATTGTAATATTTGAATTTTTTAACACAAATGGCATTGTTTCTAAATAGTAGTAAGGTGTAGAGACTCGAATTGTATTAGGGTTTTCATCACCATAACTCCAGATTCTCATTATTTCTCCATCACTAACGCCTGAATTAGCAACGTATTGTGCCCGATTGCCCGGTAAAGGAGTGACTTCAGCTTTAAAGCCAATATTATTATAAATTTTAGGCAAAACAATTCGCCCTACTTCTTGCTCTATTAAAAATTCAATCGAAGCAAAGTGATATGTTTTGTGTGGTAATAAATCAGATTGAATTGATTTAGTCGAAACATCACTGTTAACTTCTGAGGCAATGACACAACTATTAAATAGAATAATCATGTTAATAATGGCATTCAATAACAACTTCACTGAATCTATAACCTCAAACTGATTGTATTAATGTTATTTATGTAAATCTAAAGGCATCACCGTTAGCACTTTAATAATATATTATTACTTAACTTACTATCAATAACCACTTCAGGGGGTAACAAACAAACTAATCAGTTAACATGCTTTAATTTAGGCATAGCAATTAAAGTATCGTAAAACGTCATAAATGAGCTAGAACAAAAAAACATATTTAAACATATCCGAGGGGCGGCATTGATTGTAGAGAGACCCTAATTAAAATCAATAACGATGTATAAACCGTTAAACTCGCCCTTCGGTAATGCATCGACACCATGATTACGTTATTAACTTTTTTGATATAGAATGACTATACTCACACAACTTTTATTCAAATGTCGCCCATGTAGCTCAAAGAGATTACTACTTTATTCAAAATGGAATTACTTATTTATAGGAAAAAAACCAAGGGTTTTCACTAGAAGTAATTCCCTGATGTGGATACCACCACATTTGCCAAATAGATATAAACCACATATATGCTGATGCGAAGGTATAACCGACACCTGCAATAATAGTTAACCAAGCAAAGCTAGGGTGTATTTTAGTTAGCCACCATGAAAGCACATCAAACAGTAAAAAAACAAACGGCATCACGATAATTAAGGTTTTCAACCACTTCTTAATACCGATAGTTAAACTAAAAATTAGCCCTACGAAAAAGAAGATAAATGCGATACCAAATAAGTGTATATGTGATACTCGCGTTAAAGAACTAATTGATGCACCATCATCTATCTGAGCAACAGCTTTTACTCCTTGATAAGTCCTAAAATCAGGTAAGCCAGGAATAACACTATGACATTGAACACAGTTATTGGAAAACTTCTGTTGAATACTCTCATCCCATTGAGCTTCTGACGAGCCATTTCTCACCCATTTAATAATATCCTGCCTGACAACTCTAGGGGCTTTGTCTTGCATAGAACCATATAACTTGTTCTCTAATTTGCTACTTTGTCTATCGCCATAATAACTATAAACAACATCATCTACCGATAAACCAAACTTACCATCTGCCATACCATGTGTTAGCAGTATTTGTCCTCCTGCAACTAATAAGCCGACACCTATCACAAGTAAATACCCAGTGAACAAAGCTCTTATAGTGCTATTTAAAGAAGGTAAATTAAAGCCCCCTGTTTTAGTGTTTTGCATTCTTATACTCCATATATTTTAATCCCAACCCTAATTACTGTTATTTCTGTCAAAAGAGAAATGACAAATTAAATTTTTAATGTCCCTGTTCTTTAGCCTACTTTATAAATAGGAAATCTTGATAAAGTAGCTTGTTATAATTCAGTGTTGCTAATATTATTTTTTAGAAAGCCATGAGGTTAACAGTGATCCCACTTTGAAAAATTTTACTAACAACTTACGATCCATCTGTTTCATCTGCTGATACCATTTACTCATGGTTTGCATAAAATCACTCATTTGTTGAAGTTGTTCAGAAACATATTCTGGTGTTTGATTGTCTTTTTTCGCTTCAGCGAGACACTGCTCTAGAATTTCTAATGTTGGATCGATTTCACGCTTTTTACGTTCCTCTGCTAAAATTTGCAGCATATCCCAACAATCTTTAATCGCAACAAAGTGATCGCGGCGATCGCCCAGCTTGTGGTTTAAGCTAACTAAATTTAAGGATTGTAACTCCTTTAAACTATTACTAGCATTTGAACGCGCAACACCTAATGTTTCAACTATTTGCTCGGCATTCATAGGATCTTTACTTAATACCAATAAAGCAAATATTTGAGCTACGGTACGATTTACGCCCCATCGAGAGCCCATTTCGCCCCAATGAACAATAAATTTTTCCATGGAAGGTGTAAGTTGCATAAAGTCTTTCTCTTATTTCTGTTTTAACAGAAATAAATGTAATCAAAAACTTGATCTAAATCAAGTTCTGTTTGTTTTTAATTTGATTAACTATTTTAGGCTCTGATCAGCAGACCAAAAATATATCATTAACCTGATAAAGGTTTTGAGTTTTATGCTCTGTTTGGCGTCCAAATCGACTGCATAGTTGCAGGAGTTAAAGCAACGCAAGAGCAGTTACCGAGGCGACTGCACCCAAAAAGAAATGGACACTGCCTCCTCTATCAACCTATCCTTGGAACCCCACGGAATCACTGCTCAGTGAAAGCATAAATAACCATTATGAGGTTGTAGTCAATACCTGATTTCCTTACCCAACAAAAGTCGTCCATGAAAAGCGGCAGTCTTCGCCATCCATGGCTCTGCTTGACTGACACTTTTCAAAATGGCGATTCATTCACTGAATTGGGAATTAGGGTGTTTAGAAATTTAAGTACTCAAAGAGCAACAGTTATTGTTTTGATAATCAAAAAAAATAACAACGATAAGTTAAATCCCTAACCTATCGATATGCACCAAGTCTGCTTGAATCAAGTGCCGCAATGAAAAGCAATATTCACGTATTGCCATCAGGATGTTGGCAAAAGTAATGTGGCACATGGATGTGCGTTCATTACTGTTACGTCGAATATATTGCTTTGAATGTAGGGTGACACTTGATTAGCAGCGCCGAGGGAGTCCAGAGGGAGGTCGGCGTCAGCCTCCCTTTGGGTGTAGTCGCCACCGCGAAAAATATAAAATTGACCACATCAAGTATTTAATTGGGCTCTGGCCACATTTATTAAACAGGATAATCCCCTAACCTAACAAAATCCACCAAGTCTGCTTGAATCAAGTGCCGTAATGAAAGGCAATGTTCACGTATGTTCATCAGGGATGATGAACAAAGTGATGTCTGCACATGGATATGTACAGAATGTACGGTATTTAGCGGTGCCATGGATGGCAAGGAGCTATGAGCCTTCATTACTGTTACGTCGAATATATTGCTTTTCATGGAGGATAACACTTGATTAGCAGCGCCGAGGGATTCCATAGAGAGGTCGGCGTTAGCCTTCCTTTGGGTGTAGTCGCCACCGCGACAAATTACCTGTAAAGAACATTTAAAAACAAATACTTACTCTTAAGGTACCTTTTCTATAGAATAAGTTGAAAATATTTTCGTTTAAATAAGAGCCTTTAGCTAAATGACTGCAAAAAAAACTGAATTGTTCAACTCAAGGGTTTCATTTTTAAAACTACCCGTTGTTTGGATTACTATAGCAACTGTTTTAGCTTTTGCTATTATTGAGTTTTTTATAATTTACAATAACGGCCATTATATTTCATGTCATACAGCTGAATGCTATAACACATTTATAAGTGACTTTAAATTTCCTCTTGGAGTAGCCACCTTATTAATTCCTATCTTAGCAATATATGCAGCTCAGCATCGCTCTGAGATATCAGTTGCACAAATCGAAGCAACAGAAAGTCAAAATATATTTGCTAATTATTATAAACATCTAGAAGAATTCAAAGTACTTTTAGAAGACCAGAATATAATAAGTGAAATTGAAAATTACAGACAACTGCATTTATCATTATTTATTGATGTTAAATCTGGAAATTATGAAATTCAAGAAAGTACAAGGGGCTTTATAATTTCTAACTTACTATCTGTTTATAGTAGGTTAAAAGAAGTTGAAGAATTAAGTCATAATTTACTTGATAGTAACGAAAAACAATCTATAAAAAAGCGTAAGATATTGAGTGCCTTTGTTCTTGCTTATGAACCTATAAAAAAACTGAGAGAGCATTTTAAATTTACCCCCAAAGATCTGGATACAATTACTACCGAAGGCTTGTCTGAGCTAGTAGACAAAGTTCACTTATATAGCTACATTTCAGGAATTAGTCATTCGGTTAGTAACTTGATGGAAGTATCAAAGTTTTGTGGAGAGTTTAAAGTACCATTAATTATGGTGGCTCTATCTGAACTTGAAGAAGAGAATGGCTTAATACACGGCATTCCAACTGATAGGTCATACAAGTTAAACCTACCCCAAATATCTAATGATGGTGAAAGAAGAAGGGTTACTAAAACTTTTTCAATAAATACTACATTAAAAAATTGATACGATGTAACAATAACTTTAAACAAAAAACCCGCTAGATAGCGGGTTTTTATTAAGAAATCAGTTTGCAATCAAAAGCTGATTACCAACCTGTTTTCTCTTTAAGAGCGTTACCGATTTCAGCTAAAGAACGAACAGTTTTAACACCAGCCGCTTCTAATGCTGCAAATTTCTCATCAGCAGTACCTTTACCACCAGCGATAATTGCACCAGCGTGACCCATACGCTTACCTTCTGGAGCAGTAACACCAGCAATGTAAGATACTACAGGCTTAGTAACGTTAGCTTTGATGTATTCCGCAGCTTCTTCTTCAGCAGTACCACCAATTTCACCAATCATTACGATTGCTTCAGTTTGAGGATCGTTTTGGAACATTTCTAAAACGTCAATGAAGTTAGTACCTGGGATAGGATCACCACCAATACCTACACAAGTAGATTGGCCAAAACCAGCATCAGTAGTTTGTTTAACGGCTTCGTACGTTAATGTACCAGAACGTGAAACAATGCCAACTTTACCTGGTAAGTGGATGTGACCTGGCATGATACCGATCTTAGTTTCGCCTGGAGTAATAACACCAGGACAGTTAGGACCAATCATGCGAACGCCAGTTTGCTCAAGCTTAACTTTAACGTCAACCATGTCTAAAGTTGGAATACCTTCAGTGATAGTTACGATAAGCTCGATGCCAGCATCGATTGCTTCTAAAATAGCGTCTTTACAGAACGGAGCTGGAACGTAGATAACTGTCGCTGTTGCGCCAGTAGCTTCTACGGCTTCACGTACTGTGTTAAATACTGGTAAGCCAAGGTGAGTTTGACCACCCTTGCCTGGTGAAACACCACCAACCATTTGCGTACCGTAATCGATAGCTTGCTCTGAGTGGAAAGTACCTTGACCACCAGTGAAACCTTGACAGATTACTTTAGTATCTTTGTTAATTAATACAGACATTATTTGCCCTCCGCAGCGGCAACAACTTTAAGTGCTGCGTCAGTTAATGATTCAGCAGCGATGATGTTAACATCAGAGCTTGCTAATACTTCACGGCCTGCTTCAGCGTTAGTACCTTCTAAACGTACAACAACTGGAACTTCAACGCCTACTTCTTTAACAGCAGCGATAATACCTTCAGCGATCATGTCACAACGAACGATACCACCAAAAATGTTAACTAATACTGCAGAAACGTTATCATCGCTAAGGATGATTTTGAAAGCTTCAGCAACACGTTCTTTAGTAGCACCACCACCAACATCAAGGAAGTTAGCTGGCTTACCGCCGTGTAAGTTAACGATATCCATTGTACCCATTGCAAGGCCAGCACCGTTAACCATACAACCAACATTACCGTCTAATGCAACGTAGTTAAGTTCCCATTGTGCAGCGTGCGCTTCGCGCTCATCTTCTTGAGATGGATCGTGCATTTCACGGATTTTAGGTTGACGGTATAAAGCATTACCATCGATGCCAATTTTACCATCTAAACAGTGAAGGTTACCTTCGTCTGTAATAACTAATGGGTTGATTTCTAATAAAGCAAAATCATGATCGTTGAACATGTTTGCAAGACCCATGAAGATCTTAACAAATTGCTTCATTTGTGTTGGGTTTAACCCTAACTTGAAGCCTAATTCACGTGCTTGATAAGCTTGAGGACCTACTAGTGGATCAATCTCAGCTTTGTGAATTAACTCAGGAGTCTCTTCAGCAACCGTTTCAATTTCAACACCACCTTCAGTTGACGCCATAAATACTACTTTACGTGTACCACGGTCAACAACTGCACCAAGGTATAATTCGTTAGCAATATCAGTACAGCTTTCAACTAAAATTTTAGCTACTGGCTGACCATTCTCATCTGTTTGATAAGTTACTAAGTTCTTACCTAACCAGTTTTGAGCGAAATCTTTGATTTCTTCTTTAGTTTTAACTAGCTTAACACCGCCAGCTTTACCACGGCCACCCGCGTGTACTTGAGTTTTAACAACCCACATGTTGCCGCCAATTTTGTCAGCCGCTTCTGCTGCTTCTTGAGGGGTATCGCAAGCGAATCCTTCAGAAACAGGTAAACCATATTCAGCGAATAATTGTTTCGCTTGATACTCATGCAAATTCATGGTGTTTTATCCATTTATCTGTAAATGATGGTAGTAAGCTCAAAATAGCTAACCACCAGTGAAAAGTCGCCCGATTATAATACAGTAACGCTCTTTACGATAGTAAAAAGCGTTACGACTATAGTCTAAGCGAGTATATAACTACGCCTGTTGTTAACGAAACTTAAACGTCAAGTAACAAACGTGTTGGGTCTTCTAATAGCTCTTTAATTGTCACTAGGAAACCGACAGACTCTTTACCGTCGATTAAGCGGTGATCATAAGAAAGTGCTAAATACATCATAGGTAAAATTTCAACTTTACCGTCAACCGCCATCGGACGTTCTTGTATTTTATGCATACCTAAAATACCTGCTTGAGGTAAATTTAAGATAGGCGTTGATAACAATGAACCAAAGACGCCACCATTAGTGATAGTAAAATTACCACCAGTCATATCGGCTAATGCAAGCTTGCCATCACGGCCTTTGATTGCTAAATCACGGATACCATTTTCAATACCTGCCATACTTAGTTGGTCTGCATCACGAAGTACTGGTGTTACTAAACCACGTGGTGTAGATACCGCAATCGAGATATCGAAGAAGTTATGATAAACAATATCATCGCCGTCAATTGATGCATTCACTGCTGGGTAGCGTTTAAGTGCTTCAGTTACCGCTTTAACATAAAAAGACATAAAACCTAAACGGGTATCATGTGTTTTCTCAAATAAGTCTTTATATTGCTTACGTAAGTCCATGATTGGCTTCATGTTAACTTCGTTAAACGTCGTTAACATAGCCGTTGAGTTTTTAGCTTCTAATAAACGCGTAGCTATCGTTTTACGTAAACGAGTCATAGGAACACGTTTTTGAGAACGTTCACCTAAATCTGCCACAGGTGCTGGAGCCGCTGGTGCTGGAGCTGCTTTTGGCTTGTTGGCAGCAGCTTCAACATCTTCCTTAGAAATACGTCCGCCTTTACCAGTACCTACTACGTCAGCCGCCGTAAGACCTTTTTCAGTCATTAAACGACGTACAGATGGGCTAGCCAAATCATCAGAACTTACTGCTTCTTCAATAGGGGCAGCAGTAGCTGTTGTTGCAGCGGTAGCACCCGCTGCTAATTCACCAATTTTTTGTTGACCTAGAACCGTATCACCTTCGGCGTGTAAAATCTTACCGATGACACCGTTATCTTGAGCGACAACTTCTAAAACAACTTTGTCTGTTTCAATATCAACTAAGTTTTGGTCAGCAGTTACCGTATCACCTTCAGCGACATGCCATGTTGCAACAGTAGCATCGGCTACTGATTCAGGTAATACCGGCACTACAATATCAATCACTTTACCTGAAGCAGCAGCTGGTGCCTCAGTAGGAACGGCGGCTGGTGCTTCAACTGAAGCATCTGCTGCACCTAATATTGCAATAACTTGCTCGCCTAATACAGTTGCCCCTTCGGCTTCTGAAATTGCCGTAACTACACCGTCTGTCGGTGCAGGTACTTCAAGTACTACTTTATCGGTTTCAATATCAACTAAAACTTGATCTTGAGTTACTTTATCGCCAACTTGAACGTGCCAAGTGGCAACGGTTGCATCAGCTACTGATTCTGGTAATACCGGAACTTTGATTTCGGTTGTCATTTTATAATTCCTTACAAACTTTTTCGCGCTTACTTTTCAAATTAAGTATGCACACTTAAGAGTTAATCTACTGTTAACGCTTGAGTGACAAGCGCTTGCTGTTCTTTCACATGAACGGACATATAACCTACAGCAGGAGCTGCTGAAGCATTACGACCAGCATATGTTAAATAGGTACCTTCAGGGATTGCCGCTCTAAAATGATGCTGTGAACAATACCAAGCACCTTGGTTTTGTGGCTCTTCCTGACACCAAACAAATTGCTTAACGTGTTGATAATCTTTCAACACTGTTTGTAACTCTTTATCTGGGAATGGGTATAGCTGCTCAATACGAATAATGGCAACGTTATTTAATTCATTTTTACGACGTTGCTCTAAAAGTTCGTAATAAACCTTACCACTACAGAAAACAACTCGTTCAACGGCTTTTGAATCAATCTCATCGACTTCACCAATCACATTATGAAATACGCCCGTTGCTAACTCTTCTAGTGAAGATACAGCAAGAGGATGACGTAATAATGACTTAGGTGACATAACAACAAGAGGACGACGCATAGGACGAACCACTTGACGACGCAACATATTAAATACTTGTGCCGGTGTTGATGGAACACAAACTTGCATATTGTGATCAGCACACAATTGTAAGAAGCGCTCTAAACGAGCAGATGAATGCTCTGGCCCCTGCCCTTCATAGCCATGAGGTAATAACATGGTTAAGCCACATAAACGGCCCCACTTTTGCTCACCAGAACTAATGAATTGATCAAATACCACTTGAGCACAGTTAGCAAAATCACCAAATTGTGCTTCCCAAATAGTTAATCCCGCAGGCTCAGCTGTGGTATAACCGTATTCAAAAGCAAGTACAGAGACTTCAGACAATACTGAATCGTGCACATCAAATGGACCTTGGCCTTCACGGATATTTTGCAATGGTAAATACGTAGAACCATCTTCTTGGTTATGTAAAACGGCATGACGATGGAAGAAAGTACCACGTCCTGCATCTTGTCCGGTAATTCGAACACGCTCTCCGTCATTAATCACAGCAGCATACGCTAAGTTTTCAGCGAAACCCCAATCAAGTAACTTCTCACCTGAAGCCATTTTCTTGCGGTCATCGTATATTTTTTTAACACGCGAATGCACAGGATGGCTATCAGGATAACTTGACACTTTATTTGCTAGATCTTTTAATTTATCCATTGGCATACTAGCATCGTATGCATCATCCCAGTCATGTCCTAAGTATGGTGTCCAATCAACAGAGTGCTCTGTCATTGGTCGCCATTGCTCTACAGTACATTGACCTTCATCTAACAATTTACGGTAGTAAGCCGTTAATTCATCTATTTTAGCTTTATTTAAGCTACCTTCAGCGGATAATTTATCTGCATAAAGTTGACGAGGTGTTGGATGTTTCTTAACAATTTTATACATCAAAGGCTGCGTAGCACTTGGCTCATCAGCTTCGTTATGTCCATGACGTCGATAACAAACAAGATCGATAACTACATCACGTTTAAATTCATTTCTGTAATCTAGTGCAATTTGCGATGCTAGAATTACGGCTTCAGGATCATCACCATTCACATGAATGATAGGCGCCTGAACCATTTTAGCGATTTCAGTACAATATTCACCAGAACGGGTATCGTCAGAACGAGATGTAGTAAAACCAACTTGGTTATTTACCACAATACGAACGGTACCACCCACTTTAAATGCACGCGCTTGTGACATATTAAAAGTTTCTTGTACAACACCTTGACCTGCGATAGCAGAATCACCATGAATAGTAATTGGTAAGACTAAATCACCTTGATTACAATCACGTCTATCTAATCGAGCTCTTACGCTACCAATAACCACAGGGTTAACAATTTCAAGGTGCGACGGGTTAAAAGCAAGTGCTAAATGAACATTACCACCAGGGGTAACAAAATCAGATGAATAGCCTTGATGATATTTAACATCACCTGAGCCAAGTAGCTCATCATGCTTACCACCAAATTCATCAAATAATTTAGATGGATTTTTTCCCATAACATTAACAAGAACGTTAAGACGACCACGATGAGCCATTCCCATAACCACTTCTTTAGTACCAGTTGTACCAGCACGGGTTATTAGTTCTTTTAACATTGGAACAAGTGAATCACCGCCTTCTAAAGAGAAACGTTTCGCTCCTGGAAATTTTGCCCCAAGATATTTCTCTAAACCATCAGCAGCAATCAAGCCTTTAAGTAACTCAGTTTTTTCATCAACTGAAAGCTTCGCTTTTGATTGCACTGACTCTAAACGATTTTGTAACCAACGTTTTTCTTCCGTTGAGGTGATATGCATGTATTCGGCACCAATAGAACCACAATATGTAGTCTTTAATGCTTTATGTAGCTCACCTAGCTTCATAGTATCTTGGCCTATGGCAAAGGATCCTATGTTAAACTCTTTATCAAAATCGTTTTCAGATAAATCATGATGAGAAAGTTGGAGGTCGCGTACTTTATCACGCTGCCATAGACCTAACGGGTCTAAATTAGCGTTTTGGTGTCCGCGGAATCTAAAAGCATTAATCAATTGTAAAACTTTGACTTGCTTAGCATCACCACCACTTGAAACAACGACTTGTTTATTGGCTTGTTTTGCTAATGCTTTAAATTCATCACGAATTGCAGAGTGACGATATTCGACTTCACTGCCTTCGACTTTTGGGAGTTGACCAAAGATTTCTTGCCATTCTGCAGATACAGATGCTGAGTTATCTAGGTATGATTCGTACAATTCTTCGATATAAACAATGTTGCCACCGTTTAAATGGGAAGACTCTAGCCAAGCCTTCATTACACCTTCTGGCATTGCCTTGTTCCTTTGCTGAGGTAAAGCAAAAAAAATAAGTAACCACTTAACTAGAACCAATTAAACAGTTACGCTTAAATTCTAAATAAATATATACTAAAAGCACTTAAAGTGCTTAAAAATTCAGGATATTAGGGTACATTTTCTTTTACTAACTAATATCCTGAACTTATATAAAGCTATATCTTATTAAACCGCACGTTTTAATAACATTGATTTAATATGACCAATCGCTTTTGTTGGATTTAACCCTTTTGGACAAACATCTACACAGTTCATAATGCCATGGCAACGGAATACGCTGTAAGCATCTTGTAAACCGTCTAAACGTTCTTCAGTTGCAGTATCACGGCTATCAATTAAGAAACGATATGCGTGCAATAAACCTGCAGGGCCGATGAACTTGTCAGGATTCCACCAGAATGAAGGACATGACGTTGAACAACATGCACATAAAATACACTCATAAAGACCGTCTAACTTTTCACGCTCTTCAATCGACTGTAAGTTTTCACGTGCAGGCTCTTGTGAATCATTAATTAAGAATGGTTTAATTTTCTCATATTGATTATAGAACTGAGTCATATCAATAATTAAATCACGTACTACCGGTAAGCCCGGTAAAGGACGTAAAACAATTTTATTGGCTTTCAATTCTGATAATGGCGTAATACACGCTAAACCATTTTTACCATTCATGTTCAAGCCATCAGAACCACAAACACCTTCACGACATGAACGTCTAAAAGATAATGTTGAATCTTGCTCTTTAAGTAACATTAATGCATCAAGTACCATTAAATCAGAGCCATCAGCTAGTTCTAATTCGTAGTCCTTCATGTAAGGTGCATTATCAACATCTGGGTTATAACGGTAAATCGAAAATAACTGTTTCATTACAATGCTCCTTAGTATACACGGGCTTTCGGAGGGAAAGCTTCGCGGTGAATAGGTTTCATGTTTACATCACGCTTTGTCATTTCTTCTGTTTCTGGCGTATATACAGAGTGACATAACCAGTTTTCATCATCACGCTCGGTAAAATCTTGTCTTGCATGCGCACCACGAGATTCAGTACGGAAGTTAGCCGCTTTAGCTGAACAGAAAGCTGTTTCCATTAAGTTATCTAGCTCTAAACACTCAATACGTTGTGTGTTAAATTCAGATGACTTGTCGTCTAAGCGTGCTTCTTTAAGGCGCTCACGAATTTCAGTTAATTCTTTCATGCCTTGAGCCATTGCTTCACCTTCACGGAATACCGAGAAGTTAAGTTGCATACACTGCTGTAAGTCTTTACGAATTTGAACTGGGTCTTCACCTTTCGTTGAAGATTCCCAGCGATTAGTACGTGCTAATGCAGCGTCTAAATCAGATTCAGTAGCTTCTTTACCAAACTCAGTATCATTTAGGTATTTACCTAAGAAATTACCTGCTGCACGGCCAAATACGACTAAATCAAGTAACGAGTTACCACCTAGACGATTTGCTCCATGTACCGATACACAAGCAATTTCACCAACAGCAAATAAGCCGTCAACGATCGTTTCAGTACCATCAGCCGCAATATTAATAGCTTGACCATTAACATTACAAGGTACACCACCCATTTGGTAGTGACACGTTGGAATAACTGGAATAGGCTCTTCAACCGGATCAACGTGAGCAAATGTACGTGATAAATCACAAACACCTGGTAAACGTTTCTCTAACGTTTCTTTACCTAAGTGATCTAGTTTAAGTTTGATATGTGGGCCCCAAGGACCATCACAACCACGACCTTCACGAATTTCAGTCATCATTGAACGCGCTACAACATCACGACCTGCTAAATCTTTAGCATTTGGTGCGTAACGTTCCATGAAGCGTTCACCGTCTTTATTAAGTAGATAACCACCTTCACCACGACACCCTTCAGTTACAAGTACACCAGCACCAGCAATACCCGTTGGATGGAACTGCCACATTTCCATGTCTTGCATTTGAATACCAGCACGAAGTGACATACCAACACCATCACCCGTATTAATATGAGCGTTGGTCGTTGACGCAAAGATTCGCCCTGCACCACCTGTTGCAAGCACAGTAGCGCGCGCTTTAAAGTAAACAATCTCACCTGTTTCAATACAAATAGCGGTTGTACCTACAACGGCACCATCTGAATTTTTAACAAGATCTAATGCATACCACTCAGAGTACACATTCGTTTTATTTTTTACATTTTGTTGGTAAAGACAATGTAAAAGTGCATGACCTGTACGGTCAGCAGCAGCAGCAGTACGAGCAGCTTGCTCTCCACCGAAGTTTTTAGATTGACCACCAAATGGACGCTGGTATACGCGGCCATCTTCAAAACGAGAAAATGGTAATCCCATTTTTTCTAATTCTATTACTGACTCTGGGCCAGTTTTACACATGTATTCAATAGCATCTTGGTCACCGATATAATCAGAACCTTTTACTGTATCGTACATATGTTGTTCCCAGTGATCTTCATGGGCATTGCCTAAAGCAACGGTAATACCACCTTGAGCAGATACTGTATGAGAACGAGTTGGAAATACTTTTGAGATCAAAGCACATGATTGGCCTGACTCAGAAATAGCTAATGCGGCACGCATACCTGCGCCACCTGCGCCAATTACTATGGCATCGAATTCACGAATAGGAACGCTCACTTACACACCCCACACAATTAAGAAGCCTGCAGCAACGTAGACTAATAAAAGAACTGAAAAGAAGAATTGCAAAACACCACGTAAAAAAGGCGCTTTAATATAATCTGACAATACTTGCCAAATACCAATTTTAGCATGTGCAAGTAATGCAGCTAATGCTAACAAGGTTGCAATTTTAACACCTGTACAAGCAAAAAAGCCTTGCCAAATATCAAAGGTAACGTTTGGCGTTACAACAAAGAATCCTGCAAGAAGTAAGGTGTATAGTACAAGAATTACTGCACTAGCTCTTAAGAGAATAAAATCATGCACGCCATTACGGCCTGCTGATGCGACAATATTTACCATAACCAAACTCCTACTATAACGGTGATAACCAACCAAAGTACGATAACTAATTTGGCGGTCATATTACCTGAAGCTAGTTCTTCAAAGTGACCTAAGTCCATAAACAAGTGACGTACACCTGCTAAAATATGGTAGGTCAAAGCAGATAAACAGCCTAAGACAATAAATTTAAAGAATACGCCATCAAGATAATCTTGAATTTGCGCAAATCCTTCAGCAGAAGATAGAGAGGTTGAGAGTGTCCACAATAAGATACCTATTGCAAATACCATAATTACACCAGAAATACGATGTAAGATAGAAGCATTTGCTGCTGGATGCATCTTTATTGTAGTTAGATCTAGGTTTACAGGACGTTGTTTTTTCACAATTGTTGCCTAAAGAGCTCGAAAGCCTTCAACTTTTATTATTGTTACTCATGAACTACCTTTATAGAAAACCAATGGCTAACATAAAAAGTAATTCCCGAAGTGAACGGTAACTATTTACAGACCTAAACAGTATATTATGTATACAATTCATAAATACACATATTTTGTTATTTAAGTAAAGTTTACCAAATCGAACACAAGTTTAACTAACTTAATCAAACCTTACTAGTTAGACTTTGGAATAAGATCAAAATGAAAAATTCAATTTAAATCTATGAACAACAAGTAAAACAGCTACTGAACGCAGAGATTATATAGCTGAAATACAATAATTACAATTATCCATGTTAGCTAACAACATGTGCCTTTTTTTTAATCAATTTAATGACCCATGTTAAACTTTAGTATAATTACTCTTACAATTTAAATCATTTTCAGGGTAGAATGTCGACAGTTTTATATTCAGTAAAAGTGACTAATTTTTCAACGCAGCAAAATTTGCTACAAATTTAGTTATTATTAAATTACAAAATTATAATTGATAGGGGATAAAACATATGGCTGACTCAAAAGCCTCTCTAAGTATTGATGGCAAAGAAATAACCGAACTGCCAATTTTAAAGGGTACGGCAGGCACAGATGTAATTGACATTAGAACCTTAGGTAGCCATGGCTACTTTACATACGACCCAGGCTTTTTAGCAACTGCATCTTGTGAATCTTCAATCACTTATATTGATGGCAGCAATGGCATTCTTCAACACCGTGGCTACCCAATTGATAGCCTGGCTAAAGAAGCAGATTACCTTGAAGTTTGTTATATTTTATTGAATGGCAGCGCGCCTACACAAGCAGAATATGATAAATTCACCTCAATAATCACAACGCATACCTTAGTACACGAGAAACTTGCGCATTTCTTCCATGGTTTCTTACCTGATGCTCACCCAATGGCAATGCTATGTGGTGTTGTAGGTGCAATGTCTTCTTTCTACCATAGTGATTTAGATATTGATGATCCGGAACAGCGCAAGCGTAGTGCACATCGTTTGATTGCTAAAATGCCGACTATTGCAGCAATGGCATACAAATACAGTATGGGACAACCTTTTGTATATCCACGTAATGATTTATCTTACGCGGAAAACTTCTTACATATGATGTTTTCTGTTCCTGCTGAAGAATATAAAGTTAGCCCTATTCTCGCGCAAGCGATGGATAGAATATTTACTTTACATGCTGATCATGAACAAAACGCTTCAACATCAACAGTACGTTTAGCCGGCTCTTCTGGTGCTAACCCTTATGCTTGTATCGCAGCTGGTGTTGCTTCTTTATGGGGACCAGCTCACGGTGGTGCTAATGAAGCCTGTTTAACGATGCTTGAAGAAATTGGTACTTTAGATAGGGTTGATGAGTATGTTGCTAAAGCAAAAGATAAGAATGATTCATTCCGCTTAATGGGCTTTGGTCATCGTGTGTACAAAAACTTTGACCCTCGTGCTACCGTGATGCGTGAAACGTGTCATGAGGTACTAAAAGAGTTAGGAATTAAAGATCCACTGCTTGATGTTGCCATGGCTCTTGAAAAAGTAGCACTTGAAGATCCATATTTTATTGAGAAGAAGCTTTACCCTAATGTTGATTTCTACTCGGGTATAATTTTGAAAGCTATTGGTATCCCTACCAGTATGTTCACAGTCATCTTTGCTATGTCTAGAACTGTCGGTTGGATTGCTCACTGGGATGAGATGTTATCTCAACCAGGTCAAAAAATTGGTCGTCCTCGCCAAAAATATACCGGTGAAATCAATCGTGAATTTGTTCCTTTAAACAGTAGAAAATAGTTCTTACTATAATCACGACTTTTAAAGGCAGTTTTTACTGCCTTTTTTATTGGGTTGTTTTTGTCACACCAATAGAATTAAAAATAATAATTATTCACAACGCTAATATCGCATATTGTCGACAGTATATCTTTATTTTGTATTTTATTGTGCCCTGCTTTATTTAAGAAAATCTTTTCTTTACTGAGTGTCTTCGAACGTTATAATACCGCCAATTATTACCTTATACTTATTTCGTTCTAATTTATGTCTGATTATTCTTTACGTTTCGGTGGAATTACTCGCCTATATGGTCAACAAGGTGCCGACTTTCTTCATCAAGGTCACTTCTGTGTTATTGGTATTGGTGGTGTCGGCTCATGGGTAGCAGAAGCTTTGGCGAGAAATGGCATTGGTAATTTAACGCTCATCGATTTAGATGACATTTGTATTACTAACGTTAACCGACAAATTCATGCATTAACAGACAATATTGGCTTAAGCAAAGTTGATGTTATGATGGAACGCATCAAACAAATTAACCCAGATTGCCAAGTCAACGCCATTGAAGACTTCGTCACTAAAGATAACTTAGCAGATCTCATGTCTGTCAATTATGATTATGTAATAGATGCCATCGATTCTGTTGATATTAAATCTCGTTTGATCGCTTATTGTAAGCGAAATAAAACTCCCATAATTACCATTGGTGGTGCAGGTGGTCAGGTTGATCCGAGTAAAATAGCAATTAGCGATTTAAGTCAAACCTACCAAGATCCACTTTTAGCAAAGGTAAAAAATCAGTTAAGACGCGAGTTTAATTTCCCAAGAGCTGACTTGTCAAAAGCAAGTAAACGGAAATTCTCAATTGATGCTATTTTTTCTACCGAGCAACTCCGTTATCCTGATGCGCATGGTGATGTCTGCTTTGCAAAACAACAAAACGAACAAAAAGGCAGTTCAATGCGACTAGACTGCAGCGGTGGCTTTGGTGCTACCACACACGTTACAGCTAGCTTTGCATTTTTTGCTGTCGGAAGAGCTATTGATAAGTATTTAAAATGGAAGAAGGTTTAATCCATTTCTAATTGTCATAATGAATAAGACAGTTATTTAACTGTTCTTTTAATAGTTTCAACAATAGCCCGTAGCCCATTACCTCGTGATGGGCTGAGATGTTGAAGCAAACCAAGTTTGCTGAAATATTCTTCAATAGTAAACTGTTTAATTTCTTCCGCTGTTTTCCCGTTATAAGCAGATAAAACAATAACAAGCAAACCCCGTATTATCTTTGCATCGCTATCTGCAGAAAGTAAAAATGTATTACGCTCAGTTTTTTCTATTTTTAACCAAGCAAGCGACTCGCAGCCTTTAATTAAATATTCGTCTCTACGCTCCGCTTTATTTAACCGAGTTAACGTTTTGCCAAGCAGCATAATTTCGCGATGTCGATTATCCCAGCCTTTTATTTTACTGAATTTTTCTATAATACTATCAAGCGTTATTTCATTTAGTGACGTTCTTACGTTTTCTTGTGCTGTATTATTTGAATCAATAAAATTCTCATTAGACACTATGTTATGTATTGCGTTAATCATAATATCTATTTCTTCATAGGTATTATAAGGTGCTAATGACACCCTAATACATCCTGAAATAGTCAAGTATTCCATCAGAGGCATAGCACAATGATGCCCTGCTCTTACCGCGATACCATAACTATCAAGCATACTTGCTACGTCATGATTATGATGGCCGTTCAATGTAAATGAAAGCACAGGAATATCAGGAGTACCTTCGCTAATAAAAGTAACCCCTTTAATACTTGCTAGTTGCTGATAACAATATCGGGTTATCTGTTTTTCATACTCACTATAATCAATCGACTCTTGAATATATGGCTTAATAAAGTCAATTGTTTTAGCAAAAGCAACGATGCTTGAGATGTTAGCTGTGCCTGCTTCAAACTTAAACGGCAAAGCATTAAAGGTAGTGGGTTTATAAAAACTCACTGTTTTAATCATTTCTCCACCTGATTGATAAGGCTGCATGGTATTCAATATAGCTTCTTTACCATACAAGACACCTACTCCCGTTGGACCAAATACTTTGTGAGCTGAAAAAACATAAAAATCACAATCTAATTTTTGTACATCAATAGTAAGATGAGCAATAGCTTGTGCACCGTCAATTAGGGTTAATGCACCAACCTTTTTGGCTCTATTTATTACTGTTTCAATAGGGTTAATTTTACCCAAAACATTTGAAACATGTGCTATAGCAACTATTTTTGTTTTAGCGTTAATTATTGTCTCGATATTTGAGATATCAATAGTGCCAAACTTCGTCAACGGTAACACTCGTATGGTTACACCCATTTTCTGAGCAACTATTTGCCAAGGAACAATATTCGCATGGTGCTCTGATTCAGATAAAACGATCTCATCACCTTCTGTTAAGTGATCCAACCCCAAGCTTTGACTAACTAAATTGATACTTTCAGTCGTCCCTTTAGTCCAAATAACTTCTTTTGTACTACCGGCATTAATAAAAGCTCTCACTTTTTCACGAGCTTCTTCAAAAGCAGTCGTTGCTTCACTACTTAAATAATGTGACGCACGATGAACATTAGCATTTTGATATTGATAATAGTGATTAATAGCCTTTAATACACACTGCGGTTTTTGAGTGGTTGCAGCATTATCAAAATAGATAAGCGCTTTGTTATCAATTTTCAAATGAAGTAATGGAAAATTATTTCTAAACTGGGTCGGTGAGAACTGTGTCATAGCGGTAGAAAATAAAAATTATTGATAAATTTCGACATCGATTATACCTGAATTTTTACATTTATTTTAATATCTTATTTAAACATTAGACTAAAAGGCTGTAAAACTGTGGCTTTAAATAGCAATATAAGCAAAGTAAAAAGAGGAATTAAAGAAGAAACTCAACTATAAGTATATAGGTAAATATAAAATGGTGACAGTCTATGAACTTCCACTCTTGGTTTGTATATGTAGCCGTTCAATTGACAAGCAAAATTAGTTTTCGCACCAGAAGAAACTTTTTAGCTCAACAGCTCAAGGAGGAAAATGAACGGATTAAAGGAATTCAAAAAAAGTCGGCTCAAGAAATTGAGTACATAAGCAAATTCACTTATTGGCCTTTAGCACAAGCTAAGAATGATAAATGCGCGCCTAAAAACTCAGTAATACCACTAAAATCTCCTACCCAGCCAGAAATAAAACCATATTCATTAAATGATAAACCAGAAACTATTCCATTAAATCAAACTAAACAAAAGGTTAGTCAATAACACATGTATCAAGCTTCACAGTTAATTGTCGGCTAGTTTAAAGTGCCATGACTGTGATATGGATAACCAGTGTTTTGCCTCTTTAGTATTGCCAGCTAAATATTGTGCTAAAGCAATATTCCAATGAAAGCTTGGCATAAGGTAGCTTTTTGGCTGTTGAGCTAACAATGATAAATATACAGTGGGTATTTCATACTCGAAATACTCCAAATGTGTTCTTTGATAAAGTGGTTTAAAAGCCTGTATCAAATTTTGTGATTGTAATAGAGTACTTTCACAACTATTTGCCGGAAATAGTCCTACTTTATGTTGATACTCTTTTGGCGTACCTAATCGCCAATGTTTTTTAGCTCCTGCAAGGGGTTGTAAAATTGGGGTTGTTTTCTCAATCGCTTTTGACCAAGATATTTGCTTTAAAATTTGAGCTCTAACTTCTTTTCGCTCTCCTTGATATGTGGGTGATAGCACAGATATATTATGCGCAAACGTCTCTGTTTGTATGCCAGAACAAGCATCATGTTGTTCATTTAACGGATATTCATCAATAAACCCCATTAAATGAGTTATTTCATGACTAAAGACGTCTACAGAATCATTTTTATCAAAATATAAAATACCAAAATGAACGTTAGCACCGCCTTCACCAAGCATTATGCCTATATGCCGAGTGTCAACTGTTGAGGCAACATGGGAAAAGCCTGTTTCATCACAAGCGATAGCTAAGTTATGCTCAGTTTTACAATCGAGCATTTGGTTACTAATATAACGAATTGGCGCAATACAAATGTGCTGACTTAGTTTTTTTTCTCGAAAGCTTGTCACAAGCTCTTCTAATTTATATAAGTGAGAAAGTTGGCTGGCAAATAATTGCAAACTACTTACACAGGATTGATAGTTGTCAGTCTGATTTGATTCTAACGGTAAAGCTAACACGTTAAACTTATATATATCATTTAATAAGCTTTGCCCTTCAACGGTTTGCTTAAGATTAGCTTCATGTTTTTTCATCAATATTTGAAGCTGACTTTGATCGCCAGTTGCAATAGCTAGTTTAATTTTTAATAAAACACCTTGCATGCTTTGTTTTGGTATTGCCTGTATGACTATCTTTGCTTTATCAAGTAATTCATTTTCTAAATAATGTTGAGCTAAAATAGCACTGGCTTCTATATTTTTTAATCTTACCGCCTGCTCTAACCACATTTCCATTTTATGCTTAGTTAAAGTGTAATTTTCAAGTGATAAATTCGTTAATAAAAGGCTTTGCTTTTGATACCACTTTGCAAGCGATAATGCAGCGTTTGCATCAATTTTTGCTAATGCTTTTTGTGCAACAAACCAAGGTTCACTTCCCTTTCGGCTATTCAATACAACGTGACGAAATGCTGCACTATTATTGCGAGTTAACGCATACTGTAGTTGTTGCTCATTATGATTTTGTTGCTCTATTAATACCGTTAAATGGTTAGATAAAAAAAACGAGCTTGACGGCAATAGCATCAAACTCGTTATTATTAGTAATCTAAAATTCATTTTAAGTGAAAGTAATGTTAAGGAACAGTGCTCAAAGCTTTAGTACTAGACATTAAATCTAACTCTAACTTAGCATAACGATGTTCAACAAATTCATAAACATTAGTGCTAAGTGATAGTTTAAAGAAGTTTGCCGCTGCCAGTTCATCCCCTAAAATTTGGTTATACTTTCCTAAATAAAAATAGGCTTCGCATAGTCGATCTGTTAACTGTTTATTGGTTTCAACACCATACGTTAAGCTATTAATAAACTCTTGTTGAGATAACTCGCCAATGTACATTTTAATGACTTGCTTAGCCCACGTTCTATCATCTACATTTTTTATTCGTTTGTTTAGTTGGTGAATAGCTTGTTTAGCATCCACTTCATGTTCTGTTAAATAAAGCCACAATATACGGTAAGGATCATCAAGTTGCTGATGGTGAAAGGCTTCAAAGTCTTGTACTGCAAGTTCTGGTCTAGCGCCATAATATAATGCTATACCTCGATTTAAATAAGCATATTCATGCAATGGCGCTAATTCTAACGCAGAATCAAACTGTTCATAAGCTTGCGAAAACTCTTGCATTTGTGTGTAGTGAATACCTAAAAAGTTATATGCATCAACTAAATTAGGCTTTAGCTGTAGGGCTCTACTAAAATCGAGTCTTGCTAAAGAACGTAACCCTACACTATCAAACAATACTCCACGGTCATAAAAAAGCTGAGCTCTTTGCTCTTCTGATATTTGAACACGAGTAAGTACTTCAGATAATCGAGCTATTGCAATCTCGCTTTTATAATTTACTGGTAATGGTTCAGCAATAATGAGTTCGCCCATTTTTGCGGGATTACTAGGAGTGGTTAATGTCGTTGTTGAATTACAACCTTGATTAAAGAGAGCTAAGGCCATTACCAAAGGAAATACGACTTTATTGATCATTGAGTGCACAAAAATGCCTTAAAATTAAAAAGCTATACTGAATAAGTACTGAGCATTATATACAAAAAAGGAGCCATAAGGCTCCCTTTTAACAAAGAATTCGTAAAATTTTACTTATTCTTCAACTGGCGCCGCTTCTTCAGCAGGCTTTTCAATTGCTTCTTTGATACTTAAACGTACACGGCCTTGGCGGTCAACCTCAAGTACTTTAACCGTAACTTCTTGTCCTTCAGAAAGCACATCACTTACATTATTAACACGCTCTTCTGATATTTGAGAAATATGTACTAAACCATCTTTACCCGGTAATACATTTACAAAAGCACCAAAGTCTACGATACGAACTACTTTACCAGTGTAAATAGTACCTACTTCAATTTCAGCCGTAAGTGCTGTAATTCTTGCGATAGCATCTTTAGCTTGCTCGCCGTCAGTTGCCGCAATTTTAACAGTACCATCATCATCAATTTCAATAGTCGTGCCTGTTTCTTCAGTCAATTGACGAATAGTTGCACCACCTTTACCAATAATGTCGCGGATCTTATCTTGACTAACTTTCATTGTATGAATACGAGGCGCAAACTCTGAAATGTCGTCTCTATGGCCAGCAATCGCTTCATCCATAACAGATAAGATATGCGTACGTGCAGCTTTTGCTTGGTTTAAAGCAATTTGCATGATTTCTTGCGTGATACCTTCAATTTTGATATCCATCTGTAAAGCAGTGATACCTTCTGTAGTACCCGCAACTTTAAAGTCCATATCACCTAAGTGATCTTCATCACCTAAAATGTCTGAAAGAACAACAAACTTTTCGCCTTCTTTAACAAGACCCATTGCAATACCAGCAACAGAGGCTTTGATTGGAACACCTGCATCCATTAGTGCTAATGACGTACCACAAACTGATGCCATTGAAGATGAACCATTTGATTCAGTAATTTCTGATACGACACGAACAGCATACGGGAATTCTTCAACCGTAGGCATTACAGCTAACATACCACGCTTAGCTAGACGACCATGACCAATTTCACGACGCTTAGGAGAACCAACAAAGCCTGTTTCACCTACACAATATGGAGGGAAGTTGTAATGAAGCATGAATGCATCAGTTTTCTCACCCATAATAGTATCTAAACGTTGAGCATCACGTTGAGTACCTAATGTTGCTGTAACTAATGCTTGCGTTTCACCACGAGTAAAAACAGAACTACCATGAGTACGTGGTAATACACCTGTCATTACATCTAAAGCACGAACTGACTCAGGATCACGACCATCTATACGAGGGTTACCATCAGTAATACGGCCACGTACAACCGTTTTCTCTAAGTCATGGAATAAATCTTTTGCTTCTTGAACATCAAGCTCTTCATTTTCAGCAAGTAATTGCTCAACTACTGAGTTTCTAATTTCAGCAACACGTTCATAACGTACCGCTTTTTCAGTGATTTGATACGCTTCATTAACTTGTGCTTCTGATAACTCAGCAATTTTTGCTGCTAACTCAGTGTTTTTCTCTGGCGCAGACCAATCCCAGCTTGGGTTGTTAACTTCAGCTTTAAACTCTTTAATTGCAGTAATAGCTGTTTGCATTTGCTCATGACCATAAACAACTGCACCTAACATAACCTCTTCAGAAAGCACGTCAGCTTCTGATTCAACCATTAATACTGCTGAATCTGTACCTGAAACCACTAAGTCAAGTTCACTTTCAGGTAACTCAGACTGTAATGGGTTAAGTAAATATTTACCGTCAGTGTAACCAACGCGTGCAGCACCCACAGGACCATTGAATGGCGCACCTGAAATAGCTAATGCAGCAGAAGTACCAATTAATGAAATGATATCAGGAGAAATTTCAGGGTTAACTGAAACAACGGTGATGATAACTTGAACTTCGTTAGTAAAACCTTCTGGGAATAATGGACGAATTGGACGGTCAATTAAGCGTGCAATTAATGTTTCTTCTTCAGATGGACGACCTTCACGTTTGAAAAAACTGCCTGGGATTTTACCAGCAGCATAACTTCTTTCTTGATAGTTAACTGTTAGCGGGAAGAAGTCTTGACCAGCAACGGCTTCTTTTTTAGCAACTACAGAGACTAATACACTTGTATCGTCCATACTTGCCATAACAGCAGCACTTGCTTGACGCGCGATTGCGCCAGTTTCTAATGTTACAGTATGTTGACCAAACTGAAATTTTTTAGTAATCGGATTTAACATCTAATTAATGTCCTTTATATATTTGATTATTTATAAACGTTAATCAATCTGTACAATTATTTATTCACTCATAGCAAAAGCAAAGAAGAGTTGAACAAAAAATTATACAGTTTGATTGATTATATCTTTTATATGCCGCTGTTAACTAAAATCAAAAATAGATTGAAGTAGCAGTAACACGTTGCAACTTAATAAATTGCTCGCACATTATACTGCCCTGTACGTGATTTACCAGTGTGAAAAACAATGAGAGGGTTAGAAACAACAAAAAAGATCAAAGTTTTACATTATTTGTCATTAAAACGAAAAAAACGCATAAAAAAAGGAGCCAATCGGCTCCTTTCAGTAAATTTTCTATTGAAAATTTGTCTTAGCGACGTAAACCTAGCTTTTCAATTAAAGCAGAGTAACGTTCAACGTTCTTGCCTTTTAAGTAATCAAGAAGCTTACGACGTTGAGCAACCATACGTAATAAACCACGACGTGAGTGGTGATCATGGATGTGCTCTTTAAAGTGACCTTGTAAGTGGTTGATTTGTGTTGATAACAAAGCAACTTGTACTTCTGGAGAACCAGTGTCACCTTCTTTATGTGCGTATTCTGCAACAATTGCAGCTTTTTCAGCAGCGTTTAAAGACATAATTTTTATCCTTAGTGTGAACTTTATCGATACAAAGTTTTGTAAAATAAAGTATTAAATAACCATCAAGCCAAACACTAATTCAGCATCGATGACGAAAGAGCGCGTATTCTAGCAGTAAGCAAGTAAATTGCAAGGTAAACCTTTCACCTCTATTATTTTACTTTTCATCATGCCTAAAATAACGCCGTAAGAGTACTTAACTTAAATACTCTTAACATGGTTTAAATTACAACGATTCGTTTGGGTGCAACCAAGCCATCATCATTTATTTGACCAACGCCAATGAATTCAGCTTGCTCATCACTTTCATCTTCCCCCACATAGACTTGAACACTCCCTTCAGCAGGTGCATTATGAGCTTGTACAGGGTTACCATGCCTTAAAAAGTTAGCCGACATATCATCAACATATACTGCTGGCATACCATCTACCGCACTTTCCATAGGCAGTAATAAAGGGTCTAACAATGTTGACGGTGTAATACCTTGCTCGTTAGCTTGTTCAAGTAATGATTCAACATGCGAAAGCGTAACCATTCGCTCTATAGGGTAATTACCCACGCCTAACCGTCTTAAATCAGCAACATGAGCACCACAACCTAATATTTCACCTAAATCATCAATAATAGTTCTAATATAGGTTCCTTTAGATACATGTATTTTTAATTCAACTTCATCATTTTCAAAACGAAGTAAATCTAAAGAAAATACGGTTATATCTCGTGCTTCTCTTGGTACTTCTATACCTTCACGTGCATATTTATATAGGGGTTGTCCTTGATACTTTAATGCCGAATACATTGAAGGGATTTGTTTGGTAGTACCACGAAAGCTTTCTAATGCATTTAACAATTGGTCACTAGAAATATTGACAGGCTTTTCACTGACTATTTCGCCATCAGCATCGCTTGTTGTTGTACGAATACCTAACTTTGCCCTAACCTGGTAAGTCTTATCTGTATCTAACAAGAATTGAGAAAATTTAGTTCCTTCTCCTAGGCAAATTGGTAGCATGCCTGTTGCAAGTGGATCTAATGCACCAGTGTGTCCTGCTTTTTGAGCAAAATAAATGCGCTTCACTGCTTGAAGCGCATGATTTGAAGACATTTCATAAGGTTTATCTAATAATAAAACACCATTTATTGCTCGACCTTTTCTACGCTTTGCCATGGTTTACTCACCCTGCTCGTTTTTGTCTTCAGAAGGGTTTTCATTAGTGCTATTGCTATCACTGGCAATGGCTTGATCTACCAAGTTACCCATTCTTACCCCTTCAGCCATAGATTTGTCATAAACAAACCTTAAGTGAGGCATAATACGCGCTCTTAAGCGCTTACCAAGTAATGAGCGAATATAACCTTCTGCTTCTGATAATACTTCAAGCGACGCGTTAATTTCATCTTCATTATCATTGAAAAAAGTTACAAAAACTTTTGCATAAGCTAAATCACGAGTGACCTCTACGGCTGAAACGGTTGTCATACTTAAGCGGGGATCTTTTATCTCACGCATTAAAATAACGGCAATTTCTTTTTGGATTTGCTGACCTACACGATCAGTACGGGCATATTCTCTAGCCATCGTATACTCCTATGAAACTAAGACTTGATAGCTTAGTTTTCAATTAACAACACAAAAGGGGCATAAGCCCCTTTTTAAATATATTCCACCTACTGTGACATTAAATTAATTCGCAATAATTTAAGTTACAGTGAGCGTTTTACTTCAACTGTTTCAAATACTTCAATTTGGTCGCCAACGCGTACATCGTTATAGTTCTTAACACCGATACCACATTCAGTACCGTTTCGAACTTCTTGTACATCATCTTTAAAGCGACGTAAAGATTCAAGCTCACCTTCGTATATAACAACGTTTTCACGTAATACACGTATTGGAGCGCTACGTTTGATAGTCCCTTCAGTAACCATACAACCAGCAATTGCACCAATTTTAGGTGATTTAAACACATCACGAACTTGAGCAAGACCAATAATCTCTTGCTTAAATTCAGGTGCTAGCATACCGCTCATCGCTTGTTTAACTTCATCAATTAGCGCGTAAATTACACTGTAATAACGAAGATCAACACCTTCAGTCTCTATCACTTTTCTCGCAGATGCATCAGCACGTACGTTAAAGCCAACAACAATTGCATTAGAAGCGGCTGCTAAAGTGGCATCAGTTTCAGTAATACCACCAACACCTGAGCCAATAATACGTACTTTCACTTCATCAGTAGAAAGTTTTAACAATGAGTCAGAGATAGCTTCTAATGAACCTTGTACATCAGATTTTAATACCACATTAACTTCTGAAACCTCACCTTCCGACATATTAGCGAACATGTTTTCAAGTTTAGATTTCTGTTGACGTGCTAACTTAACATCGCGGAATTTTCCTTGACGATACAAAGCAACTTCTCGTGCTTTTTTCTCATCTTTAACCACTGTTGCTTCATCACCAGACTGAGGAACACCACTTAGCCCAAGTATTTCTACAGGAATTGAAGGACCAGCCGATTGAATTGATTTACCATTTTCATCTCGCATCGCTCGTACACGGCCATATTCTAGACCACATAATACGATATCGCCTTGGTTCAATGTACCCTCTTGAACTAGCACGGTAGCAACAGGACCACGACCTTTATCTAGTTTAGATTCAACAACTACACCGTTAGCCATTTTATCAACAACAGCTGTTAGCTCTAGTACTTCAGACTGTAATAATACTGAATCTAATAATTCATCAATACCTAAGCCAGTTTTAGCTGAAACGTGAACAAATTGAACATCACCACCCCAATCCTCAGGGATAACATCATGTTGTGATAACTCAGTTTTAACACGATCTGGGTCTGCAGTTTCTTTATCCATTTTGTTTACTGCGATAATAATTGGCACCTCAGATGCTTTCGCATGCTGAATTGCTTCAATTGTTTGTGGCATTACACCATCATCTGCAGCAACTACGATAATGACAATATCTGTCGCTTTTGCACCACGTGAACGCATTGCGGTAAATGCCGCATGACCTGGAGTATCTAAGAAAGTGATCATGCCATGACCCGTTTCTACATGATACGCACCGATATGCTGTGTAATACCACCAGCTTCACCATCGGCAACTTTAGCTTCACGAATGTGATCTAGTAGTGACGTTTTACCATGGTCAACGTGACCCATAATCGTTACTACAGGCGCACGAGTGATTTCTTCACCAGTATGAGCGCGATCAGCAAGTACTGCTTCTTCTAATGCATTTTCTTTAACTAATACCACATTAAAGCCCATTTCTTCAGCAACCAATGCTGCTGTTTCTTGGTCAATAACTTGGTTAATAGTTGCCATGGCACCCATTTTAAACATTACTTTAACAACTTCTGCACCTTTCTTTGCCATTTTATTAGCAAGTTCAGCAACAGAAATAGTCTCACCGATACGTATATCTTGAACTTTTGTTTCTACTGGTTTAGTAAAGCCATGTTTTAAACTTTGAGGAGCTGATAAGGTTTGTTTACGACCTCTTGCTGAGCGTGCATCACGACCTTTCTTGTCTGTAGCACCTTTTTTCTTCTTACGACGGCGTCCAGCACCTTCATCAGCAGCATCAACTTTATCTTCAGCTTCTTGCGCATATTTAGAAGAGGTTAAATGAACAACTTCTTTTTCTTTTGCTTTACGTTCAGCTTCTTGCTCTTTCCAACGAGCTTCATTTTCTTCAGCAAGTTTTTTAGCTGCTGCTGCAGCTTCTTTAGCTTCAGCCTCAACCTTTGCAGCAAGCTCTTTCTCTTGTTGCAAGCGAAGTTTTTTTGCTTCTTCACTTTCAACAATTTTTTCAGGCTCAGCCACTGTTTTTTCAATGTTCTTAGCTTTCTCTACTGCTGCCTGTTTCGCTTTTGCTTCAGCTTCTGCTTTTGCGGCTGCTTTTTTCTCTGCTTCAGCTTCTGCTTTAGCCGCTGCAACTGCACGAGCATTTTCAGCTTCTTTAGCTGCTGCTTCTGCTTTCGCTTTTGCATCAGCTTCAGCTTTAGCTTGCGCTTCAGCTTCTGCTTTAGCTGCTTCTTCCGCTAACTTTTGCTCTTCAAGATCGCTACGCTTAACATAAGTCCGTTTCTTACGTACTTCAACATTTACCGACTTGGCTTTACTGCCATGACCTAAGGTTAATGTTGATTTAGTTTTACGACTTAATGTCAACTTGTTAGGCTTAGAAGATGAATCATCTCCATGTTGCTTTTTAAGGTGCTCGAGTAAAGTTTCTTTTTCTTCTTGTGAAACTTTATCAGTTGCCGATTTATTCACGCCTGTATCAGATAACTGACTCACTAAGCGTTCCACCGGTGTACCGATTTCTTTGGCGAGTTCTTCTACCGTTATATCTGCCATCTATAATTTTCTCCCGGTGTTAATTATTCTTCGTTAAACCAACAAATGTTACGTGCAGCCATGATAAGCTCGCCCGCTTTGGTTTCATCTAATTCTTCAATATCACTAATTTCGTCAATGCCTTGCTCTGCAAGGTCTTCTAGTGTACATACACCACGACTTGCTAAAACAAACGCTAAATGACGATCTAACCCTTCAAGGCCTAATAAATCTTCCGCTGGCTCAGCACCTTCAAGTGTTTCTTCACTTGCTAAGGCTTGAGTTGTTAATGCTTCTTTCGCTCTATCACGAAGTTCTTCAATGATCTCTTCATTTAAACCATCAATTTCAAGCATTTCAGCCACTGGCACATAAGCTATCTCTTCTAAAGAAGTAAAGCCTTCCTCTGCAAGTAATGCTGCGAAGTCTTCATCTAAATCTAACTTATCAGTAAATAACGATAATACTTTGTCATTTTCTGCTTGGTGTTTCTCTTTCATGTCTTCAACAGTCATGACATTCAATTCCCAACCAGTTAACTGGCTTGCTAAACGAATGTTTTGACCACTACGACCAATTGCCATTGCAAGGTTACCCTCTTCTACAGCAATATCCATTGTACCTTTATCTTCATCAACAATAATTGAAGCAACTTCAGCAGGTGCCATGGCATTAATAACAAACTGGGCAACGTTATCATCATGTAAAACGATATCAACTCTTTCACCACCAAGTTCACCTGAAACAGCTTGTACACGAGAACCACGCATACCAACACAAGCACCTACAGGATCAATACGTTTGTCGTTACTTTTAACTGCAATTTTAGCTCTTGAACCAGGATCACGAGCTGCACCTTTGATTTCAAGCATTTCTTCGCCAATTTCTGGTACTTCTACGCGAAATAACTCAATTAACATTTCAGGCTTAGTACGACTTACAAATAATTGTGCGCCACGAGCTTCTGGTTTAATTTCATATAACAAACCTCGAACACGATCGCCTGGACGGAAAGATTCACGCGGTAACATGTCATCACGGTAAATTACAGCTTCTGCGTTATTACCTAGATCTAAAATCACGCTATCACGGCTTGATTTTTTCACCACACCAGTAACTAATTCACCTAACTGTTCTTGGTAAGCATCAACGACTAACGCTCGTTCTGCTTCACGAATTTTCTGAACAATAACTTGTTTCGCTGTTTGTGTTGTGACACGGTCAAACTTTACTGATTCAATTTGTTCTTCGACATAATCACCAACATTAAGTTCTGGATCATCATATTGCGCTGCTTCTAAGCTCATTTCTGCATATGGATTTTCCATTGGTGTTTCACTTTCATCAATCACCAGCCAACGACGGAAAGTATCAAATTCACCTGTAATGCGGTCAATAGATACACGAACAACGATGTCGCCTTCATATTTTTTCTTTGTTGCTGTTTCTAAAGCAGTCTCCATCGCTTCAAAAATACTTTCTCGGGGTAATGCTTTTTCATTAGAAACTGCATCGACAACCAGTAATACTTCCTTACTCATGCTACTTAGCCCTTATTATTCAAAATTTGCGACAAGATTTGCTTTGTCAACATTACTGAAAACCAACTCATAATCTATGCCATCAACAGCAACAATTAACGTATCGTTTTCAATAGCAACCAATTCACCTTTAAATTTACGACGACCATTTAATGGTATCGACAATTTAACGTTTATCGTTTCACCTACAACGGCTTGAAAATGCTCTAAATCAAATAGAGGTTTATCAAGGCCAGGAGATGATACTTCAAGGTTGTACTCACTACTAATAGGATCTTCTACATCCAAAATAGCACCAACTTGACGGCTAACTTCGGCGCAGTCATCAACATTAATGCCATTTTCATGGTCAATAAACAAACGTAAAACTGAATTATTACCAGCACTTATAAATTCAACACCGAGTAATTCCTTACCAGTTTCTTCAACTGCTGGTCTTAACATTTCAGTTAGTTTTTGTTCAAATTTAGCCAATATTTTTCTCCTGCCACACTACTCACTTCCTTAGTAAATAAGCATGACCATATAAAATTTAGGTACAAAAAAAGGGCATATAGCCCAGCGATATTTTGCTGTAATTTTCATTTTTCAAGATTTATTCAACCTGTAAAAACGAAAAAACCCCATATCAGGGGCCTATTTCACTGTTTACCCCTATATATAGCTTAGCTATATATGGTTTATAACTAACTATTTATTTATATATCAATACAAGCGTTAGTTAATAATCATAGTAAGAATAAATACTACCACTATAACTTAGTGTTAATATTTCCAGTGACATCTTGCTATGTAAGCTGGCGCAATTATATAGGTTGCATAAAACAAGCGCAAGCTAGATTAAGGAATAACTGTGAAAAACTATTAAAACTTGTAACACGTCCCGTTACAAAATAGCTAAAAAACGTTCCTAAAAATAATTTATATTTTACAAGACTTTAGTATAATTACGACATTAGTGCTATATATATACTAAGACAAGCTATATAATTGCGTAATTTTTTAATAATCATACTATTACCTCCCCCAAATTAAGTAGTTATGTGGGAATTTACTTGAAGTTGCGGAGTCCATAACTTTACTATGTTTAAATTTTCAAAACTCTTACTTAAAAACACACTTATTGCGCTCATTTTTTATGGTGTAATTGCTAGCATCTCTTTACTGTTATTAAAGAGCTCCTTATCGGAACAAAACACAAAACATGCTTCAGCGATTAATATACTCGTTGAACAAGTGTCATTGAACATTGCGTTTCAAAAAGAAACCCTTGATGATGAGAAAGCAATCTCTAAAAAGTTATTAACGACACTTAAGCAATCTAATAGCTATCAGTATTTAGCAATAAAAAACAAGGCGACTAATTTACAACTACATCAAAGTAACAAAAAGTCTTTATTATCATTTGTAAACCCTGAGAAAAAAACAACCACTTCACGTAAAGTTAACTTCGCAGTAGAGTACCTGCTAGATTTTACTAGTGAAAACACATTAGTTGAGCGGTTTTTAGCTAGTTTAGCAGCGCTTTCTGTAGTCTTTATATTTTTAGCAACTTGGTTTAATTATAGATTACAGTCTGTTGTTTTTAATATGATTAGTACTCAGATCAAACAAGATTTAGACCAAATTAATCATCCCGATGTAAAAAAGGCTAAAAGAAATAGTTATATAAATATCCCAGCATTACAAGAAGGTATTGCAGAAATCAAAGAGTTAATGTCTGAACAATTACGTAGCTCTTCTCATCTTGAAATTGAAGCGTATATTGATAATTTAACAGAACTTGAAAATAGAAACCGTTTTGTACAAGTCTATGAGAAATACTTAGAGGAAGACAGTTCGGTAAACTTTGGTGTTCTTTTAATTATACGTTGCTCAGAATTACAAACCATTAACCAAGTACATGGCTATAAAGAAGGTGATGATTATATAGTACAAGTCTCTAATCGCCTTAAGCAAAACCTTATCAAAAGACCTAAAGGCAAGCTATTTAGATTAAATAGCTCTGATTTTGCCATTATATTACCAAATGAAAAGCTTAAACAGGCAGAAGAGTTTGCTGACGAATTAACCACAGCGTTTAATGGCTACCAACAACTTGCTTCGCTTGATTCAGTTGCTTTTACCGGTTTAGTATTCTTTGATAAAACAAAACCTCTAGGGGAATTGCTTGCTCTAGCTGATACTGGTGTGAGTGTTGCACAAACAAAAAGTAGTAACTCTTGGTACTCCGTTAAAGATGTTGACATGTTGAATACATCAACTGTTAATACAGGCAACCAAAATTGGCGTCAAGAAATTGATAGCGTTTTGGAAGGTAAACGTATTTCGCTATTACTACAACCAATTCAACCTAGTGGTCGAAACAGTAAAGTGTACAGTGAAGTGTTAGCAAGGTTCCTAAATTCAAGTGATGATATGTTACCAACTGCTAGTTTTATTGCAATGGCAGAGAAATTAGATAAAATTGTCGATGTTGATAGGTTAATTATCGATACTGCTATCAACGAAATAACTAGTAAAAACATCATTGATCATAGCTTTGGTATTAATATCAGTGCGAGAAGTATTAGTGATGAACACTTTATGATATGGCTAGAAAGAAAGTTACTACGTGAACCTTCTATAGCCCCTCGTTTAGTTTTTGAAATAACAGAATTTGGCTTACAACAAAATATAAAAACAGGTAAGCGATTAATTGAAATGCTCCACCGTGTAGGTGCGCGTGTTACGGTAGAACGCTTTGGCGTAGGTTTAACTTCCTTTAAATTTTTCCGTGATCTTACCCCTGATTATATTAAAATGGATAGTTCCTATACTCGGGATATTGATGATGATAAAAACAACCAATACTTTTTACGCTTGATGGTTGATTTAGCTCATCGCTTGGGAATAAATGTTTTAGCTGAAAGTGTCGAAACACAAGAAGAAAAACATACACTAGAGAAACTGTTTATCGATGGCTGCCAAGGGTTCTATGTAGGTAAACCTTCGCCATTCTAGCTATCCAAACGACTACTACTGTATGTTTTTAAAACAAAAGGTTGTAGTCGTAAACCTTTCTAATACAATTATTCAATATTAATCTAAAAAATCATTGCTAGCAGCTATCGAAACTGTTGTTAAATATGTAATAACAACGGATAATACAGCCAATTAATTTTTACTTTCATACCCTTTTAAGCAAATGACTGATTATCTTCTGCTACTTGTTGCAACAGTGCTAGTTAATAATTTTGTACTTGTGCAATTCTTAGGTTTATGCCCTTTTATGGGGGTCTCTTCTCGCACAGAAACCGCTATCGGTATGTCTTTTGCTACCATTTTTGTAATGACAGTAGCTTCTCTTTTAAGCTATTTGGTCACCACTTACCTGCTAGTACCACTAAATATTGAATATTTAACCACAATGAGTTTTATTCTTGTAATAGCTGTTGTGGTTCAATTCACAGAAATGGTAGTTCATAAAACAAGTGCAAGTTTATATCGTTTATTAGGTATTTTCTTACCGTTAATCACCACAAACTGTGCTGTTTTAGGTGTTGCTTTATTAAACTTGCGTTCACATCACAATTTCTTTGAATCAATTATCTATGGCTTTGGTGCTTCAGTTGGCTTTTCTTTGGTTTTAGTGATGTTTTCTGCAATGCGCGAAAAATTAGCGAATGCCGACGTACCTACTCCATTTAAAGGTGCGGCTATAGCTATGATTACCGCAGGTTTAATGTCATTAGCCTTTATGGGCTTTACCGGCTTGGTAAAATTATAAATGACTCTCTTAATTGCCATTCTAGTATTCGGGCTAATTGCCGCATTATTTGGCGCCTTACTCGGGTACGCCTCCATTCGATTTAAAGTTGATGCTGACCCTATCGTTGAGCAAATAGATGCCATATTACCCCAAACTCAATGTGGCCAATGCGGCTATCCGGGATGTAAACCTTACGCGCAAGCTGTTGCAGATGGCGAAGCAATTAATAAATGTGCCCCCGGCGGTGAAGATACCATAAAAAAAATTGCCGACTTAATGGGAGTTGAAGCAGAGCCTCTAGATGAAAGTCATGAAAAAGATAATCGCCCCAAAGTCGCTTTTATTATTGAAGAAGACTGTATCGGATGCACTAAATGTATACAGGCTTGTCCTGTTGATGCCATCCTCGGCGCAGCCAAACAAATGCATACTATTATTGCCGATGAATGTACTGGTTGTGATTTATGTGTTGCTCCTTGTCCTGTTGACTGTATAGAAATGCGTGTAGTACCTGAAACCACTCAGAACTGGTTGTGGGATTTAAACAGTATCCCTGTTCAGCAAATAGATTAGGAGGGCTTGATGGAGTCGATAATTAATCGTATCAATCAGCAAAAATTTTGGAGCTTTCACGGTGGCGTACATCCGCCTGAACAAAAAACGCTTACCAATCAGAAGCCGATAAAACCATTATCATTACCTGAGCAACTTATCATCCCTTTACAGCAGCATATTGGCCGCCAAGGTGATTTATTGGTGCAAGTTGGCGATCATGTATTAAAAGGACAGCCTTTAACAAAAAGTACAAACCCGATGGCTGTTCCTGTGCATGCACCAACAAGTGGTACCATTACCGCCATTAAGCATTCTGTTATTGCACACCCTTCTGGTTTGTCTGAATTATGTATATTTTTAAACGTTGATCATCAAGATACTTGGGTAGAACGAACTCCCTGTAATGACGTTGCCACATTGACAAACCAAGAAATTGTTAAAAAGATTGCTGATGCGGGTATATCAGGAATGGGCGGAGCGGGATTCCCTACGCATATAAAAGTAGATACCAAACCTGATATCAATTTCTTAATCATCAATGCCGCTGAATGTGAACCATATATTACCGCTGATGACTTGCTGATGTGTGAACACAGCGAATCAATCGTCGATGGCATTAAAATATTAAACAAATTACTTAATCCCGCGTTTATATTAATTGGTATAGAAGACAATAAGCCTAAAGCAATTGAAGCATTAAAAAAAGCAACTGCTGGCATTGAAAAAATTCACGTATGTGTTGTACCAACTGAATATCCGGCAGGTGGCGAAAAACAGTTAATTCAAATACTTACGGGTAAAGAGATTAAATCAGGCACCCTTCCTATCAAGGAAGGTATTATCATGCAAAACGTTGCCACATGTTATGCCATTAGTGAAGCTATTTTGCATGATACTCCATTAATACAACGTGTTGTAACCGTAACTGGCCAAGCATTAGAAAAGCCTCAAAATGTCTGGGCATTACTTGGCACACCTGTCCATTACCTACTTAGTCAATGCGGCTTTGATAATCAAGGGATGGAAAAAACACCGGTGATCATGGGTGGACCTATGATGGGTTTCAGTTTACCTACTGACACCGTTCCCGTTATAAAAACAACCAATTGTATCTTAGCGCCCTCTTATAAAGAAATGCCTAGTGCTTTTGAAGGTAATAGCGCTGAAGTTGAATGTATTCGTTGTGGTCAATGTGCAGATGTTTGCCCTACTAACCTATTACCACAAGAGTTGCAGTGGAGTGCAAAAGCCAAAGATTACCCGCAACTTAATAAACTTAATTTGTCAGATTGTATTGACTGTGGTGCTTGTGCATACGTTTGCCCAAGTCATATTCCTTTAGTGCAATATTACCGAATTGCTAAAGCAGAAATACGACAACAACAACAACAAGAGCTTAAAGCTGAAAAAGCAAAAGCGCGTTTTGAAGCGAGAAAACAAAGATTAGAAAAAGAAAAAAGAGCAAGAGAACTTAAGCACAAAAAAGCCGCAGAAGCACGTAAAGCCGCGATGAACAAAGCAACCCCTGAAGCTACAGAAGCTAAATCAGCCGTTGCCGCTGCGTTAGCTCGCGTAAAAGCTAAAAAAGCAGCTAATCAAAAATCACCTAGCAGTTCAGCTATTTCTGCCCCTGTAGAAACAACAGAAAACCAAGATAACAAAAAGGCACAAGTTGCAGCCGCTATTGCAAGAGCAAAGGCAAAAAAACAAGCTAAACCAGCTCCTGAGATTGATGCTAAAGAAAACGCTAAAGTTGAACCATCAAATACAGACAGTAAAAAAGCCAAAATTGCAGCAGCTGTAGCTAAAGCTAAAGCAAAAAAATCGCAAGAAAAAGCACCTATTCAGGGGCAAGAACAAAATCAAGAACAAACTGATTCATTATCTTTAGCGGATAAAAAAGCGAATGCCATAGCAAAAGCGAAAGCAAAAGCATTAGCCAAAAAGCAAGCGAGTTCAAATAATGATTCGTCGACGGCAAGTGATTTAACGATTGCCTCTACAGCAGAGTCAGAGCCTGCTATTGATGAAAAAGACGCGAAAAAAGCAGCGGTAATTGCAAAAGCGAAAGCAAAAGCGCTGGCTAAAAAAAATAAAGAATCAAATACTGACAATAAAGTTAGCGAAAAAAACACAGTTAATGTAGAACCTAGAAAGGTTCAAAACACATCAGAAACTAGCACTATAAATGATACAAACAACATAAGCGATAAAGACGCTAAAAAGGCTGCCATCATAGCCAAAGCAAAAGCTAAAGCACTTGCTAAAAAAAAACTAGCGACTCAATCTGTAAGTGAAGAAAAAACGATGCATGAACAAGAGAAAGGGGCAAAATAATCAATGGCTTTTTGGATAGCAAGCTCACCCCATAACCATAATCAACAATCAACATCGTCGCTAATGCGTCTCGTAATATTTGCTGCAATACCTGGCATTATTGCGCAGTGGTACTTTTTTGGTTGGGGTAACCTTATACACATAGGTATTGCGATGATAACAGCAATGCTATGTGAGTTTATTGTCCTTTCATTGCGAGAAAAACGAATAACAGAACAACTCTTTGATGGCAGTGCATTATTAACGGCTATGTTAATTGGTATATGTCTTCCTGCCTTTGCACCTTGGTGGATTACAGTAATCGGCACTATCTTTGCTATTGCCATTGCTAAACACCTATACGGTGGATTAGGCCATAACCCATTTAACCCAGCGATGACCGGTTATGTCATGCTGCTTATTTCGTTCCCTTTACAAATGACAACGTGGCAACCGCCTATTAGCTTAATGGAAATAGAATTAAGCTTTAGCAATACTTTAACCACCATTTTTACAGGCTTTACAATTGATGGATACTCTGTAGAACAATTAAGAACGAGTATAGATGGTGTTACCATGGCAACACCGTTAGATACACTTAAAACTAGCATTACTATGGGATTAACTGTTTCAGAGACAACGCAAAGCTCTGTATTTGGTGAACATTTTGCTGTTGGTTGGGAGTGGGTTAACCTTGCTTTTTTATTGGGCGGCATTTTTCTTATTAGTAAAAAAGCGATAGCTTGGCAAACCCCTGTAAGCTTTTTATTAAGTTTATTTTTATGTTCGTTAATTGGTTACACTATTGTTCCTGACAGTAGTGCTTCAACAATGTTTCATTGGTTTTCAGGTGCAACAATGCTTGGCGCTTTTTTTATATTGACTGACCCTGTAACAGGAGCAACAAGTGCAAAGGGTAGATTAATAGTAGGGCTATTAGCTGGGCTACTCGTCTACCTCATTCGAGTTTTTGGCGGTTACCCTGATGGCGTTGCTTTTGCTGTATTACTTTGCAATATGTCAGCACCATTAATTGATCAATACACTCGTCCACGAACATATGGCCACAGTAAGGATCTTAGTTAGCGATGAATGATAAATCTAACACTGAAGATGTGAAGCCAAATAGCAGTACCCGTGTTACTGCCATGTCAAAAAATAGTAAAATATTGGCTGCCTTTGCTATATCTTGTACCTTAGTTGTTGGCTTAGTTAACGAATTAACCAAAGAAAAAATAAAAGCTCAAGAGCAATTACAGTTGCAAAAAACTTTGCATAGCATTATTTCACCTGAACGTTACAACAATGACATTACCAATGATTGTATAGAGATGACCTCAACTTACCTTGGAACATCCGACACTCAAAAAGGTTATATCGCACGTTTAAATAATAATGTTCAAGCCGTTGCTATTACCGCTATTGCGCCAGATGGATATAATGGCAACATTGAATTAATAATCGCGGTAAACATGGACGAGAGTGTTAGTGGCGTTAGAGTATTAAAACACCAAGAGACCCCCGGTCTTGGCGATAAAATTGAGTTAAGAAAAAGTGACTGGATCACTACTTTTTCTGACAAAAAATTACTTTCACAAACTGATAGCCGATGGGCTGTAGCCAAAGAAAATGGTATGTTTGACCAGTTTACTGGTGCCACTATAACCCCACGAGCAGTGATTAAAGCAGTAAAGAATGCCGTACACTATTTCAATAGTAATAAAGCAAATCTATTGACTCAACCTAATGTATGTAACAGTGAAGCATTAGACTTAATCGAAGACGAAATAAAACCAAAACAAAGCACTCCTACTCAGGAGAAAGAAAATGACTGACACAAGCTCAACAGTTAATCATAATATTGACGATAATAATGAACAGCCTCAAAAAGAAGCGGCAAATTATGATGAATATAAAGAATTAGCCATACAAGGCTTATGGAAGAACAACCCAGGTCTAGTACAATTACTTGGTTTATGCCCATTATTAGCAGTAACAGCAACCGTAACTAACGCTATAGGACTTGGCTTAGCCACATTATTAGTACTGCTTTGCTCTAACATTACTGTTTCAGCGATAAGGCATTGGGTACCTAAAGAAATAAGAATACCTATTTTCGTACTGATTATTGCGGCTTTCGTGACCTGTGTTCAGTTATTAATGAATGCTTATACTTTTGGTTTATATCAATCACTGGGAATATTCTTACCATTGATAGTTACCAATTGCGCTATTATCGGACGTGCTGAGGCATATGCCTCTAAACAGCCTATAAAGCAAGCTGCCTTTGATGGTTTGATGATGGGCTTAGGTTTTGCTCTAGTGTT
The DNA here is from genome assembly GCF_003545765.1 of Colwellia sp. RSH04. Lineage (GTDB taxonomy): Bacteria > Pseudomonadota > Gammaproteobacteria > Enterobacterales > Alteromonadaceae > Colwellia. The sequence goes on along the minus strand of NZ_QXIO01000012.1, from coordinate 38,873 downwards.
AATTGTATTAGGTGCTATCAGAGAAATACTAGGTCAAGGTACATTGTTTGATGGTGCAAATCTATTACTAGGAGATTGGGCGAGCTCATTGCGTATAGAAGTGCTTGAACTTAATAGCGACTTCTTGTTAGCGATTTTACCACCAGGTGCATTCATTGTAATGGGGTTTCTCATTGCTATAAAAAATGCCATTGATAACAAGATAAAAGAAAAAAATACGATTAACGAAGATAAAGTAATTGAGCGTGTTCGCGTTAATTTTGACTCTTAATAAAAATAATAATACTTATGAATAAAGAAAAACGTCTTGAAATACTAACTCGCCTAAGAGATGACAACCCTCACCCAACAACAGAGTTAAACTTTAACTCTCCTTTTGAGTTACTCATTGCGGTTTTGCTTTCAGCACAAGCTACCGATGTTGGCGTAAATAAAGCTACTGACAAGCTCTACCCTGTTGCCAATACGCCTCAAGCAATATTAGATTTGGGCTTAGATGGTTTAAAATCTTATATAAAAACCATAGGCTTATTTAATACTAAAGCAGTAAACACCATCAAAACCTGTCAAATGCTGGTTGATTTACATGGTGGTGAAGTACCAGAAAGCCGTGAAGCATTAGAAGCCCTGCCTGGCGTTGGCCGAAAGACCGCCAACGTTGTGTTAAACACCGCCTTTGGCTGGCCGACGATAGCGGTGGACACCCATATAGACCGCGTATCAAACCGCACTAAATTTGCCATGGGCAAAAACGTAGGAGAAGTTGAGAATAAACTTTTAAAAGTGGTTCCTGCTGAATTTAAAGTAGACGTGCACCACTGGCTTATCCTTCACGGTCGTTATACTTGTGTCGCCCGCAAACCTCGCTGTGGTGCTTGCATCATCGAAGACTTGTGTGAGTTTAAAGAGAAAACTGAGTAAGGTCAGAACAGTATATTTATATTAAATCTGATCAATAACAAAGACTTGAGTATGTACCTTATAGATAAGTATCACCTAGATTTAGTCCCTACCCATATAACTTAAAAGAAAATGTGTAGCTCTACACTCATTTTGTTAACCGTCTATTGCCAACGGCTAATCCCTTTAAAACAATCTTTAATTTAGCGATAGACTGTTTTACTCAATTAATATTAAGACTTATTTACGGTTAATTATCTTCTTTATTGCTTGCATTGCAGGATCATCCCCTGAAAAGTATTGCTTAGACGATAAGCTTACAGGTACATGAGGAGAGACCCAAATGCGATGGTCCTCTGCTTTAGAAGCTTGGTGAAACTGAGATGAAATAATTCCCCAAGTGCCGCTATACGGTAATTTAAACCAACCAGCCTCACTTAACGCATTGGGTCTAGAGCCGCTCGGTTCACCAACCAATATTGGATTACTAAGTCGGTTAATATCCAACAATAAACTGTGAGCAGCAGAAAAAGTATTCCTTCCCATAACCACAAATAGTTTGCCATTTGGCCTTATTGATTCAAACTGCACCAATGTTTTAAGTAAAGGTGGATAGGTACTTCCATCACCACCAGCATTATGTCGTATGTCCAAAATAATGTTCTCAGGTTTCAATAGCGAAATTTTATCTCTAAGCTCATGATTAAAGCTTTCAAATGATTGTGAACTGGAATTATGAACATAGTTATACTGAACATAAAGCGCAGACTGTTCAGGGATATGTTGATACCAATACGTCTTTTTCGCTTGAAAATTATGAATTTCATCACTATTAGCAAGTGCTGGTAATTTGGGAAAACCACTAAAACTCATTACTTTAAGTTTTGGCGTAACCGTTTTCTGCTCGCCCTTAGTACTCTCAATCGTAATTGTAATAACATTAGCATCATCGACAATGTTTAAGCCTTCAAGCACTTCAGCTAACCCCAAATAATGAGGTGCCAACCAAAGGTGCTGCATTTCATTATCTCTTGCATTCACCTTTTTAGCTCTGTCTAGCGCCTCTTCTACCGCTGTACTGCCTATCCTAACGACTTTACTACCAACCAAGTGCTGATACTCCTCCTCGGCGGAGACAATAAAGAGGCCATCGCTAAATAAGTAAAACTGTAATGGTAGTTGATTAAAAGCCCCTATTTTGGCGTAAGCCGGTACAATGAAGTTGTGACCATTACCCGTAGACGCAACTAATTTCATAAACTCGAATACTATTTGTTGATCAGACAGCGTAGGAATTTTTTTATTAATAGTAGCGACCATTCTTTCAAAGTTGTCTTCACTTATTGAGTGATACATGTTGACGTGAAGTCGTTTTATTTCAGATACCAGAAACTTAAGATCATATTGCCATAACTCTACTCTCGATATATCTTTAGGCAAAAATACGCCCGAAACCTTTTGAAATTCCTTAGATGCTGCTATTTCTTTAAAGTGAAAGTTTCCAATTAAATTCTTTCGGTCATCATAGCGATAGGCTAAAGACTTGTTAATCCAAGCAATTGTATTTTCCGCTTGGCCAAGCTCTGCATAAGCTTCTGCAATGTTGATCATAATATCATTAGACGGTGCAGACCCGGTTGGAACATTAGACAAAATAGTACCTAACTCTATTGTCTTTTTAAGTGCAGCAATTGCTTTTTCCCATTCTTTTAATTGAAAGTAAGTTAAGCCTAGGATGTACCAAGTATCGCCGTCATCAGGGTACTGGCTTATCAAAGACTCGATAACGGGTTTCGCTGCTAGCCAATTTTCTTGCCGCACTAAATCGAGTGCTTTTTGTCGATCCGTATAATATTGAGCAGGATCTTCCACCTTACTGAACGTAGGGACTTGTCCAATCGAGTTATTTGTCATCTTACTCGATTTGTCGGATGCGAGTACATGAGTCGAACAGTAAACGAATATCGTGAGAATAAACAATTTTATATAAAACTTGCTGTGCATAAACTGCCTTTACCTAAATTAACTTTAAAAGATAGGCGAATCATAGTCATATATGACAGAATATCGTCCGAAATCAGGATTTCATACTTAATAAAACTATTATTGCACTTCTATGGGGTGGTTGTAGGCTTTAATTCATCACGAATAAACTGAGATGGTGTTTTACCTAACTCCTTTTTAAATACTGCATTAAAGGTCGATTTTGAGTTAAAACCTGATGCTAAAGCAATATCCAGCAAAGAGGTATTTCGACTATCTCCTGCGAGTAACTTTTTCTTCACATTCATTATTCTTAAACTATTTATATAATCACAAAAGTTACGATTACAGCCTAAGTTAATGGCCCAAGAAATATCTTTCACACTAATTCCTGTGCTCTGAGATATATCCGTCACCGTTAACCTTGGTTTTTTGAACATTGCATCTTGTAGAATATGATTTTCAATATTAGCGAAAATTCTCTGTGCTAAAGCCTGTTCTTCTTGGTTATCGCCCGACTCTTCATGCTCGACTAACTTCTCGTAGGATGTCATTCCAACAAACAACTGGGGCTGCCTAATAATTTTAAAGCCTAAGTAGCAAGACAAACTCATGAAGATGACTTCATTAATAAAATACCAAAGCATTGCAACAAAGTCTGATGTGAAAGTTTGCAGGTTCATCCTAATAAGATCTGCAATTGTCACGAATGCGAAAATAAATAATGCTTTTAGTAGCCAGTTTAACTTATACCGGTCAGCATCCGAACTTACTGCATTTGCAGTTTTATGATACCGAGCAATAACACGAAATGAATGCGCTAAATATATTAATTGGCTTAATGTACCAAAGGCAACAATAAGCTGAACGTAATGAGTGAAAGGAAGTGCGATTAGCGCCGCAACAAAGTGAACGATTTTTTGCTTTGTTGTCATTGCAACATCATTTACAAGTGATCGAATAAAGAAATAGAGCATTGGGCCAATGACTAATGTAAATACTGGTGTGACTAAATAATATTCCGTTGTAGTATTTGCTCCTTCTAATACATTCATAACACTAAGAATGGCTTGGAAAATAAAGAATACTGCCAAGCTACGATAACGTTCTTGGTTCCAGATCAGTATTGAGATAAATCCCACTTGGCATGCAAAAACAATTTGTACAATATGAACCGGAAATAACTCTAACGTTTGTAAAATCATAAAATCGTGTATGCCATCTAAAGCTGCTTACGTAATACATAATAAGTGTTTTTACATTTTAAACTAAACATTGATAGTAACAAAGCATTGGTACGCTTAAGTTACAATAATACAATCAAGTCTACTTTAATTATCTTTTGGTTGGCCGACAATAGCAGTAGACACCCATATCGATCGCGTATCAAACCGCAATAAATTTGCTATGGGTAAGAATGTCGTTGAAGTGGAAAATAAGCTTTAAAAAGTGGTTCCTGCTGAGTTTAAAGTCGACGTACATCACTGGCTAATCCTTCATGGCCGTTATACCTGTGTTGCTAGAAAGCCAAAATGAGGTAGCTGTATTATTGAAGACTTGTGTGAGTTTAAAGAGAAGACAGAATAGCCTAGGGTGGACTTTATTAGAAATGGAGAGTTGCAATCCTCTCCAGTTATTGACGCTAATGCTAAGGTAGTATGCATTATTGACTATTAAAGACGATTAACCAAGATTGCTTTTCATCACCACAATGTGAAATGTAACAATACTTGGTTCATTATGAAATAGGTAAATTATTTCAGGTAAGTATACCCGTCTAGGCAATTTTCGTAAAAGTCTATCCAGTTTACCCCTTCACGTGGTTTTATTTTGCCCCGTTGAATTTGCTTATCTATTTCTTTTTTCACCACTTGCGCCATAATCTCTGGCGTATATTGCATGGTTGATAAAACGTTTTTAACCGCAGAGCCTTTCACCACTTCCTCAATGTAAAAGTCTTTTGGATCATCGTCATAACTAACGATGTGCACTTCATTTAAACGGCCAAATAAATTATGCATATCCCCCATAACATCTTGATAGGCGCCGGTGAGAAATAAACCAATATAATAATCTTCGCCATCATTGAGCTGGTGCAACGGCAGGAGCTTGCTAACCTCTTCATCACCAATAAACTTGTCAATTTTTCCATCACTGTCGCAGGTAATATCGACTAAACTACAAAGCTTTAACGGCGCCTCATTTAACCTAGCAATTGGCACTATCGGTAACACTTGGTCGATAGCCCATGAGTCAGCCGCTGATTGAAACACTGAAAAATTTGCTAAATACTGAGATGACAACATTTCTGGTATTTCTTTTAGCTCTTCAGGAATAAACTCTTCGGCTTGGCTCACTTTTTCTACAGTATTTAAAATTCGCCAATACAATGTTTCTATTTTAGCCAACTCTTCAAGCGTTAATACACTGAGTTTAAACGCTTGCATTGCCTGCTCTTTGAGCTGCGAAACATCGTTAAATGACTCTTGAAAATTATCCGATGACAAGTTGTTTTCAATCTCTCGAATATTACTGACAATGATATGCTCACCGGTTTTTTTACGGGTATTGTATGATTTATCACTGGGTTGAATTTCCCCCACTATCTTAGTGATAACGCAAGAATGATGCGCCGTCATTGCCCGGCCACTTTCGCTAACGATATGAGGGTGTTGCACCGACTCAAGATCACAACTTTGTTTAAAGCCGTAAATTATATCGGCGATATATTCTGTTAAATCATAGTTACATGACGAGTCATTGGTTGATTGCGAACCATCATAATCTACCGCTAAACCACCGCCAACATCTACGTATTCAAGGGGAACACCTTGTTTTACTAATTGCGTATAAATTAATGACGACTCTTGTACCGCCTCTTTTATTGCGCGAATATCAGTTAATTGGCTGCCAATATGAAAATGCAATAATTTAATCGTATCTTTTAAGTTTTCTTGCTCAAGCAAATCAATCGCATTAAGTATTTCAGCAATGCTTAAACCAAATTTTGCCCGTTCTCCGCTGGAGCTTTCCCATTTACCTCGCCCTTTTACCATCATTTTAACACGTAAGCCAATAACGGGCTTAATGCCTAATGATTTTGACAATGATATTAATTTAGTTAGCTCACTATATTTTTCAATGACGATAATGGTATTGCGATGAATTTTTTGACCTAATAAAGCCAGCTTTAAATATTCTTCATCCTTGTAACCATTTAATATGGTTAGCGAGTTTTTATTGGTATTGTACGCTAAAGCCGCAATAAGCTCAGGCTTTGAACCTGCTTCTAAACCGTAGTCAAATCGTTTGCCCGCACTGACAATTTCCTCAATGACTTCACGCATTTGATTAACTTTCACCGGAAAGACACCAAAGTAACGTCCTTCGTAATCAGCTTCTTCAATGGTAGATCTAAAGGTTCTGTTTAAACGTTCAACCTGCGAGCGTAATATGTCATGAAATCGAATAACAACAGGAAAATCAATATCGGTTGCGGCTATTTCATCAACCACTTCTTGTAAATTAATTGACAAACCCGGTTGGTCATGACGCGGAGTAACATTGATACACCCATGCTCACCAACACTAAAATAGCCATTCCCCCAACGATTAACCCGATAAGTTTTTTCAGCAGACTCTATCGACCATTCGTTTGTATATTCTGTGGCATTGTTGTTCTCAATGGTATTTTTTTCTACGTTCAATGCTATAAACTCCACGGCTCTAAACAAAGTAATAATTCGCGAACGACTTTCGCGGCAAACACATCACTATTTCCAGTACTGTCAATTTCGGGTGATAACTCAACAACATCACATCCGACAAAGTTTTTGTTTTTAAGTATTTTACAAAGGCTCACAAACGAATGAAAATCTTCTCCTCCCGGCTCAGGCGTACCAGTACCTGGCAGAAAACTTGGATCAAAGTAGTCTAAATCTAAGGTGAGATAAATAGGCGTATCTAGTGGTATTTCCTCAACCGCTGCAAGAAATTTGTCTCTACTGGCTTTTAATGTTCCGTGTTGTTTCATCCATTCATATTCATCTTTTGTGCCTGAGCGAATTCCGTACTGTAGTAATTGATGATGTTCACCAAAATGCTCACTTATACGGCGAATGATAGCCGCATGTGAATGATGATAGCCCAAATAGCCATCGCGTAAATCGGCATGCGCATCTAAATGTAAAACAACAAGCTTTGGGAAATCAGCTAAGTACTTAATGATAGGTGCGTAAGAAATTGAGTGCTCACCACCTAAGGTCATAATGCGAACATTACTGTCGTTTAATGAAACGTCACCAAATAAAGTATCAAATGCCTTATTCCCATCGTAATAGGCTTTTTCAACGTCACTTGGCGCACTGTTTTTATTTATCGATAAATCAATGGCGAGATTGCCCAAATCAATAAAGGAAACATCATCAAGTTCGGCCTCTAAATAAGGCGAGTATGACTCAATGCCATCAGCAACCGCACGCAATGCATTTGGACCAAATTTTGCACCTTTACGAAAACACGCAGTACCATCAAACTCAAACCCAATCATATGGGTTGTATTAGCGTGAACTCCTATCTCCTGTGATGTTCCTTCATAAGGGATAGGTGCAGGCACTAAGTTAACGTTAATTGATTTAAGCATAACAATTGAACACTTATTTAATTTTTGCGTAATTATGCAAATTATTTGCAAGATGTATAGTTTTTTATAAGCTAAATAGAAAAAAAAATACAGTTTAAAGTATTAACAATTTACCGTGATTTTTTATTGATTAATACAGATTAATTTGTAAAATAGCGCACCCTTTTTACATTAGGAAGCTCGGAATGTTTTTTGAAGGTTCAGAAAAAAAAGCTGAGATTTTAATCGATACGAAAAAGCTTTCTTTGCTTGACGATATCAGTGATGAGTTTTGGTCAGCATTAGTGAATTGCAGTCAGGCGAAAATTTTGTCATCAATCCGTAATAACTATTGCAAAGCATTTCTCTTGTCTGAGTCAAGTTTATTCGTCTGGCAAGATAGACTATTAATTTTAACCTGCGGCGAAACCCAACTCGTTAAAGCGGTTGAATTTTTCATTAAAAATTTAGGTTCAGAGGTGATTAAACATCTCACTTATCAGCGTAAAAACGAATACTTTGCCAACGCACAACCAAGTTGCTTTGGTGATGACATCAAATTAATTCATCAGTACCTTCCCGGCAAAGCCTATCGTTTTGGTGAAATGGACAGTCACCACAACTACGTTTTCCATGTAGAGAACGACTTTGTTGCCGATGCGGATGACATTACCTATGAGTTCTTGGCTTACCAAATATCTGAAAAAGCCTCACAGCATTTAACTCAGCCTAATTTAACCAAGGCGGATATCCGAGAATTCCTTAGAATTGATAGCCTATTACCAAATTTTATTATCGACGATTTTGTGTTTTCGCCCTATGGTTACTCACTCAATGCGATTCACGACCAGCACTATTTAACCATTCATGTTACACCACAAATGGACAGTAGCTATATTAGCTTTGAGTCAAACCTTGATTTACTCGCACTGGCACCCACGCTAATTGATATTTTAGCCCCTAAATCATTTGATTTGATGAGCTTTAATGCGCAAAATTTTAATGCAAAATTGGCACAATACATACCAAAGCAATATGTGAGTAAATCACGCGTAAGCACACAACTAGACAACGGCTACATAGTTAATTTTGCTAATTATATACTGCCCCAAACAACGTTTATTGAGCCGATAGAGCTTGATGTTTTAGGAGATAACCATGCACTCTAATTTATGGGTTGAAGAAAAATTTCAAGACTTCTTAGGTATTAAGTTTAAAGTAGAGAAGGTACTTTTTTCGGGTAAAAGTAATTTTCAAACCGTTGACGTTGTCGAGACTAAAGGTCATGGCAAGATGTTATTAAATGACGGCTTAATTATGGTTACCGAAAGAGATGAGTTTGCCTACCACGACATGATAACTCACGTTCCTTTATTTGTTCATCCCCACCCTAAAAATGTGTTGGTTATCGGTGGTGGTGACGGCGGTACGGCAAGAGAAGTAATCCGCCATGCTTCGGTTGATAAATGCACAATGGTTGAAATTGATGGTATGGTTGTGGATGCCTGTAAAGCACACATCCCGCAAACCGCTTGTGCACTCGATGATGAAAGAATTAACCTTATCATTGGCGATGGCGTGCAATTTGTGAAAGAAACTAAAGAAAAATTTGATGTTATTATTGTTGATAGCACAGACCCTATCGGCCCAGCACAGCCTCTATTTGGCGAAGCGTTTTATCAAGACGTTTTTAACTGTCTCACTGATGACGGTATTGTTGTTTCTCAAGGCGAATCATCTTGGTATGCGATGGATATTCAACAATCATTATTAAAAGTACTAAACAATGTTTTTCCTAAAAGCTACTTATATAGCTTTAGTAATTTAACCTACCCAGGCGGTTTATGGAGCTTTACATTTGCATCTAAAAAATATCACCCAGTGAATGATTTCAATCCTGAACGCGTAACTCAATCAGGGTTAGCATTTGATTATTACAATACACCATTACATAGCGCCGCATTTGCTTTACCCAGCTTTGTGATAAAAGGCTTAGATGAACTCATTGACAATTAGTTTAACGACAACTGCTTCATCCTCGCTAGACAGCATAAATAGGCACATTAGCCTTAGTAGCCTTGGCCTGTCTAGGGTGGTGGTGACCACTCAACTCAGATATGTCTGATAGATTATATTTATCGTTAACTCAATAATGTTTTGTTGTACAAGGCGACTGCGCTTTTTTAAGGTACTCTGAGTAAATACGTGATAGTATTAAAACACTTTATTTAGACAACTTTTACTCCATTTGAACTTGAGCTTTTTACATGACAGCATGAATAGCACACATGCCCTTGCATGCTCAACTTAGCACTTCAGCTTAAAATATATCCATCCATTGACGAACCATTTATTTTAAGAATACACTGGACGTTCAAACACTAGGCGACAGCTGAGTCAGTTGAGCTTTAATTTTTGGATAGCTCAGAAAACAATAAAGATATTTAATCTATTCCATTTCAGTATTTTCTGCCGTTTTTAGACGTTCAAGATTTGCTTCATGCTCTTCAAAAGCGGCTTCAATTTCATTTAATACACTATCAACGTCGGCGTTACTCGTTTGCTCTGCAAACACACCCATTAATTCAGTTTCAGGGGTTAGCTCGCTTCTTTCATAAAGCGACCACATTTCATAAGCATACCTTCGTTTTAGTAATTCAGGGGCAAATTGACTGTAATATAGAGTCATATTTTGAACATCACGAATTAGCATTGACTTAGCATTATTATTGGCAGATGCATCAACGGCTTGGGGTAAATCAATAATCACTGGGCCATAGGAGTCGACTAACACATTAAACTCAGATAAGTCCCCATGGACTACACCCGCGCATAACATTCGCTGAACATACACCATCACTTCTTCCAAATCTTCTATGGCTTGTTCCGCAGACATAGTAACGTCGTTTAATCGTGGAGCGACTTCGCCATTATCATCGGTTATTAATTCCATCAGTAAAACACCGTCATAGCATCCATACGGTTGAGGTACTCTTACGCCAGCCTCAGAGAGTAGGTTTAGTGCATCGACTTCTGCATTTTGCCAAGCTTCTTCTTGCTGGCCTCTTCCGTATTTTGATCCTTTCTCCATGGCGCGAGCACGTCGGCTATTTCGACTTTTCCGCCCTTCTTGATATTGTGCTGCTTTTTTAAAGCTACGCTTATTAGCTTCTTTGTATACTTTGGCACATAGGATATCCTCACCACTGCGAACCATATATACAGTCGCCTCTTTGCCACTCATTAATTGGCAAATAACTTCATCAACTAAACCATCTTCAACAAGTGGCTGTATTCTTTTAGGTACTTTCATCGCGCTGTTATACCTTAGTTAACGACAATTTTAAATAGATAGTTTACATTTAAAAAATTGCGCGTAGATTTTTCGGTATTAAAAAGGCGTGTAACGGCTATGAGTTGTTTAACTCTCAGAGTTAAGAATGGATTCAAAATGACCAATGAATTGGCTTCTATTTTTGCTCTGAGTTGTCATTTATTTATACAAAATGATATAAAAGGTAGATGCCCTAAGTCCATTTAATGACATCTGGTAACTAAATTCAAAAGTACTTCCCGAAGATTTAAAAATTTTACTTAATCGTAATAAGTGGTTTCGTCTTTTGTAATGTGTTTATTAAGTGAAGCTTCATCTTTTATTTTCTCTATTTTTTGCCAAGTTGATAAAGCTTTTCGTCGAGCCCTCATAGGAGCAGGTTTGCCCGTTGTATATGAAATTTGATAACTCCCTTCCCAGTCATTATCGTCTTTTGTCATTTTTACAATACTCATAAGAATTCTCATTAAATATATCAGGGTAAATACGCTTTTTTATTCCGCATGCATACTTTGACCCCAAATTGTTAACGTAGTGGCTAGCACTCATCCTTGAGCGCAAAAAGATTACCTAACATAGTTAAACGTAATGTCATTATTACTTTGTTGAGCGTTCGAATGAACGTACCTGCTGCTCATTGAGAACCCGTGAAACACCCCTTTATTAGCAACAACTGACAAATACTTGTGCCATAGCTTTACCGAATATAAGGTTACTTCTTCATTGCTATTAATCTCAGTGACAAATGCCGCTTCTTCTTCATTTTCAGGAGACAGAGAGCCGTCTTGTAACCCCGAAAAGGTATGCCCATACATCATTAATTCTTCAGCTTCACGTTTGTTAAAATAACTACTTCTTGAAAGGCCATGTGGAAAAATATCACTGGCATAAAATGTTATTTTGCCTTTTCTGATTGCAGTTTCCATTACTCATCCTCTTTATTCATGTGTTCAATCATTTCTTTGTACAAAGTAAAAGTATCAAAACCTGCATCACTGAGCTGTCCATTTACACAGTTCAAACTGTACTCATTAAGGTCAGCTTCATCATCAGGACGAATTTCATTACAGTAATCAAAGTAATCTTGTACCAATGATGGTGGTGCTAAGTTTGTCTGTTCGGTACTTGCTGCTGCATTAAACATAACTAACATACCAAACATGACTACATTACAAAGTTTCATAACTGTTCCTTTAAGGTTATTCTCAACGCTAATTTAAGGCTGAATGGTTAAAATGAAAAGCAAATAATAATTGTCGACAAGACAAAATTTCTTTAGATTACCTTGAGTAAATTAAAAGAGTGACAGTATGGATATTAAAATATTTAAAACATTTGTAGCGGTGGCTGATAACAAGCATTTTGGCAGAGCTGCTGAGCAACTGTATATCACACAAGCCGCAGTAAGCGCTCGAATCAAGCAATTAGAGGAATTTTATACTTCACCATTATTTATAAGAGAAAAAAATAACTTAACACTTACCCCTGCAGGTGAGTCATTATTGCCTTTTGCCCATTTAGTAATTGAACAAGTGGAACAGTCAAAAGTGGTTGTCAATTTGGCTAGCCAGCAAAAAGTTAACTTCAACATGGCTGCTACTCCTAATGTATGGGATGCATTTTTAAGTCGACGCGTTAGTGATATTGATGACTTATTTGATGGTATGGTGGTTGGGACTGAAATTTCTGTTCGAGAAGCTATTCAACGTAAACTTGATGATAAAAGCCTTAATCTTGCCTTTTTAACAGACCCAATAAAAGACAGTGACTTTATCAATACACTAATTGGATATTTCGATATTTCGCTAGTGGGTAGTCATCAAACGTTTTCTGAAAGTAGTGAGAGGTATATATATGTTGATTGGGGAATTACTTTCGCTAAAGAACATGCCACAACCCACAAAGTTTTTCCTGCACATAGAACATCTACAGCAAGTATTGCGCTAGAGTTGATATTAACAAATGGAGGGTTTGCTTATTTACCTACCGAGTTAGTGGCAGATCACATTGAAAGCGGAAGTATATTTAATATTGAGAGTTCTCTTCAATTGAAGCGACCTATCTATTTAACTCAACGAAAATCAACTCCTCACTCTGATTTAACCTGTAAACTGACTGAGTTATTAAGCACTTCACAATAATTATATGATTTGCCAACATCGTTAGTTTATAACGATGTTGGCACTCTATCTTGCCTAATTTAGCCTGGTAAAAATCTAGTTTTAACTTAGTTAAAGTTTAGCTTAAACCCGTAAAACCAAGTTAAAGAAATTTTAAACGACGAAACAACACAAATTCAAATACACCAACGCCTACAAGTAGTCCGCAAAACAAGTAAAAAGCATTACCATTTTCAACCCCAGGCATACCACCAATATTTATACCAAATAAGCCTGTTAAAAAGCCGAGTGGTAAAAATATTCCTGCGATTATTGATAACAAGTATGTGTTTCTGTTCATCACTTCACTATTTAAGTGCGAAATTCGATTATTAATTACATCTATTTGTGCAATATAAAAATCTATGGTGTCCACAATACGTTGCATCGTGTCTAGCTGATTAGCCAAGCTAACGGTATGCTCATCAAACGTTGATACTTTATTCTTGCATAAAGACGACAATGCATGTAATTGTGGCTTAAGAAACCTGTTTAACCTTAATAACTTACGATGTTTTATACTTATTTCAGTTATTTCTTCATTAGTAAACGAGTCATTGTCTTGAGCATCAATAAAGTGCTCTATGGGTTCAATTACGGTTTCAATCTTAGCATTTAACTGACTCAAAATAGCAATAACTAATACTTCTAAGCTTTCAGGCCCTTTCCCTCTAGATAACTCGTCGCTAACTGACGCGATAGCTTTTGAGTGTTGTAAGTTACACGTAATCACTCGCTGTGGTGTATATAAAAGCCTGATAGTTAGCATATCATCAGGCTCTTTACCGTTATTTAGGTTAACACCACGCAAAATTAAGAAAAAACTATCATTATCTATTTGCTGAAACCTCGGCCTTGTATCTGCTGCCAGTAATGAATCGATAATAAATTCTTCAGTATTTTCTGCCCTTAACCATTGTTCAAACTGCTCAGCTCCTCTGTTGCAATGAAGCCAATAAGCATTAGAATTCAATTCGTCATTTAATTCTATTTTACTGGCACTACCATCTTTGGCAATTGCCCAACCTTCTACAATAAAGTCATGAATCACAATGTCACCTTAAACGTCTCAAAGACACACAGTTATAACGTATTCATTCGCATTTACTGTGTTATGTTTTTATTTTTTGTATTAATTAACTTAATTGTACCATCCACATGAACATCTCTTTGTGGAAACGCAATCACTATATTTGCTTGGTTAAACGCTTCAACTAATTCAAAACGAATATTACTGGCGACAAACCGTAACCCACCTTCAACTTGAGAGTTTATCCAAAAATATACTTCAAACATTAAAGAGTTATCACCAAAATCTTGAAAGAATACTTGTGGCTCTTTGCCATTTTCCATTAACGTTTCTTGTTGAGCGTTTGCCGTATCTAACATGATTTTTTTCACTTGCTTACAATCAGTGCCATAAGCGACACCTACCGCAACCGTACCTCGAATAAGTTTATCTCTTAGTGTCCAGTTAATCACAGTATTTTCAAGCAGTTTACTGTTAGGGATTAACATATGAACCCCGTCTACCCGTCGAACACGTGTAGAGCGCGTATTAATTTCTTCAACGGTACCTTTAACTCCTTCAACCTCGAGAAAGTCACCGATACGAATTGGCTTCTCACCCATTAAAATCCAGCCACTAATAAAGTTATTAATAATGTTTTGAGCACCAAAACCAAAACCAATCGCAATAGCACCAGATAAAAAGGCAAAAGCCGTAATAGGCACACTTAACATAGACAACGTTGTAATAAAGATTACCGCTAACGCGACAATATACAAAAGCCTTTGCACTAAATGAATAAGGTTTGGATCTTTATTTTTATGACGTAACTTGTCGCCAATCTTGGAAATAAAAAAATGAACAAACCAGACGCTAATAATTAACCACAGCGGCACAGTAAGCACTTCAACAAGGGTAATAACCTTTTCATTTAAGGTAAATAAAGGATAACTTAACCAATAGGTTATTTGTTCTAACATCGTTTACTCCAACGGTTAACCATATTACTGACTATAAGGATAATCATTTTTTATGGGTTAGCCTTTGTTCAGTGTAAACCTAGGGCATGTTTTATTCTTTGTATAAAAATATCAACAAAGCTCAAAACGCCCTAGTTAATTAAATATATTTTTACTTAAGTAAAACTTTTTATGAGCATACTACCTCAGCATTATTTAGCTATGAGAGGCAACAAAAGCATTAGCGGCATCTATATAAAAATGATCACTTAACGCCTGCCTTCCTAATAACATAAGGTAGGTCATATCTGATCTATCGGTTAACGTAATTTCAATATCCCAAGTATGATCACCCATAATTGCTGGTGTTTTAATTACATAACGTTGCTCGCTAATACCATTTGACGATTTTACCTTTCTCACATCATGTAAAATTGCAGTACACCTGACTGACTTTTCTACATTATGAATTTCAGGATGAATATCAAATGCTACCGCAGGTTTATTATCAATAAATGTTCGCTGAAGGTTATCAACATGTAGTGATGATGTTTGAGCTCCTGTATCTACACGTACCGTTAGTTGCTTTATAGCCAATTCAGGCAAATCAATATTCTCAATGTGTCCAATTACAATTCTATCTATCACAGTACCCCCTCATTAGCCTCAAAACTATTAACTAATTCTTCTTCAACATTTTCTATATGTTCGGCAATTTCTTCATCATCTTCTTTAAAATAAGCAATGTGATACATAGCCTCACCTTCTTGCACTAAAGGTATATTTTGTTTACCAATAATAACACCGCTTTTATTAGCAAATACTTCGCCTAATGTTTCACCGTATGGACTACCAATTTCAGCAAGAAGATTTCCTTTTACCACTTGATCACCCAGGTTGTAATGGTGAGTCACAATGCCACTACTTGACGCCCTTACCCAGCTACTATTATTAGCAATAAATTGACTAATCGCTTTTTTCTTAACTCTTCCTTTTGGCATCATTTTTAGGTGTCTTAGTACATTGACTATACCTTGAATACCCGCTCTGATTGAAAAATCATCAAAACGTAGCGCTTCACCCGCTTCATAAAGCAACACTTTGGTTTCACAGCCTACTGCAGCATCGCGCAGCGAACCATCAATGATGTCTGAATTTAAAATCACTGGCGCACCAAACGATTTGGCAATTTCCAGCGTTTCTTCATCTGTTAACTGCGCTCTTATTTGTGGTAAATTCGAGCGATGAATAGCACCAGTATGCAAATCAATCCCATAATCACAATGACTAACAATTTCTTTGAGGAAAATATTAGCAACCCTCGCAGCAAGAGATCCTTTAGAAGAGCCAGGAAAACTCCTGTTTAAATCTCTTCTGTCTGGCATATAGCGACTTTGATTCACAACACCATAAACATTTACCATCGGCACAGCGATAAGAGTACCAGCCGAGATTTTAAACCCCTTTAAATTAATAAGCCGCCTTATTATTTCAATACCATTAAGTTCATCTCCGTGCACGGCAGCACTGACAAAAATAGTCGGCCCTGCTTTTTTCCCACGAATAATATAAACCGGTAAATTTACATCAGCGTCGGTATAAAGCTTTGCTACGGGCAAATCAATTTTCTTTGTTTGCCCAAGCAAAATGGTATGTTCGCCAATTTTTAATTCATTCATAATGTTTCCTAAGCAAACTTATATTACCTTAACCCTTGCCTTTTGTTTTATTGGCATTAAGTTTCCCATTTTTTTCAATAAATTCAATTAACTTACCAGCAACATCTAACCCAGTTGCTACCTCAATACCTTCTAAACCAGGCGATGAATTCACTTCCATTACCATAGGGCCGTTATGAGAGCGAAGTAAATCAACCCCACAGAAGTTTAAACCCATAACTTTTGCTGCATTTACCGCCGTAGCGCGTTCTTCTTTAGTTAGCTTTATCACTTCAGCACTTCCGCCACGGTGAAGGTTTGAGCGAAACTCACCTTCAGCACCTTGTCTCTTCATGGCTGCAACCACACGGCCACCAACAACTAAACAACGAATATCAGCACCGCCAGCCTCTTTTATATATTCTTGTACCAGTATATTCGCTTTAAGTCCCATAAAGGCTTCAATAATACTTTCAGCCGCTTTTGCTGTATCAGCTAATACCACTCCTATACCTTGCGTACCTTCAAGTAATTTAATAACTAAAGGCGCACCACCAACATTCTTAATTAAATCTTTAATGTTGTCTGGCTTACTTGCAAAACCTGTACGCGGTAAACCAATACCTTTACGCGATAATAATTGTAATGAGCGTAACTTATCGCGTGAACGACTAATTGCTACAGATTCATTAACATTGAATGTTCCCATCATCTCAAATTGTCTTGCTACCGCAGTACCATAAAATGTTACCGAGGCACCAATTCTAGGAATAATCGCATCATACATTGGCAGTTCTTCACCATGATAACGCATTGCAGGACGACTACTGGTAATGTCCATGTAGCAATGTAATGTATCGATAATATCAACTTCATGTCCGCGCTCAATACATGCTTCTTTTAAACGACGAGTCGAGTATAAGTTTTCGTTTCTAGATAAAATGGCAATTTTCATTTTGTACTCCAGTGTTCAATTTTTTGAATAAATGTTTTATGCAGCGAAATTTAGTTGATCTTTTTCAAAAAGAAAATCAAAATAAAAATAACGGTTTGATAAAAAAAATCTATCAATAGGTATCTAATGAAAATTGAACTTTTAACCACCTTCTTAGAAGTAAGCCAAACTTTGCATGTTAGAGTTACTGCTGAAAATCTTTATTTAACGCAAGCAGCTGTAAGTAGCAGAATTAAGCAATTAGAAGAAGAGTTAGGTGTACTGCTATTTGATCGCACACAAAAACGATTAAAGCTTACTGCTGAAGGTCATCGCTTAGTTAAGCACGCCAATGAAATGATGATTATGTGGCAAAAACTCAAACAAGACGTTAGCGTGGCACAAACTAACTCTCACCAATTATTTGTTGGCTCTATGATGTCTATTTGGGACATAGTTTTACAAGACTGGCTTCAAAAAATTCACCGCAATCTAGATGATGTACATTTATTCACGCAAACTTACTCACCGTTAGAGTTAAGAAAGCAAGTTATTAGTCGGCTTATTGATATTGCTTTTCTATTCGAACCGCCCTTTGTCGAAGATATTGTTAATGAAAAGGTTGCCACTGTACCGCTTCAGCTCGTGTCAACAGATAAAGAACAAATCTTTAACACGATGGAGAATATAGAAAATATGGTCATGGTTGATTATGGCGAATCCGTCAATAGTCAAATATTAAGGGACTATGGTTCATTTGATGTGATTCGTCACCATATGAGTCAGCCTAGAATAGCGCTCAATTTTATTCTAGAAGCGTCAGGTTGTGCCTACTTACCAAAACAAATGTGTTTTGAACATATTAGAAAAGGAAAGCTTCACCCTGTTGACAAAGCACCTGAGTATAGTCGCGATATATATGCCATTTATTTAGCTAAAAGTAGCAAAACTAACTTAGTTAAGGACGCTTTGACATTATTCCCGTATGTGAGAAATTAGCCTTGAACGTTCAAAAAACATAATGAGTTTGATAAATATATTTTATTAAACGGTGTTATTCATTCAATTTGCCCTATAAGTAAGGATTGATGATCATTGAATTTTTTTTGTTGAAACGACAAATTATTTTTGTTGTTAACACTTTTTGTTGTTAACACTTTTTGTTGTTAACACAAGTATGTACGCTCAACGTATTAGAATAAGATATATATCTAAGCGACATCAGCTCAACAAATTATATTTGTCGACGCCACAATTATTATTAGTTTTTATTTTTAAAGCACTTTTCTTAAAATGTTAATAAATAGTAGGTCTTAAGAGGTATATTATGAAATGGTTAAAAATAGATGCTGTTAACCTTGCCGTTATTGTGTTTATTCTTTTGAGTTTTTTTATTGCGACTTTGTCATCTAGCTAGTTCTGACATTAAGAAGACACATGCCTATTTTGATAAAAATCACTTTCAACGCTTAACTTAAAAAAATAAAAGTAGCGCCGCCTAAAAAGACAAAAAATCCTACGACATCAGTTACTGTTGTTAATATAACCGAGCCTGCGATAGCGGGATCAATGCCAAACTTTTCTAGTAAAACGGGGATATATACGCCTGCAAATGCTGCAACCAGCATATTTATCATAATTGAAATGGCAATAATAATAGCCAGTGCCACGTTTTCAAACCAATAAAAGCTTACAAAAGCGACTAAAACAGCCCAGCAACAGCTATTAAGTAAAGCAACTAAAAACTCCTTATTTCTAAGCGTTACTAAATTGCCTTTGCTTATTTGTCCTGTTGCTAAACCTCGTATTGTTAAGGTTAATGACTGACTCCCTGTTATTCCTCCCATGCTTGCAACAATAGGCATCAATACAGCAAGTGCTACTACCTCGATTAAAACTTTGTCAAAAATACCAATAACAAATGAAGCTAAAAACGCCGTTAATAAATTGATACCTAACCATACCGCTCTTCGTCTTGAGCTTTTAATCACAGGAGAAAACAGATCTTCATCACTCACATTACCCATATGAGCAACTTGAGCCTCGTAAAAGTTTTGGAATACATTTAACGCATCTTGAATTGAGAAAACACCAACAAATCGTCCATCAGATTGAATAACGGGCAGATAGTTCTTTTGACTATCCTTTACCAAGTTAGACGCCTCTAATAATGGTTGTTGATCAAGCAACGTTATTTCTGTGCTATGAACTAATTCTGCAATTTTCTCTTTGTTTTTTGCATTAAGTAGATCATTAATTGAAACTTCACCTTGATAATGAAAGTCACCATTAAGCACAATAAAGTTACTCGACGCTAAGGTATTCTCACTTTCTTTTATTTCAGCGATAACTTCTGCTACTTTTTCATTGGCATCAATAGTATAAACTTGTTGATTTGCATAACGCCCCACTTGCTCTTCAGTGTAACTAAATGAAAGTTCGACACGGTTTTTTGCTTCAGGCGTTAATTTTTTAATGATTCTTCTAGCGGCTTTTTGAGACAGTGCTTCAAGAATTTCTACGGCTTCAGATTGACTACTCGCACAAACTGTCTTTTCAATTGAACCTTGAGGTAATACCGCAAGGAACTGTTGTAAGGTATCTTCATGTAACTCAGCGAGGATAGAACTTGCGTGCGAACTATCAATTTTATCCCATAAACGTAACCTTTGCTCATTGGTTAAGCTTTCTAAAATACGTGCCCACTGAGATGAATTTATTTCATCGAAATGCTTTGGTAACTGAACAGTTTCCTGCTCTAGTAAACCAAGCAGTTCATCAAGATCAGTTACTCCTGTTGAGCTATCCATACATCCATCCTTTAAAGTCGTATAAGTTTTATTCGTGGCTTTTTTTGCTAGTAACCCTATTCAGTTAACTGTAATTGTTCCACAAAACAAAGAAATCGGTTGTTAGCTTTTGCTCAATTTCAATCGCATCTTCAGTAGGGCAAAATAAACTAAATGTTATTTTGACATGGCCAATATCCGTGGTAGATATTTTTATACTTGGTTCAGGCCCTGCTATTGCGACATCAAGCCTGTTTTCTATAAGCGCATTATAGCGCTCTGCAACATCTTTAAAGCTACTACAGTATGTTATTGCCTTTTGTTTTAATTCGCTGATTAAATTAATGGGCACCGCATTGGTACTCTCGCGAACAATAGCAAACGAATGGTTTACATATCGACGCATAAAATTCAGATTTCGAATTGATTGCAGCATAAGTAAACTGTTTGGCAAATAAATAGTTTTACCCGTATAAGAATAAGTATGTATATCAACTTCTAACAGGGTTACTTTTGCCCAGTCGATTTCAGATACTTCACCACAATTATCATTAACCTGAACCCAATCGCCAATCCTAAAAGGTGCACTGGTAGATAAATAAATAAAACCAATAAAACATTGAATGATTTCTTTTGTCGCGATCACAATAGCCACCACAAAAGCAGCAATTGATAGCGCAAACCTTTGTAATTCAGTACTCCAAAAGAAAAATAACAGTACAATAAGCATTAGGTTTATGGCATTTTTAATATTATTAACTAAATAACGTTTATCTAAACCTTTCTTTTTGTATCTTTTTTTCAAAAAAGTACTGATGAATACCTTTAAGATAATCGCTAAAATAATCGCCCCTATTGTTAGGGCTAATTTAAAGTTAGAAGTAAGTTCCATAATAATTTAATAGATAATTAATAATTTCGCGGACTATAGTCGAATAGTATATTTTTTTAAATAGAATAATTTTTGTTTTGATGACAAATACCTAGAAAAACTAAATTATAGATTACTTTCTGTGGAGTCAGCTTTATAATTTCTAATCTCTTTTATTTACCTACACATTTTAACGTGTAGACACCCAGTATTATTAACAAGGTAATGAAATGAAATTTTTACACTCTATGGTTAGAGTCCATGACTTAGACGCCTCACTAGATTTTTACATTAACAAGCTCGGCCTTATTGAAACGCGTCGTCACGAAGTACCTGCTGGAAAATTTACCTTAATATTTCTTGCGACAGCCGAAGGTGAAGCTGAAATAGAACTAACCTATAATTGGGGTTCAACAGAAGATTACACTACAGGTAGGAATTTTGGCCATTTGGCTTTTCAAGTTGATGATATTTATGAAACTTGCCAGAAACTTCAAGAGGCTGGTGTCGTTATTAACCGTCCGCCACGCTGCGGCAAAATGGCTTTTATAAAATCGCCTGACAACATTTCAATTGAATTATTGCAAAAAGGCGAGCCGTTACCTTCACAAGAACCATGGTTAAGTATGGAAAATATTGGTACTTGGTAAGTTCACTTGAACACGCCTTTTACCAATCCGTAAAGCAATTAATCGCTTAGCGAAATGGTATTAATAAGTAACAAAAAAATTGAGAGTGAATAACGACAAGCTTAGCAAGCCATTCACTCTAATTATCTATTATTATATTTAACGTTACGTTTAGCGCTACTCGTTTTAGGCTTTATTGAGATAAAGCATCTTTAAGTGCGGCTAAACATAAAGCGACATTCTCCGTTCTAGCTGCGTAGCCCATTAAACCAATACGCCATGCTTCACCCGCAAACTGACCTAAACCAGCACCGATTTCCAAGTTGTATTCCTTTAATAAATACTGTCTGACTTTAACGTCATCAATTCCTTTAGGAATATACACAGAGTTTAACTGTGGCAAGCGTTCTTGCTTAGGTACAATATAATCTAAGCCTAAATCACCTAGGCCTAGACTTAGTTTTTCATGTTGAGCTTTATGACGTACCCAACTTTGCTCTAATCCTTCATTTTTTAACATGACTAATGATTCATGTAATGCATATAAAGAATTCACGGGCGCTGTATGATGATAACTTCGATTACCTTGCCCTGACCAGTACTCCATGACGAGCGATTGATCTAAAAACCAACTCTGCACAGGTATTGTTCTGTTTTTGATAACGTCTGCTGCTCTATCGCTAAAACTTACGGGTGACAAACCAGGTACACATGACAAGCACTTTTGGCTGCCCGAATAAATAGCATCTATGCCCCAATCATCAACCCTTAATTCGACACCCGCTAAAGACGTCACAGCATCAACAATAGTTAAACAATCATATTTTCTTGCAATAGCACATAAGGTTTGTGCATCAGATAAAGCCCCCGTGGAGGTTTCAGCGTGTACAAAGGCAACAAAACCGGCCTGAGGGTTTTGCTTTAAAGTATCTTCTAGTGCTTGAGGGTCGACTGCTCTGCCCCATGGACAATCAACAATAATAACTTTTGCGCCAATACGCTGTACATTTTCTATCATGCGAGCGCCAAACACTCCGTTTCGACAAACAACCACAGTATCTTCTGGTGTGAGTAAGTTAACAAAACACGCCTCCATGCCTGCAGATCCTGGTGCTGAAACAGCCATAGTAAAGGTATTTTCAGTCTTAAAGGCATATTGCAATAATGATTTCACTTCATCCATCATGCCAACAAAGCTTGGGTCTAAGTGACCTACGGTCGGTCTACCTAGTGCAGATAACACTCTAGGACTAACATCTGAAGGCCCTGGGCCCATTAGTGTTCGTTGCGGTGGTATAAAAGATTGAATTGTCATAATGGCCTCATTTAGGGCAATACACTGAGTATTTAGGTTATCTATTAGTACTTGGTAACATACCATTGTAAGTACTATTTATTAAATTAATTACCATTATCCTAGGTATTCACAATACTAATAAGCATAGAGTTAATAAATAGCATCAATAAATAAAATATTAGTAAGCTCTATATTAGCTTATTTAATATTGTACGTTGTGTGATTACCCCGACTTATAGATTGACTAAAAACCTCAGTAGATTCATCAATAACTCAAGTAGACTTACTCATCACACAAGTTTACTGGTAACATAAGCTATCTACTTATTAATAAATCACCTTTTATGGCACTTAAATCAACAATTTATAAAGCTAATATCGAATTAGCTGATATGGATAGAAATTACTACGATAGTTTGCAATTAACCATCGCCAAACACCCATCGGAAACAGACCAAAGAATGATGGTGCGCTTGATCGCCTTCCTACTAAATGCTCATACAGATTTATCGTTTGGTAAGGGCGTAAGTGATGAAGATGAAGCAGCTATTTCGCTGGTTAATTACAGCGGCGAAATTAATTTATGGATTGAACTAGGCCAAGTTGATGAGAAACGCCTCAAAAAGGCATGTAATAAAGCCGAGCAGGTTAAACTCTACAGCTACGGCGCTAGTGTTAATACTTGGTGGTCACAAGTTGAAAATGCACTCAACAAGTTTGGTAAACTCACTGTAGAGTATTTTGAACAAGAGACATGTGACGCATTAGTGAATTTTATTAGTCGTTCTATGGACTTTCAATGTAGTATTCAAGATGGTCAAATGTGGCTTACTAGCAATGATGAAACGTTACTCATCGAAACTAAAGTTTTAAAGCCACCACAATGAGTTAACGCTCAACCATTAAACTTAACGCGACTATAGTGAAATTTATGTTAAAAATATCGAAACTCAATAACGCAATACGCGTAACAGCAGTTATAGCTGTATCTGCATTAACCGCCTGTAATACCACACAACCAAGCGTTGAAACTCAAGTTAATGCCAATATTTCTTTTGAGCAAGTATCAAAAGATGTCACTTACCTTGCCAGTAATGAATTACAAGGGCGAGGAAATTTTTCTAAAGATATTAATACAGCAGCAAATTATATTGCAGAGCGTTTTAAAGCTATTGGGTTAACAAGTCAATCTGGTTCGGCTAATGACATTCAAAGCTTTTTACAAGAATACCGTATTAAAACAGTCACACCTGAAAAACTTAACGTCACGTTAAATGAAAACTCAATTCCAAGCGACAAACTCGCTATTGCTAGTAGTAACGATGAGATAAATTGGCAAAATGATAAAACGATAAACATTCATTCTATTGGTGAAGATGATGATATGCGTTCATCATTGCAAGAAATTAATCACCAAGGCGGTAACCATATTGTTTTAGTCAATACCGCTCACGAAAAAATGTTCAAGCGTTACCAAGCTTATTTTAATCGAGGCATTACTAAACTAGAAACGAGTGAAAAACAAAGCGGTGAGTTAACGGGTGGCAGTATCATTTTAGTGTTAAGTAATAACAAGAATCTTAAGAAATTTACTGTTCAAGCTTCTAACACTGTTAACAAAACCGTATTGAAAAATGTTGTCGGTGTATTACCAGGTAAATCTAAAGCTGATGAAATTGTGCTTTATTCTGCCCATTATGATCATCTTGGTATGCAAGGTGACAGTGAGATATTCAACGGTGCTGACGATGATGCTTCTGGCACTTCAGCCATCATTAATTTAGCTGAACACTTTAGTAAAACGCACGCTAACGAAAGAACCGTAATGTTCGCTGCATTTAGTGCTGAAGAGATTGGTGGCTTTGGTTCAAAGTATTTTTCAAAGCAACTCAACCCTGACACAATTACGGCTATGGTTAACATTGAAATGATTGGTAAACCGTCTAAGTTTGGTGCAGGAACCGTTTGGATGACAGGTATGGATCGCTCAAGCTTAGGTGAACAATTAAACAACGCTCTCGCGAGCACTGACAATAACACGTTAAAAGTTCATAATGATCCTTACCCTAAACAAAATCTGTTTTATCGTTCAGATAACGCGACATTAGCGCGTTTAGGTGTACCTGCTCATAGTTTTAGTAGTACGCAGTTGGATAAAGATGAACACTATCATCAAACAAGTGATGATATAAACAGTGTAGATTTATCATCAATGCATCAAGTGATTAAAACCTTAGCTATTGCGACAACACCACTAGTTGAAGGAAAAATTACTCCTTCACGTATAGATCCAAACCTAGTTAAAAATAAAGGGCGAATATACTAAAAAAACAATATCAATAACGTAATAAAAACCAATAATTAGTCGCTTAGCTCATTAAAAAATTCATTTATAGCTAAGCGGCTATCACATCTATTGGACACCTAAGTTGATATTCATACTTGTTTTTCCCTTCAACTTGAAAACCATGACGTAAATAAAGCCCTCTTGCAGGGTTTTTTAATAGCACATTAAGCGTAATGGGCAAGCAGAGCTGTAAGGCTTTTTTCTTTACAACATTGAGTACTTTACTCCCTATGCCTTTGCCTTGGTATTCAGGCAAAATCTGTAACTGCCTTATATGTAGACTCTTTTCGGTTAATTTTTGAGTGATAACACCAAACTTAACAACGCCAATAGGTTTTCTGTCACACAATATAATATGGCTTTCATAAAAAGCTTCTTTAACACGCTCAATATGTTGCTCGTTAGACATTTTAATACCTGCTGCAAGCAAGTGCTGATTCATGGACTTTTTCCGTAATTTAACTAAAAAATCCAAATCATCATGTTTAACATTACGAAAACTAATCGTAAACTTCATGTCGTTTGTAAACTCTTCGTTCATTCATATCTTTTAATAATATCATAATTAAATAAAACCCATGTTAATGTTAACGCACGCAAAAATAGAATAAAAAAAGCACAAGCAATATTGCTTGTGCTTTATATTGTAACTCTTTGCTTAAGTGAATATTTTTAAGCTTAGAAGCTTAAGTTAACACCAGCGTAGTAGCCACGACCTGAAATAGGATACGTTGAGCCACCACGACTTGCGCCAGGCATACCTAACCAATCTTTATCAGCAACATTATTAATACCAAAGTAAATATTAGCTTGTTCTGTTAAGTTATAACCAACTCGCATATTATGTAACGTAGAGCTAGGTATTCTATAGTGCGAATAATCTTCAGCGGTTGCTTCTAAAGCATAAATCACATCAGAAGAATGATTAGCCTGCCAACCAATCGTCAAATCACCAAGAGTATAATCAATAGAAAATGAGGCTTTCCAATCTGGTGTACCATTAACGCCAACCCACTCATCTCTATCTGCACCAGCTAAATCGGATTCAGTAAACGAGCTTTCTAATAAATGAGTCGCGTATAAACTAAAGCCTAAATCACCAAACTGATCCATACTTAAACCATAGTAACTTTGTATGTCAAAACCGCGACGTCGCATTTTATTGGCATTAACATAGGTGTCGTTAACTATGTCGATATTACCATCAGTTTTACGTGTTACTTGTGGACAGAAAACATTATTAATTGTACTCGCATCAACACACATTTCTGCGGTTGTTGAAGCACCAAACTGGGTAATACCGTCTTCTAAATCAATATCAAAATAATCAATTGATAAACTAAAATCATCGATAAATTGCGGTGTAAAGACTAAGCCAGCGGTTAATGTATAGGCTGTTTCAACGTTTAAGTCTTCATTGC
The DNA here is from genome assembly GCF_003545765.1 of Colwellia sp. RSH04. Lineage (GTDB taxonomy): Bacteria > Pseudomonadota > Gammaproteobacteria > Enterobacterales > Alteromonadaceae > Colwellia. Next base: position 11,962 of record NZ_QXIO01000012.1, on the reverse strand, counting down.
CTTGTACTCGTACATCTGAACCTGTTGTAATGCGCATTTCAGACTCAAAATCTGCAGGCAAACCTAAAGCTGCACAGTTGGCTGCACGAACGTCTGGTTCATTGGCCAAAGGAACTTCATCAACATCACAAGGATCCATATAACGATTAAAAACAATAGATTCTGGTCTAAATAGCTCTGTTAGTTGTGGCGCACGAACTGCTTTTGAATAGATGGTACGTACTCTTAAGTTATCATCCATCGCCCAGTTTGCACCCACTTTCCAACTATCATTACTGCCTGCATAGGTGTAATTAGCATATCGGTAAGCCGCTTCAACATCTAACGATTTCACCATTGTGACATCTTTAACTAAAGGCGCGACAAGTTCAACATACACTTCCTGTATATCACGATCTACATCGGTAGCACCTTTAGTTTTTCCTCGATTTGTGCCATTTAAAGAAACCTGTGAAGGCGTAGCAACTAACTCCTCATGTCTAAGCTCTACCCCCGTTGAAAACATTAAATCACCCGCAGGTAGCTCAACAATATCTCCACTAAGGTTACCAGATAAAGTATATTGAGAGGTTTCAGAAGTGTCTGTGAAAGGGTCAAGTTTAATATAATCAATCACTTCATTCGATAATGGCTCAAAAGGGTTAATAACGCCACAGCTATTCGTTTCTTCACATTCACCAAAAACAGAAAATCCGAAAGAACGCTCTGTATTTAAACGGTTTTTAGAAGTTTCATCTACTGTAGTTTTACCACCGGCTAAAAATACATCCCAAGCCCATCCGTTTGATAAATCTCCTTCAAAAGCAAAAGATGCAGAGACATATTCACGTTCAACATCAGTTATCCTATTACCCATGTCATTATAGGTATAAGGGATAGCTATCCAGTTAGTACCATCAGACTCTGCGGCATCAACAACCACTTGTGGAATATCAAAAGGTGCATCATAAACATTTACCCAAGCGTCCCATGAAAAAAGAAACTCAGGATCCATAGTAATTTCAGCATCAACTTTTGCGTAACTAACATCTGCCGTTAAATATATAGTATCTGTAATTTCATAGCCACCGCGTAAATTTAAGTTAATGCGATCATACGGCTGTACTGCTTGAGTCGGGCCAACACTAGAATACATATTAGGGTTTAAATCATCAGATTGCATGTAGTACTCATGAATTTCCGAATCTAAGATGGCGCGATAACCTTCACCTAACGTGCCATCATCATTACGATTAAACTGAAAATAATCATAGCTGTTACCCGACATAAAGGTTGGTCTATTACTAGGGATATTATAATCAGCCCACCCGACATTGTTTAATATGACTTGGTTTGGAATACCGTTATCTTCAGCATCTGGGTCTAATGGGTTTCTGATATATTCTGTTTGGCCGTTTGAACCTGGACGAGAAGCATAGGTCATCTCTTCTTGGTTATAATAATCAACACTAAAAACAATATTGCCTTTATCATCATTAAAATTAGTACCATAACTTAAGGATAAAGCTTGTGTTTCGCCATCTTGTTCTTCTGTAGAGAACGCTTGTAAGTTTGCTTCAAAACCTTCAAAGTCTTTCTTTAAAATAACATTAACAACACCTGCAACCGCATCAGAGCCATATACCGCTGATGCGCCTCCCGTAAGAATTTCTATTCGCTGAATTAATGATGCAGGGATATTCTGCATATCTGTTACTAAGCGACCGTCAGCATCAACCATTTGTGTTGGACGGTGCCCATTAATTAACACTAAGGTACGATGCGAGCCTAAACCACGTAAATTCACCGTAGACATCCCAGCATTACCTGGGTTGTATGAGTTGTTACTCGATTCAATACCCATAGCAAACTGTGGTAAGGTAGCTAGAGCCTCTGCTACATTCATGCTACCCGTTATAGCTAGATCTGCTGCTTCAATAGACACAACAGGTGAGGCTGTTTCAACGCCTGGTCTTGCAATACGAGACCCTGTTACAATAATTTTTTCTACTTCTTCAACACTTGATTGAGAAGGCAACTCTTCCGCCAAGGCATAAGTTGACACGCTAGCAGCCATTAAAGCAATACTGATTGGTTTTAATTTAAACATGTAATTCCTCTTATATTTTCTTAGTTTTATGACAAAGCAATTCTAAAGATTCATTCATCTGGAATATGCCAAAACATACGGTATACAATATACCTAGATAAGATGATGTCAAGCCTTCGGTAAGCCGTATAGTGCTAAAATACTGAGGTAACGTTGAATTGTATTACAAATACATCAATGAATATTCTGTTACATTTTTAAGAAAAGAAGTGTTAAAGCTAAGCTATTCAATGCTTAGTTAAAAAAAACAAAAAAAAAACACTGAATAAAATATTAACTATAAAAGATACTTATTCACTCGATGTTTTTAAAATATCGAAATTAAATTAAAAAATAAATTGTAACAAGGAGCGGTTTTTAAAAAATGATAAGAAAAAGCTTAATATTGCTATTAAGCTTTCTTTAAGGAGGTGATATAGAATACCTAGTCTTTTTAAGTTAAATTCATTTAATACTGGTACTTTTCAACCTGAGTATCAAGTTGTGTAACCGTTATTTCTTGGCTTTGGCATTTAGCAATACTGTTGTTATTCATGACGAGTACTTCATCATTATAGTTATCTTTTTCTTCATCACCTAAGCCCTTAAATATTACTGTTAATTGTTCGTTTTCAGGCAATGATGATAATAGATTATCGCTACACACTAACTCATACGTTTTTTTAAGCATGTTTTGATAAATGGCTTGTCTAGAGACAGAGGGGGTTGACGTTGAGCTTGATTGTTTCATGGTGTTTGCCATTTTCTTATTTTGTATTTGTATCGCTATAAGTTGTTTTTTCTCTCGTAACTGATCTAATTCTGATTGTGATTTACGTATATTTTGATCAAGCTTTTGCATGGTACTTTCTTGATTTGAAGTTTTACTTTGCTTCTGCATTGATTCAATTTTCTTATGTAATGAAAACTCATGATGAGCTAGATTTCTCTGTTCAAGTTGAAGATTTGCTAATGTTTTTTGCTCATGTGGTTTTGGTTTATGGTTTTTTGTCTGTGTTAGCTCACTATTAGAGTGGCTATGTTGTGAGTCGCTAGAGATACTATTTAAAATAGGTAAAAAATCGACATTAGTTTCTACCGTAAATACTTGGCCATATCCCATTAAATACTGATGCGATATATGATTAATCGCAAAACGCTTTGTTATTGGCTGAGATTCATACTCATGAGCTAATTTCTCGCTGATTAAATTTCCTTGTTTTTTAATCGCTGATAAATCGATTGCCGTTGCCAGAGGAGAAATAGCTACCGTTGTTAATAGCGTGAAAAGTAAACTTAATTTTTGTTTCATTATAAACCTCGAATAAAAGCCGATAGAAAAATTGCTTTAACACTTTCATGTTAAAGCAATTTTTTGGGAGATTAAATTTAATAAGCTTAGCTTAATAATTCAATGTGGCTTTTAAGCTTACACCATCGAACGATTTGTAGGCATTTAAACCTATGTGGTAAGTTTCACCAGCATTTACATTAATTTGACAACTTTCTGTATTACCTGTTTTATATGGACGACAATCATACGAGCGCTTACTTGGTTGTGATCCGGCTTTAACATACAAGTCTGCATCGCCAGTTCCACCTGAAATAGTCACCGTTAAGCTACCTGATTCTTGCGGTGATATTTCATAGTATGCCCAGTTACGTGCTGAAGCACTCGCGATAGTATCAATCAATACTTCTGAGCCTGGCTCTGTTGGTGGGTCAGTTGGATCTGTTGGATCTGTTGGATCTGTTGGATCAGTCGTACCACCCGCAAGTGTTATTAGCCAGTTCTGCCATTCTTGTTCATAGCTATATCCCCAAGCATTTAAATCTGCTTGATAACTACTCCAATCTGCTGCACGGGCTGTTGATCGTAATGAGCGAATATCATTCATATGCATTTCGAACATAAAACGAACACCTAGATAACCCCAGCGATAGATTTCATCAGAGCTATTGCTGTAACTTGTCGCAAATACATCAGCTAATGTACGGTTTGAACCACTTGCATTTATAAGAGCAATGGCTTCTGCGTTGTTATCTTCAAGAGATATGTATTCACCTAAACCTTCAGACCACCATACTGTTGTCGATGGGTAATCTGAGAAGTTTCCTTTTAAATTAAAGCGACCATCTAAGTAATGAACATACTCATGCTTTAAGTTCCAAATTTGAAAATCAGGTCTTAACCAATCAGCTTCATGGGCATAGAAAGCAGCTTGATTCGATGAATCCGTCGCATTACCTTCAATATAAATTCCACCATTATTAGTACCTATACCATAAATACGACCACCATAACGATTATACTGATCGTAATCATCAAAAATAACCATTTTCAAATCTTCATTTAAATCATTATCTACAGGCATGCCATTTGTTTCTAGACGTTGATGAAAGTATTGTTCTTCTGCCCCCACCTGTGCACAAGAATCAGCAAATTGTGCGGCTGTCATATCTTGTGCTCTAAATTTTAGTGTACTGCTACAAGTGTGGGATAAAGGTAGAACTGAAGATTCGGTTGGCTTTCCTGCAAAAGCTGTTGATGACAACATTATTACAGTAGAGATTACGCTTGGTATAATTGCTTTATTCATGGTCATATTACTTCCTAGGTTTTTATAATTATTCACCTTCCTAGCTTTTTTATGTATGCATTTTCCCTTGCGTGTATATTTTATAACCCATAAATAACAAAAGATCCAATATATTGTATAATATTTTTAGGTTTTTAATCTAAATATCGCTGTAATAAGGATATTTTTATGGTATTTTTTACTTGAATAGTTATTAGTAATTACTTTATTTATAAGTGGTTAATGATTTATTTTTATTTAACTAGGCCTTGTCGCTTTTTCAAGATGATTTATGAGTGAGAAGGTTCAACACGACCTAGCATTTAATGAGGGTTACAGCTCTACTTTTATGACGAGATAAATGAAAGATATTATTAGCCTTTTCCATTGAAATAGGTTCAAAGTGCACTTTATCACTTGGTCGTAACTGCGCTAATTTATTGGTATCAATAGAAATAACTGAGCCAATTTTAGGGTATCCTCCTATCGTTTGTCTGTCGTTAAGTAACACTATAGGCTGTCCATCTGCTGGAATTTGAATGGCGCCATGACAAATACCTTCAGATAAAATACCTGACACTTCACAGTTAATTGCTTGCCCTTTAAGTCGGTATCCCATGCGATCACTGTCAGAGGAAACGCTATACTCACTCGAGTAAAACAGTCGTTGTTCAAATGAATTAAAGTGTTGTTGTTGATAACTCGGTATTGTTCTTAACCTAGCAGATTGACCATAATGCGGTACCTGGTCAGCTGGTAACATCAAGCTGTAATCAGTTTCAGAGAATTTATACTCATCACAGGGTAAGAGGTCATGTTTAAGTAACTGACTTCCCTTTAAACCACCTACACCTTCACGGCATACGGTTGACACACTACCAAACGACTCTTTTATTTTAAAACCACCTTTAACTGCCAAATAACTACGCAAGCCTGATTGCGCATAATCTAAAGTTATCAAATCACCCGCTTTAATTTGATGGCTTCGCCACATGGGCACTTCTTTTGCGTTAATAGATAATTGCATTTTAGCGCCTGTAACAGCAATAACCGTATCTAATTGAGCTAATAACTCAATCCCCCCCACACTGACCTCAACCATTGCAACATCAACATCATTGTTACATAAGCGGTTTGCCCAATAGAAGGCCTCTTTATCTGCTGGGCCACCTTGGGTTAGCCCCATTTGGGCATGACCAAATCGTCCACTGTCTTGAATCAACGATAAAACACCTGGCTTTTTCACTAAAAAACCGAGCATTATCTGATTGTCTTTTCTTTTATTCATCATATTTAATTAGTCATGGAACATAGGGAATTTACCACCTAAGGTGAAAAATTCTTCTTTCGAAATTGCGGTAAACTTAACTTTATCACCAACGTTAACAGGCATAGTTGGTGTTGCCTTTTGGTCAAACATTATTATTGGACTGCAACCAATTATATTCCAACCACCGGGTGATGTATTTGGGTAAATGGCTGTTTGTCTATCAGCAATGGCAACCGCCCCTTTAGGTACTTTTAGTCGAGGTGTCGCTAAGCGCGGCATGGCAATTTTATCGTTTACTTCACCTAAATAGGCAAACCCTGGTGCAAATCCTATGGCATATACCGTATAAACCGTGGATTGATGAAGCTGAATAACGTCGTCGCAACTTAAGCTGGCTTGTTTTGCGATTAAGGGTAATTCAGGAGCAAAATCTTCATGGTAACAAACCGGTAACTCAACAATATGTTGATGATTAGGTGCTTGTACATCATCAATTGTAGCCAACAGCGTTCTCAACTTATTTCTTAATTGATGATGATCAATCTTATACATATCAAACGTTACTAGCAATGAGGCATATGATGGTGTTAAATCAAGAATATAGTTAGAGAGAGATTGTTTTATTTTTAACGTAGCACATTGAATTTTACTCGCAGTTTTATCATTAATTGTTGAAGAAAAATATAGAATTAATGCATTTTCACCTGCAGCTTTAATTAACGTTTTATGTTCATTTTTCATGCAACTACTTAACCACTTACGTTTCAACTAACTCAAAATTTCTTTAATGTTCGCAATCAATTTAACTGCAGCCATATTGTCACCATGAACACATAAACTGTCTACCGTAAGTGCTATCGTTTTACCTTGTACAGTAGTGATAGTACCTTGTTCTTTTAACTGTTTTACTTGTTGCAACATTTTCTCTTGTGTATGTATCGCTTTTTCATGCTGGCGTGAGAGTAAACTACCGTCGTCAGCATAACATCTATCAGCAAACGCCTCTGCAAGTAGCTCTACCTTGTATCTTTTTGCTTCATCTTGGTGCTGGCTAAATTTTGGAGTCGCTTGTATCATTAATTTTAATGCCCGATCACCTGATTGATTATATTGGCTGATACTTTGTAATATAGTTTGACGTATTGGCTCGTTTTTCATCATATCGTTATACAACGCACCATGAGGTTTTACATAAGTTAATGAAAGTGATTGGCTTTTAGCAACACCATCAACAGCAGCAATTTGGTATAGCATCATTGCGCTAAGCTCCTCTTGGCTACATTGCATACTTCTGCGGCCAAAGCCGACAATATCAGGATAACTTGGGTGGGCTCCAATGTCGACGTTATGCTTCGCAGCGAGGTTTAAGGTATTTACTAGTGTTAAGGGGTCGCCAGCATGAAAACCACAAGCGATGCTTGCTTGGTCAATATAGGGCATAACCTTTGAATCTAGCCCCATTTTCCACGAACCGAAACTTTCACCTAAATCACAATTTAACTTCATAACCGCCCTGCCCACTTTTTATTATTAATGCCTTTACTTTACTTTAAATTCAACAGCTTCTATATAGTATTCGATCATTATAGACTTAAATTATATACATAAGTTGTTTTCAAGTTTTAGATAATTTTAACTTAGGCCGTGTTTAGCTTTTTGTACTATAGCTTTTAAAAGGCTTACGATATAATCATATACAATTAAACCAAGCCTATTTGAGATTATGAGTCTAATCACTTCGTCACGTATTAGTTTTATCTATTGTTTATCTGTTTTGCTTTTATTAGTAAGTTTTACTTCTTCCGCTAACGAAAATGTCGATGAACACCTTAATGAAGATCACAAATTTCAAAAAGACATTGATCGATGTATTATTGAAACAGTAAAAAAAGCCGATAAAAAAACTATTCTTTCTGAAATTGAATCTCAATGCGAAAAAAGTATTATGGTTGAAGTCCTTGTTAGCGATAATGAAGAACTTCAAAGCGAAGACGTCGAGTTAGGTGCATTAGCGAATAGAATCATAAAAGAGCGAAGAACAGCATTTGATCCTTATGTAATCACCCCTCATAAAATGAATTATATTTTACCCGTTCATATAACTAACCAGATAAACAGCGCTGCCTATGAAGGACACTCTAATTGGGCAGAGAACTTAACGAATACTGAGGCTAAATTTCAAATAAGTTTAAAAGTTCCACTCGCCTCAAACAGTATTTTTGTTGAGGGTGATCAAATATTCTTTGGCTTTACTTTACAATCATGGTGGCAACTCTATTCTGATGACATTTCAAAGCCCTTTAGAGAAACTAACTACCAACCTGAGTTTTTTTATATGGCACCAATCAACTTTCACCCGTTTGGCGGCAATTCAGGTATTATTTTCGGTTTTGAACATCAATCAAATGGACGCTCTTTAACACTGTCTAGAAGTTGGAATCGTATTTATGCACATTATTTATATGAAAAAAGAAATTTTGCGCTTTCTTTTAAACCTTGGTATCGCATAAAAGAAGAAACCAAGAGTGATATATATGATGAAGGTGATGATAACCCTGATATTTTAGATTATATGGGACATTTCGAATTAAGTATGGTTTATAAACTTTATAATACTTATGAGTTTTCATTTAAAGGTCGCGAAAACTTTGCTACGCATAATGGATACGCTGAAATAGGCGTAACGTTTCCTTTATGGGGGAAATTAAAGGGCTATGCACAATTCAGTACTGGCTATGGTGAGAGTATGATTGATTATAACTACAACCAAAATCGTTTTGGTATAGGTATCGCGTTAACCGACTTACTTTAGTTACTTATAGTTGAAGTGTTACTTGTAGTGTATATATTGTTTTAAAACTGATATTAAAGCCTCTTTTTCTACTGGCTTTCTTAAATAGTCGTTCATCCCTGCTTCAATGCATTTTGCTTTGTCTGTTGCCATTGCATGTGCTGTTAAGGCAATTATATTTATTTCAGTATTATGGTTGCCTCCTTCACCTCGCCGTATTGCCCTTGTTGTTTCGTAACCATCCATTTCAGGCATTTGGCAATCCATAATGATAAGGTCGTAATGTTTATCGGAGTAAGTGTTTAATTTTTCTAATGCGTCGATGCCATGCTTTGCAATGTCACACGACAAACCTAATTTTCCTAACACGCCTTTTAACACCATTTGATTCACACGATTATCTTCTACCACTAAAATATTTACCTGTGCACAGTCTAATGGGTCTTCAAGCATATTTTTGCCATCAACCTCACCAGTTGTTTCATCAGTACAATGGTCGTATGAATTTAAATAAGAAGAAGTAACAAGTTCGCCATCATTTAAAATTTCATTACCTTCTTTTACCACAACAGATAAACCCTCTAGCAATTCAGATGTCGTCACAGGTTTAGTAAAAAAGCCATTAATACCTATGTTTACTAGCTTTGTTTTATTTTCCATTTCACTTAATGATGTCATCAAAATTAATTTGATATGATTATTTTTATCTACCGATCTTATTTCGCGACATAATGATAATCCATCCATTTTCGGCATATGCATGTCGACTAATGCTAAATTAATTTCTTGACCATATTGCTCAATGGCATTTAGTGCATCTTCTGCATCAACTGCGTGAGTAACTGTTGCACCCCATGCCCGCAGTTGTTCGGCAAAGACCATTCTGTTGGTATTATTATCATCAATCACTAACACTGATAAATTATTCATGTCTAAATGAGGTAAAAAGTGTTTTTTTCCTTCGCTCTCTTTAACGGGTATTGTAATAGTAAAACAGCTACCTTGGTTAAATTCACTTTCAACAGTAATTTCCCCCCCTAATAACGTACTTAACCTTTTACAAATCGCAAGTCCTAAACCTGTGCCACCGTATTTTCTTGTCGTTGATGAATCCACTTGAGAGAACGACTCAAATAATTGATTTAATTTTTCTTCAGGTATACCAATGCCAGTATCTATTATAGAAACTTCAAGTGCTAACTCATCATGTTTTGGCGATGCCAGTGATACTTTACAAACAACTTCCCCGTGATGAGTAAACTTTATCGCATTACCCAATAAATTGGTTATGATTTGTCGTAGCCTAGTGGGATCACTTTTTATGCGTGATTGCTGAACTTTGCTTAAATCTAATACTAGCTCAATTTTTTTATCTTCTGCTCTAAAAGCAAAAGAGCGAATTATTTTTTCAAATAACTCTCTTAAATCAAAATCAACTTGTTCTAACGCTATTTTCCCAGCTTCAATTTTTGAAAAATCTAAGATGTCATTGAGTATTGTTAGCAATGAATTAGCACTATCTTGAGCTATTTCCAATTTCTTTCGCTGGTCTTGTGATACTTCACTATCTATAACTAAGCCCAACATGCCCAGAATGCCATTCATAGGTGTTCGTATTTCATGGCTCATACTGGCCAAGAATTCTCCTTTCGCAACATTGGCTTGTTCTGCTAGTTCTTTAGCATTAATTAACTCAGCTTCCATGTTTTTTCTCGCAGTAATATCAACAGACACTCCTAATACACCCGTCACATGAACATTGTCAGCTATAATAGGAATTTTGCTAGTCCAATAAGTTTTAATATTTCCTTCGGTATCTGGAGCTATATTTTCTAACTGTACAGTACTTGAGTTAGCTATTGCTTCCTGATCTGTTGCAATAAGGTTTTGTGCTATTTCTTGTGGAAATATCTCATCATCAGTTTTGCCAACCACATCTTCAGTTTTTAAACCTAAAGTCGTTTCCCACTCTTTGTTAACAAGTAAGTAGACGCCTTGCAAATCTTTCAAGTAAATCAGGGCCGAGATGTTATCTAACACAATTTGTAGCTTCTTTTCATTCTCAATAACTTGCTCTTGAGAAAGCTCTAATTGTTGAGTTCGTTGTTTAACACGCGTTTCTAAGCTGTTATTTGCTTTTGCTAATACTCTTGTCGTTTTATTACTAATTGAAACAATGAACAGTGAAATACTTATAATAACCAGCAGTAATACCGACAATATAAACAGAATCGTAAAGCGCGCAATTAAGAAAGATTGATACCCTTCAATTTTATCTATCTCGGTAATGATTGCAGCCTGAATATTATCATTCCAAGCCCAACTACCAATAACTTCAACTCCACGATAATCTATATACCCCTTTACATTACTACCTGATTTTTTACTCAAAGCGCTTTGCGCTGCATAAGTAAGTTTTTTTGTTTTAGAGTTTTGCTTATCAATAGATAATATACTTTGTGAATTAGATTCAAGCATTTGCATGGCATATAGTTGCTGCATAAAACGAGATTCGGACATCATTTTACCATTTACGTTAACTATATAGGTTTCGCCTGTATCTCCAATTCGACCTAACTTTAAAATTTTACTAAATTCTCCTAGCGGATCTAATCGCTCAGCAAGCACACCAAGTACTTCGCCATCATCAGCAATTAAAGGCGTTAAAATAAACATGGTAGATGGTAAATCTAAGCCGTTAATATTTGGCGTATCAGCTATTGCAACATCTGACACCATAGGTAACACAAATACTGTGCTCCCTTGAATGGCTTGATCAAAATATTTTCTTTGTTTTAAAAAAACTAAATTTTTTAAAGCAAGATTATTGTCTCTCATTGATCCAATATTTGTACCATCAGGGGCGATTAAGAAAAATCCCTTATGTTGACTCACCTCTTGTAACCTTCTAAAAATTTTCCTCAATTCGTATAATTCAGTGCTATTACTGATGTTTTTATTTGCTCTATATAGAGACAATTGCGCTTGTGCTACATGTTGAATTTCTGGATCTGAGGCAATACCTTTAAGTTTTTGTTTTTGATTAGACACCCAGATATCGAGTGCTTCTTGGGTCGTAGCACGTATAGTAGAAAGATTAGATTGCCAAACCTTTTGTGTATTTTCATTATTTTGTTCAATAGCCCAATAGGCAAGAAGCAAAGCTAAACAAACAATAATGACATTAAGTAACACCATCCACCGGTTAAACTGTTTAGAATCGCCAGTTTTCGTAAGAATATTATTTGGCATAC
>NZ_QXIO01000011.1 GCF_003545765.1 Colwellia sp. RSH04 | reverse complement strand
TTTTGCTTAGCGACAATAGCGACATAGAACCACCTGATCCCATTCCGAACTCAGAAGTGAAATGTGTTAGCGCCGATGGTAGTGTGGGAGTTCCCATGTGAGAGTAGGACATTGCTAAGCTTCTAATTAAGAAAAGCCCGCAACAATGTTGCGGGCTTTTTGCTATTTAAAATTTAAGAAGAGGTGTAAGTGGCAAAGAATATATATTTTCTTTGTCCTAATCAATTACCCTTATGCGGAGTTATAAATAGTTTAATGAGAAAGTTGTTATCTTCCCCTGTTAACATGGCACTTTCAGATGCCGAAAATGCTATCTATCAAAATGCTTTAAAATACATAGCTGAAATTAGTTTAAACCTGATGGCAGTTAAAGTAACTGAACATCCAGATGATTTTCTAGGGTGGAGTAATACATTACTTGATGTATGTAGAAACAAAATTAATTTTGATTTATTAGAGCCAGAACAATTCAAGCCGCTTAAAAAATTAGAAGATATTTTAATTAGCGCAGTCAGCATCAGTCAGCTGAAAATGACGAGAATTGCTCCATGGCCGATCTATGTCGACTTTATAAAGCATCAAGCGGATATTCACGCATTAGACGAGCGTTTACGTCTTTTAGAGTATATATCCACTATTAGAAATATTCCGCTTGCACAAATGAGTGACACGCAACGTTTGGCGTTTTCTGGAAAACATACTTCAATGCATGAGCCTTCAGTGTTTACTTTCGATGTTGAATGGTTTGCAGGAACAAAGGGAGCCAAGATATTTCAAACGTTACTTGAACAACAACCAGAAAAATTTGATGAAGCGTTAAGTCATATTCCTTTGGAGGGAGATGTAACTCCTGCGCAATACCAAGCGTTTATTAATTCATATAGAGATATTTTTACTTCATATGCAGTTGATAAACCATCAGGAGAGAAAGCCCCTTTAGCTCCTGCAACTCGATTACTTGCGATGAGACGCCCTGATCAATTTATCGCGCTAACCAATAGTAAAATAGATACTCTATGCCAAGGTTTATCAATTGCGAAATTAAGCGCTAATGACTTTGATGGTTATTGGCAAGACATGATTGGTACCATCAGAACTTCTGCTTGGTGGCATCAAGCTGAACCAGAACTAGCAATAGAATTAGAAGAAAGCATAGAGCATAAAGTATGGCGAGCTAGAGCGTTATTTATTGATGTGTTTTTATATGCTGATGAAAATTTAGCATTAAACTCAAATTATCTTCGCCTTCTAGATAAGCGTAGTAAAAAAAATACCACCTCCACAAAAACTATTACTCGTATTAAAAGTAAACAAACAGCAGAGATGATTGTCGATAAGGCGCTTGCTGATGAATCTTTGCCTGAGTATATTCAAGGAAAGCGAGAATCCATTATCAATGAAGTAAAAAATGGCAAATCGGTAGAGCATGTAATAGGGTTAATGAGAGCTATATTTGGTTAATATCTATTTATCCTTTGGTTTATTTTCGGTGTTTTTTTAATTGGAAAACACCGTCTTTTAATAAGTTACTAAGTCAAGTTTAGTTGTACTTTCATACCTTCTTATTTGATTTGTTTAATTTACTCGTACATTTAGATTACATTTAACTTGCACTTTTTTACAAAGAGTTTATTATTGACTAATCGTCAGTGACGTTTCGTCACTATAAGGTAATAAAACACTATGACACCCAGAATACTCGATGAAGCAGCACTTCAAGCCAGAGAAGAGCAAATAATTGATGAAGCTATAAAACTAATTGCAAAATTAGGCATTGAAAATTTAACTATGGATAAAGTAGTCGCTAAAGTTCCTTATTCTAAGGGCACAGTCTATAAGCACTTTATTGGTAAAGAAGATTTATTGCTGGCAATTAGTAACCAAGCAGTAAAGTTATTATCAGGGTTATTCTTAAGAGCTTTTCAATTTGAGGGGGGTACACGTGAAAGGATGTTACTTTCTAATTTTTCGTATTTGTTATATGCGATTTTACACCCTGTGCTCTTTCAAACTGAAATTTGTGCTAAAGCGCCTAATGTAATAGGTAAATCTAGTGAAGCCCGAATCAAAGAACAAGACGTGTTAGAAACAAAACTCATGGGTGCAATTTTCGGGATTATCGAAGAAGCTATTGCTGATAAAAGCTTACTGCTACCTGAGCATATGGATATTCAACAATTATGTTTCGCTAATTGGTCAATGGCCTATGGCACTATTGCCTTACTTTCTGGTGAAGTAGAGCAATGCAGTGGTCGAACAAACCTAATTGTTGAGCGAGAATTATTTAATCAATGTAACCTTTTATTTGATGGATTGCAGTGGAAGCCATTAACAAAAGATAAACAGCATTGTAGTGAGTTAAGAAAAACCATTGAACAAGTTTTTCCAAACGAATTAATGTTAATAAAAGAGAAAGGCCGAGAGCTTAATTTTTAGTTCTTGGCCTATAATTGACGGTGTTTTACACCGTTTTTTTTAATTCATAAAGTGACGAATCGTCAGTGAAAATGGAGTGACCTATGCGAGATAAACTTTATAGCTTTGTTGGTAAATACCCTATTTGGGTGATACTAGTTTGTATCACCTTGATGGTATTTGCAGGTGCAGGAGCACAAAAGCTAGTATTTAAAAATGATTATAGAGTATTTTTTGGTGAAGAAAATCCACAGCTAACCGCATTTGAGTCAATGCAAAAAATTTATAATAAAACTGACAATGTCGCTTTTATCGTTATACCTAAAGACGGTAATGTTTTTACTGCTAAACACTTAGAATCTATAAAAGGGCTAACAAAAGCAAGTTGGCAAGTGCCTTTTTCTACGCGTGTTGATTCTATAACTAATTTTCAGCATACCTTTGCTGAATACGACGATATGATCGTTGAAGACTTAGTGATGAAAACTGATAATTTGTCAGCAACAGATCTAGAAAAAATTAAGCAAGTAGCCTTGAGTGAGCCTTTATTGCTGAATAAAATAATTGCCAAGGGTGGCCATGTCTCAGTCGTTAATGTCACTGTCCAATTACCCGGTATTGATCCGTTAACTGAAACACCACAAGTGGCAGAAAGTGTTAGAGCAATTAAAGCAAAATATTTAGCTGAGAATCCTGATAATCAAGTGATGTTATCTGGAATGATAATGATGAACACATCTTTCACTGAATCTGCACTTAGTGATAATGCGACACTTATTCCATTAATGTTTTTAGTTGTTATTGTAACCATTGGATTATTATTACGTACTATTACAGGTACTGTTGCAACGGTACTCATTATTATTATGAGTATTGTGACTACTATGGGGCTTGCGGGCTGGTTAGGCTTTTATTTAACAGGCCCTTCTGCATCTGCTCCAACTATGATCTTAACCTTGGCCGTGGCAGATTGTATTCATATTTTAACGTCCATGTTTTATGAAATGCGTCAAGGTGCTGATAAGAGAACGGCCATCGCTCGAAGTATTAAAATTAACTTTCAGCCTATATTCTTAACCAGTATTACTACCGCTATTGGCTTTTTAAGCATGAACTTTTCAGATTCTCCGCCTTTTAGAGATTTAGGAAATCTTGTGGCCATTGGTGTTATGCTCGCGTTTGTCTTCTCTGTGACTATTTTTCCTGCGCTGCTTACTGTTTTACCAGTCAATGTAAAAGCTAAACAAGAAAACAAAAAAGATAGTATGGCAAAGCTTGCAGATTTTGTTATAGATAATAGAAAATTATTACTCATATTTACGAGTGTTTTTATTCTGTTATCAGCTTCGTTTATCCCCAAAAATGAACTCAATGATGATTTTGTCAAATATTTCGATAAGAGTGTTCCTTATCGCGCAGCGACTGACTATATGCAAGACAATTTATCCGGGATGATGGCTGTAGAAATATCAGTAAAAACAGGTAAAGCTAGTGGTATTAATTCTCCTAGCTACTTACATGCCGTATCAGACTTTAGTGATTGGTTGCGTGATAGACCTGAAACTGATCACGTTAATACCATAACCGATACATTGAAGCGCTTAAATAAAAATATGCATGGAGATGATCCTAATTGGTATAAGTTACCTGATAGCCAAGAGCTTTCAGCGCAATACTTATTGTTGTATGAAATGTCATTACCTTATGGTTTAGATTTAAATAACCAGCTAAATGTTGATAAATCGTCATCTAGAATAGTGGCAACATTCAAAAACATGACTAGTAATCAACTTATTAATATTGAAAGCGAAATGCGAAAGTGGTTTAAGGAAAATGCGCCGCAATATGAGGTAGATTTTGCTAGCCCTAGTTTGATGTTTGCTCATATTGGTAAGCGAAATATCACGAGCATGCTCGTGGGAACTACATTAGCTTTAGTATTAATATCGATATTACTTGGCTTTGCATTAAAAAGCGTTAAATTTGGCTTCATTAGTTTATTACCTAACTTAATCCCTGCTGCAATCGCGTTTGGTTTATGGGGACTTTATAGCGGACAAGTTGGTTTAGGTTTATCCGTAGTTATTGGTATGACGCTAGGTATTGTTGTTGATGATACCGTACACTTTTTAAGTAAATATATTCATGCTAAACGTGATAAGAACGCAAGTACTTATGAAGCGGTGCATTATGCTTTTGATAATGTAGGTAGAGCCCTTTGGATAACGACCTTTGTACTAGTAGCGGGTTTTAGTGTATTAGCACAGTCAACCTTTAGAATGAATGCTGAAATGGGGCTATTAACCGCCTTAACTATATTTGTAGCCTTAGTTGTTGATTTTCTTTTCTTACCGCCATTACTTATGGCGTTAGACAAAAAAAAGAAAAAACAGCGAGAGTCGTTAAAAAATGGTGAAGTAGAGCCTTCAACGAGTGTAAGTTAGCACAATGGTTTTTTAGTCAATTTATATAGTCAATTAAATAGCAAATGGAAAAATTATGTTAAATAAAAAATTAGTATTAGCAACAGTCTCTAGCTTGTTACTAAGCGTTACCTCGGCTTCTGTATATGCTTTAACTGCAGAGGAGCAAAAAGGGTTAGATATCTCTGTAGAGTCGAAGAAAAAAGATGAAGGTTGGAAAGATTCATCTGCAGACATGTTAATGATCTTAAAAAATAAGCAAGGGCAAGAAAGTATTCGTGAAATTAAAATCAAATCCCTTGAAATAAAGAATGATGGCGATAAAAGCTTAACCATTTTTAATAAGCCTAGAGATGTTAAAGGCACGGCTTTTTTGAGTTTTTCTCATCCTATAGAAGCTGATGAGCAATGGTTATTTTTACCTGCGCTAAAACGAGTTAAACGTATATCTTCTCGTAACAAGTCTGGTCCTTTCATGGGTTCGGAGTTTGCTTTTGAAGATTTAAGTTCATTTGAAGTTGAAAAGTACACTTATAAATATTTAGGTGATGAAACAGTAAATGGTGAAGTGAGTTTTAAAGTTGAACAGTATCCGGTCGATGAAAACTCAGGATATACAAGGCGTGTTGTTTGGATTGATCACAGTGAATACCGTGTTCAGAAAGTTGAGTTTTATGATCGAAAAGATTCTTTGCTTAAAACGTTAACTTTTAGTGATTACAAACAGTATTTAGATAAGCACTGGCGTGCTGATATACAACATATGGTAAATCATCAAAATGGTAAAAGTACTGAGTTAAAGTGGAGTAATTACCAATTTAAGACCGGTTTAAAAGACAGCGACTTTAACCGTAACTCATTAAAACGAGCACGATAGAATGAAACGTACATGGTTAGCCTCTGCACTGATTACAAGTATGATTACGTCTATTTCAATGAGTGCGACAGAATTTGAATTGTCAGGAAAAGTCTCTGTTGAGCATCGCCACTTTTTTAAAGATGCTCAGTTTGAGGGGCAGTTTAATGGTGGGCAATCTTCAGCAACAATAGAGCCTGAACTTTATTGGAGTTGGAATGATGGTTTTGACAGCATTATATTCACCCCTTTTTATCGTGTTGACAGCCAAGATGATAATCGACAGCATGGAGATATTAGAGAATTAGCTTATATTCATGCTGCAGATGATTGGGAGTTACGTGTAGGTATCCGTAAAGAATACTGGGGAGTTACTGAATTTCAACATCTAGTTGATGTGATTAATCAAACAGACGGCGTAGAAGATTTTGACGGTGAAGATAAGCTAGGCCAGCAAATGATTAACTTATCGTTAGTGCAAGCATGGGGAATCGTTGATTTTTTTATCTTACCTGGCTTTAGGGAACGTACATTTGCGAGTGAACAAGGTCGATTACGTGGTCCGATTGTTGTCGATAAAAACAATGTTAATTATGAGTCATCTGCTGAGCAACAACATTTAGATGTAGCCTTGCGATGGGCACATAGTATTGGTGACTTTGATTTGGGTAGCTATTGGTTTCATGGGACAAACAGAGAGCCAATTCTTACGCCTAGTTTTAATAGTGAAGGGGTGGTTCTTCAGCAATATTATAATCAAATGGATCAATTAGGTTTAGATGTTCAGGCAACATTAGGTGATTGGTTATGGAAGTTTGAAAGTATTTACCGTAAAACAAGCACAGAAAGTTTTGTTGCCACACAAGCTGGATTTGAATATAGCTTCATTGGGATTTTTGATACTAACCTTGATTTAGGATTACTTACTGAATACGCTTGGGATTCACGTGGCGTTGTTGACTTTAACACTATTGAGTTTGGGAAGTCAGGATCTGTGTTTCAAAATGATCTATTTGTCGGCACTCGGTTAGCATTTAATGACATGCAAAGTACAGAGATGTTAATGGGGGTTAGTACTGATCTTGATCATAGTGCGAATAGCTTTTTAATGGAAGCAACTAGACGCTTTGGAGATAGCTTTAAAGCAAGTGTCGATATAAGATTATTACAAAGTAGTGATTCTATTGATAGCGCATTTATGCTTAGAGATGACGATCATGCTCAATTTAGTGTTGAATGGTATTTTTAACGTTTAATCACTTCGCTTCGCAAGGGGGCCAATTTAGCGAGTAACTTATTTTGAGTGCGATAGCTAATGTTCTCTTTTTCCATCGCTTTAACTAACAATTCTACAACACGGTTAAAGTCAGCTTCGTTAATGTTCATGCCTGTATGAATATCGACCATGTTATCGCCTTTATATTTGCAAGGGCCGCCACTGATATCACACATGTGGTTGATAAAGCCTTTTCTAAAATGGCTGACACTGGCTTTGGCGAAGTAGGGAAATACTTGCTTATCTTTGGCTAACTCTTTTATGAAACTATCGACTAAACGGGAGATGCCTTGTTCTTCTCCTAGCTGAATATATAAGCTGCCTTGATGATTATTAATTGTAGTTGAACAGCCAGATAAGCTCGCTGAAAATATCATGAAAAATAAAAATAGCGTAACCTTGTTCATTAAAATTGTCCTGATAGTGAAAAGTAGAAGCCTTGCTGGTTGCCTATACCAGCAATCGTATCTAAATCTAAGTAGGCAGCGGTTAGGTTGATGTGTTTGTTTGGAAACCAAGCAATAAACATGTCTCGCCAGTGACTTTCATTTAAGCCTAAATTATCCGGTTTTTTACGGTACTCAATGCCAATAGCGATATGTTTACTCAGTAAAATTGCTGCTGACAGCTCAGGGAATATCGCAGCTGAATTTTTACCGCCAAAGCCTAATAACCCCATTTCATTTGCTTGAGTATAACGAAATGTTGCGTTCCAGAGAAAATTATAGCCAGCAATAGCGCCTAAATGGAGCTTACTCGCTGCTAGGTAAATATCCGTCCCTTGCTTTTCTTTAGCGCCTAAGGCAAAAGCAATATCAGCTGTTTTGAGTCTTTTATGTTGTAACCCTAATGAAAATTGTGGCCAGTTGCTATAAATCAGGTCGCCATATAACCTAAATTTAGCACCGTATATATCTTGCTTGAGAGTGACATTAAGGGGATCAACGTCAAACTGTTGCTGGGCAATTGAAAGCTCAACGCGATCGTATAAATTGGCTTGTGCGCCACAAACATTCAAACTGAAGTTTTTTACATTGGCTACTGAGCAAAAGGCAGACGCTGCTATTTCATCTTCACTGGCATAGCCAGCTAATTGTGCCCAAGGGACAATGCCGCCGCCGCCAGAGCCTTCAATTTGAGATACTCCTGGTGTCGCTAAGATCTTACCATCAGCGAAACACAAAGTAGGCAAGATAAGAAATACGCAGCTAAGGAAGCGTTTTATTGTCATAGTCTATATACCATTGAATTAATTCATTAGATTTTAGCGGCTTTGATAAATAATAGCCTTGAGCGTAGTTACATTGATAATCAGCGAGTAAAGCTAAACTTGCCTGAGTTTCAACACCTTCAGCGACAACGCTTAATCCTAACTTGTGTCCTAGCAGTATGGTTGATGAGGTAATGTCTTGATCTTGTTTATTTGAATCTAAGTTTAAAATGAACTCTTTATCAATTTTTAATTCATCTACGGGTAATTGCTTTAGTTTTGCTAAGGATGATTGGCCAATGCCATAATCATCTACGGATATTTGAAATCCTAGTGATTTTAAATAGGTTAGCCGTGTTATGACTAAGCTTTCATTTTCAGCTAAATCTCTTTCCGTAAGCTCTAAAGTAATAGACTCAGGAGTAACTTGATGGGCGGAAAGCGTATCTAATAAATATTCTACAAACGTGTCATGTTGAATGTCTTGTGCCGATAAGTTAATGGATACTTTAAACTGGTAACCTTGGTTAACCCAACTTTTAATTTGTATGACAACTTGCAGAATTACCCAGCGTGTTAAGTTGACAATTAAGCCTGATTTTTCGGCTAAGTCGATAAATAATTCAGGGTTAACAAACTCTCCTTTAAGGTTTATCCATCGTATTAATGCCTCTAATTTATCTATTTTTCCAGTTTTAATATTTAATTTTGGCTGATATACCATAAACATAGGACTTTCTGGTTGCTCTAACGCTGATTTTAATTCATCAATTAAGGCTAATTTATTTAGATAGGCTTCATCTTCACCAGTTTGATAAAAGCGAATTTGACTTTGATCTTGATTTGCCGCTGCAACAGTCATGGAGGCACGACGCAGTAAACACTCTGCATCATCATTATTATCTTCGGACAAAACCACACCAAAAGAAAGCGCTATGGTGATTTTGATGTCATTGATCCAATAGGGGCGGTTTAGCTCTAATAATAAATGTTCAAGAAAGTGATTGATTTGTGTTTTGTTTAATTGTTCAAGCACCAATAAAAACTCATCAGCATTTAATCGTGCGATGCCTTTGACATTAACACTGATACCATCAATTGGTTTTAAATACTGGCTTATTCGCTGAGCCAGAACTTTAAGAATATTGTCACCGTTAATAAGGCCAATGGTATCATTAAGTGCTTTAAAACCTTTTATATTAAAAGCAATGAGCGAGAGCTTTTGCTTTTCATTCATTGACTTAGTGACTTGCTGTAAAATTTTCTGTCGGTTATATAAGCCCGTGAGCATATCTCTTTCGGCCTGAAATTTAATTTCCTTTTCACGACTTTTTATAGCGGCGCCCATGACTGAGAAACTTTGGTATAACTCACTAAATTCTACGGGTAAATCGGTCGTTAATTTAGGTACATTAAGATCACCACGACCGACACGCTCGGTTAGCTTCATTAAGCTATGTAGTGGTTTTGCCATGCCTCGTGAGAGTAATTTAGATAAGGCGATTGCAATGAATATCACAAAAAGCGCTATCACTAAAATGGAATAAACTAATTGGTAAAAGTCCCGGTGATATTTAGCTAATGGAGCGGATAATATGACATTGATTTCGTTAGAATCAGCCAGCGGCCTGACTTGATGATAAAAATCATCTCTTGACCAGAGTAAATTACTTGGTGGCGACGTTGCTTGCGATAATAATTGTGTACCAGGGATTTGCTCAACCATAGTTGAGGTCATAAGAACTGTTCCCTTAATTAGTGAAATATCTAATAAAATCAGTTCTTTTAATTGTAATAGCGAGGCCTTATTCACTTCAAAACCAATGACTGAATAACCTATGGTTCTAGGCGCTTTAACGGGGACAACAATGACTTGATAAACAAAATTATCAATACTTAAAAACTGCGCGTGAACATCGATTAACGGCAAGGATTTAATGCTGTCTTCAATCAAGGCATTTTCAAGGGGTTTGCTGGCACTAGTTGAAACTAACTGACCATCGACATCAATTAGCATCATTAAATCGGCATTGATACGCTCACCGTGGTTTAATAAGACACTGTTGATAGTGTTGCTATCTCGACTAGCAACCGCTTGTTTAAAACCAAAATCAGCTGCTAACACTCTGGCTGCTGTCGTTAGCATTTTCTCTTGAGAGACCAAGTTCTGATTTAAAACATTTTCAGCAAACAAGAGTTGGTTTTTTACTTGGCTTTCTGCATATTCAGTTATACGAAGCCAATAACTTGCCGTTAATGAGATAACGGTTAACAAGATTAAGCTGGTTGAAAGCCAGGTGATTTGCGCTTTAAAACTGTATCTATTGAGCATGATGAAAAACGTCTTCGAAGCTATCACGTTGTTTTGGTTGTTGTGTTGGTAATTGTAGTTTTAGCTCTGTTTTGGTCGCGAAGGAGGAAAATGATTGACGACTATTGATATCCCCAGTGGTATTAGCATGCCAAACATCAATCTTTTCTATCTCAGTTGCTGGTATCGGTAGCTGAACTTGTCCTTTTTCGTCGGTTAAATAGGTATATGGATTATTGGTCACGTAAATATAGCCCACCATGGCATCATGAATATTGCACCCAAGGACCACAATACCATGTTGGTCAAAAAGGATGGGGTCTTTCGGTTTGTTTGCATATAACTTTAATTCAAATGTTTTTGTCGAGGAAAATGAATAAACATGGTGGCGAATATCGTCACTGTTAGGAAAAGCGACTGCACTATGCTGGGGGACAATCAATACTTCTGGGACAAAGGATTTATTGACTTGATCCATAATAAGCGGCTCAGTGGTTACCACAGCGGTTTTGGCTGCTATCTGTGTTTGAATTTCGATGACAGCATTTTTTAATGCTTGATTATGTTGATTATGTATCGTTAAGGTGGTTTGCGCCAAAAGTGGTAAGCAGAAAAGTAATGCCAGACTGGTTAATCCGTTAATAATTATTTTTAAACTCATAGACATAAACTTTCAACAAGTGGTAGTTATGAGCATACATCCACCTATTGAATTAGTCTAACTTCATATTTAAATAATTTAATTGTCGTCTAAAAAAGCATAATTCGAGTTGTTGTTGTTGATACGCTTTAATTACCAATTAAACCATTGATATGAGCAACAACACTGCGACCCAGAGCACTGAGGGAGTATCCGCCTTCAAGCACAGACACTATTCTCCCTTGAGAGTATTCATTGGCGATTGTTTTTAACTCATCTGTGACCCAACGATAATCAGCTTCTGTTAAGCTCACCTGTGACATGTCGTCTTCTATATGCGCATCAAATCCTGCTGAAATAAAAATAATATCGGGTTTAAACTTTTTCAGGGCTGGTAGCCAATGTTCAGAAATGGCTTTTCTAAAATCTGCCCCTTTGGTTGTTGCAGCTAGCGGGGTATTGATTATAGGCGGGGTATCACTTTCTTGCATCTCAAAAGGATAGAAAGGATACTGATAACTAGAGCAGAATAAGTAACCTGAATCATCCTTAAACTTGTTTCTTACTATGTCTTCTGTGCCATTTCCGTGATGGACATCAAAATCAACAATAGCGACGCGTTTTAATTGGTACTTTTTTTTAGCATAAGCCGCAGCTACAGCAACGTTATTAAAAAAACAAAAGCCCATGCCTTTATCATGTTCTGCATGATGACCTGGTGGTCTAGTGGCACAAAAAGCGGAGCTTAATGTACCGTCCATAATAAGATCTACTGCATCAATGGCAGCACCCGCTGAAAGTAATATTGCTGGTAATGTTTTGGCATTCATCACTGTGTCTTCACCCACAACAAATGTACCTTCATCGGGGGCATTATCTATAACAGAATCGACGTACTCTTGAGTATGTGCAAGCGTAAATAAAGACTTATCAATGGGGTTAGCATCAAATTGGCGAACAACATAGTCTAAACCACTACGGATCAGCTGATCTGATATTGCCGTTAGGCGTTTGCCATTTTCAGGGTGATGCTCACCCATGTCATGTTCACCACAGCGATAGTGACCTATAATTCCAACGGGCATAAATACTCTCTTACTTTTTGTTTTTAATTAGCTGATGATGAATCGTCATCAGCTGTTAAAGGTAATTTTAAACTCACTTCATCAAAGTCGTCGCTAGGTTGTCTGATAAAACCCGCTTTTTCAAATACTTTTAGCATTGAAGCATTATCTCTTCTTACACAAGCCACTAAACTATCAAGTTTTCTAATTTTGGCGATGGCAATCATTTCACCCAGTAAAGTGCTAGCCATTCCCATGCCTCGTAAACTTTCTTTGATGACAAAGGCTACTTCACCTGAATTAGTGCTTTCAATAAAATAATAACGCGCTACTGCTTGTATTACTTCACCTAAATAATCTTTTTTGGTGAAGCAAAGCGCTAAGTCGCTGTGTTGATTGACACTGACAAGGTTACATGATTTCTCTCTTGTCATTTGCGTGACGTGATGATTATACCTCATGATAAGTGTTTCTTTATTATGAGAATAAAAAAACTCTTGTAGCTTTCTTTCATCTGCAGGCGCTAAGGGACGTAAGGTATAGTTAACCTCTTTGAAAGTAAACTTTTTCATCTCAACTGCGCCAAGTTCAGGTACAGAGCTTGGCGAGCTTTCTTGATATTCAGGCACCCAATACTGTTTACGAACATCTGCTAATAATTTATCCCTAAATTTAGGGTGTGAAATACGAATTAACTCTAGTGCTCGTTCTCTAATACTCTTGCCTTGCAAAGAAGCAATACCAAACTCAGTAACAACATAGGCAACATGACCTCTTGAGGTAACGACACCCCCACCTTCAGTAATATGTGGAACTATTCGAGATATTTTACCGTCTTTTGTGGTGGAGGGCAGTGCAATTATAGCTTTACCTCCATGGCTTAGCGAAGCACCTCGAACAAAATCAACTTGACCACCTATACCGCTATAAAATTGATAACCAATAGAATCTGAGACAACTTGACCTGTTAAATCAACCTCAATGGCGCTGTTGATAGATACCATATTGTCATTTTTAGCGATTTTAGCAGGTGAATTAATGTGTTCTGACGGGTAGAACTCTATGTGAGGATTGCCATCGACAAAGTCATAGACTTTTTGACTGCCTATACAATAGGTAACAACCGCTTTCCCTTTATGATACGTTTTCTTACGGTTGTTAATGACTCCTTTAAGCATTAAATCAATAACACCATCAGAAATCATTTCACTGTGAATGCCAAGATCTTTATGGTTGGCTAAATAACGTAAAACCGCTTCAGGTATTTTACCTATACCAATTTGTAAGGTTGAACCATTTTCGACCAACATTGAAACATACTGACCAATTTGTTCTGTCCGTCTATCAACTTCAGGTGGAATAAATTGCGGTAATGTTTGTTCAACATTCATCCATGCAGTTATTTGATTTAAATGAACAAAGCTGTGGCCATTGGTTCTTGGCATTTTTGGGTTTATTTGTGCGATAACGTATTTTGCTGATTTAACTGCAGCAGAAACAATATCGACACTGACACCTAAAGAGCAGTATCCATATTCGTCAGGCGGGCTTACCATAATTAAAGCAACATCAAGTGGTAGGCTATTTTCGTTAAATAAACGAGGAACATCAGAAATAAAACAAGGTGTGTAATCGCCACGGCCTTCAGCGATTGCTTCGCGAATGTTTTTGCCACCAATAAATAAGCTATTCACTTTGAATAAATCTTTATGTTCAGGCTTTGCCCAAACATTCTCTGATAAAGTCAGAATATGTACGGTTTCTATATCATGAAATTTTTCACTGTTTTCAATTAAATTATCAATTAAAGCATTAGGTACAGCGGCGCCTGAGCCAATAAATATTCTGTTGCCTGACTTTAAATACTTTTCCCACTTTATGTTGTCATACTCTTGATATTCTATGGTCATAAGTTGCCTTAACAAATTGCTAATCATTATTAGCTTTAGTATGGCTTACCAATTTAAGCAGTTTTTGATTTGTGTCAATTAGACTAAGGTTTATAATCAGTTTTTTATTATCCGCTTAAGTAGTGAATTACATTGTCTATATCTTCCCCTTTTCAAGGAAAAATCTTTATTATTGGTTTACCTCGTACGTCAACAACAAGCATCTGTTTGGCTATGTTAGAACTAGGCTTTAAAACCGCACATACCACATTTACACAAGCCTCTTTTCAACAAGCACAAGTTATCGCTGACACGCCTATTTTTTGTGATTACCAAACAATAGATGCTAAATTTCCAGGTAGTAAATTTATATACCTTGAACGCGAAGCTAAACTTTGGGTGCCTTCAATAAAGCAACTATTGCAACGTATGTATACTAATTTACAACGTGAAGATGGTGGTTATAACCCAATAATGAAACGTTGTTATAATGAGGTATTCTCGCCACTTACTCTTGAAAATATCGAAAGTGATGACTTTTTATTGGATTGTTATAATCGCCATTATAATGAAGTAGTACAATATTTTTCAGGTAGAGAATCCGATCTTTTATCAATAAATATCAGTGAAAAGGCAAGTTTTAATAAGTTGTTAGCTTTTCTAGGTATTAAGCCTGAGCACTCTGAAAAAAATGATTTTTTTAAAATTAATATCGCTGGAAAAGTTAGAGCTTGGCAAGAGATTAAGCACCCTCTAAAGATAGAATCAACTACCAATGGCAGAGTGGACAAAGTGCTCTTTGAATAACAAAGGGTAAAATAATAGTTAAGCACATAAAAATTACTTTTTAAGCGGACTATTTATAGGTAAAATTCAGCTCTTTTCTTCTTTATTTAGATAATTATGTTTGATTTAAAATTTGATACGCCACACGGTTGGACTGAAGCAGTACTGGCTAATTTTGATTTCTTTTTACAAGATCACGCTGCGGCTGAGAAAAAAGCTTCAGTGATGGCTGTTTCTTTGTTATCTCATTACCAAGATAGAACCAAATTAGTGCGAGCGATGACAGACTTAGCGATTGAAGAGTTAATTCATTTTAAACAAGTTTTAAAATTGTTAACTGCGCGTGACGTTAAATTAAGAGACGATACCAAAGATAGTTACATCAAGCAGATTCGAGCACAATGTAGAAATGGTCGAAATGAATTTTTTCTTGATCGATTGTTAGTAGCCGCAGTTATTGAAGCAAGAGGTTATGAGCGTTTTTATTTAGTGTCAAAAGCCTTACCTGAAGGTAAAGATAAAGATTTTTACATGGCTATCGCTAAATCTGAAGAGAAACATAAAAACCTTTTTGTAGAACTTTCATACGAGTATTTCGATAAAGAAGAAGTGGATAACCGTTTAGAAGAGCTTTTAATTGCTGAAGGCGAAATTTGTGCAAGCTTACCTTTTACTGGTGCCTTACATTAACAAATAATGCTTAATTTAAGATAACGAAATAGGTAACGTATGAAACGAGCCTTCGACAGTTTAACTCCAGAGTTAAGATCACAGCGAAAAACTGTGCATGAAGTATGTCGGCTCTTTAGTAAAAGCCCAAGTAAAGGTAATTTAAAGCGGTTAAAATCATTGTTTAGTCAATGTGGAGAACAGGTATACATTGAAGCAGGTTTTCATTGTGACTATGCTGAAAATATTTACTTGGGTGATAGGGTTTTCATTAATACAAATTGTATCTTCATCGACAGTAATAATATTAGCGAGCTAGAACAGCCATTAAGCGAAGAAGACAAAGAAGAGAAAGAAGAGAAAGAAGATAGTGGCGCCATTATTATTGGCGATGATTGTTTAATAGGACCCAATGTTCAGCTTTTAGCGGTAAGTCATGATATGGCTCCTAAGCAAAGAGAATTACATAAGTACAATTATGCACAAGGGATTACCCTACAAAAGAATGTCTGGTTAAGTGCTGGTGTTATTGTACTTGCTGGCGTTACCATTGGAGAAAATAGCGTCATTGGTGCAGGCAGTGTCGTTACTAAAAACGTAGATGCTAACTCTTTTTATGCAGGAAACCCTGCGGTTAAAATTCGCACCCTTTAGCTCATCCTATCAAATGGCTTCTCTTTTACTTCTTTTCTTTGTTTACCTTGATAAAAGTTAAATAAATAGCCATTTCTTTCTGGTTAAAAAAACTATTTTTTTGTTATTTTAACGAAATACTACATATACTATATTGCTAACTTGTTGTTAATAATGGTTTTTAATTTTTGGTGTGTTGTTTGCTTATTCTTATAGGCTCTAGAGAGTTAATTTATTAATATTTTTAAAAAGGAATTATCAATGTCAGTTATTCTTGAAGATAGACCTGTAGAAACAGTACGTAGTGAAGTGATCGATCAATTAATTATGAACTACAGTCATGGCGAGTTATCTTATCAAGCCTTTGAAAGACGTTTAGACCAAGCGATGGAATTTCAATGCAATAAGGAGCTTAAAGAGTTAACTCAAGATTTACCGCTAGCAGTTGATAAAGCATTTGTTGAAAGTAAGAAGCAAGATATGACGCCCAACTTCAGACAAGAAGAGACTGAAGATGTAGATTATATGATCAATATCTTTAGCGGCAGCACTCGTTCAGGAGCGTTTAAACTTCCAAAAGAGTTAAGGTATTTTAGTATATTCAGTGGCACAGAAATAGATTTAACACATGCACAATTTTGTCAGGATATTGTACGCATAAAAATATTTAGCTTATTTAGTGGCGACAATATTTATGTGCCTGAAAATGTAAATGTTATATCAAAGGCTTTTTGTATTTTTGGTAGCATTGATAATGAGGTAGCCACTAACGCAAACACCAATGCACCGACAATTATTATTGAAGGGCTATCAATATTCAGCGGTGTTGATATTGAAATTAAGCGAAGCATGAAAGAAAAATTTGTTGAGTTTGCTGATAGCTTGAAGAAGATGTTTTCGTAAATATATTTAGAGCTAGAGTATTGGCTCTAAAAATGTAGGTTGCTATAATAGAACTTCATAACCTAAGCTCAGGTTATTACATTAATTTATTATTAATAAAGGTTTATTATGCGCTTTCTTTCTAGACGACTCGTTATGCCAAATGATTTGAACTATGCCAACTCTTTATTTGGAGGCAGAGCATTAGAGTGGATTGACGAAGAAGCGGCTATTTATGCCATTTGTAAATTAGAAACGAATTGCTTAGTAACTAAACACATTGGCGAAATTAGTTTTGAATCGGCAGCGTTACAAGGTGATGTAGTTGAGTTTGGTTTAGAAACAAAAAAAGTAGGTAGAACTTCAATTACGATTACTTGCTTAGTTAGAAATAAAGCCACGAAAAAAACAATTTGTCTAGCTGATGATATTGTTTTTGTCCAAGTTGATCCAAAAACCCGCCTACCCATACCTCATGGCAAAACAATGGCTTTATTATCTAAGCAAACAGAGAGTGAAATTAATACATTGGATGATTAATTATCTTTAGCACTTATTGCTATCTAAATGGCTTAGCAATACACTACAATTTTTAAGAATGTAAAGTTAGCATATGTCTTCAGATCGTTTTGGCACGAGTGCCCACTACAAGCAACAAGAAAAAGGTTATCGTGACCGCGCATTAAAATTATTTCCGTGGGTTTGTGGCCGTTGTGCCCGTGAGTTTGAGTATTCAAATATTAAAGAGCTAACGGTTCATCATATGGATCATGATCATACTAATAACCCTAATGATGGCAGTAACTGGGAGTTATTGTGTATTTATTGTCATGATAATGAGCATGCTAAATATACTGAACATGCTCAATACCAAACAGAAGTCAAAGCGGGTGAAACCAATCAAGATACTGCTACGTATAACCCGTTTGCCGATCTAAAATCAATGCTGAAAAAGTAGTATCAACAAAGGTTAATCCGCCCTAAGAAAGGTAGATCTTTTTATTCGCTTGTCTCTGGTGATAAATATTCTTGGTAATTTTTCACACCGAAATAACGAATAGACTTTTTTAATTTTACTTTTTTCGCAATGAGTAATTCACCACAGTAAATCTTAACGACTTGTTTATCACCATTAGTGTCTGTTTCATAACTATGAAATGGACTCAACCTGAGGTTATCAAACGCTGTCTTCATTATAAGCTTCATAGAATAATGGCTTTTATTGCTATAAGTTGTTGATATCTTTTTGGACTTGATACCCTTCATCAGTCACAATTTTTTCTAGCGTTTGCACTCGTTTTGTTAATTGCGCTACTTGGTGCTTTAATTCGTTGTTATGCTCATCATTATTTTGATTATATTTAAGTGTTTTGCTTTTAAATTCTAAATGCTTTTTATACATTTCATAAAGCACACCAAAAATAACAGATACCAAAACAATAACCATCACGCCATTGCTCATAATTTACTCCTTTAATTGTGAGTGGGTTTATTTGTCATTTGTGTTGATTTACTAAAACAGTAATAGCCAGCAACAAAATATAGAATAATAATAAAGGGTAGGCTAGATAATACAACCCATTGCCAGCCAGCACTAAACAAAACCCAACCTGCCATCAGTGAAGCTAGTGCTTGAAAACCAAAAAGAATAAAATCATTTGTTGCTTGTACTTTATGCCTTTCAGTGGCTTGATAACTTTGCGGAAGCAGTGAGGTTCCAGTTAAGAATAAAAAATTCCAACCAACCCCTAGCAGCATTAGTGCCCACCAATAATGCATAACATGCTGCCCCGAAAGAGCAACTATTGCTACAACACTGTAGATTAATGTTCCAAGAACTAAGATACCTTTCAGCGCGAATTTCTTAATTAACCAAGGTGCAAATAATGAGGGAATATACATGGCAGCAATATGGCTTTGGATAACCCATTTTGTATCGTGCAAGCTGTGTCCTTGCATATGGTGCATGCTTAATGGAGTCGCCGTCATTAAATAGCTCATCAACGCATAACCGATAGTCGCTGAACATATTGACACTATAAAAATTGGTTGGCTAAGAATGGCAGATAATGGTCTAGCTTCGCCAGTGGTTTCTTCATGGTTAATGCTTGGGTTTTTGAAGAAAGTTATTAGTAGCATGGCAGAGGAAATAAGCAATGCAAGGAGTAAGAATGAGCCTACATAGCCATGAGGCGATGCTATCCATTCTTTAGCCGCTACCGCGGTTTCAGGGCCCAGAAATGCTGCGAATACACCGCTTAACATTAATATAGACAATACTTTGGGAATATCATTGCTGCTAGCGCTACTTTCAATTGCAGCGAAACGTAGTTGATGAGTGAAAGCACCACCGATACCAAACATTAAGCTGGCGATCGCAAATAATGTAAAGTTAAGTTGATAAGCGGCTAAGGCAGCTAAAAAAGCGGCGCTTAAAGAGCAACTCAACCCGGTTAAAATGGCAAACTTTCTGCCTTTTCGTTTTGCTAACATAGCAGCAGGAATAGAGGCTGATGCCACACCAAGAATCATTAAGGTAATGGGTAAGGTTGCCATAGAAGGATCACTAGCCATCTGGCTAGATAAAATACCGCCAATAAAAACAATAATAGGGGCTGAACATCCAACAAGAGGCTGCGCAATAAAGAGTAAGCTAATATTGCGCGGTAAGCTGAATATTTTTGTTAACAGTAATGATGTGCATAGCAGTAATGCTAAAACGATAAATATATAACTTAGCACGGTTAACCTGATTCCATAGCGAGAATTTTTTTAATGTTGAGTTCGCCAGTATAGGGTGTGAGCTTAACTTGTTTCTCTTTTCTAGCGAGTACTGCCATACGATCAGAAAGCTCATTTCCCTCTATATCAGCATGACCTTTAACATGAGCAATACTGATGTTACTTTTCAATTTTTGGTATAAGGTGTAGCAGGTTTTAATTGTTTCAAGGTTTTTAATCTCTTCGCCTTTACCTCGAGTCCAACCTTTTGCTTGCCAACCTTTTGCCCACTTAGTGATGCAATCAATTGAGTATTTTGAATCAGATAAAATCATCACTTTCTTTGGTGTTGAAGCGTTATTTAAAATGTGTTGAGTTAGTTTAAAAGCAGATAATAAACCATTTAATTCGGCAGTATTATTGGTGCCCATTTCTTGGTATAAGCCATAATATAGTGCCGTTAAAGATAATGTATTATTAGATCTTTCATAAACGGCTAACCCCGTACCTGATTTTCCAGGATTTGGTGAACATGCGCCATCACAATAAATTTCAATATCAGCAGCGACATTATCTTGTGTTGCTTTTGCCATGGCTTTCTTAGCTGGAGCTTTCTTAGCGCCGCCATTTTGTAATGAACGTTGCATTAATGCTTTAGTATAAGTTGAAGCAAAAGCAGATTCAGCGGCTTGCTTTGATTCAAACCCCATGAATTGGGCATCAGATCGCCCAGCGGTATACTTTTGAACTTCTGGCCAACTAGTGAAAATGCCTGTTTTGGCGCCTTTCCAAACGACGTAAAATTTTTTACTCATGAAAACTAATGATTACTCTAAACAAAAAGAATTTTTATTATCATCAATTCTGAATGGTTTAGCCAGAAAAAACGCGAGTAAGACAATGCCTTCTCGCGTTTTAGTATATCAACGTGATGTTAAGTCAGCTAAAAAAATCCTAATGGGTTTACATCATAACTCGTTAATACGTTTTTGGTTTGTTGATAGTGCTCAAGTGCCATTTTGTGTGTTTCTCGACCAACACCCGATTTTTTATAGCCGCCAAAAGCAGCATGAGCAGGGTACATATGATAGCAATTAGTCCAAACTCTACCTGCTTGTATTTTTCTTCCCATTCTATAGGCAAGATTGGTATCTCTAGTCCAAACTCCTGCACCTAAACCAAACTCCGAACTGTTCGCTATTTCAAGAGCATGGGCTTCATCCTTAAAAGTAGTAACCGAAATAACAGGGCCAAAAATCTCTTCTTGGAACACCCGCATGTCATTATCACCTTTTAATAAGGTGGGTTGAATATAAAAGCCGCTATTAAATTCAGCGCTAACTTGCTCAACATCGCCGCCCATTAATAATTGCGCGCCTTCTTTTTTACCAATATCAATGTATGAAAGTATCTTATCAAATTGCTCTTGTGACGCTTGTGCCCCCACCATAGTATCGGTATCTAAGGGGTTACCACGTTTAATGGCTTTTGTTCGTTCAATAACCATTTCAATAAATTTGGGATAGGCGTCTTCTTGAATAAGTAAACGAGATGGGCAGGTACATACTTCACCTTGGTTAAAGTAAGCCAGTACTGCTCCTTCGATGCATTTACTTAAATATTCATCTTCTTGCTCAAGAACATCATTAAAGAAAATGTTTGGAGATTTTCCTCCTAGCTCGACTGTAGACGGTATTATATTTTCAGCAGCGCATTTTAAAATATGAGATCCGACAGGCGTTGAACCGGTAAAAGCTATTTTGGCAATACGTTTACTGGTGGCAAGTGCTTGACCTGCTTCAGCACCAAAGCCGTTTACAATGTTTAGCACACCTGCAGGTAGTAAGTCTTCAATAAGTTCCATTAAAATAAGTATTGACGCTGGCGTTTGTTCAGCGGGTTTTAATACAATACAATTGCCTGCCGCTAATGCTGGTGCAAGTTTCCATGCAGCCATCAGCAAAGGGAAGTTCCAAGGAATAATTTGTCCAACCACACCCAATGGTTCATGGTAGTGATAAGAAACAGTCATTTCATCTATTTCACCAATTGAGCCTTCTTGCGCACGTAAACAACCTGCAAAATATCGAAAATGATCGACTGCTAAAGGTACATCTGCTGCTAAGGTTTCACGAACGGCTTTACCGTTATCCCATGTTTCGGCTACTGCGAGTAGTTCTAGGTTTTGTTCAATTCGATCGGCAATTTTTAATAATATATTTGAACGCTCGGTAACAGAAGTCGTCCCCCATGCATCTTTAGCTTTATGGGCGGCGTCTAATGCTAGCTCAATATCTTGCCTGTCTGATTGTGGTATTTGACAAAACGGTTTGCCATTTACAGGGCTTACATTGTCGAAATACTTTCCATTTTGTGGCTCTACCCATTGGCCACCAATAAAGTTTTGATAGCGTGTTTTAAAGTTAATTACAGCACCTTCTGTACCTGGCGTGGTATAAATCATAATCCTTCCTCAATACAATTTTCGTTGAATTTTTCTTTTTTATTGGTTATTTTTTAGTTGGTTTAAGGCAACAAAGTTAACCTTAGACAATTACTGTTCTTTTAACTGTGCTGTAAATTCAAAATACTTGTCTGCTAGTTCAGAAAGTGAATCAACCTCCATGGAAGACATAAGTATGATTACTCAGGTTATTGATAAAACGAGAAATACTCCTCAAGTTTTAGTTGAAAATAAAATAAGCTTTGCGGGCCCTGAATCAGAGTTAAGTATTTATGATACTTACCAAAAAGCCGATAGAGTTCAGTTGAAATCGGATCAGTTATTGTTTTGCGCCATGGTGACAGGTAAAAAAGTCATGCACAGTAATACAGAAAATTTCGACAGTGATTTCCTGCCGCACGAGTCATTTATTATGACTCCCAATAGCCAAGTTGAAATAGACTTTCCAACAGCAAAGTTATCTCAACCGACAACCTGTTTAGCGATTGAGATCTCTAAAGATAGGGTAAACCAAGTTGCTGACTCACTTAATGCGCAGCAATCACTCGATCAAACTTTTGGTCATTGGCAATATCAGCATAACCTTGTTCATACACACCACAATACTCAAACACAAGCGGTTTTAAATCGTATTGTGCAAATATATGGCGAGAATCATAGTGAGCGTAGTGCGATGATTTCATTAGCTGTTTCTGAACTGGTTATACGCTTATTACATCATCAAACTCGAGAATTTCTATTATCGTTCTGTCAAAAAGAGCCTGAAATTAATGGCTTGAGTGCCGTAGTTAATTATATAGAGCAACATCTAAGTGAACATCTTGATATTGATTTTTTAGCACGCTTAGCTTGCATGAGTAGAACTAAGTTTTTTAATGACTTTAAGCAGCACATGGGGTGTAGCCCAATTGCCTTTCAGCAGCAAAGGCGTTTATATAAAGCGGCAAACTTGTTAAAGGCTGGCAAAACAGTAACACAATGCTGCTTTGAATTAGGTTTTATAAATACAAGTCACTTTAGTCGCTGCTTTAAGCTATTTTACGGTTATAGCCCTAGCCAATATAAAATAAGGCAGCTCAATAGTTAGCCAACGTAATAGAGTTATTTATTTTTGTGCTTTTTAACGCTAAAATTGCGCCAACTCTCCCTTTGTTCATTAGGAATATCATGGCGATTAACTGGTTTCCAGGCCACATGCATAAAGCGCAAAAAGAAATTAAAGAAATATTACCGCAAATTGACGTGGTAATTGAAGTATGTGACGCGCGACTCCCTTTCAGTAGTGAAAACCCGATGATCACCGAAATACGCGGTGATAAACCGCTAATTAAAATTTTAAATAAAAGTGATTTAGCTGATCCTAAAATTACTCAAGTTTGGTTAGATTATTTAGAATCACAACACAATGTTAAAGCCATTGCGTTAACGACAGAGAATCCAAGTATTGCGAAAACTATTCCTACTTTAATTCGTAAGTTAGTGCCGAATAAAGATGAGCCAGGTAAACAAATAAATGCCGTGATCATGGGTATTCCAAACGTTGGTAAATCAACATTGATCAATACTTTGGTTGGTAAAGCGAAAGCGAAAGTAGGTAACGAGCCTGCCGTAACTAAAGGACAGCAAAGGATCAGGTTAGAAGAAGGGCTATATTTATTTGATACACCAGGAATGCTTTGGCCAAAAATAGCCAATGAAAATAGTGGTTATCGCTTAGCTGTTTCTGGGGCTGTAAAAGATACCGCATTTGACCATGATGAAATAGCGTATTTTGCTGCTGAATATTTGTTAGAGATATACCCTGAACGTTTACTAGAACGTTACAAGCTTAAAGAGCTACCAGAACATGAAGAAGAGTTAATTGAAGCGCTAGGTCGCGTAAGAGGCTGTGTTAAAAGTGGTGGCAGAGTTGATTTACATAAAGCGTCGGTGATCTTAATTAATGAAATCCGAGACAAGACGTTAGGTGCATTGTCATTTGAATTACCAGAAATGATTAATAAAGAAAACATTCACTTCGCTGAACTGGAAGAAAAACGTATTGCTGCACGAGAAGCTAAAAAATTAGCACGCGGCAGGGGACGTAAAAATAAAAGGTAATAAGATGACAGATTCAACCATTGAACAGAATGACGAGCAAGAGTTACTGATAGATGATGATTTTATTTTACACGCACAATTACAGCAAGACTGTATAACAATAGCTGAATTACCGTTATCTAAATTACTATTATGCAACGATAGTCAGTACCCTTGGTTTATATTGGTGCCTAAGGTCAATAATATAAAAGATGCCTATCAATTAAACTGGCAACAGCAGCAGCAACTGCAAAATGAGTCAAGCTTAATTAGCGAGTTGCTGATGCAAGTATTTAACGGCGATAAAATGAATGTTGCAGCGCTGGGTAATGTTGTTGAACAGTTACATGTTCATCATGTTGTTCGTTATACAACAGATGTTTCATGGCCAAAGCCTATTTGGGGACAACTACCGCTAAAACCATACAGTGATGCTGAATTAGCCACACTTAAAGAAAAGTTATTACCAGGATTATCCGTTATTATTGCCAGTTAAACGTTATAGGTAATAGGTAATAAGTAACAGTTTAGCGCGATTTTAAGGTAGAGGTTAACTAGACAAAGCTCAGCTTCTCAGTAGCTGAGCTTTTTCATACGGATTGGTATTACAATGTATCAACTGTTTGTTTGCTGCTGTCAGTATCTACAGATGAAGGCGTTTTTACATTAAATACTGCTTTTACTTTAATTAAATCAAGAGACTGCTTCAAGTCTGTCACTAAGTCTTCAACATTTTCAAGACCCACTGAAATACGAATTAAGCTATCACTTATCCCTGCATCTTGGCGTTCTTCTGGTGTATAGGGGGAATGTGTCATCGAAGCAGGATGTTGTATTAACGATTCTGCATCACCTAAACTAACTGCGATAGAAAACAAGTTCATTCGGTTAATAAAATCACTGCCACCTGTTAAATCAGTATTAAGCTCAAACGCAATAACACCACCCGCTGCTTTCATTTGCTCACCTATAAACTTGTTTCCTGGGTGACTTTTTAAACCTGGGTAATACACCGTTGCAACATTAGGGTGGCTTTCTAAAAATTCAGCAACAGTTTGCGCGTTGCTGCAATGGCGATCCATGCGTATTGGTAATGTTTTCAAACCACGCATAATAAGCCAAGCATCATGCGGGCTAATTGTACCGCCTATATCTTTTAAGGCGGTCATTTTGATTTCATTGATCATCTCAAAGCTACTGCAAACAATACCTGCCACAACATCACCATGACCATTTAGATATTTAGTAGCACTATGAATGACAATATCGGCACCAAATTTCACTGGCTGTTGAAGCACTGGCGTTAAAAAGGTGTTGTCAACAACTGAGAGTAAATTATGCTTTTTAGCGATAGAACAGATACTTGCTAAATCGAGTACAACAAGGTTTGGGTTAATCGGGGTTTCTAGAAAGATAAGCTTAGTATTTTCTTTTACTGCCGCGCTTATATTTTCTGGGTTGGTCATATCAACAAAGCTAACTTCAATATTGAATTTTTTCAGCATATGGCTCATAAGTGCATATGAGCAGCCGTAAACAGCTTTTGATGAAATCATATGATCGCCTGACTGAAGGTTAGTCAGTAATGCCGCAGAAACCGCAGCCATCCCTGTTGCTGTTGCAGCAGCATCATCCATTCCTTCCATGGCTGCGACACGTTTTTCTAGCTGTCGAGTTGTAGGGTTTCCTAACCTAGTGTAAATATAGCCTTCACTTTCACCGGCAAACCTATCTCCACCTTGTTGAGCATCATCAAATATAAATGTTGAGGTTTGATATAAAGGAGTCGCTAATGAACCAAATTGTTCATCATTAATTCTTCCTGCATGAATAGCATTAGTTTCAATGTGCTTGCTGGTATATTTAGTCATAAAAGTTCTCTTGCGTAAGTTGATGATTTTTATTGTTTTTGATTGAGTTATTCTGTTTAGTTTACTGATTAACTTATGTACTTTTGGCTTGATATTGTTTGCAAGTATTTAATGTGCAAACTAAGCGTACTAGGACTAACGGTTAATTTAATAATGTAATTAAGAGCAAGTAGAGCAATTATGTTGCCATGTTTATAAATTATTGTTTTTTAAGGTTAATTGTTTTTATTTTTCAGTTTAAGAAGATTTGGTAAGATATTTTTGTACTAATTATATTACAGGTTGGTGCGTTAATTGTAATATTTCATTTTAATCTCTTTAATGCTAACGATAATAGGGTATTATAGCTGTAATAAAAATATTACTTAGTAATATTATTGGTACACGTCTACTTTAACTGAGACAGAAATAGGGAAGAGGTTAATATGAAAGTAGCCATTGAATCGACGGATAGGCTTGGTATATCTCAAGAAATTCTATCGTTATTTGCTAAACAAACATGGAACTTAAAAGCTGTTGAGATAACCAGTTGTTTTACCTACGCCCACCTTGAACATGATAATTTATCGCTGGCGTATTTAGAGCAATGTCTTAGCTCTGTTGATGGAATTATTAATGTTACTAAAATTCCTTTAATGCCAAGTGAGCAAAGGGAAAACCATTTACAGGCATTGTTAGATAAAATACCTGAACCAATAATTGATGTTGATAAACAGGGAAATATCTTAGCCATTAATCAGGCAACCAAGACTCTCATTGCCCACCATCAAGATATTTCAAATATGAACCAACTTGAGCAGGTTGAGTATATTGGTAAGCCCTTAACAGATTTTTTAAAGCAATTGCATGAGTCATTTTTTACGAAAGACGCAAGTAGTCATGCAGTGACTATTAATGGCAAAGGCTATTTAGCAGATATTACACCGGTTTTCTCCTCTAGAGTTAATGAGCAAAAGAAAGCTATTGAGCAAGTTTCTGGCGCTGTGGTTGTACTGAGAACTATGAACACATTGGGCCGTCAAATATCATTGATGCAGTCTCATCAGCAACATGATTTTAACAACATTATTGGTCACTCTAGTGCGATTAATGTGATTAAAGAGCAAGGTAAACGTTTTTCTGAATTAACATTGCCAGTGCTAATTAACGGAGAAACGGGTACAGGTAAAGAGTTAATCGCTAGAGCAATACACCACGCGAGCCCAAGAGAAAAAGCCCCCTTTTTAGCGGTTAACTGTGCGGCATTACCTGAACATTTATTAGAAAGTGAATTATTTGGTTATGCCAGCGGAGCTTTTACAGGAGCGCAAAAGGGCGGAAAGCCAGGGTTAATTGAACTTGCTGATGGCGGTAGTTTATTTTTAGATGAAATTGCTGAAATGTCGAGTTACTTGCAAGCTAAGCTATTAAGGTTTTTGGAAGACTTTACTTATCGACGTGTTGGCGGCACTAAAGAGTTAAAAGCC
Organism: Colwellia sp. RSH04; assembly: GCF_003545765.1. Taxonomy (GTDB): domain Bacteria; phylum Pseudomonadota; class Gammaproteobacteria; order Enterobacterales; family Alteromonadaceae; genus Colwellia. The sequence goes on along the minus strand of NZ_QXIO01000011.1, from coordinate 96,932 downwards.
AATGTTAGAATTATCAGTGCTACTCATCAAAATTTAGCACAGCTAATATCAAAGCAAGAGTTTCGTGAAGATCTTTTTTATCGGTTAAATGTGTTAAACCTTAATTTACCTGCATTGCGTGATAGAGTCTCTGATATCCCGCTACTGGCTAACTTTTTTATTCAAAATGCGATAAAACAAGTAGGGCGTTCTCACACCAATGACACAATGACTATTGAGTTAACACCAGACGCTATTTCATTATTGAAACAATATGCTTGGCCAGGAAATATACGTCAACTACAAAATGTGCTCTTTAGTGTAGTTGCTTTAAACAAAGGTGGGACTATTAGTGCCAGTAACTTAAAAGTGGAGTTAGATAAAGTCTTGCAAGCGGGTTATAAAGCAACAACGAACATGACAGAAGAACAAAACTGGGCTACAGCACAGGCTGAATTTGAGCGAGAATTGTTAAAGCAACTATACCCGTTATATCCAACGACACGAAAACTCGCAGAGCGATTAGAGGTTTCGCATAATAAAGTTGCAATGAAGTTACGAGAACATCAAATAAAATAAGCCGTTTGCATACTTTAGTAATGTCTAATAACAAGGAGTTATTGCTTGTGGTTTACTATATTTGTCGGTAGGTTATGAGAATATAAAGAAGCAAATCGGTTTAACAAATAATAACGCTTGTGAGCACAAAAAAATTACAACATTTCTATATTGCTGAAGAGCAATCCATCTACTTGTTAAGTCATAAAGACGCAACAAAATTAAAACGATGGGTTGAGTTATGTCAGCAGCAATTGAAACAATTAGGTTATCAACAGGTTGCGCTATTAGGCAAAGGAGCTTACGGCTTTGTTTTTTCAGCAACTAAGCCTGATTTGCTGGGGGATCTTCATCATGTAGTTTTTAAATTTTCAAGAATTAATTTACCGCAACATGTGCAAGATAGATTGGCTGAAGAAGCAGAATTACAAGGGCAATTAAGTCATCCTAAAATCCCAAAAGTGATTGATTATCAAAAAATAAAACGTCAGTCTATTTTGCAAATGACCAGAGCGCCAGGTATCGATCTAGAGCAGTTGTCGCATCGAGTTGGTCCTTTACCTACGGAACTTATTATTAGTATTGCTTTACAGCTTGCTGATATTTTAGTGTACCTTCGCGAACCGAAAAATCACATTCAACAAAAGCCTATCGTTCACGGTGATATCAAGCCTTCTAATATTGTTTATGAAGAAGAAACAGGGCAAGTGCAATTAATTGACTGGGGCTCTTCTGTTACTGCTCAACTAGATGTAGATAAGCAAAGCACCAGTAATAATGTTATGGATTTAATGAGTAGTGATTTGCAACATAGTAATGCTCGCCTTGGCGATGTGTATTTTATTGGTCCTGAACAGCTTGATGGTGGCTTATCATCGCCCCGGTTTGATGAGCAAGGTTTAGCAGCAACTTTATATGCGTTAGCGTCAGGGCAGTCATGTCGTTATGGCGTAAAAGTTATCACACCTAACTCATTAGGGTTGCCGAAAATGCTGGCGCAAATATTATCAGCGATGCTTAGTGATGATGAAAAACAACGTGCACAAGCAGGCGATTATTTTTTTAATAACCTCCACTTATTACGACAATTAGTGTTAGCGAAAACCCCTACGCAGCATGTAAGCCCTGCTAAAATTCCAGTGTGGATTAAACCCAAAGGAGAGGAGATTGATACTGTTGTTTATGGCTCAAGAAAGTCTTTTTTAAGGGAGTCTACGGATAAAGAGCAATTAACTAATATTGATGATGCACAATTAGATAAATATTATAAAAACTATTTAATGGGCATGGGTGATAACGAAAAAGCATTTATTGCCGCTTTAAGTCGGTTGGGTAACTTTCCTGTCGTTGGCGGTTTGGCTATACGCTGGGAGAAAGACGGTGTTTATATTGACTCAAACTTGAGTTTGTTTGATCCCAGCTTAAAAGACTCTTTTGAAAGCGCGGTGAATAATATGGTCAGCTTGGCGCAAGGAATTTTTAGAATTGGTGTTATTAAAAGCTGTCTATTTAATGCAAGAAACACCTTACATGTTGAGCGTAAAAAACGCGCTAAACCATTTATTGCAAAAGAAGGGCAATATATTCCTTTTGAAGTGAGTGATGTGCCAGAACTTGATGATGAAACACGTTTACATTCATATTTTGAAGATGGTAAAGATCCCGATGAATACCTCTATTTACCTGATGAAATGATGGCAGTATTAGCAAGGCTAAACTTAATACATCATACTGGTTGTATTATTTTTGAAGTGTTGCCTAACCATTTAAAAATACATAGTTATTTACGGTTACTAAACCATGAGAAACAAGAAGAATTTGGTCAATGCTTAAAAGAATTACTTGCTTTATTACCAACGATTAATGGTTTAGGTATTTCAGGGTTTATGAAATTTCCATATAAAGATACTCGCTTTTTTGAACACATCAGTAGCTTACCTGAGAGGTATTATCCAAAAAACCCTAAAGTGATTGTTTAGAAAACTAATTGTTTAGAAAGCTAATCGTTTAAAAAGTAGATTGTTTTAAAATTGACCGCTTAGCGACTTTTGTTCTTTGCTCTTGATTTTAAAAGGCTTTATCGATGATAAAGCCTTTTAAAAAGGCTTTATCGCACAGGTATGTGCTTATTTAACTTCTTCACCTGCTGCTTGCTTATCGGCATGATAAGAAGAGCGAACTAGTGGACCACATGCTGCGTGTTCGAAGCCCATTTTCATTGCTTCTTTTTGGAACATATCAAAATCATCAGGGTGAACATAACGTTCTACTGGCAAATGATCTTTACTAGGTTGTAAGTATTGACCAATGGTTAACATGGTTACGCCATGGTCACGTAAATCTTGCATTACTTGCAGGATTTCTTCGTTAGTTTCACCTAAACCAACCATTAAACCTGATTTTGTTGGTACGTCTGGGTTAGCTTCACCAAATTTTTTCAATAAATCGAGTGACCATTGATAGTTAGCACCAGGTCTTGCTTTGACATACAAACGAGGTGCAGTCTCCATATTGTGGTTAAACACATGAGGAGGATTTTGATTAAGTATTTCTAGTGCTTTATCCATTCTGCCACGAAAATCGGGTACTAAAATTTCAATTTTAGTGTTTGGTGATTTTTCGTTGATTTCTTTAACACAATTAGCAAATTGTTGAGCACCACCATCACGAAGATCATCACGATCTACAGAGGTAATTACCACATACTTCAATTTCATGTCTTGTAAGCTTAACGCTAACTTTTTTGCTTCATCAGGGTTTGGCGCTAATGGACGACCATGTCCAACATCACAAAATGGACAACGACGAGTACAGATATCACCTAAAATCATAAATGTTGCTGTGCCATGGTTGAAACATTCTGAAAGGTTAGGGCATGAGGCTTCTTCACAAACGGAATGTAGCTCATGTTTACGTAAAGAGTTTTTTATGTTGTCTATACGTTCACTACTTTTAGGTAATTTAATACGTAACCAACTCGGTTTACGTAAGGTGTTTTCACGTGTAGAACTCACCACTTTAATAGGGATATGAGCTAATTTATCAGCATCGCGTAACTTTGTGCCTGGCTCAATCTTAACGGGGTTTTTAGTCGTAGAATTGCTCATTATGATTTACTGCTCTTGCTTGGGTAATCCGGCTTGATGGTTCACTTGTTGAACTTCAAGTAAGGTGGTTAAATGTTTTACTAGTGCTTTTGCAGCACTTTGGGTATCTTTAGGGCCATTGACATCGGCGGTTTGTATCATTTCAAGACCTGCGTATCCACAGGGGTTAATTCGTAAAAATGGCGATAAATCCATATTTACGTTTAACGCTAAACCATGAAATGAACAGCCTTTTCTTACGCGCAAGCCTAGTGAAGCGACTTTTTTCTCATCGATGTATACGCCAGGTGCATCAGGCTTGGCATAAGCAACAATATTATAGTCAGCGAGTGCTTTGACAATACTGTCTTCAATCAAAGTAACTAATTGTCGAACACCTATTTTTTTGCGTCTTAAGTTGATCATAAAGTAGATGACTTGCTGACCTGGCCCATGGTAGGTAATTTGTCCACCTCTGTCGGCTTTTACTACCGGAATATCACCAGGCATAAGTAAGTGTTCTTCTTTACCTGCTTGTCCTTGAGTAAATACTGGTGGATGCTCAACTAGCCATAGCTCATCAATGGTACTTTCATCACGCTCATTAGTAAAATCTTGCATGGCTTGCCATACTTTACTGTAATCCATGCAAGCTAAGTCTCTAACAATAAGCTTGTTAGCCATACTGATTAAGCCGTTATTTTCAGTTATTTCAGCTGTTGCGGTATTATGCACGTCAATGTCTCTATTAGCATTTGAACAAGAAAAAGTCGTTATAAAACGTATCTAACTTGCTCAATAGCAGTAAGTGTTTTATAAATTTTCTCGATGTGTTCTTTGCTAGTTACCGTCACGGCAATAGAAACAGAATGATAATTACCTTTTGAACTTGGCTTGATTTTTGGAGAGTAATCTCCCGGAGTATGCTTTTGCAGCTCAGCAATGATTAGATCTGGTAATTCATCACAGGCAACTCCCATTACTTTAAAGTTCAAAACGGTAGGGAAATCTAATAACTCATCAAACTTGGTTTTCATCTTACTCTCGATTATTAAAATAAAATTCGAAATACGTTCTATTTATGCGATTTTAATACGATATATTTACGTATTGCGCTATGTTTTTACATAGCAAAGGCAATTGTGCTGTTATTTTATCATTATTTTTTAGGGGCTGTTATGATTATTTTTTCTAAGTTAGGGGATGATAAAAGCATTATAAAAAAGCCTCGATATACGAGGCTTTGTTACTAATGTAAACGTTACTCTGTAAAGTTAGTTAATAAACTGTAATTTTACATAGTCAACTAAGCGACTAAACACACTACCTTCATTAACTTCTTCTAAAGTCACTAATGGGTATTTAGCTACATCTTCACCGTCAAGTTGTAAAAATAGCGTACCTACTACAGTACCTTTAGTCATTGGAGCTGTTAGTTGTTGGTTTAATTCAAAGTTAGCTTTTAAGTTTTTACGTTGGCCACGAGGAATGGTAATTGGAGTGTCTAGTAAAATACCTAAATCAATATTTTCTTTATCACCCATCCAAATACGGTTGCTAACAAATTTTTCACCTGCTTTGTATGGGGTAATTGTTTCAAAAAAGCGGAAGCCATAGTTAAGAAGCTTCTTACTCTCAACTTTACGTGCACGTTCACTTTCAGTACCCATCACTACAGTTACTAAACGCATATCGCCTTTTGTCGCTGAAGTTACTAGACTATAGCCTGCGTTTGAAGTGTGGCCCGTTTTCATCCCGTCAACATTTAAGCTTTTGTCCCATAATAAGCTGTTGCGGTTATACTGTTTAATGTTGTTATACGAGAATGATTTTTGTTTATAGATGGCATATTCTTCAGGTACTTCACGAATAATGGCGCTGGCAAGTGTTGCCATATCTCGTGGTGTTGTCATGTGCTCAGAGCTGTCTAAACCATGGCTGTTTTCAAAGTAGCTACTAGACATACCCAGTTGCTCTGCATGCGCATTCATTAAATCAGCAAAAGCACCTTCACTGCCTGCGATATGTTCAGCCATAGCAACACAAGCATCATTACCTGATGCGACGATTATGCCTTTATTTAATAAATCTACTGAAACTTCAGTTCCTACTTCAATAAACATTTTCGATGAATCTGGGAAGTTTTTAGCCCAAGCATTTTCACTGATCATTACCTTGTCAGTATTGCTAATATTGCCATTTTCAATTTCTTTACCAATGATATAACTGGTCATCATTTTAGTCAGACTAGCTGGGGCGAGTTGTGCATCTGCATTACCTTCAGCGATAACTTTGCCAGTAGTATGATCAACAAGAATAAAACCTTTAGCATTAATTTGAGGTGCATCAGGGATAATGGTTATAGCATGTGAAAGAGTCGTAAAGGTAACAGTCGCACCAATGAAAAGTTTACCAATGATTGAGATAAGTTTTTTTGCCATAATAATATTTGAATTTGGTCAATTAATGAAGAAGATAAGTGCCAAAGTATACCATTTAAAAATCTGTTGGCTATGGCCTATGGTGGGATAATCAACCAAAATGATTAAAAATACGCAGATATATGTAATGAATTTGTAACAGACTATATTTGTAACAGTCTATACTAAGGCGTGTTTATCTTTGTTTAATCATTCAGTGATGAGACACCCCCTTTATAATCAAGGCTAACGTTGTGTAGTTTAGCTCGCTAAATCAGCAGCTTTTAACGCAGAGTAAAGAGATTTTAGCCTCAGTGCTAAAGGTAATAGCTATTTTTTGCAGTTGCGGCATTACCATTTACTTATTTGGTACAACGTACATTGTGTTTATACTGCTTTGCTATTGATAAAAATAGCGCATTGCTGAAAAAACCAACAAAGGTCAACAGTCTCTAAACGCTTTCCTTACCTTTAACTAGAGAGGTGTTTGACGAGGATAAGCTTGTGGGTAGCCATTTTCTTTTAACGTATTTAATAATTTATTTAAGGTCGTTAAATTGTTAATTGGACCTATCTGAATACGATAAATACCTTGATGTTTTGGGTAATTCACCACTTGATTATATTGCTTTGCTAATTTTTCAGCGGTTAATTTAGCTACATCAGTCTTGCTGGTAGCAAATACTTGAATATAAGTTGCATCTATCGATGCTGTCGATGGTGATTTATTATTTTTTTTAGCTGAAAAGTCGGTAATAGCTGTTATTTTAACGTTAGCCGTACCGGTTTTTAGCATGTCTAACTTGTACGCTGCACTGTAAGATAGATCAATAATACGTGATTGATGAAAAGGCCCTCTATCATTCACTCTAACAATAACAGATTTATTATTCGCTAAATTTGTAACCTTTAAATACGTTGGTAATGGCAAGTTTTTATGAGCAGCACTCATCGCATACATATCATAAATTTCGCCATTTGATGTTAAGTGACCATGAAACTTATTTCCATACCAAGAAGCTATGCCTACTTGCTCAAAGCCTTTGGCATCAGTTAACACTTTGTAGTGCTTTCCTCTGACTTGGTAGTTTTTATTGCCGCCTCTGCTGTATGGCTCTGCTCGTGCTATGGCGTCTTTTTGTTCGGCTTTTGTAGGTAAACGAGTAGGAATGCTATCTTTATGTTGCTGATATCGGCCAGTTGAAGAACAGCTGGTAATAAGGGTTAATGTAACTAAGCTGATTAATGCGTGTAATATCCATTTAGTTGGCTTAAGTGCTGTTTTTAATGTCATTAACCCTTACCATGTCACTTGCGTTGTTTAACTAAATTAATCTTACTATTTTTCATGTTATACATGAAAGCGCCTATGCGTACTAATAGCCATAAGCATGCCAAATCCTGCCAATAATGTCACCATTGATGTGCCACCATAACTGACTAAAGGAAGCGGTACACCAACAACAGGCAGTAAGCCTGATACCATACCTATGTTTACAAAGACGTAAACAAAAAATGTTAAGGTGAGGCTACCTGCTAATAGTTTTGTGAATGCATGCTGGGCGTTCACTGCTATCCATAAGCCACGCATTACAATAAAGAGATAGACGGCGAGTAGCAACGCTACACCGATTAAACCAAATTCTTCACTAAATACAGAAAATATAAAGTCAGTATGTCGTTCTGGCAAAAACTCTAGTTGTGATTGTGTTCCTTGAAGCCAACCTTTACCTTCAGCGCCACCTGAACCAATAGCTATTTTAGATTGAATAATATGGTAGCCTGAGCCTAAGGGATCTTGCTCAGGATTTAAAAAAGTCATTACACGCTGCCTTTGATAATCTTTCATCAAAAACATCCATAAAATAGGGGCGAAAGCTGAAGCAAGTCCCGCACATATTGCGATAAGTTTCCAACTAGCACCAGCAAGGAAAATAACAAATATACCAGAGCTAGCAATCAATAATGAGGTACCAAGATCGGGTTGTTTTGCAATTAATAAGGTAGGAATAAGTACCAGAATAAAGGCTTGAATTACAGTAAAGACTTTAACGGGTAAATTATCTTGGCTGATAAACCAAGCGATCATAATCGGTACAACAAGTTTCATTATTTCTGAAGGTTGAAATTTAGTGACGCCTAAATCTAACCAACGTTGTGCGCCTTTTCCGACATGACCAAATAGTAAAACACTGATCAGCATTAACACCCCGATAATAAAAACAGGAACAGCCCATTTCCGGTAAGATAAAGGTGGTATTTGCGCGACGAGTATCATAACAATAACTGCTACCCCTAGACGTTTACCATGACGGTAAACTATATCCATTTCTTGACCACCTGCGCTATATACAATAAAACAGCCTAATGTCATTAACGACAAAATACCAATTAATAACGGCAAGTCGATATGAAGCTTTTGCCAAATACTGCGAACTTGTTGTTGATCTTGGCCAGTACTTCTCATTAGTCAGTAACATCCTGTTGTTGAAGTGTTGTTTTTTGAGGTGTTGGGTGTTGAGACATTGTTTGCTGACTGTTCGCTAATAGGGAGAGAGCAGTGCTGCTGTTTTGCTCGTAGCTATGGTCGTGGTTACGTGCATGACTATGGTGAACCAATGGCGAAGTCATTTGTTTCTTTTTAGTTTGGGCGCGTGAATTAATCACCCTATCACCAAAATATTGATCCATTATTTGTCTCGCTACCGGTGCAGCGTTGGTCGCACCACCACCTTTAGCAACATTTTCTATGGCAACCGCGACCACTATTTCGGGGGTTTCATAAGGAGCAAAAGCAATAAACATGGCGTTATCACGTTTGCTTTCTGCTGTTTTTTCAGCATCGTATTTTTCGTCTTGTTTTATTCGTGCAACCTGTGCTGAACCTGTTTTACCTGCCGCATCATATTTACTGCCTTTAAACGCGGTGTGTCCAGTAGCGCCAAGCTTTTGTACTGTACTGTGCATTGCATCAAGTACAATACGCCAATTATCTTCGTTTTTTAATGTAATGGGCGCTTGGGCTTCGTAGATTATGTCTTGCTCAATATAATCTACGAGACTATCGTCAGAAGATGCTGTTTCTCTTGTCGCTTTTAATAAATGGGGGATTTTACGTTCACCTTTATTTACTAAAGTGGTCAGTGCTTGCGTTAATTGTAGTGGTGTCACGGTCCAATAACTTTGACCTATACCTACAGATAAGGTTTCACCTGTGTACCAAGGTTTGTTATATCGAGCACGTTTCCAGCTAACGCTAGGCATAATACCTCGACTTTCTTCATGAATATCGATGCCGGTGTAATCACCAAAACCAAAGCTTTCCATCATGGTACTTATTTTGGTGATGCCTAATTCAAATGCTAATTTAAAAAAGTAAGTATTACATGATTGTTCAATGGCGCGCGTTAAATCAACCCAACCATGTCCCCACTTTTTCCAATCTCTATACTTGTTAGGTAAGCCTTCTAATTGATACCAGCCTGGATCCCAAACTTTAGTGTCTGGAGTGATCATATTTTCTTCGAGGCCTGTTAAGGCTAAGAAAGGTTTAACCGTTGATGCTGGCGGATAACCTTGCACGCTGCGGTTGATTAATGGCAAGTCTTTTGAATTTAATAGACTGCGATAATTCTTACTGCTTATGCCATGAACAAACAAGTTACCATCGTAACTTGGGTTTGAATACATCGCGAGAATTTCACCACTTCTAGGATCCATGGCGACTATTGCACCACGCTTGCCAGACAGTGCACGTTTAGCAATCATTTGTAATTCAATGTCTAAGGAGAGGGTTAAATCCTTACCTGGAATAGGCGGGGTATAATCTAAAGTTCTGACGACACGACCTTGGTTATTAATTTCAACTTCTTGATGACCAATAGTACCGTGAAGAATATCTTCATAGTATTTTTCAATGCCCAACTTGCCAATACCATAGGTTGCAGCGTAGTTTTCAGCTTTACCTTGTTGCTCTAATTTATTGGCATCTTTGCGGTTAATTCTTGCGACATAACCAAGGTTGTGGGTGGTTAGATCGGCAAAGGGATAATAGCGTTTTAATCTTGCATCAACAAAAACACCGGGGAACTTGTGCTGGTTAACTGAAAATAGCGCGACTTGTTGATCGCTTAATCTTGAATGTAATTCTACAGGTTTAAAACGTCGCTTTCCTCTAATCGCCTTAAAGAATTTTTCTTGTCTTTCTGTACTGATGCCAAGTAAAGCGCTAACTTCTTTCACACTCGCTTTGATATCTTTTACATCTTCTGGAATAATTTCTAAGCTGTAAACAGGCTTATTATCAGCTAATAAAACCCCATTTCTGTCATAAATTAAACCACGATTTGGGGCGACAGGTAAGAGCTTAATACGGTTTGAGTTTGAACGTGTTTGATATTTCTCATAGGCAGAAATTTGTAAAGTAAAGACATTTGCAAATAGAACAATTAATAAAAGCAGTACACCACAGAACGCGATAAAGGAGCGACGAGCAAATAAGTTTGCTTCAGCTGTTTGGTTTCGAATGATGACTCGACGAGGTGCCACTATTTATCCTTATGAGCTTTTTGCACTGAGGTGAACACTACCGTTATTCTCGATGGTATGGGTGATTGGTATTTACACTCCAAGCACGGTATAGACTCTCTGCAATTAAGACTCGAACCATAGGATGAGGCAGTGTCAGCGGTGATAAAGACCATTTTTGCTCAGATGCTTTAATACAAGCAGGCGCTAACCCTTCAGGGCCGCCCACTAATAAAGCAACATCTCTTGAATCTAACTGCCATCGCTCTAGTTGACTCGCTAATTTTGAAGTGGTCCATGGTTGGCCTTCTACTTCTAAGGTCACAATCCTATTGCCCTTTGGAATAGCATTGAGCATTAGCTCGCCTTCTTTTTCAAGAATACGAGCAATATCAGCATTTTTCCCACGCTTACCAGCAGGAATTTCAACTAGGTGGAAGCTTAAATCGCGAGGAAAGCGTCTACTGTATTCTTCAAAGCCTTGCGTGACCCAATTCGGCATTTTGCTGCCAACAGCATATAAAGTAAGTTTCATAGAATTAAATAGGCTTAACCACTAGGCAATTGAACGTGAACGCTTTGTTTATATTTGTATTATATGAGTGGTAATACGTTAAAAAAGTTTCATCTTGTAAGCAAATATTTGCTTACGGAAGATTTAGTTATTCGCTTTCAGCCCAAAGCTGTTCAAGATTGTACTTATCTCTTTGTTCGTCGGTCATGATGTGAACGATAATGTCGCCTAAATCAACTAGTGCCCACTCGCCAACATCATTACCTTCTATACCTCTAGGCTCTGAACCTGCAGCTCTACATTCAGTAGCAACAGATTGCGCGATTGATTTTACATGACGATTTGAATTACCTGAACAGATAATCATGTAGTCAGCAAAGCTTGCTTTGTCTGTAATATGTAGAGAAATAATATCTCTACCTTTCATGTCTTCTAATTTTTCAATGACAAATGCTGTAAGTGCGTCTGTTTGCAAGGTCTTATTCCTATTTTACTGTGATTTTACTGTACGCAAATTGAGTGCGCAGCTTGAATAGGGTAATACTACCATTTTTTATCGAAGGGGTTAACGGTAAAGCTGATTTTTGTTGATAAATTCTATGATTTCACTTGATAACCACTGCTGATAGGGTAATTCATTTTGAATTCGTTGACGTATTTGACTTGATGAAATATCTATATGGATAGGGTTGGCAAACAGAATTTTTCCAGCAATTTCGTGAGATACTGCGTTGGTATTTTGCGCACAACGGGAATCAATTAATGCTTTTGTCGCTTCATTTAGTTGGCTTATGCAGTAATTAGGTCGCGTATTTACCACTAAGTGACAAAGTGTCAGAATTTCTTCATGTTGATGCCATGTAGTGAAGCTTTGTAATGAATCCATACCGATAATAAAGTACAGCACTTTATCAGGGTTTTCTTGTTTCAACTGTTTTAGCGTATCAACAGTGTATGAATAGCCGGCCCTTTTTATTTCGCGTCGATCACACGCTAAAACGGGATGATGCTGACACGCTAATTCCACCATCGTTGCACGTTGTTCAGAGCTGGCATGAGGTGATGTATCACTACTCGATTTATGGGGAGGTATATGTGCAGGGATAATCAGCACTTTTTCTAAGTTTAACCAACTCGCGACAGACTGTACCGACTGAATGTGACCACAGTGAATCGGATCAAAAGTACCACCAAAGAGTCCTAAGCCAGTTTTTTTTTGTTTAGCCATAATTTAAATCAAACTGTTCTGTCACTTCGCCGTGATAAAGAGTAATACATAAATCGGCTAATAATAAAAATACGTTAAATTCACTTTGGCTTTTACTTAGTAAATCAATGTCGGCTAAACGAGATAGTGCACGTTGAACATTGTCTAAGCTAATATGCGTTAACGCATGCTGATAAAGTGGTTTGCGTTTATCCCAAATACGGTATTGCTTATATAGTTCAGCGTGAGTTTTCCCTTGTGCTAGTTGAGATAGCATGGCATAAAGTTGTTGAATTTCTTTGTGGAATACCCAAATTAGTTGCCCTACAGCAGCACCTTCTTGCTGAAGTTGATCAAGAATTCTAATGCACTTTTTACAATCACCTTGAAGTAACACATCAATAATTTGAAAAGGATTAAATTTTGCCTGATTTATTACGATACTTTCTGCTTGTTCAAGACTAACGGGTGATTGGCCAAAAAGTATTGATAGCTTTTGTAACTCTTGTGAAAGGGCAGGTAGGTTTCCTTCAAATAACTCGAGCAATAAACTGGTGACTTCAGGTGTGAGGTTTAAATGTAATTGCCTCGCTTGGTTATTTAACCAATTAGGTAAGCTTTTTACATCTAAATCGTAAATGGGTAGGTAACACCCTAATTGATTTAAGCCTTTAAACCATTTGCGATTAGCAGTGGCGCCATCAAGTTTACTACCATGAAATATAAATATAACGTCTTGATTAGCAATGCCTGCTGCTTGGTCTTGTTTGAGCCTTTCTGTTAGTTCAATTAGTACTTTACTGCCAGCATCGCCAATTTTACCACTGGTTAGTTCAACTTCGATAATGCGTTGGCTAGCAAACAAGCTCATGGATTGATATTCATCAATGAGTTGCTGCCAATCAAAACTGTTGTCTGAACTAAAACGAATTAGCTCTTCAAAACCATTATTTTTGGCTGTATTTTTAATGGTGTTTAAGCTGTTATCTTTTTGCCAAGGCTCATCACCAAAAACCAACCAGACGGGGACAAATCCTTTGCGTAGCGTTTGTTCTAGTTGATTATGGTAAATTTTCAAAGTGTGGCCTTAAGACTTGCGATGAATTCTAGCCATATCGCGCAATATTTTATCTGCGGCAGACGTTCTCATCTCGCTTAAAAGTAATGAGAGTTCTCTACTTTTTGCTAGTGCTAGATTCGGATCATCTTGATAATCTCGGTACAATTCAAAGCGAAAGTTTTGTGCATCTTGATTACTAAATCTTAATTGGTAATGTACTGAATAAATTAATTCATATTCAGCAACTTGCCCATTAGGAAATACCGACAGCGTGCGTCTATCTAGTTTATCTGAAACTAAACGCAGTTCAGGTATATCTTGTTTACGTTGTTTAATTAACTTAACCTGATTACGGACAAGGTGAAGCTTTAACAATCGGGTTAATTCACCATGAACATCGCTTGAGCTAACATATAACGTTTGCAACTCATCATCGAGTAGGTAATCACCTCTAAGTTGAAAGCCACAGCTTGAAAGTAAGCTGACAAAAAGTATCGCGATAAGCGATACTTTTTGTGTTTTTAATAGGTTGCTTTTAATGTTTGTAAACATTGAAAATCACCACTAGTTTGCCACGATGTTGAGTAATTTACCCGGAACATAAATAACTTTACGTATTGCTTTTCCGTCAGTAAATTTAACAACATTTTCATCAGCTAAGCCAATTGCTTCAACGACCTCTTTAGCGGCATCTGCTGCAACGGTTATTTTAGCGCGTAATTTGCCATTAACTTGCACTATGATTAACTTTTCATCTTCAACTAATGCACTTTCATCAAGTGTTGGCCAGCTAGCATCTTCAACATGTTGTGCTTTATTTTGAGCAACAAACTGCCATAAGTGGTGAGATAAATGTGGAGTGATAGGCGCTAGCATTAATACAACCGCACGAACAGCTTCTTGCATTACAGCACGATCTTCATCTGAGGCAAGCGTTGCTTTGTTTAGATGGTTCATTAATTCCATGATGGCAGCAATTGCTGTGTTAAAGGTATTACGACGACCTATATCATCACTCACTTTAGCGATAGTTTTGTGCAATTCTCGACGTAAGTTCTTTTGAGTGGAGTTAAGCGTTAAACCTGCTAATTCAGGCGCATTACCACTTTGAGTGAAATCATGAACGAGTTTATAAACACGTTTTACAAATCGATGTGCCCCTTCAACACCTGCATCAGACCATTCAAGTGTTTGCTCTGGCGGCGAGGTAAACATGATAAATAAACGAACGGTATCTGCGCCGTATTTTTCAATAACTTCTTGAGGGTCAATACCGTTATTTTTAGATTTTGACATTTTACTCATGCCAGCAGAAATAACGGCTTCACCATCAAGTTTACTGGTTGCAGAAGTGACTTGACCTTTTTCATTTCGCTCTACATCAACATCACTTGGTGCAATCCACTCTTGTGCGCCGTTATCTGCTTCACGATAGTAAGTATCAGCTAATACCATGCCTTGACATAATAGGCTTTTAAACGGTTCATCACTTTCAACTAAACCTACATCACGTAAAAGTTTATGGAAAAAACGTGCGTAAAGTAAATGCAAAATGGCGTGTTCAATACCACCAATATACTGATCAACAGGTAACCAGTAATTAGCTTTTTCAGGATCTAGCATTTGCGTGTCATCATTAGGTGAACAATAACGAGCGTAATACCAAGAAGATTCCATAAAGGTATCAAAGGTATCTGTTTCACGAAGCGCAGCTTCACCGTTGTATGTTGTTTTAGCCCATTGAGGATCATCTTTGATTGGTGAAGTTACACCATTCATCACAACATCTTCAGGTAGTACAACAGGTAATTCGCTTTCAGGAACAGGGACTGATTCACCATTTTCTAAGTTAATCATAGGGATAGGTGTTCCCCAGTAACGCTGTCTTGAAACACCCCAATCACGTAGTCGATAATTGGTGGTGACTTTACCTTTATTTTCACTGATTAATTTATCGCTAATCGCTTTAAAAGCTTGCTCAAAATCTAAACCATTAAATTCGCCAGAGTTGATTAATAAGCCTTTTTCTGTGATAGCAGCATTAGCAATGTCATCACCTTCTTGCGCTTCAATCACTTGATTAATGGTTAAACCATATTTTTTCGCAAATTCATAATCACGCTGATCATGACCCGGAACCGACATTACAGCACCTGAGCCGTAATCCATTAAGACAAAGTTTGCTGCCCATACTGGTACTAATTCACCCGTTAGCGGATGAATTGCTTTTAATCCGGTATCGACACCTTTCTTTTCCATGGCAGCCATATCCGCTTCAGTGGTTTTACTGGTTTTACATTCAGCAATAAAAGCGGCAAGTTCAGGGTTGTTTTCAGCTGCGGCTAAACTTAATGGGTGCTGTGTAGCTAAGGCGACATAGGTAACACCCATCAAGGTATCAGGTCGAGTAGTATAGATATCGAAACTTTCGTCAGAGCCGTTAACATTGAAAGTCATTTCAACGCCTTGTGAACGACCAATCCAGTTGCGCTGCATGGTTTTAACTTGTTCAGGCCAGCCAGTTAATTGATCTAAATCCTCAATTAACTCTTCAGCGTAATCGGTAATTTTAATAAACCATTGTGGGATTTCTTTTCGCTCGACTAAAGCGCCAGAGCGCCAACCTCGACCGTCAATAACTTGCTCGTTAGCTAATACGGTTTGGTCAACAGGATCCCAGTTAACCGTAGCATTCTTTTTATACACTAAGCCTTTTTCATAAAGCTTTGTGAAGAACCACTGTTCCCAACGGTAATAATCTTTTTTACAAGTCGCTAATTCACGGTTCCAGTCATAGGCAAAACCTAATGATTGTAGCTGGTTACGCATATAATCAATATTTTGATAAGTCCACTTGCCTGGTGCCGTTTTGTTTTTAATGGCGGCATTTTCAGCAGGAAGACCAAATGCATCCCAGCCCATAGGTTGCATGACATTTTTTCCCTGCATGCGTTGGTAGCGAGAAATCACATCACCAAGACTGTAATTACGAACATGGCCCATATGCAGTCGACCACTTGGGTATGGGAACATAGCTAAACAATAAAATTTCTCTTGGCCAGGCTTTTCAGTTGCTTTAAACGTATTGTTATCAGTCCAGAATTTTTGTACTGTATCTTCAATAGCTTGGTGATTATAAATGGATTCCATTAATGCGTTCTCGAATACTAAATGAGGAGGTTTTTCGCCATAGGTGGATAACGTGTCGAATAGTCGATGAATCTGTTTCGCTAACGTTAACTCGTGCTAATAAACCGAAGTTAAATTATCGCGATAGAATACCTTATCTGTAAAGAGAATCCAATGGCTATTACGCTGAGCTTAATAGAGAAATTTGTCTATACTTTCAATATTGAGTGTTTCTTGCTTAAAGGAGTTAATAATGACGAAAAACAATGATTATTTTACTGAAGTATATCAAAAGCTTAATGCTTGGTTAGATGAAGTGAGAACAGAACAAAAGCCACGTATTGAGCATTTCATCAACGAAGCTAAAAAATATGCGGTTGCCGCGGAAGAGATGTCTGAAGAAAAGTTGCATCAGTTTATGGCAAACTTGCGTTATGATTTACAAGACTTTTATCAGCAGAATCAATCTGAGGTAAAACACTCTGTTTATTTAGGCCTACTTAATGAAGCTCTGTGGGATAATTTGGCAAAATTAACTGATAAATCTCAAGTTGAGTGGGCAGAGCTTGTCGAAGACTTTGAACATGATGGCCAATACCATACAGGTGACTTTATTGGTTTTGGACAATTAACCTGTAATGAGTGTCAGCAAACGCTAACAGTGATGCATTTATCTGAAGTTGCACCGTGTGCGAATTGTGGTGGTAATAGCTTTACGCGAGTACCATTGACTCCTTAACAATTCAGATTGTTAGCTAATACTAATCAAGGTAAACTGAGCTAACACTATTAAATATGTACATAAAGTTGAATGCTTTATGTGGTATGTCATCTTTTAATTCAGCAAAGAGCAATATTCAACGATTATCAATTATTTTGTTAATATCGAAAAACTGACTTATTGCTTTACTGCACAAGGAAACCTATGAGCAAACACTCTGAAGAGCTTTCTCAGTCTACACGTTTATCACCTTCTCAATTATCGGCATCATTATCCGCTTCACTTTTTTCTCAAACAAAAGATGCTAGTCAAATATCACAAGCTTTTGTAGGTCATCATAGAGCAAAAGAGGCATTAGATTTTGGTTTATCAATGAAATCTATTGGCTTTAATGTTTATGCCATGGGTGAACATGGTACGGGCAGGCAAACACTCATTAAGCAAATGCTTAATGAAGTCGCAGTTAAACAGCCAATACCCGCCGAATGGTGTTACATCAATAATTTTGATGAAAGCCACATGCCAACCAAGCTTTACGTAAACCCTGGCGACGGTAAGCAGTTATTATCAAGAATGAACAAATTCATTGATGAATTGTTAGATTTATTTCCTGAGATTTTTGATAACCCTGGTTATCAACGTCAAAAAGCGGCTATTGATCGCGAATTTAATCAAAAATATGATCAAGCTATTGCCACGGTTGAAGATATTGCACTTAAAGATAATGTTGTTTTGTATGAAGAAAATGGTGAAGTTGGATTCTCACCTTTAGTTGATGGAAAACCATTAAATGATAAAGAGTTTGCTAATTTAGCAGAGCCAGAAAGAGTAAAGTTCTATCAGTTGTTAGCTGAGCTAGAGGTTGTATTAGCTGAGCAATTGTTAGAGTTACCTTTATGGAAACGTCATTCTTCAGATCAATTACGTAAATTAAAATACGACACAGCAGGGCAAAGCATCAAACCGTATTTAACAGAATTAGAACATGAGTTTGCCAGTAATGAAGGCGTATTAAAGTATTTAAGCAAAGTAAAAGCGCACGTTGTTGATGCGGTATTAGAAATTCTGGTCACTGATGATGAAGATACAGCAACAGATAAAGAGTTACGTAAATTAATGGTAGAACGTTTTTTACCTAATTTATTAGTTGATAGGGAAGGTGTTGAAGGGGCTCCTGTGATATATGAGCAAAACCCAACGTATCAAAATTTATTTGGTCATGTTGATTTTGCAAGCTTTCAAGGCGCAAGTTATACCAGTTATCGCTTAATTCGCCCCGGTGCTTTACATAAAGCAAATGGGGGATATTTACTATTAGATGCCGATAAAGTGTTAGGCCAACCTGCGGTTTGGTCAAGACTAAAGTTAGCGCTTAAAACGCAACAAATTGCTATTGAAAATCCTTATTCAGAGTACGGACAAAACTCAGGGTTCACACTTCAACCAGAGAAAATCCCTTTACAAGTCAAAGTGGTATTACTAGGAGATGCGGAGCTTTATTACACTTTGCAAGATTATGATCAAGAATTTACCGAGCTGTTCAGAGTACTGGCAGATTTTGATAGACATCTAGAAAAAAATGATGAAAACCTCATTGCTTTTGGTAATTTAATTCGCCAACGTGCTTACCAACATAACTACCCTAAGGTATCAGACGAGGCTTTGTTAGCCTTAGCGAAATATGCATTACGTCGAGGTGAGCATCAACATAAAATCTCTGTCAATATTGTACAAGTGAATGATTTACTTGATGAAGCCAATTATTGCTGGCACAAACATGGTGGTAATGGTGAGTTGACAGCAAAACATATTGATATGGCGTTGACTGCAAAAAATCGTCGTATTGGTCGATTGAGCGAAACATGGTTAAGTGAAATAAAAGAACAACAAGTATTAATTAGCACAGAAGGTGAATGTATTGGTCGAGTGAATGGTCTTACGGTGCTTGAGATAGGTGATAGTGTTTTTGGTACTCCTGCACGTATCACATCAACAGTTTATGCGGGCAGTCAAGGCGTTACCGATATTGAAAGAGAAGTCGATTTAGGGAAATCCATTCACTCAAAAGGTGTTTTATTATTAACGGGCTACTTAGGTCATAAGTATGGTCAAACATTTCCAGTGACTATCTCTGCCAATATTGCTATTGAACAGTCTTATGGACACATTGATGGAGACAGTGCCTCAATGGCTGAACTCTGCGCACTTATCTCTTCAATTACTTTATTACCAATCGATCAAGGTTTAGCGATAACGGGTTCAATTAATCAGCATGGCGAAGTGCAATCAATTGGTGGTGTGAATGAGAAAATAGAGGGCTTCTTTAAGTTATGCCAAGATAAAGGGTTAACGGGCAGTCAAGGAGTGATTATTCCTAAAACTAATGTCATAAATTTAATGCTTTCAAGTGACGTTATTGACGCGGTAGATAAAGGTGAGTTTTCTATTTATGCTGTAGAAAGCATAGATCAAGCGTTAGAGTTATTAATGCATACCAAAGCAGGGAAAATAAACAGCACCGGCAGGTATCCAAGAAAATCTATCCATGCTTTAGCGCTGGATAAACTTTCTGCTTTTGCCGATATTTTAAATGGTGAAGAGGAATAGAGCTTAAGCGTTATTTTTCGTGGTAAACGTTAAAATAGTTATGGAGAACGTTCTTCACTTTGTTAGGGGGTATTTATGGCAAAACAGTTTAGAGAAAGCAAATATTTAAATGAATCAGGTACATTAAAGGGGAACTGGTACATGAACCGGTTAGATTATTTTACCTTTTACCAATACCCTGAGTATAAAAAGCATAAAATATTATCTCTAATCGGTGGTGTCAGTTGCTTTTTACTAACGTTGAAACTCATACCTTTAACATTATGGGGCGCTCTACCTTTTCTCTATTTTAGTTACGTTTTAATGAGAATTTTTATTCTCCTAAATACGAGAGTTTGTCGTTATAAGGGGGACTTTTTAGTACCAAAAAAATTCATAACCTTTTTAAGAGCTAGAGAAGTTGAACTTGATGTAAATGATTTTGATTCAGTAGCTACTATGAATAATAAATAAGCTGAATTATTAAATGAAGGTGAACACGGGCTATTGAATTACTTAGACTTGTACGTTATTTGAACTGAAAATTAAATTCCTATATAGTGCGCCCCATAAAAAGAATAACAAAAGCGTTACAACATGGAATTCTCATCGGAAGAATTAGATTTCTTTAAAAATATATTTACTGAGCCAGTCGTTGATTGTTCGTTAAATCAAAATAAGCACACACTAAGTATTCAAACCAGTATCCCTAGTAATTTAAAGACTATTTTAGGAAATAGTAAATTAACCTTGCTTGCAGAAATAAGTCACTACCAA
Source organism: Colwellia sp. RSH04 (assembly GCF_003545765.1). Lineage (GTDB taxonomy): Bacteria > Pseudomonadota > Gammaproteobacteria > Enterobacterales > Alteromonadaceae > Colwellia. The sequence goes on along the minus strand of NZ_QXIO01000011.1, from coordinate 76,368 downwards.
TTATGGTTCCCTGTCACAATTAGTTTAAGTGATGCAGGCGATTTTATTCCGGAGCTTGGTGTGCCAGAAATTATCGATGTTCAAGGTAGTCAGCGCAGTTGGCGCGTTAATACACCTGAAAATGTTTCACTATTCAATTCTTGCCTAAATCAAGAGATAGAAATATTGTCTTTATCTGGAACAGGGTTAACGTTTAAAGCAAATAGTAACGATGGCATTATTAAAGCATTTGAAAATGCTTCTTTAGAAATGCGTTTGCCAGACAAACAAAGAGTTACATTAGAATTAGATCCAGTTCGTTCAGAAAATAATGTGATTGCGGCCAAGTTTAAGAACTTTGAACAGGGGCGCGAGTCATTAAGAAAATTCTTATATAATTCGCATAAAACACAATATTCAGAGCTTTACGAAGATATCATATTATAAGTGTTTACAAGACCTATTTTACGAGTTTGGGGTAATAGACAGGTTAACAGTTTGAAATTGTTAGACTTGTGGTTATAGCAACTCACTAGCTTGAACGTTGCTCTATTGTTTATTAATTTAATTCATTAGTGAGGAAAACCGCAGCTATGGGGCTATTTGCTATTCTAAATTGAGGTTGTTTAGTATTATTTCTTGCCTAAACGTAATTAATCTGTATAATGCGCGCCTCAACGACGAGATGTTGTTTATTTGAACTGTTTTTAGATAAACAAAAAGCAACATGATACTCAGGATGAGTTTTACTACTTATTAAATACAAAAATAAGTAGTTCGAGATGAGTGAGGGTTATACCGCCCTATAGACTTACCACGTTAGTAGTTCCTACTAACCAGAAATATAGTGTTTGAATACACTATGCGCCTTAAGTCTCCCTGGTGGTTTCCTCGTATATGTACGCAGGTTATAGACTTAGCAATTTAAAATTAGACTGTTTATTACGCTTTTAAGTGTGCTTTTTGCTGCTTTGAAGGCGGGGATTCTTTTGCTTTTTAATTTTGTTTTTTGTCACAGATAAGCCTGCCTTGAGAAGATGACAAAATTTATGACTGAACAAAATACAGCACAAAACACTGAAAAAAATAATACCGCAGAAAATAACGCCTTAGTTAGTTTTAAAACGTTAGGCTTACCTGAAAATTTACTTTCCGCTTTAACAGAGATTGGTTTCTCTTCAGCAACAGATATTCAAGCAAAAACGATTCCACCGTTATTAGCAGGTAAAGATGTTTTAGGTGAAGCTCAAACAGGTACAGGTAAAACCGCTGCTTTTGGTTTACCTGCATTAGCAGCGATTGATACATCAATTAAAAAGCCTCAACTGATGGTGTTAGCACCTACACGTGAATTAGCAATGCAAGTTGCTGAAGCTATTGAGTCTTTTGGTAAAAATATTAAAGGTCTTCGCGTTGCAACTTTATATGGTGGCCAATCATATGGTCCTCAGTTCCAACAATTAGAACGTGGTGCACAAGTCGTAGTAGGTACGCCTGGTCGATTAATGGATCACTTACGTCGTAAAAGCTTGAAGTTAGATTCTTTAAGTTACTGTGTACTAGATGAAGCCGATGAAATGTTAAACATGGGCTTTTTGGAAGATATTCAATGGATCTTAGATCATTTACCTGAAAGCACTCAAATGGCGTTGTTCTCAGCAACCATGCCACCAGCTATTCGTAAAATAGCGAACAAATTCTTAACTGATCCTGAACATATTAAAATTGAAGCTGTTAAAAAAGCGAAAGCAAATATTCAACAGTTTGCATGGAAAGTTAGTGGCATTAATAAAATGACAGCTTTAGAGCGTATTGCTGAAGTGGTTGATTATGATGCAATGATCATTTTTGTGCGTACACGTAACGATACTGTAGATGTTGCTGAAAAATTAGAGCGTGCTGGTTACCCTGCATTAGCACTAAATGGTGATATGAACCAAGCACAACGTGAACGTTGTATTGATCAGATGAAGTCTGGTAAATCATCTATTTTAGTGGCAACCGATGTTGTTGCTCGTGGTTTAGATATTCCTCGTATTTCACTAGTAATTAACTATGATTTACCAGGTGATAACGAAGCTTATGTTCATCGTATTGGGCGTACAGGTCGTGCCGGACGTGAAGGTACTTCTATTTCTTTTGTTCGTCCACGCGAAATGTACTCTTTACGCCATTATGAGCGTTTAACATCTGGTAAAGTTGAAATGTATCAACTGCCTAATATTCAAGAAATTGGTAAAATTCGCATTGAACGTACGCGCAATGAGATTGCTGAAATTGCTGCAAATAAAGACATTAGTGCGATGCGTGAAATCGTTGCGAAAATGTCTGAAGAATCAGAAGTTGAATTAATTGATTTAGCAGCAGCTTTATTGTTACAAAAACAATTAAAGCAACCACTTCAGCCAAAAGAAGATCCTAAACCACGCCGTGATTCACGTGAACGTAACGATCGTAATGAACGTGGTAACCGAGATGGCAGAAGAGATAATCGTCGCGATGCGCGTGGTGAAAGTAAAGGCCATCGTGGTAGTGAAGGGCGTGGCGAAAGAACACGTAAGCCTAAAGTAGCGCGTAATGATGTTGATTGGCAAACATACCGCTTAGAAGTAGGTAAAGATCATGGTGCAAGACCTGGTGATATTGTGGGTGCTATTGCTAATGAAATTTCATTAGATAGTAGCTATATTGGTCAAATTAACTTGCATGAAAAACATAGCTTCGTGCAATTACCAAAAGGTATGCCTGATGATTCTTTTAAACGCTTAAAAGGTGTTAGAGTTCGTCGCCAACCTTTAGCAATATCTGCTTCTGAAGCACAAGCGCCAACGCAACGACCTGCTCGTCGTGAACGTAGCCAACGTCATAATTAATTAGAAGTCAACTCTTTGTGAAAAGGCGCCTCAGGGCGCCTTTTTTATTCAAATATGCTTATTTAACCGCTAAACCTCTTAAAAAGTGCAAATAATTGTAATTTATTATGTGCCTTGTCTTGTTTGCTGAACACTTTATCTATTACTATATAGCCAATAATAAAATCTATTACAATTACTGTATTATCAATGCCATCCCAAGAGCACAATCATTCAATTAGGGTGTACTACGAAGATACCGACGCTGGCGGTATTGTTTATTATGCTAATTATTTGAAGTTCTTTGAACGAGGAAGAACAGAGTGGTTGCGGGAAATAGGTATAAATCAGGCATTCTTTTTAGAACAACAGCTTGGTTTTGTTGTCACAAAGGTAGAAATGGATAACCTTGCTTCGGCAAAACTTGATGATTTGCTTGATGTGCATTCAACGATAGTCATGCTCAAAAGAGCAAGTTTGGTCTTCCACCAAGAAATTAGAAATCAACATCAACAATTACTTTGCACTGCAGAAGTAAAAATTGCTTGTGTAGATTTTAACGTAAACAAGCCATGTGCTATCCCAGAATTTATATTAGGAGCGTTTAAACGTGTCAGCTGAAATCTCATTTTTTCATTTATTTTTAGAAGCAAGTATCTTAGTACAATTGGTTATGCTGACTTTACTTATCTTTTCAATTGTTTGTTGGGCGATGATCTTTCAACGCAGAAAAGTACTTAAAAATGCAGTACAGCAGCTTAAAGCTTTTGAAGATAAGTTTTGGAGTGGCGCTGATTTAAGTAAATTGTATAGTGAAATTTCAGCAAAAAGTAACATTCAAGGTATTGAAAGTTTATTTGTCTCAGGCTTTAAAGAATTTGCTCGCTTGCGTAAAAGCAATATTAACAACCCACAAATTATAGTCGACGGCACCCATAGAGCTATGCGTGTGGCCTTATCTAGAGAAGTCGATAGCCTTGAAACACATTTGCCCTTTATGGCAACGGTTGGTTCTATTAGCCCTTATATTGGTTTGTTTGGTACGGTTTGGGGAATTATGAACTCGTTCATTGCTTTAGGTGCAGTTAAACAAGCTACTCTTGCTATGGTAGCACCAGGTATTGCAGAAGCCTTAATAGCAACTGCAATGGGGTTATTTGCCGCAATACCTGCGGTAATGGCTTTTAACCGCTTCAGTCATAAAGTAGAAAAGCTTGAGAACAGTTACGGTAACTTTATGGAAGAGTTCTCAAGTATTTTACAGCGTCAAACAGCCGCAGAACCTATTGCTTAACGGAGAGCTTTATGTATCAAAGAGTTAGACGCCGTAAAGTAGCTGAGATAAATGTTGTTCCTTACATCGATGTTATGTTGGTGTTGCTTATTATATTTATGGTGACAGCCCCACTGATTACCCAAGGCGTTAAAGTAGATTTACCTCAAGCTGACGCTGAACCTATGGATGAAGACAGTAAAACTCCGCTTGTTGCTTCTGTTGATGCGCAAGGTCGATATTACTTGACCGTTGGTGCCGATGACAAAGTGCCGATGTCAGCTGAAGAAGTGGCCACATTGGTAAAAGCACATTTAGAGATTGAGCCTGATACCCCTGTAGTTGTTAATGGGGATGGTGCAGTTTCTTACGATGCAGTTATTCAGTTAATGGTACTATTGCAACAAGTTGCTGGCGTACCTTCTGTTGGCTTAATGACCGATTCTGTGGAGAAATAAGGTGAGTCAGAAGTCCCTTAATACCCCATATATTAAAGCATTATGGTTAAGTATTGGTTTGCATGCTGTCATGATTGCGGTTTTATTCATTGGTGATTTTTCTTCAACACCTAAACCTTTACCCACACCTAGTGTGCAAGAAATGCAGCCAATTCAAGCGGTGGCGGTTGATAAAGCAAAATTAGATAAAGCTATTGATAAAATTAAAAAGCAAAAAAATGCAGCACTCACGGCGGAAAAAAAGCGCATTGAAAATATTGAGCGACGTGCAGCCGAGGCGAAAAAGCGTAGAGCGAAAGAAGAAGCGAGAATTAAAAAACTTGAGAAACAGCGTAAACAAAAAGAACAAGAAAAAATAAAAGCAGATAACGCAGCTAAAAGTGCTAAAGCCAAGGCAGCAAAAGCTGAAAAACTACGTAAACAAAAAGAACAAGAGAAGAAAAAAGCTGAAGATGCTGCAGCAAAAGCGCGTTCAAAAAGAATAAAAGAAGAAGCCGCAGCTAAAAAAGCGGAGGAGCTGCGCCGCAAGAAAAAAGCAGAGGCTGAAGCAAAGCGTAAAAAAGAGTTAGCCGAGAAAAAACGTAAAGAGGCTGAAGCAAAAGAAAGAGCAAAACAAGAAGCGCTTATTGCAGAACAAATGGCTGCTGAAATGGCGAGTAGAAATAAAGCGCGTCGCCAACAAGTGCTTTCTGAAATAGATCGCTTTGCTGCTTTGATTAAGCAATCAATTAACCGTAATATGATTAAAGATCGAAGTACAATGGCTGGGAAAACATGTAAATTAACGATAAGCCTTGCACCTTCAGGCTTTGTTACTCAGGTTGTTATTGGTCAAGGAGACAGGGTAGTATGTGAAGCTGCTAAAACCGCAATTTATAAAGCGGGTACTTTGCCTGTTTCTAAAGATCCTGAAGTATTTAAAGAAATGCGTAAAATAGCCGTAACTGTTGTGCCAGAGTTTTAGTATAAACATTATATGGTCCGTATAAAATTAAAGAAGAAGATAGAAGAACCCAATGAAATTTAAATTACTTATTACTATTTTTATTAGTTTAGTTACTTTGTTAACGTCAACCCGTGCTATGGCGACGTTAGAGATTGTTATCACTGGTGGAATAGATAGTGCTCGCCCTATTGCCATTTTACCTTTTAAATGGACAGGTAATTCCGAGCTACCAGAACGAATCTCGAAAATAGTAAGTGACGATTTGTTACGCAGTGGTAAGTTTAGCCCTGTTTCATACGATAAATTTCCGCAAGTGCCAACATCGGCACAAAATGTTGATTACAGTGCTTGGGCAAGCGAAGGTATTGAAGCTATTGTTGTTGGTCAAATTAGCGAAGTTGCCATTGACCGTTATCAAGTTAGCTATCAGCTTGTTGACGTTATTAGAGGTCAGGTTACGGGCGGTCAAACGACTATGCTCAGTAATGGTGATTTAGTTGAAGCGCAAGACCATATATTAGCGCAAAGTAGTGCCGACATTAGTAGTGAGCAATTTCGACGTTATGCACATAGTATTAGCAACGTTGTTTACGAAAAATTAACCGGCAGTAAAGGAGCGTTTTTAACTAAAATTGCTTACGTTATTGTTCGTGATCAAGGAAAGTATCCGTACCAGCTAGCTTTTGCTGATTATGATGGTTTTAATGAACATGTATTGTTAAGTTCTAAAGAACCATTAATGTCTCCATCTTGGCACCCAAGTGGAGAAAAGCTTGCTTATGTTTCGTTTGAGAACCGTCAGGCTCAAATACACACCATTGATATTTATACTGGGCAACGTGATTTAATTAGTTCATTTAAAGGGATTAACAGTGCACCACGTTTTTCTCCTGATGGAAAAAAGATGGCAATGGTTTTATCTAAAGATGGTAACCCAGATTTATATGTAATGAACTTAGCGACGAAAAAATTACGTCGTGTAACGAGAAACAGATCGATTGATACCGAGCCAAGTTGGACGCCTGATGGAAATTCATTAGTATTTAGTTCAGAACGGGGTGGTAAACCTCAGCTATATCGCGTAAATTTAGTCGATGGAAAAATTCGACGCTTAACGTTTGATGGTGAAATGAACTTGGGTGGTTCAATTACACCTGACGGTAAACAGTTAATAATGGTGAATAGAACACGTGGGCAATACCGATTAGCCAAACAAGAATTTGATTCAGGCATTTTTCAGGTATTAACAAAAACACGATTAGATGAATCACCAAGTGTTTCGCCAAATGGTGGAATGATTATATACAGTACATTACACAATAACCGTCAAGTGTTAGGTTTAGTGTCTGTAGATGGACGATTTAAAGCTCGGTTACCCGCTCTTGATGGGCAAGTAAAAGCTCCAGCATGGTCACCGTTCTTGTAAACTGAAGATATAACAATATATAGAATACTTATTTAAACTTACTATTTTTTAGAACAAAGGATAAAAAAATGCGCTTAAACAAAACAGTAAAAAGCTTAGCTATCGCTTTACCTCTTTTAGCTTTATCAGCTTGTAGCTCTAACTCAGATACAGAAGAGCAAAGTCAGGTAGACACAAATGCTGAAGTAACTCAAAATGCTGAAGATAGCGTACAAGTTGCAGCGGCTAAGCGTGAAGCTGAAATTCAAGAACAAAAACGTCAGCAGTTAGCTAAGTTACGTTCAGAACATATCGTATATTTCGGTTTTGATGTTTCTAGTGTAAGTAATGAATATGCCGCTATTTTAGATGCACATGCTAAATTCTTAAACGCAAATGCAGACGTTAAAGTATTAGTTGAAGGTCATGCCGATGAGCGTGGTACTCCTGAATACAACATCGCTTTAGGTGAACGTCGTGCAAAAGCTGTTGTAACTTACTTAGAAAACATGGGTGTAGATTCAAATCAATTATCTGTTGTTAGCTACGGTGAAGAAAAACCAATGGTTATGGATCGCACTGAAAGTGCTTTCGCACAAAACCGTCGTGCTGTATTAGTTTACTAAGCGAACACTCACAATTATTCAGGTAGATAAATGAAACTAAATAAAGTTTTATTTGGTATCTTGTTAACGGCTAGTACCTCTTCGGTATTGGCCGTTCCTCAAGCGCCAGTCGTCGATGTTAATTCAAGTAACTATGGTTCTTCAAACTCATTATCTGAGCAACTTGCGGTTTTAGAACGTAAGTTAGACTCAAGAAATAGAGCACAAGTAAAAATTCAACGCCAGTTAGATCAATTGCAAACTGAAATGAATGAATTACGTGGAGTTACTGAGCTACATACTCATCAACTCAGCCAAGTGTTAGATCGTCAACGCGAGTTATATCAAGAGCTTGATAGACGTGTTAGTGAAGCACTAAAAACAAGTGCGTCAGTACCAAGTGTTATTGCAAATGACACTAGTACATCACCTGTCTCGACAGGACAAGGTTATAGCGATAATTTAACTGAAAATGAAGCTTATGACCGAGCATTGAACTTGGTGTTAAAAGATAAACGTTACGAGCAAGCTATACCTGAATTTAGAGCGTTTAATAAGAGTTTTCCACAGTCACCTTATGCTCCCAATGCACATTACTGGTTGGGACAGCTTTTATTCAATAAGGGTGAGTTAGTTGAGGCGGAGCAAGAGTTCTTGGTTGTCGTTGAACAGTTCTCTGAATCAGCAAAACGACCTGATGCTTTACTTAAACTGGCAATGGTTGCGCAAAAGAATAACAACAATGCTAAAGCTAAGCAGCTTTATCAACAATTGTTGAAAGAGTACCCAGATTCAACATCTGCTAAACTGGCTAAGCCACGTTTAGATAGCTTGTAATTGAACTCAAAGAGCAAAATTACATTTCATTTTTGATGATAAATGTAGCGTATTGCTGTGTTTTTAGCCGAACAGCTAATTATATTGAAAAAAACGAAATTTATTGTTGCACTTAAAAATATTATAAGTATCATATGCCCCGCGTTGGACGAGCAGTTCAACGTAGTACAAATGACGGTCGTTAGCTCAGTTGGTAGAGCAGTTGGCTTTTAACCAATTTGTCGAAGGTTCAAATCCTTCACGACCGACCACTTTTATCACCAGTAATCGTGTCATTTGTATTTGTAAATAGTTATCGGTCGTTAGCTCAGTTGGTAGAGCAGTTGGCTTTTAACCAATTTGTCGAAGGTTCAAATCCTTCACGACCGACCACTTTCAATATTGATTGAGTTCGGAAAACTATTTACTTATCTACCATCGGTCGTTAGCTCAGTTGGTAGAGCAGTTGGCTTTTAACCAATTTGTCGAAGGTTCAAATCCTTCACGACCGACCACTTTCTTATTTATTTAAGTAAAGTATTAAAAAGCACAAGCTTTTAATTGCTTTAATAAATGAGGTCATAAATTAACACCTTATGACTAAGCACTTATTTTAAAATCTTCTATGATTATTCGATAAGTTGAAAGACTTTCTTTCAAAGCTATCCTATTCTATATAAAGAATAACTAAAGAACATATCTATCATCGGTCGTTAGCTCAGTTGGTAGAGCAGTTGGCTTTTAACCAATTTGTCGAAGGTTCAAATCCTTCACGACCGACCACTTTTATTCAAAGTGATTCATCAGTGATTCATCAGTGATTCATCAGAGTACAAAGCCAAAGCTTTTAACCATTTTTCATCAGTTAAGTCGAAGGTTCAAATCCTTCACGACCGACCACTTTTATTAAAAGTGATTCATCAGTAACTCATCAGAGTACAAAGCCAAAGCTTTTAACCACTTTTCATCAGTGAAATCGAAGATTTAAATCCTTCACGACCGACCACTTTTATTAAAAGTGATTCATCAGTAACTCATCAGAGTACAAAGCCAAAGCTTTTAACCACTTTTCATCAGTGAAATAGAAGATTTAAATCCTTCACGACCGACCACTTTTATTAAAAGTGATTCATCAGTAACTCATCAGAATACAAAGCCAAAGCTTTTAACCACTTTTCATCAGTTAAGTCGAAGGTTCAAATCCTTCACGACCGACCACTTTTATTAAACGTGATTCATCAGTGATTCATCAGTAACTCATCAGAGTACAAAGCCAAAGCTTTTAACCACTTTTAAATATCAACTCTTCCATTGCTATTACAGTTTCTATTCAGTGTTAATTTTACTCAACCAGTTAACTTAGCTTCAAACTTTTCTTGTGTTCGCAGCTATAGCGCAACACAAAAGCATTAAGGTAATAGCTTAGCGTAAATCTATGGTACACATTTACAGTGCTTTCACATATAATTGCGCGGTTCAAAATGTCCCAGATTAGAGATCAATATGAGTCAAACTAATACAGCTATCGAATTTGATTTTCAATTTCCAGCAAAACCAAAACCCTTATCGCTCGATGAAAAATCGCTTTATAAAGAAAGAATAAAGCAGTTGTTGATAGAGAAGAATGCTGTCTTAGTCGCTCATTACTACACAGATCCTGAAATTCAAGCACTAGCTGAAGAGACGGGAGGCTGTGTTGCCGATTCACTAGAAATGGCTCGCTTTGGTAATAAGCATCCCGCTAAAACATTAATTGTGGCAGGTGTAAAATTCATGGGGGATACTGCAAAAGTATTAACCCCTGAAAAGACCGTTATCATGCCAACCTTAGAGGCAACCTGTTCGTTAGATCTTGGTTGTCCTATTGAAGAATTTTCTGCATTTTGTGATCAACATCCTGATCATACCGTTGTTGTCTATGCGAATACTTCAACGGCTGTAAAAGCTCGTGCCGATTGGATAGTGACTTCATCATGTGCTTTAGAGATTGTTGAACACCTTGAAGAACAAGGTAAAAAAATTATTTGGGGTCCTGATCGCCATCTAGGTAATTATATACAACGTGAAACTGGCGCAGAAATGCTTATGTGGCAAGGCGCATGTATTGTTCATGATGAATTTAAAACTAAAGCATTACGCGATATGAAAACATTGCACCCTGATGCGGCAGTATTGGTTCACCCTGAGTCACCACTTGAAATTGTTGAGTTAGCTGATGCTGTAGGCTCTACTAGCCAATTGATAAAAGCTGCTCAAGATATGCCCAATAAAAAGTTTATTGTGGCTACCGATAGAGGCATTTTTTATAAAATGCAGCAGTTGTGCCCAGAAAAAGAATTCTTTGAAGCGCCCACTGCAGGTGAAGGTGCAACGTGTCGCAGTTGTGCACATTGTCCTTGGATGGCAATGAATGGTTTAAAGGAAATAGAAGACGCTTTACTTGATCCTAAAGGGAGAGAGGTTTTCGTTGACATGAATCTTAGGGAAGGTGCATTAAAATCACTTAATAGAATGTTAGATTTTGCAGCAAATATGAAGAAATAAGAACGCAAACTAAAACGCTTAAACCATTAAACTCGTTTAGTTGGCTGATTACTAACCACTCAAGTTTATAGCAGGGAATTAGCCTTGCGTTATGGGTTAAATTTACCTAACATAGCGCAGCTTATCAGTGCCGATAACACTAAAACTTATCAAAAGTTCTAAAACGGTGAGGTGTCCGAGTGGGCGCTAAGGTTGAGTTGACACGCATGGCGTGTTCATCGACCATCACTAAAGTGCCGATAACACTAAAACTTATCAAAAGTTCTAAAACGGTGAGGTGTCTGAGTGGGCGCTAAGGTTGAGTTGACACGCATGGCGTGTTCATCGACCATCACTAAAGTGTCGATAGCACTAAAATTTATCAATAGTTCTAAAACGGTGAGGTGTCCGAGTGGACGCTAAGGTTGAGTTGACACGCATGGCGTGTTCATAGGCCATCACTAAAGTGTCGATAGCACTATAAATATATCAATAGTTCTAAAACGGTGAGGTGTCCGAGTGGACGCTAAGGTTGAGTTGACACGCATGGCGTGTTCATAGGCCATCACTAAAGTGTCGATAGCACTATAAATATATCAATAGTTCTAAAACGGTGAGGTGTCCGAGTGGCCGAAGGAGCACGCCTGGAAAGTGTGTAAGGCGCAAGCCTTCGAGGGTTCGAATCCCTCCCTCACCGCCATATTCAAATACAAAGGCGTCCCGAAATATTCGGGACGCCTTTTTTATTGCCTGTTTCTAAAGGAAGTAGTGTCTTTTACAAGCCCATACTCCTTAATTATTAATTTGCAAATATATTCAAGAAAAAACAATTTTATCAATAGTGTATGAACCTCTAGAAAGGTTGAAAACAACAATAAGCTTTAAGGCTAAATATGATATGGAATAATGAGAGGTATTTTTCAGAAGTATTGCGTTTAGGTTAAATAAACCATTTTTTATTTACCTTATTTATTCTGGGTTTTAGTATTGATGTTTATCAGTACATACATCTTATTGATATTAAGGTGGCTGTTCCATTGGTTAGTACAACAAAATAATGTATTGTTTTATTAAGTCTATTCTAAGGCAGTATTATGTGTATTTCGAATATTAGAATAGTTCGATACTTTCAAAGAAAATAATTAACTTTTTTAATTGGTTCAATACCACTAATTAAAGATAAACATACACAATTTTTGAAAGGGGATTTTTGATAATGGCTCGCATGTATGTGGTTTATATTTAAATATGGTTTTGTAAAACAAATAAACCGATTACTGTTAGAATTGCAACTAAACCCTTTTCATGCCATGTAGTTACCTTAGCGTAATTGATATTAATTAAAAAATGCTGAGTAGGTTTATTATGTTCAAGTACGAGAAACTTTATTGATGCCATATTTACCACCACCTGAATTTTTATCTGGTCATAAAACCACGATGGAAGATGTAAAGGAAAGAAAATTATTGGAACTTACCAGCCGCAGATTAGATGGTTCAACTTATATCGCTAGTATATATCTACCCCTTGTAATCCTTGAAACTAAGAAAGATAAGAGTTTTTTGAAGAGAATATTTTTAAAAGTATTAGTGAGCTTTAAAATAGCAAAACCGTAACGTTGTAAGCTTTTTAAACACAATTTTATACTTCCCTAATCGAAAAGTTATTAGGTTATAAAGAATCGATAAATACAAGTGTTCTAGTGAAAACTATAGAATTTATCAGTTAATAGCGAGTGCTAATTTAAATAAGTAATGAAAAAGTATTCGAATAATCTATTTTAGAATCAATTAAATAAAATTTTTATTGCAACTCACTGTGTATCTGATAAATTTTGCAATAAAGCTCACGTAATAGCTTTTAGGATACTTTAATTTTATAGCCAAGGATATAGGCAACATCTCTTTTATCAGCCTCAATTATGTAGTCAAAAAAGTACAACCACACGTCTTAAAATTTGATGACGAATGCTGGCGCACAGACACTTTTTATAATCAAAATAGTGAATTTAATTATTTCACCTTATCGAAGTGTGTCAGTAGCGTTATTTTTACTGGTGTAGGAAGTATCGCGTTCATAATTGATATTCTATGGCACTTTCTAATAAAAATAGTGGTAGTGGTAATATCGGCTATAAAGTTTAACGCTTCAAGATTAATAAACAATAAGTAGCAGTACAGTGAATGATTTATCACCTTCAGATTTAAAGAGCATATTGCATTCAAAACGCGCCAATATGTATTACTTAGAATATTGTCGAGTAATGCAAAAAGATGGCCGAGTTTTATATCTAACCGAGGCCAGCAAAGAAAACCAATACTTTAATATCCCTATTGCCAATAGCACAATACTGTTATTAGGCAATGGCACATCAATTACCCAAGCAGCAGTCAGAATGCTAGCCCAAGCAGGTGTGCTTATTGGTTTTTCAGGTGGTGGTGGTACCCCCTTGTATATGGCTAATGATACAGAACAACCTATAGAATGGTTTACTCCACAAAGTGAATATCGTCCAACCGAGTATTTACAAGGGTGGATGAAATTTTGGTTTGATGATGCAAAGCGTTTAACCGCCGCCAAGTACTTTCAACAAGCACGTATTGAATTTTTACACAAAGTTTGGACAAGTGATCGAGAGTTAAAAAGTGAAGGTTTTACAACCGCGGATAGCAGTATTGAAGTCGCACTAGAGCGCTTTAATGACAGAATGCTTACCGCAGCTAAACCCGCTGATTTATTACTTACTGAAGCACAGCTTACCAAAGCACTTTACAAATTTGCCGCAAACACCACCAAAACAGAAAACTTCACACGTCAGCATCGTGCCTTTGATAGAAATAGCACAGACAAAGCAAACGACTTTTTAAACCACGGCAACTACTTAGCCTATGGATTAGCCGCTTGTACTCTTTGGGTATTAGGCATTCCTCATGGCTTTGCCGTAATGCATGGTAAAACTAGACGCGGTGCTTTAGTGTTTGATATTGCAGACCTAATCAAAGATGCCATTGTATTACCGTGGGCATTTATTTGCGCTAAAGAAAATGCCACCGAGCAAGAGTTTCGGCAACAAATACTGCAAGCGTTTACCGACCACAAGGCGCTCGACTTTATGTTTGAGCAAGTTAAAGCTGTGGCGCTGGATACTCATGGAAAAATTCATGAGTAAATACAACAACACTCTGAACAATGGTAAGTATGTATTTCAGCGTAAACCGCGTATTTGCAGACAATGCCATGGTAATTCAATTGCAACTTACCTTTATGGTGAACCTAACGAAAAGGCAGTTCTAATGTTTGAAACAGGCAAATATGCTCCCGCAGGTTGCAGTTTTGAAATGAATGAATACCAACGAGCATGGTGCTGTAATGATTGTGGCTTTGAATTTTACAAAAAGGCAGATGGCCTATGATGGTTACTTTTGTCTCGCAATGCGAAAAAAATGCCCTAAAGAAAACCCGAAGAGTGCTTGATGCCTTTGCCAACCGTATTGGTGACAATACTTGGCAAACACTTATCACGGAAGAAGGCCTACAAACGGTTAAAAAAATGCTGCGCCAAACTGCCAGCAAAAGTACTGCGGTAAGTTGTCATTGGATTAGAACACGCTCTCGCAGCCAGTTTTTATGGGTAGTGGGTAATAAAGCGAAGTTTAATGGTGAAGGTGTGGTGCCAGTAAATAGTACAAGGAAAAATTTGTTAAACAGTGAAATTGAAAATGATTGGAAATACTTACCGTTGATAAAGTCCTTAACGGCAATATCAGCACTGTTGCATGATTGGGGCAAGGCTTCAAAGTTATTTCAAGAAAAACTAACGCCAAACAGCAAAAATAAATTCAAGGGGGATCCTATCAGGCATGAGTGGATCTCTGTCTTGTTACTTAATGCTTTGGTAGGCACTAAATCAGATCAAACATGGTTGAATGAACTTAGCAATGGCGAGTTATCAGAGCAAGCATTATCACAAATAGTTAAACAGAAAAAAGAACGCCCGTTGGCACAACTACCTGACGCCGCAAAGTTAATTGCTTGGTTAATTGTATCCCATCATAGATTACCTAATTTTTCATATAGTCAAAAAGAGACCAGAAAAGCGTGGCTGGGTGTTGAGTCTCAAAGTTTAGACACTTTATTAAATCGTATCAGCCAAGAATGGGGTTATGAAAACACTCAAGACCCACAAGAATATCAAAAACGCGTCAAAAATTGTTTTGAGTTTCCAAACGGCTTATTAAGCGAATCTAATGAATGGCTAAAACAAATAAAACGCTGGGCAAATAGTTTAAAGAGTAATTTACCCTTTCTTGAATCAGCAATAAAAGATGGTAGCTACCGCTTAGTATTACATCATGCCCGTTTATGTTTAATGTTAGGTGATCATTTCTATTCATCACAAGATGCAGCAAAAAACTGGCAAAATAGCACAGGGTTATTTGCCAATACAGACAGAGAAACTAGCGAACTTAAACAAAAATTAGATGAACATTTAGTAGGGGTTGCCAGAAATGCGCTCAATACTGCGCATTTATTACCTGCTTTTGAACAAGAACCGCCTGCAGCAACAGACATTCAAGTATTAAGAGCTAAAAGCCCTGCACAATTTAGCTGGCAAGATAAAGCGGTAACTAAAATTAACGATTGGAAAGCACAACAAGCTAAAGAAACAGTCGGTTTTTTTGCGGTGAATATGGCAAGTACAGGCTGCGGAAAAACATTTGCCAATGCTAAGGTAATGCGCGCGCTATCAAGCGATGGTAATAGCTTACGTTATATTCTAGCCCTTGGTTTACGCACCTTAACTTTGCAAACTGGTGATGAATACCGAAATCTTATTGGTTTATCAAAAGCACAATTAGCAGTGTTAATCGGCTCAAGAGCAGTAGCAGAATTACACCATGGTGAACAAACTAAAAAGCTAGTTGTTGAAAATGAAATAACAGAGGAAGTATTAGGATCTGAATCTAAACAAGCTTTATTAGACGAGTTTATTGATTATGAGTGCGATATTCCCGAAGAGGGTTTAGCAACTGTTTTAACTTGCACTAAAGACAAACAATTTTTATATGCACCTGTACTTGCTTGCACAATAGATCACATCATGGCGGCAACAGAAACCAAACGCGGTGGTCGTTATATTTTGCCAAGTTTACGTTTAATGTCATCTGATCTGGTGATTGATGAAATAGATGATTTTACCGGAGATGATTTAATCGCTATTGGCCGTTTAACCCATTTAGCGGGTATGTTGGGGCGTAAAGTGATGATCTCATCAGCGACAATCCCACCCGATTTAGCCCAAGGGTATTTTAATGCCTATAAAAAAGGCTGGCAGATTTTTAGTAACAACAGAGACAATGCTAAAGCAGAAATAGGTTGTGCTTGGGTAGATGAATTTAGCACACAGGTTCAATCTATCAAAACAACAGACACTGAAAAGGCGCTTGAAAACTATCAAAATAATCATGATAGCTTTATTGAAAAACGAGTAACTAAACTGACAAAGCAAGTGGCCAAACGCAAAGCGGAAATTATTGCCTGCCCACTATTAGCAGAAGTAAAACAAAAGACATCGCAGCAAGACAAACTATTATCTGAACAAACAAAAGTAGAGCAGTATTTTTCTACGGTGCAACAAGCCATTTTAACAAAGCATCAACAACATCATAGTATTGATAACAAAACAGGCATAAAAGTATCTTTTGGCGTGGTGCGTATAGCGAATATTTCACCGTGTATTGAACTAACAAAATATTTGTTACAGGCTGACTTTAATAATAACAGCCAACAAGAAAATACTCAGGCGAGAGTGATGGCATATCACAGCCAGCAAGTACTTTTATTGCGCCACGAACAAGAAAAACATCTTGATGCGGTATTAAAGCGAAAAGAAAAATCAGGGCAAGAACAACAAGCCTTTAGTGACCCCGTAATTAGAAGCCATCTTGATAGTATCCATCAAAAAAGTGGTGTTTCAACTAATTCAGAACAACAACCAACACAGAATATAATTTTCATTTTAGTGGCAACGCCAGTAGAAGAAGTTGGTCGTGATCATGATTTTGATTGGGCCATTATTGAACCCTCGTCTTACCGCTCCATTGTACAGCTAGCAGGGCGCGTTCGACGGCACAGAGTTGATGCGGTAGAGCAGGCAAATATAGGTTTAATGCAATATAACATTAAAGCCTTTAAAGCGAATGATAAACAAGGCGAGCAATACTTTACTCGTCCAGGTTTTGAACATGGTTTTTATAAAAAGCCAGATAGTGAAGATTACAAAAAGGCCATTTTGCCAACGCATAATTTAATGAAGTTGATTAACACTAGGCAGTTAGCGAATAACCTTAATGCAATCCCTCGCATAAAAACTCCTGAATCGTCCGAGGGGCAATATTTAGCGTTGTTAGAGCATCGAGTTATAAATACAGAATTAGCAAACTACACCGCTTATGGGGCAAATGCCTTGCAAGGTTATTTAACCGAAACATGGTATTTAACTGCTTTGCCGCAAGTACTTACACCTTTTAGAAAGAGCGAAGTCAGCGTTAACCTGTTTTTATTTTATAACGCTGATAGTGAGCAATGCTATTTCACCCAAAAAGATGAGGCTGGTAAGGCATTGCTTGATGAATATAATCAGGCGATTAACCGCGAAGGCATACTTAATATTACGCAAGTGCAGTTAACTGAAATAGAAAAAAATAATCTATGGTTTGAACGCAACTACCAAGTTTTATTATCAAATCACCTAGATGATGAGTGGTTAAACAGTAAAAGACGCGTATCACTGCGTTATGGTGAAATCAATTTTGTTGAACGAGATAATGCACAATATGAATATAACGACCAGTTTGGTTTGGTTAAAGTAAATAACAAAGGAGGTTAGATGTTAGATCCAGCAATAAATAGTTTTTTTATCGAACGTAAAGAAACTTGGCTAAAGAAAAATGTTAAAGCATCAATGGATGAGTTACAGGTTAAAGAATTATCACAAGTTTGTGAACAGCAATTTTCGTTAAATGAGTGGTTACCTAACGCGGCAAAACGGGCGGGTCAAATATCAATGGCTACCCATCCTTGTACTTTTAGTCACCCGAGTGCCAGAAAAAATAAAAATGGTTATGTTTCGTCAGTATTGGTTAATGTTGAGCGTATTGAGGATGGCTTTTTGAAAACAGGTAATGTATCTGCAGCCACTGATGCTCTAGGCAATGCAGCCGCATTAGATGTTTATAAGTTTCTCACCTTAATGATGGCTGATGGCAAGAGTTTATTAGAACATATTCAACAAGACACTGACTTAGCAACGGCCTTGTTAACGATAAAATCAGTAAGTTATCAAGAATTGAAGGCAGGCTTTATGGCCATGGCAGAAAGCTCTGCTGAAAATATAACCAGCTCAAAAATAAAACAAGTATATTTTCCCGTAGGTGATAATGATATTGCCAATAGCGAAACTAATAACTATCACCAATTATCATTGTTAACCAATTCAGGCATGGTTTATCAACTACGCTCACGCCTTGATAAGTTACGTTTTTCAGATGAAATAAAAGAGCTGAGGGATAAAAAGCGTAAAAATGAATTTAGTGAGCAAGGTTTTAGTGAAATTTATGGCCTAACTACTATAGGTTATGGAGGCACTAAGCCGCAAAATATTAGCGTACTAAATAATCAAAATGGCGGTAAAGCACATTTGTTATCGTCACTACCTCCGAGTATTGAAAAGCGTGATGTTTATTTTCCCACCAGTGATTTTTTTGTAGAGTCATTTAAAAAATATGATTACGCAGATACATTTAAAGCGTTACATAAGGTATTTGAAGATCACAGGAATAACATAGAGACACGTGATAAACGAGATCGCTACCTGCAAGATATTATAGACTTACTGATTGAAAAAATGTGGTCGGTTCGAGCTATATCACAAGCACAATACCACCAAGAAACATCAAAAATTGCGAGTCATCAACTGACTTGGCTACACAGTGATTATGAAAAGGAGCGAGAAAGTTCAGACCAATGGCTAGATAAGCTGGTCATTGAAATATCTCGTTGGATAAGCCGTAGTTATGAAAAAGTATTAGCGAGAAAAGCCATAACGCTAGGGGAAGAAGAGCGCTTATTGTTTGCGAATATTGTTGAGCACAACAGGGAGTTTTTAAAATGAATAATATAAAACGGCTATTACTAATACCGCACTTAAAAGTACATAACGCCAATGCACTTTCTAGCCCATTTACCATTGGTTTTCCAGCCATGACAGCGTGGTTAGGTGCTGTACACGCCTTACAGCGAAAATTAAATGCTAACGGTTTTGATTCATTAAAATTTATTGGTACAGCAGTAATAAGCCACCAATGTGATTTACAAACCCATAAAGGTGTTGGTGACTTTGTTCACTCAATTGTTGGTACGGGTAACCCATTAGATAAAACGGGAGCAAGAAGTGCCTTTATCGAAGAAGCACGTTGTCACTTAGATATTTCGTTAGTGATTGAATATTCAGGTATTGAAAAAGAAGATGAATTGCTTGTGCAAGAAAAAATAGCGCACCTGCTTAATAGCTGCATGAAAATAGCGGGCGGAGATATTTTAATCTTTAAACCAGCTGAGTTTTTTAAAGTAGAGCAGGGTAATGTCAGCGATCTTAATCAATTAACACGTAAGCTTATGCCGGGTTATGCACTGGTAGAACGACGAGACTTAATGATTGAGGCTATGCAGCAAGGGCAAGATGCTATGGATGCCTTAATTGATTATTTGGCGATTCATCATTCTTGCGATAGCAATGAAGAGAGTAGCAGCGAACAAGATAATAAAGCATCTAGTGATGAAAAGAAGGTGACTTGGTCAAGTAAGCGAAAAGCCCAAGGCTGGTTAGTGCCTATTGCCACGGGGTTTCACGGTTTAACTGAACTGGGAGCAGCAAAAAATCAGCGTGACCCTGATACACCACATCGTTTTGCTGAAAGTGTTGTTACTTTAGGTGAATTTAAAATGCCACATAAAATCAGAGCACTAGATGAAATATTATGGCGTTACCAAGCGCAAGAAAGCAGCAATTTATATCTATGTGTGCAAAATAATACACAACAGCAAACCGAAGACGAGTTGTTAAGCGACTTGTAAAATTAATTATTATCAGTATTCAATTTATATACTTACAAATCAAAATCTTTATATAACAAAACTAAAAATTAAAAGGAAATTATCATGGCTAAAAATCAAGACACCGCATCAGTACTGGCATTTGAAAAAAAATTAGTACCTTCTGATGGTTATATGTATGGCACACAATGGGATGATAGAAGTGTAGTAACGCCACTAGCATTAATTGAAAAATCAGTACGAGGTACTATTTCAAACCGTTTAAAGGCAGCAATAAAAAATGATCCAGTGAAATTAAATGCTGAAGTAGAAAAAGCTAATTTACAAACGGTAGACAGCTGCGCCTTAGCCCCTGAGCAAGACACCTTAAAATTACACTTTACCTTAAAAGTATTGGGTGGGGTGCAACAGCCATCAGCTTGTAACAACGCGTTATTCAAACAAAGTTATGCCAGTGCAGTACGAGACTATGTAGGTAAAGAGGGTTTTAAAGAACTAGGTAAACGTTATGCGTTAAATATTGCTAATGGCCGTTTTTTATGGCGAAACCGTGTTGGTGCTGAAAATATTGAAGTACAAGTTAATGCATTGAATAAAGATGCGAAACAAACATGGACATTTGACGCGACACAATTTAGCACTAAACACTTTAACTGTGATGATGCAGCTGTAATTGAGCTAGGCGATCGCATTGCCAATGCCCTCGCTAGTGAAGATGACTTTTTAATGCTAGAAGTTAATTGTTTTGTTCAGGTAGGCAATGCACAAGAAGTATACCCAAGTGAAGAATTAGTGCTTGATAAAGGTAAAGGTAAAAAAAGTAAAATTCTGTATGCAGTAAAAGACATTGCCGCGATGCATTCGCAAAAGCTAGGTAATGCTTTACGTAGTATAGATACTTGGTACCCCGAGTTTGATGATGCTGAAAAATCAGCAGGGCCAATTGCGATTGAACCATACGGTACAGTTACTAATTTAGGTAAGGCATACCGTACTCCTAAAGATAAACAAGACTTTTATACTTTCTTTGATAAGTGGGCACGAGGGGCAGAACTTGAGCGTATTGAAGATGAACACTATGTAATGGCTATTTTAGTACGTGGTGGTGTCTTTGGTGAAAGTGATAAATAGCTTATTTAAAGGAGTTAAGAGACATGAAGTATTATCTCGATATCACCTTATTACCAGACAGTGAAATCACCTTAGGTTTTATTTGGTTTAAGGTTTATCAACAGGTGCATATTGCGCTTGCTGAAAATAAAGTGGGTGATAACCAGTCTGAAATTGCTTTATCTTTTCCGCAATATTTTGACAAGGATAAAGTATTTCCGTTAGGTAATAAGTTGCGAATATTTTCACCTTCGCAAGCATTATTAGATAAATTATCAATTAATGCTTGGCTAAAGCGCTTTGCAGACCACACACACATTACCTCAATAAAGGCAGTGCCAGAGTCAATAACACAATATGCTTGTTTTAGCCGAAAGCAGTTTGCAACAAATCTTGCTCGTTTAGCAAGGCGTAGAGCGAAACGACATGAGGAAACCTTTGAACAAGCATTACAACATTATGCAAGTTTTGAAGATAAGCAAACTAAACTACCTTACATCAATGCCAAAAGTTTAACCAAAGACGAACAATTTAAGTTTTTCATTGATTGTGAGTTAAGTAAGCAAGTGAAACATGGTGACTTTAATTGTTATGGCTTAAGTAAAAAAAGTGAAAATGAAAAAGATAATCAAGCTACAGTACCTTGGTTTTAATTTACGTTAATTGATTTTGAATAATGTGAAAAACTTAAACCCGCTGAGTGCGGCGGGTTTATTTTTTAGGAAAACTAATGTTTACCCTAAAAAAATAGCTCTTTAAAAATTTAGTTAACTATTAATAAGTTACAAAGCAGCTAAAAATTTAGGTAAAAAAGCCTAAAACCTCTTAGCTACTTGTTGTAACTTATTTTTTTACTGATAAGCTATTGTTCACTGCCGCACAGGCAGCTTAGAAAATTAGTACCGTTTAAACCGTTAATACCATTAAGTTCACTGCCGCACAGGCAGCTTAGAAAAGCTGGCGACTCTTACACGTTAACAGAATTAGGTTCACTGCCGCACAGGCAGCTTAGAAATAATCTTTTAGTTGGTTGTCGCATAACTAATAGTTCACTGCCGCACAGGCAGCTTAGAAATTTACCGCGTCAAGTGCTGATTTATGCCCTAGGTTCACTGCCGCACAGGCAGCTTAGAAATAGTATTTATGCTCGCTATACGTTCTAGCATTGTTCACTGCCGCACAGGCAGCTTAGAAATTCTTTGCGATGTTCTATTTCTTGTGCATCAAGTTCACTGCCGCACAGGCAGCTTAGAAAGCCTAGCAACACAACGCTTGCGACTTTCCACAGTTCACTGCCGCACAGGCAGCTTAGAAAGTGATGCGCTGGTACGGACTGATCGTCATCGTGTTCACTGCCGCACAGGCAGCTTAGAAATTTCTTCTATTTCTTCCCCGCTCAGCCCTTCTGTTCACTGCCGCACAGGCAGCTTAGAAATAGTGGCTAAATGCCGTTTGCTTTCCGTGCCCGTTCACTGCCGCACAGGCAGCTTAGAAATTTTACGTCTTTATTCTCAATCCAGTCGCTTAGTTCACTGCCGCACAGGCAGCTTAGAAAGCTAGTTCCATCCCCTAAAAATTGAACGCCATGTTCACTGCCGCACAGGCAGCTTAGAAATCTAAGCTCAATTTCATTGCTATTGATGGTCTGTTCACTGCCGCACAGGCAGCTTAGAAATGTACCGTATTGTGCTATGCCTAGCTCTTTTAGTTCACTGCCGCACAGGCAGCTTAGAAATGCAAAGCTAATTATTAAAGTAAAAATCAACTGTTCACTGCCGCACAGGCAGCTTAGAAATCTTGAATTTCTTGGTTTTCTGCTTTGTCTAGGTTCACTGCCGCACAGGCAGCTTAGAAAGCCAACAAGCGCAGAATAAAGATTGTTAATCGGTTCACTGCCGCACAGGCAGCTTAGAAAGCATTGATATAAACACCCGCATCAATATCAACGTTCACTGCCGCACAGGCAGCTTAGAAATAACAGGTTAGGAACAAGTGACACTGTATTTGGTTCACTGCCGCACAGGCAGCTTAGAAAACTACAAATATGACGGCGTTTGTTGGCGAGTTGTTCACTGCCGCACAGGCAGCTTAGAAAGCAATCAACAAAAGCCTGAACGATTAGTTCGTGTTCACTGCCGCACAGGCAGCTTAGAAATTATGGTAATGCTCGATGATTATGAAGTTAAAGTTCACTGCCGCACAGGCAGCTTAGAAATAAAGCGGCTAACGCAGTTCCAACTAAGCCAAGTTCACTGCCGCACAGGCAGCTTAGAAATTTACGCACAACGCTTATAGAGGAGTGTAGAAGTTCACTGCCGCACAGGCAGCTTAGAAATCTTGTTCGTGCTTAAGGATTAATTATGCCTCGTTCACTGCCGCACAGGCAGCTTAGAAAGCAATAGTTAAGATACCAAAACCGACTTTAGCGTTCACTGCCGCACAGGCAGCTTAGAAATTAAAGGAGTTGAGCTACAGCACCAGATTGAAGTTCACTGCCGCACAGGCAGCTTAGAAAATTAAAGAGCATAATAAAAACCAAGATGCGATGTTCACTGCCGCAGTTATTATTTATTGCTCATGTCTAAGGCAGTAGTGTCTTTTACAAGCCTATGCAGTTTTACAACATTCAAGAGTGTTAGTGTTAATTCATGTAGACATATTCATTGGCTTTTGTGCTTTCGTCGCTTATGCTAACTATCATGTTTAGCCCACTAATAAGGGCAGTGTTTTTTTAATCAAGAGGTGAAGTATATGGATAAAGCATTACAAACGATGATTGAAAATATGCCAGTAAAAACAGGTAAAAAATTAGAAGATTGGCTAGAAATATTAAAAACGAAAAGTTTTGAAAAACATTCCTTAGCAGTTAAGTTTTTGAAAACCGAGTATGGAGTGACACATGGGTTTGCAAATACAATCGTCACCTTGTCAAAAGAAAAAAGTGACAGTCCTGAAGATTTAGTTTTAAATCAATACAGCGGCAAAGAATCATTAAAACCAATTTATGATTTGCTACTTTCTGTTGTGGAAAACTTAGGAGCAGATATTGTCATTTCCCCAAAGAAGGGGAGTGTCAGTTTAATTCGAAAAAACCAATTTGCTTTAATAAAACCAGCAACTAAAAAAAGAATAGATCTAGGTTTGAAGCTTAAAGGGGTAGAAGTGCAAGGTCGCCTAGAGCACTCTGGTCCATTTGGTACTATGTGTACTCATAGAATACAGCTGCAAAATGTATCTGATGTTGATGAAGAAGTGATTAATTGGTTGTCAAAAGCTTACGACTACTCAGTATAATCAAAGCGTAATAATTATATTTAAGGTAGGTATTTGTTAGTTTGAGGAATGATAAGTTGTATAACAAAAATGGTTTTACATTAATTGAGTTAATCGTAGTTATCGTTATATTAGGGATTTTAGCCGTAACAGCAATACCAAAATTTATTGATTTATCGGATGAGGCTGAAGAGGCTGTATTTGTTGGTATTGCATCTGCTTTTAAAAGTGGAGTAAATCAAGTCCATATCGCTTGGATAATCCGTGGTAAAAATAAAGCCGTACAGAATTTTATAAAGATATCAGATCCTCTTGCTGGGGGCGATTTAAGCGTAAATAGTGCAGGTTATCCAGCAGATACCAGAGGTGTTAGCTTAACGTTAAACAGTGAGAATGATTGTTTAGACGTTTGGCGAGCGGTTCTTGACTCACAAGATGCTTTGGTGGAAGGTGATTCTTCAAGCGATTTCGAAGCAACATATAATGGCGGGAATACTTGTACTTACATTTTTAATAAGCAAGTTAATTTAACGGTAGATTATGACTCTAATAGCGGTGAGGTAATAATCAATCATTAAGGTGACGATAAACTTGTAAGTTGCCTAAACCACCTTGAAACATTTTGCTTAATAACTCTTTGTTGATTGTCTTTTATTTATTTTGGGGTAACTTTAAATCTTGGCAAGATAATAGCTATAAAAGCGTATGAATATAGTGTTTAAAAAAAGCTAAATGGTTTGCTATGAGCTTAAGCAGAAGTAAACTATTGAGCGAAAAATCTTTATTATTTACAATAGCGTACTTTTATTTAAATTTGAGTCAAAATTATGAACGACACTACATCTCAACCTAATTTACCTGACCGACTTTCTGGAAATCCTCGTAGTCCGCATTATGTAGCCGAAATCTTTGAGCACAATGTTGGTATTCGGTTAAACGGAAAAGAGCGTACTGATGTTGAAGAATATTGTATTAGTGAAGGCTGGATAAAAATACCGTCACCTAAGTCTCTAGATCGTCGAGGACAGCCAATGTTAATTAAACTAAAAGGAAAGGTTGAAGCTTTTTATAGCTAACTTTACTTTATCTGAGTTGACTTAATTTAATTTAACTTAACTTGATTTTAGTCGAGAATTAGCAACCTCCCAAGCGGAATAAATTATATTTGATATTCCGCTTTTTTATATGTTTTTTAAGCAATTATCTGTTTCTGTATTTTCGATATCACCGTTTCTGGCATGTTAGTAAAATGTTTTTTTAGTTAACCTTCTTTGTTATTCCCTTTAGTTACTCCCCTTTAGTTATTCTCATATGATCTAAGTGCGAAAATTCTTCGTATAAACTATTAACACGTATAAAGAGTATTTAGTTTGTATAACCTTATTGGCTTTAATATAAATTGGTTTGGTTTAGTGATGTGGGGGAATGCATTTATTCCCTGCGCTGCTTTATTGATTTGCCTGCATATTATTTATTTTTCTAAGGTTAAAAACGAGCTGTTATTAATAGCAGTTATCACTGTGATTGGCGTTATTATTGATTCTGCATTGCAGTGGTATAGCATCTTTATATTTAAGGAACATGAATACATTCCTCTTTGGTTGGTTGTGCTTTGGATTAGTTTCGCCGCAACTATCTGTCATAGTTTACAGTTTCTCAAGTCTTCTATAACCCTGCAGTTTTTGGTGGGTGCTTTGATTGCCCCGTTAAGTTATGTCGCAGGTTATCAGCTCGAAGCGGTAGAGTTTGGTTTGCCCAAGGTGATTACTTACGCTTATCTTGGTTTGATTTGGAGTGTATTAATGGTTTTTATTTTTTATTTAAAGAGTTATTTAATAAAAGAGGAAAGAGATAATGCTTAAAAAAATTTCAGTTATTTTTGTACTAAGTTTGACATTTTTTACTGCGTTTCAAACTAACAGTTCAGAAAGTAGACTGGTTTTTAATCTGAATAATGTTATTGAAAAGGAACGTTTTATTGAAACAGGGCAAACTACCTTCTCTTTGTTATTTTGGGATCTTTATACCAGTAAGTTAATGACGACATCAGGCAATTATCCTATAGGCAAAGATAGCGATAAGTTGATATTTCAAATTCAATATTTAGCAGATATTTCTAGCAAAGATCTTATCGATAAAACCATAGAGCAATGGCAGCATATAGGTTTAGATGAAAACGATTATAAGCATTATATCAATGAACTTAACACTATTTGGCCTAACATAATGAAAGGTGACAGCCTTGCATTGCTAATGGAGAAAGATAAAAGTTTATTTTACTTTAATAATCAGTTTGTTGGGCTTGTTGATGATCCTAATTTTGGTCAATTATTTATTGATATATGGTTATCGGAGAAAACAAGTCAGCCTTCTCTTAGAGATGAGTTATTAGGAGGGGTTGCTGATGAATAACTTAACTAAAGTAGTATTCATATCATTATTTATACCATTTATCTTTAGTTGCTCTACCGATATAAATGAGTATCAACCTTCAGGTAAAGCGTTTGATATAAAAAGCTATTTCAATGGTAATGTTATTGCTTGGGGAATGGTGCAAGATTATAACAAAAAAGTGAGCAGACGTTTTTGTGTGGAAATAATAGGTCAGTGGCAAGGCAATGAAGGTAAACTTGCTGAAACGTTTTATTTTGATGATGGTGAAATGAGTTATAGAAACTGGCAATTAATTAAGCAAGATAATGGTGAGTATTTAGGAACAGCAGAAGATGTGAAGGGTACAGCTATAGGAAAACATAGCGGCTTTGCTTTTCAATTTCAGTATGACTTATTGCTGACATTAGATGATGATGTTTATCAAGTTTCGATGGATGATTGGATGTACCAAATAGACGACCATCGAGTAATGAATAAAACCTCAATGTCTAAGTTTGGTATTAAATTAGCTGATATCACACTATTTTTTGATAAAGAGCAAAGTGACGCTAAGTGTTCTAAAACATTTAGCTAACACATGCTATTTACTTTTTAGGCTTAGGTTCAGTTAGCAAATCACTTAACGCGCTTTCTAGGTTTTCAAAGGCAAAGCTATAGTCATTATCTATTAGTTTTTTCGGGATAATATTTTGTCCAAAAAGAAGCAAATCTGACATTTCACCAAAGAGTGTTTTAACCACAAATGATGGCATATCCATAAAACAAGGCCTTTTTAGCGTAGTCGCTAAGGTTGATGAAAACTCTTCATTAGATACCGCATTAGGAGACGTCATATTAATAGGTCCATTTAAGGTGTCGTTATTAATGATATGAACTATGCCACTCACCATGTCATCAATATGTATCCAAGACATCATTTGTGTCCCTTTCCCTATATTACCGCCAAGACCAAATTTAAATGGGGTGAGCATTTTCTTTAATGCCCCTCCTTGTGTTGATAAAACAATCCCCGTTCTTATTACTGACACTCTCGTTTTTTCGCTTTGTGCATTCAAAGCAATGTGTTCCCATTGCTCACAAACAGTATTAGAAAATTCCTCATTAAATTGGCTGAAACTTTCATCGATTGGGGAATTATTTTGTCTGCCATATATACCAATTGCACTACCTGAAATGAATATAGTTGGAGGGTTTTGCGTTTGTTGCATTAGAGACACTAATGTTTGAGTAATATGCCATCGGCTATTGCATACTAGTTGTTTTTGATTTTTAGACCAGCGCTTGTCTGCAATAGGCTCACCAGCTAAGTTAATCACAACATCACTTGATTCAATTACCGCTAATGATAATTTTTCTATGTATGTAATATTTTTATTACCACTTGCATTAGCTTTATTAATATCTCGTGTAAGCACCGTAATGTTAGCTTTCTCATCAGATGGGCTTGTCATTAATCTGGTTATTAGTTGACGTCCTATAAGGCCTGTTCCGCCGGTAATAAGGTAATTCATAACATTTCCTTTTTTTTGTATAACTCAGTATATACGTTCACTTTTTCTGAAAAGTTCACTCTAAAAATTATAATTTTTATTTAATATTTTTTTTGATCCTTTTAATTTTTGAGGACGTAAGTTCAGGTGTAACTAATTAAAGAGGGTAGCAAAGTGAGATATTTTAAAGTTTTAAGTGTAATAACACTGAGTATGGTTTTTTTACAAGGTTGTAATGATGACGATGATAAAACAACCCCCATTGAGGAGCCTGCAGCACCTACAGTAACAACAATTGTAGACGCTGCTGTAAGTAATGGTAGTTTTACAACGCTAGTTGCAGCACTTCAAGCAACAGGTTTAGATTCGACGTTAGCAGATACTAGTCAGTCTTATACGGTTTTCGCCCCTACTGATGCAGCGTTTGCTTTATTAGGTCAAGACACTATCGATGCACTTTTAGCTGACACCGATACCTTATCAGACATTCTTACTTACCATGTAATTAGTGGTGAAGTGAACGCTGCAACAGCTATTGGTTTAGCAGGTACTAAAGCGGCTATGGTAAATGGCGATGAAATTGCTCTATCATTAGATGGTGATAGTTTATTGGTTAATACCGCTACCGTAACGGCAACGGACATTCAAACAGATAACGGCATTATTCATGTTATTGATGCTGTGTTATTGCCGCCAGAAGATATGGTAGAGCCAATGTACAATATTGTTGATACTGCCGTTGCAAGTGGCGATTTCACTACGTTAGTTGCTGCATTGCAAGCAACAGGCTTAGATGCTGTATTAGCTGACGAAAGCGAAACATACACGGTTTTTGCACCAACAGATGCTGCATTTGCAATGATTGGTGAAGAAACAATTAACACACTATTAGCAAATACTGATGTGTTATCAAGCATCCTTTTACAACATGTTGTAGCGGGCAGCGCTGTTGATTCAGTTACCGCTTATAGCTTAAATGGTGCAATGGTAGAAACCGCTTCTATGGCGTCTGTGTTATTAAAAATTAATAGCATGACCGACATGCTAATGTTTGGTGGTGCTAATATTCAAGTAAAAGATATCTACACAACTAACGGCATTATTCATGTCATTGATGCGGTAATTGTTGGTGATGTTGAAATTCCTTCAAATTCGATGAGCTTAGTTGATGTTGCAGTAAACAACGGTAACTTTACTACCTTAGCTGCGGCATTACAGGCGACAGGTTTGGATACCGTACTAGCTGATTTAGATTCAGACTATACTGTATTTGCTCCTACTGATGCTGCCTTTGCTAAATTACCAGAAGGCACAGTAGAAGGTTTAACCACAGAGCAGCTTGCAAGCGTATTGTTGTACCACGTAATCCCTGGAAAAGTCATGTCAGATGGTGCTATTACATTAGCTCAGTCAGATATGAACATGGCTGAAACAGCTAACGGTACTAAAGTATCACTATCATTTGTTGACTCTACATTATTCATCAATGGCGCTAAAGTAAGTACTGCTGATGTAATGGCCGATAACGGTGTAATTCATGTGGTTGATAACGTGATTTTACCACCGTCTTCTGTTGACATGACTTCTCAATCAATTGTCGATGTTGCTTTAGCAGACCCTGATAACTTTTCTACTTTAGTTGCCGCTCTATCAGCAGCTGACCTTGTTTCAACATTAGCTGATGAAACAGCAACCTTTACAGTATTTGCTCCAACGAATGCTGCTTTTGAAAAAATTGATTCAGATGCTTTATCAGCATTACTTGCTGACTCAGCTGCGTTAACAAATGTTTTACTATCACATGTTGTAAGTGGTGCTTCGTTATCTGCATTAGATGCTTATGCAGCAAATGGTAAATCTATTACAACAGCTTCTGGCAACCAAGTGGAAATCACTGTTGATGAAACTACCGGCATGTTAATGATTGGTGGTGCTAATGTGACGGTTACTAACATTCAAACGAGTAACGGTACAATCCACGTTATTGACACTGTGATTCTTGACTAAGTTTACAAAACAAGCTCGCTAAGCACATTGCCCCTTTTTAGGGGCTTTTTTCATTTTTCATTGATCAAAAAAGTGCTTTTGTTCGTATAAATAACTATGAAAGACATTATTAAATCATCAAGCAAAGCAATTAAAATACCTATTTTTCCTCTGGCAATTTTTTTATTACCAGAGGGCAAAGTTAGGTTACGAATTTTTGAAGCTAAATATTTAAAAATGATTAGTATCGCTTCAAATGGGCAAGGATTTGTCATTAAATTACCTAAAGACTCACAAAAAAACTCATCTGCTACTTGGGGAAGTCTTGTTAAAACCGAAGACTTTAACCAAGGAGAAGATGGTATTTTAGAAGTTGATGTAAAATGTTTATCGCTAGTAAAGATAAACGATGTAAGTATGAATTCAGACGGATTACAATTTTGTAATACGAAGGTTTTCCCTCACTGGTCACAGCAACAATATAGCCAACATCAGGTCGCAGAACACTTGGCTGATATGCTAGCAGGCATTATGAGCGAAGATACTATGTTAAAGCATTTATACTCGCGCCAATTGACACAAGACCCTGCATGGATTGTTGCAAGGTGGTTAGAGTTGTTGCCAGTTAGCCTAGCAATAAAAAGTTCATTTGTTGGAAATCAAGATTTCAACCAAGCCAAAAACTTTGTTGAATCAATTATTCATAAATAAATTTAAAATAATGTGATCTTTTTTTAAATTAGCACGTATTAATGTTCAAGTTGACAATAATTGGTACTTAAAGTGATGCAAACAAATTTGCTATGCAAAGAGACAAATGCTAAATCTATTAAGATGTCAGATGAAATAGATCACCCACAGCTATGCCTTTGGTTAAAAGCTGTCTCAGAAAACAGAAATAAACAAGCATTTACTCACTTGTTTAACTTCTTTGCACCTAAAATTATCCGCATTGCCCGTAGTAAGTTTCCTAATGAAGCACAGGCAAATGAAGTCGTTCAAGAAACAATGAGCAACGTTTGGCGAAAAGCACATTTATTTAATCAAGATAAAGGTGCAGCGACTACATGGGTATATACGGTAATGCGTAATGTCACTTTTGATATGTTAAGAAAAGTGAAGGCAAACAAAGAAGATAACTTAAGTGATGATATTTGGCCGATCGCAGAAGGCTTAGTAAGTGATGATGATGCTTATGAAGATCATTTAGAAACAGAGAACTTAAAAGCCGTTATTGATAATTTGCCTGAATCTCAAAGAGAAGTTGTAAAAGGCTTCTACTTTATGGAGATGACGCAAGAGCAACTTGCCGAAAAATTAAACTTGCCCTTAGGTACAATTAAATCAAGATTACGCTTAGCATTAGCCAAGCTTAAAGTGAAGTTAGGAGAAAACCATGATTAAACATCACCCTACATTTGAGCTATTACAATCGTTTGTCAATGGTGATTTACCCGCTTCATTATCAGCAGGTATCGCAATACATGCAGACATGTGCCAAGAATGCCAACGTCAAATAAGTCAATTGACAGACCAAATCGCTGAAGCTAATTTTGAATTTGAAGCAAACTTTTTAGATCGCTTTATTATTGATGAAGAAAAAGATTTAGATGAAATCGCTACTATTGATTTTGACGACATGATTGCAGGTATTACGGCAAGTGATGAGATAGAAGTACTTAAAGAGAAAGAAGATAAATTTATCTCCTTTAATGACACTAACTACAAACTGCCCGATGCGCTACATAATATGGTTTTAGGTAAGCCAGCACAAATAGGTAAACTTTCTCGCTCACGTATTCAGCTTGATGAAGATGAAATTCATTCAAGTTTACTACATATTAAGCCTGGTGGTGGGGTGCCTGAGCATACCCATAAGGGCTTTGAGCTAACATTATTACTTGATGGTTCTTTTGAAGATGAGCAAGGTACCTATGTTAAAGGTGATTTCATTATGCTAAACAGTGAACATCAACATCACCCGGTATCTGAACATGGTTGTTTATGCTACACGGTAGCAAATGATGCTTTGCATTTTACCAAGGGAATAAATAAGTTATTAAACCCTATCGGTAGTTTTATTTATTAAGGAGTAGGTCATGATTCATGTTGTTGATAAAAAAGAATTAACTATTGGTATTAGTGCCTGTTTAGTGGGTGAAAAAGTTCGCTTTGATGCGAGTAATAAACCTTCTACCTTTTGCATGAATGAGCTAAGTGAACACGTGACTTATCAATCATTTTGCCCTGAAGTTGCCATTGGTTTACCTATACCGCGTAAAACTATTCGTTTAATCAAAAAAGACGACATGATTACAGTGTCTCAACCCGATGGTAATGGCGATGTAACAGATGCGCTGAAAGCTTATGGTAAAAAAGTGGCTAGCCTAACTAAGCACTTAAGTGGCTATATTTTTTGTGCTAAAAGTCCAAGTTGTGGCATGGAGCGTGTGAAAGTATACAGCCCAGAAGGTAATTCATTAGCTTCTACTGGCGTTGGTGCTTTTGCTCAAGAAATTATGGCTGCTAATCCATTGCTTCCTTGTGAAGAAAACGGGCGTTTAAATGATGCTCGTATTAGAGAGAATTTTGTTGCACGCGTTTATGCATACAAGCACTGGCAGAAATTAGTGGCTTCAGGCCTGACATTGCATAAATTAACAACATTTCATAGTCATTATAAATACACAGTGATGAGTCATGATTTAATTGCTTACAAAAAGTTAGGCCAATTATTAGCAAATAATGACGTTGCACTTGATGATAAAGCTTCTCAGTATATTTCTGGGTTAATGGCTGCTTTAAAAGTTATCGCGACGCGTAAAAAGCACGCTAATACTTTATCTCATATCCAAGGTTATTTTTCTAAACACTTAAATCAAATTGAACGTAAAGAGCTTAGTGAACAAATAAATGCCTACCGTGAAGGGCTTATTCCATTGATTGCACCGTTAACGTTAATTAACCATTATTTATTGCAACACCCTAAACAATATTTAGCTAACCAAGCTTATTTATCACCTTACCCTGAGCAATTAAGATTAAGATATGCGTACTAGGGAGTGTTAATCTCAGCCTGTAGCTGAAAAATATTATCAAAGGTTAATACGATCTATCGTGTTTAAAAGAGAAAGGATTTAAATGATACTTTGGTTTAGAAACGACCTAAGAACACATGACAACCCGGCCTTACAGTACTATTTAAGCCACAAGCGCTTATCAGGTACTGGTAAGGCCATTTTTTTTGTTTGTGAGCAACAATGGTTAATACATGATTGGTCAGCACGTAAAATTGACTTTATTAAAAGGCATGCATCTGCCTTAGTCGATGAATTAGCACTATTAGATATCGAGTTATCTATAGTGGAGGTTAATAACTTTGAAGAGCAAGCTCATTACCTGAAGGTGTATTGTGAGAAACATAATATAAAAGAGATTGTTGCTAATAGTGAAGTTGAATTTAATGAGCGTCAGCGTGATATTAATATTCAAGCATCGGGTATCAATTTAACCTTATTTGAGTCAGATGTCATTGTACCTAAAGGTAAGGTGTTAACAAAATCCGACACTATGTATAAAGTTTTCACGCCATTTAAACGCGCGTGGTTAGCTTATGTTAAACAGTTTGGTTTTGAATATTTAGGTAAACCCGCTCTAGTGTCAACAAATAACTCTACAGACAATGTTAAGAAAGTAAGTGACGATGAAAAAAATTCATTAACGAGTGCTTGGCCTTTATCTACAGAGTATGAAAAAGAAGCGTTACCCCGTTTTTTACAGGAAAAATTGTTAGATTATCAAGAGTATAGAGATATACCTTCGATAAAAGGCACTTCGGGTATTTCCCCTTATTTAGCGGCTGGCGCAATTAGCCCTAGGTATATTTTAAGACTGCTAATCAACCAACACCCTGATGTTTTAATTTCGCCTGACAGTAAGTCATTTTCTTGGCTAAATGAACTTATATGGCGTGAGTTTTATCGACACTTGTTATATCACGAGCCAAGACTTTGTAAGCATCAAGCATTCAATCGTAATTACAATAATATGCCTTGGCATAATGATATGGTGCTATTTGAAGCATGGAAGCAAGGTAAAACGGGGTATCCTATAGTCGATGCTGCGATGAGACAACTAAAGCATACTGGCTGGATGCATAATAGGTTACGAATGGTCGTTGCGAGCTTTTTAACAAAGCACCTATTGATTGATTGGCGCTGGGGGGAACAATACTTTATGCAGCAACTTATTGATGGTGATCTTGCTGCAAATAATGGTGGCTGGCAATGGGCTGCCAGTACCGGGTGTGATGCACAGCCTTACTTTAGAGTTTTTAACCCGATTAGACAAAGTGAGCGATTTGATCCTAACGGGGAGTTCATACGTACTTATTTACCAGAGCTAGTTAACGTGCCGGATAAGTTTATACATTTTCCACACGTTTACCTCGCTAAAGAAAATTTAAGCACCTATTGGCCAGCAATAGTTGAACATAAATTTGCAAGACAGCGAGCAATAGCATTTTTTAAGCATTAAGACGTACATGTTAAGAAGGTAAAATGGTCGCACAATCTATTAAAATCCAGCAAAACGAACATGAACAGCCAGAGTGGCTAGATAATTTTGTTAATATTTACAGTCAGCTATCGGTTGATAATTTGCATCTATTAGAAAAAATTTATCATGAAGACATTATTTTTACTGATCCAATGCATTCGTTACAAGGGTTT
This sequence comes from Colwellia sp. RSH04, assembly GCF_003545765.1. Lineage (GTDB taxonomy): Bacteria > Pseudomonadota > Gammaproteobacteria > Enterobacterales > Alteromonadaceae > Colwellia. The sequence goes on along the minus strand of NZ_QXIO01000011.1, from coordinate 41,414 downwards.
ACTGAATTAAAGCAATATTTTGAGCACTTATATGCGAACTTATCTGCTTGTAAGTTTACTATTGTTCAAATTATCACTGAAGGTAATCAAGCGGCAATATACTGGCAAATGCGTTTTTGCCATAAGAGCCTTAATAAAGGAAAGCCAATAGAAGTGAATGGTAGTTCTCAAATACAAGGCTTAAATGATAAAGTAACGTATCACAGGGATTTCGTTGATCTTGGTGAAATGCTTTATGAGAATTTACCCTTTATTGGTCGTGTTATTCGATTGATCAAACAAAGGGCTTCAAAAAATGGCTGAGTCAAAGCACACCTTATCAAATGACTCAGTTATTTCTGAATCAAAAACGGTCTTAATTACTGGCGCGAGTTCAGGTATAGGACTTGCGCTCTATAATCATTATATTAGCTTAGGCTATAACGTTATTTGCTGCGGTCGAGACATTAGTAAATTAGAAAAACTCAATACTAATGCGCAGGCTAAGCTGGCGTTTGATGTTAATGACATTGATAGTGTTAATGAAGCAGCAAAAACGATTATAGCCATTGATATATTAATTCTAAATGCAGGAACCTGTGAATATATCGATGATGCAAAAAACTTTAACGGCCAAGCGTTTAGGAATGTTATTTCAACAAACTTACTCTCAATGGGCGTATTGTTAGAGTCTTTTTTACCTAAAGTAAAGCGTGGTGGACAACTCGCTTTTGTTAGCTCTAGTGCAACAATTTTACCTTTTCCTCGGGCTGAGGCTTACGGTGCATCTAAAGCGGGCGTAGATTATTTAGCTAACAGCTTACGTAGTGATTTAAAGAAGGATGGCATCAACGTTTGTTTAATTCATCCAGGTTTTGTTAAAACGCCTTTAACAGATAAAAATACATTTTCTATGCCTTTTATTATAACTCCAGAGCAAGCAGCAGTAAGAATCTATAAAGGGTTAAAGCAAAATAAGCAATATGTGCATTTTCCTAAAAGATTAACGTTATTGTTGAAGTTTTTATCACTTTTTCCTCAAAAATTTTCTAATTCCCTGTTAGCTAAGGACGTTTAACATGAAAAAAATTGCAATTATTGGTTCTGGTATTTCAGGTTTAACAGCTGCTTACTTATTATCAAAAAAACATCATGTCTCAGTGTTTGAGAAAAATGCTTATATTGGCGGTCATACCGCGACTGTTGATGTTACTTTAGAACAAGAAAACTATGCGATAGATACCGGTTTTATTGTGTTTAATGATAAAACTTATCCTAATTTTTTAGCTTTGTTAAGTGAAATTGGGGTAGATAAGCAGCCAACAGAAATGAGCTTCTCAGTGCAAAACTGTCAAACGGGCTTGGAATATAATGGGCATAATCTTAATACTTTATTTGCACAAAGAAGAAACCTTTTTCGACCTAAATTTTGGTCTTTAATAAAAGAGATACTGCGTTTCAATAAGCTATGTAAGCAAGTTTATGAATTAAATAAATTTAAAGAAAACTTAACCCTAGGTGAGTTTTTAGACGCGCACGGATTTAGTTCTTTTTTTGCAGAACACTACATTCTGCCTATGGGCGCTGCAATATGGTCTAGTTCATTAACTCAAATGGAAGGATTTGAGTTTAAATTCTTTGTTAAGTTTTTTTATAATCATGGTTTATTGAATGTAAAAGATAGACCGCAATGGTATGTTATACCGAAAGGCTCTCGCAGTTATTTAACACCGCTTTGCAAACCTTTTGAAAATAACATTCACTTAAATGCGAGTATTACCTCGATTAAACGAGTTGAACAAGGTGTGGTAATTCAATTCGACGATGGTACAACGCAATCTTTTGATGAAGTCGTTATTGCTTGTCATTCTGATCAGGCTCTAGCATTACTTGCTGATGCGAGTGATGATGAAAGCTCAATATTGTCGGCAATGCCATACAAAGCGAATTCGGTAGTATTGCATACAGATGAATCACTGTTACCAACAAGGAAGAAAGCTTGGGCTAGTTGGAACTATCAATTAGCCACGGATAGAGATTCTGCGGCTAGCGTTACTTATAATATGAATATTTTACAAGGACTCAATACTAAGCATACTTTTTGCGTGACCCTAAATCAAAAAGAAGCTATTTCACCTGATAAAATCTTACGAGAATTTACTTATCATCATCCTGTTTTTTCTGTTGAATCGACGTCTGCTCAGCAACAACGTGAAGTAATATGCGGTAAAAACAATACCCATTTCGCAGGCGCATATTGGCATAACGGCTTCCATGAAGATGGTGTTAAAAGTGCCGTAGAAGTTGCAAAGCGATTTGGTTGTACGCTGAATAATGTTATTGATGGTGACTTAAGTGACTAAGTGTACAAGTCATAAAATTTACACGGGTGACATTTTTCATAAAAGGTATACGCCAAAAATACATCAATTTAAATATCAATTATTTATGTTGGCGCTTGATGTAGCTCAAGTTGATGAAAAAAAAGGCGGCATGGGTGTGTTCGGTTATTCATGGCTTAAACCTCTTTGGTTAAATCAAAAAGATTATGTTAAAGGTGATCCTTTACCTTTATCTATCCGTATTAAAAATAAAGTTAAGCAACTAAGTGGCAATGTCAGTGCTAATGACAATATAAGCCGGATTACCATGCTCGTTCAGGTTAGGTGTTTTGGACTGTATTTTAGTCCTGCAAACTTTTACTTTTGCTACAACAAAGACAATGTTTGTGAGCAAATGCTAGTAGAGGTGAGTAATACCCCATGGCATCAAAGGCATTACTATTTAGTTGATATTACAAAACGAGATATAAGCGATAAAGTGTTTCAAGTATCTCCTTTTATGGACTTGAATATGAGTTATCACTGGCGAGTAAAGCCGCCAAGCGATGATAATAATTTACAGATAGTTATTGAGAACCATAAAAATTCATTAAGTGCTGATAAAGTTTTTCAAGCAAGTTTGGCAATGAAAGCCCAACCGCTAACAAAAAAGAATATTTTCAGAACTTGGTGCTCAATACCCGCCATGACTTTTAAGATTATTGCAGGTATTTACTGGCAAGCACTTAAGCTGTTTAGTAAACGAATTCCCTTTATTGGTTATCAAACATTAGCGGATAAAAAAAGGAGTTAATGATGGAAAATATTGCACCACTGACAATAACAAAATCACCAAGCTGGATAGAAAAACATTGCAAAAACTTAGTATTGTCTGTTTTTTCTAAAATCGATTATGGCAGGTTAGAAGTGGTAGAAGGTGATAAGCATCATTATTTCCCAACACAAAAGACCAATTCTCCGATTGAAGGTAAAATAATCATCCATGATATAAGTGTTTATAAAGACTTTGTTCGTGGTGGTAGCATAGGGGCAGCAGAATCTTTTATTGCAGGTAAATGGAGTAGCCCAAACTTAACTGAGGTGATCCGAATTTTTGCTAAAGCGCAGCAGCAGACCGATAAACTTGAAAAAAAGGGTGCATGGCTGCAAAAAATTAAAAATAAACTTTTTCATTGGCGTAACCGTAACGATCAATCAGGGTCTAAGCGAAACATTTTAGCCCACTATGATCTTGGGAATGAACTGTACACACGTTTTCTTGACGATAGTATGATGTATTCCTCTGCGATTTATCCATCAAATAATGCCAGCCTAGCAGATGCGCAGCAGCACAAACTTGGTACTATTTGTCAGCGCTTATCATTAACTAGCGATGATCATTTATTAGAAATTGGTACAGGTTGGGGAGGCTTAGCTATATATGCGGCTCAGCACTATAATTGTAAGGTGACCACCACGACTATTTCTGATGCACAATATGAGTATGCAAAAGCGAAAATTAAAGTTTTAGGGCTTGAAGATAATATTACTCTGCTAAAGAAAGACTATCGCGATTTAGAAGGTCAATACGATAAACTTGTTTCTATTGAGATGATAGAAGCTGTAGGGTACGAGTTTTTACCAAGCTTCTTTGACGTTTGTCACAATAGGTTGAAAGAGGGAGGTAAAATGCTCATTCAATCTATAACTATTGCTGATCAACGCTTTGAGTATTATAAAAACAATGTTGATTTTATTCAGCGCTATATTTTCCCAGGTGGCTTTTTACCGTCGATTACTGTCTTGAATGAACACTTAACTAAACACTCATCTCTCGTAGTAGAGTCAATTAATGATATTGGTTTAGATTATGCGAAAACACTCGCTGATTGGCGACGTAATTTTTTAAAGTCTTGGCCTGAGCTTACTCAATTTGGTTATGATGAAGAGTTCAAACGTTTATGGTTATATTATTTTGCTTACTGTGAAGGGGCCTTTTTAGAGCGTTCTACCAGCACTGTACATTTAGTGGCAAGAAAGTAGTTATTAGTGTTAAGAAAGTAGTTATTTTGTAGACAACATTTAATATCTAAAACTTTCCCCCTCTTTAACATAAAAAATAGCTCCAGTATCCCAGATACTGAAGCTATTTTTTTGTTCATCTCTTTAATGCTATTTAACATAAAGAAGTAATCAACTCACTTATTCACTTGTATAACACCTTGCTTATAGCGAGTTACATAAAGTGTAACTCGCTGTATTTTTGTTCGTTATCTTTTAGGAATATCATGGGTGTTCATTTATGTTTACATCATCTTGCTAGCCACAGTATAGCCTTGATCGTCGTCGAATAATTTTTGTTGTATTTATACGTACATTATCTTTTACATGCCGATTTTATCCCTTGTTAGCTTGAGGCTTTTCCTTGAGCATAATCACCTTAATAATAGTTCTATTACTATAATTATATTGCAATACGAGAGACAAAATGACTGATAGCAAGAACCCACTAAAGTTATGCGGAATTGAATTCACAGAATATGCCACACCTGATTCTGATTTCATGGAAAAGGCTTTTTATGGTTTTGGTTTTTCAAAAACAAAAAAGTTTAAAGGTAGAGATATCGATTACTTTAACCAAAATGATATCCACTTTTTATTAAATAGAGAACAGTCGGGTTTTTCTAAAGAATTTGCTAAAAGCCATGGCCCAGCAATTTGCTCAATGGGATGGCGCGTTGAAAATGCAGCATTCGCCTATGAAGAAGCAATTAAGCGTGGTGCCAAATCAGCAGAAAATGAGGCAAACAAATTACCTTACCCAGCTATTTTTGGTATAGGTGACAGCTTAATTTATTTTATTGATGATTTTGAAACTGAAGGTAAAAACAAAGGACGTATTTATGATACTGATTTTGAACCACTGACTGAGCCAGTAATTAAAGAAGATAAAGGCTTCCTTGCAGTCGATCATTTAACTAATAATGTATATCAAGGTACGATGCAAAAATGGGCTGATTTTTATAAAGATGTCTTTGGCTTCACCGAAGTAAGGTACTTTGATATTAAAGGTGTTAAAACAGCATTGGTTTCATATGCGTTACAATCACCGTGCGGTAAATTCTGTATTCCTATTAATGAAGGGAAAGGGACTAACAATAATCAAATTGATGAATACCTTGATGAATATAATGGTCCAGGCGTTCAGCATTTAGCATTTTTAACAGAAGATTTGGTTGATTCGTTAGACAAGTTGGATAGGGATGTGGTTGATACACTCCATATTGTGCCTGAATATTACGATGAAATATTTAAGCGTGTGCCTTGGGTAAAAGAAGATCAAGATAAAATTAGAGAACACCAAATATTAGTAGACAGTCAATCTGAGAATTCGTATTTGCTGCAGATATTTACTAAGAACTTATTTGGTCCTATTTTTATCGAAATGATACAACGAGTTGATGACAAAGGATTTGGAGAAGGTAACTTCTCAACATTGTTTAAATCAATTGAACTTAACCAAATGGAACGCGGTGTTCTCTAACGTTGATGAATTCTGTTAAATATAAAACCAGCATTAAGTAATGCTGGTTTTTTTTGTTCGGATAAAACTATGATACTTTACACGAGGACACGTCTAAATTTTTAAGAATCCCATCATGTAAATTATAGACAAAACCATGAACCGTAACATCTTGGTTATTTTTCCATGCATTGCTTAAAATAGTAGTATTGCATACGTTGGCAACTTGCTCGATGACATTTAATTCACACAATAAACTAATACGTTCTTGTTCATCAGCGACATTGTCCATTTTGTCTTGATGAAAGCGATAAACATCTTGAATATGGCGTAACCAATTATCAATCAACCCGTAACTTTCATCATGATAAGCGGCAAGTACACCGCCACAGCCATAATGCCCACATACAATAATATGCTTTACTTTAAGAACTTCTACCGCGTATTGAATTACCGATAAGCAGTTTAAATCGGTGTGAACCACCTGATTTGCTATATTACGATGAACAAAAATTTCACCTGGCTGCATTCCTAATAGTTCATTTGCTGGTACTCTTGAATCTGAACAACCAATCCAAAGATACTCAGGGGCTTGTTGATGCGATAAAACTTTAAAAAAATCAGGGTCTTCTTTATTTATTTTCTCAGCCCATTCTTTATTATTTTTAAATAAATGCTCGATTGTCATGGTTTACCTTTAAGTGAAACTGTTGGGTTTGTTTGTACCGTGATATTTTTTATCTACAGAGTAAAATAACAAGCGATTATGCAAACAACATTTTTCTTCATGTGCATGATATAACAATTAGATTAGTTATAATAATATCTATAGAGTTAATTATGGATAGTAAAGAGGATTTTATGGCCATTGCGAATGCAGTACATATTTTAGTTAAAACAGAAAAACAGGCGTTGGAATTAAAAAAGCAATTAGACAAAGGGGCTGATTTTGCAATGTTAGCTAAAAAGCACTCTATTTGCCCATCAAAGAAAAAAGGTGGCGACCTAGGGGAATTCAAGCGTGGACAAATGGTTAAGGCGTTTGATGACGTAGTGTTTAAAAAACCGATATTAACACTTCATGGGCCTGTTAAAACAAAATTTGGCTTTCATTTAATTAAAACTATTTATCGAAGCTAGTAACTCTAAAGCAACTAACCTTATTGCAACTGACGTTATTGCAACTGATTGTGTAGCGAGTTGAGTATATAAAAAGTGTAATATAAATTATCGTTTAATCTTGATGTTTCGCTTCTTCCTCTTCAATCTCCTTGTTGCGAGCTTTAGTGTTTTTCAGTTGTTCATCGGTTAAATTAAACTTTTTGGCTGACTGTTTTAGCACAAGGACACCGCCCACTATTATTCCTACTGCTATAATGATTATCAAGATGGTTGAGATTGACATATATTTCTCTTATATTTTGTGCTTGTAAAAAAACACTAGAAAAATTAAGTTGGTATAGGTAAGTTATCTTATCAAAAAATACATACTAATAAACAATTGGACTCTATTATGTTTAATAAGTTATCAATAAAACTGTTACTTCCTACCTTCATTATCGGCTTTTTGTTTATTCTAGTGTTGTTTTTTTTACCAAGTGAAATGAGTAAGGGAGCAGTATTCACTATTATTCTTGCTTTATTTTTTTTGCAATCTTTAGCCAGTTATTTATTTTTCTCTCAGCAAATCACACAACGGTTAACTAAATTTAAAGACTACTTAGATATCGTTGTTAGTACAGAACAGGCACCATCTGAGCCTTTAACAGATAGTAATAAAGATGAATTAGGGCAGGTCATAAATGAGTTCAGCGCATTTATTGAAGATCTCTCTGAAGTGGTAAGTGCGATTAGAAAAGAGTCTAATGATTTAAGTTTAGGGGCTAACCAATTAAGCACACAGATGTCTGATTCAGTGAAGGTTGTTGATGAATCTGTACGTCAAGTAGAGCAAATGGCTAGCTCGATAGAAGAAATTGCCAGTACTTCTGCGACGTTGACTACAAACGCAGGTCAGGTGAGTGAAACAAGTAGTTCAGTCATGTCTACTTTAGGGCAGGGGGTTAACTCTTCGAATACAAGTCAGCAAACGATTGAGTCGGTGGCAAGTGAGGTTGACTCGATGGCAACCGATCTTTCTTTATTGCAAGAAGAAAGTGCCCGTATTGGTTCTGTACTTGATGTCATAAGAGGCATCGCTGAGCAAACCAATCTTTTAGCGCTTAATGCTGCAATAGAAGCGGCTCGTGCGGGGGAGCAAGGTAGAGGCTTTGCTGTGGTAGCTGATGAAGTTCGAGCGCTTGCACATAGAACTCAAGAGTCAACGGTTGAAATTCAATCTATGGTAGAAGGGTTACAAGAGAAATCGACCAATGCAGTTGCCTCAATTGGAAGAGGACAATCACTAACACAAGAATGTTTATCACACTCTGCTGAAGTCGTGGGTGCTTTAGAACAAATAGGTGAAGCATTTCAAGACTTAGATAATTTAACATCGCAAATTGCACATACCACGCAAGAGCAGCAAGTTTCGACTGCGTCAATTAATGATAATATGATGGCTGTAGTGTCGTTAAGTCGAGAAATAAACGATGGTTTAGCATCTGTATCGGCAGATGCGCAACAGCAGCAAAAAACAGCTGCTGACGTTGATCAAACATTAGACCGAATTTGTGTTTAACGTTAAAAAAGTGAGAAAGTTAACAAGCCAGTGCTATATGCGCTGGCTTTTTTAGTTTTAGAAAACTTAATACAGAATCGGCAAATTAACTGCTATGGCAGATAACTTTGAAAAGAAAAAGTAAGGGTTAATTTACTCGTGTTTATCATGTTCATTGTTTCGTTTTTGAGCGAGTTTGTGCAGTTGTTTTGATTGTAAATGTAAACTGGTTCTAACAAGCGCTTCTCTGTCTTCTTCGCGAATATAATAAAAGGTTACTTTATGATAGTATTCTTGTTCAATTTTTTGGCATTCAATGACTTCACCAAAACAAAAAATAGCGCAATTTTCTTCAAGAAGAAAAACCTTTAATTCAAGTAGTTGTTCAACGTTAAACGCTGTATCAGCAATAAACTTAATACCACCACCACCAAATTCGATGCCTTTAAATCTAGATTCTTCTTCGTCTTGTTGACTTAATATATAACCAATGAGTAAGTCTATTTTTCGTGATTGATGATTTAGAAAATCAGCTAACTGTCCTGCAGATGAAGATAACCCTTGTAATGGCCTTAATGCAGCTTGATCGATAACGGTGACTTCACTGGCAAGCTTGAAGGGCATAGGCATTTTAGCGACAAATTGCTCATAACTATTCATTTCATCGGTGATAGGAGTAACATTGATGGTAAAGTCATGTTCAATAGCGAAAAATTCTTGATACTGAGCCAGTTTATCTTCTCTTGTTTTGGTAGCCATATTGAGTGAAATGTTCCCTGTGAACGTTAATATGATAAAGTTACATAAATATTAACAAATTTATAGCACTATAATGCGTGTTAAAGAAGCCTTAACGCTAATTTACTCAGATAATGATGTTGATTGTGTTATGCTAGCGTCTAATTTTTATTACCAAAATTATTAAGCACTTCACCTCAATGTTTCAACCTCTAAGCATCTTCATTGGCTTTCGATATAGCCGAAGTAGAAGTCATACCGGCTTTGTTTCTTTTATAACCTTCTTTTCAATTGCAGGCATATTACTTGGTGTGGCGTCATTAATTACCGTTTCTTCAGTAATGAATGGTTTTGAAGGTGAATTAAAAAAACGTATTTTAGGTATTATTCCTCACGTTGTTGTTTCGACCGATAAGTCATTGAAGACACCTACAAAGTTTTTATGGCATGAGCAACGAGAAAGTTTATTAAAACAACCTCATGTTAATCATGTAACACCTTTCTTAGAAAGCGAAGCCTTAGTTCAATCCGTCACTGGGTTGCAAGGGGTTATGTTGCAGGGAGTCTTACCTGAATATGAAAAAAATAATATTATTAACACCCATATGGTTGCTGGAGAATTAACCAGTTTGTCTGAGCAGGCTTATGCGGTAGTGCTAGGTGAAAGTCTCGCCAATAAACTGCGCGTAAGTATTGGTGAGGAGGTCAGGATTATATTGCCAAACCAAACTGTTTTTACGCCAATGGGGCGTATCCCTGTTCAGCGAGTTTTTACCGTCAGTGGTATTTTCAATGTTGGTTCGCAAGTAGATGATGCGATGATCTATGTTCACAGTCGCTATGGCGCTAAGCTTTTACGTCGCCATGGAGATGGTATCGATAGTTTGCGGTTGTATTTAGACGACGCATTTAATGAAAAGTTGGTTGCTCAAGCATTGGTTAATAATACCTTGTTTAATCACTTAACCGTTACGACTTGGGATCAAAGCCAAGGTGTTTTATTTTCTGCGGTAAAAATGGAAAAAAACATGATGTGGCTAATGTTAAGCCTTATTGTTGCCGTTGCTGCATTTAATATCGTTTCTGCTTTGGTTATGGTGGTTATCGATAAGCAGGGAGAGATAGGAATACTAAGGACGCTTGGGTTACAAAGAATAGATGTCGTTAAGATTTTTATTACTCAAGGTATGGTAAATGGCTTATGGGGAGTAATTATTGGCAGCGCATTAGGAGTTTTACTCACGTTAAACCTTAATAGTATATTAGCTTTTCTTGGTGTTAGTTTATTAGGGGTAGGTGTTCAAACACTGCCAGTAAACCTGATTTTTTCAGATGTCATTATTATCGTGGTTTCAGCGTTAATAATGAGTTTTGTCGCAACCTTATATCCTGCATATAAAGCGGCAAATACTTCACCTGTAGAGGTATTAAGAAATGAATAAGTTAATGATGATGTGTAATCAAAAAGAAGGAATCGTCAATGACTAAGGTTTTGCATTGCAGTCAATTGTCCAAATCATATAAGCAAGGTGATATAGAAACACCAGTGCTAAATCAGCTCGATTTATCAGTAGAGCAGGGGGAGCTCCTTGCCCTTGTCGGCAGTTCAGGTTGTGGTAAAAGCACTTTTCTTCATTTAGCTGGTGCGTTAGATAAACCTAGTGCTGGTCATGTGTATATTAATGATATTGATATACACCAGTTAACTGATAAGCAAAGAGCTGAATTTAGAAATAAACATATTGGTTTTATTTATCAATTTCATCATTTAATGATGGAGTTTAGTGCGGTGGAAAACGTTGCGATGCCGCTGATGATTAGGGGGGATAGCGCTAAAAAATCAATCAAGCTTGCTGAAGAAATGCTTGATAAAGTTGGTCTTAGCCATAGAAAACAATATCGCCCGTCGCAATTGTCGGGTGGTGAACGCCAGCGTGTTGCTATTGCAAGAGCCTTAGTAACACAACCTGCTTTAGTGTTAGCTGATGAACCTACCGGTAATTTAGATAGTGAAACGGCAGAGCAAATATACCAATTGTTGCGCCATCTAAATAATGATGTGAATACAAGTTTTGTTGTGGTGACTCATGACTTAGCATTAGCTCGTCGAATGGATAGGCAAGTAAAGCTTGAGAAAGGCAAACTGGTTAATATTAATATGGCTGAGGAAGAGGTTTTCGCGGTAGAAAAGGCGAATCAAGAGGGGTTAAATAACTCAGAAGAAGGTAATGCTAACCATGGCTAAACCGTTAAGCTTTTATCTAGGTTTACGGTATGTGCGAAGCCGTCATGGTAGTGGCTTTTCTGCCTTTATTTCTGCCTCATCAACGATTGGAATAGCACTTGGTGTTATGGTTTTGATCGTGGTTTTAAGTGTGATGAATGGCTTTGAAAGGGAGTTGACTAATAAGCTTCTATCGATTGTGCCGCATATAGAACTAACCAGCGTGAATGAGCCAATAAAACATTGGCCTAAAAGTGTAAAACGTATAGCGGAACAAAAAGAAGTGTTAGCCGTTGCACCTGTTATAAAAATGACTGGCATGTTGCAACATCGAAAAGCTTTAAAAGCGGTTGAAGTAAGAGCGGTGAATCCGTTATTAGAGCAACAAGTATCCAGTATTCATCAATATATTTCTGCTGGTGAATGGGAAGGCCTGTCAAGATTGAAGTCTGGCATAGTGTTAGGTAGTGGAGTAGCTAAAAAACTAAGTGTAAAATTAGGCGATAAATTACAACTGTTGTTGCCGTCGCCGTCTGATAATGGGGATTTTAAGAACACTTTTACTGCACCGGTTACACATCATGTTGAAGTAGTTGGCGTGTTTACATTTGGTGGTACAATTGACGATACGTTAGCTTATATATCAATTGCTCAAGGTCGAGCGGCTATGAATTACCAAGAGCATGAAACACAAGCTATCCGCATTAAAACATCTGATGTATTTAATGCTCGCTCTCTAGCGAGAAAAATTGCTCATAATTTTGAGCATTACGTTTATATTTCAGACTGGACTAGAACACAAGGGCATATATTTAATGATATTCAGCTAGTTAAGATGGTGATGTTTATTGTGCTGATTTTAGTTATTGGTGTTGCTAGTTTTAATATTGTTTCAACATTAATTATGGCGGTTAATGAAAAGAAAGGCGATATAGCCATACTTAAAACCATGGGCGCAAAATCAAGTACAATTATGATGACCTTTGTCATTCAGGGAGCAGTAAATGGCATACTCGGTTGCCTTGTTGGTGCAACCTTAGGCATTTTAATGGCTGAAAATATTTCTAATATAATGTTTCAACTAGAGCAGTTTTTTAAGGTTGAATTGCTTTCAAGCGATGTTTACTTTATCAATTATTTACCGAGCTTATTACACTGGAATGATGTGTATATCACTATAGTTGTTGCGCTAATCTTAAGTTTAATTGCAACCATCTACCCTGCATGGAAAGCCACTAAAATAGAGCCTGCAAGAGTGTTAGGTCAAATTTAAAAAGCTTTTATAATACATATGTAGTGATAGTACCTATCGATAGTACCTAATGATAGTATCTAGCGAGAGTAGGGCAGTTTCTAACGAGGGTTAAGTAACATTGCTTAAATGTGCTTATCAATATGTTTTGTTGAATTACTTTGCTAATACCATGTTGTATAAAGAAGTGACCATATAACCTATATCTAAGCCTTTAAATTCTCGCTAAGAGATCACTTTCTTGCAGGTTTTTTATTGCTATTAGTTATCTTAAGTTATCTTAAATTTCAGGCAAAAAAAAGCCCGCATCAATCTCGTGCGGGCCAACTTAAATATCAAGTTGATAGAAGGAAGTTAAAAATTTCCAAGAAACATGTCAGAGAGAATAAATAGCTGCTATCTATTCTATGTTTTCTAGTTAATGGGCTCTCGATGGGAGAAAGAGACGCCGCATTGCGCTAACTCAGAAAACATGTGTAGTTTAGTTCCTCATCAAATAGTTTACAAACTAAAAAAAATAAATGTTCGCATTAGAAAAATTAATCCGAATATGTTTTGTTTTAGCTAGATTAGATCTTTACGTCTACGGGCGACCAGCTTAAATAACGCTAATAGTGCCTACGGTAAAGGGGGGAAGTATTTTTGTCACAAATCTGCTGACTGCACATTATTTATTTCAGATAAGTATTTTGAGGTGGGGTTAAACTAGAAAAGTAAATCTGCCTTAATATAAAAACATCAAATTTTAATTAGAATATTGCCTTTCATAATGCTTTGTATACAATATAATTTGTTTTTATTGTCGGAGTGTTAAAGTGGACTGGATTGATAAAATCTCTTTTTCAAAAGGGCATGGGCCATTGGCTGCTCAGGGGCAAGATCATAAATTTGGCTTTCGTCGAATGGCGCCTAAAGTTATGGAGCATAGTCATTGGCACGGACACATTGAAATAAACTACTTATTCAATTGTTCGGCGAAATATCTAATCAATGGTCAGAATATTAATGTCCCTCAAGGTCGAATGCTTATATTTTGGGCTTCATTTCCACATCAAATGGTTTCTACACAAGGAGAAGGGGAGTTAGTTAATATTTATATTCCTCTGCAAACATTTTTAACTTGGAAGTTGCCAAACGAATTTGTCAGTAACTTGCTTCATGGTGGTGTGATTGTTTCAGATAATTTACATGATAGTGATACGCAAATTACCAAAACTTGGCAAAAGGATATTGAAAAGGAAACGTCTGCAATATTGTATCAAGTGATCAGCGAAATACAGGCTAGAGTTAAACGCTTAGCCATAGAAGATTACAGTACTTTTAATTCAATAGAGGGTGATTACTATAAGACTAATCGTAGTTTAGTCAGTGGTTTATCACATATACAGACAATGCTTCGCTATATCGCAGAACACTATGATGAGAAAATAACCATTGCACATGTTGCTGATTCAACAGGTCTCCACCAGAACTATGCGATGAAGTTATTTAATCGTGTAATGCATATTTCAATAAAACAATATATTAATCAGTTAAGGTTACAACATGCCCAAGCACTATTAATTGATACAGATAAGGCTGTACTTAATATTGCTTTAGAAGCAGGGTTTGGTTCTATTAGTCGATTTTATGATATTTTTCAGCGTAATTTTTCAATGTCTCCATTGGAGTTTAGAAGAAGTCTAGGTTATTAAATAGGAATAATTACATAGATATTCGTAAGTTTTGCTAAGAGGTTCATGTTCAAATACTGACAAAATATCGTAAGCTAAGAATTGGTATTGCCAACTCTTATGAGAAAAGGTCAGTAAATTGTCAAAAGTACAAAATAAACGTAGTCAGGAAAGCGTTACAAAAGATGAAGGTTTTAACCCTGCAGAGCACCCCCATCGTAGGTTAAACCCATTAACAGGTGATTGGGTATTACTATCTCCTCATCGAGCGTTACGCCCTTGGCAAGGACAATTAGAGTCAGCGCAAGCTGAACGTAATGAGGCATATGATCAAAATTGTTATTTATGTGCAGGAAACACCAGAGTTAATGGAGAGCTAAACCCGAATTACCAATCAACATTTGTTTTTCAGAATGATTTTGCTGCATTAAAGCCTACCACCCCAGATGCTCATCTTGACGATCCATTATTTACTATGCAAGCAGTACAAGGTGAAAGCCGTGTTATTTGTTTTTCTCCAGATCATAGTAAAAGCTTACCTGAGCTTTCGATTTCAGCCCTAGTTAAGGTCGTTGATACTTGGCAACAACAAGTTCGAGAGCTTTCTGAAAAATACCTTTGGGTGCAATTATTTGAGAATAAAGGGGCCATTATGGGCTGCTCTAATCCTCACCCTCACGGTCAAGTATGGGCTCAAAATCAATTACCAAGCTTAGTGGCGACAAAGCACAATAATCTTGAGCAGTATTTTAATAAATACCAGCGAAGTTTACTAAGTGATTATGCAAAGCGTGAATTAGCTGAAGATGAAAGAGTCGTAGTAAAAAATGAGGACTGGCTTGTTGTTGTACCTTATTGGGCTGCTTGGCCTTTTGAAACACTATTGCTACCGCGTTTTAATGTTACCTCGATGATTGAGCTAACTAGTGAACAAAAGCAGTCGTTAGCTGATATTATTCAAGCGATCACTATTCGGTACGATAATCTTTTTCAATGTTCTTTCCCTTACTCCATGGGCTGGCATGGCGCACCACACGATGGTAAAGCACATAATGAATGGTCTCTACATGCACATTTCTACCCTCCATTGTTAAGAAATGCAACGATTAAAAAGTTTATGGTGGGCTATGAGATGATGGCAGAAGCTCAACGAGATATAACCCCAGAACAAGCAGCGCAACAATTAAAAGCACAGTCTGCTATTCATTATAAAAGTGAGTTATAAAATGACGTTACAAAAATCGCTTTTACAGCAATTTTTTCAAGCATATAACAAAGAAGCAGAGGTTGTTGCGTATGCGCCAGGCCGTGTTAATTTAATCGGCGATCATACCGACTATAATGATGGCTTTGTGCTGCCAGCAGCCGTTAATTTTGGTACGCATGTGCTTGCATCAAAAAGACAAGATTCTGTTATCAATGTCATTGCCATTGATATTGATAATCAGCCAGTAAGTTTTAACTTATCTCAAATAGTTTTTGATGAGCAAGATACGTGGAGCAATTATGTTCGCGGAACGGTGATAGAGCTCCTTAAATTTATTAAGTCATCACCAAGAAAGAATAGTGTCTCAGGGGTAGACCTTTTTATTAGTGGTAATGTCCCTCAAGGCGCAGGTCTTAGCTCTTCAGCAGCTTTTGAAATAGCTCTTTTAAAAGCATTTTCAGATTTATTTAACTTATCTTTATCTGGTATTGATGCGGCCAAATTAGGTCAAAAAGCGGAGAATAACTTTGTTGGTTGTCAGTGCGGCATTATGGACCAGTTAATATCAGCATTAGGTCAAAAATCTCATGCGATGTTGCTTGACTGTCGTGCATTAAGTTACCAGTTTGCAAAAATTCCTGAAAACATTACATTAATGATTGTGAACTCTAACGTAAAAAGAGAGCTGGTTTCTAGTGAATATAATACTCGTAGACAACAGTGTGAAGCTGTAGCTCAATATTTTAAGCGTTCAGCGTTAAGAGATATTACGTTAAATGAATTAAATGAGAATAAACAGTCGCTAGAGAGTGTACTTTACAAAAGAGCCCGTCACGTTATATCTGAGAACTTAAGAACTCTTGAAGCATTAACGGCTTTAAATACTCATGATATGAAGTTATTGAGTCGTTTAATGGCAGATTCACATCAATCTCTAAAAGATGACTTTGAAGTAACAACACCAGAGTTAGATTATTTAGTGGAGTTATTAAGTAACGTCGTGAAAGACAAAGGTGGTGTGCGGATGACTGGTGGCGGTTTTGGTGGCTGTGTTGTCGCGATATTACCCCAAGATTTACAAATAAAGGCTAAACAAGTTATTGAAGATAACTACTTTCAAAAAACAGGTATTAAGCCCAGTATTTATATATGTACAGCAGAACAAGGTGCGTTTAGTTTATAGTAAACCTAATAATATGCAGAGCTATTACGCATTTAAGATCTGAAAATTAACAGCAAAATAATTATAACAATAAGAGAACAATAACTATGTTACACACAGTAGACATTTCTATTTTTATTGCCTATGTCAGTGGTTTGCTTTTGCTAGCCTTATACATTTCGCGTAATGAAAAAAATCATGAACGAAATACAGAGGATTATTTTTTAGCAAGTAAATCTTTGCCTTGGTGGGCTATTGGCGCGTCACTTATTGCATCAAATATATCAGCTGAGCAAATCATTGGTATGTCTGGCTCAGGCTATGCCATTGGTTTAGCCATTGCCTCGTATGAGTGGATGGCGGCGATTACCTTAATTTTAGTTGGTAAATATTTGTTGCCTATATTTTTGAAAAATGAAATTTTCACTATGCCGCAATATTTAGAACAACGCTTTGATAATAAAGTGAAAACGACGTTAGCGTTGTTTTGGTTGGCGGTATATATCTTTGTTAACCTTACTGCAGTTTTATGGCTAGGTGGCTTAGCTATTGAAACCGTTGCGGGCGTTGATTGGATGTATGGTATGATCTTCCTAGCTGTTTTCTCTATTGCTTATTCGCTTTATGGTGGCTTGAAAGCGGTTGCTTATACCGATATTTTGCAAGTGGTTTTATTAGTGTTTGGTGGTTTACTATTAAGCTACTTGGCGCTAGATAAAGTGGCTGATGGGGCAGGCGTATTTGCTGGTTTTGGCATTTTAACTGATAAACTACCCGGTCACTTTGATATGATTTTATCTAGTGATAATAGCAACTATATGAGTTTACCTGGCATATCAGTGTTAATTGGTGGTATGTGGGTGATGAATGTTAGTTATTGGGGTTTTAATCAGTACATTATTCAACGTGCACTCGCAGCGAAAAATATTCAAGAAGCTCAGAAAGGTATCGCTTTTGCTGCCTACTTAAAACTTTTAATGCCACTCATTGTCGTTTTACCCGGTATTGCCGCAGTAGTGTTATACCCAGAGTTAACCACGCCAGATCAAGCATATCCTTCAATGATGTCGTTAATGCCCGTTGGTATTAAAGGCTTAGTGTTTGCGGCACTAGTTGCCGCGATTGTTTCTTCACTTGCTTCGATGACTAATAGTATTTCAACCATATTTACCATGGATATTTACAAGCAGATAAAGCCTAATAAGTCACAGACGCACTATGTTTACATCGGTCGTGTTGCAACGTTAGTTAGCTTGGTTATTGCACTATTTATGGCAGAGCCTTTACTAGGAAAGTTCGATCAAGCCTTTCAATATATACAAGAATTCACGGGCGTATTTACACCGGGTATTGTGGTGATTTTCTTAACAGGCATGTTCTGGAAGAAAACAACATCAAAAGGAGCATTAGCTGCAGCGATTGGCTCAGCAGTCTTTTCATTTGCATTAAGAGCTTTATGGCCTGAATTGCCATTTATGGACAGAATAGGTTTAGTCTTCTTGCTTTGTTTAGTGCTTGCCATTGTTGTTTCTAAATTTAGTAAAGCAACCTGCACTGATAACAGTGTTGATGTTGAAAGTGTAAGCTTTGCTACCACGAGCTCATTCAATTTAGCAGCATTGGGTGTAACCGTTATTCTTTGTATTTTATACGCTACGTGGTGGTAATATTTAGTTGTGCTAACTCCATTGATTAGTAGTTAGCACTTTTTATATTTTTTAGTGTCAATATCCTTTATTTAGCTGTGTAGGAAGTTAAAAAATTGACTATAATGACGTAACTTCTTTTTATGAGTTTTATTATGACTGATCATACGCAAATATTAGCTGAATTTTTAGCCGATGTTAAACCTAATCAAGCTGTTTGGGCATTACAAGATAAGTCTAGCGGTGACTGGGTTGTTCTTGATTCTATTAATTATGAAGAGTCAGAAGTTATGCCTCTTTGGTCAAACAGTGCGCTTGCTCAAGAGCATTGCTTTGATGAATGGAAAGATTATCAACCGGCTAAAATCACTTTAGCTGATTGGCTAGAGTTTTGGATTGCTGATTTACATGAAGATGACGTTATTATTGGTATTAACTGGCAAGATGAAAAAGAGTGTTTAGAAATGGAACTAGGTGATTTTTCTCAAGCAGTTGCTGAAATCGAAGCACTTTAGAACGTGTAGGTGTGCTTTTTAATAAAACACATCTTTCCCCATTCTCAGGTACAGCTATTAAAGGCTGTACCGACTTTCAATTTATTTTATATGTATTAATGACTTTTCGTTTTCGCTAATCTATATCGCCATTAAATGGCAAACAAGTAAATACACTATATAAATAAGCGATTTACTCTACCAACAAAGCACCTCAACAGAAGTACGGAGCCGTTTAAATTAAACACTCTCAATATTTATAAGTTACATAATACATGTTTTTAGTAGATGTTTTAATACAGGTAGATAATCTTGAAACAGTATCAAATATCAGACAATAAAGGCTTAGTTGTATCCGTTATTCCGTATGGGGCAACGATTACAAGTATTTGTTTTAATGAGCAAGAACTCACACTTAACTATACAAAGCCAGATGATTATTTTAATGATAACTTTTATTTAGGCTCGACAGTAGGCCGTTTTGCTAATCGAATCAAAGAAAGTAAATTTAAGTTATCAGGTAAAGAGAGTACGTTAAATGCAAATCAAGGTGCTCATTGCTTGCATGGTGGCAAAGATAACTTCAGTAAACGAATATGGGAAGTAATAGAGGTGAAGCCCAACGCAATTGAGTTATATTTATTTTCAAAAAATGGCGATCAGGGCTTTCCCGGTAATTTAGAAGTATGGTTGAAAATACAGGTTGAAGATAATCAAGTTCGCCTAAACTATCGAGCAAGTACAGACCGTAATACAGTTGTCAATTTGACGAACCATTGTTATTTTAATTTAGAATCTCCACAAGCTAGCATAGACAATCACCTGCTAGAAATAGTATCTGACTCCTTTTTGTCGATAGATAAACAAGGAATACCATTAACAAAACAGCAAGTAAGTAATCATAACGCTTTTAACTTTAACGACACTAAACCTATTCATCATGCCTTGTTAAGTGAGCATGAACAAATTCAGCAAGCTAATGGTTTAGATCATTGCTTTGTTTTAGCTAACCAAGCTGAAAAGGCATTGGTTTTAGCTGCTCAGTTACTATCACCGGAAACTAGATTAAAACTTTCTCTATATACAACGCTTCCTGGTGTGCAGGTGTATACAGGTAACTTTTTATCTACACCATTTAGCCCTCGCCAAGGTGTTTGTTTAGAAGCGCAATATTGGCCAGATGCGCCAAACAGAAAAGACTTTCCTTCGTCAGAATTAAAAGCAGGTGAAGAATATATTCATGAAATAGTTTATCAATTTAGTGCTTTTTAACACATGTAGCCATACTGGTAGGTCGATAGTCCATATTGGCAAGTATAAAAAAAAGTTAATAAGTCATCGAATTAACATTAAATAAGTTCTAATATTGGCATTTTTAAACTAAATTTATTGAAGTGATGCTTCATGCGTCATTGGTAGTTAGTTAATTATTAAGCCTTTCTTAATCTTAAGAGTTATTGCATTTTGAATGTATTACTGGTTGCGTTTTTATTGTTTTATAGTGCAAATTTGGCTGCTCAAGAGCAGGTAGAACTTGTTGTTGTTACTGAAGAAAAATCAGAAAAAGCCAATATTGATGGCACTGGAACTTATTGGCAATTGATGAAGGCTATCTATGGCGACAATTTTCAGTTAACACTTCAAGTGTTATCTCGTCATTCCAAGGAAAGAAAAAATCAAATTGATAATTCAGATATTTATATTGCAAGTAAAAGAGCTATTGATGAATCTTGGTTGCTGGCTAAACAACATATTGATGTCGAATATCCCATTCATATTCTTTACAAAGAAGGGCAGCTTGATACACAAAACCCTTCAGGCTTTGCAGATAAAATTATTGCAGGTAAATCAAAAAGAGGTCTTGAGTCAGCTTTACCCTTGCAGAGTAACTACTATGAAGTTGAAAGTATAAAAGGCATTGATAAGCTTATTTTAAATGAACGAATTGATGCCGCCTTAGTCTATTCATACAACTTAAGGTTAGCTGATTCTCATAGTTCTTTAATTAGCCAAGAGTGGCTCCCTGAAACGCTCATTCAAGTGGCATTCGCTAATGACAGCAAAGGTCGAATGTTAAAAAACAAATATGATGAGAAGATGACCTTATTATTAAAGGCTAATCAATTATCATCTTTTTATAAATCTAAAGTTGCATACCAGCATGCCAACTTAAATAAACACAATAAACCTTCAATAAATTGGTATTTAGTGCCTAAAATCTTTGATCAAGATACTCAAAAATTACAAGTCCCTAAATGGGAGTTAGCTATGTCAAATTATTTTGCCAGCTCTTTAGAAAGACTTGATTTTGATATAAAAATGAATAGCGCGAGTGCAGTTAAAAAAAAGATTGCTGAAGCACAAGGTTCTTGTTCTATTAACGTTAGAAAATCGAGAGAAGTGAATAGCCAAGTTATTTATTCACGCGCAGTTAATAGTTATATTGTGCCTAGGCTTTATGTTGTTAGAAATAGCCAAATGGAAAAACATGTTCAGAATTATATTCAGAAACAGACAATCAGCATAGAAACGTTATTGAATTCTGACCGAAAAATAAGGATCTTAATTAAAGATAACTATAATATTCGCGATAAGCTGAAAAAGCAGCTTTCAGAAAAAAATATTCGCCGTATTATTTCAATTGATGATGCGAGCTATAGCAAATTATTAGCAATGCTTAATCATAGTAGGGTAGATGGCTTAATTATTTACCCTAGTATTATTAGCAAGTTACAACCAACTGCCAAAAAAGACTCTTTAGTCAGTTTCACACTAGATAAAGCTATTGGTAATGAATTGATGACATATGTCGCTTGCCATAATGATAGTAAAGGTAAAGAAGTTATTGCGCACGTTAATGAGTTATTAAGTGACAAAGAACATCAAAGTAAACTTTACGAACAAGTGCTTAATCAAATGGATAAGAATAGTGCACAATATTTTATTGATTCATTACAATTAGACGCATTTAAATAAGCATACTTATATTGTCCAAGCGAGAAAATTAATAGTATTGAAATGGATAAGGTTAATTTTCGTAATAGAAAGAATGTCTAAAGGGATGTATAAATTGGCTATAGGAGCACTTGTATTATAAAGAGTGATCCAACTTCTTTATATCTATGATTGAAATTGGTTGCGGGAGCTGGATTTGAACCAACGACCTTCGGGTTATGAGCCCGACGAGCTACCAAGCTGCTCCATCCCGCGTCCGAATTACTTGATAAGATTTTATCAAGAAAGCTAAGTCTATTTTAATTCTGTACTTAAGAATTGGTTGCGGGAGCTGGATTTGAACTTCGGGTTATGAGGCTTTTTTTTTTGACTTACCTAGACTTACCTTTATGCACTTAAAATCAACTTGTTAAATTTATACTTTATTTTTCAGTGTTTTAATAAATGAATGTGTGACACATTTACAGTATGTCATTTTTAAAAGTAACCTTTGTATGGCACAAAATCAAACTACTTAACTATTCATATACTATGCAGTAAGCGACATTAACACAATATTATACCAAATGACTTACTTTGAATGTCACCATTCTTAATTTCCTTCATTTTTTAACGATAAACCATTAAAAAATTTATTCTGATTTAACAACCTTAAAAAAAATCTTAATAAACAAATAATTAAGAAAAAACCTAAACAAATATTTAACTAATCACTGTTTAGAAAAATTCTCTTGCCTTTTGATGTGATAGTATCTACCCGATCATGGAATGATTAATTATCAATCGATAATAAAAAGTAAGGAAACTAATATGGAAACAAATGTTTTAACAAATAAGGCAAAGTCCTTCTCTCCCATCACTTCACAAATAATTAAGTTATTGGTGAAGTGATGGGAGAAATAAAGCACAAACTATTTCATGAAATCCTCAATGAGGACGAGCGTATTCAACGCTCAGTATTGGGTGAAGTGTTTAATACGGTTGATTTAACCGCAGACTTTACTAGTGCTACAAAGATCATTGAACGAGTGTTTCAAGTTTATAACGTTGCCTCCAACATAAATGACTTGCCCTATGGGTTAAAAAAAGAATATGGAAACATTTGTATTCAGCTAAAACGAGCGATTGATACCGATTGTTTTCAAAATAGCACTCCTTCAATTAATACGCATAAAAATGAAATTCTTCTTCGGATAGGGGACTATCCACTATCTGCACTGCTCGCAGCACCAATATCACAAACCAATAAAAATCAAACGAGTAAAAAGTATCTACTCGACTTATTAACTTTCATACTCATTGAGGTAAAAAGAAAACTGCCTAGCAACGATAATAAAATTATTGAAAATGCTGCAACACTTTTACGTAAATATGCTGAAGGCGGTACTTTCCTAAAAGGTGGTGTTAAAGAGGGCTCACTAAGTTTTACTCAAATTGGAATATTGATCGAGAGAATTAGGGAAAAATCTTGGATTCCTTTTGAACGACAATTTGCCAACACCTGGTCAAAGGTATATGAGTTACTAAACGAACAAAAGTATGCTAACGAAGATGATAAAACACCTTTTGTGTTACTCAATAAAACAAAAATAAGACAGTACATTGTCTTCACAAATGATGACGATATTGATGCAGAAGATGCGTTTAACGAAATGGTTGAAGTCACATCAGTAAATAAAGAGGTCAGTTTTCAAACTAAAAAAGCGTCTTACTTATATGGCTGTCAATTATCAACGCCTGAAAAAATGCATCTACCTTTTAGGACTAACTCACTCTCTAATAAAGAAGCAAAGTTATTAGTCGAATTTCTAAATAACCAATTAACTAGCGGAGAGCAAATATCTGTATCTATTCTAGTTTCACTCGTTGTGTTGACATCAAGGAACATAGACTATTGTCAAGATCTGAAAATTTATACGAGCGTTGATACCACAAAACCTGATGAAGACTTTATTGATTTAACTCAAGGCGTATGGGTACGTAAAAGCATTCAAATGCCGATGTGTTATTCGCCAAGTGCCGAAGATAAGGGTTTCTTAAAAAGTTATCAATCACACGTTAATCTCCCCTTGCCTACGGTAATTAATAACGCATTAATTAATTTGTGTGGAGATAGAAAATATAATGGCTCGCCATTAAAGAATATCCTCAAACTTAACGGCTCAGCCAATGAGGATGTTTCGAATATATTAAACAAGTTTGCTAGTAATCAGTACATCTATCGAAAAATAACTGCCGCCGCATGTAGAGTACTTTTGTTTGATAAATTCAATCATAAATTTGATGGAGCATACGCATCTCTGATTCTGGCAAATACCGAATACGACACAACAACGTCACTGTACTATATCTCTGCCTCAGTCGATAAAATAGCAAATGATTATGTTGAAGTAGTAGAAGAACTGGGGTTTGAGTTCATAAATGCATCGGCAATAGTCCCTCAAGATATAAACTTTTCAGGCAGTCAAATGCCATTAAATATTGAAAAATTAGCGTTTCTTTTAAAAAAACGTCGACAAGAATTACTCACCTTGATTGATACAGAAAACCTTAGCATCGAAGATATTATCTCACGATTCAATGCCTTTTCTTGTTACACAACGCTGCTGTTTCTGGCAGCAACAGCTCATCGCCCCCGAATAGAGTTTGGTTTTACAAAATACACTATTGATGAAAAGGCAGGCTATATTTTACTCTCTGATAAAGCCTATCATCATGAAAATTCATGTCGAATAATTCCGCTTTGTGAGTCAATGAAAATACAATGGCAAGCATATAGAAACTTTGCAAAAGTAACAGCAAAATTACTAAAGCAAAAAGAACCCGATTTAGCTAAGAATATTGCTCGTATTTATGACGACTATGATTACAACCAACCTTTTTTATGTCTTATTGATAATAACAAACACATTAAGACCATTGGCAAAAGCGATGTCGAAGTCTATTTAGCACCTGAACTCAATTTGCCACTTAATTTTTTTAGACACCTTTGGTCTTTTAAAATTCGAGAAAATGGACAGTATGAACATTTAAAATCATTGATGGGACATATCGGTAGTAAAGAGCATGTGCTCTCCAATTATTCTTGTGCTTCAATATCAGACATCACTTCAATGGCAGCACCAATAGAAGCTTTATTAACAGAAATAGACTTGCAGCCTATTAATATCAAACCAATTAAAGGTCCTTGTGTTCAAGTGCCAATAAATCAAGAAGTCAAATCTTACATTCCTAATCATTTACAAAAAACACCGGAAATATCGGTAAGAGAAAAGTTGCTATGGGTAAGAGCTCTTATCAATGCTGAGCTTAAAAACTTAAAGAGTGATGATACCTTTGAAGCAGCTAGAGACAAATTAATAACTCAAGCTTTATCGGCATGTAATACAAAAATAAAAAAACATGAGCGCATTTACTTACTAAACCGTTATTTGGATAAAATACATAAAAACAAGACATGGGTTGGTCTACAAAACACTTTTAACGATTTACATATGAGCAACGATGTTATTCATATCATGCGTCAAAGTAATAGCCTTCATAAATCTATCCGCGATTGGATAAGAAAACAGGCTGTTAATGAAGAAACAGCTAACACTCATTTAGTAAAAATATGGCTCAGCCTCATTATCTACAGTAAATTGAACGTACCATTTACCAAAGAAAATTTGCTAAAAATCATCCAAAAACCTTTTTTGGAAAAAAGTATTTGTTTCTTTGAACTAAAAGACTTCAATGACAGAAACACTCGAGTTATCGTTGATACCAGCACACTGTTGTTAATAAAAAAACATAGCGACTATAGAAACGCATCTCAAAGTATCCCTACCTTGAAGCACCTATTTAAATCCTGTATAGGACAAATATTATCAACTTTAAGCACAAGAAAGGAAGCTAACTTTGTTAAATTAAAGGCTATTGATGATGTAGCAAAGTTTATCTGCCTCTCAAGAAATGATGTTAATTGCTCGCTTAGTCATGCGTATCAAAATAACAAAATTCAAACGACTAACCTTCCACCTCAAAAGCTAGCAAGGTGGCTGTCTGATATACCACTACACATTAGCTCAAGCACTGAATTTACCGATAATGATGGACTTATTGGTTGTTATGAAGCCGAATATAATAAAAAAGCTAATTATAAAAAATCATTAGGCTTGATCAAGGAAATTAGTGCCGATTTAACTGCTCAAGGTATAAGTCATGATCCTAGAGCTAAAATCAAAAGGCGTATAATCTCTACTTGGGCAAACTACATAGGAAATCAAGAAGAAAATAATGTAAATGCACTAGTTCAGCAATCAACTGATATCGAAGATGTCGTGATAGCCACTATCATTTGGTTAATAGAAGTATCTATTAGGCCAGGGAGACAGAAACGAAAATCAACAGCTTTAAGTACAGTACAAAGTTATTTGTCTGTTGTAGCCAAACCACTGTTAGAGCATGCACACAGCACGTCATTCTTTTCCCTTGATGCTCATGAATATGAAGAGCTTTATATTCAAACACTAGATTCTCGTAGTAAAAAAAGTCGGATTCATCGTTCAGGTATATTCAGAAACTTTCACAATTTTCTTCAACAACGATTTGATGTCAATACTGTCGATTGGTTTGAAATAGAGCCTAACATCAACAACAAAAACTTGCCAAGTGACGCAAATATTATCTCATTCAGAGAATACCAAGCAGCATTAACATTACTTGCTAATGACAAAGAGTTAGACGAATACAACAGAAACATAAATCAAATTATCTTAATGCTCTGTTATCGAGGAGGGTTACGTACTGGAGAAGCTTGCTTTTTACACATAGATGATATTGATATCTATGACTGGGTAATTCATGTCAAAAGTTGTTATTTACACCGGTTAAAAACCAGAACGTCCAATCGCCGTGTTGCAGTATCATTACTTTTGTCTGATAGTGAAAAAACATTAATTAAAGCGCACCTAGAAACTGTCAAACAATATTACCCTGATAATGAATCTGCTTGGTTATTTAGCGATAAAACGAACATGCATAGTGCCAAATCACTGCAAGTAAATTTAGATCGTATTAGAGAAGCACTGAGACTAGTTACTGGTGATAACACGTTAAAACTAAAGCATGCCAGACACAGCTTTGCAAATTATCTGATGTTAGTTATGAATAATAGCTTTTACTCATCCAGCATTAATCAAGAGATTAAAGCATGGGCTCGTACTACTGAT
This sequence comes from Colwellia sp. RSH04, assembly GCF_003545765.1. Taxonomy (GTDB): domain Bacteria; phylum Pseudomonadota; class Gammaproteobacteria; order Enterobacterales; family Alteromonadaceae; genus Colwellia. Next base: position 14,368 of record NZ_QXIO01000011.1, on the reverse strand, counting down.
TTAGACATATTTTCAAATAAGTTAAAAAATATGCTTATTGGCAACTCTTTTGAAAAAGAAAAAGTAATGCATGCTATCGCGCTAATCATGGGTCATGTTAGTCCTGAGACAACCTTGAGAAACTATATTCATACATTAGATATTTTTTCTGCTGCTGAAAACGAGAAGTGCATTGACAGATCTGTATCTATCAGTGAACTAGCTAACCTCACTGACATATCAAGAACAAACGCATATAAAATTGTTGATCGTATGTACACCAAGGACAAGTTAAGAGGCTATCAAGCAATTAAAGACCGTATAATCAGAAACTTTACAGAAGTACAAGGTATTGAAGTAAAAACTGTTGCTAATGTTGTTGGGTTGAGGTCGTTAAAAGTCAAATTACCTAACCAAGTCATTCGAGAGTTTAATGATATCGAAAGAGTTATCAGGCTCAAGGAAAACTCTCTCACTACATTAGATATTGCCAAAAAGTTACATGTAGATTTTGCCTTTGCACAGGGTGTTGTTGATTCAGCTCTTAACATTATGCTGAAAAATGGCTATCGCGGCGTAAAACTAGAGCATAACAATGAATGTTTGCTGTTTGAAATTAACAGTAAAAACCATCAAACATATTGCAAATTCATACGTCAAGATGTATTTCAAGCGCTTATTTCAAAACTGGCTAAACAAACAGAAAATATAGTACAGCTTGAAGAAATTAGTCAGTTCTGGCTTAAAAACTACACTAAAGAAGGTTTACTAATAGATAAAACTAGATCTGATGACTTTCTCCAGTTTATCGAAAAACTTGACTACAAAACAAATCTGATCCATGAATATTGGGTGAAAACAGCTTTTGGAAAGCGAAAAGGTGTATTAGCCAAGTATTTTCCAGCTAACTCACCAAACAGAACAAAAACTGATAACAGAATTCAACATCTCCTATTTTTATTAACGCTTTGGATAGATGTTAATAACTCTAGCCGTAAGGAGGCAGCATGAGTATTGAAGTTAAAGTAAACTATATTGAAAAGAATGATGCTGGACATTTAAAAATCACTCAACCTAAAAAGTTTCATAAAGATGCTAAGTATATTGAGAGCATTTTTGAAATAGAAAAAAAACGATTTGTTGGGCACGAAAAGTATAGCTTGTGTGTTTCAAATGAAAGTATCTCACTACAATTTGAAGAAACTGATTATGCCTCTCAGTTAATCCCACCCCCTGATCTATCAAAAGAGATTTTTGACTATATTGCTAACGATATGGCTATTGTTGATCAGTATGTGGAACATGTTAAGAAAGGGGAAGAGACAGAAGCTTCTGAGCTTGATCGAGAAAATAAAGGACGTATTTCAAAACTACAGAGCCTTCGTTCAAAATTAAAGAGTGAATCACTGGAATTAACCCATGAAAGTGGTAAGAAAGTTGAGATTTTACCAAGCCCTAAACTGGAAAGTAACGAAGGAAAAATTATTGAAGATAAATTGTTGTTTTGCACAATTAACACCCCTGAATTCCTCAAATCTCGTAGTGCTACTTTTAAAACGACGAATGATCATAAAAATGTCGTAGCAGAGCTAGCTGTTCATAAGCCCGAACTCTGGGATGATGTCATTGAACTTGGAAAAAACAGGAGATTAGTTGATATAACATTGCGCTATAAAACACCAAGACCTAACGCCAAAAGCATAATAGGAGAATTAATTTCAATTGAAGAGTCTAAATTTATAGAACAAGATCTTTTTTAATTTTCCTGAGTAAGGAATGTATTAAATAGTTAATTAAACTAAACAACCACCGTCTAAAGACGGTGGGTTAAAAACTCGATTTCAGAGTATGCATTTTACTTAGTTGAACGACTCAAAAGAGTGTATCTCTTCAATTAATACAGCTCTCATTCTCAACACTTATATTACGAAGTTCTTTGTATCCTTTACCAAACAAGGATTTCAGCTAAATAAACACTACAAAATCCGATTCAGCTTCATTTGAAACGTTCTAGTTCGATATTGGAATGATCACACAATCTGTCGGCAAAGGCCAAGTAACAACTTTACAGCATACTACCTGGTCTGTTATTTAGTCATAAAGTAGTCTAACAATTGAGCTTATAAAGCTAGTGGATTATTGAAGTACTTTTAACACTATGCTGAATATCTGTATCATCAAAATGATCAAAATCATCAAAAACTAACACAACATTTTGAGCACCTTCTGCTCGAACACATGCTTTGCCGATGGCTAGCCTTAATTGCTCAGAAACATTTCTGGGTGGTAGGTGGCAAAGGGCTGAAAGTAATTTAGTTGATAACTTACTAGAGAAATAACTTTCAAGCTTCATGTCAGCTAAACACTGTTCATATATGCTCTGGACTATTGCTTGCATTTGGTTTGGCGTAGGTGCTTCAATTTCTATATTCACTACACGAGACTTTAGTGCCGGCTTTAGTGATTCAAAATCATTGGTGGTGGTAAAAATAATAGCGCCAGATAAATCTAACTCAATGTTCAAGAAGTTTTCTTTAAAGCACTTACGCTGCTCTCGTTCAAAAAAGGAATACAGTGGCTGAATGATACTTTCTTGATGATTATCTTTAGCCATACATAGCTCATCAATGAGTATAATGGGCGATGCTGACTTTGCCTCAAAGCACATAATTCTGCCTATCGCCCCCAAATCAGCATCGCCATATTGAGGGTTACCACCACAGAGCTCAAATCGACCAGTCATGGCGGCAGCATTAATGGTAAAAAACTCTAACGCTAGTGTTCTTGCAAGGGCATTAACAAATTGCGTTTTACCAATACCGGGATGACCTTGCAAATTAATGACGGGTAATGATAATGGTGTTTTTGTTAATAAACTTACTTGGCAGGCAGCATTTACTTGGGCAATCACAGACTGAAAGTTAGGGAATGATGTCGCTAGCGATGATAACGAGTTAACTGTATTATGCTTTGCATAATACAGTGTTTTGTTTGGCCCTAATGCTTTAAGCTCCTTAAGTTTTGGCATGTCCTTCGGTTTTCTGTGTTTCATTTCAATCGCTAGCCTTTCTTTGGAAAAAATAGAAGTTAACTCAGGTTGTTTACCACCATTCTCTTCAAACTTATTTTTACTCTTTTTCTGTCCAGTTAAGCTATCACTAAAGATAACACCCAAAATATCTGAGACGGTTGCTAATACTGATATGGTTACTTCGAAATTTTTGAAAACGCTCATTATCATCTGTTGTACTTCTACCACAAACTCGGGAGTAGGTGGCATCTCTTGTATTGTACTAATAAGTGACTTGAACCCTTTTTGCTGCTCAAAGGACATAAAGCTAATGATATCTTGTAAGTGATTTTCATCATCGATATAACAACAAGCTGTTGCCAATGAGAATGAAGTGATTGAGGTCATCATGTCAAAGCGCTTTAAATTATCTAGTTGCGCGTATAGTTTGAAGTGACAGTAATCATATTGATTTTTAGTTAAATGGCTCATGAGAAATACCTATAGGTGAAATAAGAAAATAGAGAAAGGGAGACACAGTGACATCTCTATCACTATGTCTATGTGGGAGTAAGTCTATGTGTAGCTGGCTACAAGTAAAATGTTGTCAGTGAGCAAAATACCACCAGATATTCTCAATAGCAGTTGCTGACCCGCAGGTAAACAAAAGTCAGGAATTCTTTGGTTCAATGCTTGCGCAAGATTAATCTTTTGATTCTCAAAATTTAACTCATCATCAAACTCCTGTGCTATCTCTTTTAGCGAGCAAAGCGACACTTCATCCTTATCACTTGTTTTAAGTACAAGCTGAATGTTACTGATAAATGGGGTTATTTGTACCGTAAGTAGAATTTGAGAAAACGTTGCATTACGTTCGCACTTGATATCAGTGAGTTCAATATCATGTTGGCTTGCTTGCACACTAGCCTCTATCTCATCAAGATAGTGTGAGTAGCGTTTGTTTAGCTCAGTTTGGTATTGCAGTGTCCAACATCCAGGTAGGGTATCCTCAAACTTCATAGCCCATTGCTTCTTGCTCAGTGCATCAGGGTTACTCTCACTGTTTACTTTGATTACACTGCTCAAAAAGGCGGTATTCTTTTGATTTGATAAAGGTGAGTTGGTATTTGTCATGAGTTTTTCTCCTATGATTAAGCTATTTGTGCAAGTGAAGTAGGTGTATAGTGCGCTGCAGCACTTGCTTTATCTGCTATCTGAAGCTTTGATGCAATAGTTGTTATTGCTTCATAGCCATAGCGACTTCCAGGGCTTGCACAGGTAAGAATATGGCGAAGTAGTAAAGCACTTTGAGGCTCAAATTTATCAAGCCTTGCAAAAGCTTTAGCACATATTTCCAACGTTAATTCATCATGGTCGACTAAGCTCCCTAAATGTGTTCTTTGACCATCTGCGGACAAGGTTTTTGTTTTACCTATGTCATGAATTAGTGCGGCGATAATGGCAATATCGCGCTCAATTCCTTTAAATTGATTCTCCCTTAACAGTGTTTTGGCTACATCAACGCTGTGGGCGAGTAAGCCACCCGTAAAGTTGTGATGGTGACGCAGACTTGCAGGACACTGAAGGTAATTAATACCAACATCGCTACTGACTAAAACATCCGATATAAATCGACTTAAATGACGTGAGGAGAGACTATCAACCAAGGTTTTAAGCGCTAATAGCGTTTCAGGTGCTGGGCAATAACAACTTGGCAGTAAGTTTATGCTTAGCAACTGATTGCTCACACTACCTAGTAGTGATTGCAAAAAAGCGCAGCGAACATACTGATGGCCATCTACATACTTTAAGGTCGCTTCAATATGAACAATTGAGTTAATTGTTAACTGCTCAACGAACTCATTCATATTAAAGCAGTAGACATTAATACTGGTACTGATGTCTGAAAGCTTGATTATCCAATAAGCTTTACCTGATTTATCAATACGCTCAGTACTTCCAACAAGTTTGTATGCACCTTTAAAGCGTTTAAAAGAACTTACCTCAGTCAATAAAGGTTGAATAGATTGTTCTACAGTTGCTGGCATTAATTGGGTATAAGGTGAATTAGTCATGATTTACTCCTGGAAGGTTATTTTTAAGAAGGTTTTCAAATGCACTGCCGTCATTGCGTGTTAGATTGGGTACAAAACGTGAGTAGACCTGAAAGAGCATTTGCGTATTCGAGTGCCCCATTTGTTTTGCAATCCATTCGGGTGACTCACCACTTGCAAGCCATAAGGTTGCTGCTGTATGCCTTGTTTGGTAGGGTCTACGTTTTTCTAACCCAAGTCTTTTGAGCAGTGGATACCAAATACGTTTAGTTACGTTGTTATGGTCAATGGGCTGACCTGATGTTGTACAAAACACATATTCAGAAAGCGTTTCGCTTACTTGTTTTTGTGTTTTTAGCGCATCATAAACAGGTTGGCTCATTGAGATTTCACGTTGTGAAAAGTCATTCTTGGTATAGTCACACTCGCCAGCAACAATCGTTTCACGGATTTTGATTATGCGGTTGGAAAAGTCGACATACTTCCATTTTAAACCGTCAACTTCACTTGTACGCATACCCGTTAAAAATCGAACTAGATAGTAACGTCTATAGTCACACCTGACGGTAGAGACTATTTGGTTTACTTCTTCAAATGAAAAAGGGTTTACATCCGTTTTTTCAATCTTCAATGGCTTGATTCGGATAAAGGGCGTGTTAAAATCATGACGATCGGCGGCTTCCTCAAATACTCTACGCAATGGATCCATTATTTTATTAATGCGATTATTACTCAGGGTTGAGCGTCCATTTCGTCCCGGTTCTTTGGCGAGAGAGGTACGAAATTTAAGTAAATCAGCGCGAGTGATGCTGTCGATCTTTTTCCCTGAAAAGGCACGCAAATAATACTTTTTCTTCATGCTTTCCATGTTCTTAAGATGTGAAGGTCGCCATTTTAAAATGCTTTCTTCAAACCATTCAGCAAGGAAGTTTTCAAAAAGTGGCACGTTATTCTTAGCTCCCCCTGAAATCTTTTGTTCATCGAGAAAGAGCTTTTGAGCAACTTTGCTTGCAGGAAAGTGAGCTAAATAATCAAATTGTCCTGTAAGCAGTTCAGCATTAATTTGATCTAATTTTTTTTGTAAACGACGGCGATTCACTTTTGTATCATTTAGATTCGTTTTCTCTCGGTAACGATTTCCTTGAAAGGTAAAATCAAAATAGAGAGTTTTTGTATCTTTACGTGATGATAATTTAGCCATGATTTACTACCTCCATAGGTTTATCGTATGCAATTGCTAACGAGTCATGAGCAATGTTTAACATGTCACTTTCAATAGCTTCCCAAATGAAAAGTATCTTTCTACGACCAAATGGCCTGATGTAATGCTTTCCTTCAATTAAACATGCATCGAGTAATTCATTACGTATTGTCCTCGCTGTGTAATGAATCCGCTCGGATAGCTGATCTGTTGTAATATAAGTGCTATACTTTTTACTGCTCATATAAACTACCTCTAAGTTAAGTTTATCAATATAAATGATCATATATTTAATCATTATGATTAAATATATGATCATTTACTGGGCTTTGTCAATAACTTTAGGTATATTTTTGTTCTATTAGGAGAAGTAGTGTTACGTTTTAAAGTAAAAGAGCTTATTGCAGACAAAGAATTTAATGAAGAAAGAAAGGTTACAATCGCTGAAGTTGCGGAAGCGTGTGGAATGAACAGAATGACTTTAACAAAAATTTGTAACCAAAAAGGGTACAGTACTGTAACTGATAACCTTGATAAGCTTTGTGATTATTTTGACTGCAAAATTGAAGATTTAGTTTTTCGTGTACCAAATGATGTAGAAGTAGATTTAAAGTAACACTGAGAAATTAAGAGAGGGAAGCTCAAATTTACTTTCTATAACTAATATTTGAGCTGTTTTATATTAGCTGTTACATGCATCTTTTAAGGATTTACCCGCTTTAAAACTAGGTACATTGGAAGCAGCAATTTGAATTTCTTCACCTGTTTGTGGATTACGGCCTTTACGAGCAGCACGTGCTGAAACCTTAAATGTACCAAAACCCACTAGTGCAACATCGCCGCTATTAGCTAATTCAGCTGAAACCGCACCTATTAAGCTATCTAATGCACGACCTGCAGAAGCTTGAGTGATATCAGCACCTTCAGCGATTTTATCTACTAATTGACCTTTGTTCATAGTTATTTTCCTATTTGGTTTTTATTGTTGTTTTAATACTAAGCAAATATGCCTATGTAGAGCAATAATTATTGAAGCATAATTCTGATTCTATGGCGCTCTGGGGCACAAAGCGGTTTAGGAAAATGATCTCTTTGACTCAAAATTAGTGGAACCGTTGCTCTTTTAAATTATATTGAATTTATTTTTTTTGAATGATAGTCTTAAAAAATGCAAACAAACACTACATTCAACTTCATTTCAATTTCATGGTGGCGTTCTATTTTATAGAGCGGCGATGAATCATACCTATTCAAAGCTGTCGGAAGACCGTTTATGAATATCATAATTTATGTCTCTGATAGCAATATTAATCAAGAGTCATATTATGCGCAATACAATACACAACACTAAAAAAGAAAAAATATTAACTGGTGATAGAGCAACAGGTCAACTTCATCTCGGGCATTTTGTTGGATCGCTTCAGCAGCGAGTAAAATTGCAACATGAGCATGAGCAAACCATTTTGGTCGCCGATTTACAAGGCTTAACTGATAACGGTCACAATCCTCATAAAGTATCTTCCAATATTTTAAATGTAGTCGCTGATTATTTGGCTGTCGGTATTGATCCTCTAAAAACAACTATTTGTTTACAGTCGACTATTCCTGCGCTGTCTGAATTAACAATGTATTACTCAAATTTAGTTTCTGTCGCTAGATTACAGAGAAATCCAACTGTAAAAAATGAAATAGCAAGCAAATCATTCGGTAATTCGATCCCAACAGGCTTTTTGACATACCCGATTAGCCAAGCCGCTGATATTACTGCGTTCAAAGGAACTTTAATTCCAGTTGGTGATGATCAACTACCAATGATTGAACAGACAAATGAGATCGTTAGAAAATTAAATCATATCGCACAGGATGATATTCTAGTGGAGTGTCGCCCATTATTAAGTAAAGTACCTCGTTTGCCGAGTTCTGATGGTAAAAGTAAAATGTCTAAATCTATGGGTAACTGTATTCTTTTAAGTTCAAGTGAAAAAGACATATCGAAAGCAGTAAAATCTATGTATACCGACCCTAAACATTTAAACGTAGAAGACCCCGGCCAAATTAGTGGTAATGTTGTTTTTACTTACTTAGATGCATTTCACTCTGATCCAACTTATATCAATGATTTGAAAGCTAGATATCAAAAAGGTGGGCTAGGTGATGGAACAACTAAAAGAATTCTAGAGGAGTGCTTACAAGATTTATTAAAACCATTGAGAGAGCGTAGGGAAATATTTATATCAGATAAAGCTCAATTGATAGATATTCTTCGAATTGGTAGCCAAAAATCTCAAGAAGAATCAAATCAAGTTTTAAATAATGTCAAACGAGCATTTGGCCTTAATTTATTTCATTTGTAAAAAGTAAACATGCTCAGTATATAAAAACAAGGGCAATGAGTTACCTGAACTAATAGATTTTTTCTATCTCGGTTTGGGGCACAAACCGAGATAAGAAAAATGACCGCTCTGTTCGCAAAAGGGAAGCTTCGCGTGACTTAATCTATACTTCAGCTCCTTAGCCAATTGCCGACATTAGCTTTTGTGAAACCACGATAATAATCAGCGAATTGATAGCCAAATATTTCTGAACATTTGTGAGGCTGGTTTAAGCTCATACCCGCCAGTCGTATTCCATATCAGAACGCTAACCTTTGCCACACTGCTGACCTAATTTAGTCCTCAAAACCAAGGCATTTTAGGCTAACAAAGACAAACAACGGTCATTCAGGCCTTTTGTAGTGAACACCTGATTCAGAAATAACCCCAATCATCGAAATCCTTTCTCTGGAGGCGCTCTCTGCGCGTAAATCGATCGTTTTGTTTTCTTTCCCATGAAAGCACAGAAGAAGCTTATTAATCGCCTACTTTTTCAATTTCTTGTTTTATCACCTCTTCAAACGAATACAAAAAGCCATAACTACCTGAAATGGTAAGTTGTGATTGTACGGCGACCAAAGGGCCGTTCTCTGACAATGGTGCATACAGCGCATCAATGACGATGCGGTCAATGATTGCTAGGGTGCTCGGACGAAACGAGTCGAGGTTGGTAAAACTCAATCGTTTAAATTGACGCGTTTGTTTGTCGATTCCGACAAAGGCAACCAGGTACTTATCGAAATTTACCTCTGCCTGTTTATCGGTATTCTTTTCAGGTTCATTGGTTGAGTAAATATCCATATCACCTTTAAACACCCAATAGTCCGGCTCCTCCTCAAAGTAAGTTAAGTTAAGCTTATCGACAACGGCAGGTGTGAGCATAAACGGGTTAGGTAACTTCACCTCTGCTAACGACTTGCCGACGATTGACAGAGTTGCCCACTGCATACCGTTCGGCTTTGATGGGTCAAAACGCAACGTGGTTTGATTGCCTTCTGTGTCAGAGAGTTTTTTGTCGTAAGGCACTGCCAGAGCTAATGATGTATTTTCTCTGTTGTTGAGTGCCAGCGTTGCTACACGTAAAGCTTCTAATGCATGATGGGGCGCTGTTTCATCGAATGATGCTTTCACATTAGTTGATACAGCAAAGCAGATACACGCAGACAGTAAAAGCGCCACGTGTTCGCGCCAATACCGAAAAAAAGGAAATGATAGAATGTGCATGTTATGTACCTTTGCGAAAACGCAGATAAGTAAAGCGATAAAAAAGGGTGATCACAATTACACTAAAGATAGGTGTAAGCAGAACTATCATCGTGCGCATGCTTTCAGGAAGTACGTGATTATTGCCAAGAAAAAAGACGGTAGTTGCGAGCAGCATTGACGAGCCGACCCGTGTCAGATGACGATGAATGTGGTTGTCTTCGCTCGTTTGGCCTTTTTTTAGCCATTTTATGTCACCCAACATGAACACACTTACACACACGCCAATAAACGCATACGCCCCATAAGGCGGCTCTGTTTCTGGGGGGCTCCAGTTCAGTGCGGTACCGAGAAAAAACCATGCAAAGCAGGTTAAACAGAGCAGCACACTGAAGGTTAGTTCACATTTTGCAACGTGTGTTCTATCCCGAGCTGAGTGCCAGACAGCTAGCCAACCTGTTACTACCAGATAAAGTGCAAATGCAGAGAGCAAGAACGTAAACTGCAGTTCTCGAGCATAAGAGAGGTAAAATCCACTTAGGCTCAGCAGTAACATCGTTACCATAAACATCCTGCCTGATTGTTTGTGCACTGTACTGCCTTTTTTCACTAGCAGCGATGTAAAGCCTGCTATTACAGCGCCACAGCCAACAACAAAGTGCAGTAAGGCAATCACACTCATTGTGTGAACTCTGCGCGACTTTTGAGTAAGGCAATCCCCATCCAGATAAACCATACAATCTGGCTTACGCCGAAAGCGTCTTTCATTTCTGGCACTGACTGCATAACAGTGAGGATACCGAGCACACCCACGATGACGCCAAAAATATGCAGTCCTTTCGCAAGCTGTGCGGTTTTTAGACCGAAGATACTTAAAAGCAACACCCACATGCCGCCGATCAGTTCAATGCCGCCACCTAAGCCTTTTACCATGGTGGTATAAACGTAAAACAGGGTATCCGCGTGTGAGTTGCCTTTGGCAAACAGAGTAAGCATGGTATGCATGCCGGTCAATGCAATCATACCTGAACACATCATAAGCACGACCCAAATAAAGCCGAATGCGCTTGCTGCATTCATCAGGTGCGATGAAGAAGTAGTAAGGCGTGTGTGCATCGCTTGTACCGCGATTAAAAGCAACGTTCCGAATATCAGATAACCAATAATGTAGGCCAGACTGAGCATGGATTCCTGTGTAGCTATGTAGGCAATTTTGTCGTTGACAGACTCTGACTGGGGAATGGACAGAGCGACACCGAAGATTAAAAACATACCCACATAGCAAAGTGGCATCGCGAAAAATGCGCTTGCGCCCCATCCCATTAGTGAGCGATTTGATACATTCTTATCAGTGGTGTTGTGATTCATGGTAACGATTCCTTACTACTTAACAGCTCGATTAATGTGCTAATAATAAGGTGTACGGTGTCCTGATTCGTCTTTTCTACATAACTCGGACAGTATTTTTGCTGTTGACGCGCTACCATGTTAGTTTCATTCGACGGCTCTGGCTGAAAAAAAATAGGAATAGATTTGTGTCTGAGGTTTTCTTAGCAACACTGGCGCTCGCGGTAGCCGGATTTACGTTATTGTTGATGCCGCTGCAAATGCCCTCACCGTCAAAGCGCCCATTTATGCTGGTACTGTTTTGTCTGGGTATGTTATCTACAGGCCCAATCATTTTTGCGTTTGTGCCTTGGCTGATTCAGCTGTATATCAGCCTTTTGCCTTTACTGTTTTTCTTGCTACTTCCCAGTTTGTGGTTTTATCACGCATCACTGATATCAGAGCATCAATGGCGGTGGACATCAGCACTGTGGGCGCATTTTCTGCCACTGCCGTTTGCGGGCATGCTGGGATGTGCTATTTTCTTTTTACCATCGCCCTCTTTCATCGCCCTATTTTTCTCAGAACAAGGTAGCGATGAGCGTTATATCCATCTTCTCTCCGGTGCGTTCTTTGCAGCCGTTCTCATTTGGTGTGTGTTAAGCTGTATTTACGTCGTTATGTTGCTAAAGCGAACGGTCAAGTACCGACGTCAGCTAAAAAATGTATTTTCAAATGAACAAGGAAAAAGCCTCCGCTGGTTTAGTGGTGTTACCCTGCTTGTTGTGTTCTCCTGGGTTTATTCACTGATTGTGTTAGCGCTTGAAGACCGACTGAAGTTTATTGGTGTGTCTGAAAACGGCGTGCTGGTGTTGGTTGTGATCATTGTCTGGGTAATGTGTGCCAATGGGTTAGGGCAGCGACCCGGCTTTGAAAACAATCCACCGCCCGCGACGGTGGCAACCGAGCAACAACCCAAAAAGGCGTATGAGCGTTCTGCCTTAACGGATAGTGACTTAGCCGCTATCGCAGAGAAACTTAACCAGGCAATTACCAGCGAAAAGGCACACCTAGACCCCGACTTAACGTTGGCGAAACTCGCTGCAATGGTACATAAACCGTCGCAATACGTTTCACAAACCTTGTCGCAACAGCTTGGTACAACATTCTTTGACTTTATTAACGGCGCGAGAATAGATGACGCCAAACAAATGCTGGTTGATACAGACGAGTCCGTGCTGGATATCGCGTTAACTACAGGGTTTAATTCACGCTCTTCTTTCTACAAAGCGTTTAAACAGTTCACTGGCGTGACACCCAGCCAGTACAGAAAAACGCCAGTAACACAATTATGATAAGCATTTGCCTGACCTATTACGGTAAACTGAGGGGGCTTAACCGCAGTAGTGTTTTATATAGTTTAATTCTTTATTGGGTTAGGAAAATTGTTATGATTTTATCTGCTCTTATGAGCGGTGTTATTGAGCCACAATTAGCTGAGCACTTTTCCAAGGCAACCGATATTCAGCAGAAGTTTTTAGGGGCCTTTTTTTACTGACGATTGAAATGAATCAAGCTTTTGCATACTTTGCAGTGTTCTGTTGGTCTGGAACAATATGTTTTTGGGCGTTCGACATGTTTCATCAAAACAAAGCTATTAAGCTTTTCGGCATATTCAGTCTTTTGGCTGCATTATCAATATTAACCAGTTTGCTTTTCGGATGGGTTAACCTTTCTGTAACAGGTATGACAATAATATTAATTGTGATAAGCGGCTGGAAATTGGGGATCGCTTGCTCTATTTATTTTCATACTTTTTCAAAAGCATGAAATGACACTTCAAATTTTCAGGGTCCATTATTAGTAATAATAGGTGAGTTTAAACAGTATCAGATAAGGGGATCTTGTCTAGCAACTTGAAACCTTAGTAAATGAAAATCACATAAGAAGCGACTGGCAGCCATGCGCAAGGACTGGCTTGACCGGCGAAAGCTTTAAGGAAGCTGCCCTTCATTTTCTTAAAAATAAATAACTTATTTTAAATGTACGTGAACCCATTTTTTTAGCTATTCCAGATTGAAATTGGAGCAAATGTCGTAGATTGGCGTGTATTTGTCGGGACAAACTTCTCGCTTATTTCGATTACATTTTTAATATTGAAACCTGACAGAGCAACAAATCAGGTTGAAAAAGGAAAGAGTGTGCAACTATCAACACAGAAACTTAAGCAAGTTCGCGGAAATAAAGGTTGGTCTCAAGAGGTTCTAGCTAAAGCTTCAGGTTTATCGCTACGAACAATTCAACGAATTGAATCTGAGGGAAATACCTCTGCTGAATCAGCGTTGGCCCTCGCATCCGCACTTGAAGTGTCACCTAATCAATTGCAATCGTCTGAAAATCCCATAGAAGTTAACTGGACTAGGAGAAAGATTATGCATAGGTTGATAGCGCTAATTGTTGTATTGAGTTCAATATTTACACTGTTTAATTTGGCTGCTACGCCATTAAACTACGGCAATAAGGTTGTTTTTTTCTTTTTGGTTACCTATGTAGCGACGATAACTATAGTGACGTTTGGTGTTGAAGGATTGGTAAAGTCGATAAAAGGCCTTAAATACCTTTTCGCTTCTGATATTGTAGGGGGGCAACCAGGCACAACTTTTGGCTTTGATTTACAACAAGCAAATAAGTTTCTGCTACGCCTCTGGTGTCATAGCTTTTTTAGTCGGGGTAGTAGCCATCCATAGTAATATGAATCTAGAAAACATGTTGGGGAGCACTGCTGGATACGCAGTAAATGCGCTTTGCTTGCTGTATTCTGTTTTTCTTTCTGAATGCATTTTAAGGCCACTAAAAACTAAACTCGAAAATTGTGATTTATCAGCTTGCTAAAGTAGCGAAACGCAAAAACCACTGGGGCAGAGTGAATTTTTTCCATTGTAATTCTTGATAGACGACAGTCCGCTTCACGTACAAAGTGATCGTTGAAAACATTCAATCCCAACGTCGCCTTATAGCACAGAGAAGTCATAAAAACTAATTTGTGAAATGTCCGGTTTCGTATCTTTGTTAACATTAGGCTAGTGAGAATAGGATACTTCTTCAGCTAGCCAAAAGCTGACCTTAACCCTTGAGTTACTAAAATTAGTTCAGCAGAGCCTAAAATCGACAAAATGCCTTTATGAAAGAAACCGCAACCTAATCTAAGACCTGGCCTCTGCTA
>NZ_QXIO01000010.1 GCF_003545765.1 Colwellia sp. RSH04 | reverse complement strand
GAAACGGATGTGGATGACACCGCACCGACAGTAGCCGATCAAAGTTTTAGTTATGAAGAAAACCAAGTGGCCGATGCGGTTGTCGGGATGTTAGCGAACAATCCTGATGTGGCCACATACACGTTCAGTAATGGCAGCCAAACCTCGGCCGATGGTTATTATCACATTGATAGCAATGGTGTTATTACCATTACCGCGGCGGGTATCTTAGCGCACGTCAATGATTTTGAGGTGGGCGCGAACAGCGGTGACTATGACATTATTGCCTCAGATGCCGCAGGTAATGAAACCACCATCACCGTGACCTTAAGTGAAACGGATGTGGATGACACGGCACCAAGTGTTGCTGATCAAAGTTTTAGTTATGAAGAAAACCAAGTGGCCGATGCCGTGGTGGGAACGTTAGCGAATAATGCTGATGTGACCACATACACGTTCAGTAATGGCAGCCAAACCTCGGCCGATGGTTATTATCACATTGATAGCAATGGTGTTATTACCATTACCGCGGCGGGTATCTTAGCGCACGTCAATGATTTTGAGGTGGGCGCGAACAGCGGTGACTATGACATTATTGCCTCAGATGCCGCAGGTAATGAAACCACCATCACCGTGACCTTAAGTGAAACGGATGTAGATGATACGACCCCAGTCTTATCGTCACTTGATGATAATGCGGTTTTTGAGCATGGTTTAGTTGATGGCAGTGCTAGCTCTGGTTCGGAATTTACTAGTGGTAGTTTCTTTATTGAAGGTCAAAATATTACAGGTATTGAAATAGCTGGAAAAACGATCTCTTTAAGTGAACTTGCGTTATCAGAAATAATAATTAATACAGGTAAAGGCCTCTTAACTGTTACCTCATTTAATGATGTTACGGGAGAGTTAACTTATAGTTACCAATTATCTTCTGCTCTTAAACATATTTCAGCAGATATTATTAATGACGTTATTTCTGTAAAAGTTAGTAATGATAAAGGAGTAACTAATGGAAGCTTTAATATTGCTATTCATGACGATTCTCCTGCTATAACCGGTGGGTCGCAGAATATTATCTTTGGTGAACAAATTACCAATGTCATTATTGTTCTTGATGCATCAGGTAGTATGAACAGAGATATGAATGGAGATAGAATTGCTAACGGTAATACTACAACCCTCAGTAGAATGGATATAGCTATCGCTTCAATAAAACAACTAATTGAAGCTTATGATGATTTAGGTTCTGTTAATGTACAGTTAGTGAGCTTTAGTAGTTCAAGCAACAGTTATACAAACGCTGCATCCAACGGCTGGTTGAATTTAGCTGATGCTAAAGCTTGGTTAGATAATATTGAAAATACTAGTGCTAATGGTGGTACAGACTATGTATTAGGTTTACAAGCAGCAATGAATAACTTTGTTGCGCCGAATAACTCTGGTCAAACATACTCATATTTTATTTCTGACGGTGAACCTTTTAATGACTCAAATAAAAATGCTGCGTTAGCTTTTCAAGATCAATGGGAGGCCTTTTTAATTAATAATAATATTAATGAATCATATGCTGTTGGTATGGGCGATGTACAAACTCAGTACCTTGATGTTGTTGCTTATGCTGAAGAAAAAGATACTAATGCTACCTTGATTTATTCTGAAAGTGATATGGCTAGTTATTTACTTAATACGGTTGTTGTAGAGAAAACTGGTAGCTTGTTAGTAGATATTGTTTCAGGCAATAGCATCATAGGTGCTGATAGTGAAGGGGCCAGTTTAACATCAATTGAAATAGATGGTTTTACCTATAGTATCTTAGATGCTACTGATGGCTTATTAACTATCATTACAAATAAAGGTGGCGAACTAACCGTTAATTTTAATGATAATACTTATTCTTATTTAGCTAAAAGTAACTCTAACGGAAGTGAAGATTACATTGAGTCCTTTTACGTAAACATCACCGACGGTGATGATGATGTTAGTTCAGCAGAATTCACTATTAACGTAGGCTTTCCATCTCATACTGAAAATAGTAATGAAACAGACATACTCTATGGCAGCGAAGCTGCAGATATCTTTATGGGAAATGGTGGTGATGACGTCTTAATTGGCCTGAGCGGCAATGATATCTTAAATGGCGGCACGGGTGATGATTTCATTATTGGAGGCACAGGTGATGATACAGTAATTGGCGGTGCAGGCAATGATACATTAAGAGGGAACTCTGGTTCAGATATCTTTTATTTTGCCAGTGACTCTGCAGATAATAGTACAGATACTATTGTTGATTTTGCTAATGGAGATACTATAGATTTATCTGATTTACTTGAAGGGGAAAGCGCAACTGCTGATAGTTTAGCTGGGTACCTTCAATTTTCTTTTGATGGAACAGATACTCTTATTAGTATTGATAAAGATAAAGATGGTTCAACAGATTTGACTATTAAGTTAAGTGGTGTTGATTTAGTTGGCGATGCGCTTGATGATAGCGCCGTTATTCAAAAACTACTTGATGAAGCTAAATTAACTGTAGATTAAAATGGAGTGCTCTATTTTTTGTAAAGTAGAGCCTGCCATTTCTTAATATAAGAATAATAAATGACGACGAATCAAACAGATTTACCTCACGATATTGAGCTTCAAGCAACGCGTAAAGATCCTTTATTGGGCTGTTTAGTTTTCTTATCTAAATATTATGGAAAACCATTTTCTGCCGATGCGATGAGCAGTGGTTTACCGTTAGTTGACGGTAAACTTACCCCTGATTTAATGCCTAGAGCAGCGTTACGTGGAGGTATGGAAAGTAAGCTTGAAAGAAAAGAATTAGCTGAAATTCCAAAGCTTATGTTGCCCTGCGTGCTTCTACTAAAAGATGGTAGAGCCTGCGTATTAATTTCTACTACCAAGTCTGGTATTCGTCGTGATTTTGATTCAGAGTCAGAAAATGAAAGTGAAAATGATAAACTAGAAATCGTTTGGCCAGAGTTGCCCTCAAGTCATGAAATCATTGATAGAGAAGTATTAGAGCAAGAGTATTCAGGCTATTGCTTCTATATTCGTAAACGCTATCGGTTTGATGAAAGATCAAAACAAACATTAAAAACAAATAATGAGCATTGGTTTTGGGAAACATTACGTCGTTCTATCCCTATTTATAAAGATGTTCTTTTAGCTGCGTTTTTTATCAATTTATTTGCGGTGGCATCACCATTATTTGTTATGAATGTTTACGATAGGGTCGTGCCCAATAATGCTATTGATACGCTATGGGTTTTAGCAATAGGCATGATTATTCTATTACTGTTTGATTTTGTACTAAAAGAAGTGCGTGCTCACTTACTTGAAATAGCCGCTAAAAAGTCTGATTTACTATTATCATCCAAAATATTTGAGAAAGTATTAAATCTTAATTTATCCCACAAACCTGCTTCGGTAGGTGCATTTGCAAAACAAGTGCAAGAGTTTGAATCTATCAGGGAGTTTATTACTTCTGCAACAATAGCTGCCATTCTTGATGTACCGTTTTCATTAATCTTTATGATAATAATCGCTATCGTTGCTGGGCCACTGGCATGGGTGCCGTTAGTTTTAGTCATTCTCATGCTGATATTTTCATTTTGGATGAAGAACAAAATTAAGCATGAAGTTGAGCAAGGCAGTCGTTATTCAGTTCAGAAAAACGCTCATTTAGTTGAATCATTACAAGGCGTAGAAACCATAAAGCAAACAGGAGCTGAAAGTCAATTTCAGTCTAAATGGGAGCAATTGGTAGGCAATATCGCTAACTGGAACATTAAAGTAAAAAAATATGCGACCTCAGTCGGTACATTTAATAGTTTATTAAGTCAAATGTCTACGGTATTTATTGTGATACTGGGGGTCTATCAAATTAGTGAAGGCAACATCAGTATGGGCGCATTAATTGCCGCGGTTATGTTAAGTGGAAGAGCGTTAGCGCCTTTTTCACAAGTTGCTTTATTAATCACTCGGTATAATCAGGCAAAATCTGCGCTACTGACTTTAGATGAAATTATGAAATTGCCTGCTGAAAATATGGAGCGCTACCTTCATCGAGATCATTTTAAAGGTGATATTACCTTTGATAACGTTACTTTTGCTTACCCAGGAACTGAAGTTGCCGCCATTGCCAATGTCAGCTTTTCAATTAAAGCCGGTGAAAAGGTTGCAATTATAGGTAGAATTGGTGCTGGTAAAACATCAATTGAAAAGTTATTGATGAACTTTTACCAGCCAATTGAAGGTGCTATTCGGGTTGATGGCATAGACATTAAACAAATAAGTCCTGCTGATTTAAGACAAAAAATAGGTTGTTTAGCTCAAGATATTAATTTGTTCTATGGGACAATTCGAGAAAATATTACCTTAGGTGTTCCGCATGTTGATGATGAGCATATTATGCGTGCAGCCAAAGTTTCAGGAGTCAGTCAATTTACAGATGGCAGTCCCGAAGGCTTAGACAAGCAAGTTGGAGAGCGAGGTCAGAACTTATCAGGAGGTCAGCGCCAAGCCGTTGCTCTTGCTAGAGCATTATTATTTAACCCACCAATGCTGATTTTAGATGAACCTACCAGTAATATGGATAATTATTCTGAAGCGCAAATTAAAAAACAGCTAGGGCTTATCACCAAAGACAAAACTTTTTTATTAGTCACCCATAAAGCAAGCATGTTGACCTTGGTTGATCGAGTATTAGTTATGGAAAGAGGCCGTTTAGTCGCAGATGGCCCTACTGATAAAGTTTTAGCTGCTTTAAAAAGTGGTCAAATTAAGGCGAGTTTATAGTGAAAAAATCAAATAGCCTCGATTTGAATTATATCGACGATATTAATGCTGCCTTATTGCTTGCTGCACCTTACAAGTCACGCCTAGTGCTTTATATTATTTGTGGTTTTTGTTTTAGTTTTATACTTTGGGCTGGCTTTGCACCTCTAGATGAAGTCACGGTTGGTGATGGCAAAGTTATTCCCTCGTCACATGTGCAAATAGTGCAAAATCTTGAAGGTGGTATTTTAGATAAAGTTTTTGTCAAAGAAGGACAACAAGTAATTAAAAATCAAGAGTTAATGCGTCTTGATGATACTCGTTTTTTAGCCGACTTTAGAGAAAAGCAGCAAGAATTTATGCTACTAAAAGCAATGTCTGCTAGATTATCGGCAGAGTTAGCTAGTGTTCAGTGGTCAACAGATATTGCTGATATAAATTGGAAGCAACAATTTAATATCATCGAGCAAGCACTAGATATTACAAAAGAAGAAAAAGATAAATATCCAAGGATATACCGAACAGCAGTTGCAAGTTTTAAGGCGAATGTGAGTAATTTATCTAAACAAGTAAATGTACTCAATCATCAAATAGAACAAAAAGAGCAAGAAATAGAGTCTATTAAATCTCGCTTAAAGCATGTAAGTACAAGCTATGAATTAGGTTTAGAAGAGTTAAAACTGACCAAGCCACTTGCAGACAAAGGGGTTATTTCACCAGTAGAGTTTTTAAAACTTAAACGCCAAATAAACCAGCTACAACAAGAAGTGGAAGAAGCTAGATTAGCATTACCTCAAAGTAGAACCTCTTTACGTGAAGTCATTAGTAAACGACAAGAAGTTGTCAGTCAATACCAAAAAGACACCCAAGATACATTAACGAAAGTGCAAGCCCAGTTGGCTCAACTAGTTGAAAAACAAGTAAATTTAAAAGATAAAGTATCAAGAACCTCTGTACTTTCACCAGTATCAGGCACCATAAAAACAATTAACATCAATACTCAAGGTGGCGTTATACAACCAGGTATGGATTTACTTGAAATAGTGCCCAATGAAGATCAGCTGTTAATTGAAGCCAAAGTCCTCCCAAAAGACATCGCTTTTTTACGGCCGGGCTTAAAAGCTTTGGTTCGCTTTAGTGCGT
Organism: Colwellia sp. RSH04; assembly: GCF_003545765.1. Classification (GTDB taxonomy): domain Bacteria; phylum Pseudomonadota; class Gammaproteobacteria; order Enterobacterales; family Alteromonadaceae; genus Colwellia. Next base: position 132,077 of record NZ_QXIO01000010.1, on the reverse strand, counting down.
ATGATTTTGCGATTTACGGTGGATTAGAAGGCACTTTAGAGCACATTAGCGCTGACTCCATTGAAGATGAAGAGGGTAATAGTCACTATTTAATAAAAGTACGTACTAAAGAAAATCACTTACAGAGTAAAAGCGATAAAAATAAAAAATTACCGATCATTCCGGGAATGACAGCGACAGTAGATGTCATGACAGGTAAGAAAACAGTTTTGGCATATTTATTAAAGCCAATATTAAGAGCACATAACAGTGCATTACGAGAAAGATAAATAGTTTGTAATAAGAGATAGTAATGGAAATAAGAAATAATAGAAAAATCCTAAGTACGGTTCTATTAATTGGCTCGATGTTTAGTCAGCATCTTGCTGCACAATCATTAGAACAAGCAGTAGAAGCTACTTTATTAACTGAGCCTCAAATTGCCGAAGCCTTTCATCTATATAGAGCAAACCTACAAGATGTTAGGGATGCTAAAAGCGGTTATTTACCGTCAGTCGATCTACAAGCGGGTTATGGTTATGAATTAACAAATAGCCCTACAACTAGGATCGTTGGTGATGATAAACGTGAATTGAGAAGAGGAGAGTTATCGGTATCGATTCGACAAAAATTATTTGATGGTTTTGCCGTTATGGACAACGTGCAAAGAACACAGTTTGAAGCAACTGCATCACAATATGCATTATTTGGTTTAGCGCAAGAGCGTGCATTAAAAGTAGCAGAAGTATACTTATCTGTGCTTGAAACGAAAAAAATATTGCAACTTTCTCAAAGAAACTTTGATAAACACCAACGTGTATATGAACAAATTAAAGAGCGAGTAGAGCAAGGTTTAGGCTCTAGTGCCGATTTATCTCAAATTGAAGGTAGGCTTGCACGTGCAAAAGTGAATGTTATTTCATCTGAGCACAATGTTCTTGATGCAGAAAGTCGCTTCGTTGAGGTTGTTAATAAGCCACCACAAGATTTGGTTTGGCCTGTTTCCGACGCTATCTTATTGCCTAAATCATTGGATGATGCATTAACTGTTGCAAGAAGAGATCATCCTGTACTGCTGTCAGCATATAGTGATATTCAAGCAGCAGGAGAACAATTGGAGCTAAGTAATAGCAATTATTACCCTAAATTCACTTTAGAGCTTGGTGCTTCTCATAATAATAATATTGATGGTACTCGTGGTTATAATGAAGATATTACCGCAATGCTAAGAATGCGTTATAACTTGTATTCAGGCGGCTCTGATAATGCTAAAAAACTCAAAGCTGCTTACTTAAAAGAACAAAGTAAAGATATATATGCACAATCAATGAGACAAGTGATTCAAACCACAAAACTATCATGGCGTGCAGAACAATTTCTTAAAAAGCAATTTCCATTATTACAATTACATGTCGATTCAGCAAAAGCGGCGCAAAAAATTTATGAAGAACAATTCTTTTTAGGTAAACGTAGTCTTTTAGATTTGCTAGATACGAGTAATGAATTGTTTGAAGCACGTAAAACATATACCTCAGTGGAACACTCACAGCTTTTTGCACAATATCGTATTCTAGCTGCGACAGGAAAATTACTTGATGCTTTAAGAGTAGAGAAACCAAAGCAATGGAGTAAAAGATAATGTTAACAAATAAAATATTCACTATTGGTACGTTGTCTTTAGTTCTGTTTTTAACGGCCTGTGCAGGCTCTCCCGACGTTACTTATGATTCGGCAACGACAGTCTCTTTAGCTGATGATGATAACGACGGTGTTATAAACGCTAGAGATTTATGTTCAGATACTATTAAAGGAGCAGCAATTGATAATAAAGGTTGTGGAGAAGTTAAGACCTCAGTTGTCTCCGTTAATTTAAAGCTATTATTTGATAATAACTCTTCTGAAATTAAAGCGAGCTATTTAAACGAATTAGAACAGTTTGCTTATGCTATTAATCAAAGTTCATCTGAATTGATGGTGGAATTAGAGGGACATGCCAGTGCTGTAGGTAGTGCAGAATATAATTTGAAACTCTCTCATAGACGAGCTAATAGTGTAAAAAACACATTGATTGAAAAGTTTGCTGTTGAAGAAAGTAAATTGTCAGCAGTGGCCTTCGGTGAAAGCAAGCTTGTCGCAACGGGAGATGGCGAGATAGATCATAGTTTGAATCGTCGTGTGGTTGCTCATATTCAAGTAAATAAAGAAGAAGATTTATTACGCTGGAACATTTATAGTACGGAGAATGATTAGTTTTAACGACTTTAGATAAATGTGAGTTTATGGCCAAATCCGCGAGTAATTTTATTATATTACTGATGTTCTGCGTATTGTGGCCATTACTTGCTGTTAATCAGCAGAAAAAGCTTGATTGGGATATTTTAGAAATAAAATTGATTAGCAAGTATGGCGAAAAAGCAGGAAAAAGATTAAAAGCTTGGCAAAACATACTTGATGACTCAACCCTCGATAACGACCTTGAAAAACTTGCCCGTGTAAATCAATTTTTTAACCTACTTAATTTTGTTGATGATATCCCTTTATGGGGTAAAAAAGATTATTGGGCAACGCCACTTGAGTTTTTAGGTGCCAATGCCGGAGACTGTGAAGACTTTAGTATCGCGAAATATTTTAGTTTGCTAACGATGGGAATTAGTGAAGAAAAAATGCGTATTACTTATGTTAAAGCGCTTTCACTTAATCAGTACCATATGGTTTTAGCGTATTATCCTACCCCCAATGCCATCCCATTAATACTTGATAATATTAAAGGTGAAATATTACCGGCAAATCAGCGAAAGGATTTAATTCCCGTGTATAGTTTTAATGGTGAAAACCTATGGCTTAGCAAAGCAAAAGGGCAAGGTAAGCTAGCAGGCAAGTCTAGTCGATTAAAAAGCTGGAATAAACTAAGGGAGCGCTTTAACAATGCAGAGCTTGGTAAACCGCTTTATATTCCTTAATCATCACAACATTAACTAACGTATAGTGCTTTTGGTGCTTGTATAAACTCACCTTGGCAGCCATCACAGTTAATCTCTTTAACCACATTAAGTACCGCTTCATTTTCAATATGACAAGCGATAACTTTAACGCCTAACCCATGACAAATTTGATTTACGGCCTGAACAAAGCTCTTGTTATCGATATCTTTGTTAATATCACGGATATAGCTACCATCTATTTTAATAAAGTCTAAATCTAAACCATTAATATACTTAAATGACGTTAAGCTAGTACCAAACCTTTCGATACAGATGCCAATATCTAAGCTTTTAAATTGATGTATGTGTTTAGAGGCCAGTTCAATATCTTTAAGTAGGGCTATTTCATTTATCTCAAAGTAAACGTGATGTCGGCATTGATCATTTTCAGCTATGAAATGAGTAAGCCATTGACAAAAGTTTGTACTAAGCAGCGATTGTTGACTTATATTTATTGCGATGGCAGCAGACATCGTTGTTTTAACTAAACTTGCTGCAGCGGTAATAAGTTTCATGTCTAATTGTTCGGTTAAATGCAGCCTTTCAGCCATAGCGAACAATTGATTGTTTGGAATAATTTCTTTTTTATAATAAAACTTTGCTAATAATTCATTATAAAATGGTTTTTCAATGAAAGAGTTATTCGTTGTAGAATCATTGTTTAATTCACATTTTCGAACTGGTTGTACTAAAAACTCTATGTGACCAGAGTCTATAAGCTCATTAATTAAAGTGCTCCAATCTTGTAAGCCTAACGATATGCCTTGATCACTTTCGGTGATATTTTTTTCGGTCTGTAATGTCGATGCTCTTTCTGTTAATAGTGTATCTAGTTTAATCAACAATGCTTTTAACGTATCCGATTTTTGATAAGCGACAGAGACATGTTTAGCAAAACTATTTGGGTAATCTTCACTGCTAAATTGCTCGAACTGGCTCGTTATTTGTTGGAGTTCGTTTTGGCACAGTGAAATAGGAAGAGGAATAGCTACGATGAAACTACCTCCATTAATACGGTAAAATTTTACTTCTGAATTGTTGTTGAAAGCTTGATTGACCATATCAACAAACTGAAGCACATAATTATCACCTGCCTGATAACCTTGGCTCTGATTAACATGCTGTAATGATGGTAACTCTAGTAAAATAATTGTCCCAACACTCTCACTCTCTATTTCGCTTAAATGATGCGTAAATTGGTTCTCAAATGCTCTTCTATTTCCTAGCCCTGTTAACTTATCTACATACGCCTCTTGTGTATATTGTTCGGCCTGATTCGTCAGCGACGTGAAGTTTTTCTGAATGTTATCTACCATGCTGTTTAATGCACTCACAACAACATTTAATTCACGAGTAAATGATTGTTTGGTATTGATATTGAATTGTTTCTTACTCACAGCAATCGCTTGCTCTTCCACACGCGATAGCGGTTTTAATACGGTATTCAAAATAAAATAAGCCAGTACTAAGCTAACGATTAATATAATGGCAAAAGCTGCAAAAGCTTTAATAGCGTATTGCCATAATTGATAGTAAGAAGCGCCTGCATGACTGGTAACAGAAAGAGAGGCTGCAATGCGCCAGCCAGTATTAATTTTACTTTCTCGTGTCGGAGGAGAAAGTGGAAACATATCAATAAACCAATTAGGGACTTTTTCAACGGTTTTCGGCGCTTCTTTACTAAGAATAACTGATTGATTATCGGTATCGGTTAGCACCATTGCAGCATAGTAACCCGAATCGAATATCGCAGAGATCATTGTTTCGACAATGATGATATCTTCACTCGCTAAATAAGGCGCAATCGATAACCCTAAGCTGGTTGCGGTATCTTGTGCATGGCTACCCATTTGTTCATTTAAGTACTCTTTAGTGTGTTCTACACTGACTAACAGGGTACCTATAAATGAGATTATCCCTAAAAATATGACTAAGCCATAAATTTGAGTCTTTAAACTAAACCCTTTTGCTTTACTAAGGGGCATAAGATAAAACCTTATTATTAACAGAGCTAATGTAAAATTTTATTCTACCTGCTGTTGAACTATATGTGTATATTTACAGGGAAATACTTTTAGCAGTAAGAACTTCATAGAGTGAGCTAATATTTATTATCTTTGTTCGCTTTATTATTGTAGGTCAACATAGTTTATTCCTTCCTTTTATACAATGCTGTTCATTTAAGATATTTCTATTTAGCAACCGCAACTTATTAGGAAGAACAATGACATCAATTCCCCAATACATGACATCGAAGCACAGAGAATGTGATGATTACTTTACCGAAGCTGAAAGCGCTGTAGCCAAAGAAAACTGGTCTGAAGCGACTGGTAAATGGCAGCAGTTTTCAGATGAGTTAGCGTTGCATTTAACGCAAGAGGAAGAAACATTATTTCCACAGTTTGAGCAAGCTACTGGAATGACCGCAGGACCAACGCAAGTTATGCGTATGGAGCATCAACAAATGCGTGCTTTAGTGCAAGACCTTGATAATGCATTAAACAATAAAGCAAAAGATGAATACCTTGGCTTGTCTGAAACCTTAATGGTGATGATGCAGCAACATAATATGAAAGAAGAAATGATGCTTTATCCGATGATGGAACAACATCTAGTGAATGGAGAGCAATTAATCTCATCATTTGAACAAAGTTAATTTTTATTAATTCTTTAAAGTCAGATGAAAGGAGGGGATAGTGGAGATAATTACAATCGATGTGAGCCAGTTAGCACCTCCTGAACCCATGACAAAAATATTGCATGCATTGTCTCAATTAACGGCTGAACAATGCTTGGAAGTTAAACATAGCCGACAGCCTTATCCGTTATATGAGCAGTTGCATCAAGGCTCATGGTGTCATTATTGCCAAGTAGTAAAACAAGCGCAAAATCAAGAACAGGTTTTCATATATATTTATCGAGTGACTTTACAGTCTCAAGTTGAACAATTTATTGCTACTCGTTATTCAGGACATAATTTATGAATATATCTGGGTTGTCTTTTAATGCATTACCGCCGATAGACCTTCCTTTTCGATACTTTTTAACAGCGCCGTTATTCGTAATTTTTTGCGGTATCTATCTTTTGAGTTATGGCGATAGTTTATGGCTAAGTCGCTGGACAACAGGAATGTTAACGCTAACCCATGCCTTTACACTCGGATTTATTTCTATGGTGATGATGGGAGCGTTATTACAACTTTTACCCGTTATAGGTGGGGTTGGAATTAAGAAACCGAGGTTTATTGCGACCACTTGCCATATGCTTCATTGTGTCGGTACTTGCAGCTTACTGCTTGCTTTTAATGCGCCAACCCTATGGTGGCTTTATCTCGCTATTTTCTGTCTAACATTGAGTTTTTTAATCTATATTGTCGCTTTGATACAGGTATTAATAAAAAAATTAAGCCAAGGCGATTCGGTGATTGGTTTTCGGTTGGCTGTATTTTCGCTAATGGTTGTTGTTTTACTTGGTTTGGGGTTACTTAGTCGTAATCTTGATTTAACGCCGTTTGGTTTGAGTAAATTGACGTTATTAGCAGATAAACACTTTACTAATATCCATGCTGTTTGGGGAATCGCAGGTTGGGGAAGTTTATTAATTATTGCGGTTAGTTTTCAAGTTATTCCTATGTTTCACGTTGCGCCAAGCTTCCCTACGAGAATAAAGAAGACGATGACTTGGTTTGTTATGCTTTTTTTAATCAGTTATATCTTTTTTCCTGTTTGGGCGATGCCTTTACTTTTTGTTGTTCATGCTATTTTTGCCTTCAGTTTATTGTCGGTATTGGCTCGACGAAAAAGACGTATTATTGATACTACTATTCGCTATTGGCAGTTTGCTGCAATTGCACTTTTATTAAGTAATGCTATTTATTTTTTCCCGGAGTCTTGGTTGATGTTGACTAACGATGCATCGATTTTTCACAACCTTGCCCATAAAAAAGAACTGATCTTAGCGGCAATTATCATCTTTGGTTATTTAGTGTCTGTTATTCAAGGCATGCTCTTAAAGATATTACCTTTTCTTAGTTACACTCATTTGCAACAACGCTGTTTGATGGATTTTTCAGCCATGCAATATATTCCTAATATGCATGAGTTTTTTACTAAACGACAAGCTTCAATTTTATTTTATTTGCACTGTACTTCTAGCGTTTTATTACTTGCTGTCATTCTTGAAAATCAGTTTTATTATTTTTTTGCGGTGTTATTAATTATTGAGTTTTTATATCTATTTTTTCTTTCGCTAAAGACGGTCTTACTTTATTTTCAAGTGAGCAATAAAATATCCTTGTCTAGCAAAGGCTAACTGGCTAGGATAGCGCCATAACTATAGGAGCCACAAACCATTGCAATCTATACAAGTAAATTACCCAAAAGGTTCAATAACCTCTGATATAATTCATCCTTCTAAGGTTATCTGTATCGGACGAAACTATGTTGAACATATTTATGAGTTAGCTAATGAAATTCCTGATGAAATGGTGGTGTTTTTAAAGCCTAATTCCTCGATTAGTAATCAACTCAAGGCACAGCATTTAGTTGATACTTTGCATTATGAAGCTGAATTAAGCTTCTTATATCAACAAGGGAAATTTACTGCGGTAGCAATTGGATTAGACTTAACTAAGCGTGACGTACAAGCAAAGCTCAAAGCGAAAGGGTTACCTTGGGAGCGTGCTAAGGCGTTTGATCATTCTGCAGTATTTAGTCACTTTGTTAATATAGAGCACCTAAGTGAAAGTGAATTTAATCAATTAAGTTTGTCGTTAACGATTAATGGAGAACTAATTCAGCAAGGCGGCATAGATTTAATGATGTATAAACCAGACGTAATATTAAATGAGTTACAATCGTTCATAACCCTTGAAGATGGCGATATCGTTATGACGGGCACACCTAAAGGTGTAGGTGTTATTCAAAAAGGTGACCAATTCATTGGTCAAGTGTTACTCAAGCAACGTCATGATAAATTAGAGAGTCTTGTTGAAGAAACGTGGCTAGCAAAGCCTTTATAATTAAACGACGTCGCATGAACATTTTGTTATAGCAAATAATTTATCATGCTTTTAGTATTCGCACCTATGTTTAGTGACAGCTTTGCTACACTTAGGGTAGATAAAATCAAACTATATAATATCGGGTAAGTTATGGAATATGAATTTATACATGATGCTATAACTGGTGAAGCAAGAGCCCAATTTTCATTAGAGCATCAAGTGATTGGTCCGTGGATTGAAACAGAAGTAGGGCGCAGTGCTGATAAGTTAGCGCAACTCTTAACAGCTATAGATGAAGTAGAAAAAGGAAAAGCGCCTGAGGTGTTAATTACGGGACATGAATACTCTATTGCCATTAATCAAGATGATATATCTGTTCAAACCAATGCGAGCTTTAATGGCGTTGACCCTTTGCCTGATATGTTAACGTCAGAGCATATAAATGTTGACCAATACGAAGTTGCAGGGTGTGGTATTGATGACTTCAGACAACTGTTACTATCATGGGCAAAATTCACCAATACACTGCATTATTAGGTAAGCATTATTAGGTAAGCATTAGTAGGTAAACATTATTAAGTGAGCCTTATAGTTAAGTCAGAGTTATATTCTTTGTTGAAGTTCTGTAATTATTTCTGGCAATGCTTGTTCTTTTATTCCCATATTATATAGAACATCATGTTGAACATACTGCCAATCAACTGAAGGTACATCATAGTATTTTAAATGAACAATATGTTCAGCAAGCTTTAAAATTGCATAATAATCTTGCTGTTCTGAATTATCTAATCGATCTAAGAAAGCTCTGTCATGATGCTGTAAAATAATTTGGCAAATATCTTTAGGTAAACGCCATGAACTCGCGACGTAATAACCAATGACTGCATGGTTTGCTTGATATATCTCTTCTTCTATTTCAGTCAACGATAATTCTGGCCTTTGAATCGCACTATCTAAGGTTTCTTGATAATTACTGTATTTCATTGCCATGACTGGCACGCCACAACCATGAAATAGCCCAAGGCTGAATAACTTATCTGTTGCTAGGTTGGGTTTAAATTGCCTGCCTAAAAGTACGGTAATAGTTGATATGTCGGTAGATAGCTGCCAGAAAGCTTCAAGCTCAATACTGCAACTTTTAGGATCAAAACTTTTCTTAATTAAACTCCCTGTAACGAGCATGATAATGCCGTATAGGCCAATATAGTTAACCGACATCTGAATATCAGTAACCGTTCGGCTTAAACCATATAAAGGTGAGTTTATGGCTTTTAAAATGGCGGCACTTACCGCGACATCTTGGCTTATAGTGTTGGCTATTTCTTTGATATCTGGTTCATGTTCAGCCATTAACTTTAAAAGCTTTAATAACAGTTTCGGTTGGGCAGGTACTGAAAACCCTTTGCTGATATCATCTAAAACTTGTTGATCTACAATTAGCATAGTATCTCTTTAGTTGAATAAGACAGTGTTAAACACTTGCTTGCAAAACTTCTGGTTAGCCTAAGTAAATAATATGCCAATTTTTAATATTTTGCTTACTTATCATGACTGTTTTTAATTATTACTTTTAAATGTTGGTGACAAAGATCATGGTAATAAAAAATCCGATGATAATGGCATTAAATATTAATATATAAATAAAGCCTTTAAGTCCTTGTTTTAAGCTATACCCGCGATTATTAAGATACCACCACCAAATTACACACATGATAATCGGCAGTAAGAAAAAAAGTCTGATCATGAGTTTGTACCTGTTGTTATTTGTGGTTCATTCCAAGGTGCTACTTTGAATAACATCAGCATACCCGGTATGGCAAGAGCAGTGCAAAGAAAGTAAAATTGCGTCCAACCAATTTGTTCAACAATAATACCTGTCGTCGCGTTAGCAAATGTTCTCGGTAATACTGCTATTGCAGTAAATAACGCTATTTGTGTCGCTGCGAAAGCAGGGTTTGTCGCTCTAGCAATGAAAGCCGTAAATGCAGCAGTACCAAGTCCTACGCCTAAGTATTCAAAACCAATCGCTAGTGCTAAAGCATAATTGTTATGTCCAATTTCTGCTAATGCAGCAAACCCAAGAATACTGGCGATTTGAACAAAGCCAAATAACCAAAGCGCTCGATTTATACTGAGTTTGATCATGACCACACCACCAACGATAATTCCTATTGTCATGGCAATCATAGAGGAGGTTTTAGCAATAACACCTATCTCTGTTTTACTAAACCCCATATCAATGAAAAATGGGGTTTGCAATGCAGTTGCCATGTTATCGCCTAGTTTGTACAGGACAAGAAAGGCTAAGGTGTAAAGTGCTGTTTTAACACCGTTGCTTTGAATAAAGTCGCGAAAAGGTAATACGACCGCTTCATGTAGTGATTTAGGGGCATTATGTTCTGTATCTAGCTCTTTGATGCACAGAGTCAGAACGATACCTAGTACCATAAAGGCAGCTACAATCATAAAGACTGATTGCCAGCTAATGTGGTCAGCCAAAATAAAAGCGAGAGAGCCGGGTACTAAGCCTGACAAGCGGTAAGCTTGTACATGAATTGAATTACCTAAACCTAACTCATTTTCGGGTAATAATTCACGTCGATAAGCATCAAGAACAATATCCTGACTGGCGCTAAAGAAGGCGACACCTGCAGCAAGGTAAGCCACAGACCATATATCCATGGCAGGATTGATATAGCCAAAAGCACCAATACTAACAAGTAGCAAGATCTGCGTGGCCAACATCCAACTACGTCTTCTACCCATACTCCCTAATGAATACCTGTCCATTAAAGGAGACCAGAAAAACTTCCATACATAGGGTATGCCAATTAATGAAAATAAACCTATTTCAGTTAAACTGACTCCCTCAGAGCGAAGCCAGCCAGGTACTAGTTGGTAAAGCACAAACAAAGGTAAGCCTGAGCTGAATCCAGTAAAGATACAGATCAACATTCGTTTATTTAAAATTGCTTGCTTGAAAGTGCTAGATGACATTTATTTGAGATGCTCGATAAAAGTTAATGTTATCAAGCTTATCAGAGTGAACTAGTCAGCAAAAGGATTGAAATTATTTTTAAGCAATAGGACGCCATCCAATACAATCGATAGGATAGCTGCCAGTACCTTTGAAAAAGTCTAAACAGGTATTCATTTCGCTCTTAAAGAATAAATCTTGAGTTAATGCTTGTGCGCCATGTAAGCTTATTTCGTGCATTAAATGCCAAAAAACTCTTTCTTGGGCTGAGTTTGGTGTTTCATCAACCACCTTTAAAAGCGTCCACTCAGCCATTGTATCTAAAATAAATTGATCTAATTCAGTGTAATGAAGTTTGTTGTCGATAACAGCATTTACATAGGCATGCATTTGCGTGATTTTATTAGTGATAAACTGCTCAATTATCATATTTCCCCTAGGAGGCTTCCTGCATCCTTATATTCCTTATTCCTTTATTTCTAACAAAGTATTTATTTTCAACGTTACTTAAGTTATCGGAGATCTTTCGTACTTTGTCAAAAAAATAGCCAGTATTTTTGTTATGAAAATGTAAGATAACCCTGTGAAAAAATACTTTGTTAAGCTTAACAAGCTCTAGGGCGTGTTAAGCTTTGTTTTATAATTCAGTTGATTGGCTCATCGTTATTTATTCTGCAGGTAATAATGTTGCCTTAATTAATAATACGGGTTCAACAGGGACATCTTCCCATGCCATGCTTTCGTTATAGTCTGTTTTTACTTTAGCAATGGCTTCTAATACCTCGTCACCCTCAACGATGGCACCAAAAACTGCATATCCCCAACGTCTGCCTGGATCTAAATTCGTATTATCTGCGACATTAAAAAAGAACTGTCTATTCGCGGTGTGAGGTCTGTTCTCTTTTGCCATGGCGATAGTACCTACTTCATTTTTTAAACCATTACCTGATTCATTAATGATGTCTGCATTTAACTTTTTCTCGATAAAGTTAGCGTCGTAGCCACCGCCCTGAACGACAAAGCCTTCAACGACACGATGAAATATGGTGTTATTGTATTCGCCAGTAACAACATAAGTTAGGAAGTTATCAACAGTGATAGGTGCTTTAACTCTGTCTAGTTCAACAATAATAACGCCCATTGATGTTTCTAACTTTACTTTAGGGTAGATGTTAGTGGGATCAATCGCTTTATTTTGAGCAAAGCTCATTAGGCTTATCAAACACAAACTAAATAATGAAAGGTAAAATGCACTGCGCTTCATGTGATGCTGAACTCCGACTATTTATTATAAAAAGGCTTTAATGTCTTTACTGTTTAATATGCTTAATAATAGCGCGTTTAAATTTTGATTAAAGTCACGCTCTAATACCGCAATATCTGCTTGCAAAGCGCCTTCACTATTGCCTCTGTTTTTAAAGGTGTTTGTTAATGTTTGCTCACCATTATTAATAGTAACGTTAATAATTATTTCACTCTGAGTGTTATATTTCATTGTTTTTTGTTCAACACTAATAACGGCTTTCTCAATGTTGATGTTTATTGAAGTCGCAGCAAGTGCAGCAATGGTTAAACCTTGTTTTTGCCAGTTATCACTGAGGTTCTTTTTAATAATATTCTCTAAACGTTCTTGAGACGATAAAATGGTAGCCGCTTCATCTTCTTTTAGAATTTGAACAATATGATTGCTAGTGCGCATATCTGTGACGGTTAATTGCGCTTGTTTGTTTTCATAAATAAGGTGGTTTGATACCGCAACATCTGGCGCGACAATTAAGTGACTCGGAGCTGATGAACAAGCGCTTAAGGCAATGATGAAAAAAATTAAAGTAAATATCTTTGATGGCATGAGTTTTTCTCCATGATTCTTTTTATAAAAGGTAAATTTAAAAGGTCGTTTTTATTGACGCTTAATAGCTGATTGAGTAACAAACTTATCATTACTTGCTATTAACTTTTCATTGCCAAATATTCTTTGCAATTTAATATGATAGGCAAGTTGTCTGTTACCAATAATACGTAACTCACCGCCTTTTCTTAAAACACGAAAGCTATCTTTAAACATTTGCCATGCTATATGATCTGTTGTTGCGGTATGTTGATGAAAAGGAGGGTTACACAGAATAAGGTCAACACTGCTACTTGGCACGTCAGCAAGACAATCGTTGAGATGAAAGCTGCATTGAGACATTAGTGAAGGTAAGTTTTGTTTGATATTCTCTTTTGCAGACTCAACGGCCATATAAGACTCATCAAAAAACTGTACTTGCGCTTCGCTTTGCTCTTTTAAAATGGTTAAGCCTATAACACCATTGCCGCACCCTAAATCAATAACTTGGCTATTGGCTTTAACCTTAGGTAAATTTTCAATAAAATATCGAGCACCAATATCAAGTTTGTCTCGTGAATAAACATTGGCATGGTTGCTAATAGTAAAGCTTCTTTCTTGGTCTGAATATTTTGGTTTTTGAGTCAGTGACCAAGTCGTGGGGAAAGGTGACGTTTGAGCAACTGGGTTATCAAGTCGACAAAAGACTAAACGTGCCTTTTTTACCGCTAAAGATGTTTTAGTTGTTCCTAAATATTTTTCAAATAATTTTAACGTTGAGCTGTGAATCTCTTTTGCTCTATCGGCAGCAATAAATATCACGTTTTCAGTCATTACTTGTTTTATTTTAATTAATTGTTCAATTAACAACGACTTACTCTTTGGGATTTTATAAAGAATGAGTGTGGTGTTGCTAGGTAATGCTTCTAAACTGTTGAGCTGTGTAATATTACTGTCGTCTAAATGATTTTGCTCAATGTTATAGGCAATACCTTTCATACTAATTAACGAATCGTTAATTAAAGCGACTTGTGTGCCTGAATAGGTGGTTGCTGTTAAGCTAGTGGCTACGGCGCCAAAAGTGTCATTAAATACCGCTATGTTACTTGTTGATGTAATCAAGTTTTGCTCATTTATGTAGTTTATCAAATACTCATCTGCAGAATCCCAAGCTTGTAGGCTTCTATTAACTTGAGCTACAGGAAAGCGGGTAAGAAATAGGTTTTTGTCATTAACAATAAATGGGCTGATCATAAGTAAAATTACAAGTGCAGAATATTAAAAGGCTATTGTGCCACAATTGTTTTTCTTTTGCGGTGTCTTACAGGTAAAAAATGTAAAAAAATGTCTAGGTTTTTAGTTAAACCTTATCATTCACTGAGTTGTAATTATTATCAATTAATAGATGAGTCAGTCGTTTAAATCAGCTAGAATTAATGGGTTGTAATCATCAGCTATGAGTCTACTATGACTATTGAATCAATTATTGTACAAAAATTAACATCTGCATTATCTCCTGTAGTTTTAGATGTCGTTAATGAGAGTAATCAGCATAATGTGCCACCTGGTAGTGAGTCACATTTTAAAGTCATAATCGTTTCTTCTGAGTTTGAGGAACAGCGATTAATTAAACGTCATCGTGCAGTCAATAAAGTGTTAGCTCATGAGTTAGCTGAACATATTCATGCGTTGGCGTTACATACCTACACTGAGAAAGAGTGGCGTGAACACTATGCTGATAACACCCCGTTATCACCAAAATGTTTAGGAGGCGGTAAATAATCGCTCGTTAGCTTTCTTGAACGTTAACTGCTCGTACCTCTTTGTAAGAAAAGCAGGGTAAACTAAGCAGCAATTTTTTATATTCAAGCTAACTTGATAGTTGTTAAGTTAGCAATAAACAAAAGCAAAAGGTTTTCTTATGGTTATTAAACCAAAAATTCGTGGTTTTATTTGTACTAATGCTCACCCTATTGGTTGTAAAGCTCATGTTAATGAGCAAATAGAATATGTTAAAGAGCAAGCTTACACTGCAGATGGCCCTAAAAATGTTTTAGTTATCGGTGCATCAACGGGTTATGGTTTGGCATCTCGTATTACGTCAGCATTTGGCCACAATGCTAAAACATTAGGTATTTTCTTTGAAAAGCCACCAACAGAAAAGAAAACAGCAAGTGCTGGTTGGTATAATACGGCTGCTTTTCAACAAGCAGCTGATGAAGCTGGTATATACTCAAAGAATATCAATGGTGATGCTTTCTCGCATGAAGTAAAAGCCCAAGCGATAGAAACAATAAAAGCTGATATGGGAAAAATAGACTTAGTTGTTTATTCTTTAGCTTCACCACGTAGAACTGATCCTGACACTGGTGAAGTATACTCATCGACATTAAAGCCAATTGGGCAAAGTGTTACGACCAAAAACTTAAACACTTCTAAGCGTGTTATTGATGAAGTATCTGTCGAAGCGGCTAATGATGCTGAAATCCAAGGTACTATCGATGTAATGGGTGGTGCAGATTGGGAATTATGGATGAACGCACTAAATGATGCTGGCGTATTAGCAGAAGGTGTTAAAACAGTTGCTTATACCTATATCGGCAAAGAGCTTACTTGGCCAATATACGGTAAAGCGACCATTGGTAAAGCGAAAGAAGATTTAGATAGAGCAGCAACTGCTATCAATGAAGTAACAGCTTCATTAAATGGTCAAGCACGTGTTACGTCGTTAAACGCTGTGGTAACACAAGCAAGTTCGGCTATACCTATTATGCCATTGTACATTTCAGCAATGTTTAAAGTAATGAAAGCTGATGGAACGTATGAAGGGTGTATTGAGCAAATTTCGAATCTTTTTCAAGAGAACATCTATAGCGATAGCCCTCGTTTAGATGAGCAAGGTCGATTCCGCCAAAACTATAAAGAACTTGAGGACAGCGTTCAGCACCGAGTCACGGACATTTGGAATACTGTTGATACTGATACTATCGATGAACTAACCGATTATGTTGGTTACCATGCTGAATTCTTAAAACTCTTTGGGTTTGGTGTTGATGGTGTTGATTATGATGCTGATGTTAGCCCTGAATTAGTCATTAATCATTTAGTATAAAAATTACTAGCTTAATATCATTGCTATGTTTAAACCCTTTTGCCGTTGGCAAAAGGGTTTTGTTTTTTAGTGGGGGTTATAGTATTTCATTGTAGTCTTCTTCTAAATCAGTGTAATCTTCTTCACTAATACCTAAAACGCTTAAAACTTGCTCTGAATACAAGTGCCAATCAGGTGATATTTTAAAGCGCTTCACTCGTTCTACCATATTTTCAGCAGCTTTAAGAGCTGCAAAGGCTAATTGATCTTGACTCCCTGTAATGGAGGAAAGGTATTTTTCATCATGATGCTGTAAAATTAACTGGCAAATATCTTTAGGTAAGTGCCAAGAAGAGGCAACGTAATAACCTAACACTGCATGGTTGGTGCTATAGTTTTTTTCTTCTAAGGCAATAGAGGTTTCTCCTGCACTATTTGCTTCAATAAGAATATCTTTGTAGTCACTAAACTTGAGCGCAAGAAGTGGAATACCACAGTCATGAAATAATCCGATGGTATAAAGCAAATCGACGGGAATTTTACTTTTAATCTTGTTACCAATAAATGTCATTGCATTGGCAACATCAAGGGCATCATCCCAAAAACGCTCTAAAGAGATACTTGCTTCTCCCTGAAAAGATGATTTGAGTAAAATAGTGGTAACCAACGCATTAATGGTATTTAGCCCTAGCATCATTACTGCTTGCTTAATTTCAGATATTCTTCGGTTCATGCCATAAAAAGGTGAGTTAATTATCTTTAAAATAGCAGCAGATAAACCAACATCATTACTGATTAATTGAGCGATTAATTCCATATCGGGCTCTTCGACATCCATCAGGTTCTGAATCTCACTTAATATTTCAGGTTTGACAGGAACTTGGTAACTAGCAACTACTGCAGCCATTTTTTTACTATCTAGTTCAATCATAATATTTCAACCTTGGCATGATGGAAGGATTACACAGTACCTGTTATAGCACGTAGTTATCTCATAGCTTTGACATAGTTCAACTTTTTAGTAGGTACTTACTCAACAAGAAAAATTGCTTTATCTGTATTGGTGTATTATTGTGTTGATACACTATGTTTTTAGGTTTGTTAAAGTGAAACAATTTTCAATTTCAGTAAGTTCAGGGATACCTATTTATAAACAGTTATGTACGCAAATAGAGCGAATGATCCTAACGGGCATCTTTACACAGGGTGAAATTTTACCTTCGGTTAGGCAAGTTGCTTCGGAGTTAGAAGTTAACCCAATGACAGTATCAAAGGCATATGGGTTGCTCGAAGAAAGGGGAGTACTTACTCGCTTACGTGGTAAGGGCATGGCAGTAGCAAAAAAAGAACAAAAAAAATCAAATCAAGAGAGGTTATCTGTGATTACAGAAATGATTGATGAATTACTGAAAGAGGCGGCATTAATGGGGTTATCTAATAGTGAGCTAACAGCGTTATTTAAAGAAAAGATAATCACAGAACGTAACCAATCCGAGATAAAGGAGTAAATAATGTCTGCAGTAATTTCAATTGAAAACCTAAATAAGTCATTTGATAACCAGCCTGTTTTATCTAGATTAAATTGGACCATTAATCAAGGTGATATCGTTGGTTTATTAGGAAAAAACGGTGCGGGTAAATCTACCTTATTAAAAAGCTTGTTAAACATAGATGATATCGATAGTGGCAAAATATCTATATTTAATGAAGCACATATGAGCTTGAGTATCGCTTCAAAAGAAAGAATAGGGTATGTCCCTCAAGAAAATGATGAAATTAGTTGGTTGTCGGTCACTGATTTAATTAAGTTTAGAAAGCAATTTTATCAACAATGGTCTGATGAAAAAGTTTGCTACTACCTTGATAAATGGCAAATAGACCCCCGTAAAAAAATGGTTGAACTTTCACCTGGGCAAGCTCAAAAAGTATTAATTACTTTAGCCTTGGCTTCAAGACCTGAATTACTTGTTTTTGATGAACCTGCATCAGCTTTAGATCCTGCTGGTAGAAGAGATTTATTGAAAGAATTAGTTAACTTAGCTTGTGATGAAAATATCACTGTTATTTTTTCAACTCATATCACTTCAGATTTGGAGCGTCTTGCAAGTAAGATCGCTATTTTAGATAAAGGCACTATTTGTTATTTTGATGATTTAGATAAAACTAAAGAAAATGTTGTAAGGCTAACATTACATGGTAAACAGCTTACTCAGCAGCATATCCCAAATGCCCTTAGAGTCGAAGTTAAAGGAGATAATACTTATTGCGTCGTTAAAAAAATAGATGAAAGGTGGCTGCAAGAACTTCAGCAACAAGGTATAAAAATTGATGTAAGCCCAATGGGGTTAGAAGATATCTTTTTGGAGATCACCGCATCATGAAAAGTATTTTAATTCATGGCTGGTATGCCAGGATATTTATTCTTGTGCTTTGGCTAGTAGCTCTATGGCTTAGATTTACAATAGACTTTGAACAAAAATCACCCTTGTTAATTTCATTATTAGGTTTAAGTAACCTAAGTTTATATTTAATTGTGTCTATGCGATTACCATTGCTAACGCATAGCCAAATAGCTGCGGTGTTGCCCGGATTTTCATCGCAATTAAAAACGGCATTGATAAGTATATTGTTAATAAGTTTTCTCCCCACGCTCTTATTATTACCTAATGTTATGAGTTGGTTAGGTTTGTTATCTATTATGTTAGTAAGTGCAATGTTGATGATAGCCATGGTTTACCAGCCAAAATATCAAATACTATTTTTTCTTATTATGCTAACACCGCTATGTTCGGAAGCTTTAAATATAGAGATAACTTTTGAACAAGTGATGAGTTACTTTGCCTTCGCTTTACCTGTTATTGCAGTTTGGGCTTGGCAGTCGCTTAATAAATTGGTTGTCTATCGAAAACATAGCGAACATATTGCTAAAATGATGCTAATGGTAAATGCAAGCATCGATAGAACATTGGTCGCACAAGATCATATACCACCAGCAACACAAAATATTTTTATGCGATGGTGGAGTAATTTAAACTTTAATCATGAGCGGAGTAATATCACAGAAGCTGAAGAAAACAAAACAAAGCTCTCAATGAGAAAACTGATTGCCATTAGTTGTCAAAGTACCGCTTCTTTTAGCAAGCATTCTTATATTGCTTGGTCTTTAGCAACGTTGATATTGTGTGGCGTCGCATTATTTATTGATGAAAAAAACTACGTAGCCGTTATTCCTATGATCACCATTGTACCTGCGATTTTAATTGGTACCGCCTCTATTACTTTATTTCAAATGGTGAATAATAAACGGAGTTATTTAGCTAGGTTATCAATACTACCTCGTTTTAAAAACAAGCAAACGTTTGCTAAAGCATTTGTTAAATACGTGCTAGTGAATCAAGCCTCATTATTAGTATTTGTTGCTTTTTTAGTAGCAATTACGGTGATAACTTTTGAACATTTAACTTGGGTGAATTACATGAAAGTCTGTTTACTAGCATTGTTATTCTGTTTACTTAACTGCGCTTTAATGTTTTTTAGCTGGAGTAATCATTCACAAGCTATTCAGAAATACGTGTTCATTATTGTATTTAATTTCTTCCTGTTTTTGTTAGCTAGCTTAGAAGTTATGCAAAGTGGTGTTGATTCAATAATTTCTTGGATGCCAATTTTTATCACTATATTCACTGGTGCTATTTTTTGCGGTTACACCATTAAGCGTTATACCCAAAGGTATGCAGGTCTGAATTATTGAGTTGGTAATGAAGTCGTAAATTAATGAATAACTTACTTATGAAAGCCGACTATTTGATCGTCGGCTTTGTATTATCTGTTTTCTAGTTTTACTCAATGTCTCATCAATAGCGATGAGTAGATGTATTGTATACAGTGCTTCTGTTTTAAACATCTCATAGGGTTGAATATTGACACAAATTGCATTGTATAAAAAAAGTGATGAATTCTTTCAATTAATTGTCGTTTGAATCAAATTTAATCAAGTAATTTTTCATGAAAAATGCACTCTAACCGTAGAATAAAATAGCCTTTTTATGGTAGTATTCGCGCCAGAAAATTTTAACTTAGAGCCAGTGGGTTTGTTTTTTGTCGCTAAATTTTAATTTACGACTAAAATAAAGACTTACTGAAATACACTGAAATCGGCAAGTTATAATTTATCTAATTGATATTTAAGTAGTATTTGTTTTAATTTATTTTGATATTGATTAGATAAGCTAACAAGTTGGTTTTTATACTCCCATCAAAAGTAGTGCAAGTGTTTATGATTACAATAAAAAAAGGCTTGGATGTTCCTGTACAAGGTGCTCCTCAGCAGGTAATCCATGATGGTCCGACCATCAAAACCGTTGCAACACTCGGTGAAGAGTTTGTGGGTATGCGTCCAACCATGTTTGTTAAAGTGGGTGATCGCGTAACTAAAGGTCAGGTGATTTTTGAAGATAAAAAAAATCCTGGCGTGAAGTTCACATCTCAAGCTGCCGGTGTTGTTAAAGAAATTAACCGTGGTGAAAAACGTGTTTTGCAATCAGTTGTTGTTGAAGTTGACGGCGATGATAAAGAGACGTTTACTTCTTATCCAACGAGTGAATTAGCCAGTATTGCACGTGAAGACGTTGTGAAAAATCTAGTTGATTCTGGTCTTTGGACATCATTAAGAACTCGCCCATTCAGTAAAGTACCTGCAATTGATAGCGCTCCTGCTGCTATTTTTGTTAGTGCAATGGATACTAATCCATTGGCTGCTAACCCAGAAGTAGTTATTGCAGAGCAAGCAGAAGCATTTCAGCAAGGCTTAACAATTCTTTCTCGTCTAACCGATGGTGAAGTGTTTGTAAGTAAAGCTCCGGGTGCAAATATCCCTGTTGATAGCAATGCGACCGTAACTGAATTTGCAGGTAAGCATCCCGCTGGCCTAGTGGGTACACATATCCATTTCCTTAAAGCAGCAAATGCTGAAAGGTTTGTATGGCATGTTGGTTATCAAGATGTGATTGCGATTGCTCAGTTATTTACCACAGGTGAATTAGACAGCACTCGTGTTATTTCACTTGCAGGCCCTGCAGCGAAGAACCCTCGTCTTGTGCGTACTATCTTAGGTGCAAACACCGATGAATTAAGTGCTGGTGAATCAATTGACGGTGAGCTTCGTGTTGTATCTGGCTCTTTACTTATGGGGGCTACAGCAACGGCTGTTCACGGTTATTTAGGTCGCTACCATGTACAAGTTTCATTAATTCTTGAAGGTCGTGAAAAAGAATTCATTGGTTACATGTACCCAGGCCCTAATAAATTCTCAGTTACTCGTGCATATATGTCTCACTTCTTCCCGAAGAAGTTATTCAATATGACTACCACCACAAATGGTAGTGACCGTGCTATGGTTCCAATTGGTAACTTTGAGCGTGTTATGCCTCTAGATATTTTACCTACCATGTTATTACGTGATTTAGTGGCAGGCGATACTGACACTGCACAACAACTTGGTGCCTTAGAGCTAGACGAAGAAGATTTAGCGCTTTGTACATTTGTTTGTCCAGGCAAAACAGATTACGGCGTACATCTTCGTGATTGCCTAACCACAATTGAGAAGGAAGGTTAGACATGGGCTTGAAAAAGTTTATAGAAGATATTGAACCGCATTTTGAAAAAGGCGGTAAACATGAAAAGTGGTTTGCACTTTACGAAGCCGTAGCAACGGGGTTATTTACTCCAGGTATGGTTAACAAAGGTAAAACTCATATTCGTGACAGCATCGATTTAAAACGTATTATGATCACTGTATGGCTAGCGGTTTTCCCTGCAATGTTCTTTGGTATGTATAATATCGGTTATCAAGCGGTAGATGCTTTAGCTGCCGGTTATGCTACACCAGATACATGGCAAACAGCTTTGTTTGCAATGTTCGGTGGTGTGTTAAACGCGGATTCAGGCTGGTTTAGCATGATGCTATACGGGGCTTGTTTCTTCCTACCTATTTATGCGGTGACCTTTATTGTTGGTGGTTTCTGGGAAGTATTGTTTGCTGCAGTACGCAACCATGAAGTTAACGAAGGTTTCTTTGTATCATCAATTCTTTTTGCACTCATATTGCCTGCAACTATTCCGTTATGGCAAGTAGCTATTGGTATCACTTTTGGTATCGTGATTGCGAAGGAAGTTTTTGGTGGTACAGGTAAGAACTTCTTAAACCCTGCATTAGCGGGTCGTGCATTCTTATTCTTCGCTTATCCAGCGCAAATTTCAGGTGACGGTGTTTGGGTTGCTGCCGACGGATTTTCTGGTGCAACAGCGTTAAGTGCAGCGAACCAAGGTATAGTTGATTACTCAATGAATGCTGATTGGTGGAATGCTTTTTGGGGTTTCATCCCAGGCTCTGTGGGTGAAGTATCTACTTTTGCTATTTTGCTAGGTGGTGCTTATATCCTTTATAAAGGTATTGCCTCATGGCGCATCGTTTTAGGTGTGTTTGGTGGTATGGTGGCAACCTCGTTATTATTTAATGCAATTGGTAGTGATACTAACGCTATGTTTGCAATGCCTTGGCATTGGCACTTAGTTGTGGGTGGTTTTGCTTTTGGTATGATGTTTATGGCAACTGACCCTGTTTCAGCTTCTTTCACAAACACAGGTAAATATTGGTTTGGTGCCCTTGTTGGTATCATGGTGGTATTAGTTCGCGTTGTGAACCCAGCTTTCCCAGAAGGCATGATGTTAGCTATTTTATTCGCTAACTTGTTTGCGCCACTTTTCGACTACTTTGTAGTGAAGGGCAATATTAAACGGAGGCTTGCACGCAATGTCTAGTAATAAAGAAACATTCGGCAAAACGGTTGGTTTTGTTACTGCAGTATGTTTAGTGTGTGCTGCCTTAGTTTCAATTTCGGCAATTCAATTGAAACCACTTCAAGTTGCTAATAAGTTACTTGATCAACAAACTAAAATTCTTGAAGCATCAGGTTTACTGGCTAAAACTGACGGCTCAACAAAAGATATTAAAGCGACTTACGCTAAGTATGTTGAAGCAAAAATGATTGATTTAGATTCTGGTGAATTCATTGAGGGTAACCCTAATTTATTTGACGAGCGAAGTAATTCTCGTGATGCAAAAAAATCAGACAAACCTAAAAATGATATCGCTGGTATTAATCGTCGCTCACATGATGCTGTTGTGTACTTAGTTCGCAATGATGCGAATAAAGTAGAAACAGTCGTCTTACCTATTGTAGGCTCCGGCTTATGGGACTTAATGTACGGATATGTTGGATTAGAGTCTGATCTAAATACTGTTCGCAGTGTTGTATATTCAGATCATAAAGAAACTCCGGGCTTGGGCGCAGAAGTAATGAATCCTAAGTGGAAAGCATTATGGCCAGGTAAGAAAATTTACAACAGTGCTGGAGAAGTTAAAGCCAAATTAGTTAAAGGTGGCGCTAAAGCTAATGATATTCACGGTGTGGATGCATTATCTGGTGCAACATTAACAAGTAATGGTGTTACTAATACTCTTCAGTTTTGGTTTGGTGAAGAAGGTTATGCACCTTTTATTACTAAATACCGTGCAGGGGGTGTTAACTAATGTCATCTGATTCTAAAAAGGTTTTAACTCAACCGATTGTTGATAATAACCCAATCGCATTACAAGTCTTAGGTATTTGTTCAGCATTAGCTGTAACAAGTTCAATGGCTAATGCATTAGTTATGACAATTGCCGTTGTTTTGGTTACCGCGTTTTCGAACTTATTTATTTCGATTATTCGTAACCATATCCCATCTAGCGTACGTATTATCGTGCAAATGGCGATTATTGCTTCTTTAGTAATTGTTGTTGACCAAGTCTTGAAGGCTTTTTCATACCAATTATCAAAAGAATTATCTGTTTACATCGGTTTGATTATTACAAACTGTATTGTAATGGGGCGTGCTGAAGCATTTGCGATGAAAGAGAAGCCCGGTGTAAGTTTTTGGGATGGTATTGGTAACGGTTTAGGTTACGGTGCAATCTTAATGATTGTTGCATTTTTCCGTGAACTATTAGGTTTTGGTACTATTTTCGGTATTGAGATTTTACCACTAATTCAAAATGGTGGTTGGTATCAAGGTAATGGCTTACTAGTACTGCCATTTAGTTCATTCTTCATTATTGGTTTAGTTATCTGGGCTGTACGCCAGTGGAAACCAGAACAAGTTGAGAAGGATTAATACGATGGAACATTATTTAAGTTTATTAGTAAAAACCATCTTTATTGAAAATATTGCCTTAACATTCTTTTTAGGTATGTGTACTTTCCTTGCGGTATCTAAAAAAGTAGATACAGCAATTGGTCTAGGTGTTGCGGTTATAGTGGTACTAGGAATCGCTGTACCGGCTAACCAAATTATTTATCAAGCTGTTCTAGCACCAGGTGCATTAGATAGCGTGTTAGGTATTACTGACCCTACTCAATCAATAGATTTGAGCTTCTTATCATTTATTACCTTTATTGGTGTAATTGCTGCGCTTGTTCAAATTCTTGAGATGGTACTAGATAAATACTTCCCAGCGCTTTATCAAGCATTAGGGATTTTCTTACCACTTATCACGGTAAACTGTGCGATTTTTGGTGCGGTTTCTTTCATGGTTGCACGTAACTATACGTTAGGTGAATCAGTGGTATACGGTATTGGTTCTGGTATTGGTTGGGCATTGGCTATTGTTTTACTTGCGGGTTTACGTGAGAAAATGAAATATTCTGATGTTCCAAATGGTTTGAAAGGTTTAGGTATTACATTTATTACTGCTGGACTAATGGCTTTTGGCTTTTTGTCTTTCGGTGGTATTTCCCTATAAGTTTGGTCGGTGTAATGTGCTTAAATTGCATTACACCCTTAGAGAAGTTTAAAGGAAAAGTCGATGGAAATTATTCTCGGCGTATCGATGTTTACCGCAATAGTACTAGCACTAGTTTTAGTTATTTTATTTGCTAAATCTAAATTAGTTTCTAGTGGTAACGTTACGATCAATATTAATGGCGACCCTGAAAAAGCGGTAACAACTGCTGCGGGTGGTAAATTATTAGGTGCTCTGGCTGATCAAGGTATTTTTATTCCTTCGGCTTGTGGTGGCGGTGGTACTTGTGGACAATGTCGCGTAGATGTACATTCAGGTGGCGGTGATATTTTACCAACTGAGCAAGGTCATATCACTAAACGTGAAGCGAAAGAAGGCTGTCGTTTAGCATGTCAAGTTGCTGTTAAACAAGACATGGAAATTGAAGTTGAAGATGAAATCTTCGGAGTTCAGCAATGGGAATGTGAAGTTATCTCTAACGATAACAAAGCAACTTTCATTAAAGAGCTTAAGTTACAAATTCCAAATGGTGAATCTGTACCTTTTAAAGCAGGTGGTTATATTCAAATTGAAGCACCAGCGCATCATGTTAAATACAGTGATTTTGATATTGATGAACAATATCGTGGTGATTGGAACCATTTTGGCTTCTTCGACGTAGAGTCAAAAGTAGACACAGATACATTACGTGCTTACTCAATGGCTAACTACCCAGAAGAAGAGGGCATTATTATGCTTAACGTGCGTATCGCTACGCCGCCTCCTGGTCGTTTACACTTACCAGCAGGTAAAATGTCTTCATTTATCTTTAGCCTTAAGCCAGGTGATAAAGTAACTATCTCAGGTCCATTTGGTGAGTTCTTCGCTAAAGAAACTGATAATGAAATGGTATTTATTGGTGGTGGTGCAGGTATGGCGCCAATGCGTTCACATATCTTTGACCAACTTAAGCGTCTTAAATCTAAGCGTAAGATGAGTTTCTGGTATGGTGCACGTTCACTTCGCGAAATGTTCTATGAAGATGATTACAACGGCCTAGCAGCTGAAAATGATAACTTCGAATGGCATGTAGCGTTATCTGATCCACAACCAGAAGATAACTGGGATGGTTTAACAGGATTCATTCATAACGTTCTTTTCGAAGAATACTTGAAAGATCATGAAGCACCAGAAGATTGTGAATACTACATGTGTGGTCCACCAATGATGAATGCTGCTGTTATCGGTATGTTAAAAGATCTTGGTGTTGAAGACGAAAATATAATGCTAGATGACTTCGGTGGCTAATATTTTAAGTTAAACGTGTTAAGAAGCACCATTTCATCGTTGGATGTACTCACCTATAGTTATAGGCTCCGTGCATTCGCCTTGAATTAGTACTTCTCTCCAACGTTAAACTTTAAAATATATTGCTGAAGCGCATGTTAATAAAGACGACCTAGGTCGTCTTTATTATTTTTAAAGAATAGCCTTGATAGAAAGTTATTTATCTCAGTTAATTACTCATAAAATAAATTAATTAGCTGAGATAAATAAACTTTGGAATGATGAAAATGACTAAAATTAAACTGTTATTACTTATAATAATGACTGTGGTAGTAAGTGGATGTTTCCCTAGTAACAAATCAGGGAAAGCGGAGATTTTACTTCAAGGGAGAACCATGGGAACGACCTATAATGTCAAAGTGGTCTCAACCCTTGAACACGTTAAGTCTATCAATTTGCAGCAGCAAATAGATGATGCCTTGAAGCAAGTCAATCAAGAGATGTCGACTTATATTCCAAGCTCTGAAATATCACAATTTAATCAATCTAGAACAACCGAGGAAAGAGTTATTTCTGAGGGTTTTTCGCGTGTCTTAGCTGAATCATTACGTTTAGGTGAAATGAGCCATGGTAAGTTAGATATAACCGTAGGACCGTTAGTTAACCTTTGGGGTTTTGGTCCTGAGTTTAGACCTGAGAAAGTGCCAAGTGCAGCATTAATAGCACAAACAAAAGCACAAACAGGGTTAGATAATTTATCATTAACTGGCAACAAATTAGCTAAGGCAAAACCCGAACTTGCTGTTGATTTATCGACCATCGCAAAAGGTTATGGTGTCGATGTTGTCGCGGAATTAATAGAAGCGAATGGTTTTACAAATTACTTAGTAGAAATTGGTGGAGAATTACGACTAAAAGGGGTTAAAAGTACAGGTGAGCTCTGGGTTGTTGCCATTGAAAAACCTATTACTACTGAGCGAAGTGTCCAACAATTTATTGTCCCTAAAGATAATGCAATGGCAACCTCTGGTGATTATCGTAACTATTTTGAAGAAGATGGAGTGCGTTTCTCACATATTATTGACCCAGATACAGGTAAACCTATTAAGCATAACTTAGTTTCTGTTACCGTTATTCACCCATCTTCAATGACGGCTGATGGATTATCAACACTGTTAATGGTGCTTGGCGAAGAGGACGGGTTAGCATTTGCTGAGAAGCATCAGTTAGCGGCTTATTTTATATCAAAGTCTGAACATGGCTTTACTGAGCAATTTACGGTAAAATTTAAGCAGTATTTAAAGTAGTAAACACAAAGTATCGTTTCATATTAAGATATAGAGGTAAGTCCTGTTTAATAGTTCTTACCTTGAACAATACCTATCTTTATAAACGTTGTAGAGAGCAAGATATTATGATGATTTTCCTAATAACCTTTGGTTTTTTTCTAGTTATCGGTACGGCTATGGCTATTGGTTATATCGTACAAAATAGAACCTTATCTGGAAGCTGTGGTGGCTTAGCAAGTGTGGGTATTGAAAAAGCTTGTAATTGCGATAATCCATGCGAGAAAAGGCAAGAGCGTGAAAAAAAAGCTGCGCTTGAAGAAAACTTAAAAAATAAAATAGATGTGACTAATCTTTAAAAATAAACGACAGTAAACCGTCAAGGTTTATTAGCCAATAAAAAAGGATAATGAATTGACTTCATTATCCTTTTTTTGATAAATCAAAGTAATTAGCTTTAACTAAGCTAAGCTTGGTTTAACTAATGAAAGTGTTAATCTGTTTAAGAATACCTGCTGCATCAAGTGCTAATTCACTGTGGATCTCTGCTTGTGTACCATGCTTAACGAAGTGGTCTTTAACACCAATATTTAGCACGCTAATTGTTTTACCTTGGGCGAGTAAAAACTCATTAACACCAGAGCCAGCACCACCAGCAATGGCATTATCTTCAATGGTTACTAGCAGCTCGTGCTTAGCGAACATTTCATTAATTATTGACTCATCAAGCGGCTTCACAAATCGCATATCAACTAAACTGGCATTGAGCTCTTTTGCTGCTATTTGTGCTTCAGCGAGCATAGTACCAAAACTTAATATGGCAATTTTGTCACCGGTTAATACGTGTTGGGCTTTACCTATTGCTATGACTTCATCGACAGCGGGCAATTCAGCGCCTGTGCCATTACCGCGAGGGTAGCGCACAATACTTGGGCCACTGTGCTGATACCCAGTATTTAGCATTAATTGGCATTCACGTTCATCTGATGGTGCCATAATTACAGTATTAGGAATACAGCGAAGATAGCTTAAATCAAATACACCTTGGTGGGTCGCACCATCGGCACCAACAATACCTGCTCGATCAATAGCAAAGAGTACCGGTAAATTTTGAATGGCAACGTCATGAATAAATTGGTCGTAGCCGCGCTGTAAAAAACTTGAATAAATAGCGACTACTGGCTTTTGTCCGCCTATGGCAAGCCCAGCAGCGTATGTTACTGCGTGCTGTTCTGCTATAGCTACGTCGTAGTATTGTTCAGGAAAACGTTGACTAAATTCAACCATACCCGAGCCTTCACGCATCGCTGGGGTTATTGCAACAAGCTTCTTATCTGCTTTAGCAGTTTTACATAGCCAATCACCAAAAATTTGCGAATAAGTTGGCAGGGTTGGTGTACTCTTAGGTAAGTTTTTATCACTTGGGTTGAATTTTGGTACGGCATGATACTTAATAGGATCTTGTTCAGCAGCTTGATAGCCTTTACCTTTTGTCGTTGCAATATGTAATAACTGTGGCCCTTTTAAGCCACGCATATTTTTGATGGTATCAACTAAACCATTAACGTCATGACCATCAATAGGGCCAATATAATTAAAACCTAGCTCCTCGAAAAAGGTACTTGGTACTACCATGCCTTTTAAATGCTCTTCAGCTCGACTTGCTAATTCTTTAATGGGAGGGATATTTTTTAATATTCTTTTACTGCCTTCACGAAGCCCAGTATAAAGAGTACCAGATAGCATTTTAGCCAAATGATTATTTAAAGCACCAACGTTTTCAGAAATAGACATTTCGTTATCATTTAAAATGACTAACATGTCTTTATTGATATCACCTGCATGATTCAGTGCTTCAAATGCCATACCAGCAGTCATTGCTCCATCACCGATTACAGCAACAGTTTTACGATTTTTACCTTCTTTCTCAGCAGCAACCGCTAAGCCTAATGCTGCAGAAATTGATGTACTAGAATGACCAACACTCAAGGTGTCATATTCGCTCTCTTCACGCCAAGGAAAAGGATGTAAGCCCTCTTTTTGACGAATGGTATGAAGCTTATCTCGTCGACCCGTTAAAATTTTATGCGGGTAAGCTTGGTGGCCAACATCCCAAATTAAGTGATCAAAAGGCGTGTCAAAAACATAGTGCAAGGCTACGGTAAGTTCAATGGTGCCAAGCCCAGAAGCAAAGTGCCCGCTACTTTTACTAACAGAGTTTAACAAGTAGCTACGCAATTCATTGCTGACACGGGTTAATTGCTCTTGAGGAATGCTCCGTAGGTCTTTTGGAGAATCAATTTGAGCGAGTAAAGGATAATCAGCAAGATTTGTTGTCATATTTGTTTACAGTGTTTTAATTAAGATAAATTATTGAATTGTTCAGGCTAAACATTATCGCACAAATTAATGGCTTCGTTTGATAATAAACGTGGCAAACTCAACTAATGATTCGCTATTGTAAGGTAAAGTGTGCAAAGCTTGAAGTGCTTGTTGATACAACTGCTGTGCTTTTTCTTGTGCACCTTGTAAACCAAGTAGTGCAGGGTAGGTACTTTTATTCGCTGCTAAATCTGATCCTGCTGGCTTTCCGAGCTCCTCTTCGCTAGAGGTAATATCAATTATATCGTCTTGTACTTGATAGGCTAAACCAATGAGTTGGGCAAATTCTTTTAATGCGATGTTATCTGCCTCAGTAACATGGCTTGAACATTGTGCTGCCATAAGCACAGATGCTTCTAATAAGGCTCCTGTTTTTAGGGAATGCAAATGTTCTAATTGTACTAGCGATATCTGATGGTTAGTTGCAGCAAGATCAAGCGCTTGGCCGCCACACATACCTTGGTAGCCTGAGGCACTAACTAATTGCTTAAATAAAGTAATTTGTCGTGGAAGCACGGTTTCAGAGAACTTATGGTTGGCAAGAATGTCAAAAGCTAACGTCTGCAAACTGTCACCAGCAAGAATCGCTGTAGCTTCATCAAAAGCTTTATGGCAAGTAGGCTGGCCCCTTCTTAAATCATCATCATCCATTGCAGGAAGATCATCATGGAGTAAAGAATAAGCATGAATACATTCTAGTGCGCCAGCAATAGCGTCAATATCATTTATATCAGCACCTAACGCTTCACCTGTAATATACGCGAGGTAAGGTCGCATACGTTTACCGCCTATGAGTAAGCCATAACGCATAGCCTCCAATAATTTTTCATCATTAACTGATAGCGTATTTAGTTTAGCCGTTAAAAAGTCATTAATACGGCGCTGAAAGGTATCAAGATTCTTGAGTTCAGCCATTATTTCTGCCCTGATTCATTATCGAAATCAAGTAGTTGAGATTGGCCATTTTTTTCTAACAATATTTTTACTTTTTGCTCTGCTGCGTGTAACTTTTCTTGGCTTATTTTACTTAAATTTAAACCACGCTCAAATAGCACCATAGACTCTTCAAGGCCAAGTTCACCTTGCTCAAGGTGATTAACGATTGTATCTAATTCGCTTAAAGACTCTTCAAATGTTAGGTTTTCTAGTTTCTTTTTAGCCATGATGATTACTTGTTAGCAATGTAATTAATTATCTTGGCGCAAACTTACCTTAGCTAGCAGCATTGGTCAAATATCACTGCAATTAATGTATAAAAAAGGCTTTTTTGTTGTTTTGTGTTAAGTTATTGACATCATGGGCGATAATAATTTTATAAAGCAATTTAAGAATTAGCGAATAGCTTTCGCATAATGTACTATTATTTTAATGGTCGTCGATATTTTAGTGGTTTAGGAGAGTTTTGTGGATTTAGCAACCCTGATAGGTATTCTCGGAGCAATTGGCTTATTGGCCATGGCAATGGTGCTTTCTGGCGATATTATGATGTTTGCCGATACCCAATCAGTATTGATTGTATTTTGTGGCTCTATTTTTATCGTGTTATCTAATTATTCTTTAGGGCAATTTTTCGGTATCGGAAAAGTTATCGCTAAAGCATTTATGTTCAAAATTGAAAAACCTGAAGAGCTAATAGAAAAAGCTGTAGATATGGCTGACGCGGCGAGAAAAGGCGGATTCCTCGCATTAGAAGAAGCAGAAATAACCAATCCTTTTATGCAAAAGGGGGTTGATATGCTTGTTGATGGTCATGATGCAGATGTTGTGCGTGCAACCTTACAAAAAGATATTAACTTAACGACTGAGCGCCACGACCGTGGGGCTGGTATGTTGATGGCACTTGCCGACGTTGCCCCTGCGATGGGCATGATAGGTACACTGATTGGTCTTGTTGCTATGCTCTCTAACATGGATGACCCTAAATCGATTGGTCCTGCGATGGCTGTTGCCTTATTAACGACATTATATGGTGCATTCTTAGCCAATGTTATCGCTATTCCTTTAGCCTCAAAATTAAAATTGAGAATGGAAGAAGAAAAAATGAATCAGGAGTTAGTGCTTGATGCTGTTTTAGGTATTCAAGATGGCCAGAATCCTCGGGTTATTGAAGGCTTATTAAGAAACTACTTAGCTGAAGGCAAACGCCAAATTGATACCACAGAAGAATAGCAACAGCTATCGAGCTAGGAGTTAATTATGGCTGAAGAAAAATGTAAATGTCCACCACCCGGGTTACCAGCTTGGATGGGTACGTTTGCTGATTTAATGTCGCTATTGATGTGTTTCTTCGTATTACTTTTATCATTTTCTGAAATGGATGTACTGAAGTTTAAGCAGATTGCAGGTTCAATGAAGTTTGCTTTTGGTGTACAGAACAAGATTGAAGTAAAAGATATTCCCAAAGGCACAAGTATCATTGCACAAGAGTTTAGGCCAGGTAAACCTGAACCTACACCGATTGAAGTTATTCAACAACAAACCATGGAAATGACGCAACAAATGCTTGAGTTTCAAGCTGGCGATGAAACCTCAGCAGGTGGACGACAAGAGCAGCGTGGTACAGAGCGTGGTGGTCAAGCACAGAACACGGAAGATGCAATGTCAGCTCAGGCTCTTGAACAAGCAATGGAGCAAATGGAGAGTGCAGCGCAAGAACAAGTGAATGACTTAGTGAAGAAGATCGCTGAGCAACTTGAACAGCAAATTCAAGATGGTGCAGTTGAGTTAGAGTCATTAGGGCAACAAGTCATTATTAGAATCCGTGAAAATGGATCGTTCCCATCTGGTTCAGCTTTCTTACAACCAAAATTTAAACCTATCATGAGAGAGATTGGTGAGTTATTAAATACCGTCCCCGGTGAGATTATGGTCTCGGGTAATACCGATAATCAAGGGGTAGATTCTGAGTTATTCAGCTCAAATTGGGACTTGTCGAGCAAAAGAGCTGTTGCTATTGCTCATGAATTAATTAAAGTGCCTGAGTTTGACCCTACACGATTAATTGTTGCAGGTCATGCAGATACTAGACCGTTAGTACCTAACACTAATGCCCTTAATCGCCGAAGAAACCGACGTGTTGAGATTGCAATCAATCAAGGTAAAGCAAAAGAAACTGAATTAATTGACGTTATTGATTAATTACTTACATTAATCACTTTGGCTGCGCTTTTCGGTAGCCAAAGTGCATCTCATATCGCTGAACCATAATTAATGCATTATCTGTGTTAATTCTGCTATAATACGCGCCATTATTTTTTGCCTGCTAGGTCTGTTGTCGATGAAATTTATCGTAAAGTTACAAGCTGAGATCACGATTAAATCTCGCCCTGTTCGTAAGCGTTTTACTAAAATATTAGACTCTAATATTAAAAATGTACTGCGTCGTGTTGATGAACAAGTTACTACCCGAATGAATTGGGATAATGTTGAAGTTAACACTAAAGATAACAGCCCAGAAAATAGAGCTAGATTAGTTGCGGCATTAAAATGTATTCCTGGCGTACCCATGTTTTTAGAAGTACAGCAGACAGAGTTTATAGATCTTCATGATATATATGAAAAAACCCTTGCAGTACATAGCAAAACTATCGAAAACAAAACTTTTTGTGTTCGCGTTAAAAGAACAGGAACACATGAGTTTAACTCCTTAAAAATTGAGCAGTATGTTGGTGGTGGTTTAAATCAGCAGGTAGAAAGTGCCAAAGTTCAATTGAAAAAACCTGACGTTACTATTCGTTTAGAAGTTAAGAATAAAGATTTGTTCATTGTAACCGAACGCCATCAAGGTTTAGGCGGTTTTCCAATAGCGACTCAAGAAGATGTTTTATCGTTAATGTCTGGTGGTTTTGACTCAGGTGTTGCTAGTTACCAAATGATCAAAAAAGGCTCTAGAACTCATTATTGTTTTTTCAATTTGGGCGGCTCTGCTCATGAAGTCGGTGTTAAACAAGTGAGTTATTATTTATGGAATAAGTTTGGCGCATCGCATCGTGTTAAGTTTTTTGCCGTAGACTTTGAGCCAGTTGTTGCTGAGATTCTTGAGAAAATTGAAAATGGCCAAATGGGGGTTGTTTTAAAACGTATGATGATGCGTGCTGCGACCAAAGTCGCTGAAAAAACAAATATTCAAGCATTAGTGACAGGTGAAAGTTTAGGACAAGTATCAAGTCAAACTTTAACAAACTTAAATGTGATTAATCGAGTCACCGATACCTTAATATTACGACCCTTAGCTGCCTACGATAAACAAGATATTATTGATATTGCAAGAAACATTGGTACTGAAGATTTTGCTAAAACGATACCTGAATATTGCGGAGTCATCTCTAAAAAACCAACAGTAAAAGCAGTGCTTTCGAAAGTTGAAGCTGAAGAAGATAATTTTGATTTTTCAATTTTAGATAAAGTTGTTGATGAAACACGTGTTTTAGATATTCGTGATATAGGTAAAGAAACGGAAGAAGAAATTAAAGCTGTTGAATTCGTTGAAGAAATAACAAATGATGCGGTCGTTGTTGATATTAGAAGCCCAGAGGAAGAAGATGAAAACCCTTTAGATATTGCTAATGTGAAGGTTATTCATATTCCTTTTTATAAACTTGCCACGCAGTTTGGTGATTTAGATATGAGTAAAGAATACTTGCTTTACTGCGACCAAGGGATAATGAGTAAGTTACAAGCTTTGTATTTACAAGATAATGGTTTTAGTAATGTTAAGGTTTATCGCCCTTAGTCGTTAACGCATAACTTAAGCTTGATTTATAAAAGCTATAGCCAATAGATTAATCGGCACCAACATAAACCTAGTTAAGTGATTTTATCGCTTCAACTAGGTTTTTGTTTTCAGGGGCTTTAAGGTGATGTTTCTCGGCCAAATTGCAAATATAACCATTGATATAATCGATTTCTGTCTTTCTTTTGGCTAATACATCACAACGCATTGAAGAGCTATTCTCAGCGGTCGCTTTAGCTACCGCAATCACCTTATCTAATAGCTTTTTGGCATTTAGATGAACAGACTCTTTTTGTGCGACAGCAACAATTTCTAACACAAGCGCATTAACTTTTGCTAAGTGCACGGTGTCAGCAATTTTACCATTCTTGATATTTAGCATGGCACTTAACGGGTTTATTACGCAATTTATTGCTAGTTTATGCCATTGAGCTGTACGAATGTCTTCTTCCCAAACAACCTTAGGTAGTACTTTATTAAGAAGCTCAATAAAAAAATCTAATCGTTGCAAGGCAGATTGACCAGAAAATGCATTCGCTCTTTTATCTTGAGTTTTTGTTAAAATTAAACCTAACTGCGTTAATCCCTCTCCAGTATGTCTAATGGTATAACTATCAGTTTTCAAGCTACCGTGAGTTGTAAGCATCGCTGCAAAAACGTGTTGTTTAATGACCCTTTTATTCAGTTGATCTAATGTGCCCATTCCATTATGAGCAAGAATAATAACCGCTTTTGGGTTCAACTCATCAACAACTGATTCAATAGCAGCACTAACATGATATGACTTTACACAACACAGAACTATATCGGCATTTTGTAAGTGCTTAGGTTGTGTAAATTGAACCTTCCCTTGGGTTTGCTGGTTTTTTATATCAGTAAACTTATAAGCTCTGCTTTTGTCTTCATACTGATCTGTTGCTAATAACGATGTACTAACGGTGCTAAGGGGCTTTCTTTCATCGCTTAACAGCTCTATTTTTCTTAAAGAATGATAATACAAGAGGCCTATTGCCCCTTGACCAATAATTACAACGTTGAGCGGCTTTATATTATTGGGCATTTGAAAATCTTTATTGAATGTTTATTTGTTTGATAGTAGAAGACTTAGTCATTTTTTTCTTCACTAAGGTATATAAAAACTTGAGTAATGCGAAGAATAAAATACCAAAAACATCTGCGATGTAGTCGGTAATATCACCTTGTCTGTAGACAAGAAAGTGTTGTCCAAACTCAGTCAATGCTCCGTAAAGCATCAGAGTGATTATTGTTCGCCCTAAGCTTATTTTTAGTAATGAATGCACAAACCATGTTAACAAGAAGAAACTAGTGAAATGGCCGATGGTGTCTATTTGAGGAAAGCGAAATTTATGATGGCTAAAGTCAAATAAATTAGGCGAAAAAAACATAACTAAGCTCACTAAAATAATAGCAATAAGACTAATGATGCCGATAAAGGAGAGACGATATTTCACAGTGATAAAATCGCATTAAGCATTTTATAAATTAATAAGTTAACCGTATTGTATAGTGATACCCCGCTGATTGCTCGTATAAGATGAAAAAACATCAAGACAGTTAAAGAAGTCTATGGATGTTGTTGCTTGGTTAGGCACCATGAGTATAATACAAAGCATCGATTAAATTGAATATTAGAGAATTATTATGCCTTCAATGGACGTGGTTTCAGAAATCAACTTAGAAGAAGTTCGAAATGCGGTAGAAAACGCAAGTAAAGAATTAAGCAGACGTTATGACTTTAATAATGTTGAAGCTAGTTTTGAGTGGAAAAAGCCTAATGTTGTGATAAAAGCAGAAGGTGACTTTCATATTAAACAAATGTGCGACATGTTGCGTAGCCAATTAACTAAACGCAAAGTTGATGCTCAAGCAATGACTATGGGCAGCACAGATCATAGCGGTAAAACATTTACTCAAAATGTGGCTTTTCAAGAAGGCATTGAGCAAGATGTTGCTAAAAAAGTAGTGAAATTAATTAAAGCGGAAAAGCTTAAAGTTCAGGCAGCTATTCAAGGTGATAAATTACGTGTTACGGGTAAAAAACGTGATGATTTACAAGCCGTAATGAAATTGATCCGCGAAGCTGATTTAGACCAGTCGTTTCAATTTAATAACTTTAAAGATTAATTGCTTTTATTATTAGTGAAGTTTTACCGTTACTAGAAAGAAAAAGGCGTTCATCTTAAGAAGATAAACGCCTTTTTTTTAACATGCTCTATAGTAATTAATGGTTATGACCACAACCACCTTCAGTATGAACATGACCATGAGCAAGCTCATCTTCCGTGGCTTCACGTACTTCTAGAATCTCAACATCAAAACTTAAATCTATGCCTGCTAAGGGGTGATTACCATCAACCGTTACTTCATCTTCTGTCACGTCAATAACGATAACTGTTTGCTCACCATCGTCAGTTGTTGCACGAAGTTGTGTGCCGACAGCAAGATCTTCAACACCTTGCATAACTGCTTTAGGTACTGTTTGAACATATTCGTCGTGGCGAGGGCCATAAGCTTGCTCACTAGCAACAGCTACTTCAAACTTGTCACCAACAGCATGATCAATAAGCGCATCTTCTAAGCCAGGAATTAAATACCCCGTTCCTTGAATGATAGCCATTGGTTTATCATCATAAGAGCTATCAATTAAAGTTCCTTCACTGTCTGATACGGCATAATGCATTACTACTACAGAATTTTTGCTAATTTTCATATGTCTTTCCAATAAATTGAGTGTGAATAGGGCTTAATTCGATTCAGTAGTTAATGAGTATGGTAGCTCTTTAATGTTAAAAATAGAATTAGGTTGTAATTTTAAACGGAAAGCCATTGGCTGTTCGTCATTAGATAAAACGGCTTGCAGGTATTTACTGCCATTATCAGCTTCATAGGAAGCTATAATGTCTCCTGCTTTGCGCCAATTTTCACCAAGCTGCTTTTCAAGAGAATCTTCTTTGCTAATGGTTGAATCAGTTTTGCCTTCAAGCGCAAATAAAGCGCGTTTATTTTTACCCAGGTACTGCATTCTTGCCACTGTTTCTTGACCAAGGTAGCAACCTTTGGTGAAACTAATGCCATGCAACGCTTGCAGGTTTAACATTTGCGGTACATATTGATTTATTGCTTCTTTTGAAAGTATTGGAAAACCTTGGCTAATTTCAAATAAGTTCCAGACGTCACTTTGAAAAATAGTTAAATCAAATAGTGATGCTAATGTTTTAATATTGTCTTGTTCGTCGATAATTAAATAACAGCCTTGATGACTACTTAAATAGACTAAGGTCGTTGATTCATGCTGTATAACAGGGGTTAATGCATCAGGTGTTTGAGGGAAATGCTTAGCTAAAATCTCGCCTGAATTACCACCTATTAATGCCATAAAGGCCAAATGGTCAGTCGCTTCAATGGTAACCTTTGAAAATACACCGAATTTTTTTAACTCTTTTAGCGATGCCTCAAGGCTTTCTTTAGGTTGAATTAATAAATGCGCAGCTAAGCGATTAATCAACCTAAACACACTAAAAACTTTACCCTTGGCATCACAATGAGCGCCTACTTGCAGGCTATTATCGGTAGTTTGGCTTACATCACAAGTGACTTGGCCTTGTAAATATTTACTTTGTTCTTCACCTGATAGTGAAATGGCAGAGAAATTATCTAGGCTTACTAAATAGTTTTCAGGTAGTTGTTCAAGTGAGGGTAATTCAGAAACGGTGGCTAGCGGCATAATTATTAGCTCTAAACAGTGAAAAATCGACTATTACCTGATTAACTTGGGGCAAACTTTAAAAACACAAGTTATGTGGTATTAAAAAGTTACTATTGTAGAAAATGACTGTTTTTTTGAAAATTAACTAAGCTTATCTATTCAAGGTGTTGTTGTTATTGCTAGAATAGCGATCATTGTAAAACTTATATCGGTGCATTATGTCAATAACTAACAATCAAACAACTCATGAGCAAGCTAGCGAAGGTGTTAATAAAGCGCGTTTAAAGTGGGCTTGTCGTCGAGGTATGCTCGAACTTGATGTGTTATTTATTCCATTCGTAGATGAAGCCTATGATGATTTAAGTGATGATAAACAACGAGTTTTCGAGCGTTTATTAACTTGCCAAGATCCTGAATTATTTGCTTGGTTTATGGGGCATGAAACTTGTGAAGACACAGAGCTTAACGCCATGGTGCAACATATATTACAGCGCGTTAAAGTATAATATTTCAGTAACTAGCTCTCGTTATAAAGCTGCTTTAATTGCTTTGTTGATGCTGCTATTTTTACTGTTGTTTATTATTCAAAACACGATTTATTATACTGTCGCACTCATTATTATTGTCATTTTTGGATTGTTATTAGATTTTTATCTTAATAACTATAGAAAGAAGCCTACTGACTCACTACTTCAATTTCAATTGAGTACCAGTGGTCTAGTCGATTATCATGGTGAAGATGTTCACTGTGTATATCAGTTATTACCGCAAAGTCGTTGTAGCTTTCTAGGGGCTTGGTTGGTTATGGAACCTGTCAACTCACCTTTAGAAGTTAATTCAACTTATAAAAGGCGTGATACTTTATTGTCAAAGTGTAAGCAAATAGACTTAGATAAAAAGCACTGTATGTTTATTTTTAAAGATAGTTTTTCTCAAGCAGATTACTCGCATTTGTCTCGGGTGATTAACTCACTTGTGACCCTGAACTAGATTTTAAAATAGTTGCTTTTGCTGTAGGATTTTTTTCTGGGTAATCCAGTGTATAGTGTAAACCACGACTTTCTTTACGCTCCATTGCACAACGAATAATGAGTTCAGCAACTTGCACTAAATTTCTTAATTCTAGTAAATTATTGCTAACTTTATAGTTTTGATAATATTCCGCAATTTCGCTTTGTAATAATTCAACCCGATGAAGTGCACGCTCTAATCGTTTAGTTGTTCGCACGATACCGACATAATCCCACATGAATAATCTTAATTCATGCCAATTGTGTTGAATAACAACATCTTCATCAGAGTCTGTTACGCGACTTTCATCCCATCGAGGTAATTGAATATATTCATTATCTTGTTTTAATGAGTCGCTAATTTCTAACGCTGCTGCTCTTGCAAAAACCAAGCATTCAAGCAAAGAGTTACTCGCTAATCGGTTTGCTCCATGAAGCCCAGTGTATGACATTTCACCAATAGCGTACAATTGCGCAATGTCGGTTTTTCCATGATGATTTACCATAACACCACCGCAAGTGTAATGGGCGGCGGGTACAACAGGTATAGGTTGCTTAGTGATATCTATTCCTAACGATAAGGTTTTCTCATATATCGTTGGAAAATGTTCTTTGATAAAACCACTCGGTTTATGACTAATATCTAAATACATACAATCAGCACCTAAACGTTTCATCTCAAAGTCAATCGCTCGTGCTACGATATCTCTAGGCGCTAGCTCTGCTCTTTTGTCAAAACTTGGCATAAAGCGACTACCGTCGGGGCGCCTTAATAATGCACCTTCGCCACGTAAGGCTTCAGTCAATAGGAATGTGCCGGCATCAGGATGAAATAAGCAAGTAGGATGAAACTGATTGAACTCCATATTTGCTACGCGACAACCAGCGCGCCAAGCCATAGCAATACCATCACCACTCGCTACATCAGGGTTTGAAGTGTATTGGTATACTTTACTTGCCCCGCCGGTTGCTAGAATGGTTTTTTGCGCGTAAATGCTTTCTACTTTTTCGGTATTACGATTCCAGATATAGGCGCCAATACATTGTTTTTCTTCTTGGATGTTTTCAGACGTTTGTTCTTGGCAAATCAAGTCAATGGCATTGTATCTTTCAAAAATTCGAATACGAGAATGTTGCTTCACACGGCTAGCCAAAGTGGTTTGTATTTCTTGACCCGTAGCGTCAGCGGCATGAAGGATACGCCTATGGCTATGCCCACCTTCACGTGTTAGATGATATTTTGCTTCGCCACCCGTATCTTTTTCTTTATCAAATGCTACGCCTTGCTCTATTAACCACTCTAAACAAGGTTTGGCATTCTTTGCTGTGAATTCAACAGTTTCTTCATCGCATAAACCAGCGCCTGCAATTAGTGTATCGTCAACATGTGCAGCAATACTGTCGTGTTCATCAAAAACAGCTGCAATACCACCCTGTGCATAATAGGTAGAGCCTTCGTTTAATGGGCCTTTACTTAGGATCACCACATCTGCATTTTTAGCTAGATGAAGGGCTAAGGTTAACCCAGCTGCTCCGCTGCCGATGATCAGTACATCACAATTATTTTGTTGAGTCATAGTAGTTGCCGAAAGCTAAAAAAATATTACTTTGCTGATTTATAAGTAAAGTGGATTTAGATATTCTATAATTAAGCGTTGATATGGGGCGAATATTACCTTTTGTTAGCTCTTTGATATAGTATTTTTACTACTTTAAAGTAACAAATCCCCCTTATTTTAAAAAAAACTTAAAAAAAAGAGAACTTTTACACAAATGCATAGTCTTATCTTGTGCGTTTGTTATGAGCCAAATGGAAAATATGAGTTTAAAAGAACTGCCAGTCATAGAAGGTACGGCTCGAATGAGCGAACAAAACGTCGACCAAAAATTGGTTGAACGGGTTCAGCGCGGCGATAAAAATGCGTTTAACCTGCTAGTAACTAAATATCAGCATAAAGTTGCCAATTTAGTAGGTCGTTATGTCAGTAATCAAAGTGATGTACCTGACATAGTGCAAGAAGCTTTTATTAAAGCTTATCGAGCATTGCCTAACTTTAGAGGTGAAAGTGCATTTTATACATGGCTTTACCGTATTGCGGTTAATTGCGCCAAAAATCACAGTGTTGCATTAGGGCGTAAACCGCCTAGTAACGATGTTGAAGTAGAAGATGCCGAATTTTATGATGGTGGTGAGGCGTTACGTGAAAATGCTTCGCCAGAAAAAGTGCTACTAACTGAAGAAATCAAAAAAGTCATTTTTAGCACGATAGAATCCTTACCCGATGATTTACGCATAGCGATAAATTTTAGGGAGTTAGAAGGGTTAAGCTATGAAGAAATAGCCACGATTATGGATTGTCCTGTCGGTACAGTGAGATCGCGCATATTTAGAGCGCGTGATGCCATAGATAAGAAGATTCAACCGTTGTTGAAAAATAAATAGTAATACGCATAAAATAGCGTAAAGCTATTTGAAAACCATTTTTTTTAGGTGTTAAGGTAATAGTATATGAGTGAAAGTAAATTTGAGACTATATCGTCATTAGTTGATAATTATCGCGCTAATTCAGATGAAAATTCTGTTAATA
This sequence comes from Colwellia sp. RSH04, assembly GCF_003545765.1. GTDB lineage: Bacteria > Pseudomonadota > Gammaproteobacteria > Enterobacterales > Alteromonadaceae > Colwellia. The sequence continues at coordinate 90,385 of NZ_QXIO01000010.1, read as the reverse complement.
AAGCATTAGATGATATTCTCAAGGATGAAGACCTCACGTCTACTTGGCAAAGCTACCACCTTATTGGTGATGTCATGAGAGAAGAGATGTCAGATACACTACAACTTGATATTTCCCAACAAATCAGTGCTGCCATTGCTCAAGAAGCAACAATTTTATCCCCAATTAATTCAACCAATATAAATGAGCAAGCCGCAGAAGCTCAAAGCAATAACGAAGAAGTTGCCTTTACACCTCAACCAAATACCGAACAATCAACTAATGTTATTTCCGCTCAAGACCGATTTAAAGCTAAAGTAGTTAAATTACTAAAACCTGTCGGTCAAATGGCTATCGCTGCGTCAGCCGCTGGACTTATGATTATTGGTGTACAACAAAATAGTGCTGAAAATCAATTAGTAGAGCCATTAATGCCTAGCCAAGTTGTACAAACTATTCCATTGAGTGGCTTCGCTAACCCGGTAAGCTTTAATGTAAATACAGAGCAAAAGCAACAAACTCAACAAATGACAGTTAAAGAAAAAAATGAGCAACGAATTGCACAACAGCGTCGTTTTCAAGCATTATTAATTGATCACCAGCAACAAGTGAAACTTCAGCAAGTTCCAACCGTTGAAACGGAAAAATAATAGTTGCTAAGATTTTTTATTAGTTGATAATCATTTCTTTTTGTTACGAGTAAGTATGAAACTCTTCTCATGGTTCTTACTATTTTTTAGTATTAGCTTTTCTGCAGTTGGTGTTGAAACTGACGCTATAGAAAATGATAGCGCCAAAGTATGGTTAGAACGATTATCTAAATCGCTTCGACAACTTAATTTCAATACCTCTTTTGTTGTCGTTAAAAACAATCAAGCTGAACCCTATCGCTGGGTTCATGGTGTTGATGATAGCAACTTTGAACTTGAAATCCTTGCTAGGCTTAATGGGCCTCGTAGAGATATTCTACGTAAAGGTAAAGTGGTTAGTTATATCGAACCAGAGCAAGATGTTTACTCTGTGGCATCTAATGCGTTAAACGGTCCAATTCCTGCCATTTTTAGTGAAGATATCACTGTACTTGAAGAAAACTATCGCTTTATTTCTGTCGGCCGAAGTCGAATTTTAGGTCGAGCAGCTCAATTGATTAGAATTGTTGCCAAAGATAACCATCGTTATGGTTATTGGTTGTGGCTTGACCAACAAAGCGCTTTATTGCTGAAAATGGCGGTAATTACTCGACAAGGGCAATTGTTAGAACAAATTCAATTTACTCATCTTGATATTTCAGAAGAACTATCTGATGCCTTAATACAGTTACAAGGGACTGATTTACCGACGCCCCTAGACTTAAGCCATAATGAGCAAGAAAAGCATTTTTTATGGCGTGTAAATTGGTTACCAGAAGGTTTTAAAAGTATTAAAGCAAATCGTCATAGAATGCTCAGTAATAGAAAACCTGTTGAATTTATGCTTTTTAGCGATGGTTTAGTTGATGTATCGGTATATGTAAATCCTACGCAAGAAAAACGTCGGGAAACTGAGTTTGCCCATGATGGAGCAACACTAGTATTAAACCAAGTAATCAATGGCTTGGAAGTTAGTGTTGTTGGAAAAATCCCATTAAGCAGTGCGAAAAAAATAGCTGATTCAATAGGTCCTGCTTCGGTAAAACCTAACGTGGTGCAATAAAGTATGACAGAAGAATTAGCCACGGTCATTTCGATAAGTGATAAACAAGTTACACTAACTAGTCAAATTAAATCAACTTGCAGTGGGTGCTCGCAAGTCGACAGCTGTGCAAATGGGCAAGTCTCAAAGGCATTACCAAAACAACAGATGAAAGTGACTTTAAATTTACCAACAACGTCATCGTTGAAAGTTGGAGATAGTGTTATCTTAGGTATTCCTGAAGGTGACTTATTAACAAGCGCTGGGCAAGTCTATTTATTGCCGTTGTTAGGTTTGATTGGTGCCTCGGCTGCTGGCCAATGGTTAATCGATTTAAAAGTGATAAACCACGAGTTTCTTTCTTTTTTAATCGGTATTACAGGCGGTTATCTAGGGTATGTATTTGCTAAGTATTTGCAGAAAACTCACAAATATGCTGAAAAATTAGAACCTAAAATACTCAGAGTAATTGTAAACCCTCGCGGGTAAACATACCTAGAGACTTGAGATTATAATCACTTTACTGCGCGTAAAAATTGTTGATTAAGATGATTAAACCTAACACCTTTTGCCATGATTAACGTATTTTTATCTCTTAGTATCATTTTTATACAAAGCGCAACAACCCTTAGTATTCAAAACTTGGCAAATTTTATTACAAAAGATATCTGAACAAAAGATAGCCCCAAGGCAGTAAATTCGTTAAAATCACGCCATTATATTAATTAACGCTTTTTATTTGACTCTCCTTTATGAAAAATATTCGAAATTTCTCTATTATTGCTCACATTGATCATGGTAAATCGACCCTTTCTGATCGTTTAATTCAGCATTGCGGTGGTTTGCAAGAGCGAGAAATGGAGGCGCAAGTTCTTGACTCTATGGATATTGAACGTGAACGTGGCATTACTATTAAGGCACAAAGTGTCACTTTAGACTATAAAGCGAAAGATGGTGAAACGTATCAGCTTAACTTTATCGATACGCCAGGCCATGTCGATTTCTCTTATGAAGTTTCTCGTTCCTTGGCTTCTTGTGAAGGTGCCTTACTTGTTGTTGATGCTGGGCAAGGTGTTGAAGCACAAACGGTTGCCAATTGCTACACAGCAATTGAAATGGATTTAGAAGTTCGTGCTATTTTAAATAAAATTGATTTACCTCAGGCTGATCCAGACCGAGTTTCAGAAGAAATAGAAGATATTATTGGCATCGATGCTACTGGCGCTGTGCAGTGTTCAGCTAAAACAGGTATTGGTATTGAAGATGTTTTGGAAGATATAGTACAGCATATCCCAGCACCTGAAGGTGATCCAGAGGCTAACTTACAAGCATTAATCATTGACTCGTGGTTTGATAACTATCAAGGGGTTGTTTCACTCGTTCGTATTATGAACGGTGAAGTGAAAAAAGGCGATAAAATGGTGGTTATGTCGACAGGGCAAACACATATTATCGATAAAGTTGGTATCTTTACCCCTAAGCAAACAGAGACAGGCGTTCTAAAAACCGGTGAAGTTGGTTTTATTATTGCTGGTATTAAAGAAATTCATGGTGCACCTGTAGGTGATACCATTACCATTGCTAAAAAAGAAGCGGAACAACCTCTCGGTGGCTTTAAGAAAGTACAACCGCAAGTTTATGCTGGTATATTCCCGATTAGTTCAGATGATTATGAAAGCTTTCGTGATGCGTTAAATAAACTTAGCCTTAACGATGCTTCATTATTTTTCGAACCAGAGAATTCATCGGCTTTAGGTTTTGGTTTTCGTATTGGTTTCCTTGGTATGCTTCATATGGAGATCATTCAAGAGCGTTTAGCACGTGAATATGATCTTGATTTAATAACCACAGCGCCAACAGTAAACTATGAAATTGCCTGTACAAATGGTGAGGTTTTATCAATTGATAACCCGAGCGATATGCCAGCGATTAACAATATTGATGAGATTCGTGAACCAATTGTTCAAGCCAATATTTTAGTACCGCAAGAACACTTAGGTAATGTAATTACCTTATGTATTGAAAAACGTGGTGTACAAAAAGACATTATTTATCATGGAAACCAAGTGGCAGTGACTTATGAGTTACCTATGGCAGAAGTGGTGATGGATTTCTTTGATAAGCTTAAATCAACCAGCCGAGGTTACGCTTCACTTGATTATCATTTTGTGCGCTTTCAAGCGGCAGATATGGTTAGAGCTGATGTCATGATTAATGGTGATCGTGTTGATGCACTCGCCATGATAACTCACCGTAGTAATTCAGTAGCTCGTGGCCGTATGCTTGTAGAAAAACTTAAAGAGCTTATACATCGTCAGATGTTTGATATTGCCATTCAAGCCGCTATTGGCAATAACGTTATTGCTCGTACAACCGTTAAGCAGTTGCGTAAAAACGTAACAGCTAAGTGTTACGGTGGTGATGTGAGTCGTAAGAAAAAGTTATTGCAAAAACAAAAAGAAGGTAAAAAACGTATGAAGCAAGTAGGTAATGTTGAAGTTCCTCAAGAAGCGTTTTTAGCCGTGTTAAAGTTAGACAAGTAGGACGTTATGGCTGCATATTTTTCAATTATATTAGTTGCAATTACCTTGATTACCGGTGTTGTTTGGTTAATGGATAAATTCTATCTTGCGCCGCAAAGAAAACTCAATTTGGCTGATGCAAAAAGTCAATGCAGTGGTGAGTTGCCGACAGAAGTAGTCGAAAAAATTTCTGAACCATCACCTTTGGTGGAAACCTCAGTACAGATATTCCCTGTGATTGCTTTTGTGTTGATATTACGCTCATTTTTATATGAACCATTTCAAATACCATCAGGCTCTATGATGCCGACACTACTTGATGGCGACTTTATTTTAGTTAATAAATATAACTATGGTTTAAAAGATCCGGTAACTCGTAGTAAGTTTTTTGAAAATGGCGCGCCAGAACGTGGTGATGTAGTGGTATTTAAATACCCTGAAGATCCTCGAATTGATTATATTAAGCGTGTTATTGGCTTACCCGGTGATCGTGTTATTTATCGCAACAAACAGCTTTTTATTAAGCCTGCTTGTAAAGAAAGTGATGAAAAATGCCCAGAGTTCACCCCCGTGTTGCAAACATTAATAGGTAAATATGAAGGACCAGACTCTGAATCTGATATGAATCAGTTTGTATCAGAGCTACCTAATAGGTCTCATAAGGTAATGAATAATAGTCAAGTTCTACCAAGAACTAGGCATTATTACCCTCAAGCGGGTACTGGAAGAGATGAGTTTTTAGTTCCTGAAAATAGCTATTTTGTTATGGGCGATAATCGTGATAACAGTTTAGATGGTCGCTTTTGGGGATTTGTTCCCGAAGAAAACCTTGTTGGTGAAGCCGTTGCCATTTGGATGAGTTTTGACTTTGAGCGAGGCGACGATAGCTTTTTACCTCGTTGGATACCAACAGGCGTTCGTTTTGAACGCTTAGGTGCAATCAACTAAATTGGCCAATTAAATTGACAAAATTATCATTAAAGAAGTCAGCTAAATCTGTGAAAACAAATCCTCATGATTTAGCTAGGTTGACGAAAAAAATTGGCTATCAATTCAAAGATGACTCTTTGCTGTTACAAGCGTTAACGCATCGAAGTGCAAAAGGCCAACACAATGAACGATTAGAATTCCTCGGTGATTCCATCTTGGGGTTTGTTATCGCTGAAGCCTTATTTGAACAGTTTCCTAAGCATGACGAAGGTGACTTAACAAGAATGCGTTCTAGCCTTGTTAAAGGAGTCACCCTAGCCGAAATCGCTCGCGATTTTGATTTGGGTGAATGTTTGATTTTAGGGCCTGGCGAGCTGAAAAGTGGCGGTCATCGCCGTGAATCTATATTAGAAGATGCCATTGAAGCTATTATTGGTGCTATTTATTTAGATTCCGATATTAACAAGTGTAAAGAATTGATTTTACTTTGGTTTTCAAAACGTTTGCGTGTCATTAAGCCTGGTAATGAACAAAAAGATCCAAAAACTCGTTTGCAAGAATACTTGCAAGGAAGAAAAATACCTTTACCTAATTATGACGTTATTGATACTACAGGGCAATCACACAACCAGCAATTTACTGTGCGATGTGTCGCAGAAGTTATTGACCAAGAAGTGATAGCGAAAGGCACAAGTAGGCGAAAAGCAGAGCAAGCTGCTGCAGAGCAAATTCTTGAATTGATAGTTGAAGCAAAGCCACAAAAGCAGCAGGGTAGCAAACCCACTAAAAATGCTGCATCATCAAAAAATAAGTAACTAATAGGAAAAAATATGACAAAGTTAAATGAGCACGAAAGTGACAGCTTTGCGGGTTTAGTTGCTATTGTTGGTCGACCAAATGTTGGTAAATCAACTTTACTCAATGCATTACTTGGGCAAAAAATAAGTATAACTTCACGTAAACCACAAACAACTCGCCATCGTATATTAGGGATTTTAACCGAAGGCAATCGACAAGGTATTTTGGTTGACACCCCAGGTTTACACAGTGATGAAAAGCGTGCGATAAACCGTTTAATGAACCGTGCAGCGAGTAGCTCAATTAGCGAAGTTGAACTAATCGTCTTTTTGGTTGAAGGAACGCTTTGGACTGCCGATGATGACTTAGTGCTAAATAAAGTCAAACAAAGTGGTTCTCCGTGCATATTAGTTGTTAATAAAACGGATAACATCTCTGATAAAGATGAGTTATTACCGCATTTACAAAAACTTGGGGCGATGCATGACTTTAAAGATATTGTGCCTATTTCAGCAAGTAAAGGTCATGGCGTAGATACCATTAAAAACCTTTGTTTAAATGCACTACCTAAAGGAGATTTTTGGTTTCCTGAAGACCATATTACCGATCGATCTAGTCGTTTTATGGCCTCAGAAATTATTAGGGAAAAGCTCATTCGTTTTACGGGTGATGAATTACCCTATTCAACCACTGTTGAAATTGAACAATTTAAAATGGATGAGAAGGGCGTTATTCATATTAATGCCCTTGTTTTGGTTGAACGAGAGAGCCAAAAACGCATGGTAATTGGTAATAAAGGTGAACGACTTAAAACCATCGGGCAAGAAGCTCGTAGAGATATGGAAAACCTATTTGAAAGCAAAGTATTTCTTGAAACTTGGGTTAAAGTTAAGTCTGGCTGGGCAGACGATGAGCGAGCTTTACGTAGCTTAGGTTACGGTGATGACTATTCAGGCTAACTTAAATGGCTGAACAGCGTGCCTTTGTATTACATAGTAGACCTTACAGGGATAATCAATATCTGGTTGATTTACTGACTATTAATCAAGGCAAACTGTCAGCATTAGTTTATATTGGCCAATCTAAACGTTCTATTAAAAAAGCGTTGATTCAACCTTTTCTTCCCTTAAACTTAGCGGTAAAAGATTTAGGCGCTATTAAAAAAATTACTTCAATAGAGTCAGCAAGTAAGTCATTTCAACTTCAGCAAAGTTACCTTTATAGCGCCTTTTACCTTAATGAATTATTGATACGTTTACTTAGCCAAGACATCCCATGCGAGTCGTTATTTTATCTGTATCATCAAACGATAGACTGCTTATCAAAGCAGCAAAATATTGCACCATTATTAAGGCAGTTTGAATTAGGTTTACTTGCGGAATTAGGAATGTCATTCGATTTCGAGCCTATATTTGAGTATGATGCTCACTGTTTTTCTTATTTACCAGAACAAGGTTTTGTTGCTGTAGAAAGTCTGCATGAAAAAGTGACGCCTGAAACGGGCTTTACCAATACCTTTCTAGCACAACATTTACAGGAAGTTGCTGAGCATATTGATAATAAAAATGTGCTGTTATCTTCAGCTGCCGCTCAGACTTATAAGCAGTTAATGAGGCAAGTAATTAATCAATTACTTGGCAATAAACCATTGAATAGCCGGAAATTATTTAGCTCTATGCGCTAAAGTACCTACACAAAAGAATTGAAAGAGAAAGAATATGAAAGAACTATTATTAGGTGTAAATGTTGACCATATTGCAACGTTAAGACAAGCAAGAGGAACCAATTATCCTGATCCTGTTTATGCGGCAAGTGTTGCTGAGCATGCAGGTGCTGATGGTATTACTGTGCATTTACGAGAAGATAGAAGGCATATACAAGATAGAGATATCTACGTATTAAAACAAACTCTTCACAGTCGTATGAATTTTGAAATGGCTGTTACAGATGAAATGATTAACATCGCAAGTGAAGTTAAACCTGAATTTTGTTGTTTAGTACCTGAAAAACGAGAAGAGTTAACTACAGAAGGTGGTCTTGATGTTATAGGGCAGCTTGAAAAAGTGACTGATGCCGTCACAAAGCTTAGTAAACAAGGTATCAAAGTCAGTTTATTTATTGATGCCGATAAAGCTCAAATAGATGCTGCATTAGCAACAAAAGCGCCATATATTGAGATTCATACGGGGCATTATGCAGACTTAACCTGTGAAAAAGAGCAATTAGCTGAGCTTGATCGCCTGACCCAAGGTATTAAATATGCTCATAGCTTAGGTATTAAAGTGAATGCAGGCCACGGTTTGAATTACTTTAATGTTAAGCCAATTGCGGCTATTGAGGAAATTATTGAGCTAAATATTGGTCATGCCATTATTGCACGTGCAGCGATTGATGGTTTAGATAAAGCGGTCAGGGATATGAAGCAATTGATGAGAGAAGCGCGCAGCTAATCATTATTATGAGTTTATATAGGAGTATTTTATGTCTGTAGTAGGTCTAGGTACTGATATTATTGAAGTCAATCGTATTACAGACATGAAAGAGGCAATGAAAGAGCGTCTTGCCAGAAGGGTATTAACGCCATGCGAATTCGTAAGGTATGATCAGGCCTCAACAAATATAGCCAATGCGTTTTTAGCAAAAAGGTGGGCAGGGAAGGAAGCTGCAGCAAAAGCCTTAGGCACAGGCATTGCCGATGGCGTATCATTTCAACACTTTATAATTGATTCATTAGATAATGGTAAACCCATATTAAAACTGTCCGATCGCGCTTTAACGATTGCACAGTCTCTTGGAGCCAACCATTGGCATATTTCACTTGCCGATGAAACTCACTATGCAACCGCAACCGTAATTTTATCTCAATAAAAGTATAATTTTTAAACAAAGGCTACTGTTTGAATTATCACTGTTTTTTTGAGTTGCCTATATTTTAATCGATAAAAGCGATAATAAAGTATTCATCCAACTTTCTTTTTCTCAGATAACTAGTCTACACTTAATTTGATAAGGTGCAGATTAATTATACGCCTGAGTGGAGAATGTCATGCAATCACAGACAAAACCGATGATTGAAAGGAGAACGGAAGCTCCAGAGCAATCAGTTTGGTGGAATAAGCTTTCGCTTGCGCAAAAGTTTTCAGCCAGTAGTTTGGGGAAGTTTGGTTATGAATTATCTTTTGTAAGGAATGAACAAGGCCGCAGTATAGCTGTGCTGACTTGTAGCGGTGGTGTTGCCGTGATTACTGAAGATGGTGATATTAACACTTCGCCAAATATTAAAATAAGATAAGTTAACTTTGTTTAATTAGGCATCTTTTTATGCTGGGATCAAAGTTAACTTAATTTTATTTATACCTTTTTAGTTATTATGTTACTTTTGCATTAAGAGTTTTCAGTACTGAGGGTGCTTTATTAATAACTTGTTCTATGTGCTCAAAAAACTCCATAAATTCAGGCTCTAATTCTGTTAAGCTCCCCCCTATTTTTAATTGCGTTTCAAGCTGAGTGGTAATCTTAGACAAGTTTGGTGTACCTGTATAACAGCAAGCCCCATTCAGTTTATGTATTAAACGTTTGACTTGTTCAGTGTCATTGTTTGATATGGCCTCATTAATACTATCATGAGTAGTCGGTAGACTTTCAACTAGCCCTTCTAGCATTTCTTTTGCTAAGTCAACTTTGTTGGCAGCCCTCTTTAATGCTAACGACCAATCAATAACGGTATTCTCCTTCATTGATGGGGTTTCATCCGTTTGCATACCTTCTGGTGGCATATTGTTTGGCAATTGTTCTTTTTCAGTGATGAAATGTGAAAAATCACAATATTCATAAATGATATGACGTAGCATGGTTTCATCAATGGGTTTGGTCATATAGGCATTAAAGCCTTGTTGATACATTTTTTCTTTTTCACCACTTAAGGCATGTGCAGTTACTGCGATGATGGGAGTTTCATCATTTACGCTATTTTGCCTAATAGACTTCAATGTACTGATACCATCCATTACGGGCATCTGAATATCCATAAATATTAGGGCAAAGTGCTCATTTTTGCATAATTCAACTGCATCATGGCCATTATCAGCAAGCACTACTTCTGCTATTTGCTCTAGTAATAGTGCTTTGATTAGTTTTAAATTTGCCTCATTATCATCAACGGCTAGCACCTTAATGGGTAATATTTTTTTCTCAGGTAGCGAAGAAAATGGCTGTTTATTATCATTTAAGGGTTGTAGCGCCCTACTTAATTTCGATGCATTGATAGGCTTGCTAAGACAGTTTATTGCGCCATTAGCTGTTAATGCTTCATGTAAGCTTGGAGAGTTACTATTTAATGCGAGATGTATTGATGGCGTAATAGGTGTTACTAAGGTAATAATTTTCTTTAATTCACTTAGTGCAGTTGCTGTTTTGCTATGACCAATAAGCGTATAATCGTAGGATAAACCTTCTTCTTTTGCGTGCGCGACTATTTGCTCTAATTGATGGATATTTACCACAGAGGTAACATTCATTTGCCAATGAGTTAAGGTAGAGCTAATCGCATCTCGACAGTGGTCGTGTTCTTCATAAAATAAAATACTTTTATTCGCAAGGTGATGATTATCTAACTCAATAATTAATGGCATTGGGTTAATTTCACATTGGAAGGTAAACCAAAAGCTCGAACCTTGGTTTTTGGTACTGGTAAAACCAATATTACCTGACATTTCTCTTGCAAGGCGCTGACATATTACTAACCCTAAGCCTGTGCCACCGTATAAGCGGGTAATGCTTTGATCTGCTTGTGTAAAGGCATCAAAAATTGTTCGCTGCTGTTTATCTGTCATACCAATACCGGTATCAGTAACCGCCAACTTCAATAAGATATGTTTTTGATTCACTTGCTCACTTGTGACATCAATCTCAACACTGCCTTGAGGCGTAAATTTAATCGCATTACTGATCAAGTTAGTGGCAATTTGTTTGATACGCATAATATCGCCAACGAGAGAGTCAGGTAAATTTTGCTTGATGTTGATTGATATCTCTATGTCTTTTTTGTGTGCAGCAGGAGCGAGTAACGCAAGCGTTTCTTCTAGAGACTCACGCAAAGAAAATGGTATGCTTTCAATCACCATTTTTCCTGCATCAAGCTTAGAAAAATCTAGAATGTCATTGATGATCGTTAGCAAGTTATTGGCTGAGCGGTCTATGGTCTGTAAATAATCGCGTTGACTATCAGATAATGGTGTTTTTAACACTTGTCTGGTAAAACCAATAACACCATTTAGCGGAGTTCGTAATTCATGACTCATATTGGCCAAAAATTCCGATTTAACTTTGTTGGCTTCTTGCGCTTTACGTTTAGCAATACTTAATTCAACATTTTGTATTTCAAACTGCTCTAAACTTTCTCGTAAATCAATGGTTGCTTGATCAATGCTCGCTTGCATCTCGTTTTGGTAGCCATGTATCGACTGTGCCATGGCATTGATGCCAGCCTTTAAAAAATTCAACTCGCCCATTAACTGACCACTAACTCTACTTTCTAATTTACCTTCTCTTACTCTATCAATAGCTTGAACCATCGACTTAATTGGTTTAGTCACTTGCCTAATTAGCTTTAAGGCAAAGAGCGCACTAAGTAAGGTACCTAATAGCGCTATAGAAAAAGCAATAATGGTTTGACTTTGTTGTTCGAACTTTAATCTATTCTTATTCACCTGAATCGCGACATAACCAAGCTGTTTTGGTTGTGAAACACTATTAGTATTATTTGAAGAATAATAGGCAGAATCATTAAGCGACTTTTTGTTTTGTAATGTCGTTACGGGTAGTTGCTCTTCTAGAATAGGCGAACGGTAAATAATAAATTCATCTGTTTCTTCCAGTTGAGTGTAATCAACTAGACGGCCGCCTTGTCTTATTCGCATTAAATCCGTATTACCATGATAAGCGCTGGTGACGAATATTTGATTATCATTGGTAAAAATGACAATGCTATCAACGATACTTGATTGAGTTCGATGAGTGAAACCAATTAATTGTCGTAACTGTTCTCTGTCTTTATTGATTAGAGGCTCTTTGCTCATGATCGCTAAAGGTTCAATAATACTAAAGGCTCTTTGATTGATGAAGTTGTCTAATTCAATATGTCGGCTATAAGAAAAATATCCAGCCAGACCAAAGGCAATAATGCCTGTTGGAATAATGGTGATTAAAATGACCCAGTCTTTTAAACTTTTTTTATGCATTTCTCTTGAACTTTTCTATTTGACTTAGTGTAAAATATGGATTAGCAAAACGCGCTAACACAGCATTAACACAGTAACCGATTTAGACATAATGTCATAAGCTTGCGTCAAATTATAGCGCCAAGCAACGAGATAGGGTAAAGATGGCAAACTTTTTTAAAGTAACAAAGCAAAACAAAGCAACAGGTCAAGTTTTAACCGTGAAGGTAGAGCGACTTGATCATAACGGTTGCGGTGTGGCTCAACATAAAAAAAAGCCTTTATTTATCCCTGAGACGCTAAAAGACGAAGTTGTTGAGGTGAGGCTGATTGAGCAAAAAAATAAATTTGTCAAAGGTAAGTTGTTAAAGGTTATAACCCCTAACCCAGAAAGAGTACAAGCAAAGTGTTTGCATTTTTCTGTGTGTGGTGGCTGTGATATTCAACATCTTAATCAAGAGCAGCAGTTACTATTTAAACAAGATAAAGTGACTGACTTATTTGCCCGACAAGGTGTTTCGAAGCAGTTACCATGGCAAGCGGCAATTAAAGGTGTACCTTGGCATTATCGAAGAAAAGCAAGAATTGGTGTGCAATTTAATAAACATGGCCAACCTATTGTTGGTTTTAGAGAAAAAGGAAGTAGTCACTTAACACCAATAAAATCTTGCCCTGTTCTAGTTGAGCCCTTATCAGCTATTTTTATGGCATTAAAAGCATTAATAGAACGTTTGTCAGTGAAGCAAGCCATTGGTCATATTGATGTAGTTTGGGCTAGCTTACAAGGGGAGTTGTCTTCTCAAGGTATTGTGAACATACGGCAATTAAAAAAGCTAAATGCACACGATGTTGGACTTTGGCGACAATTTGCAGACGAATTTAACTATGCGGTTTTTATTGATAATGGAGAAGCGTGTATCGCGTTAACAGAGTATTTCACAGAGAAAGTTGAATATTCTCGTAATGCGCCATTTTCATATAGTTTAAATAACAGTGTCACTATTGGCTTTGGACTAAAAGATTTCATTCAAATTAATCAGGGAGTTAATGAAGAAATGGTCGCTCAAGCTATGGATTGGCTTGATTTAGATGTTAATGATTATGTGCTCGATCTTTTTTGTGGTTTAGGAAACTTTAGCCTTGCTATGGCTAAACAAGTAAAGCAAGTAATCGGTGTTGAAGGCGTGCAATCGATGGTTGATAAAGCGTCTAACAATGCGAAACAAAATGACATTAAAAACTGTCAATTTTACCAAGCGAATATAAACGAAAGCTGGCAATCTCAGCCTTGGTTTGTTGCATTGAATCAACAATTACCCAACAAAGTTCTTTTAGACCCTGCTAGAGCAGGTGCAGAAGAAGCAATGCCGTATATTATTAAAGTAAATCCTAGCCACATTCTTTATGTAAGTTGCGACCCTGTTACGCTAGCAAGAGATAGTCAAGTACTCCTAGAACATGGTTATATATTAAGTAAAATCTCTATTATTGATATGTTTTCTCAGACTAAGCATGTTGAGTCTATGGTATTGTTTAATCGTGCTTAAAAAATTTATTACCTGAAGGACAACCTATGGTTTCGGTAAGAAAATCTCACCAAATTACAGTAAATAGTTTTCAACAATGGCTTAGTTCTATTGAGTTAACTCTAAGTAAAAAAGAAGCTATTTCAGCTATGTGGGCAATAATGGCTGACTTTTATCACGATGAAGAAAAAAAACCTCGTCGAGAATTGGTGAAGTCGATGGAAATGGTTGAGATTTTAGCCTCGCTCAATTTAGATGATGACTCACTTATTGCGGCGTTTCTAACCCCGTTGTTAGAGAGTCATTTGATAAATATTGAAACAGTTGAAGAGCACTTTTCATCATCAATATTGTCATTATGCCAAGGTGTTGAACAAATGGCGGCAATTAAAGCGTTAAGGCAACAACAATCAGCAAATAACATCGATAATATCAGGCGTATGCTACTTGCCATGGTTGAAGACGTTCGTGCGGTGGTGATTAAACTGGCTGAGCGTTTATGTGATTTAAGAGAAAAGAAAGACAGTGACGAAGAGAGTAGAGTACTCGCTGCAAAAGAAAGTGCCAATATATATGCGCCACTGGCAAATAGGCTGGGTATCGGTCAGTTAAAATGGGAACTAGAAGATATATCATTTAGATATTTACATCCCCAAGTATATAAGAAAATAGCTAAGTTACTTGATGAAACAAGGCTTGAACGAGAAGAGTATATGGCTGACTTTGTTGGTATTATTAACCAACAATTGATTGCATTAAATATTGATGGCGAAGTCTACGGACGACCAAAGCATATTTATAGTATTTGGAAGAAAATGCAGCAAAAATCACTCGATTTTGAACAGTTGTTTGATGTTAGAGCAGTACGTGTTGTTGTTGAAAAAATACAAGATTGTTATTCAGCATTAGGTATTGTGCATACACAGTGGCAACACTTAGCGAAAGAATTTTCAGACTATGTCGCCACACCAAAAACTAACGGATACCAATCTATTCATACGGTGGTTTTAGGCCCAGAAGGGAAATCTGTTGAAGTACAAATTCGTACCAAGCAAATGCATGAAGATGCAGAAATGGGTGTTGCGGCACACTGGCGTTATAAAGAAGGTAATGCTAGCGGTAAAACGAATAGTTTTGATGACAAAATTAGCTGGTTACGAAAAATTTTGCAATGGCAAGACGATGTTGCTGAAAGTGGGGAACTGCTAGAAGAGTTACGTAGCCAAGTGTTTGAAGATCGCATTTATGTTTTTACCCCAGGTGGTGATGTAATTGACTTACCTATGGGGTCGACACCTTTAGATTTTGCTTATTATATTCATTCTAATGTTGGTCATTGTTGTATTGGTGCAAAAATTTCTGGAAAAATCGTTCCTTTTACTTATCAATTACAGACCGGTGATCAAGTTGAGATTTTAACCAGTAAAACGCCTAACCCTAGCCGTGATTGGTTGAATCCTAATTTAAACTATATATATTCCAGTCGCGCAAGATCAAAGGTGCAAAGTTTTTTTAAACTACTTGATCGCGATAAGCATATTGCGCATGGAAAAGACTTATTTGACGCCGAAGTGGCTAAACATAACTTTGTAGAAGTCGACTTAGTTGCAGCAGCTAAGCGCTTTAATATGAACTCTGCGGAAGATTTATTTGCGGCCATTGGTTCTGGTAATGCTCGGTTACAGCAGGTAATGAACTTCTTTAGTCAAGCAGAAAGTAAACTTAAGCCCAAAGAAGAGATTGATCCTCAAAGCCTTGTTAGACATAGTTCACCTCAGAAAAAAGTGTCTGCAGACAGTAATGGTATCACTGTTTCTGGCGTAGGTAATTTACTCTCTCATATGGCGAAATGCTGTCAGCCTGTACCTGGTGACGATATTGCTGGTTTTATTACTCAAGGCCGAGGTATTTCGGTACACCGAAAAGATTGCGAGCAATTAGCCAACTCATTGAATCAGCACCCAGAGCGAGAAGTTGAAGTACAATGGGGAGATGAGAACCAACGGAGTTACCAAGCTTCTGCATTTATTGTTGGCAGTGAAAGACAAGGGTTATTGCGAGATATATCGACCATAATAGCCAATGAGCGTGTCAGTATTATTGGTATGGAAAGTAATACTGACTCAATAAAGCAAACCGTCAGTATGACCGTGAAGATGGAAGTTTCTAGTAGTGAGCTTCTGATGCGTATTTTAGAAAAGGTACGCCAATTAGATGATATTATTGAAGTTAAACGTCTTTAGGGTAACTCATAAAAAATTAATACCTATACCCTTTGAGTAATTAGTAAGTAGATAAAAGAAATTAAACCATGATAAATGACGCACCATCAATTGAAAAATTACGCTGGATCATGTCTAAACTTCGAGATCCAGAAACAGGTTGTCCTTGGGATGTTAAACAAGATTTTGCTTCAATAACTCGTCATACATTAGAAGAAGCCTATGAAGTCGTTGATGCTATTGAACAACAAGATTTTGCCGAGCTTGAGAAAGAATTAGGCGACTTACTTTTTCAAGTTATTTTTTATAGTCAACTTGGTGAAGAGCAACAGTTATTCAACCTCGATAGTGTTATCACTGCAATTTGCGAAAAATTAATTCGCAGACATCCTCATGTGTTTAGTAGTGCCGATCTGCAAACAGATGAACAAATAAAAGCAAATTGGGAAAATGAAAAGCGTCTTGAGCGTGAATTAAAGCATCAAAACTCAAGCCCTAATGCTAATACTTCAGCGACGATACTAGCTGATATCCCTAAAAATTTGCCAGCACTTTCTCAGGCGGCCAAAATTCAAAAACGCTGTGCGCATGTTGGTTTTGATTGGCACAATATTGAAGATGTCTTTGATAAAATTAAGGAAGAAGTGCAAGAAGTCGAAGAGGAACTAAACCGAGAACCGAAAGAACCTAAGTTATTAGCCGAAGAGTTAGGTGATTTAATGTTTGCTGTTGTTAATTTGTGTCGACATGCTAAAGAAGATCCTGAAACATTACTACGACAGGCTAACCAGAAATTCACCAAACGTTTCAATGCTGTTGAAGAGCTAGCTAATCTGTCTGGCAAAGCTTTTGAAAGTCATGATTTAGAAGAGCTTGATCAATATTGGGTTCAAGTTAAAGCAAAAGAGAAAATAAAATAATGACAACAAAAGCGCATGAAATAATAACTCAGGGTAATGAAATGCTTGATGATCAAAATATTGCATAGGTAAGCATAGGATCTAATAAATAGGGACAAGTTCTTTTTGAAAGTGTATCTGACCCTATTATTAATTTATTACAATATTTGCTCTATGTCGCTATACACTTCAAAGTTGATACTAGGCTAAGCCTCATGTTTAGGGCAGTTTTCAAGGAACTTAGCGCCTGTGGGGGTACGTTGAGTAGAGAAGTCCATGCGGACTGAAGTTAAAACAGGCATATTACCCTTGTTTTTCTCTGTAGGTTGCCACTTCCAATTAGCTATAGCGGCGGCTGCACTTTTATCAAATACACCTTTAGGATATGAAGAGCGGACTTTATACCCCTTAACTTTTCCATTTTGATCAATACCGACTATCAGATCAACACAACCGGATATGTTGTTTTTTGCAGCTAATATCGGGTATCTTGGTTCTATTTTTTTAGCAACAGTCCAGTATTCTTCAATAAGTTTAACTTGCTCTTTACCTGAAAGATCAATATAGCTAATTTTAGTGTTTTCAACTTTAGTTGTTGATGCGCAGGAAGTTACAAAAATTGTAAATGGTAGTAATAAGTATGATTTATTCAAAGCTTTTTTTTCTTTAGCTCTAACGCCCAAGTTATGGGCAAATATTAGTTGGTTAAACTAAGTGATGCAGGAGCAAAAAATCATTTTTTGTCCTGATTAATGTACTTGATATTTGTACTGTATTGACAAATAACGCTATCACTTAGAGAGTTTTATAATTAATAAAAGTAAACGCCAAAAATCAGTTGTTCACAGCAGTATTAAATAGAACTAGCACTCGTAACATGAGAACCATTTAATAATAGTGTTTCAATGATTATCCTAAACAAGCTTATCGCCAGCCCTCCATATAAATGTCTGCCCCTGTTAATTTGGCAGGTTCAAAACCTGTTACCTGCAGTGGTACTACTAGCAGTGTAACCAAATGGTAAACCATCATTATTCGGCCCACCATCCGTACCATCTTCTTCTGATACTAAGCCTAATATATTAATGAAAGTCAGCGACATTAATGCATAGTTAAAGGTATTAATGGTCGCCATTAACGTCAGTAGGGTTGTTTTATAATTAATAAACAGGTCAGGTTCACACAGGTTAAATATGTACCTTATAAAATCTGTACCTGACCTCATTTATCATAAAGTTTTATTATTTACTGAAACATCTCTCAAGTAATTTAGTAATATTATTTGATTTAAGTTTTTTTGATAGCTCTAAAGCCGTTACACCACTCTGATAAACTGAATTTTTACAACTAGCTCCGCTGTCCAATAAATATTCAACCATAGCAGTATCGCGGTTCATTACGGCCATATTCAGCGCATCAATACCAGAGGATGAAATATTCATATTTATATCGGCCCCTAAATCCAATAACTGAGCTACCGCTTCTACCCTGCCGCAATCTGCAGCCATCATAAGCAAGGTAACCTGCTCTTTAGACCGTTTATTAATGTCTTCTGGTTTAAGTAATATTAAAAGTTCATTGAACAACTCCATATCACTAGATAAAGTGACATACATTGCTTCAAATAAAGAGTCAAATGATTCTTGAGACTTAATGTAATTAATATCACCTATTGACGCTGCAAGGACCACCTTACTTGGAGGCTCTTTTCGCTCTATTTTCCCTGCAAGAAATTCCTTTACCTTTACTAGTTCGCTTTCCGAAAACGTAAATTTAAAATTTGGACATGATGAACCTATTTCTTTAGCAAATACGCCGCTATTTACTAACATAACTACTAACAATATAACTGTCGATTTCATGTGTATCCCTTACTATAAACTTTTGATAAAATTAACCATAATATCTTCTGGCTTATCGTTAACTGTCCCATATAATTTCCAGTTAATCTTCAAATTAGGCCAGTCTATAATCCTTGAGGTATAACTTGCAGGTATATGTGTATTAGTTAACATATATTGATTAATATCTTTAATTCCGATATCAATTGCAGCTTTTAAAAGAACAGCAGATTTATCACCTAGGTCGTAACCATTATTTATAGCCGCAATCATCCCTGCTTGGTATTGATAAGCCTCTGCTAATTGAGCTATGAGTTTTAAATATTGTTGTGCTCTATATCTAAATTATAACTACATGATGAACCACCCTCATCAGGCCCACTTTGTTAATGTGTACCTGACCCATGACCCCATTTATTTAATATCAATGTAAACCAGGTGTTACATTTTGTTTGACTCTCGACTATTGTCCTTCATACAGTTACTCAGGACTTCAAGTGGAATATTTTGCTTCTTGACAAAGTCAGTGACGCTTAAATCAAGTTCGTTTTTGGCGTTATAATCAACATTAAATTTGCAAATAAACTTTATTGCATCATGGTTTTTCCAAAGAATCGCGTGATTCAGTAAGGAAGTCGCGTATTTCTGTGAATGCAGAATAGATTCACGTTCATTATTAAATATTATTTTTAAACAACCGCTTCCATTATGAGGTATTACCAAATGACCTAAAGATTCATATTTGGAGTGTAATTTAGGGGATACACCTTTGTTTAAAAGCTGCTCTAATAATTTACTATTGCAGTCATCAGAAAAAAGCTTGGTTATAAAATTATAGCCTTGTTTAGTTTCATTTATCATTACCAAATCAGTTTTAGATAAACTATCCACCCATGAAAAGTCACCTTTAATAGCTGATACTCTCCAATCTTGATAATTTTTAATTTCCTCATTGGCTGAACAAAGTAGGCTAAATAAAATTGAAACGAGTATTAACAAATATTTCATGGTAAAAGATCTCCAATATCTTTAAATTCATTTCCGTCGGAAACTATACCAATAACAGCTCCTAAATAGTTTTTTTGGTTTACCATTGAATGTAATTCAAGGTACCTGCTAGTATCTCGTGCCAAGTAATAGTCCTTAAGATTCCTCTCGATTACAACTATTACCACTCCATTGGCTAAAGCGGCATCAAGTAAATTAACTCCCGTTGAAAGAATATTAGCTGCTTTGGGAAGCATGGATAAAATTTGTCCTGTTATGCTATTTTTTATAATTATTTGGTCGCTTGCCGAAATTAGAGTGATCCCCCAACTAGAAAGTTGATGAGGAGTTAATATTGAACTACAACTACTCCCGCTTTCAACAGGCCCACCACCAGTATCACCTTCTGCTGGCCCTAACCCGAATATATCAACAAAGGTTAATGGGTTACTCAATACATAGTTATAGGTATTAATACCGTTATTAACGTCAAAAAGGATTATTTTATAATTAATAAACAGGTCAGGTTCTTTAATTACTATGTACCTGACCTCACTTACCATTCGACACTACTCAATATTCACTTCAATGTTTTGAAAGGTTGATATAATACCTTTTGAGTTATCATTCACTAATTCATAAAATCTCAAGTTTACTTTCAAGTTATGCCAATACATAGCCATTGGATATATTCGCCGCTATCGATATAATGTAACAACTAAGCTAACACTTAGAGAGTTTTCTCTTCAAAATAAGAAAACGCCAAAAAACAAGTAGCCATAAAAAAATCAACCCGATAGCAACCAATGAACTGAAATAGTCAAAAACTTTCAGAAAAAATAAAAAGCTAAAAACAGAGAATATACTTTCAAATAACCTTAATAAAAAGCGATTCATATTATCCCTCCATACAGTAAGAATTTGTGTTTGAACTAATAATACTAGAACCATTTGATAGTACTGTTTCTGTGATTATTCCATCACCACCTTCACTATACCAATAACTCAGAACAAGCTTATCACCAGCTTTCCAGTAATGCTGTGAATTCGCCATGTACCATAACCCTGCTGCTGCACTTGTTCCTGGAGTAAGCTTTAAAGCAGCCCCAATTAATACAAGGGGCACATCATTTGTTGCATTACTAATAGATTGGTCGTTCGAGTCTGCTTGCTCTTGAGTTATTGCTCCTGAGTTTGTTCCACCCATCACATCTCCTTTTATCGAACAACCACATGGTGAACTACCATCACCAGGCCCACCACCTGTATCCCCTTCTTTTGGCCCTAATCCCAAAATATCAATAAAGGTTAATGGGTTACTTAACACATAGTTATAGGTATTAATGCCTCCATTAACGCCAATAGGGTCACTTTGTAAATATCTACCTATGCTGGCGTCATAATCACGAAAACCGTTGTGCTGTCGTTATCATGATAGTTGAACTCTGTACGTTCAGCACCACCAGCATGTTCACTAAATAACGGTAGTGTTAGGAGAAAATAGTATTATTGAAAGCACTGCAAGAAATAGATGCTTAATTTGAAAACTCATAAATATCCTTATTAATTATTTTGATAAATAGCCAGTACAAAAAACGCTATATGTTTGCCTTCCTTGGAATCTGAAATGTAACACAAAGTGTATATTACGTAAATGTATATTGAATATTATGTATCGCATGCAGTGTATTCTGTTTTTGTGGTGCATTTATATAAATTTATTTTAAAGGTGGTAGCTCTTCTTATCAGGATGAATATTTTCTATAATTCAGTGCTTGTTTATAAAGGCACTATACTCGAATGAAATATATATTGAGATGCTTGAGCAATATTGGGTTCAAGTTAAAGCAAAAGAGAAAATAAAATCATGACAACAAAAGCGCATGAAATCATAACTCAGGGTAATGAAATGGGTGATGATAAAAATATTGCACAGGTAACCATTGCTTTAACAAACCCTAAAAGCCCCAGTAATGTTGGTGCAGTAATGCGCGCAGCAGGTTGTTATCATGTTTCGCAGGTGCTTTATACAGGTAAACGTTATGAATACGCTGCAAAACATACCAGTAATAAACTGGCAACGGACACTAAAAAAGCGAGACAAAACATTCCATTAAGTGGTGTTGAAAGTTTCATTGATTTAGTTGGTGCACTGGATAATCTTGCCAAGACGACTAAAATTATATGTGTAGACTTAGTTGAAGGTGCAACACCGTTACCACATTTTCAGCACCCAGAACATGCGGTTTATATCTTTGGACCTGAAGATGGCACCATCAGCCAACAAGTTATAGATTGTGCTGATGAAGTGGTTTATGTGCCAACAAAGGGGTGTATGAATTTAGCAGCATCAGTTAATGTGTTGTTATATGATCGTTTAGCTAAGTTAGAATTAGCAAAAGATAAAAGTCATAACGCTGATAATGAGTTAATTCGTCAAAGTAGAGATACTAACAATAAAGTTAAAGTGAGAAGTTAACCCTGTTGTTACTTTAATGCTTTAATCGAGCAGGATGATATATGGAACAAACGATTAATCAAGGTGTGGCAAAAAAAGGTAAAGTGCTGTTACTTAAGTTCGTGGGGGTGCTATTTGTTGGATTAGCTGTACTTGGCGTTGTATTACCTATATTACCTACCACACCTTTTTTATTGGTTGCTGCAGCTTGTTTTGCTAAATCATCTCCGCGATTACAGCGAAAACTCATGGCGAATAAAACCTTTGGCCCAATGATTCATGATTGGCAAACTCACCGTAGTATTCCTCGTAAAGCAAAACGAGTTGCGTTGTTAACTATTGTCCTCTCGGTGGTTTGGTCAGCATTTTTATTAAAAAGTTGGCCGCTAACATTATTAGTGATTGCGTTAGTGATAGGACCTTTTATATTTTTATGGCGCTTGCCGTTAAGTAAATAGCTTTAATATAGTTCACTTAATATCTCTCTTTGTTTCGTTTGCTTTGTTAATTGATGTAATCAGTAATTAAGCACTTCCAATCGAACAAAGAAGTGCTTATCAATGAATTTATTTACAGCAGTTCTTTTAAAGAATAAATATGCACACCAGAAGCCCCATGAACTCCTGTACTAAAGCTGCTTGGCGGATCTCTTAATACTAAAACAATATAATGACCATGAACATAAACTGAACTGATACTATTCTCTATTTCAGCATAAACAATTTTTTCAATAATGCCGTTTGATATAATAAAGTGCTTTAGTTTTTTATCATTAGCTAGAATGATGCCATCAGGACTAACTGCTATGTGATCATACTGAGCATTATCAGTCATTATATCTGATAGTTTTAATCTATCGCTAATGGTGTTGCCAGCCAAATTATACCTGATAAAACCACCTTCACCTTGGTGATCAGGAATGTCAGTAGGTCCTAAATCCGCATAAAGATAATCATTTTTATATTCTAAATCCAATAAAATCGATACACCATCTTCCTTAACAGTTGATTTAATTTGAAAAACATCACTTTCTTTTTTATACAAAGAAATAAAGTTGTTAGAATCAATAGTACTAGTAGTGACGAAGCGATTATCTGGTAAAGCAATAATATTATTGATTAGCTTGTCGGTGGTAATGATACTGTTACTAATAAATTCCCCACCAACATGACACATTTCCTTAACGGTACTCAATGGGGAAGATACTTTATTTAATGCTACCCAATAAAAGCAATTGTTTTGCGATGTAAAAGGCACTTGTCGTAACTCTTCTGGCTCTGTTTGATAGAGTTCATTTAGTGTTAAACCATCATAATGGTAAAATATAATTTTATTACCTTGAAGTGAAGCTATTGTATTTCCTTGAACTTCAACTAGGTAAGATGGATGTTCCACTATTAAGTTTTGTTCATCAATATAGCCGTTATCGTCTAAATTAAGGGTTAATAATCCTGTCACTGATGGAATTAAAATATCCTCATTCCAATGGGTTATCACATTTTCAGACCCTGAGACCCATATAGAATCGATTGGTTCGATATTAACGATTACTTCTTCAATAATATTTTCTTTATCATCATTAGGGAATTCATTATTAATATTTTCATCACTACTGCTACCACAGCCTATGATAATTAAACTTAACAATCCGATAATTTGAAGCCTTTCAAATAACATAAAATGTCCTTCTGTTTTTATGAAAAGAGAGGCATAACCTCTCATTCAGGTAAGTTTTTGTTTGAAGCGTATTTATTTTCGCGAAAACATCGAAGTGTATAAAAGATGTCGCCAAGCAGGGTAACAGAGCTATTGCTCTTAGTATTATCAATTTAAATTCCTTTTAAATTAGGTAATAACAACAATTTAGTGAAGCGATTTCTTGCTGTTAATAATATGTATCGCTCAGTGTAAGCGAACAAAAAGATATCACGCAAACAGAGCGTATACAATATTCTTTAATGTTATGTTGTTGGTTCCAATTCTCTTGTACTTGTATTGCTGCTGTGTTGTTGAAGTTAGGGGTGACTAATTCAAGCATATTAGAATATTTTTAAGGTTAAAGTGACTTGCTACAGAAGACTATTAAAGGTATGAAGCCCATAACAAGAGACTATAGCGTTCATCGTTAATTTTTGGTGTAGCGTATTACACCACCTCTTAACATCGAATTTAAAATAAAAAAATAAATGGGTTCAGGTACACTTTAATCGTTAACGTTGTCTTAAATTGAGCGTACCTCAGTATTGGTATCTAAAAATGATTCATTGAACGTATATGAGTTATTTTATCAAGAGCAATAACAGTGAGGTTATTGCTCTTATGTTATATCGCTGTTTAATAGCTCACCATATTAACGACTGATTAGGCGAGTGCTTTAGCAACAATGGCAGCTAAGTGTTCAGGTAAAGTAAGTGATAAGGCGATTGTATGTCCTTTATCAGACATTTTACCCCAGGTTTTTTGTACGATACGTATTATTTTTTCTTCAGAATATTTAGCTGCAAATTCGTCAAAGTAATGTTGAAGAAAAACTAAACAGGCGACGTCTTCAAGCGTTTGTGTGTCACTATTTGTTTTAAGCTTTTCTTTACGTAATATGCTGGCGGTTTTATTAATATCTTCTTCAGAGTAATCATGCTCTTTCATAAGTTCAGAGGTTAATTCAGCGTGAAACTTGCCTTGGGCTATACGCCATGCATAGTATCCTGCTTTACCTGCTTCAAATTCTGAACGTTTTAGGTGCCAACGTTTTATATGCTGAGCTCGAACGGCTATTTGTAATAACTCATTAGCGTCAGGCCAAAATTCTTCAAGACAGGCTGTCATTCGCTGACCATACAGAAGCTCTTTAGGCCTTTGCTCGCCATTTATTTCACTAAGGTTTGGGTCTTGGCTATTGATGTTGTCGATAGCATTAAGTACGTGCGATAATTGTTGTGTTTTATTCACATCATTTATAGTCATTAAGTTAAATCTCTTTCTTTTAAATGAGCTAGAACATGGCAGTTCAAAAATAGTGTAAAGAAGAATAACAGTTAATAATTTTTAACTAAAATTTTTTTTATAACTATTTTGTCACCATGGCATGGTTCTTATTGTCGTTCGTGTGGCTTTTCAGTATAATACTTTCCCGTCCTGCTGGTTCAACTATACTCTTCTTTAAACTAAACTATTTAACGATAGTAGTATAAGTAATTTCCAGCACAAAATTTCTGTTTTTCCTGACTTCTGGGTAGCACATGACAACTAGATATATTTTTGTAACTGGCGGTGTTGTATCGTCTCTTGGTAAAGGTATTGCAGCGGCTTCTTTAGCAGCAATTCTTGAAGCACGTGGTTTAAAAGTTACCATGTTAAAATTGGATCCTTATATTAATGTTGATCCTGGTACCATGAGTCCTATTCAACATGGTGAGGTTTTTGTGACAGAAGATGGCGCAGAAACAGATCTTGATTTAGGTCATTATGAACGATTTATTCGTACCAAAATGACCAAAGGTAATAACTTCACAACAGGTAGAATTTATCAGGATATCTTAGCGCGTGAGCGTAAAGGTGAATTCCTTGGTGCTACGTTGCAAGTTATTCCTCATATTACCAATGACATTAAACGTCGTGTTGTAGAAGGTGCTGAAGGCTACGATATTGCGATGGTTGAGGTAGGTGGTACAGTAGGTGATATTGAGTCACAACCTTTCCTCGAAGCGATTCGCCAATTAGCAACAGAAGTAGGGCGTGAACGTGCCATGTTTATGCACCTTACTCTTGTTCCTTATCTTGCCGCTTCAGGTGAAATTAAAACAAAGCCTACTCAGCACTCAGTTAAAGATTTACGCTCCATAGGTATTCTTCCTGATATTTTAGTTTGTCGTTCAGATAGACCTATTCCCAATGCGGAACGAGCAAAAATTGCGTTATTTACAAACGTTGAAGAAAAAGCGGTTGTTTCAATGCGTGATGTTGACAGCATTTATAAAATCCCTGCATCATTAAAAGCTCAAGGAACAGATGAACTTGTGGTTAAGCGTTTTGGTTTAAATGTACCAGAAGCTGATTTAAGTGAGTGGGAACAGGTTCTTTATCAAGAAGCGAACCCTAAAGGTGAATTAACTGTTGGTATGGTCGGTAAATACATTGAATTACCAGATGCCTATAAGTCGGTGAATGAAGCGCTTAAGCATGCCGGTTTAAAAAACCAAGTGACTGTTAATATCAAGTATGTCGATTCACAAGACCTTGAAGTGAAAGGCGTTGATCTTCTTAAAGATCTTGACGCTATTTTAGTACCAGGTGGTTTTGGTGAACGCGGTGTTGAAGGTAAAATTTTAGCCGCACAATATGCACGTGAAAACAAAGTACCTTATTTAGGAATTTGTTTAGGTATGCAAGTTGCGTTGATCGAGTACGCTCGCAATGTAGCTGGCCTCGAAGGTGCTCATAGTACAGAATTTAATACCGAAACTGCTCACCCAGTAATTGGTTTAATCAGTGAGTGGCTAGATGAAGAAGGCCAAGTTGAATATCGTAACGAGCAGTCAGATTTAGGCGGAACTATGCGTTTAGGTTCGCAATTGTGTCACCTAGTGAAAGGTACCAAGGTCTGCGACGTATATGGTAGTGAAACCATTAATGAAAGACACCGTCACCGTTTTGAGGTAAATAATAACTACCGCGATCAATTAAGCAAAGCTGGTTTAGTTTTTTCGGGGCTATCGTCAGATAAGAAATTAGTCGAGGTGATTGAAATTGCTGATCACCCATGGTTTGTAGCAGGTCAATTCCATCCCGAGTTTAATTCAACTCCTCGTGATGGACACCCGCTATTTGAAGGCTTTATTGCAGCCTCTTTTGAGTTGCAAAAACAGCAGTCAAACTAATAAGATTGATTATTTTAAAACCGTAGCTATTGCTGCGGTTTTTGCTTTAACAAGCAAAATAACGTGTGTTAAATCGATTTATATTATTCGTTCTAAACTTGTAGAACGCCATATTAAGTAGAACTTAGGAAAGACAATGTCAAAGATTAGTAATATTTTAGCTCGTGAGATCATGGACTCTCGTGGTAACCCAACTGTTGAAGTAGATGTTTACCTTGAATCTGGTGCTTGGGGTCGTGCCGCTGCGCCATCTGGTGCTTCTACAGGCTCTCGTGAAGCGTTAGAGCTACGTGATGGTGACAAAGCACGTTATTTAGGTAAAGGTGTTTTAAAAGCAGTTGCCGCAGTTAAAGAGTCAATTACACCAGCACTTATTGGTCAAAATGCTCTTGAACAAGCAGCTATTGATAAGTTAATGATTGATTTAGATGGCACTGAGAATAAAGAAAATTTCGGTGCTAATGCTATTTTAGCCGTTTCTTTAGCGGTTGCTAAAGCGGCAGCAGCAGACAAAGGTGTTCAATTATTCGAACATATTGCTGACTTAAACGGCACACCAGGTGTTTATAGCCTACCTGTGCCGATGATGAACATCATCAATGGTGGCGAACATGCAGATAATAACGTAGATATTCAAGAGTTTATGGTTCAACCTGTTGGCGCTAAAAATTTTAGTGAAGCGTTACGTATGGGCGCTGAAATCTTCCATGCACTTAAAAAAGTATTATCTAGTAAAGGCTTAAATACGGCAGTTGGTGACGAAGGTGGCTTTGCTCCAGACTTAGCGTCAAATGCTGATGCGTTAGCGGTAATCAAAGAAGCAATTGCAGCAGCAGGCTACACGCTAGGGACTGATATTACTTTAGCACTTGATTGTGCCGCTTCAGAATTTTTTGATAGTGAAAAAGGTATTTACGACCTTAAAGGTGAAGGAAAGCAGTATAGTTCAAATGAATTTTCTGATTTCTTAGGCAAACTATGTGATGAATACCCTATTGTGTCGATTGAAGATGGTTTAGATGAATCAGATTGGGATGGTTTCAAATATCAAACTGAATTATTAGGCGATAAAGTACAAATTGTAGGTGATGACTTATTTGTAACTAACACTAAGATTTTACAAGAAGGCATTGATAAAAACATCGCTAACTCAATCTTAATTAAGTTCAACCAAATTGGTTCTTTAACTGAAACATTAGCCGCGATTAAAATGGCTAAAGATGCTGGTTACACCGCAGTTATCTCACACCGTAGCGGTGAAACTGAAGATGCAACCATTGCCGATTTAGCGGTAGGTACAGCAGCAGGTCAAATAAAGACAGGTTCACTATGTCGTTCTGATCGAGTTTCTAAGTACAATCAATTATTAAGAATTGAAGAGTTCTTAGGTGATAAAGCCGTTTATAATGGCTTAAGTGAAATTAAAGGCCAATAACAATCAATACATTTGCTATATAGCAAATACTACGTCGTTATTTGTACTCATTGACTAGCGTCAACTCCGTGCAAATGCCTTGTATTATTACTATATAGCTACAGTATTCATTATTATTTTGTCTTGTTAAAAATCACTAATAAAAAAACGCAGCGTTAGCTGCGTTTTTTATGCTCGTTATTTAGCAAAGGCCAACAGGCCCTCATGAAAACTCTTTAATCGTATCCATGATTAACTGGGCCGTTTCTTCTGGTCTTTCAAGTGGAAACATATGGCCTCCTTGTACACTAGCGAGGTGCAACGTTTTATTTAATTTTGCGAATTTTTCGAAAAAGTGTATTGGGCACACATCCGTTTGTTCGGCATAGATAAGCTTGGCTGGAATGGTGAGTTTGTTTTTGTAGCTACTCAAGTTGGTCGGTAAGTCTCTAAAAATTTCTGCTTCAATTTCTGCACTAAAGGCGAGCTCTAGCTGATCATTTTTTTCAATAATACCATGTTTCACATAATCATTTAGACAACGCTGATCAAAGTTTTTAAACAAACTTCGTCGAGAAAATAGCTCGGCTACATTTGTGTTTAAAGGCCAATGAGAACGTCTTTTCTTTGCTCTACCAGCAGGGCTAAATTTATCAATTAATGGGGTCTTTTTAATTATTTTTGCCATCATGGCAACTGAGCCAGTAAATACTGGCGGATCTAACATGATGAGACCTTTAAATAGGTCAGGACGCTGGCATGCGGCAATAAAGGAGAGTACGCCACCAAAAGAATGACCTACGGCAATAACAGGCTCGGCAATTTTATGCTGCTCTTCAATAAAGTTAATGAGTTGCTCAACTAAAGGTTGCCAATTGTTCTTTACTGGATAGTCAGGATGATGGCCATATTTATCAAGGGCAATGACATTGATATTTTCAGGGAAACTATCAAACAGTGCTTGATAACTGCCTGAAGGAAAACCATTTGCATGGACGAAATTAAGCGTTGTTTTTGTCATTGGGAAAAGTATCTAGCCGACATGAAGATGAGTGTTAAATTTAAACGGGTGTTTGAAAGAAGTCAATGAGTTGTTAATTGATCTAAATAACCAGAAGTTAGGTACAAGCAAAGTGACTGAGTAAGTTATTTATACGCCTATCTACGCTGGTTTTGTTATCAATGGGGAGCATAGGTCCAAGAAATCTGCCTCGATGGCCACAAAAATATCAACAAAAATAAACACGTCCCAGATATTTTATTATTGTGAATACATTTCACAAATTCTGTAACCTAAGTTGTTAATGTCAATATTTTATACACATATCAAGGTCATTATTATCCACATAGTCTAAAGTATTGTTTTTGGGTATACATTATACAGTGGCTTGTTTGTTGCATTCATTTACAGTGATATTTTAATTAACTATTTTCCATAATAAAGGACTAAAATAATGAAAAAAAAACTATTGAAAAGTAAATCTTTAAAAGTTGTTGTTGCTATTTGTACCATAGCATTGAGTGGTATTGCTAACGCAGGAGTAATTGAATTAACTCCTGATGCAGATGCTAGTGTTTGGGATTTTAACGATGATGGCATCGCAGATCGCATTGGTAATTGGAATCGTAATGAGGTGTACTCACCTAATAATGTCAGAACCGTCATTGAATTTGATTTATCAAATTTTTCAGCGGGTGCTATGGTAAGTTCGGCAATTTTAGGCATATCGGAGTTTACAACACATGCAGGTATGGGGATTGATCTCTTTGCTTATAATGCCAATGGTAGTGTTGAATTGGCTGACTGGGGAAGAACAGATATCTTTCAACAAACGTTTATTACTGATGGCATTTTAGATAGGCTGGAATTTGATGTATCCTCTGTTATTCAGACACTCATTAATGCTAATGCGACACATGCGGGATTTTTATTTAAAGATGATCCTAATAATATAGGCGTTATTTGGGGAACATACGACTCTAAATCAAATCCAGAAAATATAACTTCATTAACGTTAAGTTTTGATTCAATCCCTGTGCCTGAACCTTCTACATTTGCTATTTTTACAATAGCCGCATTAGGTTTAGCTTCTCGAAAATTTAAAAAGCGAGTAAGTTAGAAGCTGAATTATAATTACATTTTGCCTACAGAAGTGGTCAAAATTAGTTGACCACTACAACGTAATAACATATTAGCAAGCTAGAAAGCGTTACTGCTTTTAATTGTTTTAACGTTGTTTAATGGTATTATTTTTGTGATTGAAGCTTACAAATAATAAAGCCGTTTTTATTTAAAAACGGCTTTTATTGGTGCAATATTTAATATGCATATTAAATATTGAAATATGAGAAACGAATTAGAATTCGTCTAACATATATTCTAAGGAATCTTCATAAACCCTTAGTTCTTTTTCTAGTTGGAACTTATCTCTTAGTAACTCAATTTCACGCCACTTTCTTTTTTTTGTCGACGTTGCACGGTTGGTGGTTGGTTTGTTTCTTGACTCTAACATTTGGTTATTATTATCCATAAAGCGCCCCTTATTTCCTAAAAAATAAAAACAACTGCATCTCTTTAATATCACAAATATTTACGCTTTAAAATGAAAAAACGCACATTTTTTACAAAATATGCGTTTTTTTCAACATTATGTGCTGTTATTTCAAGCTGGTTGGCGTATTTTACAACATCTCAGCGAGTTGCTTTTCAAGTTTAATTTGGTCAATGGCGAAGTTTCGAATACCTTCTGCTAGCTTTTCAGTCGCCATTGCATCTTGGTTCATTTCCCAGCGAAATTGTGCTTCTGTTAAGGGAGACTCATTCGCTGGATTTGGCACTGCCGTTTTTAGTTTTTGAACAACAGTTTCAGTATTACTGTCTAGTTCATCCATTAATTGCGGGCTAATGGTTAAGCGATCACAACCAGCCAGTTCAAGAATCTCACCGGTGTTTCTAAAACTAGCGCCCATAACAACGGTGTTATAACCTTGGGTTTTGTAATAGTTATAGATGCTTGTTACTGAGACTACACCAGGATCTTCATTGCTTGCATAATCAGTACGACCTGTATCTTTCTTATACCAATCTAAAATGCGGCCAACGAAAGGTGAAATTAAGTAGGCACCCGCTTCTGCACAAGCTCTAGCTTGAGCAAAGCTAAATAGTAAGGTTAAATTACAATTGATTCCTTGTTTTTCTAACGCTTGAGCTGCTTTGATACCTTCCCATGTTGAAGCTAATTTTATTAAAATTCTGTCGTTACTTATACCTGCTTCGTTATACATAGCCATAAGCTTATGTGCTTTTTCTATTGATGCGTTCGTATCAAAAGATAGGCGCGCATCAACTTCAGTAGAAATTCTACCTGGAATTATTTTTAATATTTCTAAACCAATAAGTACCGATAACTTATCGGCAGCATCAATGACTTGTTGTTCTGCATTATCAGATTGTTCTTTTGCCCAAGCAACTGAGTCACTCAGTAATTGCTGATAATTTTCTAAAGCAGCGGCTTTTAACACTAAAGAAGGGTTAGTGGTAGCATCTTGAGGCTGAAATTTAGCAATGGCTTCGATATCGCCTGTATCGGCAACAACCGTGGTCATTTTCTTTAGCTGAGCTAGTTGTGAAGAAGAGTTTGTCATGATGAGACCTTTTACTTTTGGGAATTATTTAATAACCATTTTGGTTATATTGACTTCATTGAGAATGTAGCTGTTGAAATATTACAACATAATATAATGAATGTGCTATTTAAAAAGCACTATATCCTAGTTTTTAATGAAAAAGTTGGTGAAATTACTATTTTTTGATAATAGATTTTATTTTTATAGCAATTTAGTGAAGCTGTTCTAAGTTGAATTGCTTATGGTATAGTTACTCTTCCTACAAATTGATAAGGCTTAGGCTGAATAATCTTGTTATGTTACTAGTTGTTTCCCCAGCAAAAAAATTAGACTTTGAATCAACCCCCGCGACTGAAAAATATACCCTGCCTACGTTGTTAGCGCAAAGCCAGTTGTTAATAGATGATTGTGTAAAATTAACACCAGATGAAATCGCTTCTTTAATGAAATTAAGTGATAAATTAGCCGGATTAAATGCCGCTAGGTTTGGAGAGTGGTCTCTACCATTTACCCCTGAAAATGCAAGGCAAGCGGTGCTGAGTTTTAATGGTGATGTTTATACTGGTTTAGACGCGGCAAGTTTTTCTGAACAAGATTTTGACTTTGCGCAGAATCATTTACGTATATTGTCAGGTTTATATGGCTTATTAAAACCGCTAGATTTAATGCAAGCTTATCGCTTAGAAATGGGCTGTAAACTGGCTAATGTTCGTGGCGATAATTTGTACCAGTTTTGGGGTGATATTATCACGAATGAATTGAATAAAGCCTTGGCAGAGCAAAAGGAAGAGACCTTAATAAACCTTGCTTCAACAGAATACTTTAAGTCAGTTAAGAAAAAGTCTTTAAATGCTAATATTATTACTCCAGCCTTTAAAGATTGGAAGAATGGCCAATATAAAATGATCAGTTTCTACGCTAAAAAAGCGCGCGGTTTAATGGCAAGGTATATTATTCAAAATCAAATTACCGATGTTGAACAGGTAAAGCAATTTGATTTAGCGGGTTACAAGTATAATGAAAGCTTTTCTAAAGGTAACGATTGGGTATTTACACGTAAAGAAGAGGGCTAGTCGCGATACTTTCTTCTACTTTCTAAATTTTGATAACAATTACATGGAGGCAATATGTTAACGCTACTTGCTAAATTATTTCATGCACTTAATAGTGATAGTTCCATAAGGCAGATTGCCTTAGCGATTGCACTCGGGTTTATTTTTGCCTTAGCCCCTTTTTTTAGTTTACATAACTTAGTGATATTGTTTTTTGTGTTGTTAATAAAAGTTCACTTGGGCAGTTTTATTCTTTCAGTCGGTTTTTTTTCAGCGTTAAGTTACCTTTTATCACCAGTTACCGTTTGGGTAGGTGAGTCATTACTCACCGCTGAGGCATTGAATCCTTTATTTACCGAAATGTATCAATTGTCTTGGTTCAAATTAGCACATTGGCATCATACCTATACTTTTGGGGCTATCGTTCTGGGAATAGCTTTATCAATACCGGTTTATTTTGTCGCTAAGGTATTAATTGCAAAATACCGTGTACATATCATGGCTTTCTTCCAAAAGTTTAAGGTTGTACAAGCTCTGAAAGC
Organism: Colwellia sp. RSH04; assembly: GCF_003545765.1. GTDB lineage: Bacteria > Pseudomonadota > Gammaproteobacteria > Enterobacterales > Alteromonadaceae > Colwellia. The sequence goes on along the minus strand of NZ_QXIO01000010.1, from coordinate 56,822 downwards.
GTCTAAGTTTTATAAAATTTACTTAGGTATCTCTGGTAATACGATGGGGACAGGTTTATGAGCCGTTTTATTCGTTGGCAAGGTATAGCGGTATTTGCCACCTTAGTCGCGTTGATGTGTGCGTTTGTATATTTATTTGCAGGTACTTTAGTTAAGAAAGGGATTATCACCGCGGCTGAATCTTCTTTTGGTGCAGAAGTGAATATTGATCATGTTGATGTTAATTTTTCACCGGTAAGCATTACCATTAATGGTATGCAAGTCACTGATAAAGAAGCTCCTAATCTTAACTTGTTTAGTTTTGAACAAGCCAAAGCCAGTGTCGATGTATGGCAGTACTTGTTTGGAAAAATAATCATAGAGGCGTTTGCCGTTGAGCAACTAAAGCTCAATGAAAAAAGAGCAAAAACGGGGGCTGTATATGTATTAGCAGAGCCTGACTCTAATGAAGGTAGCAGCTTATCTGATCAGCTCCCTGATTTTGATTTAACATTACCTGACAGTAAAACATTATTAGCGAATAGTAATTTACATACAGTTAAAGCTGCTGAGCAATTAGAGCTTACCTACCAACAAGAACAAGAAAAGCTTAAGTCGTTAAAAGATTCTTTACCGTCAAAAGCTAAATTAAAAGCTTATCAAGAACGAGTTAAAGCGCTGACTGATAGAGAGATTAAATCTCTTGACGATTTAGAGCAGTTAAAAGCTGACTTTGATAAAGTTAAGGCGTCCTTTAAAGAAGATCAGCTTGCGGTTAAAAAAGCAAAAGAACAGTTTAACGAGAGTAAAACAAAAATTTCTTCACAGTTAAATGCATTGAAAGTAGCCCCTGAAAAAGATTGGCAAGAAATAGAAAACAAATATCAATTAGGTAGTATAGATGCTGAAGATTTTGCTCATATCTTATTTGGTGAAAAAGCGAGAGATTACTATCAAAGCTTAGAGCATATTTATAATTTGTTAAGCCCCTATATAAAAGGGAACAGTTCAACAGAAGCGCTTGAAGAAAAGCAGTTTATTCAAGGACGCTTTATTTCTTTTAAAGAAGATAATCCTTTGCCTGACTTTTTATTAAAGCAAGGGACATTGTCTTTAGAGTTACCACAGGGAGACTTCTCTGTGACGCTTAATGAAATTACGCATCAACACTGGTATAGAAACAAAGCCAGTGAGGTATTGGTCTCATCAAAAGTGAAAGGGCAAGTCACATTAGAAAGTGAGTTCACTATTGCGCAAGAAGGAACATTCAACAGTAAAGGTGAATGGTCAATAAGTGGCTTAAATATCCCTCAAAGTGAGATTGCTAACTCAAAAGCGTTAACCCTCAATTTAACTTCAGGTTTGTTAGCGGGTGTTGGTAGTTATAGTGTACTTAATAGCGAATTGGTATCAGATGCTAACCTTCAAATTACTCAAGCTAATTATGATGGTAAAGCGGAAACTAAGTTTACAAAAGTGATGCTTGAAACATTAAATACATTGGATAGTTTAGATCTTGGGATTAAAGCCAGTGGAGATATTTTAGCACCAAGCTTGTCAATGTCATCATCACTTGATAAAGCCCTTTCTGGCGCGGTTAAGCAGCAAGTTGCCAATAAGTTATCAAGCTTTAAAAGTGGTATCTCTACAGGCCTTAATAGTAAAGTCAGTGAGGCATTAGATCTAAATAGTGCGAATGCTGATGAAATGATCAATTTTGAAAGTATTTTAACTAATACCGATCAGTCACTAGAAGAGTTGAAAAACTCTGATGTAATAAAACAACAGCAAGATAAACTAAAAGACAAAGCTGAAGATAAACTGAAAAAGAAATTGGGCAAGCTTTTTGGTTAAATATTTAACTTCTTAAGTCTAAGTAGCGCAGTTGAACCTTGATTAAGTGTAGCGCTTTAAAAGGTTCAACGGTTTTATTCTAAGAAGCTATATTGTCATAAACCGTGATTTACTACGTAGTAAAGGATCATTACCTTGATTTCTCTTCGACATTTTACTGAGTCAGATATTCCGTTGTTAAAGTCGTATTTAAACAATGCTACAGTGACACAATATATTACGGATGCCATTCCTAAACCTTATACCGAAGCTGACGCAAAATGGTGGGTTAATCATTGTAAAGGAAGTTCGCTTATTCAAGTGATAGAATTTAACGGCACTTTTGTTGGTTGTATTTCTGCTTCTAGAGGTGATTTTGAATATCAATGCTCGGCAGAATTAGGCTATTGGTTAGGTGAGGATTACTGGAACAAAGGTATCGCCACTGAAGCCGTTAAACTCTTTGTTGATATTCTATTTAAACATCATGCTTTAGTTCGATTATTTGTTTCAGTAGTATCTATAAACCATGCATCAATTAGAGTTCTAGAGAAAAATAACTTTGTTTTAGAGGGACAGTTAAGTAAAGCCTCTTGTAAAAATAATCAATATTTTGATGAAATGTTATTTGCTAAAGTAACTAAATAATTCGCTTAATCGTCATAAAACCAGAAGTCGCCTTCCATATGAATATATCGTCTTTCTCGCATTATCAAAAAGCAACTCTCTTTGGAGTGTTAGGAATGGGCATTGGTTTTATTGCCTTTTTATATAATTATTATATGGTACCTAGTACTCTCTTTGGCTATGAAGTTATTGCTGCCCCAGCGATGTTCGCGTTGAGCTTTTTTAGTGAAGAAACTTACTTTATTCCCAAAATGGTTATTCTTCTGTTTGGGCAATTTCTAGGCTACTTTTTCGTTGTATTAATTGTTATGTTGGTACATAAATACCAAAAGCGCTTTCTTAAAAGCTGAACGATTCGTCATTTTAGTAAGTTGAGATGTCAGTGCACTGTTATTATTAACCCCAAGGATGAAGTGTGAGAAAGAGAGGAAAAGTAAAGTATTTACTGATGATAAGTATTGGCATGATATTTATCGCACTGCTTTATAATGAAAGCTTAATTGAATATTTACTAAGGCTTGAAGATAGCAATAAACATGAGTTAGTTATAACTAAAACCACTAATGCTAAGCAAAGTATTACTCAAGAAAGTTTAAATCAACAAAATTTTTTAGCGAACAAGGCTCAACACGAAGAAGATAATATAGGCGATTATATTTACGATTGCTCCGATGTTATTGTTCCTCAAATTCAAAATCCACAACAAGTTCATACTGACTTTATCAGTCAATTAAAAAACTCTTCTTCTCCAGAGCATCAATTAAGCGCTATTCTTTTTGATCATAACCTTAATGAGAAAGAACGATTTGATTTACTTATTGAATATAAGAATAACCAACTAGAGTCTCCTTCATTAATGCTCGATATTATTGGTCGTTGCTCTGATCGAGAAATTAGCTGTAATGACGATTTGTTTGCTCAAGCTATTGAACTTGAAGGTAATAATTCAGCGTTGTGGTTGCATTTAGCTAACTACTACTTCGCTGAAAAGAATGAGTCTATGGCCTTTGATGCTATGAGTAACGCCATTAAAGCCAGTGAGTTTAATGATTATTACTATAATGATTTGGCATTGTATATGCGTACTTCAAAGGGGTTACTTGACGTTCATTTATCTCACCGAGTGATAGCAAGTATTGGTATTTTTGCCGCCAAGCCACTTTGGATTTCAGAAATGGCAAACTTCTGTTTGAATAATGAACACTTATCAGAGCAAGAAAATTTTTTATGTTTAGAAGTGGGTAAACTGATGGAGTATAACGCTAGTTTACATATTGCCAATGTTATTGGTATTCAATTTCAAGAAAAGGCATATGAAAGGGAAGGTAATGATGAGTTAGTTGCCTTATTGAAGGCTAAAGCGAAAAAAGGAGATAACTGGTCAACATTGCACAATGACAGTTTTGTTTTATCGACCTTTGATGAGGGGTTATTTGAGTATTGGCTAGATAGTGCAATCAACCATGGAGAATATAAAGCGCAGCAACTTCTTATTGAAGAAGCCATTACCCTATCAAAAAATGAGTACTACAACCCTTGCCCAGTTAACTAGAGGTAAATTCTAGTATTTAACTGTTATCCCCATGTCGCTTATGTCGTTCTAGGTGAACACGTCTTTATACGAAATGGTATTATTATCGTTAGAAAATACAATGCTCAGCAAAGTCTTTAGCTTCGGTAGCTGTCCAATCACCTTTGGGTTTTTCATTCATTTGTTCACACCACTCATCACTGCCTATAGCAGGGGAACAGGCACTAAGAACAAAGAGGGTTAATACTAATGTGATGACTTTTTTCATTTAAAAATCCCATGTGGTGGCTAACTCCTGAGTATTAAAATAACCGTCAGGCAGCCAAAAGTTAAATCGTTGAATGCATCATAAGAGGCACGAAAAGAAAAGGCAAGGTATAGCTATAGTAAAAACCCAATTGCACAGGCTTGTAACCATTCATAAATATTTACCAGTACGTCCTTAAGGCTAAGTTAACGCCCCAGCCACCATACTCACCACCATCATTGGCTTTATCATTCATGGTTGAATATTGTACGCCAGCTTGAATTTTAAACTTATGGCCATTGGCTAACCAATTTACACCTGCGTAAATCTCTTGGTAATTATCACCTCGACCTGAGGTGACGCTGCTTTCATATCGCGCTAAACGGACACCGTTTTCATTCTTACTATTGAGGTAAGTATATCGGCTTACCCATTGAATCGATTTGCTTTGTTGGTAATAAGGCATGATCACAAAACCAATAACATCGCTTTGTCCTAAATCGCCTTTGCCGTATGAAAAGTCACTATCAAGATGCCATTTGTTGCTTTTAAATTTAGACGAAAAACTTATCACCTGAGAAAAATCTCGAGTATTACCTGCTTCGTGAGTGTCATTGTAAACATAATCTACACTCACTAGACCTTGCTCCCATAAGCTAGATTTACTGAGCGTTTTACTGACAGAAAATAAAGCAAAATAGCTAGTATCGCTAAAGCCTATTTCGTCTGAATCATCGCTAGAGAATACACCTGTGTTATATGTCCAACCATCGTTTAGCTTACCTTTAACGCTCACACCCGTGAAGTACTCTGCTGTAAACCATAAATTGTTGGTTAAATTGTTTCGCTGTGGTGTTAGTAGCTTTTTAGAGGATGTTTTGCCGTCCATAGTAAAGCCAGCAGAATGCTTTAAGAAAGTCAGCTTAGTTCTATCATCCATTGCCCAGCTAAGGTTAGCATCGGTTAACCGATTGTAGCTATCTGAGAATGATTTATTAAGATTGATATCTGCTTCTAAAGCACCCGTTAATTCACCTATTTTACCCTTGAAACCAAATCGAAAACGTCGCCAACTAGTATCATTAAATTCGCCTTGTTCAGCATCGTTCCATGCTGAATCAAGTTGTAATCGGCCTGATAGTTTGAAATAGTCTCCCTGTTCATTTTTATACAGGTCAACATACTGCCATGCCTCTTCAAAGCTTGAATCTTCAGCTTGAGCAATAAATGATGTGATAAGGAGACTGGTAACTATAACACTTGATAAAAGGTTATGTTTGACTGTTCGGTTATCTGTGTGTTTACGAGATTGAGTACTACTAGTTTTTTGCATAATCATAACTGTCATAAAGTTAAAAGTGGCAAATTGCCGTCAACTTCATCCTTAAAGCGTTGGCCGCATGATTGATTAAATTTATAGGCGGATTTCATCATTACTTTATGACAGTCATATTTCATCGCGTTTTTCTTTTGTCATAAAAGTGTAACGCTAAAGGTATTTTTAAAGGTTATTTGGCCTTTTTGGTTTTCTTTAATGCTTTTTTAGCTTGCTTCTTCGCTTTAGCTTTCTTCTGTGCAGGTGTTAACTTCGCTTTAGCTTTTTTATTCGCAACTCTAGCTTCTTTATGTTTAGGGCGTAACTCTTCAATAATTCGGCGAGATAATCGCTCTTTCATGTAGCGCTCAACTTTACCAATAACCGGCATGTCGTGTGCTTCAACTAAAGAAATAGCGGTACCTTTGTTACCTGCACGACCTGTACGACCAATACGGTGTAAGTAAATATCTGCCTTTCTTGGCATATCGAAATTGATAACGTGGGTAATATCATCAATATCAAGACCACGCGCTGCTACATCAGTAGCAACTAATACGCTGATCTCACCACTTTTTAAACGTTCAATGGCTTTATTACGTTTGTCTTGTGGCATTTTTCCTTCAAGCCAAACACAGGGTAATTCTTCTGCGTATAGTTTGCCTGATAAGTGCTGAACGGTTTCGCGTTTGTTGGCAAACACAACGGCTCTAGTTACACCTTCTTGCTTTAAGGTGTGAATGAGTAGTTGTAATTTATGATGTGCGTTATCAGCTAAATGAATCCATTGATGAATGACTGCTTTTTCTTTTCTTGATGGGTTAGATTCAAGAAAAACTGGCTCATCAAGGACTTCTTTAGCAAAGCGAAGAACGCCCGCACCTTCAAGTGTGGCTGAAAAAAGCATAGTTTGTTTGCGCCAGCGTGCTTCAGCAACAATTCTATTAATAGTTTCACTAAAGCCCATATCGAGCATTCTGTCTGCTTCATCGAGAATTAATATCTCGATGTCACGCATATCAAATTGCTCATTCTCTATGTATTCAAGTAAACGACCTGGTGTGGCAACGAGGATGTCAGTGGTGCTATTTAAAATATCATGATGACTACCATAGTTAACACCACCAGTTATAACACCCGTTTTGATATTACTCAGTTCAGTTATCTTCTCGCTATCTTCACCAATTTGAATCGCCAACTCACGAGTGGGCGTTAGAATTAATACTCGAGGAAATCCTGGCTTTGAGCGTGGGTAATCTAATAAATGCTGAGCAACAGGTAATAAAAAGGCGGCGGTTTTACCTGTGCCTGTTGGTGCCGATGCAAGAACATCTTTACCTGTCATTGCTTCTGGGATCACCAATTCTTGAATAGACGTTGGCTTTTTATAACCGATTTTTTTTATACTGGCTAATAGCTCAGAGTCGAGTTCGAACTGCTCAAACATAAGGTATATTTCACTGATTGTTTAACTAATTGTTAAGATGGGCTGATTATAGTGCTTTGTCGGTGTTTTTACTAAAACTTTGTGACTTTTGCGTTATTATTCGTGTGAAGTGAAGCCATTTTATAATAGTTCGCTATATTCCACTAATATTTGCTCACACCAGGTTGCGATACGATCATCTGTCAACTGGTATTGGCTATCTTCATCTAATGCTAAGCCGACAAATTGGCTTTTATCGTCGGTGAGGGCTTTTGAGGCAGCAAACTCATAACCTGAATTAGGCCAATAGCCAATTAGTGTTGCACCTTGGGCAACAACTTGTTCATGGAGCATACCTAAAGCATCTTGAAACCATTCGGTATATCCTATTTGATCTCCCATACCGTATAGCGCTACTGTTTTATTCGTTAAATCAAGCTGGTTAATATCTTGCCAAACAGAGTACCAATCTTCTTGTAGCTCGCCATAATCCCAAGTAGAAATACCTAAAATAATAAAATCGTAATCTAAGCAAAGTAATAACGGGTTATCTTTGATGTTAAATAGGTCAACAATATCTTCGCCGATGGCTGCTTGAATTTTTTCTGCAACAATTTCGGTGTAACAGGTGGTAGAGCCATAAAACAAGCCAATTTTCATTTTCTCAAACTCATTAAGGTAATTCAGCCGAGGATTCTATCAGAAGAGAAAGAATTTGTGCTGCTCTTTATCGTATAAATAAGTCATTTATCATAAATAAATTGCATTATGTTTGTGATAGCTGTAATTTCCATTGCTTATGTTCGGTCTATATCGCTAGCTTAACGTATATAATGTTTGGCAATTTGGTATATGTAGGTATTTTATCTTTCGACCGTATCCTCTAAGAAGTAATTATTCAGGAATTATTATGAACAAGACATTTATTACTCATGCTGTAACAAAAACAGCCTGTGTATTAATCGCAGCGTTATCAACTTTAGCGGTAACACCAGCCGTGCATGGTTTTGATAGTGTTGATAAGCCAATTGAAATGGCAAAAGTAGGCACAGATCCAACAAAGCTAAATAAAGAGGTGCTTAAGGGAAAAATTAAGCGCACTTTAGGTCTAACTGTTATTGATGTTGAAGATACACCAGTACCAGGTATTGCGATGCTAATTACCAACCAAGGTGTTTATTACGCTAGTTACAATGGTGACTACTTTATTCAAGGTAAGGTTTATAGTTTAGGCGCTACGGTCACTGATTTAAGTGAAAAAAGTCTAGCTAAAATCCGTTTAGAGGGCATTAAGCGTTTTAATGACGATATGATTGTTTATCCAGCGAAAGACGAAAAACATGTTGTTACTGTATTTACCGATATTACCTGTGGTTATTGTCGTAAAATGCATGCACAAATGGATGAGTACAATGCTAAAGGTATTACATTTCAGTATCTAGCTTACCCAAGATCGGGCATTAGTGATCGTTTAGGTAATCCTACTGAAGGCTTTAAAGATTTACGTTCTGTTTGGTGTAATGAAGATCCCGCTGCGGCGTTAACTAAAGCGAAAACAGGCGGTAAAGTTGCTTATCGAATCTGTGATAAACCCATTGAAGCTGAATTTGATTTTGGCCGTCAAATTGGTGTATCAGGTACACCAGCGATTATTCTAGAAAATGGTATGATGCTGCCTGGTTATCAACCACCAGCTCAATTAGAAGAAATTCTAAAAAATATTTAATGCGAAAGGCATTAAATTGATCTTTATAACTCGCTTAGGATAGTCAATGCCAAAGCAAATACGTCGTCGAACTTATGTCGATGATCAACATTTACCTGCTGAATTACACCCAGTAATTAAGCAGGTTTATGCGTCTCGTGCTGTCAATTCTACTGAAGATTTAAATCTAGTTGTTAATCAATTAGCTGGCGTTAAAACACTTCATTCATCACTTAAAGGCTTAGAGAAAGCCTGCAAAATACTTCAGCAAGCTTTGGCAACGAAAGAGCCTATTGTCATTGTTGGCGATTTTGATGCTGACGGTGCAACTAGTACAGCCTTAATGATGGAAGGTTTAGCTATTATGGGCTGCGACCATCACAGTTTTTTAGTACCTAATCGCTTTGAATATGGCTATGGCTTGACACCTGAAATTGTCGATTTAGCCGCGGCACAAGGAGCTAAAATTATCGTCACGGTTGATAATGGTATTTCTTGTGTTGCTGGTGTTGCCAAAGCTAAAGCGTATGGCATGAAAGTTATTGTGACAGACCATCACTTACCTGGACAAACGTTACCAAACGCTGATGCTATTGTTAACCCAAACCAAACGGATTGTGACTTTGTCAGTAAAGCGCTTGCTGGGGTTGGTGTTGCTTTCTATCTGATGATGGCTTTAAGAAAAACATTAAGGGAAGCCGATTACTTTACTCAGCAAGGACTTGTGGAACCTAATATTGCCCAATTACTCGATTTAGTCGCTTTAGGGACAGTAGCTGATGTTGTACCCCTAGATAAAAATAATAGAATACTCGTTGCACAAGGGTTAAAACGTATTCGAGCAGGTCAAACGCGTCCTGGTATTCAGGCACTTATCGAAATTGCAGGTAAAAATCAGCAACAATTAGTTGCCAGTGACTTTGGTTTTGCTTTAGGTCCTCGCATTAATGCTGCAGGTCGCTTAGATGATATGTCTTTAGGGATAGATTGTTTACTAGCATCTGATTTAGGTAGCGCTCGAGCGATGGCGGCTGAACTTGACGATTTAAACAAAGCGCGACGAGAAATAGAGCAAGGTATTCAAGTAGAAGCAGAGCGCGTGATGAAATCACTCAATTTAGAATCGGTTGAGCAGGGAAGTTTACCCAATGCTATTGCCCTTTATCAAAATGATTGGCATCAAGGTGTTATTGGTATTGTTGCAGGTCGTTTAAAAGAAAAATTTCATCGACCAAGTATCGTTTTTGCTAATGCTAGTGACGATACAGCAGAGCAAAATGACAATAAACAAGTCATTAAGGGCTCTGCGCGTTCAATTCCTGGTTTGCACATTCGCGACTTATTAGAACGCATTGACACACTTTATCCTGAGTTAATTGATAAGTTTGGTGGCCATGCCATGGCAGCTGGATTATCTATTAAGCAAGCTGACTTCGCACAATTTCAAACGGTTTTTAATGAGCAAGCTACTTTAGCTCTTAAGCCTGAAGATCTTCAGCAAATTATCCTCACTGATGGGGCTTTACCTGCATCAGATATGACGTTATCTTTTGCTGAATTATTGCGTGATTCAGGGCCATGGGGACAACATTTTCCAGAGCCATTATTTGATGATGAGTTCATACTAGTTCAGCAAAGAATTGTTGGCGAGAAGCACTTAAAGTTAGTGGTTGAAAAGCAGAACCAAGTATTTGATGCCATCGCATTTAATATTGACGTCAAAGCTTGGCCTAACCCTACAGCTAAAAACATTAGATTAGTTTATCGCTTAGATGTTAATGAATTTCGAGGTAAACGCACGGTTCAATTGATGGTTGATGACTTAAGCTGCGCATAGTCGTTTATCAAGCTGAAGTTTACGGTGCAAGTTTTACTCTATCTTAGTTGTGTTTTATCTAATTTGTCTCGTTTATTTACCGTACTATTTACGCTACAATGCGCCTTTATTTTAGCTATTTAGGCCTTTTTCATCACTGTTTTAAATAATACAGTGATATTTATAGCTATTTTCCCGTTTTATATCATAAGTTTTGTTTGCTATAAGCTGTTAATTTTATAGATTAAAACAGTGTTTATGTCAGTTATTTGTGTTTGAAGGTTTATGTTTGAAGTTAATCCGATACTTAATAAAATAAAAGAAATTCGTGAACGCGCTGAATTGCTTCGGGGGTACCTTTGACTACGACGTTAAAGCTGAGCGTTTAGTTGAAGTAAGCCGTGAATTAGAGTTACCTGATGTATGGAATGAACCAGAGCGTGCACAAGCGCTAGGTAAAGAGCGAAGTGCATTAGAAGAAGTCGTCAATACCATTGTTGAATTAGAAACAGGTTGTGAGGATATTGAAGGCTTAGTTGAATTAGCCGTTGAAGAAGAAGACGAAGATACCTTCAATGACGCCCAAGAAGAGGCTGATAGTTTAGATGCTATTTTAGTAAAGCTTGAATTTCGTCGCATGTTTAGTGGCGATCAAGATGCCAATAATTGTTATTTAGATATTCAGTCTGGCTCTGGTGGTACTGAAGCACAAGACTGGGCTGAAATGCTAATGCGTATGTATTTACGCTGGGGCGAAGCACACGGTTTTAAAACAGAAGTGATTGAAGTGACTGATGGTGATGTTGCTGGTATTAAAGGCTGTACTATTAAATACACGGGCGAATATGCGTTTGGCTGGTTACGCACTGAAACAGGCGTACATCGTTTGGTGAGAAAATCTCCGTTTGATTCAAGTGGACGCCGCCATACCTCGTTTGCTTCAGCGTTTATTTACCCTGAAATTGATGACAATATTGAAATAGATATTAACCCAGCAGATTTACGCACTGATACCTTTAGAGCATCAGGGGCTGGTGGTCAGCATGTTAATAAAACCGATTCAGCCATTCGTATTACCCATGTACCTACTGGTGCGGTAGTGGCTTGTCAAGCAGACAGATCACAACATAAAAACCGTGCCACCGCGATGAAACTTTTGAAAGCCAAGTTATATGAAATGGAGATTCAAAAGCAAAATGAAGGCAAGCAAGAATTAGAAGATGGCAAATCTGATATAGGTTGGGGCAGTCAAATTCGCTCTTATGTATTAGATGATAGCCGAATCAAAGATTTAAGAACGGGTGTGGAAAATAGAAACACTCAAGCCGTATTAGACGGCGATTTAGATAAATTTATTGAAGCCAGTTTAAAATCTGGTTTATAAACAACTTAAAAGTAAGTTTTAGTATAAGTAAAGAGAAATTAACATGACTAACAAGGTTCAAGATAACCAAAGTGCACAAGACGAAAACAAGCTCATTGCTGAACGTCGTGGTAAATTAGATAAAATCCGCGAGAATTGTTCTGCTAACGGTCACCCAAATGACTTTACTCGTGAGCATTATGCCGCTGATCTTCAAGCTGAACATGGCGAGAAAGATAAAGAAACTCTTGAAGCTGAAACTGAAAAGTACAGTGTTGCTGGTCGTGTTATGGCTAAACGTGGTCCTTTCTTAGTACTTCAAGATATGACAGGTCGTATCCAGGCTTATGCAGCGAAAGAAGTACAAAAAGATATTAAAGCACGTTGGGGCTTATTAGATATTGGTGACATTATTGGTGTGACTGGTACTTTGCATAAATCAGGTAAAGGTGATTTATACGTAAATATGGATGAATACCAGTTATTAACTAAATCGCTGCGTCCATTACCAGAAAAATTCCACGGTTTGTCAGATCAAGAAACAAAATATCGTCAACGTTACGTTGATTTAATTACCAATGAAGAGACTCGTAATACCTTTAAAATTCGTTCTCAAATCGTTAACGGTATTCGTAACTTTTTAACAAGTCGTGACTTTGTTGAGGTTGAAACTCCAATGTTACAAGTGATACCTGGTGGTGCTACAGCTAAGCCGTTTATGACGCATCATAACGCCTTAGATATTGATATGTATTTGCGTATTGCGCCAGAGCTTTACTTAAAACGTTTAGTGGTTGGTGGTTTTGAACGTGTCTTTGAAATAAACCGCAATTTCCGTAACGAAGGTTTATCAACACGCCATAATCCAGAGTTCACTATGATTGAATTCTACCAAGCGTACGCAGATTACAAAGACCTAATGAACCTTACTGAAGACATGTTGCGCACTGTTGCTGAAGATGTACTGGGTACTTCAACAATTCGCAATACTGTTAAGAATGCAGACGGTGACGTTGTAGAAGAAGTTTTCTACGAGTTAGGTAAGCCGTTTGAACGTTTATCTATGGTTGATGCCATTCTAAAATATGGTCAAGAAAAGCATGGCGATGTTCTTGATGAAGCGGTTTTACGCGACCCTGAAAATAGTTTTGATGCGTTAAAAGCAATAGCTAAAAAAGTTGGTGTGAAAGAAGGCGATGCAGCAAAAGTTTGGGGCCCTGGTAAATATATTTGTGAAATATTTGAAGAAGTAGCAGAACATTTACTGATTCAACCAACGTTTATTACAGAATATCCGTGGGAAGTTTCACCATTAGCTCGTCGTAATGACGACAACCCGTTCATTACAGACCGTTTTGAGTTTTTTGTTGGTGGTCGTGAGCTAGCTAATGGTTTCTCTGAGCTTAATGATGCAGAAGATCAAGCTGCTCGTTTTAAACGTCAAGTGGAAGAGAAAGATGCTGGTGATGATGAAGCGATGCACTTTGATGATGACTACATTCGTGCGCTTGAACATGGTTTACCACCAACAGCAGGTGAAGGTATCGGTATTGACCGTTTAGTGATGTTATTTACTGATTCACCAACTATCAAGGATGTTATTTTATTCCCGCATATGCGTCCTGAAGTAGAATAACAACATGCTCTAATACAAATAGAGAGTAAAAAAAGCCCGTTGATACAGTGTATCAACGGGCTTTTTTATGTGCCTGCTTTATGCAGTGTTATAAAGAGAAACTAAGAGGGTTTTCGTAGTTTACATAGTTGCTTACAGTTATCGATAGCTAATGAATTTACATGATTTTAACAATGCATTATTCTAGAATCGTATACAAAAATTAGAATAATTAACGCAAGGAATAATAATGTTAACTATAAAAAATTTATCAAAAACGTATGATAATGGAGTTAAAGCACTCGATAATGTAAACCTTGAAATACCAAAAGGCATGTTTGGTTTGCTCGGACCAAATGGGGCAGGAAAATCCTCTTTGATGCGTACCATAGCGACATTACAAGATGCAGATAGCGGTAGTATTGAGTTTAATGGCATTGATGTACTCAATGATCCACAAGCATTACGACAACGTTTAGGTTACTTACCACAAGATTTTGGTGTTTATCCAAGAATTAGTGCTTATGAATTACTTGATCATTTAGCCATTTTGAAAGGGCTAAAAAATACAGCTGAACGTAAAGAAGCTGTAGAAGGTTTGTTGGCACAAACTAACCTTTATCAGCATAGAAAGAATGCCGTTAGTGGCTTTTCTGGCGGTATGAGACAACGCTTTGGCATTGCGCAAGCTTTACTAGGTGATCCAGATTTATTGATTGTTGATGAACCTACCGCAGGTCTAGATCCTGAAGAACGAAATCGCTTTCATAATTTATTGGTTGGTTTAGGTGAAGAAAAAGCCATTATTTTATCAACCCATATCGTTGATGATGTCAGTGAGTTATGCCCAAATATGGCGGTATTAGCTGCGGGTAAAATTGTGTTGCAAGGTAATCCGATAGAGTTAACCAATAATTTGAATGGCCAAATATGGCGCAAAGCTATTTCACAAAATGAAGTCGAGGCGGTTGAGCAAGAGTTTAATGTTATTTCTAAACGTTTATTTGCTGGGCAAACTATCGTGCATGTTATAGCAGACAGCGTACCTTCTGGTTTTGAGCAAGCTCCAGCAAACTTAGAGGATGTATATTTTTCAACACTAAATCAAACTCGACAAGACGCATCAGAAACAGCTGATGTCAGCAAAGTCGCGTAATACAATTCAAAGGATAAGGAACCTCTCATGTTAATGAAAATGTTCGCCTTTGAATGGCGCTATTTTACGCGACAACCGTCGTTTTATGTCACAAGTTTAATCTTTTTCTTGCTGACTTTTTTTGCCACAGTCAGTGAAAATGTTCAAATAGGTGGTGGTGGTAATGTTTTATACAATGGACCTTTCTCTATTGCACAAACATTATTAATTATGGGCTTGTTCGCTATGTTCTTAGTAGTGAACTTTGTTGCAAGTACGGCAACACGTAATGAAACATCTATGATGTCAGAATTACTTTATAGCAAACCTATCAACCCAGTGAGCTATCAATTAGGTCGTTTTTTAGGTTCATTTGCAGTAGTTGCTACTGTCTTTTTGACTGTACCGTTAGGCATTTTAATGGGGACATTGTTAGGAGGGCTTGTTGGTTGGGTTGACCCAGAACGTTTGGGTGTTACAGAATTAAGTCATTACTTTACAGCATACTTTTATTTGTCATTACCTACTTTATTTGTCTTATCATGTTTCTTTTATGCAATAGCCATTAAATTTCGCTCTATGATGGCTGTGTACTTATCTGCTGTAGGCTTATTCATTTTGTATTCTATTTCTGGGCAATTTTTAAATGAACCAGAATATCGTGCTATGGCAGCTTTACTTGATCCCTTTGCATTTAACACTTTCGGTGAAGTGACACGTTACTGGACTATGTTCGATAAAAACAATAGCCCAATTGAATTAACGGGTATATTGCTAGAGAATCGTTTGCTATGGGTGGGAATTGCAGCCGTTATTATGGTGCTATTTGGTGGCTTTAGATCGAAAGTGCGATTACCAAATAAAGTGAAAAAGCAAAGTAAAAAAGCCATTAAGAAAGCGGCGAAAGAATCAGAACTTTTTACCCGTAAAATACCTCAACTTTTAAAGAATAATATTTCAACGCAAAGCTCAGGTGTGCAAACACCGGCGCATTTACGCATGAGAATATTGTTTGAAATAAAACAAGTTATCTTTAGTGCGCCATTTATGGTGTTAGCAGTACTGACTATATTTATGTTAGTAGCGCCACTGGTAGATCCACAAGCCATGTTTGGCACACCTAACTGGCCTTTAACTCAGGCGATGGTATCGTTGATTGCAAACTCTACAGGTTTACTCATGATGATAGTACTGGCGTATTACAGTGCTGAAATTGTTTGGCGTGAGCGTAATTCAGGTATGGGTGATATTGTTGATTCTATGCCAGTAAATAACATTACCTTCTGGTTATCTAAAATTATCGCTATTAGTTTAGTATTAGCATTGCTGTATGTTTTTGGTATTGCGGTAACAGTCATTAACCAATTAGTTCGCGGCCATGAACATATTGAATTATCGCAATACATCATTCGTTTAGGTTACATTAATTTACTGCCATTGGTTTTAACAGCAGTGTTAGCCTTTTTCTTACAAGTGATTAGCTCTAATAAATATGTCGGTATGTTGTTATTTGTGCTTTATATTATTAGTACTATTACCCTAAGTAACTTTGGTTTTAGTCATAATATGTTCCAATTTGCTGGAGCGCCTACGGTATTTTATTCAGATATTAATGGTTATGGTTCATTCTTATCGGCTCATCATTGGTACATGTTATATTGGACTGGTTTAACCGTTGTTTTAGCGAGCTTAGCTTACGCTTTATGGCACAGGGGGCCTGCTCAATCGTTAAAAGCCCGTATGAAAAAAGTTGGTTATTATTTAGGGGCTCCGGGTAAACTTGCCATTGCAACAGGGCTTGTTGTGTTTATTGGCGCGGGTAGCGTTATTCACTATAACACACGCGTAATCAATGAATATGTTATCGCCGATGATCGAGAAGATTCACAAGCAGAATATGAGCACAAATATGTTGCTCATATTCATGATGCTATTCCAACGATCACTAAAACCCATGCCAAAGTTGATATTTTTCCTGAAGAACGTCTTATTGAAGCGTTAGCTGAAATAAGTTTAACCAATACATCGGATAGTCCTATTGAAAAATTTCTAGTGTCAAAACCAAGGTTTACCGATAAATGGAATGTTGAAATTTCAGGTGGTAAGTTAGGCGAACTTGATGAAGACTTTGATACCGCTTGGTTCATTTTTGATGAACCGTTACAACCAGGTGAAGTAAGAACAGGTAAGTTAACTGCCGTTAGAGCGCATCATGGTTTTTCTGATGGTGGCAATGATTTTACCTTAGTGAATAATGGTACTTTCATTGACAACTATACTTTGTTCCCAACTTTTGGTTATCGCCAAGATTGGCAATTGAGTGATCGTCACGATCGACGTAATCATGAATTAGAGCCACTAAAGCGCGCTAATAAACTTGAAGATAGCAAATTCTATAATGAAAGCTTCTTTGGTAACGGTGTCGGATTTATTGAATTTGAAGCGACAATTTCTACCTCAGAAGAGCAATTCGCTATTGCACCTGGTTATTTACAAAGTGAAAAAGTGGTTGATGGTAGAAAAATATATCACTACAAAATGAACGCACCTATGGTGAATTTCTACTCGTTTATGTCTGCTAAATTGGCGGCTAAAAAAGAGCAGTATAAAGGCATAGATATTGAAGTTTATTATCATGAAAAACATGGTATGAATGTAGATAGAATGATTGAATCGGTTCGAGATTCAATTGACTATTTCACCGAAAACTTTGGCCCTTATCAACATAAACAAATGCGTATTATTGAGTTCCCGGGTTATCGCTCTTTTGCACAAAGTTTTGCTAATACAGTACCTTACTCTGAAACAATAGGCTTTATTAGTGATTTACGTGATCCTGAAAATATTGATCCTGCTTATTATGTTACCGCACATGAAGTGGCCCATCAGTGGTGGGGTCATCAAGTGGGCGCTGCTAATGTTCAAGGTAGTGCTATTATTTCAGAAAGTCTTTCACAATACAGCGCGTTAATGGTGATGGAGAAAAAATACGGTAAAGAGAAAATTCGTAAATTTTTAAAATATGAATTAGATCGCTACCTACGTGGTCGTAGTGTTGAATTTTTAGAAGAAATGCCGTTATATCGTAGTGAAAATCAATCTTATATTCACTATCGTAAAGGCTCTGTTGTGATGATGTCGTTAAAAGATCGTTTAGGCGAACAACGATTAAATCAAGCATTGAAAAACTTCTTAGCAGAATTTAAATATCAAAGTACGCCGTACCCGACCACGTTAGATTTGATGGCTTACATCAAGCAAGATGCCAATGAGCAAGAGCAAGCGTTTGTTAGCAACTTATTTGAGCATATTAGTCTTTATGATCTGAAAACTACCGATGTTCAGGTTGTTGCAGTTGACGGCGAGGAAGATACCTATGATGTCACTATGACCATTGAAGCGGCGTTAAAGCGTGCTGATGGTCAAGGTAAAGAGACTGAAATCGATTTCGCTGATGAAATTGATATTGGTTTATTCAGTGAGGACCCTGAAGACTTATCGGCGCAAGATTTTGTCTTGTACCTTGCCAAACATCAAATAAAAACAGGTAGTAATGAAATAACCCTGCGAGTTAAAGGTAAACCCAAGTTTGCCGGCGTAGATCCTTTTGTACGACTTATTGATAGAGACAGTGCTGATAACCTTTATCGTTTATAAGTATTTAACTATAAATAATTATCTGTAGGTATTATCTATAAATAGTCATCTTACTGTACAGTTTATCGTACTAAGATGTACAAAAAGCTCAACGAGTGACCTAATCGTGCTTGTTGGGCTTTTTTATTTTTTTTGGGGAATGACTGTTCATCTTGCCCGTTATTCAGTAGATTAACTGCTTCATGCCATTTTGCACTGGGTTAAAATCGCTTAACGCATGAATAATATAATAAGAATGAAGAACGAGATTTAACTCAAGCGTTCTCACTAGTTGATAAGGTATTTTAATGGGTGTTTCAAGAGGCGGGTTCAGCTCGCGCATGGGCTTTATTTTAGCGGCGGCAGGATCTGCTGTAGGGTTAGGAAATATATGGGGCTTTCCAACGCAAACGGCTAGCAATGGTGGTGCTGCCTTTGTTTTAGTTTATTTAGTACTGGCTTTTTGTTTAGCTTATCCTGCCTTTATGGCAGAGTTGCTTATTGGCCGTTACGGCCAAGCTAATGCGGTAAGTTCGATGCAAAAAATGTCCCGTACTCTATGGCAGAAGCGTTTTGCTTTTATTGTGGGTTTTGGCGGTATTATTTGTGCAGCTTTGATTTTAAGTTTTTATGGCATTATTGCTGGTTGGATGATGTCTTATGCGATAGAGCCAGTGATGCGTCTAGCCAATATGGACAATGCAGGTAAGTGGTTAATTGAGCAATCTTTATCACGTAATTTATTGTTTACGTCATTGTTTATGTTATTAACCATTTTTATTATACGCCGTGGCGTAGAACAAGGTATTGAGAAGTGGTCTAAGCGATTAATGCCTATGCTAATTGGCTTGTTAATCTTATTAATTATTTATGTGTTTACCCTTGAGGGTTCAAGAGAAGGCTTTAAAGCTTATTTAAACCCTGATATTTCCCGAGTATTTGAACCTGACTTATTAATTAGCGCACTTGGTCAAGCCTTCTTTTCATTATCATTAGGCACGAGTGTTATGGTCATTTATGGGTCATATATCAGTAAGAAAGAAAACTTGGTTAGCTTAGGCGCTCAAGTAACCTTAATTGATGTCTCGATTGCTTTTCTTGCAGGTTTATTAATTATCCCTGCCATGTATGTTGCTCAAGCTCAAGGCGTAGCTATATTTGCTGATGACGGTAGTCTGATTTCAGGGCCAAACTTAGTCTTTGACGTATTACCGACGTTATTTAATGGTATGGGTTTAGTTGGTTTGTTTGTCGCCTTTGGTTTCTTTGTTTTAATGTCTATTGCGGCGCTTACTTCATCAATTTCAATGCTTGAAGGGCCGGTTTCTTTTGTTGTTGAACGCCATAATGTTAAACGAGAAAAAGCCACTGTGTTAATTGGTTGTTTTATTTTGCTGTTAAGCGCTATTATTATTTTGAACTTTGAATTACTTTTTGGTCTAGTGATTAGTGCTTCAACGGTATATGGTCAACCGCTTATTGCCATGCTTTGCTGTGTGTTTGTTGGCTGGATTTGGCAACGCAGTGAAGTACTTGCAGAGATTAAAGAAGGCAACAATGAAGTTGAGAATAGCCTATTTTGGAAAATATGGCCTTGGTACACTAAATTTGTTTGCCCGAGTGCAATCGGCTTAGTGTTTTGGCATTCGCTATAACAATGTTTCAGGGGTTAATGTTTAACGCATATTCTTTGATTTTTATGGGGTAAAACCTACCTAGAGCTTTGGCCAATTAAGTTGCCAAGGCTCTAGTAGCTTCGTCATTTCATCTTGCATCTCAGGCTGGGTAAATAACTCGCCGTACTTAGGCTTAACAACAAACTCAAATTCCTCTCCCTGATAAGAGAACCTTAATGCAAAAGCATGTAGGTAGCCTCTATCACTTTCACTCCCCGCATATTGATTATCACCTAATATTGGCGCAGATAGACTATTTAATGCCACTCTAAGCTGATGTGTTTTTCCTGTATGTGGTTTAAGCAAGAATAAACGTATTTTGGGTGCAACACTAAACGAGAGAAATTGACTGATAGCGGGATTTTTTTGACTGCGTAATAGTTTCCAGCTACCACGACGGCTTTTACTCATATCACCTTTTATAAGGCCTTGTTTCTTAATTGGCTTTTTATCGCTTATGGCTAAATAGTATTTTTCAATATGATGTTGCTCAAAAAGCTGTCCGAATTGTTGAGCACTTTGCAGCGATTTAGCAAAAATGATTAAACCCGAGGTCATTTTATCTAAGCGGTGAACGGGGAATAAATTATCGACATTTAGAGACGCTTTAACTAACGAAAATAGCCCAGAACCTTGCTCACCTTCATCATGAAAATTAACACCGGGTGCTTTGTCGACCACAATGAAATCATCATGTTGCGCAATAATTTTAAACATTTTAATTAACCGCTAGCTGTTGTTGTTTGCTATGATAAATCAATCTATTTCTATTTACCTTATTAACTGGACGTTATTTTGTATAGAGCATCTAAACCTTCATCGATAAAAGCAGCACGCATTGTAAAAAAACTAACACAATTGAGTACTACATTACTTGCTAGCTATGCATTGTTTTCTTGTAGCACTACCCAGCAAGAGCCTGTAGTACTTCCTTCAGGAGTTAGTTTGTTAGAGTCTGTATCCTCTGTGAATGAAGGACTCAATATTCCCTATAATAAATATCAATTAGATAATGGTTTAATGGTTATTTTACACCCTGATAATTCTGATCCATTAGTGCATATTGATGTGACATATCATGTTGGCTCAGCGAGAGAGCAGTTAGGCAAATCAGGCTTTGCCCACTTCTTTGAGCATATGATGTTCCAAGGCTCAAAAAACGTTGCTGATGAACAGCATTTTAAAGTGGTAACACAAAGTGGCGGTAATCTTAACGGTACAACCAATTCTGATAGAACCAATTACTATCAAACGGTACCGAAGAATCAATTAGAAAAAATATTGTGGTTAGAGTCTGATCGCATGGGCTTTTTATTAGACAGTATTACGGAAGAAAAATTTGAAGTGCAAAGAGCTACGGTCAAAAATGAGCGTGGTCAGAATGTCGATAATAGACCTTATGGACGTCTCACTGAAACTATGAATCAAATGATTTACCCAAGGGAACATCCTTATTCATGGCCTACTATTGGCTATATGAGCGACTTAGACCGTGGTACGGTTGCTGATTTAAAAGAATTCTTTTCTCGTTGGTATGGACCAAATAATGCGGTATTAACCATCGGTGGAGATATTGATGAAGCCCAAACCCTTGCATGGGTAAATAAGTATTTTGGCGAGCTCAAAACAGGGCCTGAAGTCGACAATATTGCTAAAGAGGCGATATCGCTTTCGCAAAACCGCTATTACTCGTTCAGCGATAATGTTTCTTTACCGCTACTGTATATTAGTTACCCAACCGTATATGGAATGCATGAAGATGAGCCTGCTCTTGATGTATTAGCAAATATTTTAGGTGGCGGCCCAACGTCGCTGTTATATAAAAACCTTGTTAAATCAGGTGTGGCGGTACAAGCAGGTACTAGTCACCCGTGTCGAGAATTAGCCTGTCAAATGAACTTTTTTGCACTGCCTAATCCGCAGCAAGGTTTGGAGTTAGCCAAAATTGAACAAGTTATTACTGATACCTTAGTTGAGTTTGAAGAGCGCGGCGTTAATGATGACGACCTGAAAAAAACAAAAGTAAGTATTGAAACTGGCACTATTTATGGTTTACAGAGTGTTTCAGGAAAAGTTTCTAGCTTGGCGCATTATCAAACCATGCTCGGTAATGCTAATTACACCAATGAGCAAGTCGCTCGTTATAATCAAGTAACTAAAGCAGACGTAATGCGTGTATTTAAACAATATATAAAAGGTAAAGGAGCAGGTGTTTTATCTATTGTGCCACAAGGGCAGGAAACACTTATTGCGCGTGCAAACAGTTTTGAATTACCTGATGTGAGTAACCCACCTGAAACAGCAAAACTCGCTACACCTATTATGAAAAACGTGAGTAGCTTTGATCGTTCTGTTATGCCAAAAGCTTCAGAAAATCCACAAGTTAAGGTACCAAAATTATGGCGTAAAAACTTTGCTAATGGTATGAAAATTATTGGTACAGAAAATAGTGAAACACCAACGGTCAGTTTATTACTTAGCCTAGAAGGCGGCCCACTGTTAGATCCTATTGAAAAAGCTGGTCTTGCTTCACTTACTGCGAGCTTAATGAATGAAGGGACTACAACCTATACTAAAGAGCAATTATCCAATGAGTTAGCGTTACTTGGAAGTAGCATTTCGGTAGGTGCCTCAGGTCGAAATACTTATGTTCAAGTCAGTAGCTTAGTAAAAAACTTAGATGCAACGTTAACATTAATGCTCGACGTAATGTTTAACCCAAGTTTTGCTCAAGCAGATTTTGATCGCGTTAAAAATCAGTTGATACAAGGATTAGAGCAAGGGAGTAAAGATGCCAATACCTTAGCAGGTAGAGCATTAAAGCAAGTGACCTATGGTACTGAAAATAGAATCGGTTTTGCTGATAGTGGAACGATTGCCACGGTTAGTGCGATTTCACTTGATGATATAAAGGGGTTTTATTCACAATATTTTTCACCTAAAAAAGCAAGCTTAGTTGTTGTGGGAGATATTGATAAAAATGAATTATTGCCTAAGTTATTCTATTTAAAAGAATGGCAGGGTAATGATTACCCATTATCAGCAGACTACAATATGCCAAGCATTACCCCGAAAAAACTCTATTTTGTAGATCTGCCTAATGCTAGTCAATCGGTGATTAAGTTAACACGAAGAACAATGCCATTTGATGCCACTGGTGAGCACTTTAAGGCTTCATTAATGAACTACCCATTAGGCAGTGCATTTAATAGTCGTATTAACTTAAACCTTCGAGAAGATAAAGGTTATACCTATGGCGCTTCAAGCTATTTTAGTGCAGGTAAAACCTTAGGTCGCTTTACAGCAGGTGCTAGTGTTAAAAAAGAGCATACCTATGATTCGATGATTGAAATTGAGAAAGAGCTCAGTAATTATCAAGCAAATGGAATGTCAGAAGCTGAAGCTTTATTTATGCGACAAGCTATTTCACAGAATGAAGCCTTAAGCTTTGAAACACCTAGCCAGAAAAGTGGCTTTTTAAGGCAAGTATTACAGTTTAACCTTCCTGTTAATTACGGTGACGAACAATCAGATATTATTAAAAATATAACGTTATCTGAACTAAATAACATTGCGAAAAAAGAATTAGCCAAACCCATGCAATGGATTGTGGTCGGTGACGGTCAAATTGTTAGACCTCAGTTAGCAAAACTCGGGATTGAAATTGTTGAGTTAAAGCTAGCTAAATAAATAGTTAATTGAGTCTCATGAAAATATTTATGATTCGCTATTGAAATATAGATAACCTCCCTCATTAAAGAGATATCGCGATGAGGGAGTACTATAAACGTTCTTACCCATGCAAAGGTAACAGCCTAGGAATTATTTTGACATTATCATTAAACGATTACATCAACGCATTTAGCCAAAAAGAAAACCTAAGCGCTATTACTGGAATTGGACGTGGAATAGAGCGAGAAGCCTTAAGAATATTGCCCGAAGGTAAGCTGTCGGAACATCGACATTATAAAGAGCTAGGCTCAGCATTAACTCACGGGCAAATAACCACCGATTATGCTGAAAACCTTTTAGAATTTATTACCCCAGTGAGCGAATCTCCAGAGCAAGCCATTGCTCAGTTACAAGACATACAGAAGTTTACTTTAGAGCATATTGATGGCGAATTATTATGGCCAACAAGTATGCCTTGTTTTGTTGGTGATGCGACGCAAGTGCCGTTAGCGCAATACGGTAACTCTAATATTGGCACGATGAAAACTGTTTATCGACAAGGATTAAAAAATCGTTATGGCAGTATGATGCAAGTTATTGCAGGTATTCATTTTAATTTTTCTTTTTCTCAGCAATTTTGGAGTGTATTAAAACAGCTTGATAATAATACGTTAAGTGATCAAGATTACATTTCAGCAAAATACTTTTCGGTTATTCGCAACTACAAACGCTATTGTTGGTTAATTCCTTATCTATTTGGTAGTTCTCCAGCTATTTGTGGCTCTTTTTTACAAGGTAAACCTTCTTCTTTACCATTTAAAAAATCAGCAACAGGCAGCCTTTACTTAGACTATGCAACTTCGTTACGTATGAGTGATCTGGGTTATACCAGTAGCGAACAAACTTCATTAGAGATTTGTTATAACAATATCTCTGATTATGTAAGTAGCGTACAAAAAGCGATTGCCTTAAAATCAAATGTGTTTAGTGATATTGGCGTTAAAGTAGATGGAAAGTACCAACAACTTAATGATAATGTACTGCAAATAGAAAATGAGCTATATGCACCTATCCGTCCCAAACGAGTAGCAAGATCAGGGGAGAAACCTTCAGTAGCACTAGGCGAACGTGGTGTTGAGTATATTGAAGTGCGTGCGCTTGATGTAAACCCCTTTGTTGATACAGGGATAAGTGTTGAACAAATTTATTTCTTAGATGTTTTTCTCATTTATTGCGCTTTGGTCGATAGCCAGCAAGTTGATAGCCAAACTCAGAAAGTTTATGAGAAAAATATGGACGATGTTGTCTTAAAAGGTCGCGATCCAGCATTATTATTAACAGATATTGACGAATCTGGAGTTGCTAATAGCAAATCTATTCTAACGTGGGGGCAATCGCTTTTCTCATCGTTAAAAGAAGTGGCTCAGTTATTAGATAACGCGTATCAGTCAACTCAATATAGTGAAGCGGTAGCAAGAGAGTTTGAAAAAATTCAAGACCCGTCAAAAACACCTTCAGCACAGTTACTCGATATTTTAGTCACTAAAGAGCAATGTTTAGCTGATTATTCATTAACGCAGGCATCTGAGTATCGCCAGCAATTATTATCAAGAGATTATCAGTTCTACGATAAACAATACTTTGTCGATAGCGCACGACAATCATTGCAAGATCAAGCGGATATTGAAGCTAATGATACCGTTAATTTTGATACGTTTCTCTCGCAATATTTTAGTGAGTAATTTCATAAAAGGTAGGCATCGTAAATTCACGCCTACCTTATTTATACGAGTCTAATACTTCCCGTTTGAAAAAGTTGTGAAACGCTTGTTTGTCATGTTCATCTTTCATCCAAAATGATAATGCTTCAAAGTATGCAGGTTTAGACGATATTTCTGTTAAAGCTTTATTAATATCTCTTACTACTTTTTCTCCCCATTCGGTTTTACTGCATCCAATACCTGTTTTCATGAAAGCGGGTATATGCTTAACCTTTAAAAGCTCAAAATCAGAACTAATTAACCCTGTTTCTATCGCATAAATTGCAGAACTTGGGAAAGTTAAAAGAAAATCAAAGCGATTAAGTTCTAGCATTTTATATAGCGCACGATCTGCTGAAGAAGGCCGAATTAAAATATTATTTTGGTGCTTTGCTAATATACTATCGATGGTCTTTCCATAGAAACGACCATCGACGATACTGGTAGAAAAATTATGTTTTTCAAACAAATCAACTAAGTTAATGCTTTTTGATAATAAATGCTTAGCAGCTTTTTCTTTATTAATTAGTACATGGATGTTGCGATGAATGAGTGCTGTGTTTGAGTAGGTGACATACTTTGATCTCTCAGGGGTTTTACCTAAACCAAAAATACAGACATTCTTTTTTAACTTTAAGTCATGAAGAAATCTACCTACAGAAACTTGCACTTCATTATGTTCATATTGCGACAAAGCATTTATTAACAATTTTTGACTTTTATTTATGAAGCCCAACCCCTTATAAGGGCCATTAAAAATATAGGCAGGAGGTTGATCGTATGCATACCAAGTTATGGCCTCATTTGCTCGCAATGCTGAAGGAAAAAAAAGAAAAGTTATAAGAAGTAATACGGGCATCAATAATTAGAATTATGAATGTAGACTAATAAAATTATAGCTTTAATATCGTATATTTGCTGAAAACTTATCGTAAAAAATAGACTAACTAACGTAAAAACTAAGTTTTATGTTCAATGATTAACAAGACTGTTTTAGTCAAAAAAGCGTTAATAAAGTTTAGCGCATAAAAACATGAAACCTTTACTCGGTATGAGCGGAATAACATGCGTGGTTGTTTATGTGACTTAATGGTAGTGGGTACTGTTTTTTAGACAAAGCAAGGTTAATAAAAGTTAGCGCATAAAACATGAAACCTTAACTCGGTATGAGCGGAATAACATGCGTGGTTGTTTATGTGACTTAATGGTCGTGGGTACTGTTTTTTAGACAAAAAAATGCGCTAATAAAAATTAGCGCATAAAACATGAAACCTTTACTCGGTATGAGCGGAATAACATGCGTGGTTGTTTATGTGACTTAATGGTCGTGGGTACTGTTTTTTAGACAAAAAAATGCGCTAATAAAAATTAGCGCATAAAACATGAAACACTTAGGGAATAACATTACTGTTATATAAGAGTGTTCTTTTCTAAATAAGTTCAAATAATTTTGAATTTATTTCAAATAGGCTGTTAAGTGTATATTTTAGAAAATGAAGTGAGCTTTTTTAAATAAAAAAATGCGCTAATAAAATTAGCGCATAAAAGATGGAACCTTAACTCGGTATAAGCGGAATAACATCGATGCTTTTTATGTGGCTTAATGGTCTTGAGTACTGTTTTTTAGGCAAAAAAAATGCGCTAATAAAAATTAGCGCATAAAACATGAAACACTTAAGGAATAACATTACTGTTATATAAGAGTGTTCTTTTCTAAATAAGTTCAAATAATTTTGAATTTATTTCAAATAGGCTGTTAAGTGTATATTTTAGAAAATGAAGTGAGCTTTTTTAAATAAAAAAATGCGCTAATAAAATTAGCGCATAAAAGATGGAACCTTAACTCGGTATAAGCGGAATAACATCGATGCTTTTTATGTGGCTTAATGGTCTTGAGTACTGTTTTTTAGGCAAAAAAAATGCGCTAATAAAAATTAGCGCATAAAACATGAAACACCTAAGGAATAACATTACTGTTATATAAGAGTGTTCTTTTCTAAATAAGTTCAAATTATTTTGAATTTATTTCAAATAGGCTGTTAAGTGTATATTTTAGAAAATGAAGTGAGCTTTTTTAAATAAAAAAAAGCGCTAATATAATTAGCGCATAAAAACATGAATTAGTAAGGGGAATAACATTACTGTTATATAAGAGTACTCATTTTATATTTAGTTCAATTTTATTTTATGTTTTTCATTTTATAGTTTAGCAAACTGACTTTTAGGAAAATACAGACATAAAGTTCTTTCTAATAGGTAGTGCATAAAACATGAAATCGTTATTAAGTTGAGAGTGGAATAACAGTCGAGTTATTGGTGTTGCCTGATGGTTCCTCATACGGTTTTTTAAGCAAAAAAAAGCACTATCTAATAGGTGGTGCATAAAACATGAAGTCGTTATTAAGTTGAGAGTGGAATAACAATCGAGTTATTGGTGTTGCCTGATGGTTCCTTATACGATTTTTTAAGCACAAAAGCACTATCTAATAGGTGGTGCATAAAACATGAAGTCGTTATTAAGTTGAGAGTGGAATAACAATCGAGTTATTGGTGTTGCCTGATGGTTCCTTATACGATTTTTTAAGCACAAAAGCACTATCTAATAGGTGGTGCATAAAACATGAAGTCGTTATTAAGTTGAGAGTGGAATAACAATCGAGTTATTGGTGTTGCCTGATGGTTCCTCATACGGTTTTATAAGCAAAAAAAAGCACTATCTAATAGGTAGTGCATAAAACATGAAGTCGTTTTAAGTTGAGAGTGGAATAACAATCGAATTATTGGTGTTGCCTGATGGTTCCTCATACGGTTTTTTAAGCAAAAAAAAGCACTATCTAATAGGTAATGCATAAAACATGAAGTCGTTATTAAGTTGAGAGTGGAGTAACAATCGAATTATTGGTGTTGCCTGATGGTTCCTCATACGGTTTTTTTAAGCAAAAAAAAGCACTACCTAGTAGGTAGCGCATAAAACATGAAACATTAAGGGAATAACATCACTAACTAATATGACTATCTAATCATCAATAAGTTCATATTTAATTTAAAAATTTTAGTTTTTGATATTTAACGCTAACATCTGGCATTATGTCATTATTGTCTTTAAGTTGAGAAATTGATCTGTGAAGTACTTTGCAAAGGTCTTAACAATTACGTGTTTATCTGTTTCTGTTTTATCAAGTTGTGCTACTCCTCCGCCCAAAAACCCTGAAAATATTTGTGAAATTTTCCGAGAACACTCTGATTGGTATTTTGCATCTAGAGACATGCGTGATAAATGGGGGGTACCTATTCATGTACCCATTAGCATGATGTACCAAGAGAGCTCATTTAAGCATGATGCTTTGCCGCCTAGAGAATATTTGCTTGGCTTTATTCCTTGGGGAAGGGTAAGTACTGCTTATGGATATTCACAAGCTAAAACCATGACATGGGATGACTATATTCGAGAGTCAGGTAACTCGGGTGCCGATCGAGATGACTTTGAGGATGCTATAGACTTTATGGGGTGGTTTATTTTCAAAACCCAAAAAGTAAACGGTGTGTCTAAATGGGATGCCTATAACCAATATCTAAATTATCATGAAGGCTGGGGTGGTTTTAAGCGAAAAACATATAAACAAAAAAAATGGTTAGTTAACGTTGCCAGAAAAGTTGATAACCGAGCAAGACGTTATTCAAGCCAACTAAAAAGTTGTGAAGAAGAATTAAATCATGGCTGGTTATGGCGTTTGTTTTTTGGGTAAATTAAACGCTATTGTGAATACCGCAAATGTACCATTTTTTTATGGGTGATGATTTATTTTATAGGCAGTGATTTAAGCGTTTTTCTCTCTGCTACAACCTTCGCCAGCTCTTTTTTGAATAGCTTTACTTGACGCAACTTCCTGAAAAAACTGAGCTAAATTTTAATATTCTTAGCGGGTTAGTGAACGAATAATCGATAAGATTGATATAAGGTTTTTAAAGCGTAGCGCATTTAAATAGTGCTTGTAAAAAAGTATATTATATGAAGTATCTCTTGGCGTCATATTAAAGAAACCTGCGGCATAAAGCTTGCCAATTTGCTCATTTTATTCAAAAAAGCTTGCTACGCTAGTAAAAATAAAGGACGAAAAATATTATTAAAAAAACTTCGTTTTTTTGTTAAATAAGTGTTGAAAAAGCAAAACTCAGCTGTTGATGGGGGTAGCAATTGTTATCCACAGAAATTGTGGAAAGCTGAATAATTGTGAATTAACAGCGTTCTCTGTGGATAACTTTGTGATTAACTTTGTTTGGGTATATTTTATTCTTCGTCGGTCTCTTCACTAACAAAATGTTCAGGCATAACGCGTACCGTTTTTATCATATTGTCTGAAACATCAACGATTTCTACAGGGTAGCCCGCAATTCTTAAACTAATATTGCTTTGTGGAATATCCTCTAAATACTCAATAATTAAGCCATTTAATGTTTTAGGGCCATCTGTGGGTAATTGCCACGACATTTCCTTGTTGATGTCACGAATACTGGCACTTCCATCAACCAAATAGCTATCATCGGGTTGAGGAGTAATACCGTCACTGGTGGTCGGCGTCATAGTGGTAGTGAACTCACCAACAATTTCTTCAAGAATATCTTCTAGGGTCACTAAGCCTTGTATATCACCGTATTCATCAACCACTAACCCTAAACGCTCTTTAGCGTGCTGAAATTTTAATAGTTGAATATTTAACGGAGTCCCTTCAGGGATGAAATATAACTCGCGCACGGCTCGTAATAATGTTGCTTTAGTAAACTGACTTTTTGAAAGCATTTTTAAAGCGTCACGTGCATGAATATAACCTACAACGTCATCTATGCTATCGCGGTATAACAATACACGCGTGTGATTTGCTTGCGTTAACTGCTTCTGAATTTTTTTCCAATCATCATTCACATCGATACCAACAAGTTCACTTCGTGGAATCATGATGTCTTCTACTGAAACTTTTTCTAAATCTAATATGCTCACTAACATGTCTTGATCACGTTCGTGCAGTAACGCACCAGATTCATTTACAACGGTTCTTAATTCTTCACTACTTAAGCTGTGTTGTTCTCTTTGTTCAGAACTAATACCTAATAACATTAATATACCGTTAGTGATCCAGTTGACGGTAACCACTAATGGAAACAGTATTTTTAATAACAAAGAGAGGATAAGTGAACTTGGAAACGCTATTTTCTCGGGATAGAGTGCTGCCAAGGTTTTAGGAGTCACTTCGGCAAATATTAAAATAACCAAGGTTAAAATAATGGTTGCGGCTAGTACACCATAAACATCACCTAATAGACGAATACCTATTATTGTCGCAATTGCAGAAGCGGCAATATTGACTAGATTATTACCAATAAGAATAAGGCCAATGAGACGATCAGGTCTTTTCAATAGCGAACTGACTCGTTTAGCACCTTTGTGCTTTTGTTTTTCAAGATGACGTAATCGGTAGCGATTAAGAGACATCATGCCTGTTTCAGAACCTGAAAAATAGGCAGAAATAAGAATTAAGATGCCTAGAACAGTAAAGAGCATCTCAGTAGTTATATTTTCCAAAAAAGGTTAATCCTTTATGAGTAAAAATTATTTAGCTGTATACCTTATAACAGCAAGCCTATGTCGACAAGTAATAGCTAAAATAAGGTATATGAATTAAAGAATAAATTCTTTGACAAAGCGGCTACCGAA
Source organism: Colwellia sp. RSH04 (assembly GCF_003545765.1). Lineage (GTDB taxonomy): Bacteria > Pseudomonadota > Gammaproteobacteria > Enterobacterales > Alteromonadaceae > Colwellia. The sequence goes on along the minus strand of NZ_QXIO01000010.1, from coordinate 25,776 downwards.
GTAGGCTAAAGTTAATAAAGTACTCGCAATAACCATCAACACCATAACTTTATGACCACGCCAGCCTTTTTCGAAATGTCCCCATAAAATAAAGCCATATATGGCGAATGAAATTAGTGAAAGTATTGTTTTATGAGCGTTTTCTTTTGATAAAAAGCCATCGAGAAAAGCAAAACCAACGATTTGGCTGATAAATAGAAATAACGTACCAATCGTTAAAATCGCGAATAATTGTCTTTCAACTTGCATTAAGGGAGGTAAATGCACAACCGCACTAAGATTTTTTTGTTTAAGTTTGTAATTAATATAGGTTACTTGAAATGCATACAGTGTCGCGATGGTTAAAATACAATAAGCGATTAACGCAATACCGATATGGCTTAGTAACACTACCTTTTCTACAACCAGCGGGATAGATTCAACAGCCGGCATAAAAATTATTGATAACTGCCAAATGCCTGCAAAGCCGTAAACAACCGGCAATAATAAATTTAACTTTTGTCTAAGCGCAACAATAGTAACCGTTAAGCTAATTAATAAACTGACCAATGAAATAACATTAGGTAAGTTGAAGTTAACGCTTTCAGATGCATAAGATGAGAAAAACAATTGAGCATCGTTTATTGCATGAATAACAATAGCTACAGTTGCTAAACTCAACGCTAACTTAAGGTTTGGGCCTTGAGGGTGAAATAATCGCGCTACAATTGCCACTGTGGCTAACAGGTATGCAACAAAAGCAATACTTGAGCCAATAACCAACAAATCCACTAACAACTCCTAAAAACAGTGACGCTACTATAAGAAAAGTTTGATTCTATCAGATAAACGCATTTGTGCCATGACAAATATAACAATGCTTGATATAGCTTTAGTTTTTACCAAAAAGTTAACTTTAACGCCTTGAAAAATTCAAGTTTTGCGCAAATATACACCTCATCTGTTTTATCTTGTCGCATCTTCAATGCAATAAGGTATATAATATCGCGATAAATTCGTTAACCTAAATACTGTTTGAGTTACTCATGTTTGAAAACCTGTCAGATCGATTAAGTAAATCGCTTAAAAATATTAGTGGCCGTGGCCGTTTAACTGAAGACAATATTAAAGACACCTTGCGTGAAGTTCGTATGGCGTTATTAGAAGCTGACGTTGCATTACCGGTAATTCGAGAGTTTGTTAGTAAAGTTAAAGAGCAAGCGGTAGGTACCGATGTTTCGAAAAGCCTTACCCCTGGCCAAGTTTTTGTAAAAATTGTACAAAAAGAGCTTGAAGCCGCTATGGGTGAAGTTAACGAAGCCCTCGATTTAAAAGCAGCGCCACCAGCTGTTGTGTTGATGGCGGGTCTTCAAGGTGCAGGTAAAACCACCTCGGTTGCAAAACTTGCTAAGTTTTTAACTGAGCGAGAGAAGAAAAAAGTTTTAGTGGTGAGTGCCGATGTTTATCGTCCTGCGGCAATTAAACAGCTTGAAACTCTTGCGAATGAGATTGGTGTAGAATTTTTCCCAAGTGATATTAAGCAAAAACCGATTGATATTGCCAATGCTGCCATTGACCATGCTAAGAAAGGATTTTTTGACGTACTGATTGTTGATACTGCTGGTCGTCTTCATGTTGATGAAGCCATGATGGGCGAAATCCAACAACTTCATGCCGCAGTTAACCCAGTAGAAACACTATTCACTGTTGACGCCATGACAGGTCAAGATGCTGCGAATACTGCGAAAGCGTTTAATGATGCATTACCACTTACGGGTGTTATCTTAACAAAAACTGACGGTGATGCTCGCGGTGGTGCTGCACTTTCTATTCGTCATATTACCGGTAAGCCAATTAAGTTTATGGGTGTGGGTGAGAAAATTGAAGCGTTAGAGCCGTTTCATCCAGATCGTATAGCCTCGCGTATTTTGGGTATGGGTGATGTGTTATCACTTATCGAAGAAGTAGAGCAAAAGGTAGATAGAAAACAAGCTGAAAAACTCGCGAAGAAAGTTAAAAGTGGTAAAGGGTTTAGCTTAGAAGATTTTCGTGATCAACTTGTGCAAATGAAAAGCATGGGAGGCATGATGGGCTTAATGGACAAATTACCGGGTATGGGGAATATGTCTGATAAAATCAAAGGCCAAGTTGATGATAAAATTACCGTGCAAATGGAAGCGATTATTAACTCAATGACACCTGCTGAACGTGAAAGGCCTGACATTATTAAAGGTTCTCGTAAACGTCGTATAGCAGCTGGCTCTGGTACTCAAATACAAGATGTAAATAAATTACTTAAACAATTTACCCAAATGCAGAAAATGATGAAGAAAATGTCAGGTAAAGGCGGCATGAAAAAAATGATGCGTAGCATGCAGGGCATGATGCCACCAGGCGGAATGGGTGGCGGAGGCGGAATGTTCGGCCGTTAAGTAACTACCTGATTTAGTCAAAGAAAGAAGCAGCAACTGAGCTGCTTTTTTTATGCCTTGGCTTTGTCTTAAATATTAAGTGAAGGATATTAAGGTGTGTGTTAAATATTATGGTATAGCTAAAAGCAAGCAAGGCATGATGCCATCAGACTCATGAGGTGAATGGGTGGCGGCGGCGGAATGTTCGGCCGTTAAGTCATTTTTTGGTTTAGTAAAAGAAAGAAGCAGCAACTGAGCTGCTTTTTTTGTGCGCGGTTTAATCGATTTATTATGACAAGTCGTTTTAAGTTTGTTTCCTATCAACTTTATTCAGCAAAAAAGTTGTGCTTAATCAAAGAAAATAAAAATAACCTATATCTTTATGAGATTTATTCGCATTTGTATTTGGGTTTGTGTATTATGCGCATATTAACGAAATAAACAAAGCATTAAACAAATATTTTGGAGTTCAAGGTGTCAATAAAATCATTTAAGCCAGCGTTATTGAGTATGGCCATTGCTAGTACAATATCAGCGAATGTGTTTGCAGATGATGTTGCAAAAGAAGCCTCTGTAGGTGAACAATTTACTATTTTTGGTAGTGATACTTCAGTGAACAATATTCCTGGTAGCGCTCATCAATTAACTCAAGATGATTTAGAAAAATTTGATTATAGTGACATTATGCGTAGCCTTACGTCTATTCCTGGGGTTTATGTATTAGAAGAAGATGGTTATGGCCTTCGCGCAAACATAGGTATGCGTGGTACTGGTCAAAACCGTAGTGAAAAAGTCACGATTATGGAAGATGGCGTATTAGCCGCGCCTGCACCATATGCCGCACCTTCAGCATATTATTTCCCTACAGCAGGTCGCATGCAGCAAGTTGAAGTACTTAAAGGGACTTCAAGTGCGATGTACGGACCCAGAACGACAGGTGGTGTCGTTAATATGTTATCTCGCCAAATTCCAGAAGAAGCTTTAGCGGGCCAAATAAAAGTACAAGCAGGGCAAGATGGGTTTGCAAAGCTACATGGTTTTATCGGTGGTCAAGGTGAAAATGTCAGTTCGCTATTTGAAGTATTTCGTTATCAAGCTGATGGGTTTAAAAATATTAATCACAGTAATCAAGATACCGGGTTTGTTAAAAATGATATTTTAGGTAAAGTTCGTTTTAATACTGACGGTGATGCCACTTTTGATCAAGAACTTGAGTTTAAGGTAAAGTATTCAGATGAAGACTCTGATGATACATACATGGGGTTAACCCAAGCCGATTTCGAAAGTGACCCATACAGCCGTTATTCTGCCTCACAAAAAGATAATATGGCCACTGAGCATTTACAGCTTCAGCTAAGTCATGCAATAGAGTTATCAGAACGATTCAATTTAGGTACAACCGTTTATCACAATGACTTTAGCCGTAATTGGTATAAAACCAGTAAAATTGGTCAACTGGAAGAAGATGATGAAGGTAATTCAAGCATTGTATATCAAAGCCTGAGCAAAGGAACTCAACTTGCCTCTGATTATGATAATGGCATGATTGATGAGTTATATACTCAGGTAAAAGCGAATAATCGTGATTATTTATCACAAGGTATTCAAACCGTATTAGATGCTGATTTAAACAACCATCAGTTAAAGCTTGGTATTCGCTATCATCAAGACGAAATGGATCGTTATCAATGGGTTGATAAGTACTATTTAGATGCTGGCTATAATATGACTCTAACTAGTGAAGGTACACCAGGAACTGACTCTAACCGTATTGATAGTGCCAGTGCGTTAGCACTGTTTATTCACGATGAGTGGACAATAGGCAAGTTTGTTGTTAATGCAGGTCTTCGCTATGAAGATATGACGTTAGAACGTGAAGATTGGGATACAGAAGACCGTTCTTTACCAGCGAAGACTTCTAAGAATACCGTTGAGGTAGTATTGCCATCATTGGCGATGACTTATCATTTAACCGATGATTTAGTTTTACTTGGTGGTGTGCAAAAAGGTTTTGCGCCACCATCGCCAGGTAATGAAGAAGCAACTAATGAAGAGAGCCTTAACTATGAGTTAGGTGCACGATATGGAAAAAATGCTTTCAATGCGGAAGCGTTAGTATTCTTATCTGATTATGACAACATGCACGGTAACTGTACGGCAAGCCAAAATTGTGATGACGACAATATTGGTGAACAATATAATACGGGTGAAGTAAAAATCACCGGTATTGAGTTAAAAACAGGCTACCTGTTTGACTTTAATGAAATTTCAATGCCAATCGATTTAACTTATACCCATACGCAAACAGAGTTTTCAAATAGTTTTAAATCAGATTTTTGGGGTGTTGTACAAGCTGGAGATGAATTTCCGTATGTGCCTGAAAATCAATTCCAATTAACGTTAGGTTTAGCGGGTGATAAATGGCGTACCAATGTACTTGTTCGTTATACGGGGGAAATGCGAAGCAAAGCAGGCGTTGGCGCAAGCGAAGATAATGTTAATGCTCATACCGTTGTAGATTTTGTTGCGAGTTATGATATTGCCAAGAATCAGCAAGTACGGTTTAGCGTTGATAACCTATTAGATGAAACATACATGGCAACACGTATGCATGGCTCTGTCATGGTGGGTAAACCGCAAACGTTATCTCTTGGATACCAATATAACTTTTAGCCTTTACAGCTTAATGAAACGCTATTAAGCCTAAAGCAGTAACTGAAGCCCTGAGTAAGACAACTTACTGAGGGCTTTGTTTTTAAGGTCTATTAGTAGGCCATACCAAACTCCAGTCTTGATTCCTTTTGAGTTAAACCGACTCACAATTGAAATAAAGCTTGTAAAATTCCCTTAAAAGCGTAGAATACGCGAGCTTTTCTGTCGGTTGAGACAGGAAGTGTCTGGAAAATTCGTTTAACACTTAATAAATAATAGAGGGCGATATGGTTACCATTCGTTTAGCTCGTGGTGGCGCTAAAAAGCGTCCATTCTATCAGGTTGTTGTTGCAGATAGCCGTAACTCTCGCGATGGTCGTTTCATCGAGAAAGTTGGTTTCTTCAACCCAACAGCACAAGGTCAAGCTGAAAAATTACGCTTAGACTTAGACCGTATCAACCATTGGGTTGGTCAAGGTGCTGGTGTATCTGATCGTGTGGCTAAGTTAGTAAAAGACGCACAAGCAGCTGCTTAATTGTATCTTTTGAACACTTAGTAGGTAGTAGGAGTTATTGTGAGTAAAGAACAACAAATTATCTTAGGTAAAGTAGGCGCTGTTTACGGTATCAAAGGGTGGTTAAGAATTCATTCGTTCACAGATGATCCCGATGCCATACTTGACTATTTTCCTTGGTCATTAAAATTAGGAAATAACACACAAACAGTAGATGTTACTGATTGGCGTAAACACAACAAAGGCTTGATTGTTAAAGTTGCTGGTATTGATGACAGAGATATAGCCCAAAAGCTAGTAAGCTCTGAGATATTCGTTAACGAAAGCGCGCTGCCAGAATTACCGGAAGGTGATTACTATTGGCGTGATTTAATTGGCATGAAAGTAGTAACTAGTAATGGTTATGACTTAGGTGTGGTTTCTGAATTATTAGAAACAGGCGCTAACGATGTACTGGTTGTAAAAGCGAACCTAAATGATGGCTTTGGCAAAAAGGAAAGGTTAATCCCTTATACTCTTGGTCAAGCGGTCGAATCGGTTAACGCTGAAAATAAACAAATTTGTGTTGACTGGGACCCAGGTTTCTAACTTGTGAGTAGCGAAACAGCCACTAATAATGGCATGTGGATTGGGGTGATAAGCCTTTTTCCTGAAATGTTTAATGCTATAACCGAGTATGGGGTGACAGGCCGAGCGATTCGTGGTGGGTTAATTGAGTTTCATTCGTGGAACCCAAGAGACTTTACTCATGATCGACATCGCACTGTTGATGACCGACCTTACGGCGGTGGTCCAGGGATGTTGATGATGGTTCAACCACTGAGAGATGCCATTAATGCAGCGAAACAAGCCGCATTAAAAGATGGCAGAAACGCGAAGGTTATTTATTTGTCGCCACAAGGGCGAAAGTTGGACCAACAAGGCGTAAGTGAATTAGCACATCATGACAGCTTGATATTTATAGCAGGTCGTTATGAAGGCATTGACGAACGATTAATTGCGTCAGATATTGACGAAGAATGGTCGGTCGGTGATTACATTTTAAGTGGTGGTGAACTCCCTGCAATGAATGTAATCGATGCGGTAGCACGATTAGTGCCCGGTGTACTAGGACATAAAGAATCAGCAGAGCAGGACTCTTTCTCTAACGGTTTATTAGATTGCCCTCACTACACTAGGCCAGAAGTACTGGAATCTCCTGAGGGAGAACAAATGCCAGTACCTAAAGTGCTACTCAGTGGTAATCATGAACACATACGTCAATGGCGCCAACAGCAGTCCTTATTAAGGACATGGACCAGAAGACCAGAATTATTAACTAACCTAGCTCTGACAGCTGAGCAGGAGAAAATGTTAGCTTTAATTAAAAAAGAAGCCAAGCAGTAATCCACCAGAACTGTGTACACTAGGAAGAAGGTATTATGAGTAAAATTATTGAAATGCTCGAACAAGAGCAAATGAAAACAGACCTACCAGCATACGCACCAGGCGATACTGTTGTAGTTCAAGTAAAAGTTACTGAAGGTGATAAGTCACGTCTTCAAGCATTTGAAGGTGTAGTTATTGCTGTTAAAAACCGCGGCTTACACTCTGCTTTCACAGTTCGTAAAATCTCGAACGGTGTTGGCGTTGAGCGCGTATTCCAGACACATAGCCCAATTGTTGATTCAATTGAAGTGAAACGTCGTGGTGATGTTCGTCAATCTAAACTTTACTATCTTCGTGAGCGTTCAGGTCGTTCTGCACGTATCAAAGAGAAGTTGGCTAAAAAGTAATATTGCTTTAGGCAGTATTTGCTTTACGCAAAGATTGAAAAAAGGCGATGAACGCAAGTTCATCGCCTTTTTTGATCCAGATGACATTAGATACATTCTTCACTAATCTATCTTACAAGGATCAAAATCAGGATCGCCAGACAGCTTTATTGCATCATTCATTAGGTATTCACTGGCACCATATTCACCAACACGTTTAATTCACCAACACGTTTAATTTTCTGTAAGCATTGCGCCTGTTATATGGTTAGGTATCAAAAAATATTCGGTGACATTTGCAAATTATATTAAATGGGCGTTTAATATATAATAAGTATATTAAACGTGTCGCAATATGAATCAATCAGCTCAAAATGAAGATATAAGCTATTGGCGTTTGGCGAGTGAGCTAGAAGAAGGGCGCAATCATGTTTTGCAAATGGTCGCAAGGCACGAGCCTCTTGAGCTTATTCTAAATACGCTCTGTCAAAAAGCGCAAATATATAATAAAGATATGTTGTGCTCTGTATTGCGTTTGAATAATGAAACAAAAACCTTACACCCTATTGCCTCGGTATCATTACCCGAATTTTATTGTCAGGCACTTAATGGCGTCGCTATTGGCTTAGGTGTTGGTTCTTGTGGTACAGCAGCGTTTATTAAAAAACGTGTGGTTGTTGAAGATATCAATACTCACCCCTATTGGAGCCAATATAAAGACTTAGCATTACAAGCAGGGGTACAAGCCTGTTGGTCTGAACCCATTATTGGCGCAGATGGTCTTGTTTTTGGTACCTTTGCCATATATTACCGTGAGCCTAAAGCACCAACCGAAGAAGATCTAAAGTTTATTGAGTTAAGTGCTAACCTTTCTGCTGTGGTGTTTGAAAATCATTCAAACCGTGAACAATTACTTAATGCTAATAATCAGTTAAATAAAACCATTAATAAGCGTAATGCTGAGCTTGAGCAGGTTAATTGCCAATTAAGAAAAGCGATTGAAGATCAGAGCCTACAATATTCTTCTGATATTAAGGTGGAAAAAATGATGGCGACCAATCGCTTAGTGGCGGGGTTTTCTCTTGAAATAAATACACCAGTAGGCAAAGCGTTAACTGCCATTAGTTCAGCCAGTGATAAACTATTCGAGTTAAACGAAAAAATATCAACTAATACGCTAAGCCGTAAGTATTTAATGAATTGTATGCATGATTTATCTCAACAAATTGAATTTAATAAGCATAGTTTGATTAAAGCTGATCAACTATTACAGCGTTTTCAAGAAATAAGCACTTCAGAAAACCAAGAACAAACCTCAATCATCAATATGCGAGATTTTCTTGTTGAAGTAAAAGAGTCATTAACGGTGTTATTAGGCTCACACCAATTACATTGGCAAAGTGATGATATAAACATACAAGCGAATAAAGAAACGTTATGGCATATTTTTTTTAATCTTGTGGAAAACTCTATTGTTCATGGCTTTGAAAACAAAGATGCAGGGAGTATTCAAATAAATGTTGCACAAGAAAGCGATGAATTAATTATTAACTATCAAGATAATGGCAGTGGAATTACTGAAGAAAGAAGCTCTAGAATATTTGAACCATTTTATACCTCATGCCGCAATGGCGAAAATGTTGGATTAGGTTTAAGTATTACCAGTAACTTGATTAATCATAATTTGAAAGGCCGCATCAGGCTGATTGAATCGCCTGTAGGGGTAAGGTATGAAATTATTATTCCGCTAAATGGTAACCTAAAATCGCCGGTCTAGTCACCTCGCTTATATCACGTGAATTATAATATTTTACTTTTGAGCTTAAGATAAATAACCTCAGCTCGGGATAATAAATAGCTCCCTAGCAGCTATTTTTCCTTACTTCTGTATTAAATTCATAAACAATAGAATAACTTATCTATGCTTAGTGAATTTGCCTTGAATGAAAAAAACTATCAAGCTAGTGAGTTGCTAAAACTACACGTCTAACAATTTCAAACGATTAACTCATCTCTTAACCCGAGCAGAGGTTAAATAATCTCGTTATCGACGATTTAATCTTTTATAATAGCTTAAGAACTGTTGATTACAGTGGTTCTATAAACTCAGATTTAGTCGATATACTTTAACTATATTTTAGGGAAATATCATGAAAACCAAAAAACATCGCGCGAAAAAGCAACGCGACCCCTTAGAAAAGGCAGCAAATGAAACTGACATCGGCCGTGGTCGAATTAACGATAACTTTCTAGCTGCACTAGTTACTTCTAAAGTTTATAAACTTCAGGTGGTTAAAGCGAAAAAAGGTAAAGGTTCATTTAAGCGTAAAGCAAAACACAAAGGCCAAGAGCCTTATCTAATAGCCGCATAATCAAAAAACTGATTTTGTTGCTATTAGATAAGGCTTTTCGTTTATAAGTTAGTAAAGTGCAATCTGCACTCAAACTACATTGCTTTTGTATAAAGTGCATCTTAATGGTGCAACCCTCCTAGCTGAATGGTTTTTATTGGTGCAATCTTGCACTTTTGTTGTAATATCTAAAAATAACCTATTGATATTTAAGCTATAATTTTTTGGCGTGCTTTGTGCAATTCTTTATTCATTAGAATAATAACGCTTTATCGCGGTGGATTGGGACGTAACATGCAAAACAAAATTCTCTTAACTGTCATTACCTTGATGGCACTTTTTTCAGGACATGCTTTAGCTAGCACCGAGCAATTAAATGGCGCTAATACCAGTTGGATACTTACCTCAACAGCATTAGTATTGCTGATGACGCTTCCGGGGTTAGCGTTATTTTATGGTGGCTTAGTTAGAAAGAAAAATGTGTTATCCATACTAATGCAGTGTTTTGCTATTGGTTCTATTTCTTCAATTTTATGGTTGATAGTGGGTTATAGCATTGCCTTTGGTGAGGGTAATGCTTTTATTGGTGATTTTAGTAAAGTGATGATGCATGGCATCGGTAAAGATGTGCTTTCTGGCGATATTCCTGAAAGCTTATTTATGCTGTTTCAAATGACTTTTGCTGTTATTACACCAGCGTTAATTATTGGTGGTTTTGCTGAGCGCATGAAGTTTTCTGCGGTGTTACTGTTTAGTGGTTTATGGCTGTTAGCGGTTTACGCGCCAATTACCCACTGGGTTTGGGGTGGTGGCTGGTTAGCACAAATGGGTGTTTATGATTTTGCTGGTGGTATTGTTGTTCATATTACTGCAGGTACTGCGGCACTGGTTGCTGCCTTAGTACTTGGCCCTAGACGAGGTTTTCCTAAAACACCTATGTTGCCACATAACTTAACCATGACGGTTACCGGTGCAGGTATGTTATGGGTTGGTTGGTTTGGCTTTAATGGAGGCAGTGCCTTAGCGGCTAATGGTGATGCATCAATGGCCATGTTAGTAACGCACATTTCAGCAGCAGCGGGTACATTAACGTGGGCAGCGATAGAGTGGAAAAAATTTGGTAAAGCGAGTGTGTTAGGTGCAGTAACAGGGATGGTTGCAGGCCTTGGTACTATAACACCTGCTTCTGGCTTTGTTGGCCCAGGTGGTGCCTTAATTATTGGTGTAAGTGCTGGTTTTGTTTGTTTTTACTCTACGGTTTATATTAAGCAAAAGTTACGTATTGATGACTCGTTAGATGTATTTCCTGTGCATGGCGTGGGTGGTATTTTAGGCACCTTCTTGGCTGGTGTTTTTTCGGCGACTTCATTAGGCGTATTTAGTGGTTTTGGCTTTGCTGACGGGATAAGCACTATGATGGGGCAGGTTTCGGTGCAACTAATTGGTATTGTTTCTAGCTTAGTTTATACCGCTATCGTGACTTACCTATTGTTAAAATTGGTAGGGTTAATAACCGATGGTTTACGAGTTGATGAAGAACAAGAAGTGAATGGTCTTGATCAAGTTGAACATGAAGAGTCTGGATATAATTTGTAAATCACCTTAGCAATACACTATGTTTGATGAATCGTTGCTAAGCTACGACACTTATCTTTAAAGCGCTTCGGCGCTTTTTTTATGTCTTAATAAAACACCCTATGTAATCTCTTTGCAATATTTGTGACATCAAAAAGTCACACTTTCAAAACATTTCTGTCATTTTTCTTCCCTACTATGTAGCCAAATTTAATGAATGTGCCTAATCAAATTAAATCAGCACAAGCGTTACTTTCTTAAACATGAACAAAACGAATTTTATTAAAGAACATTTATTTAAAAATATTAATCCTTCATTAATTGCTGCGGAGCAAGTAAGAAATGCAAACTAAAAATAACTTTAAATTAAGCGTATTAGCAACAGCCTTAACAGTAGGTTTAACGGCATGTGGTGGTGACATTAACTTATCGTCTGAAGTCGATAATTCAGTTGGTGATACTATTATCAATAACCCTGCACCAACAAACCCAGATCCAGGTACTGATGTGGTTTTAGCGGGTAAAGCTAACACGGCATTAAGCACTGAAATTTCAAGTGAACTAGGTTTTGACGTACAAGTACAAGTGCTTGATAGCAACATTGAAGAAGATACAACCTTAGTGGCTAGCGTTAATGGTAAACCAGTAATGTACGCAATCAGTGGGGCGTTAGAAGTTGGTGGTGTTTCAGCTCAAGTTGATCAAGCGCGAGATGCAGCAAACGATATTACTTTAACCATTGAACCAGGTACTGTGTTATTTGGTCAATCAGGTAACGATTACCTTGTTGTTCACCGTGATGCAAAAATCATGGCTGAAGGTAGCAAAACTAAGCCTATCATCATGACATCTTTACAAGATGTTAAAGGTGAAGATACTACTGCTGGCCAATGGGGTGGTGTAGTAATTTTAGGTAATGCGCCTTCAAACAAATGTCCATCAGACGGTAGTGATTGTGCACTTCAAGTAGAAGGTGTTGAAGAAGGTGCCGTATTTGGTGGTACAGACTGGGAAGATAACTCAGGTGTACTTAAGTACGTTGTTGTTAAATATGCAGGTTATGAAATTGCACCAGATAACGAATTAAATGGTATTACGTTTGGTGGTGTGGGCTCAGGTACTATGGTTGATTACATCCAAGTACACGCCAATGCTGATGACGGTGTTGAGTTTTTTGGTGGTGCTGTTAATGCTAAGCACATTGTATTAACGGGTAACCGTGATGATAGTGTTGACTGGGACAATGGCTTTAAAGGGATGCTACAACACGTATACATCGAACATGCAAAAAATGCTGGTGAAGCAAACCGTGCTATTGAAGCTGATAACGACGGTTCAAGCCCTGATAAAGAGCCACAATCAAACCCAACTATCGCTAACATGACAATTGTCGGTAATAACTTTGATACAGCTGACAAAGATTCTGAAGGTATTTACTTACGTGAAGGTACCGCAGCAAAAATCTTTAACACGGTAGTGACTGGCCCAAGCGAAATGGGTGAGTGTTTAGAGTTTGAAGGTGGTGCGACGTCTTCGGTAACAGTTGATAATGCAAACAGTGGCAAAATTGTTATGCAAAACGTTGTGATGGCTTGTAATAACGGTGAAAACTTCAAAGATGCTAAAGCAGATGATGATTCAGTATTACTTGATTTAGCAACATGGTTCACTGATGAAAGCTCTAACTCAATCAGCAACTCTATCTTAATTGGTTCAGACGGTGTTCCAGATGCGAACTCTCCATTAATTGCTGCAGATGCAGGACAAGATGTTTCAACGACACAAGATTCATTCTTTGACAGTGTTGATTATGTAGGTGCATTAGACGGCAGTAATGACTGGCGTGAAGGTTGGGCATTTGGTTACGGCGGCGGTGTCATTACAGCTCCTGCTGAAATTGAAGGTTGTCCTACTGGCACTACAGCTATTTCAGCCGCTGACGGTGTGACTACAACGTGTCAAATTAGCGGTACTATTACCAGCAATTTAACGCTAACGGCTAACAACTTATACGCATTAAGTGGTCCAGTATTTGTTGGTGAAGATAAAGCAAATAGCGCAACGTTAACTATTGAAGCAGGTACAACTATCTTTGGTCGTTCAGGTGGTGATTACTTAGTTGTAAGCCGTGATTCAAAAATTGAAGCAAACGGTAGCCAAAGCATGCCTATTACCTTTACTTCAAGTGAAGATATTACGGGCGGTGAAACAACGGCTGGCCAATGGGGCGGTATTGTTTTACTAGGTAACGCACAATCTAACAAGTGTCCTACTGATGGCAGCGACTGTGCATTACAAGTTGAAGGTGTTGAAGAAGGTGCCGTGTTTGGTGGTACTGATGATAGCGACAGTTCAGGTACATTACGTTACGTTGTTGTTAAGCATGCAGGTTATGAAATTGCCCCTGATAACGAATTAAACGGTATTACGTTTGGTGCAGTTGGTTCAGGTACAAAAGTTGAATACATCCAAGTACACGAAAATGCTGATGACGGTGTTGAGTTCTTCGGTGGTACTGTTAACGCTAAGTACTTAGTATTAACGGGTAACAGAGATGACAGTGTTGACTGGGATAACGGTTACCGCGGTAACTTACAATATGTACTTGTTAAGCACGATGCAAACGACGGCGAAGCTAACCGTGCGATTGAAGGTGATAACGATGGTTCATCGCCAGCGAAACAGCCTCAATCTAACCCAACTATTGCCAACATGACGGTTATAGGTAATAGCTTCGACAGTGCTGACAAAGACTCTGAAGGTGTTTACTTACGTGAAGGTACTAAAGCACAGTTACATAACTTTGTGGTAACAGGTGCAGCAGGCATGGGTGAGTGTTTAGAAATTGAAGGTGGCGCAACAAGCTCTGTGACAGCACAACAAGCAGCAGCAGGTGAGACGGTTATTTCTAACTCAGTATTTGCTTGTAGCGAGAACTTCAAAAGTGCTAAAGCTGATGATGATTCGGTATTACTTGATACACAAGATTGGGTGCTAAACCAAAACGAAGCTAACAGCACTGCCGCAAGCATGAGTGATGTAGTTGATGGTATCTTCACTATTGATGCAACACCAGCGAAAGACTTCACAGGACATAGCTTCTTTGATAATGCTAACCACATCGGTGCAGTATCTCAAAGCAATAACTGGACAGCCAATTGGACAGTAGCGCTTGACTAATTAGCGACTCGACCGTAACTGCACTTAACCTTTTAAGTGTAGTTACGGTTTTTTTTATTGATTATTTCTACAGGTTATTCAGGGTTCACCGTGAATTACCCCGCAGAAAAATGTTCAAAATCTCCAGTGAATGAGGTTAATAATGAAAACACAATTATCACGCTTAACGCTTGCTGTTGTTACTGGTTTAAGTCTTAGCGCTTTCTCAAGTGTTGCTGCAGAGCAAGATAACGATGACGCAGAAGCAATGGAAGAAGTGGTTGTCAAAGCGAGTCGTTTAAAAGGTACAGCCAGTGCTGTATTGCAGGAACGTAAAAACCAAGCGTTTATTGCTGATATTTTAGGTAGCGAACAAATATCTCGTACCGGTGATTCAGACGCAGCCGCAGCGCTTCGTCGTGTAACAGGTATTACACTTGTTGATGGCAAATATATTTATGTTCGTGGTTTAGGTGAGCGTTTCTCAAGTACACAGCTTAACGGTGCTTCAGTGCCAAGCCCTGATCCAACGCGTACTGTTATTCCACTTGATTTATTCCCATCGTCAATCATTGAATCATTATCGGTTCAAAAGTCTTATTCAGCAGCTATGCCTGCTCACTTTGCTGGCGGTAATGTTGATGTACGCTTAAAGACAATTCCAACTGACTTTGTTTTTAATATGCAAGGTAAATTAGGTGGTAACACCAATAACTTTGACGATGGTTTAAGTTACAATGGTGGAGATGACGATTGGTATGGTATCGATGATGGTACTCGCCAAGCGCCACAATCACTGCGTAATTTATGGGAAAACCACACACCATTAAATGATTTATCACAAGAAGATAATCGTGCTATTGCTGCAGAAATGAATCGTGATTACGATCCAAGTAAAAGCAGCATTAACCCAAATACGGGCTTAGATATTACCTTAGGAAATCGCTATGATTTTGACGATTTTCGTTTTGGCTTTTTAAGTGCGGTTTCTTACGATAATAAATGGCAAGTCTCAGAAGAGTACGAAGGCCAAGACTTCACTCAACAAGAAGAAAATGGCCCTTGGTCATTGGTACGTGGTTTTGACGATGTACAATCAACAGAGCACACCGTAAGATTCTCAGGCATGTTAAACATGGGTCTAGAATATAAGCGTGATCATCGTATAGATGTGAGCTCGCTTATTTTGCATGACACCCGTGACGAAATAAAAGATAAATTAGGTAACACCAATAACGTAACTATTACTGATGGGTTACGTGTACGCGACAGTGAAGTAATTTACGAAGAGCGCGAAATGATCGCGAATCAAATCCGTGGTACGCATAATTTATCAGACTGGTGGAATTTGGGTGTAGATTGGTTCTACTCTGACTCGCGTTCTAATCGTTACGCGCCAGGGAATATTACTACACGTTACATTATTGCTGATGGCTCTAATGGTCAACCTGAAGATGATATTTTTGATCCAATTAATGAAAGTTCTTTACGTAAAGCAACTACGGCTTCTCGTTACGGTTTTCAAAGCCTAGACGATAACGTTGAAAACTACGGCTTTAACGTGTCATTACCATTAATGATTGCTGACTCTGAAGTTGAGTTAAAAGCCGGTGCCAATTTTGTAGAAAAATCTCGTGATGCCATGGCAAGACGTATCGATGTTAATACTTTAGCCTTTGATAACCTTGATTTAACGGGGCATCAAATGAACGAGATATTAACGGAAGATGTTATGTTGAATCATCCGTTACGTGGAAATGAGAATGTTATTCGCGATACCTCAGTTGCAGGTGATGATTACTTCTCAGGACAACTTATTGATGCATATTTTGGTCAAGTCGATGTATTCTTTGCAGAGCAATGGCGTGTTACTGCTGGCCTTCGTTATGAAGACTATCGTCAAGTGGTTGCACCGTTAGATCCAAAAACAGGCAAGTTTGACTTTAAGAATGAACCACCAACATTGCAGGACTTAGAAGACTTATCTTTTAAAGAAGATGATGTTTTTGGCGCTTTGTCAGTAACCTATGAACTCGATGCTACCATGCAATTTAGAGGATCATTTGCCCAAACAACCATTCGCCCTGATATTCGTGAAGTCGCACCAGCAACTTACATTGACCCATTAACAGGGTTTCCTATTGGTGGTACCCCAAGCGTCGAAAGTACAGCAATTAATAACTTCGACTTACGTTGGGAATGGTACTTAGAAACGGGTGAAAACTTATCAGCAGGCTTGTTCTACAAAGACATGGACCAACCTATTGAAGCGGTACAGTCACCTGCGCAAGATGGTCCGCCACTTATTCGTATTGCTAACGCAGAAGATGGTTATGTGTACGGTTTAGAAGTTGAGTTTTTAAAGGACTTTAATTTCTTAGGTGAATATGCCGAAGGCTTCTTTGTTTCAGGTAACTTTACTATTAGTGAATCTGAAATAAACATTGATACGCAAAAGGTTGTAGAGCAAACAGGAGTTTCAACTTCTATTACTAACCCAACGCGTGCCATGACAGGTCACTCACCTTGGGTGGTTAATATGAACTTTGGTTGGGATGCTGCGAACGGAAACCACAGTGCGACTATGGCGTATAACGTGTTTGCTGAACGTATTATTATCCCGGGTATTGATGGTAAAGATGATGCATACGAGCAACCATTTCACTCGTTAGACTTTGTTTATAGCTACTACCCAACTTATGCATCAACGTTGAAGTTTAAAGTGCAAAACATTTTAGATCAGAAAAAAGAAATTACCTTTGATGACACCTTACTTCGAAGTGAAACTAAAGGGACTAGCTTTGAAGTTTCACTTAAGTGGGATTTCTAGTATTTTGGTAACTTCCCAACGACCAAAATAGTTTTTAGCAATAAGGTACACGGATAGACCTTATTGCTTTTTTTAATTTAACAGTAGTTAAGTGCTACGTTAATTACATCATATTTTCAGAATATACCTTCATCAAATTGACATATTAATGAAACCTAAGTGTCACTTTTCTACAACCTTAGTGTCATATTTCATCGGTAAACTGCGCTCCATACATTTTGGCCCAAGAATTACTCTTTCTTGGGTTTATAAACAATCGATGAAATAAGGTTAACCTATGAAGTTATCTTCACTTTCTACAGCGGGCTTGTTGCTCAGTGCAAGCACATTTGTTGCGCCTGTTATGGCAAACACAGAACAAAGCCAGCTTGATAATGTTGTTAATGCAGGTCAAAGCATTACCGAATCAGCAGCAAAATCTCAGCGTAAAGTAAACCAGTTAAGCGAACAAAAGCTTACCAAGTTACAGCAGTTTAATACGGTAACGAAAGAACTAGACGGTTTACATGTTTACAACCAACAAATGCAAGCGCAACTTGATAGTCAAATGACTGAGTTATCACAACTTGCTGATTCAATGGAACAAGTCAGCATTATTGAACGTCAAATATCACCGCTTATGGCGCGTATGATTAGCACGTTAGAAGAGTTTTTTGCGTTAGATGTACCTTTCCTTGAAGAAGAGCGTAGTAAACGTATTAACGATTTAAATGCCATGATGAAGCGCGCAGATATTGCTGTTTCAGAAAAGTTTCGTCGCGTATTAGAAGCATACCAAGTTGAAGTAGATTACGGTCGAACTATTGAAGCATACAGCGGCTTATTAACGCTTAATGGCCAACAAACAGATGTTGACTTTTTACGTGTTGGTCGTGTGAGTTTAGTTTATCAAACACGTGATGGCAGCCAGTTAGGTCAATGGCAACAAGACAAAAAGCAATGGCAGTCTTTACCGCAAGATTACCGTTTAGGTATTAATAAAGCACTACGTATAGCACGTAAACAATTAGCACCTGATTTAATGCTTATTCCGTTATCGTCGACTTCAACTTCAGGGGCAGAATAATTATGTCTATTAATACGTTAACAACAAAAAAAGTCATCAATAAAGTACTGACTGGTTTAACGGTATCATTATCGTTAGTGATCGGCGCGGCATCTGCTCAGCAAGCGGCTAACTTAGATCAACTACTTAGCCAACTTGAGCAAGGTAAAATAGCACAAAGTGCGCAAAATAAAGCACGAGAAGCTGAGTTTAAATCGAAAGTAAATCAGCAACAACGAATGCTTAATGACATTAATAAGCAACGCGATGATGCCTTAGCCTTGAGTGCACAGCTTGAACAACAATTTGAAACCAATGAAGTGAACTTAGCCAATAAAGGTGACGCACTAGACAAGCGATTAGGTGAACTTAAAGAATTATTTGGTGTGTTACAGCAAGTGTCTGGTGATACGCGCAGTAAATTTCAAACATCTGTTATTTCGGCAGAAATTGCTAACCGTGGTGAGTTTTTAGACCAATTTGCGCAAAGCATGGGATCAAGTGCAAAACTTGCTTCTATTGAAGAAATTGAGCGCTTATGGTTTGAATTACAACGCGAAATGACTGAAAGCGGAAAAATTAAGCAATTTAACCGTAACGTTGTTTTAGCTAATGGCGAAAGCAAGCAAGCGTTAGTAACGCGTGTTGGTGGCTTTAACTTAATCTCAGACGGCAAATACTTAGAGTACATTGATGAAACAGGTACAGTTGCTGAACTTATTCGTCAACCGTCTTCACGCTTTTTAAATACAGCTGATGCACTAATTGACAACATTGCACAAGGTTCAAGTGAACCAACTGCTTTTGCCTTAGACCCAACGGGTGGTTCAATTTTAAGTTTACTAGTACAAGCACCAGATACGCGTGAACGTATCGACCAAGGTGGCCCAATTGGTTACATCATTTTAGGTATTGGTTTAGTTGGTTTACTTATCGCGCTAGAGCGTTTAATTAACTTAGTGATAGTTGGCAGAAAAGTTAATCGTCAACTTAAAACAGATGTTGCTTCAAGTGACAACCCGCTTGGCCGTGTGATGCAAGTAAAAGACAAGCACCCAAATTTAGATACTGAAAGTTTAGAATTGAAATTATCAGAATCAATACTGCGTGAATTACCTAAGTTATCAAGTAAGTTAACTTTGATTAAAATTATCTCTGTGGTGGCTCCGTTAATCGGCTTACTGGGTACGGTAACGGGTATGATAAATACCTTCCAGGCAATTACCTTGTTTGGTACCGGTGACCCGAAACTGATGGCTGGTGGTATTTCACAAGCACTAGTTACCACGGTTCTTGGCTTAGTTGTTGCTATTCCTATGGTATTTATCTTTGCTTATCTTAATGGTCGAAGCAAAGGCATTATCAATATTTTACAACAAGAAAGTACCGGTATTATTGCGGAAAGATCTGAGCGTGTAGAGCAAGGTCAAGGAGCATAAACCGTGATTGCTTTAATGGAATTATTTAATGCCATTAATGAGTTTATGGATACTGGCGGTCAAGTATTAACCGTGATCGCTGGTGTTATTTTCATTATGTGGTTAATGATTTTCGAACGCTTTGTCTTTGTTTGGTATAGCTATAAATCGTTAAAGAAACACTTAATCGCGAGTTGGAACAACCGAGTTGAGCACACTTCATGGAATGCCGAGCAAATTAGAACCGCGTTAATTTCACGAGGCACCACAAAACTCAACAGAAATTTAACACTGATTCAATCACTGGTTGTGCTTTGTCCGTTACTGGGTTTGTTAGGAACGGTAACAGGCATGATTGAAGTATTCGATGTAATGGCAATATCGGGTAGTGGTAATGCACGTTCTATGGCCTCGGGTGTTTCGCGCGCTACTATTCCAACAATGGCTGGCATGGTGGGTTCCTTATCTGGGGTATTCACTGCAACGTGGTTAAAGCGTAATGCTAAAAAAGAAGCTGAATTATTGGCTGATAGCTTAACGGTAAGTCATTAAGACATTGATACCGTTCAGACTTAACTAGAAATAAAGAGAAACCTATGCGTCATATAAATAAAATGTTGCAAGAGCAAGAAGAAAAGGAAGAAATAGACATGACACCCATGTTGGATGTTGTATTTATTCTACTTATATTTTTTATCGTTACCGCCTCGTTTGTTAAAGAAGCGGGTATTGATGTAAACCGCCCAGAAGCGGCTACTGCGGTGAAAAAAGATCGCGCTAACATTCTTGTTGCTATTAGTGATAAGGGCGATGTTTGGATTAACAAACGTAAAGTTGATATTCGCAGTGTTCAAGCAAATATTGAACGCTTAAAAGCAGAAAACCCACAAGGGACGGTTGTGATTCAAGCAGACCAAAAAGCCACTACAGATATTCTAATCAAAGTAATGGACTCTGCCCGTGCTGCTGGTGTATTTGATGTGTCTATTGCTACCCAAGAAGCGTAATTAGGGTAAGGAAAGGTTATGACTCAACCAATACTAAGAAGTGGTGTACGTTATGTAATAGCGGGCACCTCGGCATTTATTATGACGGCATTACTCCTGTTAGGCATGCAAAAGCTTATATCAGGTGGTAACGACGTAATGACCGAGCCAGTAAAAGGTAATGTGCTTGATTTTATTCGTTTAAAGCAAGATGAAGCGATTGTTAAAAAAGAGCGTAAACCGCAAAAACCACCTAAGCCGAAAGAGCCACCACCGCCTATGGTTGCACCACCAATGCAACAAGCTAACCCGAATGCACAGGGGGTTAAAAACCAGTTTGCTGCTGATATTCAAACAGACGGTGGGTTATCTGGCGGCTTAAATCTTGATAGTAACGATGGTGATTACTTACCTATTGTTAAAGTGGCTGCGGTATACCCAAGACGTGCGCAAGCACGTGGTATAGAAGGTTTTGTGGTTGTTGAGTTTATTGTAAGTAAAACAGGTGCTGTAAAAGAGCCTGTGGTTATTGCGGCTAAACCTGAAGGTGTATTTGAACGTGCCGCATTAGACGCTGTCGTTAAATTTAAATACAAACCACGCGTTGTTGATGGCGTGGCAATGGAAGTTGCAGGCGTACAAAACCGCATTACCTTTGAGATAGATGGTTAAGTAGCTTCTTACTTTATTGTAGGACTATCTTTCATCCATTGAACTCGTTAATTAAATGAGTAAGGATTTATAATGAAATTAAATAATGCATTATTACTTATTGTTGGTGCTGGATTGGTATCTATCGCATCAATCGGAACTAACGTGGCTTATGCACAAGCAGCAAAGCCTAAAAAAGTTGAGCACAAAAGCTATAGAGCAAGCAAAAAAGTTCCTGCTATGCGTAATCGTGTTTATACCCAACTCGCTAGAGCACAGCAGCTTGCTGATGAAGGCGATAAAATTGAAGGCTTTGAAGTATTAGATCAAGTAAAAGATAGAATAGACAGCCTTAATAGCTACGAACAAGCGATGTTGTTCAACTTTTATGGTTTTATGTACTACGCCAATGAAGACGTAGAGATGGCGATTGATAGCTTTAATAAAGTTATTGCAGATGAAAAAGCTATACCCGACAGCTTAATTATTTCGACATTGTATTCATTAGCGCAACTTTCAATGCAGCAACAAGACTATGCTCAAGCTTTAAGTTATTTACAAAGATGGAAAGCGGTAAACCCGAAAGATTTAACTGCTAATCAGCACATATTGTTTGCACAAGTACATTACCAAG
Source organism: Colwellia sp. RSH04 (assembly GCF_003545765.1). GTDB lineage: Bacteria > Pseudomonadota > Gammaproteobacteria > Enterobacterales > Alteromonadaceae > Colwellia. The sequence goes on along the minus strand of NZ_QXIO01000010.1, from coordinate 3,816 downwards.
ACAAAGCGTATGAAAAAAGCTTAGCAGCCATTAACCATGCAGTAACTATGTATGAACAAGAAAACAAGCACCCTAAAGAAAATTGGTTAATTTTACAACGTGCTGCTTACTATGAGTTAAAGCAACCAGAGCAAGTAACCAAAGTGATGGAAAAGCTGGTTCGCTTATACGACAAACCTGAATACTGGTTACAACTTTCGGGCATGTACGGCGAAATAGGGCAGGAAGAAAAGCAAATTGCGGTGATGGAAGCGGCTTACCAAGCGGGTTATGTTACTAAATCGTCAGATATTTCTACCCTTGCGCAATTATACTTGTTCCACGGAGCACCTTATAAAAGTGCAAAACTCTTAGTGAATGCAATAGATGAAGGCTTAGTGGTTGCTGATGAACAGAACCTTGATGTTATTGCTAGAGCATATTTAACTGCGAAAGAAGATGAGCAAGCGATTCAAGTGTTAACACAACTTAGTGTGATAACTGAATCAGGTAAATATGATGCGATGCTTGCGCAATCGTTATTAAATAACGAACAATGGCAAGCGGCTATTGTAGCAGCAGATGCAGCATTAACACGCATTAAATCAACGTTGTCTGGTTTAAATGCTGACGATGATTCAGTCAGCTCTTCTTTGCAAAAAGAGTTAAACGTACACTTAGGGAATATGTATTTAGTGCAAGGTATGGCAAACTTTAACCTGAAGCAATTTGAAAAATCGCTGCAAGCTTTTGCGCAAGCCGTAAAATTACCAAAAACTAAAAAGACTGCGCAGCAATGGTCAAAATATGTTGAACGCGAACAACGTAATCATAAAGTGCACTTAGCCATGTTAAATTAATTAAAAGAGTTACTCTTCAATAATTAGAATGAAAAGCGTCAGTTGACGCTTTTTTACGTATAAATAAATTATAGCTAGGTGTGTTTTTATACAGTTGGTTATATTTCCTTCTTTCCACAAAGAAAGCGTGCAATTTGCCTCCTTTCACACATCGACCAGTTGTTCGATAAATTTAACTCATTGATTATAAGAGTACATTACCTTATTATTTGTTTTTTAAATATTTATATAAGGCAAACTTCTTTTTGTGGAAAGAAGGCAACTTGCCTCATAATAAACTGTTATATGCAAATGAGGCTGTTGTGCCAGAAGATTTAATTGAATATGTTGTAGATAAACAATCTTTCTTAATTTTTGCCGAAGCATTAAGACAAGATCGAGAGGAATCTGACGCTATCGAAAGTAAAAATCCAAGTAGCCCATTTAATTCTGCCGCATTAGGTTGGAATAATGGAAGTATTGAAAGCTTTCTTGAAGCTGCAATTGCGTGGGCTGATGATACTAATTTTGGTGAGTTACGTTTAAAAGGTGTATCTCAATGGAGGTTGTTCGCGGAATTTTTATTAGCTGGCAAACAATATGAGTAAGTAGCATATAACAAGCGCATTAAGCACGGGACTGCTAACAGTTTGCTCGGTTCCGCTTCGCTTCACATTTTAGCAAACTATTATCAGCCCCTTATGCGGGCGTTATATGCTAATAAAAGTTAGCTTTAAATAAAGTGCTTTCTAGTGCGTAGTTTCACGCTAAAATAGGAAAGCATCAGCATTAATAAGCATTGCCTCTTTTACCTTTTTCAAAGGTGGCAACGCTATTAATTTTGTTCAACCTTTCGTGTGTAGCGTAAAAGTTCACGGTCAGGTTTTAATATTACGGGTAACTCAATTTCGTGCAGTGTTGGTTCAACCACCGCTGCATCTAACAAGTTGCTCAAACGGACAAATTACAGTTGGCCGCGCTCGTGCCTCGCACAGTTTAGCCAACAGTAATTTGCCCCTTAGCAAAACGTTATACATAAATGGAGTTTGAGTAGTCTGTGGGTATTAAAAAGATAATTTTTAGATCTCTTGGAGTCATACTCGGTTTAGCTTTTATCATTGCTGGAGCATTGGTTTTAATAAACCCTATCTTCGATACAATTACAGAAAAACTTAGCCATTTATCTCAAATATTCTTCGGTTTGCTGTTTGTAATCTACGGTATCACGGGAAAAAGCTCTGTTAATGCTTATTTGAAGAAGCGCAATAAAAAATAATTATGTATAACAAGCAATTAAAGCGGGACTTTTTACAGTTTGCTCGGTTCCGCTGCGCTACACAATTTTAGCAAACTAATAAAAAGCCCCTTAATGTGGGCGTTATATGCTAATAAAAATTAGCTTTAGATAAAGTGCTTTCTAGTGCAAAGTTTCACGCTAAAACTAGATAGCATCAGCATTAATAAGCGTTACCTCTTTTACCTTTTTCAAAGGTGGCAACGCTATTAATTTTGTTCAATCTTTCGTGTGTAGCGTAAAAGTTCACGGTTAGGTTTTTATATTACGGGTGACTTAAATTCGTGCAGTGTTTGGCTACAACCACCGTTGCATATAACAAGTTGCTCAACAGGACAAATAACAGTTGGCTCGCGCTTCGCGCATTATAGCCAACCATTATTTGCCCATTAGCAAAGCGTTATTTGGCAACACGAATTCGAGTTATTATTTTATTATAAGAACAGTGTTTTCAAGGTTGGCTTGGTGGGTTACGCCTCAGTTTTCGCCTAACCGTTTTGGTGTTTATCGTTAATAGACTTTACGCTTTTTAAGACACCTTACGGTAAAGTCATTAACTTTGTTCTAGCTTTCGTGTTTGGCTCAAAAATCACGGTTTGGTGAGTCGTGTTGCTGGGTGTTTTTTGCTTCTACGGTCGGGCTGTCAAATCAGTAAAAGCTCTTGTTTTCGTTGGTTGTTTTCCGCTACCATCAAATAACAAGATAATTCAAATCGGACACGTAACAGTTGGCCATCGCTTCGCGATTATAGCCAATGTTACTTTGCCGTTTAATATAAACGTTATATGCTTTAAAGAATTAGCATTAGAAAAAGTACTTTCTAGTACAGCGTTTTACGCTAAAGTAGGTTCAGTTTTATCACTAATAAGCGTTGCCTCTTTTACCTTTTTCAAAGGTGGCAACGCTATTAATTTTGTTCTGCCTTTCGCGTGTAGCGTAAAAGTTCACGGTTAGGTTTATATATTACGGGTGACTTAAGTTCGTGCAAAGCTTGCTACAAGCAGCGTTGCATATAACAAGTTGCTCAACAGGACTAAAACAGTTTGCTCGTTTTTTGCAAAGTTACGCAAAAAAGCAATCCAACCGTTTTAGCCCATTAGCAAAGCGTTATTTGGCAACACGAAATCGAGTTATTATTTTATTTTAAGAACAGTGTTTTCAAGATTAGCTTGGTGGGTTACGCCTCAGTTTTCGCCTAATCGTTTTGGTGTTTATCGTTAATAGACTTTACGCTTTTTAAGACACCTTGCGGTAAAGTCATTAACTTTGTTCTAGCTTTAGTGTTTGGCTCAAAAATCACGGTTTGGTGAGTCGTGTTGCTGGGCGCTCTTTAGTTCTACGGTCGGGCTGCCAAATAAGTAAAAGCTCTTGTTTTCGTTAGTGTTTATCGCTACCATCAAATAACAAGATAATTCAAATCGGACACGTAACAGTTGGCCATCGCTTCGCGATTATAGCCAATGTTACTTTGCCGTTTAATATAAACGTTATTTGGCAACACGAATTCGAGTTATTATTTTATTGTAAGAACAGTGTTTTCAAGATTGGCTTGGTGGGTTACGCCTCAGTTTTCGCCTAACCGTTTTGGTGTTTAACGCTAATAGACTTTACGCTTTTTTAAGACACCTTGCGGTAAAGTCATTAACTTTGTTCTAGCTTTCGTGTTTGGCTCAAAAATCACGGTTTGGTTAGTCGTGTTGCTGG
>NZ_QXIO01000001.1 GCF_003545765.1 Colwellia sp. RSH04 | reverse complement strand
TCTGCATCAAAATAGGTATAACTACTGGTCAGCAATTCACCGACCTGTAAGGTGCCCGAGAAACTAACTGAGCTTGCCGTAGGTGCTGTGTCAGCGGCAATAACTGCGGTTCCATTAATCGCACTTTCGACAGCTGAGCCTGAAGCGTTGGCATTGACTGGTGTGACTTCAAAACTGATGTATTTACCGACTTGCCCAGCGGTTAAGGTGAAGTTTTCTGTCGTCGCTATTTGCGTTTTATTGGTCCCACCGGCATCATCTGAGGCATACCACTTAAAGGTGGTGCCCGATTCAACGTCACTGTCTGCATCAAAATAGGTATAACTACTGGTCAGCAATTCACCGACCTGTAAGGTGCCCGAGAAACTAACTGAGCTTGCCGTAGGTGCTGTGTCAGCGGCAATAACAGCGGTTCCATTAATCGCACTTTCGACAGCTGAGCCTGAAGCGTTGGCATTGACTGGTGTGACTTCAAAACTGATGTATTTACCGACTTGCCCAGCGGTTAAGGTGAAGTTTTCTGTCGTCGCTATTTGCGTTTTATTGGTCCCACCGGCATCATCTGAGGCATACCACTTAAAGGTGGTGCCTGATTCCACATCACTGTCTGCATCAAAGTAGCTATAACTACTGGTCAGCAATTCACCGACCTGTAAGGTGCCCGAGAAACTAACTGAGCTTGCGGTAGGTGCTGTGTCTGGAGCAACACTAATCACACTATTGACGTTGATCCCAGACCAATAACCAGATGAGTTCATACAAGCCGATATGTTAGTACCTGGTCCAGAACATGCGCCTCCTGTAGTCACATGCCAAAAGTTACCGCCACCAATACAAGCGGTTTGATTCACAACACTCTTCATTAAATTGGCTTGAGCGGTAACAGTAGCAGCAGTAATAGCTGGATTAGGAGCAACATTGTTGGGCCTTAAATCAGCTTGTAGACAAAAATCAACAAAGGTTTTTCGACCTAAGGTATCGCCTGATAATTTGGCACTTACTGATTCTTTCGCTGTTAATAAATCATTTTCTTGCAAAAAGGCCAGTGCTTCTTGGCTCACTTCAATGTTAGCGGTGTTAGATTTGTTGCGGGTTTTATTTGTAAAAGCACCAAACGCAGATCGTTTAGCTTGTTGTTCTAAAGTTGTCTTTTGTTCACCTGAGCTTTTGTCTTCGGTAATGCTTATCGCAGACAATCTTGTTAAACCACGGATAGTAGATAACGAACCTCTATTACGCGATGAGGCAACAGCTCCTCCTCCCATCATTAGCATTAGAGGTAATGCTATTTTAAGTGGTTTTACTGTTTTATGTTTTTTATTATGGATATCATTCTTTAACTTCATGGTTATTGCCCCATATGTTATTTTTTAGCTTCAGCGAACTTTATTGCTAGTTTATATTCGTTACTATAAATCATTATTCATTTTTGGATGACAAAAGTGATTTCTCATTCTAGGATGGCTTGGCTCTATTAACTCTGGAAAGCTGGCATTGGGTATTACTGCCACATCGTAAATTTGATCGACGTTACCAGTAAATTTAATATGACCAATTTCTTTCATCAGCCCTTCTTCATTTTTTTCATTGGTATCGAATAACCACAACCCTGAATGTGTTTCATCATACTTTGTTGCTAAAGGCGCGGGTGAAGTTACATCTGTTTCTCTTACTTTTGATAAGCCGACAAACATAATAGGGCCATAAAAGTCCATACCGCGAGTAAAGCCAGGCACTTCAGCAAGTATTGTATTAACTTTAGTCTGAGGGTGATAACTGCATATTTGTCCTTGACCTGAATTACAGTAATAAACCCTATCATTATGCCAACGAGGAGAATGAGGCATAGCTAAACCTTCTAACAATATACTATTGGCTTCAACATCCATTAAAGTGCCGTTAAATTTATCACCTTTTCGCCACATGCCTGATTTATCATAAGTGGAAAAAGTAGTAACAAAAGCAGGCTTTCCATCTTTTAAGGTCATGCCATTTAAGTGACATCTGTCTTCTGGTACTAATTCAGAGATGAAATGTGGTTTCCAACGGGGTACAAAGCTTGAGTCTGGCTCTATGGTGCATAAACAGGAAAAACTTGAATTTACCGCCCATAAACCTTCATCGCCCCAATCGATATCATGAATATTTATCATGCCTGAATAATGAGCAGAGCGCGTAATAAAACAGGCATCTACTCTTTTATCAACGGGTGCATTCAACTTTTGTTGGTATGCTTCTATTTTTTTTAGTTGTTCTTTTTGAGCCGCTAATTGCTCAGGCGTTAACACTTTATTGTTATCAGTGTTCTTTATGTTTTCTTTAGGGGCAGACTCAATGGCGTTTTCGTCATTTTTGTTTTCTGTCGCTTTTATTCTAGGTGCGGTTATATCATCTTCTATACTTTGCAAAGGCTGCTTCAGCATATTTAACAAGCCATCTTCTCTTTGAAAGTTAATTATTTGTGTAAAAATGCCTAAGGTTAGGCCATCTTCAGTAACTGATAGCCCCATTGGGCGGGGAAAGCTCTTAAAGTTTACATCAATACCTTTACCATCACTTCTTATTAACATTAACCGTCCTGCTTGATAAGAAGTAAATGCTAACGAGATATTGAGTTTTTTTAGAATTGCCGGTAGGTTTTCACTGTATTCACAGTTGAAATCTATTTCATTAGGTATAGAAACATGCTCGTCTTTGCTTTTTGATATTTCCGATTCAACTTTTTTTACTGTATCTGTCACGTATGTATACCATTATTGTTGTTTGATTTTAGAGCTAGTCTTAGTCATTACTTTTAATTGTTGTGTTAATTGCTCAATTGTTAACTCTGGCTTTTCTGATAATAATAATGCTGATAAGCCTGAAATAATTGCAGCAGCTAAAGACGTACCAGAGAACGTTCCATATTTCCCTGTACTTGTCGTGCTTTTAACCACTTTACCATAAGCAAATAAATCAACACTCTCACCGTAGTTACTATAGGCTAATCGACTGAAGTGTTGGTTATTAGCGCCTACTATAATAGCGCTGTTTATCGCGCTCTCATTGCTATTGGGTTTAACTTCTATTCCTTTATTGCCAGCAGAAATAACCACAGCTATTCCTTTTCCTTCTCGGCCATTAACAGATAAATCTTCTATAACTTCTGCTAAGGGTTGTAATAGTATCTGTGAATGCCAACTGCAATTTATTATTGAAGCCCCCGCTAATTTTGCTAATTGAAAACTAAGTAAGGTACTTGAAGTCCAAGTTTTAGGCTGTCGCAAACTAATAAGCTCAGCTTCTGGTGCAATGCCATCAATACCTATACGATTATGAGCAGCAAAAATAATACCCGCGACTTTAGTGCCGTGCTGATCAATGGCTAATTTTGGTGATGAAGACAGTACTTTATTTTCTATGTCGTAAGAGAAGGTTGGGCTAATGTGCATTAACTCCTCATGTTCAAGGAAGATACCATCATCAATAATAGCAATTTTTATATTTTTCCCTTTCGTTTTCTGCCACAACGGGGGAATATTTAATAAGTTAAGGTAGGGTGACTGATAGTATAGTGCATTATTTCCCCTAGAATGAATAACTTGCTTCTTTGCAGGTAAAGCATTAATACTATCATTATCTTCTTTTACTAACTCGGCTTTACTTTGCAACTGTAAAATATCAGGTTGAATTAATAGTATTCCGCTTGTTGGGTGTTTTCTTTGAAAACTCTGTAAATCAGCAATTACTTTGGTCAAATTAGCATTTTTGTTAAGCGCCAATGAGAAAAAGTTACTCTTTGTTCCTTGAAATAACTCTGTTATGTTAGTGAACTTATGATGAAAACCTAACACCTGTTGTTTCTTAATGCTTTTTTTTGTTTTTACAATGATACGGTTTGCTAATTTAACTTGAACATTAGTGCCTTCAATGTGAAAAACGTCCCCTTTAGCAATTAATTTAACTTTATGAGAGAAGTTATCAAAAATAATATTACCTTCACTAGCAATCGCAAAATGTCCTAACATCGATACATAATAAATAATTACAGCTATTCCTACCTTGCAAAAATAGCGAGGTAACTGAGTATATCTATCAGGGTTAATTTTACTCTTTTTTGTTAAAAGCAAGGTGCCTCTCAACGACTAACTTAATATTAATACTAAGGTAACAAAAAGCGTGCTACCTGAGTATTACAATGCATTAAATTTTTACTCATTAACTTCTTGAAGGGTAAGTACCTTCCATGGCGATACAAAAATTAACACCTAAAAAGGGCTGCATATTATTATGAGGCAGATTGCCACCACTACTACCTAACGTAGCAGGCGACAACTCTGTATCGGTTGTTGCACTGTCAGAAAGATAATAAGTTCTTTCTTGACGATTTCCTCCTTCTTGTGACATAAAGCAGTCATTACTTGGGCGCTCAGAATCCCCCTTCTCGTCAACGCCAAAAAGGCTGTGATTATGAGCTGGCAGTTGTTCTTCTGTTAATGTCACTGTCTCTGTGCCAAGTTGTTCACCTAAATTACGGCGAGTTAATCCTGGGCCTTGCCCTGGGTGCATAGGAACACGATCAGTTAAGTTGGGTAAAGCACACGTTGTTCTGCCGTCACCACCATAAGTTTGACCTATCAAAGAAAATAAGGCTGTATTTTGGCTAATAGGTACTAATTGGCCATTACAAAATGACCAGCCCCTAGGAGCAAAATCACACGTGAACATTCTGACCTCTGCAATAAAAGGTTCTGACATAATATTTCTCCTAGTGTCTACTTGGGTAAGTACCAAACAAAGCTATAATAAAATTCACACAAAGACTGGGCATCATATTACTATGCCCTTGGCTTTCACCTGTTGCAGCGATTGTTTCATTAGTTAAACTCTGAATAGTTGTAGTAACTGATGAGCTAGTAATATATGGCATATCACCATCGTTCTGTGCGGCTAAAACGTTATTGGTTGGAACGCTAGCGCTAGCTTTATCAGTGCTAACATTAAATGTATGTTTATGGCTTGGTACTTCCGAATGATTTAATGTTACTTTTTGCGTACCGTAACGATTACCTATTTTTTGATTGGTTAATCCCGGCCCTGTACCTTGATGTACGGGTAATCTACCGCGCATGTCAGGCAAAGCAAAACTAACTCTGCCATCTCCTCCATAGACTGTTCCTATTAATGAAAATAAACTCTCATTTTGTGAAATGGCTAATTCTTGTCCGTCACAATATGCCCACTGTCGCGGTGCAAAGGTACCGGCGAACATACGTATTTCACCTACAAAAGGGTCACTCATATCTTGCTCTCCTATTTTGACTTTGATGTGTTAATCGCGTGTTGGAAACTGGCCTTGTAAGGCAATACAAAAATTAACTACACATGATGGCTGTTCATTGGTATGTGCTTGCCCATTTACATTAGAAACACTTTCAGCATGCAAACTCACCAAGTTGTTCGCAGGGGTATACATATTAGCTGGCTTCTGTACGCTGCTTCTTGAATCAAAGCCTGCTGCAAGTGCTTTACCTGAGAACTCATTTGTATCAGCATTGTCAGTGTTAGCTCTAACTATGTGACGATGAGAGGGCATCTCTTCTTCAGAAAGGGTTACTTTCTCCTCTCCTCCCTTTTGTCCCAAATTATATTTTCCATCGTTAGCATGCATAGGTGTACGTCCACGCATATCAGGTAAAGCAAAGTTTGTTATACCATCACCGCCAAATTTTGTGCCTACTAAAGCAAATAATGACTGATTTTGATTAATAGCTAATAACTGTCCATCACATTGAGCCCAGTTTCTGGGCGGCCAATTAAAGCCAAATATTTTTATTTCACTCAAAAAAGGTTCTGACATATTTATTTTTCCTCTTTACATTTTACGTGAGTATCCTCACAATTTACCCTCAATTTAATAGCAAGGACGTTAACGAATATGCCATCAAATCTTTGGGCTAATAGAGTTTCACAACGCACAGCGATGCCAAGCGACATCCCTTTTATGCGTTCGCTTTATGCTGCTACCCGAGCAAGTGAACTTGCGATGACTAATTTTACCGAGCAAGAAAAACAGGTATTCATTGAGCAGCAGTTTAACGCGCAATATGCTCATTATAATCAGCATTACTGTAGTGATTTTTTCAATATTATTGAGCTTGATGGAGTTGCTATTGGACGTCTTTTTGTTGATTACTGGCAAGAAGAAATCCGCATTGTGGATATTTTGTTGGCTACTGAATTTCAAAATAACGGGCTGGGCACCTTTTTGTTTAATGACTTGTTTAAGCAAGCAAAAAAAGTAGGAAAGGCAGTGACTATACATGTAGAACAAAACAATCCAGCCAAGCGATTGTACGAACGGTTGGGTTTTTCGCTCAAGACAAAAACTAATGAGGTTTATTTGTTGATGGAGTGGCTTCCTTAGCATAGCGCTTATTCATCCTTGAATATTATGAATCTAACTTTTAACGGTTATTTATTAAGTATCAATATAAGTGTTTATATAGCCTGAACGCGCTTTTGACTCACGATAGTTTCATATTCAGTTGCTGAGTTAGGAGTAATAAATAAGCTAACTTCACCTATTTTTTCATGGGAAAAAAGATAAGTTCCTTGAGGTACAGATAAATTTTCTTCGCCATTATAGATAACAGAAAAAGATTGCCACTCATCACCATCTATCGTTCCTTTATTCACTTCGGCAATAATAAGCTGTGCTTCATTTTCAGCATTATCCCTGATTGTTATTGGCTCACCAATTAACTGAGATAATACAGTGAAACTATAATTTTCCATCGACATTCCATGTTGTTTTTTATCATTGATGTTTAATTAAACATAAAACATTGCTGGGGGCAACATAAAAACGCCTGTTTGGTAGACTGAACTGTCAACAGTTGAAAAGTGAATGTTTAAGTAGATTTAGATATCCCCTGTTGAATGCTGCTAATCAAGCTAGAAGGCAGGGCATGTTGAACTTTTTTATTACCTAGTATCACGCAAAAGGTAAGGTGCTTTTATATCGGTATTTTCGAAAGATAAAAAACAGCTAGTGTTTAGCTAGCTGCTTTAATGCTTAAATCGTGTAATAAGTGACTATTTATAATAACTCAAACAAGCTTCTACTTCGTTGGCAGAGCCCATAATTACTTCAACGCGTTGATGAATATCGTTAGGGTCAATATCCATAATGCGACCAGTGCTGGTCATTGCCAAACCACCCGCTTGTTCAATAAGGAAAGACATTGGGTTGGCTTCATACATTAAACGTAACTTATAAGGTTGCTCAGGTTTTTTGCTGTCTGCAGGGTAAGTAAAAAGACCACCGCGGGTTAGTACTCTATGAATATCACCCACCATTGCTGCTATCCAACGCATATTAAAGTTTTTACCACGAGGGCCTGTATCACCCGCAATTAAATCATTAATATAGTTTTGCATCGGTTGCTGCCAAAAACGTTGATTTGACATGTTAATAGCAAATTCTTGCGTATCTTTTGGTACTTGTACATTACGTTCAACTAATAAATAACCACCATGTGTTCTATCTAACACATAAAAGTGGGTACCACTGCCTGTTGTCATCACTAACATCGTTGATGGACCATACAATACGTAACCAGCACAGACTTGTTTGTTACCTTGCTGCTGAAATTGTGCAGGATCTTCTGCATCCATGCCTGGAATGGCTTCATGAATAGAAAAAATTGTGCCAATCAGTGAGTTAATATCAATGTTAGAGCTACCGTCTAAAGGGTCAAACGAGACAACGAATTTGCCTTTTTCATCACCAGCAACTGAGGTATCTTCTTCTTCAGAAGAAATAGCGCGAACAAAGCCAGACTCTAACAGAATATCTTTAAATAATTCATTGGCGACAACATCTAATTTCTTTTGTACTTCACCTTGAATGTTTTCATCTAAAGTTGAGCCCATTAAGCCACCTAAGTGAGCTTGGCTAACGCGAAAAGATATTTCTTTTGTTGCGGCTAAAATGGTTTTGATCAATGAAATCAAATCAAGTGGTACATTGTCTTGGCGTAGAGCAGGGGCGAGTCGTTGCATTGGCTTACCTAAATAACCTTATCATTAATGTTGAAGTGAAATGTTTTATGAAAACATCTAAAAAAACTTTCGGCATTATAGCAAGTTTCCCTGAGATATGAGTATGCTTTAATGATTAATTTTTAGAACATTTTGTTGGCGTTTAGCTGATAATGCCATTCCGCATAAAGAAGTAACTACATCAAACGACGTCGTCGACATTAGAGTAAATTTTATCAAGTTACCATGGTGTCCATGGGTTTCTAGGGCGAATTTTAAATTATCGCTAAGAAACCCTTTTCATATAGGATTAGTATAAAAGTGCTTTAAACGGTAACTGCCTTCTTATCATTGGCTTTGTGTGTTTTGGCTTTTCTCGGCTTTGACAACACAATTAAATTCCCCACTATCATTAATACCAAGCCTACTACGGTATAGCTTGACCAAACAAAGCCTTCAAAGAAGGTTGAGATAATAACAGCAATACCTGGAAAAATAATGTTGGCGTATGAGGTTTTATGGGCGCCTATTTTTGTCATTAAGCTTAAGTAACAACCAAAAGCGATTACCGAACCAAATATGGATAAATAGACTAAAGAGCTGATGTATTCAAAGGTATATGAGAAAGTAAACGTCTTTCCCTGAATTAATACCACTATGGTCATGAAGAGTGCGCCATATAACATTCCCCATGCATTCGCAGGGACAATAGGAATATTATTCTTTTGGTTTCTGATTGATATCATTGTTCCCATAGAGGCCGAAAATGTACCCATTACACAAAGGGTTAAGCCGAGCAAGGTTGCAGCACCTAACTCAACATCACTTAATTGCGGCCAGAACAACACCACAATACCAAATAGACCAAAGGCTCCGCCAAAATAGACCTGTTTTATTATTTTGGTTTTATAAAAGATACGGGTATTAACAATGTTAATAAGCATTAAGCTTGAAAAGCCAATACAAGTAAGCGCAGAGTTAATATGCTGTTGTGCATTGTATAGCAACACATAATTGATGCCGAATAAGCAAATACCAAACAATGCAAATAAGCCGTGTTGATACAATGAAAACTGCATTGGTAGTTTTTTAATATAAGCGAAAACAAAAAGTGTGAACGCAGCTAATGCAAAGCGATAGACAACAGAAACTTCAACAGCAATATCACCTAATTGGTAGTTAATGGCTATCCAAGTTGAGCCCCAGATAAGCACGGTAATAATATATAAAAAAGTATTATTCATGTTGCATATTGTCCACGTAGCAATTAGTAATTGAGATAGTAAGTGACAGTTTACAGAATATTTGATGTAATAACATGTACAGAAATATGAAAATGTAACCTATACAGTTTATGAGATTACTTGATAAAAACTCCTCTTCCTATTTGTATCAACAAGTTATCGATTTTATCGAGCATCAACAGCATATTGGTGCATTAAATGCGGGCGATAAATTACCCAGTTTAAGAAAGCTTAGTCGACAATTTGAGATAAGTGTACCTACGGTAAAGCAAGCCTATCTTGAGTTAGAGCGTCAAGGCCGTGTTTGTGCTCGACCGCAATCTGGGTATTACTTGCAAGCTCAACAGGCACGAACTTTACAACCACGACCAGCAAGTTGGGCACAATGTAAGCCTACTGAAGTGAAATGTCGTAACATGATAGAGCAAGTGCATGAAGCGGTGCATTTACCCGACACCATTGCCTTAGGTATATCAAACCCTATACAGGCTAATCCACCCGATAAAGCACTTGCTAGGCTAATGCGTGCTGTAATCAGTAAAGTCGCAGAAAAAGCGGTAAGTTATGGTCCTGTCACGGGCGATGCAAAGCTGAGAATGCAGTTAGCTATTCGTTATCAAGAACAAGGGGTGAATATAAATCCTGAAGATATTGTGATCACTAATGGCGCGCAAGAAGCATTATCTATAGCACTTCAATGTGTGGCCACACGTGGAGATATTATTGCCATTGAATCTCCCTGCTTTTTTGGCATGATCGAATTAATTGAAGCACTAGGCATGAAGGCATTAGAGGTTTATACCTGTACCGAAGATGGTGTCGGCTTGGGAGAGCTTGAGCAAGTTCTGGCTGAACATAAAGTGGCCGCCTGTTTATTTTCATCAGCAATTAATAACCCACTGGGTTCAATGAAAAGTGACCAGCAACGCCAAGCGATGGTCACTTTGTTAGAGCAGCACCAAATCCCGCTTATTGAAGATGACGTATACAGTGAGCTGTTCTTTACTGAAAAAAAACCAAAACCTGCCCAGTTATACTCTGAAAAAGGTTTGGTAATGACTTGTTCGTCATTTTCAAAAACAGCGGCTCCTGGTTATCGTGTCGGCTGGTTGTTACCCGGTAAATTTGAAGAACAAGCAAAGCGCATCAAACGAGCACAGTCTAGTTCAACACCGATGTTGCAGCAATGGACTCTGAATGAATACATTGCCAGTGGCGATTATGATCGCCACTTGACCTTATTGCGTAAAACGCTCATTTATAATTGTGAACGCATGCGAGCGCTTATTGGTGAGCATTTTCCTCCTGAAGTCTGCATATCGAAACCTATGGGGGGAAGTGTGCTTTGGGTACGATGTCAGTCTCATGTGAATACGAGTGACTTCTTTCAACAAGCCTTAACACAAGGTGTCAGCTTTGCACCGGGAATGATTTTTTCACCGTCAGGAAAGTACGCAAATTATATGCGGATAAGCTTTGGTGTTAAATGGGGAGACGACATCATCACTGCGATTAAAACATTGGGTGACTTAGTTCGTCATTACCCTAAAAATAGTGCCCTTGAACAGGAAGCAAAATGTCAAAAGATATAACGATTTCTCTTAAGTATTTATTACCTTTACTGGCGGCAATCCTAGCCGTTTCTCCACTCGCAGTTGATATGTATTTACCTGCAATGCCAGTAATCGCGACAGATTTATCTACAGATATATCCATGATTCAAAACAGCTTAAGTATTTATTTACTTGGTTATGCGTTAGGTTTGGTGTTATTTGGCCCAATGGCTGATAAATATTCTCGACGAAAGCTGGTTATGCTGGGGGTTGGTGGTTTTTTTATTGCCAGCATATTATTACCTTTTGTTCAGTCAATTGAACAGTTTTTATTATTAAGGTTCTGCCAAGCCTTTATTAGCAGCGCTGCAACAGTGGTAGTACCTTCTACCATTAAAGAGTATTACGGAAAAAATACTGCTAAGGGCTTGTCGTACGTTAGTATGATCATGATGCTTGCCCCAATGATAGCACCTGCAATTGGCAGTTTTTTATTAGTATCGCACAGCTGGCAGTTAATTTTTTTTGCGTTATCAACGTATAGCTTGTTTATTTTTGTGCTGGTTTATTTCTTTTTGCCAGAAGCGAATAAGATTGTAAATAGAAAAGAATATAGCTTTATTGAGCGTTATAAAATTGTTTTTTCTAATCAAGAAGCACGGTTAGATATTGCCAGCTCAATGGTTATCTCATTAGCGTTTTTTAGCTATATAACAGCAATACCCTTTGTTTATTTAGAAGTCTTCAAAGTGTCTGAATATACCTTTAGTATGCTCTTTGCCTTAAATATTGTCGCGTTAATGAGTGCACATTTTACCAATACTCGTTTAGTAACACGCAAAGGCTCTAGAAGCATGTTATGGTACGGATTAATCGTGGCAACTGTGGGTTCAACGGCTTTATTTATTGTTAATATATATCAGTTGCCGCTTGTTTATACGGTAGTTGCGTTATTTCCTTTAATGGGAAGTCTTTCAATGATTGCAGTAAACAGTGATGCTTTGGTGATCACTAAATTTACTGAACAGTCGGGTACAGCTACCGCCGTAATAGGGACTTTACGATGGAGTATTGGTGCCTTGGCTGGGCCAATATTAGCATACTTTTATGATGGCACTGGCTTGCCGTTTGCGGGATTAATGTTTACTTCGATAATCGTTGTTGTTGGCTGTCAATTACTTATTAAATTTAAGCAAAAACAAGTAAAAATAAGTAACTAGGGTAAGCCTATAATATTTGCCTTATAAACATAGTAACATGTGCAAAAAAGAGATAAATATAGGAAGAGAAATGAAAAAAATAGCCTTAATTTTGAGTGGTTGTGGTGTTTATGATGGTAGCGAAATTCATGAAGCTGTTTTAACAATGCTGGCAATTGAGCAGCAGGGTGCTTCATATCGTTGTTTTGCGCCAAATATTACGCAACATCATGTAATTAATCATCATACGGGTGAAGTGAGCGAGAATGAATCCAGAAATGTATTAGTTGAATCAGCGAGAATTGCGCGTGGTGACGTTGAAGATTTGAGTGAGCTTTACAAAGATGAGTTTGATGCGCTGATTGTACCGGGCGGTTTTGGTGCGGCTAAAAATCTCTGTAATTTTGCTATTGATGGCGATAATTACACTATTAATGAGCAGGTTTTAATTGCTTGCAAAGCATTTGCTAAGGCTGAAAAACCAGCAGGATATATGTGTATCGCACCTGCGCTATTACCGTTAATTTATCCTAAAGGTATACAAGGAACTATAGGTTTAGATAACGATACGGCAAAATTAATTGCAGCAAAAGGGTTAGTTCACCGTGACAGCCCCGTTGAAGACGTGGTCATTGACCCAGCACATAAAGTGGTGACTACACCTGCTTACATGTTAGCAACGTCAATGAGTGAAGCAGCAATAGGTATAAACCGTTTAGTTAAAAGTGTTATCGCCCTAACCGAATCGTAGTACACGAAATAATTATATTGAAGATAAGGCGAATTTACTTGATGATTTATTGCAAGCATACCTTAGCCAATAGTTATGTAATTAGCTTGTTTTACTGCTTGCTAATGAATGGTTTACTTTTTAATACTGCGGCCAAAGCAGAACAAACGACTGATACGCTTATGACTGAACAATACCAAAGTAAAAAACCTCAAAATCAAAAGCACGAAAATGCAAAACAATTACCCATTGAATTGACCGCGTTAGATAAAATGATAGCGCAAAAAATGGCGCTTGATATTCGATACTTTTGTCAGCAAGAAAATACAGCAAAAAATTGTTGGCAAGGAGTGACAACTTTACCTGTTGAATTATCAACATTAATTACTGACACAGGTATTGGTTCAATTGTACTGTTTGCGGAAAACTTTGATACCACTGAGCAAGTAGTTAAGTTAACGTATGACTTGCAACAAGCCGCATTAAAGTCCTCCTTGAAAAAACCGTTAATTATTTCCGTTGACCAAGAAGGTGGCCGTGTTTTTCGCTTTAATAAAGGGACTGCTTTTGCAGGTAACATGGCATTAGGTGCAACCTATGCTCAGCATCAAACATATTATACCGAACGGGTAAACCACGTTATTGCGACTGAACTTAAAGCATTAGGTATTAATAATAATTATGCCCCAGTTGTTGATGTTAATACTAATAGTGAAAATCCAGTCATCAATACGCGTTCTTACGGTGAAAAGCCGAAAGAGGTTGCTAAGCAAGGTGTTAGCGCGGTAAAAGCATTACAACAGCATGGCATTATGGCAACACTCAAGCACTTTCCTGGACATGGCGATACTCATGTAGACAGCCATTTGGGGCTACCGCGAGTCGATCACCCTCTTGCGCTGATTGAAAAGAATGATTTATTTCCGTTTAGTTGGGCTATTAATCATGCACAACCAGCTATGATCATGACTGCTCACATTCAGTATCCTGCCTTAGATGACACGACATTTACCAGTAAATCAGGCAAAATCGTTATTAGACCTGCGACTATGTCGCGTAAAATACTGCATGATTTACTTCGAACAAAAATGCAATATCAAGGCATTATTGCCACAGACGCATTAGATATGGCAGGTATTGCACATTACTTTGAAGGGGTTCAAGCAACCGTTGAAACATTTATTGCTGGCGCTGATTTAGCGGTAATGCCCTTTAAAGTAAGAAGACCTAGTGATATTCAAGCATTTAAATGGTTTATTAAATCAGTAAGCCAAGCAATTGAAGCACGTATAAATCAAGGTGAGTTTACATTAGCTGAACTTGAAGCGTCAGTAGCGCGTCTTAATCATCACAAAGCAACGTATATCAAACTGCCAAAAGCCAGTTTGTCTGAGCAAATTAAACAAGCGAATAGTGTTATTGCTAGCAGTTTTCACCTTGAGCTAGAACAAGAGTTAGCTGATGAAGCAATGGTTTTGTTAAAAAATGAGCAAGGATTGATCCCGCTTGCTAACGCATTGCATAGCAAAACTGAGCCATTAACTATTCATGTGCTGGTAGAAAACTTGTTAGAGTTAGAAGCGCTCAAATATGCCCTTAATGAAGAATTCAGTCTTGCGAAATTACCTTTGCCGCAAATTAGCGCGGTGATTGCAACGGATAAAAAATCTCTTTTTAGTCATAACAATCGTGCGGCATTAAAAAAAGCGGATATATTTATTAGTACTATAAATGTAAAAACGGCGAGTTTGGTTGATTTAGGTGGTATGGACGATTTAGCAACTTCATCAGCAACAAAGAACGCTACTTTAAGCGCAAAAGAAGAAAAGCTCACCTATGCAAAACTGGTTGAGTTGGCACTTGCAGAGGCCAAGACACAACAAAAGCGTGTAGTTTTTATTGGTAGGGGGTCACCGTATTTAATGTCACCCTATAGCCAACATGCTGATGTTGTTTTATTAGGGTTTGACGGTCGCAGTTTTTATCATAATGGCCAAGCGCAAAGCCCGGGTTATAACAGTGCAATAGGGATATTACTTGGTAACCAGCAAGCACAAGGCAAGCTGCCAATTACCTTGTAGGAGAACTTAACAGATAACTCAGTGATGTAAACCATCGAGGTATCTATTAAATGATTTTTACTAAGTGATTTTTAATAAGTGATAATGACTACGTTGATTATTGCTAAAGGTATAATGATTAAGTGTATATCGTTAGAAGAGCTTGGCTTGGTAATGATCCCTTATGGCATCAAAATTCATCTAAAGGATCGTTAAGCTCTTTTTCTTTTTGAAGGCACTTTTTTCGGGCATTACCTATCATCTCAGAGCATTTTACTGGCTCTTTAGTTGGTGCTTCTTCTTTTACTTCTTTTTCTTGCATGGTCATAATTGATGCAGCTATAAGGTACGCAGCAGCATCTTTGGCGTCGCACTTGCTATTATCTGGCGGGTAATTATTGTCAGGGTGTTTAGGGCGCTGTGACTCCATACAACTAGAACTAACAGGAACCACACAGCCCATTAAAGTCATTAAAGTAAGGCAATAAAGTAAACGTCTAATCATAAATATTGTCCTTAAAAAATGATTTGCTACTTAAATCGCTCAGCATCACGAGTAAATGACTTAAACTCTAATGGGTTATTACTATAATCGAGTACGAACATTGTCAGTTGCTGGCCACTTTTACCTTGATATCGCATTTGCGGTTTAACAATAAATGTGATGTTGGCACTCTCCAGCTTGTTATGTAAATCAGTAAACTGTTCAGGTGTTAGTATGCAGCCAAAGTGCGGAATAGGCACAGAAACACCGTCTACAATACCACAAAAGTCTAATGTATCTACTTGGCCAATATGAGCCGATAATTGATTGCCATAAAAGTCAAAATCAACCCAGCTCTGTGATGACCTGCCTTCTTTACAGCCTAGAATACCAATGTAGAAATCTCTTGTACTTTCAAGATCTTTAACTTTAAAGGCATAGTGAAAACTGTTACTCACGTTATACGCTCCAGAAGCTTTATTTTACTCAATAGTTGTATTGTTTAATGAGTAATTCCACACTTTATAAAAGTAAAATGCATACCCTAGACCCAAGGTAAGAATAGAAATAATCATCCAAATAATGACATGGCCAATGTTGCCAAAAATATCGGTGTGACAGACCATTTGTCGAGGGTTGCCATTTTCATCGATTATTTGTGAACGGTTAAGTATAAATTTAGAGAAAGAATAAGGAAAAAAGAATGCGGCTATACCAAAAGTAATTACCACAAGTATAAACCACATTATGATATGACCTAAAATATCTATTGTAGCGACATCGGCTTGTATTCTCATGTTTGCTCCTTGCAACGTTGTTATTTGTTATTTGTTATTTTTTGTTTTTACGTTTTCTGGTACTAAGTAAAACAAAGCTTATCGAGATAATTGCAAAACCAATACAGGCGAACACCGGCGTTAAGTGACTATTTTCTGTTGGATAATAAGCTCCTGCGGTTATTAAAAACAACACACCCGAGCAAAAGTATAAGTAGATAAATTTAATACTTTGCATTTGTTTACTCCTTTAATGAAACAATCTAATCGATAAAGCTCGAAGAATCAAATACCTGAGGCGATTAACAATTAATCGCAGCTTGTTATAAGAACTCTTTAAACGATAATGGTTTTAAATAGCTCACGCTCTTTAGCTGGTTACTATTATCCATGTTTAGATTCTAATAATTCGCGTAAAGGGGTTGGTAAATATTTTCGTGCTTTGGCTGTGATGTACAATTCATTTTTTTGCCAGGCAACTCCTAGATAAATAACGAACAACCCAAGGAGTGTTAACGTAATAGGAAATAACCAACTGTCTTTAAATATATGTGAGGCTAAATAACCGATATAGCCAGAGCAACCTATGGCGCCAAATATAACAAATATTCTTCTGACAATAAGAACCCCGATAAAAATCATGACGAGGTTAATGGTAAAATAGATAAACTTTGACAACTCACTATCAGAGTGTTGCAGAGACATTCCGCCCCAAAAAGAAATAACACCAAAAAGGTAAAGCCAAAATGAATAATCAGCTTTATTGTGCGATCGAATGTCAACCCAAAAAGCTAAGGCTATCATAAGCAAACCAGCGTACAGAGAAACTAATTTTCTAAGCTCCCAGCTATAATCGCCTCCGTTAATCATGACAACAATATCCATTGTTAAATACCAAAGCGTTACGGCAATAGGCATAATTAAGAAAGGGTATTTGTACTTCCAAGCAATAATAACCCCCACAGCTAGCGTACTTAATTCCATATAAAGCCAATGCCACTGTATATATCGGTGATATTCTCGATAAACACTGTCATCAGGCCAAACACCCAAAGCGTGCTGTAATCCGTAGACGGCTAAAGGAGTTAAGGCGATTACAAAGGTGCCACAAATTCCTGCAGGAATAGCTAACCCTTTAGATTTGAAAATATTAGTAAGTTTTAGTCCAGCAGCGCCGTAAAGCAGAGAGATAAAAACGATACCTGTGCCACCAAAAGACTCCCAGCCTAAAGTCATGAAGAGAGTCATTGCACCAATGGCAATCATTCCTCCGATGTAATAGAGAACGTGTGTAAAATCAAACTTAGCCGCTGTGCTTGGATGTTTATTTAAAAACTCAAGTAATTTTGTCGACTGCTCAGATGAGATAATATTTTCATTTACCGCTTTCTCAAGGTTTTGTTTTGTAATGTTCAACCAAGACTCCTTTCTTTAATATTTGTTAAATTACAGCAGCACCAATGAGTAATAAATATGTCCTTATAAAAGCGCGGTTAGGCGCTATGTATAAATCATAGCTATTAACTAATAGAGTTTAAACGGATAAGGCAATTCTTGGTTTTGCATCAACATCAGTATCAATTTTTGGTGCACATAGTAATAAGCGAGAAGATTCAACACCACCATGTTCTATTATGTAATCTTTAAAAGCGTGTTCTCTTTGTTCTCCTAAATCTTTTAACTGCTTTATTAACGCTTTGTCAGTAATTGCTTGACCTGGTTTTTGATCAATATCTGCTGAAACGCTGATAGCACAGATAGTAACTTTGGTGTCATCTTTATCCTTCATTAAAGCAATAAACTCATCTAAAAATGCTTTTTGCTCGACGCTTGGTTCAATTTGCTTCACTTGATAAAGTAAATCATCAAAGCGAAGTTTTAAGGCAAATTCACCAGCAGTTATAGCGACAGAAACAATGTTAGCGTATGGCACAAAGGTGGTAAGCAAATAATCTTGTGTAGCAGACATAATTGCTTTTTGGGTGATAATAGTTAGGATGCTGTGTAAGCCAAACTGTGGGTCTGACGTTGAACCACTCACTGGCACATCAAGCTCTACCGCGCCGTCTCTATCTTTTAACATACCTAGCGCCATATTCAGTGGCAAAGCACCTTGTTCTATAAGGCTTCCTGCTTCATGGCTATCAACTAAGCCTGTTTCTAAGCCTTGTAAATGAAGCGCAAGGTTTCCGTCTAGTTGTTCACCAATTAATGTGACATCAATATTGGTACTAAGTTGACCTGTTTTTATTTCTAATTGAGCTGCATCCTTGATGTAAGATGAAATAGCTGGGAGTGAGAGCTCATTAAAATAGCCGGTAATTTTGTAACTTGGAATGTCAATAAATGGGTCTATGGTGCCATCTAACTTGAAGTTAGCGTATTTGTTACTTTTACCTGCAATACTAAATGGGGTTTTCTGTGGTTTATTACTTTTATTATTAAGGCTTCCAAGACTCAGTGTTTCAAGGAACAATGTACGTGTAACTACAGGTTCAACACTTTTATCGTTTACTACAGTTTTACTGCCATTTAGTAATTCAAACTTGTTTAAACTAAAGAAAAAAGGTTCGGATACTTCACCTGTTTGCGAGACCACTTCGTCACTTGGTTCTTCGAGAGTTACATCATTTTTGTTATTAGCAGTCTCTTGTGTATTATCACTCACCAGATTAACCAGCACTTTGTCTTCATTGATAATAATGTCGCTGGTAATAGTGTCTAGTGTGATGGTGTCAATGGCTATATCTTTAGGTGTAATTGCGGTATTAGTTATGGCAAGCTGCTTGATCGTAGCAATAGGCGGCAATGATGCTAACTTATCAGATGTTTTAATATGTGAACCAACAATATCATTGACGGTAATTGAAGCGAGTTTAATGATTGGCTGCTCTACGAAGTGGAAGCTAATGTCATCAATAGCCAGAGAGCCAACACTTAGCAAATCACCTATTTGTTGGCTTTGTGTTTGATCTAAGAGTGTAATAGCTATATTTGAGATACTCAGTTGGCTGTTACCTTCAAGCTGGGTGATGTTTCCATTATCAACGGCTAATTTCATGTTAGAAAATTCTTGCTTAAAATCAGCAATACTTAACTGTTGATTACTTTGTATAAAAGAAACCATACTGTTATCAATTTCGCCTTGTGATAACAACACCGTTAAGCTGTTTTCCTCGATAGAGATGGTCTGTTGGCTGTTAAATGACAAAGTACCTTGCAAGTTATTAATATCATCCAAATAAGGTGATAATTTAGCTAATGGGTAATTATTTATCGCTAAATTCGCGACAATATCCCCTTGTTGTTGTACTAAGTTTGCTTGTACATCTAGTGCTAGTTCTGTGTTGTCAATGTCAGCATCAATGATAATTTTGGCACTTTGTTCGATTAAGTTAGCTGATACATCTTTAATTGTTAAGGCGTTAAATACTAGTTGGTGTAATTTCTCTTTGGTTTGTTCAGGTGATGTTTTACTCACGTCAATAGTAAAGTTACTCAGGCTCAATAGTGGCATTTTTACCGTGTAAGGGAATACTGCTGGTTCTTCACCCGTTTCTTGACTTTGGCTGGTCTCTTTTTCTTCATTTGCAGGTAACGTTACACCTGCAATAGTTATGTCATCCCCTTGACGTACTATTTTAATAAAACCTTCATCGAATGTTGCTTCGCTTATGGTTATTTCATCAAACAGTAAGTCAAACAAGGTTACTTTAAGCGCCAATTCTTTTAATGAAAAAACCGTTTCATTTTTTTGGTTTTCTGTAGTTGAAAGAGCCAAGTCGCTAATGGTCACTTTACTCATGAACAGGTTATATCGAATACTAGTGTCTTCTGACAAATTAAGATTATAGGGTGCGAGCGCAGGCGTTAAATAGTATTTTGCTATAGGGGATGAAATAAACCAAACAATGAGAAACAAGGCAATGACGACGTTAATTATTGTTAGGGGAATACTTTTTTTGAAAAAAGAAGGCATGAACCGAACCTATGTTAATTGCTTGTTAAGCTGACTAATAAGAAATAGGTCGCCATAATAGCAAAAAACATGAAATGCGCTAGGGGGCTATTGATCTTTCTTGAATACTTTTTGCTCAAGCAACCTTTAAAAATACGTAGTCGTTAAAAAGTTAAAGAGAAAATTTACTCTGTAATAGTTAACACTTACAATTGCTGTTTAGTTATAATGATGACTATTAACATAAATCTAACAAAAGTAAGGACATCCCCCTATGGATATAACTGTAGATAAAGTTGAGCACTACATACAGATGCTTGGTGAAATGAGCTTAGCGTTTGGTGTTAAGTTTTTGCTCGCCGTTGTCGTTTATTTGGTTGGTAACTTCATTATTAAGCGCATCGTTAAGTTAGTTGAGCTTGCGCTTGATAAAAAGAAAGTTGATTCAACCTTACATAGCTTTTTAATCAGTATATTAACGACGCTATTAAAAGCGATTCAAATTATTGTTTTTGCTTCAATGATAGGTATTCAAACCGCTTCGTTAATTGCGGTACTTGGTGCAGCTGGTTTAGCGGTAGGTTTAGCATTGCAGGGTAGCTTAGCCAACTTTGCTGGTGGTGTGCTGATATTGCTATTTCGTCCCTTCAAAAATGGTGATGCCATTAAAGCCCAAGGATATGTTGGTTCAGTAGAAGAAATTCAAATCTTCAACACCATATTAAAAACCTTTGATAACCAACGTATTATTATTCCTAATGGTTTGTTGTCTAATGGCTGTGTCACTAATATTAATGTGAATGGTACACGTCGCGTCGATATGACTTTTGGTATTGGTTATGACGATGACATTGCTAAAGCAAAAGAAGTTTTACGCTCATTAATTGAAGCTGACGAACGTGTACTTAAAGATCAAGCGGTTGATATTTGGGTAGGTGAGCATGGTGATAGCTCAGTGAATATTTTTGTTCGTCCATGGGCAAAATCAGAAGATTTTTGGGGTATATACTTTGACATGATGGAGAAGGTTAAAATTGCTTTCGATAAAGAAGGTATTAGCATTCCATACCCACAACGTGATGTGCACGTACATCAAGTAGAAAAATAATAAACAGTTTAGTTTATAAAATAAGCTAAACTGTTGGTTAAATAAAACCCAGCAACCTTGCTGGGTTTTTTATGCCTGTAGTTTTTATACCTGTAGATTAAAAAGCAGAGCTGAGCAAAGTTGAACAGATTCTAATGTCATTAATGCATCTTATAGAGTTTTCGAAACTGGCTTGGTGTTACTTCTTTAAACTGCAAAAAACGCCTATTAAAGTTAGAAATATTGTTAAATCCGCATATATCACTAATGGTTGTTACCGGCATAGTGCTATTAATTAATAAAGAACATGCTTTACTAATACGCAGCTGATTAACTAGTTCTGTGAACGTTTGTTCGGTACGTTGTTTAAAAAAACGATGGAAATGATTAGTACTCATGTGAACCAGTTTTGCTAAATCTTCTGCTTTTATATTGTCTGTGTAGTGTTGATGTAAGTGTCTAATTATTTTATCTAATTTGTCGGTTGATGGATCAGATGTAATTGATATGTTGTAGCCCGAGCTAGACAAAGTCTGTGCTGTTTTATCATCGAGCATGAGCTGTAAAACTTCTAATAAACCAATGAAGCGCTGCGACGGTTGTGCTTTGGCCATGGCGATAAAAATGTTTGTGACTTTCTTGGCGACGCTCTGGCTAAATTTTAGCCCTTGTCTTGATGACTCAAGCAATGGTTTTAATGCAACAAGATCAGGCATTGTCGTTAACTGTTCTAACCAAACAACGGGAATTTGCGCTACGTATACTTGTTGTTGTTTGCCATCTTGTCGAGGTGATGAGCACCAAGTATGTGGTAAATGAGGCCCGAGTAAGGTGAGATCAAAATCACCATAATTCTCAATGCTATCACCTACATAGCGTTGTCCTGCACTATGAAGTGTTAAGCAAATTTCGTATTCAGGATGATAGTGCCAATTAAAATCTATGTTGTCTAATTCATAAAGCCAATATCGCCAAGAAGCATTTTCTGTTGGCAAGACTTTTTCAAACATGAGTTTCATTTTACTTTCTATCCTTCTGAAAAATGTGAATAGAAAAGTATCACAACAGGATAGAAAAGTGTATCAAAAAGCCTTTCTTGAATTGCAAACTAAATAGGCGTTAAGGGAACGTTACTTAAAAAACTGTTAGGTCGAGCGGCGGTTATTTGTGTTGAAGCCATCAGCCTAGATTACATAATAAGAGATTTTGAACAATGTCTATATCACATTCAAGAAATAACAAAATACCAAATAGAAAACCGCTTGCATTAGCCATTTCAACAGCATTAATGGGCATGGTGGCATTACCTACACTTGCTGCTGAAGAAGAGAAAAAAGAAAAAAAGGCTTTAGAAGTTATTCAAGTGACGGCAACGAAACATGTCACTAACTTAATGGAAACTCCACTGGCTATCACCGCGATGAATCCAGAAGCACTAACGAGACAAAATGTTAAAAGTATTGGCGACTTAAGCGGAATGGTACCCAATTTACAATTAGGTTTGTCTAATGCAGACTCTGGTGTTAAAGCCTCTATTCGTGGTGTTTCTTCAAATAATTTCACTGAAATTGCCGATCCTGCGGTAGGTATCCATATTGATGGTATTTATTCTCCACGCCCTCAAGGCTCGCTTGCGTTAATGTTTGATCTTGAGCAGGTTGAAGTATTACGTGGCGCACAAGGCACATTATTTGGTCGTAACTCAACAGCGGGTGTAATTAATGTTATTCCTGCTAAGCCAGAGTTTGATGAAAATTATGGTTGGACGACGTTGCAACTTGGTAACTATAACGCGCAGCAAGTTCGTACCGTATATAACTTTGGATTAAGTGATAACTTTGCTCTACGTGCGGCGTTAATGATTGATAAGCGAGATGGTTATATTAATCAACAACAAGATTTGACTGACCGAGGCATGAAGCTGCCTGATCCTGATGGAGAGTGGGGTGATTCTATTTGGAGTGGTCCAGATGGCAACCCTGAAGTCGATATGCGCTTAAATAAGAAAGTAGGCGCAGAAGATTATTATTCCAACTCAGATCAATGGGGTGGTCGCTTAACAGGTTTATGGCAAATTAATAATGATTTAGCGTGGACAGTAGGTTATGAGCATTATCAAAATAACGGTGCAGGTGATGTTAACTTGAAAGATTGCTGGGCTGCACAAAGCACCAAGTATGCTTGTGAATCTGATAATCATTTTGACCAAGAAGTATTGATTAATGTGCCTGGTAAATTAGACATGACCATTGATACGATTCGAAGTTCTCTCAGTTATGATCTTAATGCTAATACCGTCTTAGAGTATAAGTTTGCCTATGCCAACCAACAACGAACACAACATCATGATGATGATGCTGGTCAACATTCTTATATGGATGAAGTTGATATTATGTATTCGTGGGGTAATTGGGGCAGACAAACAGTTGATGACAGAGCAACTTACACACTTGAGTCAGAGTATAAGTCGTACGTAAACGAATTACAGATAAAGCAAAATTTTGACCGTTGGCAGTATGTGCTAGGTGCATTTTGGATGTACGAGAATAACTCAATTGAATTTGCACAAGACATGTTAGTGCAAGCACCTTGGGGCATGCCATACGGCCAATATTATGATCAACCTAAACGAGAAATTGATTCAAAAGCGATTTTTGCTCAAGCAGATATTGAGCTAACTGATAAACTCACCGCCACGGCAGGTATTCGATATTCTCAAGATGAACGCATTGATAATGATGGTGAGTTCTGGGGGAGTTGGAGCGCAGAAAGTGATTGGTATTACAATGGTGCAGAAGGGTTGCCATTGACGGATTTAGGTATGGGCTTACCTCATAGTGGTAATGATTTAACAGCAAATATGGGCGCTTTTGCAGGTAAAGGGGCTTATGGTGATACTAAAGTGGTTAATACCTATCAAAAAGATTGGGACCATACCACTTGGCGTTTAGGGTTACAGTATCAATTTGATGAAAAGCAAATGGTGTTCATTTCAGCAGCAACAGGCTATCGTGCTGGCGGCTTTGGTGATAAAACAGATGCTTGTGGTGGTGGCACATGTGTTGATGGCAGCACGGAACAATGGACATTCTTAGATTACGATCCTGAAACAACAACCAACTTTGAAGTGGGTTATAAAGGTTCGTTACTTGATGACTCATTAAATTTAACGGCAGTATTCTTTTTTACCCAGTATGAAGATATGCACTACACCAATATGCATCCTATCGGGCAAAAAGTGGTTGATAGAGAATGTCCTGATTGGGATCCTGCGTGTGACATAGTACAAGCGTGGAAAACGGAAAATATTGGTGATTCAGAGATTTATGGCTTAGAACTCGAATTTAATTATATTCCTTGGGAAAACGGTCAATTATCAGGTTTCTATGCATATTTAGGTAGTGAAATTACGTCATACGATTCTTATAACGATGATTGGATGTGTGGCTACCGTGAAGAAAATGGTGCTGAGGCATGTGCTGACTTATTCATTGAGCCAGGTAACCCGTTAAGTGGTCGTCAACTGTATGATGTAACAGGGAATCAATTACCGAGCGCGCCTGAACATTCTATGGGGTTAAACTACTCGCACTATATTGAACTGGGCGAGTATCAATTAGTACCTTGGGTAGGCTTTCGCTGGCAAGATAAAATGTATTTTACCCCTCGTAACCTAGACAACCGCGCTGTAGGCGATTATCAAGAAGCGTATGCCAATGTAGATGCATCACTTAAGTTCGCCCCGGTTGATGAAAACTGGTACGTAGAATTGTATGGGAATAACTTAACAGACGAAGTGGTCGTTAATTGGATGGGACAAGGCGCGAATGGCGGCTGGAAATCTAATTCATATAATCCACCGCGCATGTTTGGTGTCAGGTTCAATATTTCATACTAAGCAGTATAGAAAAGTAAAAGCTTTGTTATGGCTATCATTGCACGACCTGCTTGATTAGCTTGACAAAAAGTGAGGTATGACATCGACTTTCCTTCCTCATTTTTAGCTGTTCTCGCAAGAGAACAGCTCTTTTTATTTATAACCCCTTTATTAGACTCGTTATTTGTAAGGTAAGGATTTTGTGATGAAAACTAATGTAGCAGCTGTTATTTTGGTATTAGTGACCTTTTTTGCTATTTCATTTATTACCAATATTATTGGCCCTATATTTCCGTCATTAGTGAAAGATTTTAATATTAGTCTTGCGGTAGCGGGCTTTTTACCTTTTTCATTTTTTGCCGCTTATGGGGTAATGTCTATTCCCGCTGGGCTGTTGGTTGATAAATACAGTGAAAAGCCAGTATTACTACTAGCGTTTGTTATGGCGGCTATTGGTGCCATTGTATTCGCTTTAGTGCCTAGTTTACTTATGGCGATGGCATCGCTGTTTTTAATTGGTACCGGGATGGCTATGTTGCAAGTGGCGATTAACCCGTTACTTCGCGTGTCAGGAGGTAAGGAGCACTTTGCCTTTTACTCCGTGCTTGCCCAGTTATTATTTGGTGCAGCAGCGACACTAAGCCCTTTAGTATACAGTGCATTAGTACAAGGCATGGCTCAACAAAGTCCTACGGGCTTATACGCTATGCTAGTGAACGTGGTACCACAGAATATGCCTTGGCTTTCTATGTATTGGTTATTTGGTGTGGTTTCGGTTGTCATGTTGATCTTTATCAGCGCGATTAAGTTACCTAAAGTTATGCTTACAGAGGAAGAGTCGGTTGGCGCTTGGTCTATTTACAAGCAACTCTTTCAAAATAAAACTGTTATATTATTTTTTATTGGCATTGCCGCTTATGTAGGTACAGAGCAAGGTGTAGCAAATGCTATTTCAATATTTTTAGAAAGATATCATGGTTTAGACCCGCTAACAGTGGGTGCAAACACCGTGAGTAACTTTTGGTTATTATTAACGTTAGGCTGCTTTTTAGGTTTAGCCTTATTAAAAATACTCGACAGTAAAACCGTATTAAAATTGTTTTCACTAGGCGCGATACTATCTCTTACGCTGGCGTTATTTGGCAGTGCTTCGATGGCGGTGATGGCATTTCCGTTAGTTGGTTTTTTCTTATCAGTAATGTGGTCAGTTATTTTTTCTTTAGCGTTAAATTCATTGGCAGAGCATCATGGTTCCTTTGCGGGCATCTTATGCACAGGTATTGTTGGTGGAGGTCTAGCGTCGCCTATTATTGGTTTACTTGCTGACTTAACGGGTGACCTTCGTATTGGTATGATTGTAGTGTACATAACACTAGCTTATATCTTTGCTATTGGTTTTTGGGCTAAGCCATTAGTGGCTAACAAAACCATAAAACTCTTTAATAAAAACAATGAATCGAATTCACAAATCGCAGGATGAAAAAAGTCATGCTAAATCAGGTTATATGTGTGCAGGCGAAGCAGGTAGAAAACTCATGAAAATAGGTAATATCTTGAATGCTTTTACAGTAAGCGTAAAAGTAACTGTTTTGCTGGTATGCACCTTAATAGTTGGTTGCGGTGAACCGTTAAGTACAAAAACACAAGCGTTGAAAAACAACAAATCTGAAACGGATAACTCTTTAACATTAAGCCAACAACAGTTAAATAACTTAGGTCAAAGCTTGCAAGTAAAGTATCAATTCTTAAGTAATGTTGAAACAGACTGCCCTGATTTAGCGGGTAAAAAAATAGAATATTGTTATGGCGCTGAAATATTACTGTCAAATAATACCGATGCCTTACTTAAGATAAATCCACAACATTGGCAGTTAAATTATTCTCAAGTGTATCCTGTGTATGCAAGTGAAAGTAATGAGTTTAGCCTTGTTCACTTAAATGGAGATATTCATCAGATAACCCCTAAACAAAGTTTTGTTGGTTTTAAAGCGGGTAAAACTTATCGCATTAAACTATGGGTAAAAAGTACGTTAATTTCAGAAAAGGAATTAATGCCAAATTATTGGTTAAGTGCTTTAGGGCTTAAGCCAGTCGTGGTTGATAGTACTAAAACCATGATTGATAAAGAAACAGGGCTAGAAATTCAGCCGTATGTGGTGCCGTTCTCTAACACAGTTAAGCAAATTAAGTCATCGCCTGATGATATTAATCAATATGCATCATTGAAATGGCTGTATGAGAATGAACCGAATACCACGCGAGAACCCTCGGATGAAAAAAGCGCTGTGCTTGTTAAACACGCTATTATACCAACGCCAAAGTCGGTGCAAATACCTCAACCCTCGGGCGAGCTCGATTTAAGTGCTGGTGTTTATTTTTCACTTGCAGGGGCGATTAATTTTTCAGAGATTGCCGCCGCAATAGAGCGATTGAACTTTTTGGGCATTAAGCACAATGAGAATAAGCAGGGGGTTGAAATATCGATTGTAATCAATAACAAAAAGGTGAGTGACTGGCAGCAAGGTCATTATCAGTTGGTTATTACCCATAAAGGTATTCAAATCTTGAGCCAAGAGCCTACAGGGGCTTTTTATGCGCTACAAAGCTTGTCCAGCTTGCTTAGTTTAGGGTCGAGTAAAGTACCTTGGCTGGAAATTGACGATCAACCTCATTATCAATACCGTGGTCAACATGTTGATGTTGCGCGGAACTTTCATAGTAAAGCCTTCATTTTTTCACTGATTAAACAAATGGCGGCGTATAAATTAAATAAATTACATCTGCACTTAGCGGAAGATGAAGGATGGCGACTTGAACTGCCAAGCTTACCTGAGCTTACGCAGATTGGGGGGAGCCGTTGTATGTCGTTAGACGATAAACACTGTTTGCAACCACAACTCGGTGGCGCTGATGCTAAAGAACGCGATGGTTATTATAGTGTTGAAGATTATATTGATATTATTAAGCTAGCGAAAGCTCATCATATTCAAGTGATCCCCTCATTAGATATGCCAGGTCATTCACGCGCGGCAATCAAAGCAATGGAAGCGCGTTATCGTTATTACATGAGCCAAGAAAATGAAGTCGAAGCGAAACGTTATTTATTAACTGACTTTGCAGATAAAACTCAATATAGCTCTATTCAAAACTATAACGATAACACCTTAAATATTTGTATGGAGTCTACCTATGCGTTTATTGACCAAGTATTAGATGATTTACAAACAATCCATCAAAAAGCAGGGCAACCTCTTGAGGTCTACCATATTGGCGCAGACGAAACGGCAGGTGCTTGGGTGGAGTCTCCTGTATGTCAGGCATTAGTCGCTAATAAAGAGAACACTGTTGATGATTTTGCCCACCTTGGTGCTCACTTTATCGAGCGCGTATCACATATGGTTAAAGATAGAGGTATTGTTGTCGCGGGATGGAATGATGGCTTGAAAGAAACTAACCCTAAGAATATGCCAGCACAGGTTTATTCTTATATATGGGATGCACTACCGTGGGGAGCTCATAAACAAGTAAGTGAGCAAGCTCATCGAAATTGGAACATTATTTTGTCAATACCTGATGTTCTATATTTCGATTTTTCATATCAAATAGATCCTAAAGAAAGAGGTTATCATTGGGCATCAAGGCGGGTTACGACACGTAGCTTATTTAACTTTATGCCTGATAACTTACCTATTCATGCCGAGTTTAGAGTTGATACACTGGGGCGAGCTTTTAGTAGTAATGATACCAAGCAGGTGAACGAAGGTGGTCAAGTTATTCATAAGCCACTACCAAAACATTATAAAGTGTCAGGTATACAGGGGCAGCTTTGGAGTGAAACCGTACGAAGTCAGCAACAAGCCGAATACATGATATTCCCTCGCTTACTCGCTTTAGCTGAACGTGCTTGGCATAGCGCTGATTGGGCGGTGCCTTATGATTACTCGGGCAAAATTTATGATCGCACTACTCAGTATTTTTCTAGTGAATTACAACAAGCACGAGATAAGCAGTGGTTGGCATTTTCACAGACGATAGGTAAAAAAGAGTTAGCTAAATTAGATAAAGCTAAGGTGTTTTATCGCGTACCAACTCCCGGTGCCATATGGGAGCAAGGCCAGTTAAAAACCAATATCGCCTTAAAAGGTTTACCCATAGAGTACCAAGAAAGTAAAGGTCTTTGGCTCAGTGTTGAAGAAAGAGTACCGCTAAACAAGCCTCTTGCAATTCGAGCAAAAACAGCAGATAAAAAACGTGCTGGTCGCGCTTTGGTATTGCCCTAACTTACTCGACAAAAACTCCCAATAACTAAAAGCCGAATTAATAATTTTATTAATTCGGCTTTTTTAATTCATTGAAATATAATCTCTTATATTGCTATAGCTTTATTTAAATCGCGTTGTTAGAAAAGTATTATTATTGGTTAGGTTAGTATCTAAAATGAGCGAAGTAATTATGCACACTACCCTCAGTTTATAATGATTTACTTAGATGATGTTTATGAAACAATCTTCAATTGTGGTTATCGATTTAGGTGGTACAAAAATAAATGTGGGTCTGTACCGTGCAGGGGCAATAGTGCAGCAAAATATTCAACCATTTAATGCAGAGTTAAAGGTACAAGAGTCAATTCAATTTTTAGTTGAACAAATAAAAAAAACAAAAGTAGATGATACTGTTGCTATCGCAATAGGAGTACCCAGCATAGTGGATGTTGAACTAGGTGTAGTCTATAACGCAGTAAATATAAAAGCTTGGCAACAAGTGGCACTGAAAAAAGAGCTTGAGCAACTAACTAATTTACCTGTTTATGTAAACAATGATGTTAATTGTTTTACTAAAGGTGAGCACAGTGTTCAGTGCTTTCAAAATGTGGTTGGCTTATGTTTAGGAACAGGGTTAGGCGCTGGTTTTGTGATAAGAAACCAAATTTACACTGGGGCTAACTGTTGTGCAGGTGAGTTAGGTAGCGTGCAATATTTAAACTCAACCTTCGATAGCTATTGTTCGGGACGTTTTTTTACCGATAATTTTGGCGAATGTGGTGCTGATTTAGCAATGAAAGCGAGCGAAGGTGATCAAAAGGCTAAAGAAGCTTTTAAGCAATTTGGCCAGCATTTAGCCTCTGCGATTAGTCATGTGCTGTTATTAATTGATCCACAAATTATTATTTTGGGTGGTTCGGTGGCCAAATCGTATGATTTATTTATTGATTCTGTATGGCTGCACTTAAAAGATTTTCCTTACCCAAACGTGATTAAAAATTTAGTCATCGAGAAAAGCCAACAGCAGCACAGTGCTTTAATTGGAGCAGCGCAACTTTACTTAGATTCAACAGAGCAACAAACATGTATTGCTGGATAAAAAACATGAAACTACCAACTCAATATGTAAAAGGTATTATCGCGGCAATGTTACTGATGCTAACTGCCTGTACGACAACTGAAAGTACTACCCATGAAAAATCAAAGTCACTAAATATCCATGTTAACCAAGTAGCTTATGAGTTAACCGGACCAAAACAAGCCATAGTGAGCACAAATTATAAAGTCGATTTAACTAGAGCTAATGTGCAACTTATCAGTGATAAAGATATCGCTATTTTGCAAGGAAAGTTAGTTGAGTTAGGACAAGTTGCACAATGGCAAAAAGCGCATAAAAGTAGTGACCCCATTTTTTATTACGGTGTTGAATTTACAGAGCTACAAAGTGCAGGAAGTTATGTGGTAAAATTGAGTGACCAGCATACCCAACAAACCAGCGCTAAATTCACTGTTGGTAAGCAAGCACTATTTAAGTTAACGGCTAAAGCATTGTTAACTTATTTTAATGGTAGCCGTAACGACGAGCAATATAACTGGCAAGAAGATCAACATATTCGTATTTTTGATACACAAAGGTATGTTGATGTCAGGGGGGGCTGGAATGATGCTGGCGGAGATACTGGAAAATACCTATCACACCTGTCTTATGCCAATTATATGAATCCTCAGCAGTTAGCTCATGTAGGTTGGGCGCTGGCATATTCTTATCAAAGAGCGCCGCACTTATTTAAAGAGTTAGCGCTTGAAAAACAAGTCATCGAAGAAGTTTTCTGGGGAGCAGATTACTTACACCGCACTCTTGATGAGCAAGGTTATTTCTATATGACCGTTTTCGACCAATGGAACACAAATAATGCAGAACGAGTGGTAACTGCTTATGTTGGTGCTGATGGCATTTACAGTGAAAATTATCAATCTGCTTTTAGGCAAGGCGCTGGCAGTGCCATTGCTGCTTTAGCAAGAGCCGCCATGCTAGCTAAAACAACGGCACAGCAAGGTGAGTACAGCGGGGATGTTTACTTAGCCGATGCCGAAAAAGCGTTTAAACATCTTCAAAGTAATAATGCCGAAAATAATAAGGCCTATGCTGATGATGGTGAAGAAAATATCATCGATGATTATACTGCATTACTCGCAGCGACTGAGTTATATAAGGCAACTCAATCAAAGTATTATTTAAATGCTGCACGAGAACGAGCAAACAACTTAGCGCAACGATTATCGCCTGAAGGCTGGTTTATCAGTAATAATATCAACAGCGAAAATTTACGCCCGTTTTATCATGCTGCAGAAGCCGGCTTCCCGATTCTAGCGTTATCACAATATATAGCGATTGAAGATAACCCTGAAAAAGTTAAACAAAGCCAAGCTGTTATGCAAAAGCATATGGCATATCAGTTAGCGATAAATAACCAAGTTAGTAATCCATTTAACTATGCAAGGCAGACGTTTAAAACCTACGAGCAAGGAAAGCTTTCAACACAATTACAAACAGGTTTTTTTATTCCTCATGCTAATGAAACAGAATACTGGTGGCAAGGAGAGAGCGCGCGTTTATCTTCATTAGCCATGGCGGCAATACTCACTGGCAAAATGAACGCAGTAAATGGTAAAAAACATCTTGTCACTCAGCTAGAATTGGCAAAATTTGCACAAAATCAAATGGATTGGACTTTAGGGCGAAACCCGTATGATTTATCAATGCTTAATGGTTTTGGTGTCAATAACCCTATACCTTACGATGGATTGAGCATGGTTTACGGTGGTATTTCTAATGGTATAACGGGGGCTAAAACAAGTCCGTCAGGGCAAGGTATTGAATTCGGCCCAGAAAAAGATTGGCAAAACTGGCGCTGGGTTGAACAGTGGTTACCTCATTCAACGTGGTTTTTACTCGCGGCAACTGAGATGGCAGTGGCAAAATAAAAGCTTATTATTATTTATTAGCGCGTGTTTTTCTTTCGTTGCAAAAAGCATCTCACAAGATCAACGTGCGCTAATTTGTTAAGTTTAATTCCTGTCTGATTTCCTGCTCATATTTTCTTTTTTTATCGCCATTAAAGCCAGTATGAGCGCTAACTAGTTTACCGTTTCGGTTAAATAAATAACTGCTTGGCATGCCTTTGAGCTTAAATTTTTTGGCAACCTTTCCTTTAGGATCGTAAAAAATATCAAATTGGGCTGGTGTTTCTAACAAGAACTTTTCTGCAAGCGTTTTGTTTGCATCAAGGTTTACACTAAGTACCACCAGATCTTGTGCTTGATACTTTGCTTGCATTTCATTCATCCAAGGGAATGACTTTCGACAAGGTGTACACCACGAAGCCCAAAAATCTAGATAGACTACTTTACCTTGATGTTGCTGCATCAATTTATCAAATGCTTCTAATGTCTCTTGTGCACTAACTTTTAAACTAGTAAAAATGGTGAGAGTTGAACCAATAAAAAGTAATATCAAATATTGAGTTAACTTATTCATTAACACTCCAAAATGTTAGATTAAATCTATACTTAGTATGTATGATAACGCACAATAGTCATATACAAATATCTTTCACTATTTTTGAGCTTAATTATATGAAATTAGGGATAAAATTTATTGCTAATATACTTGTGGTCTTTTTGATTCTATCAGAGCAGTCGATAGCATACAGTATGGAAGAAGCTGACAATACAGCTGAACATAATGAATGGTTGAAGCAACGTTTTAGTCAGCAGCACGAGGCTTTAATTCCTGTTGTTGCAGTCGCAGATATGTTTTTTAGTTGCAATAAAGTACGTAAAACTGATGACAAACATTATGATATACCCGCACTAGTTGCCATGGACAGGGATTTATTGGCTCAAAAATTAACGATATGCTTGAACGAAGATACTATGCAATCAGAAATTGCATTGAACTTTGGTTTGTTAGGCTGTTTTCATGAGCAATTATCACATTTACCTAAATCTGAACGCCAACAGAAAATGAAACTAGTTAAGCAAGCGATTGCATCGTTATCACGTGAAGAAAGAAAACGTAGTTTTACTCAATGTGTTACTGAACAATCAATTCACTATTTAAAATAAACAGTTAACATCTCATGCATGTTGAGAATACTATTCATAAATTGTAACAAAAGGCGGCTTGGATTTACCGTTACTGCTTTTGATTATTAGTGGTGATCACTTATAGTAGCTGTAACGATAGAATAAAAAGTCTGGTATTGAGAGAAAGATATGACACATGAAACGCAGAAAATTTTAGTAGTAGATGATGATATGCGCTTACGCTCGTTATTAGAGCGTTACCTTGTAGAACAAGGTTTTACGGTGCGTAGTGCTGCGAGCTCAGAGCAAATGGACCGCTTGTTAGAAAGAGAAAATTTTCATTTGTTAGTGCTTGATTTAATGTTGCCAGGTGAAGATGGGTTATCAATTTGTCGTCGCTTACGCCAAGGTTCAAATAACATTCCTATTGTTATGTTAACGGCGAAAGGGGATGAAGTGGATCGTATCATTGGTTTAGAGTTGGGGGCAGATGATTATATGCCTAAACCATTTAACCCAAGAGAGTTGCTTGCTCGTATTAAAGCCGTACTTCGTCGACGAGTACAAGAAGCGCCCGGTGCTCCATCACTCGAAGAAAATATTATTGAATTTGGCGATTACCAATTAAACTTGGCGACGCGCGAAATGCAAAAAGATGATATCAGTATGCCATTGACTAGTGGTGAATTTGCCGTACTTAAAGCTTTGGTCACTCATCCAAGAGAACCATTATCGCGTGATAAATTGATGAATTTAGCGCGAGGCAGGGATTATTCTGCCTTAGAGCGAAGTATTGATGTTCAGGTATCACGCTTACGAAGAATGCTTGAAGATGACCCTGCAAAACCCCGTTATTTACAAACCGTGTGGGGATTAGGTTATGTGTTTGTGCCAGATGGAGCACCAGTATAATTAAGCATCATACGCTTAGCGCGATCATTGTTTTTCAATGAATCGCGTTCTAGCGAACATCTCTTGTGAAGCGAGACTTTACCTCCTCAAAAATAAGTCATAGAAACTTTTCATGAAAATATTACCGCGTAGCGCATTTGGTCAAACTGTTTTATTAA
This sequence comes from Colwellia sp. RSH04, assembly GCF_003545765.1. Classification (GTDB taxonomy): domain Bacteria; phylum Pseudomonadota; class Gammaproteobacteria; order Enterobacterales; family Alteromonadaceae; genus Colwellia. The sequence goes on along the minus strand of NZ_QXIO01000001.1, from coordinate 800,614 downwards.
TTGGCTTGCTCTTATTTCTTAATCAGATAGTTATTTATATAACCTTTTCACTTTATGTTGTGCAGCCACATCAACAGCAATTGAATCAACTGTTAGCAAAACAGGTTCGTGTTGTGTTTATTGATATTGAAGACGCAAATTTAAGCCCTAAAATGGCAAAAGCATTTCACCATGAAACGGGTATCGGCGTTTATCGAGAGTTTGATGCATTGCGCTTAGGTTTAGCTGAAGCGACTTTTTACCCGATGATTTCACAGGAAATGAGTGAGTTACTTGGTGGCCAAGCAGAAGTAAGGATTTCTCATGGAGATGAATATTTGTTTTGGATCCGCCCGCCTCAAGCACCGCATTTATGGGTTCAAATTCCTGTAGATGGTATGGATAAAGGTAACTTTTCACCCTTAGTCTTCTTCTTATTAGTGATAGGTTTACTAAGTATTATTGGTGGCTGGGTTTTTGTTAGGCAATTAAACCGTCCGTTGAAATCGTTACAGCGTGCCGCAGAAGATGTTGGTCGAGGAGATTTTCCTGAACCACTTACAGAAGGTGGTACCTCGGAAATAATGGCGGTAACTCAAGCGTTTAACCATATGTCTAAAGGGATTAAGCAACTAGAAGATGACCGTAATTTATTGATGGCAGGAATATCCCATGATCTACGCACGCCTTTAACGCGTATTCGCTTAGCAAGCGAGATGATGAATGAACAAGACGCCTTTTTAAAAGAAGGTATAGAAACAGATATTGACGACATGAATAATATCATCGATCAGTTTATTGATTACATTCGCCATGATAGTAAAGATAAAGCAGAGTTGGGTGATTTAAATGTGCTCGTTCAAGAAGCACTACAAATTGAAACACCAGCAGATAGAGAAATTACCTTTCATCCAGAAGATTGTCCTAAAATTCCAATTAGACATGTTGCTATGAAGCGAGTACTTGCTAACTTGGTACAAAATGCTATTCGTTATACCTCAGATAAGATTGAGGTGTTTACCGGTGTCGATAAAGCCACTAAAACAGTGTTCTTTAAAGTAAGCGATCAAGGGAATGGTATTCCAGAAGAAGACATTGAAAGACTGTTTCAGCCCTTTACTCAAGGTGATACTGCACGAGGAACTGAAGGTAGCGGTTTAGGATTAGCAATTATTAAACGTATTGTTGATACACATGGCGGTAAAGTGGTTTTATCGAATAAAGAATCAGGCGGCTTGGAAGCGAAAGTGTCTTTACCTATGTCTTTTTTATAACTTAAGCGAGTACTGATTATTCTGATATGTTAAAAGCCTTTGCATTTACAATGTAATTTGAACAAACAAAAAAGCCTGTTAATGAATAACAGGCTTTTGTTTTTTTAAGTTGTTAATGCTTGGCTATACTTGCGGGCCAGCAGCAACTAAAGATTTACCATTGTCAGTATCAGTGAACTTATCAAAGTTATTAACAAAACGGTTTGCTAAGTCTACGGCTTTAGTGTGCCACTCGCTTTGCTCTTCGTAAGTGTTTCTTGGATCAAGAATATCACCTTCAACGCCCGCAACGGTATTTGGTACTTCAAGGTTAAACATAGGAATAACCGTTGTTTCTGCATCATCAATTGAACCATCTAAGATTGAATCAATAATTGCACGGGTTGCTTTAATTGAAATACGTTTACCAGTACCGTTCCAACCTGTGTTGACTAAGTAAGCTTCTGCACCCGCTGCTTCCATACGCTTGTGTAAAACTTCAGCGTATTGTGTAGGATGTAAGCTTAAGAATGCCGCACCGAAACAGCTAGAGAATGTTGGTGTTGGTTCTGTAATACCACGTTCAGTACCTGCAAGCTTCGCGGTGAAACCTGAAAGGAAGTAGTATTCAGTTTGCTCAGGTGTTAGTTTAGCTACAGGGGGTAAAACACCAAAGGCATCTGCAGTTAAAAAGATAACCTTTTTCGCGTGACCTGCACGAGAAACTGGCTTAACAATATTATCAATGTGATGAATTGGGTATGACACACGTGTATTTTCAGTACGTGAGTTATCATCAAAATCAATAGTACCATCTTCGGCAACGGTAACGTTTTCTAGTAATGCATCGCGACGAATAGCATTGTAGATATCTGGTTCGTTTTCTTTGCTTAACTTAATCGTTTTTGCGTAACAACCGCCTTCAAAGTTGAAAACACCAGTGTCATCCCAACCATGTTCATCATCACCAATTAGCTCACGCTTAGGATCGGTAGAAAGGGTTGTTTTACCTGTTCCCGATAAACCGAAGAATACTGCTACATCGCCATCTTTACCTACGTTGGCGCTACAGTGCATTGATGCAATACCTTGAAGTGGTAATAAGTAGTTCATCATAGAGAACATACCTTTTTTCATTTCACCACCGTACCAAGTACCACCAATTAATTGAATTTTTTCAGTTAAGTTGAAGGCAACAAAGTTCTCTGAATTTAACCCTTGTGCTTCCCAGTTAGGGTTAGTAGTTTTCGCACCATTCATCACCACAAAGTCAGGTTCATACGTGCTAAGCTCTTCGTCAGAAGGACGAATGAACATGTTTTTAACAAAATGAGCTTGCCATGCAACTTCAGTAATAAAGCGAACTTTCAAGCGAGTGTTTTCACAAGCGCCACAATAAGTATCCACCACAAATAAGCGCTTACCAGATAACTGAGTCGTTACTAATGTTTTTAACTCGCCCCATGTTTCTTCAGACATAGGCTTATTGTCATTTTTACCTTGATCTGACCACCAAACCGTATCACGGGTTACTTCATCACGAACAATGTACTTATCTTTAGGAGAACGACCAGTAAATATACCAGTATTCACATTGACCGCGCCAAGCTCAGTAACGACACCTTTATCAAAGCCTTCTAAATCAGCTCTTGTTTCTTCGGCAAAAAGTAACTCATAAGAAGGATTGTAAACAACTTCACTAACATTCGTTATGCCGTATTGTGACAAATCAATCGAGTTTTCTATGGCGGTCATAGCACATCATCTCCTAGGTATGACAAAATTTTTGTGGGGTTTGAAAGTTTTCATGCTTATATTCAGGCGGTATTTTAGGCGATTAACTAACAAAACGAAAGAAAAAAATCGTTTAATATGAAAGTTTTCAATATAAGTGACATGAATGAACACTAAATTCTATTGATTTGTTTAATAAATCTAGATTTGTGTTGATGTTTAAAGGGGTAGGAGAGAAGAGCTTGTTTATGCATTTAATTCACTTTGAATTAAAAAAAAGCATAAACAAGGCAGCTTTGTTAATAAAAGGTAAGTAAAACCTAATGTTTAAGTTTCGAAATGAAACCTTGAAGTTTAGCTTCATCAAAATCGTAAGTTGTTAAGCAAAAATCACAATGCATAGAAATTTTACCTTGCTCTTTTAAAATAGCGCTGATTTCACTCGGTTCTATTTGCGAAATAGCCGCTAAACATTTTTCCTCAGAGCAACCACACACATAACTAATTTTTTGTGGTTCAAAGAGGTTAACTTGTTCTTGATGGTATAAACGGTATAGTAAGGCTTCAGCTTCAAGGGTAAATATTTCTTCTGCTTTAATCGTGTTGCTTAGCTGACTTAAGTGTTCAAAATCATTGAGCTGTTTTTCTTTATCGTCGCCATCAGGCAATAATTGTACTAATGCGCCACCAGCAAGTTGTTTTTGACTGTCTGCAAATAACCAAAGTTTGGTTGGAATTTGTTCAGATACTTCAAAGTAATGTGCAAGGCACTCAGCTAACGTATCATGCTCTAAAGCAACAACACCTTGATAGGCTTCACCTTTGCTTGGCCTAATGGTAATCACCATTGTGCCTTTGCCTATTAAGGCATGTAAACCCGTTGCTTGAGTATCTTGCTTGAGTTTAGCGATACCACGCATTTGCTGTTCATGATTACCACTAACCGATAAATAGCCAATAGGGCCATCGCCCTGAAGTTGAACGGTTATATCACCTTCAAACTTTAGTGTGGCTGTTAACAAACTTGTTGCGGCAAGTAGCTCACCTAATAATATTTGCACCCCTTGTGGGTAATTATGGTTTTTGATAATGCTTTTATAGCACTGGTCTAATTGAACCAATTCTCCACGGGCATGTGAGTCAGCGAATAAATATCGATTTAATACATCAAATTGGCTCATGGTTTATATCCTTTCTTTAAATTCTCGAATTTTTCTACGTTGTTTTTTATCAGGCTTAGTATCACTGGCTGGGCTGAGTAATATACCTTGTTTTCTAGCCAGTGCATTTTTTTCACGACTGGTGATGCTTTGTTCAGTTTCAGCATAGAGTGTTTGTGCAAACGTGGCATCACGACGTCTATCAGCAATTGCAATGATTTTAACTTCTTTTTCTTCATAGCCTTGACGTATTTTGATGATGTCACCTAATACCACTGCTTTACCTGATTTAGTTCGTTGGCCATTATAGAAAACTTTACCACCATCAATCATTTGCTTGGCAATGGCGCGGGTTTTATAAAACCGTGCAGCCCATAGCCATTTATCTAATCGCGTTGAAGTTAAGTCACTTTGTGGTGTACCCATGCAAATCACCTTAATAAATGACAGACATTAACATTGTCATTTTACCCTGAAAATTTGTGCGCAAATTAACATAACTGGTCTGCTTTCGCTATATCATAGCGAACTCTTTTGTAAATATTAGTTAAAAACTGCCTACATTGCTTGTTGCTTTGTTGTAGCTGAAGTATCATCCTAGGCATCACTTTGCCTAATAGCGATTTTAACTGATTATTTTATTAGCCAAATACGCAGACAAAACAGTCATTTAATTAGAAAAAGAAGAAGTATGGCTTTATCAATTGATTTAACATCATTCACTCCGTTACTTACTAAACTTGCCCAGAAAAAAACGGCGCAAGTAGTCAGTGTTATTTTAATTACATATATAGCGTATGTAATGGCGCAGATGACGTGGTTGTTTGTTCCTCAAACTGATATGTCTTCTAATGTCGCGTTAGTGTCAAAAAACAAAGCGATTAAAAGTGATAACAAATCTTTTAATTTAAATGAATTACAGACTTTAAATTTATTTGGTGTGTTCACTGAAAAAGAAGTACAAGCAAGTGATTTGCAGGCACAAGATGCTCCGCAAACTAATTTGAAGTTAGTATTATCAGGTTTGGTCGCTAGTGATAGTAAAGAGACTGCTGCGGCTATTATTGAACATCAAGGTAAGCAAGAAACCTATGGTATTGGTGATTTAATCGTAGGAACAAGAGCGAGCTTAGAAAAAGTATTAATGGATCGAGTATTAATAAAACGCGCTGGTCAATTAGAAACCTTGATGCTAGATGGTTTTGATTACAAGCAACCTGCTTATTCATTAGAGTCAAAAGCAAGACCTGAAAGAAAGCCTCTACCAAGCCCACAACGAACCAAAGGTACGGCTGAGGTGATAGATCAGCGTGCCAATAAAGCATTACAGCAACAAGCTAAAACGTTACGAGCCGATTTAAGTGATAATCCGGGAAAGATTACTGATCACTTGAGGATTCACCCGAAGCGTAAAAATGGTAAGATTGTCGGTTACGCGTTAAGACCGGGTAAAAAACCAGAGTTTTTTAAATTGTCTGGGTTAAAATCAGGCGATGTTGCCGTACAAATGAATGGCTATGATTTAACGAGTACTAGGGATGCAGCTAAAGCACTGGCTGAAATGAAACAAGCTAAAGATGTTTCTTTATTAGTAGAGCGAAAAGGGTCACTGACCGAAATTCTCTTTAGTATTGAGCCGTAAGCGCAGAGATAACAATAATTATGATAAATTTTTTCAAGCGTAACAATGTAAACGCCCCATTTTCTAACAAGCAAGTAACCATGAATAATAAATTAAAACATTTCATTCTCGCGTTAACGACAGCCTGTGCAATGAACACTTTGTTCTTGGTAGGACAAAGTCACGCAGCACAATACTCGCCAAATTTTAAAGGTACTGAAATTACCGAGTTTGTGAATATTGTCGGTAAAAATTTAAAGAAAACCATGATCGTTGATCCCAACGTTAGAGGCAAAATTAACGTTCGTAGTTATGATTTATTGAGTGAAGACCAGTACTATCAATTCTTCTTAAATGTTCTAGAAGTCTATGGTTTTGCTGCGGTTGAGATGGATAATAACATCATCAAGATTATCCGTAATAAAGATGCCAAAACGGCTTCTATTCCTGTGATAGGTAGTGACAGTCGTATTTTGGGTGATGAAATGGTTACCCGCGTGGTTGAAGTGAAAAATGTCACCGTACGTGAGTTAGTGCCTTTGCTGCGTCAATTGTCTGATCAAGCGGGTGGCGGTAACGTGGTTAATTACGACCCTGCCAATGTCATCATGTTAACCGGTACCGCTGCAACTGTTAATCGCTTAGTTAAAATTATCGAGCGTGTTGATAGAGCAGGTGACCAAGACGTAGAAATTATTAAACTACAGTATGCTTCAGCGGGTGAAATGGTGCGAATTATTGAAGCCATGAATAAGCCGACTAGTGGTAAAGCTGGGCAACCGACTTTTTTGATTCCAAAAATTGTTGCTGATGATCGCTCTAATAGCGTCATTATTAGTGGTGAAGTTAAAGCGCGTGAGCGTGTTGTGCGTTTAGTGAAGCGTTTAGATAGCGAGTTAGAGTCTAACGGCAATACTCGTGTCTATTACCTTAAGTACTCAAAAGCAGAAGATTTAGTGAAAGTACTCAAAGGGGTTAGTGAATCTATTGTTGCTGAAACCTCAGGTGCTCAAACCAAAACTCGTAGCTCGCAAAAGCGTGATGTTAGCATTGATGCCCATGAATCAACCAATGCACTGGTTATTACTGCTCAACCTGACATGTTAGTGTCTCTTGAAGCGGTAATTCGCCAACTAGATGTGCGCAGAGCACAAGTATTAGTTGAAGCGATTATTGTTGAAGTACTTGAAGGTGATGGTGTTGACTTAGGAGTGCAATGGTTTACAGAAGCGGGTGGCTTTACGCAATTTAATAATGGGCCAGCGCCTATTTCGAGTGTTGCCGCTGCAGCTAAAGCGGCTGAGTCGACTCCTGGAGACTATGTTCCGCCAGTATTTAGTCCAAGCAATGGTGAAGTTGTCACTCCTGGGTATAATAAACCGGATGTTGATGGCAACTATGAGCCGTTGGCGCAAGTATTAAGTGCGGTTAGCGGTATGATGTTTGGTATCGTTAAAAATGACTGGGGTGCTATTGTGCAGGCCGTTAGTCGCGATAAGAATTCAAATATTCTAGCAACACCCAGTATCACTACCCTAGATAATGAAGAAGCCTATTTTATTGTTGGTCAGGAAGTTCCTATTATTACTGGCTCTGCCACGGGCAGTAATAACAATAACCCGTTTCAAACTGTTGATCGCCAAGAAGTAGGGGTTAAATTGCGAGTGACACCGCAAGTTAATGAAGGTGATGCCGTACAATTAATTATTGAACAAGAAGTTTCGTCGGTTAGTGGCTCTGCGGGTGTAGATATCTCTATTGATAAAAGAGAAATTAAAACCGTGGTAATGGCTGACAGCGGAGCAACGGTAGTACTTGGTGGTTTAATTGATGAAAGTGTACAAGAAAGCATAGAAAAAGTGCCACTTTTAGGTGATATTCCACTACTTGGACATTTATTTAAATCAACCAGTAATAAAACCAGTAAACGTAACTTGATGGTATTTTTACGCCCGACTATTATCCGAGATGGTCAATTGATGGACGAAATGAGTCAGGCTAAATATAACTATATTCGTGCTGATCAAATTCGTAAGCAAGAAGAAGGGTTATCGTTAATGAGCGACGAAAATATGCCTATTTTGCCTAAGTGGAACGATAAGCTAGCTTTGCCACCTTCGTTTGAAGAATACCAAAAAACGATAAAAGATAATAAAGAGGGTAAAGAAAAGACCAGTTTTGAACAAAGTAAATATAACGAACCATCATACGAAGAGTATAAAAAATCATTAGAACAACAAGAAAAACTCGAAGCTTCGGAAGATAAAAACTAATGACGGTTGATATTGATTCGCTTTCAGATGAGGAAGTCTTAGAAAATATAGTAGCAGAAGTTGAACCCGAGCTAGATGAAAATGCGGGTGCTTGGCTATTACCTTTTGCCTTTGCTAAACGACATAGTGTGTTAGTCACTCGTAATGATGCTGAAAGCGAACAACATAAGTTTGCTTTTACATTACATTGTCTTGCGAATGTCAATTTCGATATAGTGCTAGAAGTACGTCGATTACTCAAAGCAGACTTTGATTATGACTTTCTTAACGACGATGCCTTTGAGCTTTTACTCACTGAAGTATATCAACGCGACTCCTCTGAAGCACAACAAATGATGGAAGATATTGGTAACGAAGTCGACTTGTACTCGTTAGCCGATGAAATGGTAGAAAGTGAAGATTTGCTTGAAAATGAAGATGATGCGCCAATTATCAAGCTGATTAATGCCATGCTCAGTGAAGCCATTAAAGAAAATGCTTCGGATATTCATATAGAAACCTTTGAAAATGCGCTGCAAATACGATTTCGTGTCGACGGTGTGTTACGTGAGGTACTTAAACCAAACCGTAAATTAGCGTCATTATTAGTCTCTCGTATTAAAGTGATGGCTAAGTTAGATATAGCTGAAAAGCGTATTCCCCAAGATGGTCGTATTTCATTACGTATTGGTGGTAGAGCCGTTGATGTACGTGTATCGACTATGCCAACAGGCCATGGCGAACGTGTTGTGTTACGTTTACTTGATAAAAATGCTGCCCGATTAGATTTGAAAGATCTTGGTATGACTGACAGCTTACGGGTGAACTTTTCAAAAATTATCGAGAAACCTCACGGCATTATATTAGTGACTGGGCCAACAGGCTCAGGTAAAAGTACCACTCTATATGCAGGTTTGTCACAAATCGATGCCAAAGAGCGCAATATCCTTACTGTTGAAGATCCTATTGAGTATGCCATTGAAGGTATAGGACAAACCCAAGTCAATACTAAGGTTGATATGACTTTTGCTCGAGGGTTACGTGCTATTTTGCGTCAAGATCCTGATGTTGTAATGGTAGGTGAAATTCGTGATTTAGAAACAGCACAGATTGCAGTACAAGCAAGTTTAACCGGTCACTTGGTGTTATCGACATTGCATACTAATACCGCTGCTGGTGCTATTACCCGTATGGAAGATATGGGGGTTGAGCCTTTCTTACTCTCTTCGAGCTTATTAGGTGTTTTAGCTCAACGTTTAGTCAGAACCTTGTGCCCGCATTGTCGAGAAAGTCATTTACCTGATGAAGAAGAAAGAGAATTGCTAGGTTTAGAGCAGGGCTCTACCGAGGTTATTTATCGCGCAATTGGCTGTACTGAATGTAACTTTAAAGGTTATCGAGGTAGAACAGGGATACATGAACTATTGCCAGTTGATGATAGTGTCCGTGAGTTGATTCATAACGGTCAGGGCGAGCAAGCTATTGAAAAGTTTGTTCGTAAAAACAATAAAAGTATACGTCGTGATGGTTTTGATAAGGTCATGTTAGGTCAAACAACCCTTGAAGAAGTTCTTCGAGTAACACGTGAAGACTAGGTAGGTTATGGCAGCTTTTGATTATCAAGCCGTAGATCAAAAAGGCAAAACTAAAAAAGGAGTTATCGAAGGTGATACTCCAAGGCAAGTGCGTTCACTGCTTAGAGAGCAAGGTTTAATTCCATTAGAAGTGACGGCGACATTAGCTAAAAGTAAAAATGATTCAGGTAAAAGTAGTTCAGTACTTCGAGGTTCAGGGGGTAAAGTCTCTGCGACTGATTTAGCGTTAATTACCCGTCAGTTGGCAACATTAGTAGAGTCAGGCTTACCACTTGAAGAGTCATTGATAGCTGTTGCTGAGCAATGTGATAACAATCGTATTAAAAGTATGATTATGGGGGTGCGTAGTAAAGTTACCGAAGGTTATGGCTTAGCGGAAAGTATGGCCGAATACCCTAAAATATTTAATCGATTATATCGTGCTATGGTTGCTGCGGGTGAAAAGTCAGGTCATTTAGATAAAGTATTAAACCGTTTAGCTGATTACACCGAGCAGCGTCAACAGATGCGCTCGCAACTTATTCAAGCACTTGTTTATCCTATTATTATGACCGTTGTAGCCGTCGGTGTTATTGCGGTGTTACTAACAGCGGTTGTGCCAAAAATTGTCGGTCAATTTGAACATATGGGTGAAAATTTACCCTCAACAACCCAGTTTTTGATCGCAAGTAGTGATTTCCTAAGAGATTATGGTTTGTTTATTGTGATTCTGATTGCGTTAGCGATGCTTGTTTTTTCTCAGTTAATGAAAAAGCCCACCTTTAAGTTAGCTTTTCATCAGAAAGTGTTAAAAATTCCCGGAATAGGTAAAGTGGCTCGTGGCGTTAATACGGCAAGGTTTGCACGAACGTTAAGTATATTAACCGCAAGCGCCGTACCTTTACTGGAAAGTATGAGGATTTCAGGTGAAGTGCTTGATAACTTGTTTATGAAGCAAGAAGTAAAATCAGCGGCTGATAAAGTTAGAGAAGGTGCGAGTTTGCGTGTTTCTTTAGAACAAACCAAACTTTTTCCACCTATGATGCTTCATATGATAGCCAGCGGTGAAAAAAGTGGTCAGTTAGAGCATATGCTTGGTAGAGCGGCTGATAACCAAGATAGAGAGTTTGAAGCCTTAGTCAGTATTTCATTGAAGGCTTTTGAACCTGCATTAATGGTAGGTATGGCAGGCGTAGTGTTATTTATTGTTATGGCAATATTACAACCAATTTTACAGCTGAACACTTTAGTGGGCGGCTAAGTAATTAAAAGAACAAATAATCAATTTTTAGATTTACAGCGCAAATAGGAAAAGAATATGAATAAATCAACTAACCAAGGTTTTACCTTACTTGAGGTTATGGTAGTTATCGTAATTTTAGGCATTTTAGCCAGTATGGTCGTACCTAACTTAATGGGTAGCCAAGAGCGAGCAAATATGCAAAAAGCGGTGTCAGATGTTACTGCTTTAGAAACATCGTTAAGTTTATATAAAATGGATAATTACGACTATCCTACTACAGAACAAGGCTTAGAGGCATTAGTTGTTCAAACAGATATTGAGCCATTACCACGTCGTTTTCCTGAAGATGGTTATATAAAGCGTTTACCTAAAGATCCTTGGGGAAATGAATACGTATTATTAAATCCGGGTGAGCAAAGTAAAATGGATGTGTTTTCTGTGGGACCTGATGGTGAAGCAGGAACAGAAGATGATATTGGTAACTGGAATTTAGCGGATTACCAGTAAGCTTCTTACGCAGCCTAATTATTTAGGCTGCTAGCTTTAACTCTATGTTAACCGTTAATAGAATACTCAACAAAAATAAAGGCTTCACTTTAATTGAAGTGATGGTTGTTGTGGTACTTATTGGTATCATTGCGAGTTCTATCCAATTTAATTTTTTTGGCGAAAGACCAGAGGACGTACTCAAAAAAAGTAGTTATCAATTTGCTGCTATTTTTGAAACAGCCGCAGATTATGGAATGCTGAATAATATTGAATTAGGCTTGGTTATTAATGAAGATAACTATCAGTTTTTAGGGTACGACGGGGTGAAGTGGTCTGAAATAGCTGAACAAGATTGGTTAACGAAAGGACAACTGCCATCACAAGTTGAAATGAGCTTGCAACTTGATGACTTACCTATAGAAGAACCACTCCTTTTTGATTCAAGTATTATTCAAGAAAAAGATGAAGATGACTTCTCTGCTAGAGAAAAAGATGAGAAAGAAAAAAAACTCATCCCTCAAGTTTATATACTTTCAGGCGGTGACATTACGCCATTTAGTTTAACTTTTTCCTATAACGAAGAAGCATCCCTTATCAATGATGTTGATGATTTAGCCTATCGTGTTAGCGGACTATACAGTATTCCCCTTACCATAGAAGGGCCTACGTTAGATGAAGAGTAATTCGCTTAACCTGTTGCGAGGGTTTACATTAATTGAGGTAATGTTAGCGATGGCTATATTTGCTATTGCAGGTGTTGCATTATTAGGTGCAGCAGATAATAACTATCGTCATATTAGTCATCTAGATGAGAAAATGTTTGCTAATTGGGTCGCATCAAATCAAATGGTTGCGGCAAAACTAGATACAACTTGGCCGCCTAAAAATAATAAGAAAGGCGAAGTAGAGTTAGCGAGTCGCACGTGGTATTGGCAGCAAAAAGTGATTAAAACCGCGAATAATGAAATGCGTGCCTTAGTGATGGAAGTGCGAGCTAAAGAAGATGATGAATTTCCAGTAACAAGTATTATGACCTATGTAGCTCAGGATAAACCTTAATGAATAGGGTTATTGGCGGTGTAATAAACAATATGAAGCGAGGGCAAGGTTTTACTTTGCTCGAAGTGTTAATAGCCATCGCTATTTTTGCTGTAGTGGGTTTAGCAAGCTTTACTATTTTTGATACCGTGCAACGAGGCGATGAAACATCAAAATTACGTAGCGAGAGACAAAATGAGTTACAGCGAGCTTTTATCCTTGTGGAGAGAGACTTAAACCAACTGGCTCGTCGTTCCATAAGAATTAACGGCGAGTCACCAAGTAAGCAATATTTGCAAACCGCTGAAGAAAGTTTTTTAGATAATGAACAAGCCTTGGCTTTTGTTCGCCATGGTTGGACAAACCCAGGGATGTTGCTACCTCGTAGTGAATTACAAGCTGTTGCTTATCGTTTAAGAGATGAGACTTTTGAACGTTTGCATTATAACTTTGTTGATGCTGTTGTCGGTGAAGAGCCAAAGGTACGGCCATTAATCAGCGCAGTCGATGGAATGTCATTTGAATATTATGATGGTAAAGAATGGCAAGACAAGTGGCCTAAGCAAACATTACCACAAGCTATTGCTATTGAAATTGATACTCAAGACTTTGGTTTGATTCGTCGCCAATTTTTAGTGGCAGGCGAATCAGTGCCAGCTAGAGAAAATCAAAATGATCGGTAAACATAAACAACAAGGCGTTGCTTTGATTACCGTGATGCTCATTGTCGCTTTGGCGGCTATTATTGCCGCGCAGATGACGACTCGTTTACAAATGCAAATGCAACGTAGCGTTAATATAAGTACTAATCAACAAGCCTATTGGTATGCTATGGGCGCTGAAGAGTTTACTAAGCGCGTGCTAATCACTGCTTTCAAAGATGATAAAGATGTGACTCACTTAGGGCAAATATGGGCACAGGAAGAAACAACATACCCTGTTGAATACGGTGAAATATCAGGTCAAATAACGGATTTGCAAAGCTGCTTTAATTTAAATGCGTTAGCCTCTGATAAGTCAGGGTCTAATAACGCGAGTGATAATAATTCAGATGATAACCGTAAAGATAGTGGCTCGGGTGCCAATAATAATGGCAATAGTGATGGTACAAACGACGGTAAAAAAGCTGTCAACACGAAAAATATTTTAAAGGAATTAATTGTTTCATTAAACGTAGATGGTATTGGTGAATTTGAAGCTGAGTCAATGACAGACGCATTAACAGATTGGTTAGATGCCGATGGTTTTATAACGGGTACAAGTGGTGCAGAAGACGACGACTACGCCTCAAGAGAGTTCCCTTACTTAGCAGCAAATAATTACTTAGCAAGTGTTAGTGAGTTGAGAGTTATAGAGCATTTTACTCCGCAGGTTATTACCGCGTTAAAACCTTATGTTTGTGTGCTAGAGAATACTAATTTACATAAGATTAATATTAATACACTCTCAGCAGAACAACCTGAGTTATTGCAGGCTTTATTATCTTCTAGCATTGATGACGCACAGCAAATATTATCGGCTCGAGGCGAAGAAGGTTTTGAAAGTTTGGAAGATTTTTACAATTTACCCGAGCTGAATAAAATAAAGCTCTCTGAAGAACAAAAAAAGCAGTTTGTTGTTGATAGTGATTACTTTAAACTAAGAGCGAAAACCAGTTTTAATAATAGCTATTTTACGTTGAATTCTGTAATGCAAGTTACTGATGATCAGCAAATAAATATAATAAGTCGTACCATAGGACAAAACTAGTGGCAGAAACATTATACATCCGCCTTGGCAGTAAAAAACAAGCAGTCGTTCATTGGCTCATATTGTCTGATAATGGCGAAGAAATTATTGCCAGCGGAGAATTAAAAAGTGCTGAGCAATTAAATGATTTATCTGAAAAGGCCCGTCAGCGCCAAGTCAATGTGCTTGTGCCTAGTTGCGATGTTGTATTAAAACGTTTGACCGTGCCTGGTAAGTCACAACGCGCAGTTAAATTAGCTGTTCCGTATATGCTTGAAGAAGATCTTGCACAAGATGTTGAAGAATTATTTTTCGCTTACGCTGACTTACCTGCAGATGAACAAGGTCATAACTGCTATACCGCGATAGTCGCTCATGAACAGATGCAAGCATGGAAATCTTGGTTAGTTGATGCAAACATCAATACCAAGTCAATGCTACCTGAAGTATTAGCGATGCCATTATTAGCGGAGCAATGGAGTGCCATTGCTTTAGAGCAAAGCGATGATACGCAGGTAATTGTTAGACAAGGCGCTTGGCAAGGCTTTACTCTTGATGCTATGACTTGGCAATTACAGTGTCACAGTTTACATGTTGATGACAGTGAAGAAGAGAGCATTCATATTGCCGCATACTCTCCACTTGCGCACACTGAAAAGTTAACGATTAATGCAATGCCAGAAGAATTACCGTTAGCTTTGTTAGCAAAGCATTATTCACAGTCTACATTTAACTTACTTCAAGGTGACTACAAAGTTAAAAGTGAGCATAGCATGGCATTCAAACACTGGATGTCGGTCGCTGCAATGGCGGTATGCGCGGTATTACTTACTTTTGCTTACAAGGGCACACAGCTATGGCAACTGAATAGCCAAGTTGCTAATACTGAACAAGCCATTGTTGATAGTTACAAGAAAGCTTTTCCAAAAACAAAACGTGTTAGGGTCTCTACAATTAAGTCTCAGCTGAATCAAAAACTGGCTCAATTAGGTGGAGCAAATGACAGTGAAGGTTTTTTAGCGATGCTAGCTAAAGTACAACCTGCTTTTACTCAAGTTTCTCAATTGAAGCCTAACTCTTTAAAATTTGATGGCAAAAGACAAGAGTTGCGAATTCAAGCATTAGCTGACAGTTATCAGCATTTTGAACAATTTAAAGCAGCGTTGGAAAAAACAGGGCTTTCTATTAAACAAGGCGCTCAAAATAACCAAGGTGATAAAGTTAGTGGGTCGTTTAGTATTGTCAACAAACGCTCTCGTCAGTCTAATTCAAACACTAGAGGTGGAAACTAATGAAGGCTTGGTGGCAGCAATTAAATATTAGAGAGCAGCGTTTAGTCGCTACGATGGGTTTTGCAGTATTAGTATTTATTATTTATAGCCTGATATGGCAGCCGTTGAATGACAGTTTATTGCAATCTCAAAGTAAATTGAAAAGGCAGCAAAGTTTATTAACGTGGGTACAAGAAAATACTCAGCATTATCAAAATGCGAAAAAAAATAACTCAGGTAAAAAGAGTAGTGGGAGCTTATCAAGTATTATTAATCGTAGTGCTAACGGGCATCAAATTACTATCACTCGTATGCAACCTCAAGGTGACGATTTACAAGTGTGGATAGATAGTGCGCCATTTACTCAACTGTTATTTTGGTTAGAACACTTAGCTAATAATGAAGGTCTACAAGTTAAGTCGATTGATTTATCTAAAGGTGAACGCGCTGGTGAAGTTAAAGTAAGACGATTGCAGTTAGCAAAGCGATAATGGGCAGGTTACTGAAACCCAATAGTAAATTATTAAATTAGAGATTTTTCATGAAGAAGTACTTTAGCTATGGCGCATTGTTTTTATGCTTATTCCTAACATTTTTATTGGCCTCAATGCCAGCAACTTTTGTTTTAGGGCAAGTAAAGTTACCTAAAAACATAAGCCTTTCTAGTGTCTCAGGCACTGTTTGGAATATGGATGTTGAGCAAGCAATCATTGCTGATACTACCCTAAACCAAGTTAATGCACGTTTAAGTTTTTGGTCATTGTTGACTTTATCACCAAGTGTAACGGTCACGTTTGGGAACCCATTAATTGCAGGGCCAGAAGGAATATTAACCGTTGATATTTCTCAAGAGCGTTTGTTGCTAACTAACGTTGATGTATTAGTTAAAGCAAATGTTATTGCTCAGCAGGTTAGTTTGCCTTTGCCTTTAACAGCTAAAGGCGATGTTGAAGTGATTCTTTCAGAGATGATTATTGATTTAGCCAATAATAATGCTTGTTTGCAAGCACAAGGTAATATTACATGGCAAAGTGCTGGGGTTATCGCTTTAGAGCAAAATATTAAACTTAATCAATTGGCTGCCACTATTGGCTGCGAAAATAAAGCTATCTCAATAACGGTTGATCCTAAAAATGATTTAGGATTAACTTTTAGTGCTTATATTCAAGGTCAAGGTGCTATTTCAGGACAAGGTCATTTATTGCCAGGGAATAAATTCCCTGCAGAATTGAAGCAAGCACTACCTTTTATTGGTAGAGCAGACAATGAAGGTCGATACCGCTTGAGTTTTTAACGCTAAAACACATAACTTTTCATCGATAGCTATTTATGTTGTAGTATTTTATATCATCGGTGTCGCGAGTATATCTTTTACAAACTCATAAAAGTTAGTTGTTGCAGGAAAGTCGGTAATAATATTATCGGCTTTTTTACTGTCTGGGTTTGCGACAGCAAGTAAGTGCTTAATGCCAAACCGTTGCGCTGAAGCGAGTATATTAACACTATCATCAATGAATAATGTTCTATTCGTGTCAAAACCTTGCTTGGTTTGTAGTCGTTGCCATAACTGTTGTGATTCTTTGGTTGCGCCAAATTCATGGGTTGAATACAGCACATCAAAATACTTATCTAACCGTGTTCGTTCTACTTTTAGTGATAATGCATCAGGGTGAGCGTTAGTGACCAAAATAACTTCTCTACCGCTGTCTTTTAAGGCCACTAAAAAGTCGTGAGCATCTTCTCTTAATTGTATTAAATGTTGTATCTCGCGTTTAAGCGTTTTGATAGGCAATTGCGTTTTTTCTTGCCAATAATCCAAGCAATACCATTCAATTGTGCCAATAACTGATTGATAATCTGATTTTAATTCATCTTTTGCTTGCTCGACGCTTATAGACATTTTTTCGCTATATCGCATGGGTAAGTGTTCTAACCAAAAGTGGTTATCAAAATGTAAATCAAGGATAGTACCGTCCATATCAATAAGCACGGTTGAAATTTCTGCCCAATTAAGCATTTAGCGGTTCCAATAGAGATGATTATCGTGTCATTATAGCGATATAAAAGGAATGTATTAAATTGTTTTAAGCAAATGACCATTAAAAACCAATTACCTGAAATTAATGCACAAAAGATAGTAGCCAAAAGTCAGTTATTTTCTATTGAGCAACTTGATTTAACCTTTAGCAATGGTGAGAAGCGACTCTATGAACGAATGGTTGGTTCAGGGCGCGGTGCAGTAATGATTGTACCTATGCTAGATAATGATACCTTGTTATTAGTTAGGGAGTATTGCGCGGGAACTCACAGCTATATGCTTGGTTTTCCTAAAGGGTTAATTGATGAGGGAGAAACGGCTGAAGTTGCTGCAAATAGAGAACTACAAGAAGAGATAGCTTATGGTAGCGACTCGTTAACCTCGATAACTCAATTATTAATGGCCCCAGCTTTTTTTAATGCAAAAATGGATATTTTTTTAGCGACTGATTTGTATAAGTCTTCTTTACTAGGTGATGAGCCAGAGCCATTAGAGGTGGTTACTTGGCCCATTAAAGATTACCAAAAGTTATTGCAGCAAGCAGACTTTAGAGAAGCCAGAAGCATTGCTGCACTAATGTTAGTTGTAGATAAACTAAGAGGCTAGCCAATGAGTAATGAAAAGTTATTAAACATCGCCTTAGAAAGTGCCAAGAAAGCAGGTACTGAAGTTATGAAGTATTATCGGCAAGGAAATTATACTGCTGAAGTTAAAGCTGATCAGAGCCCTGTTACCAGCGCTGATATTGCATCAAATGATATTTTGATGGATCAATTACGTACATTAACACCGAATATTCCAATTATCTCTGAAGAAGTTGGTGCATTACCTCTTGAAGCTCGCAAATCTTGGGATAGATATTGGTTGCTCGATCCCATTGATGGTACGGGTGAGTTTATTATTGGTAGTGGTGATTTTGCAGTCAATATTGCTTTAGTTGAACAAGGTTGGCCAACGATTGGAGTAATACATGCCCCCGATCATTGCTTAACTTATTACGGACAAAAAAATCTTGGGGCTTTTAAAGATAATCTTCAAGCAAGTCATGCAATTGAAGTTGCCAAATACACAAGTGATCGAGCAATAAAAGTCGCGATTAGTCGCAGGCAACAACTTGAGTTAATGGGGCAATACCTCAATAAAGACTATCAGTTTGATTATGTTGCCCTAGGAAGCTGTTCATTAAAGAACTGCCTGATTGCTGAAGGCGGTGCTGACTGTTATATAAGAATCGGTGTTACGGGTGAATGGGATACGGGCGCAAGTCAATGTATTCTGGAACAAGCTGGTGGTGATATTTTGGATAGTGAATTTCAGCCACTTAGCTATAACAAAAGAGAAAGTCTCTCTAATCCTGATTTTTATAGTTTAGGCTCTCGAGATTTTGCTTGGCAAAAAATAATTAAACCCCATCGCCAGCATTATTAGTACATCTTGTGTTGCTTGCTCAGCAAAATCAGCTTAAAATATGTGCTTACATGTTATTGGGGTGTTAATACACCCTCAACTTAACAACGATTAATATTTGGTTATGCACGCAAATTCATTTTTATTTTATAACCCCACAAAGCAAGCAGGCGTTCGTCCTAACTTCTTTAAAAATATTGATCAAATCTAATTTTGATGGATAGCGATTGCTGTCATCAAAAATATCTAGTTATTTTCTCGATGGTTATTGCTATTAGCACTATTATTTAATTATTTATATATAACGAGAGAAATACCATGACAGCAAATGTAACCGCACTATTTGATAATATTTGGCAACAGTATATTGAAGTTACCCCTTCAGCGAAGAGTATCCAGGCGCTATTGGGTAATGGAAATGATGTTATTAATGATCATGTTGCTTATCGTACTTTTAATAATGAAAAAGTAGGATTACAAACTCTAGCTAAACACTTAATCGCGCTAGGTTACACAGAATGTGGTCAATACGACTTTGCGGCAAAAAAATTAACTGCGAAACATTATGAGCACAGTGATGACACTATGCCTAAGGTATTTATCAGTGAATTACGCGTTGAAGAGTTCTCACCACAAGTACAACAGATAATTAATACATTAGTTGAACAATTACCTGAAAATGTAAGCGATCAAGAAAACTTCTTGTATTCAGGTAAGCAATGGCAAGTCAGTTCAGATGATTATCAAACCTTATTAGCTGAAAGTGAATATGCCGCATGGTTAGCTGCTTGGGGCTATCGTGCAAACCATTTCACGGTAAGCATTAATCATTTAGAAGGTTATGAAACCATTGAAGACGTGAATAATGCTCTTAAAGCGGCAGGATATTTACTGAATACTTCAGGCGGCGAAGTGAAAGGCAATGAAGCCGTAAAACTTGAACAATCTTCAACGTTAGCTGATAAGTCAAAAGTGAGCTTTACAGATAAAGTGTTAGAGATTCCTAGTTGTTTTTACGAGTTTGCTAAACGTTACCCGTTAGCAAATGGTGAGCTATATACTGGCTTTGTTGCTGCCTCTGCTGATAAAATCTTTGAAAGTACCGATGCAAAATAATTATCCTTGATAGTTATATTGTAGTTATAGATAAAGTGTTAACAATAGCCTGAATATTACTTATTAATTTTCAGGCTTTTTGTATTATTTATTTGGTACTTTTCTAGGATAGCTTCAATGACACCTTCAGACTTTAATTGTGATAAAGCAGCATTAAATTTATTGATATCTATTGGTGCGTTAGGAGAAATTGCTGCTTTAACAGGGTGAGAGCTAACGGTAAAAGGTAGTACTTTAAAACTTTCAGGGTTTTGAGAGGTCTTTAAATAATAATTTATTAATACATTAGCGCCTACTAAGCTATCAATACGATTTAATGAAAGGCGGATAAAGTTAACCTCTAGAGTACTCACGTCATAGCGGACAAAAAATTTATCATCAAAATATGGTTGCAAATTAGCATAGCGGTAACCTCTTATCGTGCCTAAAGTCATACCTCGTAAGTCTTCAATTTTATTAAAGGTTTTAGGATTATCTTCTCTAACAACCACTAAGTCTTGTTCATAAAAAATTTCGTCACTCCATTGTAGTTTTTCGCTATTGCTTAACCAATCGGGATTACTAAATAGGACTATATGAATATCATTATTTTCTAAGTAGCGTTCGATGCGTTGACGAGGAATTTTTACATACTCGATATTAAGATCTAAAAAAGCAGCAAGCTCCGTAGATATATCTTTTATTAGGCCGGCACTTAATTTGTCTGACTCTTCTATGGCGTAGGGAGCTCCGTCATTATCACCATATGCGAGCAATATGGTCAGATCTTTATTTGCCCATGCTTGCGAGCTAACAAATAATAAGACCACCCCTAATTTAATAAACATGCAAAATTTCATAAGCCACCTACCCATTATTTTAAGTATAGGCTAATAGCGATTGAGGTAAAGTTTTCTTCATTTTTTCATAACATTTCCTTCATCGATTAGTCATATTGATTCAGTAAATTTTCTCTACTTTCGTATTGAAGAGGATTATCAATGATGGAATCTTATGAGTGGATAGAACAGGAATATTCAGACCAAATGGAATTACTAGAACAAAAATCTAAAAGAAAAATTAAACAACGAAAAAGAAAATGGCGTGAAATTGAAGCAATAAAAGAGCAACAGCGGCTAAAAAGAGAATTAGAGTTTTTTCAAGACTGAGCGACTACCATTGAACATAGCCTTAGATAAAGGGGCTTGATTTTCTTTCTATTGAAAGTCAACTTCTTCGTTTTGGGCTCGTTCAAACTGATCTTTTGGTAAGATATTTACACTCTCATATAGTTCAGAATAAACGAGAACAACACTTCCTTGAATAAGGAGGTTTTTAACATGCTGGACTTTTGTTTCTTTGCTAGTTTCCATGGCATCAAATTCAGTATCTTCTCTTAATACATAGTCTTCAATGACTGCGGTAAGTGTTTCATTGTCGAGTTGTTCAAAAGGAATGATCATGCAGTAGCGTTTCTCTGTGTAATGATAAATTGCGCGAGGTAATTCAAAGTACGATGTTCTAACCAAAACTTTGGCTTGAAGGGGTTTTTTCCGTAAATGAATCCTACATGACCACCGCCATTGGACACTTCAAAGGTAATATTACTTGGAAGAATCTTTGTCGGTAATGTGCTTTGATGGCATAAGAAAGGATCATCAGCGGCGTGTATAAATAAGCAAGGCTGTTTGATTTGGTTTAAAACTTGTTTCCCGCTCGATTTTTCGTAGTAATCTTCTGCATTATCAAAGCCATTGAGTGGCGCAGTTATACTGTTATCGAACTCTTTAATATTCTTAATTGCCTTGATTTGTTCTTTGGTTATATCTCTAATTAACTTCGCTTTAACTTTCACTAGGGTACTCGCTTTTAACATATCGAGTAAATATTTCTGGTAAAGTTTTGAAAAGCCTTTATTAATACGAGCGCTACAACTAGCTAAGTCTAAAGGTGCGCAAATTACAGTGGCAGCTTTATATGGGTTGTTCGGCTCTTGAGCAAGGTACTTAGTTAAGACATTGCCACCAAGAGAAAAGCCAAGAATAGATAGTTCAGTTTTTGAATAGCGGGAATGAAGCAACTTGGTTAAATAAGATAAGTCACGAGTGTCACCAGAATGGTAGGAATTGGCTTTTCTATTTGTCATTTTACCGCAGCCACGAAAATGCATTAATACACCAATCCAGCCTTTAGACTTAATCGCAGCTAACATTCTGTTTGCATAATGACTGTCTTTGGAGCCTTCTAAACCATGTAAAACAACCGTAATAGGTTTACTATTGCTTGACGTTGGTACTTCTGTCCAAGCTAATTCAATGAAGTCGCCATCAGGTAATTCGATATTCTCTGGAAAAGTAGCAATAGGATTTCGTCGAAATAATTTCGCACCAAGTGTTTGCATATGCGGATTAGTTAACCACCAAGCGGGTTTAAATTGACTAGTTTGATGCATAAATAAATATCGAGAAAATATAAATACCAATAATGGCATTATTTTAACAGTTGTATCGTGTAATAGATAATAATGGATTAATTTGGTACTAACTTAATCTACATTTGGTTTGTAATACACTTAACTTTCTAAAAAATCATGGAAAAATTAAAGCGCCTCTAGCGTGATAGTTTTAGTTTATCTAAAGCTAATGTTTTAACAGCACTATTAGCTAGGTTATTTTAAATAAGCTTATTGAATAAAAGCCCTTTACGCTCTTCTTCGTTCTTTTTACTAATGATGGCTGCTTGTAGAAGGATGTCATTTTTTGCTTGTTCACTGGTAGCACTGGCAAAATCGGACTCTTCAATACGAGAACGAGATGCGCTGACATTGACAACAGCGGTGTCATAGGTTGCTACTTGACTAATTAACGCGTTGCTCTGTGCACCTAGTACACTAGATGATTCACCAACAATAGCCGCGGTATCTTGAATAATGGTTTGTGTGGCAACTGGGTCGGCAGCATCTAACCCTGAAATAAAATTATCTTGCCCTAATACATCACTGGCAATCACATTAATTTCTTCAGTAATTTGAGTCAACTCCCCTTGTATAGCTTCGTTGTCGTAAAGTGGGTTCCCTGACTGTACCGATAGAACTGCAGCCCGCTCTAAGTTGTCAGTAATAGAAGACAGCGCGCCTGCTTGAACATTATTAAGATTAACCTGATCTTGAGCATTAAAACTTAATTGCTCATTCTGATTTATTTGACTAGTTAAGCGATTAGCTATTTGTAAGCCCGCTGCATCATCAGCAGCCGAGTTAATACGCTTGCCTGAAGCGAGCTTCTCATCTTGTTCTTCGCGTTGCTTTGCTAAACGTTCAATAAAACTTAAGTTAGTTGATGATTGATTAATTGAGATCATAGATACATCCGTATTGATACAAGCACAAACACATCTAATTTTATTTAGATGCACTTGTATACGACTAAACCTAAGTTCGGGATAGTAGCTAGTGAGTTGTTATAACTACAAGTCTAACAATTTCAAACTGTTAACTTATCTCTTAACCCGAACTGAGATTACTTAGTAACTATTATAGCAGTTATATAGCGTTAATGCGGTTATTTTTTAAACAGTCCTTGTGTAATTATACCATTCCTCATAAAATAGGAGGTCATTTCTTTATGCGGAATGGTATCAAGGTAAACTTAGCTATCGTCTTGAATATGCTTTAAAAAGTAATAAATATAATAGGCACAGATTGCAAGTACAATTGTTAGTCCACCAAAAGAAAACATAACAACGGGGTCATTAGCTAACATTGATAAAAAGTTCATGGTGAGCTCCTTGGTATTTAAATTATTTTTGTTGTAGTTAAAGAATAATTCCTCAACAAAGCTAGTTTAAATAACCATCAATTTTAGCTAAATGACTTAGATCAAAGGAAACGTTTATTTTCACTTATTTTTGCTTTAATTTCTTGTTGCTCTAAAATTTTTTGATAGATTTGATTCGCTTTTTCACGCGCTAATAAAATTTTCTTTTTAGTGAGCGCTCTTTCATCGATTAAGCGACTTGTTTCTGCATCAGGGTAGCCATTCCAAGATGCGATGGTATTCCAAACATAAGACAATTCTGTACTTTTCTCTACACCTTTTCCTTCGCTATATAAAAGGGCTAAATTATATTGTGCCAATGCGAAATTGAGGTCTGCAGCACTAATATACCAGCGAGACGCTTTAAAATTATTTTGTTGAACGCCTTTGCCTTCGGCATACATTACGGCTAAATTAAATTGAGCACCAGCTAAGCCTTTTTTAGCGGCTTTTCTTGTTAACTGGTAAGCCATTTTTAGATCTTTTTTAACAACTTTTCCTTCGGTATAGAGTAGCGCTAACTCAAACTGTGCGTCAGGGTAGTTCCGTTCGGCAGATTTTTGAAACAATGCTAAAGCCTTCATTGCATCTTTAGGTACACCATGACCGTTTTTATACATCGTTGCCATGTAGTACTGTGCGGGAGCATATTGCTGTTCAACTAGTGGCATTAATAGCGCTTTAGCGGCTTGAAATTCACCTCTATTTAGCTCATAAATACCTTTTTTTAAATTACTACCTTCACTATATGATGAAAAGCTCATTGCGAAAGCCAGAACTATGAAGAAGAACGTTTTATGCATTGTTATCACCAATTAAATCTCTGTTATTATTAAGGTTAGTTTAGCCTAAAAATCAATTTTCAGCAGACATTATCTCTTCTATTTGCTCGGCCAATTCTAACCATAGCATCTCATTTTCTTCAATGTTTTCTTTTAAGCTTGCTTGTTCTTTTAATTTATCGGTTAACTCTGCTTTGCGTTCAGTTTGATAAATATCGCTATCACTTAAGATTGATTCAACCTGCTGAAGTTGCTCTTGATACTGGTGAATAGCTTTTTCTAATTTATCTGATTGTTTTTTTAATGGAGCAGCCTTTTTACGTAATTGTGCTTGTTGTTGACGCAATTGTTTTTTGTCTGGCGCTTTTTCATCATTAGAGTTGCTTGATACTTTGTTATCAGAAAGGGTTTGTTTTTTATCGTCATTGAGCCATTGTTGGTAATCATCAATATCGCCAGAAAACTCGCTAACATGACCATTTGCAACTAGATAAAACTCATCAACGCACGACTCTAATAAAAATCGGTCATGGGCGATTAAAATAATAGCACCACTAAATTCTTGTAAAGCTAGGACTAAAGCTTGGCGCATTTCTAAATCTAAATGGTTGGTCGGTTCATCAAGTAGCAGTAGTTGTGGTTTTTCTAAGACAATTAGCGCAAGTACTAATCTAGCTTTTTCGCCTCCAGACATCGTTTTAACAACTGATAAGGCTTGGTCACCACTAAAACCGAATCGACCTAAAAAAGTTCTTGCTTGCGGCTCACCAAAACTTGGCTTAGCTCTTAATATATGTTCTACAGGTGTAGAGCTTAAATGTAATTGTTCAAGTTGATGTTGAGAAAAATAACCAATTTTAAGCTCTTGTGCACAATAACGTTCTCCAGCGAGTAAACTAATTTCGCCAGCAAGTGATTTGATCAAGGTTGATTTACCTGCACCATTTCTCCCAAGTAATCCAATACGGCTTCCAGGGACTAGCGTTAAACCAACATCTTTTAAGATAATACTCCGTTCAGAGTAACCACAAAGGCTTTCTGTTAATGATAATAACGGATATGGAAGACTTTCTGGCTCTTCAAAACTGAAAGTAAACTGGGTGTCGACATGCGCAGGTGCTAAATCTGGTAGTTTCTCTAAGCGCTTTAAACGGCTTTGTGCTTGTTTAGCTTTGCTGGCCTTAGCCCTAAATCGATCAACAAACGCAGTTAAATGCGCGGCTTCTTTCTGTTGCTTTTGATATTGTATTTCTTGTTGGGCTAAGTGTTCAGCACGTTGCCTTTCAAAGGCTGAGTAATTACCGTTATATAATTTAGCATTTTGATGCTCTATGTGAATAATTTGATTAATCACGGTATCAAGGAAATCTCGATCATGCGAGATAAGTACCAGTGTTCCAGTGTATCGTTTAAGCCAGCGCTGCAGCCAAATAACGGCATCTAAATCTAAATGGTTGGTTGGTTCATCGAGTAAGAGTAAGTCAGCTCTACTAATTAATGCTTGGGCTAAGTTCAAGCGCATACGCCAACCACCTGAAAAATCTTTTACCGACGTATCTAGTTGTGCTTGTAAAAAACCTAAACCATGCAGTAATTCTCCTGCTCGGGCAGGTAAACTATAACCATTGATAGTATCTATTTTATTGATAATTGTGGCTTCAAGTGTACCATTATCTTCTTGACGAGCTTGCGCTAATTGGTGTTCTAGGGCTCTAAACTCTTTATCGCCATCCATCACGTAATCTAGTGCGGTTTGCTCAAGAGAAGGCGTTTCTTGTTTTACTGTGGCAATATCCCAACTACTCGGAATAGATAAATCGCCAGCATCAGGTGCTAGCTCACCTAAGAAAGCGGCAAAAAGCGAAGACTTACCACAGCCATTACTGCCAACCAATCCAACTTTATGATTTGGGTGTATGGTAAAATTTGATGCTTTGATAAGGTTTTTAGCGCCTCTATCTAAGCTTAAATCTGATGCAGTAATCAACGGGACTTCCTCAACTTAGTCAACTGACACCATTGGTCGTTAACTTGATAACAAAAATACGTGTGCATTGTCGCTTGGGTGTGGGCAGTATTCAAGGTAAAATAGCAACAAATCTAGCGCTATGTTGTGTTGGCATAGCATAAAATATGGCTTAAACATGAATACACGTATAAAAAAACGCTTTATTGCAGGTGCTATTTGTCCTAAATGTAATGCACTAGACACCATGGCATTGACCAAAGAAGATGGTATTGAAAAGGTGACTTGTGTCAGTTGTGGCGAACAAATGGTACAAGCAGAAGAGCAAGTAGAAAAAGAAGTGCGTCAGCACGAGCAAGTTATTGGTGTTTTTAAGCCTTAATTTGTTAGATCTAAATCATTAATAATGGGGTGGTGGCGGTTCAATTTGCTCTTTATCAGATGATAATTGGCCAGAATCTTTTATACGGTTAGCCACCAATTGAATTTGCTTTTTCAGTTCAGTTATTTCACTTTGATGAACGGCAAGTTCTTCACTTAATTGTTCAATAACATCATCTTGAAAAACATTGCGTGACTCTAGGCAATCGACACGCTCTTCAAGCGCCTTGACATAGGTTTCATTAATTTTATGGGCAGTTAAGCTTATTTCGGCATTGGCCATGATTCTGCGTATCCTGAAGAACTCTCTGTTAATATAGTACCATTATCGCTAAATGCGACACTATACACAACTGCACCCGTTGGTCTATTTGCCTCTTTTGGTGTTACAAACCAGTGAGCGCGTCTTTTTCCTGTAGAAACATCCCAAACACTGATTTTTTTAGTTGCAGCCCCTGTAATTAACGTTTTACCATCAGGAGAAAATCTAACCGAGCTAAAGACTTCGTGTCGTTTAGTGCCTTGAAGTGTGGTGATAAGTTTACCGGTTTTTAAATCCCAAATATGAGCAGCCTTCATGCTATCAGCAGAAAAAGCAAAGCGACCAGAGGGATCTAATGCGACTTTTGAAACGCGACTGCTATGATTAAATTGGTAGATAACTTGACCTGATTCACTATCCCAAACATAAGCAATAAAATCATTTCCGCCTGACATGGCTACGCGACCATTAGGTAACATGTCAACACTATTGATTTTTTCGCTATGGCCTAAAAATTCTAATCTTCGGCCAGTATCAATCTCGACATGAACGACGGTAGCATTACTTTTACCAATAAGTACATAATTGCCATTATTGCTGACGGCAATATCGCGGATGTTTGATTCTCGTACCTGCCAATACCCTTCAGACTGGCCATTTGCTAAATTCCATAGAGCAAAATTATCTCTATTGGCGGTTACTGCGTGGCTTGAGTTATCGCTAATATCGATAGCTAACACTAAATTGTCGCTACTTTTCTGTTCTTGAGCCCAATCATAAAGACGAGTGTTGTTTGATAAATCCCAAACACTAATGCCATGATGAATTGAAGAGACAACACTATACATACCATCTCGAGATATTTCGCCGGCATATGATCCTTCAACGGCATGCTGATACCGCGCTAATGGCTTGGCTTGGTTAGGTTGACAACCACTAAGGAAGACACCTAACAATAAGAATAAAACACCTTTTAAGTATTGGTTACAAATAAACAAAATATAGGACTTTTTTATCAAGGCAATTACCGTTAGTATAAGGGCTTTTGAAATTTTGTTTAGTTAAATTTTAGTTTTTTAATAACAGAATAAAATTTTAATGTCGGATTGGGGGTGTTCTCCAATTTTTTGCTATGTATGGAGAAATAAATGAAATTTTTTAAGCCTACGTTAGTTGCAGTTGCGCTAATTGCTGTTACGGGTTGTCAAGAAAAAGCAGCTGAAGAAGTTGTTGCAGCGCCTGTTTTAGAGTCTGAAGTACAAAAACAAGCTTATGGCTTAGGTGCTTCTATTGGTATGTACATGCAACGTAACCTAGAAGAGCATGATAAGTTAGGTCTTAGCTTAGATAAAACACTTATTGTTAAGGGTTTCATGGACAGCATGGATGGTAAGTCAGTAATCGAAAAGGAAGAAATTCAAGCATTATTGATGAACCTTGATAAAACCATGAAAGAGAAACAGCAAGCTAAAATTACTGCTGATGCAGAAGCAAGTTTAGCAGAAGGTACTAAATATCTTGAAGAGAACGCGAAGAAAGAAGGTGTTCAAGTCACAGAATCTGGCATTCAGTACGTAGTTATTGAAGCAGGTGAAGGTGAAAAACCAGCTGAAACAGATACAGTTAAAGTACATTACACGGGGACTTTCCTTAATGGCGATAAGTTTGACAGCTCTTACGACAGAAATGAGCCAGCTGTATTCCCATTAAACCGTGTTATTAAAGGCTGGACTGAAGGTGTACAATTAATGCCTGTTGGTTCTAAATATAAATTTACCATCCCTTCAGACTTAGCTTATGGCCCAGGTGGTAACCCACCAAGTATTCCAGGTAACTCAGTATTAGAATTCGAAATAGAATTACTTGAAATTCAAAAAGCAGAGCCAGCACCAGAAGTGGGTGACCAACCAGTTGATAAATAATCACTTGGTTTAATATGTTAATATAAAAGCCGTTAACTGAGGTTAACGGCTTTTTTATGCACTTTGCATTTGTCTCTTAATTCATTTAAGCACTTTTGATAACAACGAACATCATTTGAAATGAAAAAACTCCTTATTATTGGTTATGTTTGGCCTGAGCCGAATTCATCTGCGGCAGGTAGTCGTATGATGCAATTAATTCACTATTTTCAGCAGCAAGATTATCAAATCACTTTTGCCAGCCCAGCTCAAGTAACAGAGCATATGGTTGACTTGTCTGCATTGGCAGTAGTTCAACAAACAATTGCGCTTAACTGTCGAAGTTTCGATGACTTTATCACTGAATTACAGCCAGATATGGTTATGTTTGACCGTTTTATGATGGAAGAACAATTTGGCTGGCGTGTTAGTGAGCAATGCCCACAAGCCATTAAATTACTTGATACCGAGGATTTATTTTGTTTGAGACATGCGCGCCATGATGCTTTTAAGCAGCATCGAGAGGTAACTGATATTGACTTGTTACAGTCTGATATGGCTAAACGAGAAGTTGCTGCCATTTTTCGGTGCGACTTAAGTTTAATGATTTCAACGGTTGAAATAGCGCTACTAAAACGTTTATTTAAGGTTGATGAGTCACTAGTTCACCATTGTGCTTTTATGTTATCAGAGCAAGCGTTATCAAAAAATAATCCTAATTATGAAGACCGTAGTAATTTTATGGCGATCGGTAACTTTAGACACGCACCAAATTGGGATGCGGTATTATGGTTAAAGCAGCAAATTTGGCCATTAATTAGAAAGCAAATACCTGAAGCAGAACTGCATATTTATGGCGCTTATCCACCGCCTAAAGCCACTGCTTTACATGATGAAAAAAGTGGCTTTTTAGTTAAAGGTTGGGTAGATGATGCCATTATTGCAATGCAACAAGCTAAAGTTTGCTTAGCGCCATTACGTTTTGGTGCAGGTATTAAAGGTAAACTTGCTGAAGCAATGCTATGTGCGACCCCTTCAATTACAACTGACATTGGTAGTGAAGGAATGCAGACTCACTTGCCTTGGGCTGGTGCGGTGGCAAACGATGTACAGAGTTTTGTTGAGCAAGCAGTGACACATTATCAAGATAAAAGCGTGTGGTTGTCTGCAAGTGAGTTAGGGCCTCAAAATGCCAAACTGCAATTTAAGCAGCAAAAGATATATGCAACCTTAACAGAGCGTTTACAAGTGTTAACTGAAAATTTAAGCACACACCGTGAGAGAAACTTTATCGGTAGTATGCTTAATCATCACCATCATAAAAGCACAAAATATATGGCGCAGTGGATAGAAGCAAAAAACAAATAATAGCGCTTTTATTTTAATGAATTACTCAACAAAAATTTGCATTTCATCGCCAATTTGTTTGCGCATTTCCATTAGTTTGATTGCCGAGGCATGTTGTTTTTTATCAGCCTCTGTTTCTGGTACCCATTGCGGCACTTGTTCTGATTGTCCATTTTGATCAACAGCGACCATAATTACGATACAGTGCGTTGTTAAACGTTTATTTAAAGACTTAGGGTCGCAAGCATTAACCTCAAGAGCAATGTGCATTGAAGAGTTGCCAGTATAGATAACTTTGGCCTCTACTTCGACCAAGCTACCAACATGTATAGGAGCAACAAAACGAATTCCACCGGCATAAGCCGTTACACAATATCGACCACTCCATCCAGCAGCACAGGCATAGGCAGCTAAATCTATCCATTTCATTACTGCACCGCCATGTACTTTACCGCCAAAATTAACATCTTGTGGCTCAGCAAGAAATCGTAGTGTGATATCACGTTGTGGTTTATTCATGAGTTATTTCTTATTTCAGGGTTAGTTACTCAACGTTATAACTTAGTAACAGCCGATGCAAGAGCTTATCAATTATGCGTTATATCTTAATGATAAGTAATATTCCGCTTTACATTAGTGGTAAATTAAATATAATGAGAATCATTCTTGTTTGGGCGGTTTTGAAGTGACCTACCAGTAGCGAAAAATACGTAATTACAATGCACAGGCGAAGTGTGTTCGGGTGTTTATCGCAGTGTTATATCAATAGTATTAATAGAGATGAACGACTGTCAGGTTTTATAAGGGGGATTTATGCTATATCAACTCATGACTAAATTAAATAAAACGTTTTTTATTCCAGAGATAAATACCGATAAAGAAGTTCCGATGGTTTCAGTAAAAGTAGAGGGTACTGAGCAAAAAGCTGATTTATTAAAGCCTATAATTCGAGTTTAGAGGAGGTGTGATGTTTGGTTTTCATTTTTGTAAAATTACAGGCGTTGGCATGACGCCTTATATTCCAGAGAATAGCTTTGTTTTTCTTGTGCCTTGGCTCAGATTAAGACCCTTGAAAGAAGGAAATATCTTAAAAGTGTTTCATCCGCGTTATGGCGTCATTGTGAGAACCTTAGCAAAGGTCGATCATAACGGGTTACTTTGGTTAAAAGCTTGGCAAGAAAATAACTTGCCCATTGAGAAGCTTGGCCCTGTGAGTAAAGAGCATGTTTTAGGGAAAGTGTTGATGGTTATCTCACCAAGAAGATAGTGAAATGTATAGGGTCTGTTGATCTTTCGCGATTAAATTTTGTTCGTGCTAAAAGCGTTTTATTCGCCCCGAGTAGTGTGTAGCTTAGTCACTCTAAGCAAATACTACTCAACAAAGCGTAAAATGCTTTTAGCCGAATCCTTCGGACAGCGTTTGTTGGTTATTTTTACGGCGTTATCGCCTTTTTATGTGGAATAACCACATGACAAAGGCTCTGCCTTGTACAAATATCCAACAAAAAGCTGCAAAAACAACCCCGAAAGATCAACAGCCCCTAGCTTTAGAAATAAAAAAACCTTTCTCGAAGAGAAAGGTTTGAAATGCTCGCATTATGGTCTAGTTAAACTAGCTTCTTATTAGTTATTAAATCTTTATTATTATTATTTTCTGTAGCGCAGCCATTTTATAACAAACCATTTTTGCCGCTGCAACAACTTTAATAGAGCATAAACTCCACGACTTTCTTCGTATATAGAGCAATTACAATAGCATAACTGATAAGTTGTTGATTAGAAAAAAGTTGAATAAATACAAGTGTAAAATTCATTTAAATATTTTTTAAAGACATTATTTTTTAGAAGATTTGTGCTCTGTTGATTTGGCGCATAGATCAAAATGATTCTCAGTGTTAAACTGTGCGCATATTATATAATGCCAACAGGCAAGGTTATTTTACTTATCAATATATAGCAGTAAATTAACACGAAATAAGCAAATTAAAGTTAAGAGGATATCTTGGTGACAGAATTAAAAAACGATAATTATTTACGTGCGCTTTTAAAGCAACCAGTAGATTACACTCCCGTATGGATGATGCGCCAAGCAGGTCGTTATTTACCAGAATATCGCGAAGTTCGTAAAGATGCCGGTGACTTTATGTCAGTGTGTAAAAATGCTGAGTTAGCTTGTGAAGTGACTATTCAGCCACTACGTCGTTTTCCTTTAGATGCCGCCATTCTATTTAGTGATATTTTAACTATTCCTGATGCAATGGGCTTAGGTCTTTACTTTGAAACAGGTGAAGGTCCAAAATTCGAACGTCCAATTACTTGTAAAGCAGACGTAGATAAAATTGCTGTGCCTGATCCAGAAGATGAATTGGGCTATGTTATGAATGCAGTTCGCACCATTCGTAAGGAATTAAAAGGTGAAGTACCGTTAATTGGTTTTTCAGGCAGTCCTTGGACACTAGCAACATATATGATTGAAGGTGGCAGCTCTAAAGGTTTCACTAAAATCAAAAAAATGATGTTTGCCGAGCCGCAAACACTTCATTTATTACTTGATAAGCTTGCCAACTCTGTTATTAGTTATTTAAATGCCCAAATTGCAGCGGGTGCGCAATCAGTGATGGTATTTGATACGTGGGGTGGGGTGTTATCACCACGTGATTATAAAGAGTTTTCTTTACAATATATGGCGAAAATTGTTGATGGTTTAACCCGTCATAATGAAGGTCGCCAAGTGCCAGTGACTTTATTTACAAAGAATGGTGGTATGTGGTTAGAAGATATCGCCGCGACAGGTTGTGATGCGGTTGGTCTTGATTGGACGATTGATATAGAAAATGCCAAGGCACGTGTTGGTGACAAAGTAGCACTACAAGGTAATATGGACCCGTCAATGTTATATGCACCTTTACCTCGCATTGAACAAGAAGTATCAAAAATATTAGCTGGTTTTGGTGAGGGCGGTACAGGACATGTGTTTAACTTAGGCCATGGTATTCACCCTGATGTGAACCCTGAACATGCAGGTCATTTTATTGAGTCTGTTCACAAATTAAGTAAGCCATACCATAAGTAAGCCATACTTTATGTAGGATGATTGCTTTAGTAATTACTTGAGCTTTAATTAGTAATGACTTTCAAAGCCGTGTTTTCAAAACACGGCTTTTTTATGTGTCGTATTTACGGTGATACCGAGGTAACATACTTTCATTACCTTTTAAGCCACCTTGATGAATATATATTATCGGCCTAAGTGTTGGTGTTTTTGTTAAATATTCTTCTAATGTTAACCACCCTAAAGGGTCATAAAGTAAATCAAATTCAATCTCTGTTTGCGCTTTAAGGCTCTGCCAAATACTGAAAAACTCAGGATATAATTTACCAAAATGATAAGACTTTGAAGTTGAAAGAATCGTTGGCCACCTTGATGAATTAGGCTCAAGCGATTGAAATTGCTTTTCTAAATATTCATTTTTACCAACGCAAGCACAGGTAAGTACTTGGTAGGGAAGAAAGCGTTGAAGAAATAATGCTGTTGTCCCCGTACCAGCGGGTAACATTATCAGAGGATTTTCTATTTTTTGTTTTTGACAATCTTGGATGATTTCAAGCGCAAGTTGCTTTACACCTGAACTGGCGAGGTGAGATCTTCCCCCTTCGGGGATCAATAACTCAGATTGCGCTAAGTGTTGGTTAATTGATTCAACATGAGTTTCAAGGTTTGAGCTTAGCTCGTTTACTTCAATAATGTTCGCACCTAATGATAACGCTCCTGCATAATTACCTAGAGGTGTTGCTTTTAACCATGTAGGTATAGGCTTGCAATAAAAGTCTAATTGCCAACCTTTTAACTTAGCGAGTGCTGCTAACGAATATAGTGAGTTGGCCTGCACTGAACCATAGCCAATGACTTTAGTAATAGGGTTGAAATCATGATGTAAATAATAAGCGAATTTTCTCGCTTTATTACCTGAGAAATAAGGATGGAGTAGATCATCACGTTTTATAAAGAATTGTTTATTATTAAAGTTGATACGCTCTAAAGGTGAGGAGTTGAGCTGTTTACTTTCGTTAAACAGCTCGTTGCTTTTATTCATTATTAACAATTTTTGCTTCGGATAAGTTTGATGCTAAGTGCAAAGTACGTTGCGGAAATGGTATTTCAATATTTGCCTGTTGAAGGGCTAAATATATCGCTTCATAAGCTCGATACTTATTATCAAATAAATCGACAGTAGGTGTCCATACTCTTACCGCAATGGTGATGGCGTTGTCAGAAAACTCATCTATACCTACTTGCAGTGCTTTTTGCTCCCCTACAATATCAAGTTTGGTAATAGTCTTTTTGATCAGTTCAATGACGTCTAATGGGTTATGCTTGTAGGCAATTCCGACACTTAATTCTAATAATGAATCATGTTTTGAATTGTGAAGTATCTCTCCGACAATATGCTTATTGGGAATTGTGATGTCGACATTGTCTTTATCGACGATGACGGTATAAGCCAATAATACTTCTTTAACTACGCCAGTTACCCCTTGAACGGTAATGGTATCACCAACCACAAAGGGGCGAATAATAATGATATTAAAACCTGCAGCATAGTTAGCTAGCAAGCCTTGTAACGCGAGGCCAGCACCTAATGAAATAGCACCAATCGCGGCAATAAATGGCGTAACGCTAATGCCTAATTTGCCTAGAGCAATAATGGTGATAAGTATCACCATCAACATTTTAGTGGTATTAGCTAAAAATTGACTTAAGGTAATATCAAGTTTTTGTCGTTGGCAAAGAGTAAGAACCCATTTAGCAACTTTTCCAGCAAAGTAGTAACCAATAATAAAGATGATAAAAGCACCAATGAGCTGAAAGCTATAATTGGTGAGGTAATCAATAACTATTTGATACCACTGCGTTACTTGGTCTATTTCATTTTTTAAAAGTAAGCTTGGTTTTTCAATTACTTGTTGGGCGCTATCAGTAGACGACATTTATAGATCCTGTTCTAAAACTTGTATGAAATGGTTTATTGCTCAACTTGAAGTAATTGGATGAACTCTTCAGATTGACTTATAGCGATATTCATCTCTTTAACTAATACTTCGACATCACGTTTTATGTTCTTATATTCACCCTGTAAAGCGCCAATGGCGCGAGCATTTAAGTTATGTTTGAGATATAAAGTGTTGTCTTTTAACGCAGCAAGTACAGGCGACATTTTATTTTGTGCTCTATGCATGGACTTTAGTAAAGACCGATATTTACGTTGTGTATTTTTAAGTTTTGCTTGGCTTTGACGTCGAAGGGTGTTGCTACTGTATTGCTCAATTTCATCTTGCCATTCATCAAAAAGAGCTTCAGCAACATCTTCAATGCTGTTTATTCTATTTGCTACTTCATCTGATGCTTCTTTACTGGCGTCATATTGTTCTTGTGTTGCTTCATATTGCTCGCCAAGATCACCACCGTCAAAGGCAATAAGTTCTGACAGCTGTTCTAACGCTGACTTGAACTGCTCTTGAGCATCTTTTTGCGCATCTTGAGCATTTTCAACGCGGTCTAACATAATATCTCGCTTATGTTGACCAACGGTTTCCATGGCTGAGTAATAGGCTGATTGACACGCTGAAAGACAAGTAACCAATAAAATAACAAGAATATGTTGAGCTTTCATTTTACGTTCCTAATGATGAAAGGATATTTTTCTGTTAATAGTGTAGCTAAAATACTATCACCTATAACAACCGATATTATAGTGTTATGAATAAGAGAGATAAAAAAACCGTGTTTATTAAGCTATCTACACTTAAAGTGACACGGTTTCTGATTTTTTGCTAAGCATTAAAACATGTGGTTAGTCATCATCATCTTCTGATTCATAGGCGCTAAAGTCTGTTATGCCTTGTGCTTCAAGTAACCGACGAACACTTGCAGGTAGTTTTTCGTCATTATCTTTCGCTAAATCTTCATCATCAGGTAGCGGCTGACCGGTAAAAGCATGTAAAAAAGCTTCGCATAAGAGTTCACTGTTCGTTGCATGACGAAGGTTATTAACTTGGCGTCTGGTGCGCTCGTCAGTTAATACCTTTAATACACGTAAAGGGATAGAAACGGTAATTTTCTTAACTTGCTCGCTTTTTTTACCATGCTCGGCATAGGGATTTAAATATTCGCCATTCCACTTAGCCATGGATGTTCCTCTATTTTTTAGTGTGTATTGTAATAACTTATATTATATAGACGTAGATTTTACCTTGTGAACAAAGTGAGTCAAGTAGAAGTTTAGAAGTCTAAAAGATCTTGACCCAAATAACTAAACCGTTTAGAGTTATAGACGTCCAAACATCTAAATGGTTTTTTGGACTTTTACTCATAACATAATGAAAAAAACTAGATAGGTGGAAAACAACATGTCGACTAATAAAATTGCAACTTCGGCAGTAAGAGCGGGTATTAACACAGACAAGCATCATGGCGCTGTTGTAGCCCCTATTCATTTATCTAGTACATACTCATTGAAAGGTTTTAATGATAAACGCGAGTTTGATTATTCTAGAACAGGTAACCCAACACGAGCAACTTTTGCTGAGGTTATCGCTGATCTAGAGCAAGGCTCAGTTGGAATTGTTACTAGTACAGGCATGGCTGCGGTACACTTAATCTGCCAGTTATTATCAACCGATGACACCGTTGTGATTCCGCATGATTGTTACGGTGGTAGTTATAGACTATTTACACATCTTGCAAAGCGTGGCCAATTTAAGCTCATTGTCGTGGATCAAAATGATAAAGACGCTTTGCAAAAAGCACTAGTAAGCAAGCCTAAATTAGTGTTAGTTGAAACACCCAGTAATCCGTTATTACGTATTGTTGATATCGCTGCGGTAACAAATGCATGTCATGAGGCAGGCGCATTAGTTGCAGTAGATAATACTTTCTTGTCACCAGCACTTCAGCAGCCATTATTACTTGGTGCAGATATTGTTTTTCATTCTACGACTAAATACATTAATGGTCATAGTGATGTGGTTGGCGGCGTATTGGTCACTAAAGATCAAACCTTAGGTGAAGAGCTTGCATGGTGGGCAAATTGTATTGGTATTACTGGCAGCGCTTTTGATAGTTTTTTAGCATTACGTGGTTTGAAAACATTACCCGTTCGTATGAAGCAACACCAAGAAAATGCAGAACAAGTCGCTGCATTTTTAAAAAATCACAGTGCAATATCTTCAGTGTACTATCCTGGTTTTAATGATCATCCTGGTCATGATATTGCTAAACAACAGCAAACGGGCTTTGGTTCAATGCTTAGCTTTGAACTTAATGGTGGCGTTGAGGCGGTTAAAAAGTTATTTAATCATTTGAAACTTTTTACCTTAGCTCAATCATTAGGTGGTGTTGAAAGCTTAATTAGTCACCCTTCTACAATGACACATGCCGGTATGGAAATATCAGCACAAATTGAGGCGGGTATTACACAATCGCTGGTTCGTATTTCTGTCGGCATTGAAGATATTGATGACATTATTGCTGATTTAAGCCATGGTTTAGCTGTAAGTCAGCAGCAGTAGGTAGGGAATAAGATGACAACCGAGCAATTACAAGTGAATGCCAATGATGAACAAGTTGAGGCAATCGCACAAAATCAGTTAGCAAAGCATGCAACACAAGTGCATAAATTTGGTGGTAGTTCATTAGCAACGCCTCAATGCATAACTCGCGTATTAGATATTATTCGTCAAAACTGCCAATTAAATGATGTCGTGGTGGTTTCTGCTAATGGCGATACTACGGATAATTTATTTGCTTTATATCAGCTAGCCCAAGAGCAGCAAGATATTCCCTTAGAAGAACAAGATCCTCGAGCGTTAGAACAAGCAATACTGTCATTAAAAAATCAACAAGAAACGCTTATTACTGAGTTGTTGAATGCAAATAATGCTCGCCAATTAATTCAAGCGTTAAGTGTTGACATTGAACAGCTTAAAGCATGGTTGTGTGGCAGTTTAGCGGTATATCGTAATGACATTTTAGCGTTTGGCGAATTATGGTCAGCACGTCTTTTATCTGCCCTATTGAACGAAAAGGTTTGCCCAAGTAATAGCATTGATTCACGCGATTTCTTAGTTATCGATAATGAAGTTCAATATGGTGTTGATACGGCAACAAGTGCCGCACAATTAAGACAAAGAAAACAATTTGGTAAACTTGCAGTTATCACCGGCTATATTTGTAAAAATGAGCAAGGACAAACTTGTACTTTAGGCCGCAATGGTAGTGATTACTCTGCGACTATCGTCGCTTCTTTAGTTGGTGCAAATAACGTTACTTTATGGACCGATGTTGATGGCATTTATAGTGCCGATCCACGTATTGTTCCAAATGCTAGAAAATTACATCGCTTACCAAATGGTGTTGCTAAAGAGTTAGGGCGCTTAGGTAACCCTGTACTGCATGCAAAAACGTTATTGCCTTTAATTAATCAATCAACCGAGCATCATACTCATTTACATGTTGCCAGTAGTTTTGATGCTGAAGTTATTGGTACTGAAATTGGTAAATTTGGACAAATAGCGAAGCAAGAATTATCAGTAACTTATTTGAATGATTTGTTAATTGCTCAGTCTGAGAGCTTTTTAGGGGATGCATGTGCCAAAGCCTGTGAAGTCTTTTCGCCAATTTGTAGTGATGAAAAGCAAGGGTTTATGGTAATAAACCAATCACAACAAAAAGCCTTAAGCCAATGGCTCGCAAGCCATGATACTGAAGTCACTTTTAAGCCAGTAGCGATTATCGCCACCGTAGGACATAAAGTTGCTGAACGAGGTGATATTAAAGCACGCTTTAAACGTTCATTAAAATCAACAAAGCCGCTACATTTAGTTAACAGTGATAATGGTCATAGTGTTATCGCTATATTAGTAGAGCCGTGTACGACTGAGTTATTAAATAATGTTCATCATGACATGACCAAAGATGCTCGTCATATTGGTTTAGTTGTGGCTGGCCTTGGTAATATTGGTCAGCGCTTTTTAGAAATGTTACCTACACAGTTAAACCGTGTGTATGCATTAGAAAATATTCATTTAGTTGGCTTACTTTCATCTAAAAAAGCCTTGATTAACAATGATGGTATTGATGTTAGCCAAGCAATGAACCTGTTCGAGCAAGAAGCGCAGGCTTATGATAACGAGCAATTACTTTCTTGGTTAAGTTACCACCCTTATGATGAATTAATTGTGGTTGATATAACCCCGAGTGAAGACTTTAGCTTGTTGTACGAACCGTTTTTTGCTCGTGGTATTCACGTGATTGGCGCCAACAAATGGGCGGCATCAAGCCCTACAGCTCACTTTAATCATTTAAAGAAATTATCAGCTGAACATAATAGTTTATGGTTAGGTAATACAACAGTAGGTGCCGGATTGCCTGTTAATTTTGCAATTGATGACTTGCGCCAAAGTGGCGATGAAATTAACCAAATAGCAGGTATTTTCTCAGGCACATTATCTTGGTTATTTGAAACGTATGACGGTAGTACAAGTTTTTCAACCTTGTTACTTGATGCGCTATCACAAGGTATCACCGAGCCTGACCCTCGTGAAGATTTATCGGGTAGAGATGTTCAGCGTAAATTACTCATTTTAGCTAGAAAAGCAGGTTTCGAATTGTCGCTTGATGATATTGATTGTCAAA
The DNA here is from genome assembly GCF_003545765.1 of Colwellia sp. RSH04. Lineage (GTDB taxonomy): Bacteria > Pseudomonadota > Gammaproteobacteria > Enterobacterales > Alteromonadaceae > Colwellia. The sequence goes on along the minus strand of NZ_QXIO01000001.1, from coordinate 760,584 downwards.
ATTTGGTTCCTGAAGTATTACAAGGTTTATCGACTGAAGCGTTTTTAGCGCGAGCGTCAGAGCTTGATGCTTACTTTGCACAAAAGCATCAAGAAGCAAATAAGAAAAATGCCTGTATCCGTTATGTTGCACGTTTACAGTACGATGAATTATCAGAACCACAACTAAAAGCAAAAGTGAGCTTAGAAGTGCTACCTACTTCAGATGCTTTTGCAAGCTTAACACCCTGTGACAATATCTTTTTGATTAACAGTCGATGGTACCAAGAAAACCCTCTTATCATTAGAGGTCCCGGTGCAGGTAGAGATGTGACAGCAGGTGGCTTACATTCAGATTTAGTCGCAATTTGCCAACAATTAGCTAATAAACAGAATCAAGTAAAAATTAAGGGGATAAATTAATGAGTTATAGCCACGCTAGACAAGTAGAATCACTAAATCGTAGCTTGAGTGAGATCAGTGATGATATTCAAGTGTCGTTCGAGTTCTTTCCACCTAATTCCCCTGAAATGGAAACAACATTATGGAACTCAGTAGAACGTTTGGCACCGTTAAAGCCTAGCTTTGTTTCAGTGACTTATGGTGCAGGTAGTGGTACGCGTGATAGAACTCACGATATTATCAAACGTATACAAAAAGATACCGCGTTATTAGCTGCACCGCATTTAACTTGCATTGATGCAGGAAGAGACGAGTTGGTGCAAATTGCTAAAGATTACTGGGAAAGTGGTGTAAGACATATTGTTGCTTTGCGAGGTGATTTACCTAATAGCAATGAAAAGCCAAATATGTATGCATCTGATCTTGTTGAGTTATTACGTGATGTTGCTGATTTTGATATTTCAGTGGCTGCTTATCCAGAAGGGCACCCCGAAGCACCAAATCCTCAATTCGATTTATTGAATTTAAAGCGTAAAATTGATGCAGGTGCTAACCGTGCTATTAGTCAATTCTTCTTTGATATTGAGTCATACCTTCGTTTTCGTGATCGTTGTGTCACCGTAGGTATTGATGTTGAAATTGTGCCAGGCATTTTACCAGTGACTAACTATAAAACATTAGAGCGTTTTGCCGGCCTAACCAATGTTCATGTGCCGAGCTGGATGACAAAAATGTATGATGGCCTAGAAGATGATGAAATGACTCGCCGCATGGTTGGGGCCAATATCGCAATGGAACAAGTTAAAGTACTGAACAGAGAAGGCGTGAAAAACTTCCACTTTTATACACTAAATCGTGCCGAATTAACCTATGCTCTATGCCATACTCTAGGTATACGCCCTCAAAAATAATTTTGAAAACTTTGCAATAGCCAACATTTTGGCTATTGCTTTTCCATTTTTTTGCTAGCATTATGAGAACATATTTAGTTTGATTACTCACTGCATAACTTAATGGCTAACGACTCTCCAACACAAACTCATTATACACGCCAAGTTCATCAATTAATTGATAGGATTTATGGACGTAGTAGTCAAAAAGATTCTGTACTTGAAAGAGCGATCAGCTTCTTTGAGCATGACGTATTTAGGCCGTCTAATGAGGAACTCTCTGAAAACGAAAGAGAACTTCAGCGCCTTGAACAAACAGATAGGCACTCAAACCTCTTAAAGATTTGTATGGATATTCTAGAACTCGCTGAAGGAGATTCTTTTGAAGAAACCAATAGGCGTTCTGCACAATTCTTAGGGACTATTCAGCTGATAAGCCCCACAGAAGGCAAAAAAGTTGCACTGAACAATGAGACATGTAAATCCCTTTATAAAGCTATTCTTTGTTTACGTTTACTTGACCGATTAGTCTTAGATAAACAGGTACAAGAGAAAAATATTTTAGCGTTTACAGAAGAGCTAACTCCGACAGAATACTGTACCTTTGCTAAAGGTGACCCAGTAACTTATCAAGAATTTGTTCATCAAGTTAAAGTGCCGCTCATTATGGCAGCATTATTACAAGATGTTGGTAACTATCATCCTAAAGCTCAGGAAATATTATGCGGAAAAGATGGTCAGGAAAGTCCATTTAGAGTTCTTGATGTTGAACAACGTAAAGAGTTACTACAAATTAATTATCGTGAAACATTAAAGTATTTCATTCAGGGCTTAGGGACACCTATTTTTGTCGGTAACACTAAAGCTGAACGCGATAAGTATCTAATTGATGAGCAAGAGAAATCAGACTTTATTAAAAAGTTATTAAAAACCAGTGTTAACCCGAAAAAAAGCATAGGTAATTTATTAAAAATTCCGCAAATATATACTTCAATTATTATGTCGACTAAAGACAGTTATAATTACAAGTTATTACCTCAGGTCTTTCAAGTGCTTAACAAAAATGCTGAGATTGGTGCGTGTTCAAAAGTGGTTGTTGATGCGCTGTATCAAATTACAGGTATGTTTCCACAAGGGTATGGCATTGTTTATATGCCTATTGATGACTTTGGCGAACAGGGTGATTGTTATGAGTACGCAATAGTAAATAGCTTTTACCCTAAAAATCCTGAACAGCCTATATGTAGAATGGCGACCAGAAAATTGTCTTTTATTGGCTATGGTCAAAATATAACAATAACCAAGCAAAGCAACTTATACTTTACTCAAACAGCGAAAAAATTAGCCAAATTAAGTAAAGAGCGATTACATGAAATATTAGAATTACTTACGTCGAATTTTCAAGAGCGTAAAGAGTTAGATTTATTGCCACGTTGCTGGCACGCCAATGAATTCTTTTCAGTGAAAGCCAATCAAAAGCTGTGGAATAAAGTCGAAAAATCTATTTAAAAACATCGCCTTAACTTTTAAGGATTCATTATGTTCTAGCTCAGAGTAGAACAACCTTGAGCTAGAGCTTTTAAAGATTCATGTAACTCTAGCAAATACTATTTCACACAATAATGCTGTATTAATTGCGTAAGTACTTTAGTGGTTTTATCAATTTCACTATGCGCTAAGAATTCGTTAGGCTGATGTGCTTGGTTAATTGAGCCTGGCCCCATCACGATTGTTTGACAACCTAATTGTTGAATATAAGGAGCTTCGGTTGCGTAGTTTACGGCGCAGCAACTATGACCACTTATTTCTTCTGCAATATCGATTAAAGTACTCGGTTTTTCTTGTTCAAAGCTAGGTGAACTAGGATGTAATTCTTCAAAGCTTATTCTGCCGGGGTATTTTTCCGCAATTGGCTTTAATGCATCACTTAGCCAAGCAAGTAACTCATCATCACTCATACCTGGTAGAGAGCGTAAATCAAGATCTAAATGACAATGGCCGCATATTCTATTGGCATTATCTCCACCTGAAATTGCGCCCATATTTAATGTAGGCGCGGGGACATCAAAAGCCTCATTATTAAAATTAGCATTAAATTGTTTTTGTAATTCAATTAACGCGCCAATGACTTGGTGCATAATTTCAATAGCGTTTATGCCAAGATTAGGTTTACTAGAATGACCTGATTTTCCTTGTACGCTAATTTTATGTGACATATGGCCTTTATGCATCACAACAGGAACAAGGTTCGTTGGCTCACCCATAACGGCTACATCAGGTTTTATTGTTTGGCTATTAGCAAAAAAACGTGCACCAGCCATGGTCGTTTCTTCATCTGCTGTGGCGAGAACATATAAAGGTTTAGATAATTGCTTGGCAGACAAGTTCTTGGTTACTTGTAGTATGAAAGCAAAAAAGCCTTTCATGTCACAAGTACCCAACCCAAAAAACTTATCGTCTTGATTGAGAACCTTATGAGGATCTGACTCCCATCTGTTTTCATCAAACGGCACTGTGTCACTGTGGCCAGCTAATAATAGCCCTCCTTCGCCGTTGCCAAGTTTTGCCAACATATTAAATTTATTAGTCGTTTTGGGTACTGGCTGAATTTGTACTGTAAAACCAAGTTGTTCAAACCAAGTGGCAAGCAATTGAATGACTTCTTTATTGCCTTGATCCCAACTGGCTTGTGTAGAACTTATTGATGAACAAGCAATGAGTTGAGTGAGACTTTGAGAGAAGTTTGGCAATTGTGACATAGAGATTTCCACGAAATTTGAATAAAAGCTTAAATAGTTATGCTGAATAGTTGCATAAGTACCCGTTGGGTGTTAACCTGTTTGTACAGTGTAATTAACCTTCTTTCATAAGGCTACTCGAAAATGATGAAGCTTCCGATAATGCGACGACGATATAGATGATTTCTTAATTTAGCGCTTTAAGGCTGTACGTTTTAGCGGGTTAGATTAGTTAGTTATTAGTATTGAAATTATGTTATTTGGATAGGTTTATTAGGTATTAGTAGGGGAAAAGGTTTGTCACAATTGAATAATGTTGCCGTTATTGGTGCAAGTGGGTATGTAGGCGCTGAGTTGATAGGTTTGCTATGCAAGCACAGTCATGTTGCCATTAAACATCTGCTCGTATCAGAAAATAGTTACTCCGAGGGGAAACTTTTCAGCGATTTACATGGTCGCTGGCAAGGGATTTGTGATGTACCCTTGCAAGCTTTTTCTTCTCAATGGTTTGAGCAATATGCAAGCGAATTAGATTGTGTATTCTTTGCCACTCCCCATGAATTTAGTGCCGATTGGGCGCAAGCTTTTGTCAATGCAGGGGTAAAAGTTTTCGATTTGTCAGGTGGCTTTAGACTCAATAATGTAAAAGACTATCCCACGTATTATGGATTTGAACATTCGCATATTGATGCACTAGAAGTTGCTAAATATGGTTTAGCTGAATGGCATGAATCTGCTATCAAAGAAACTCCGTTAGTTGCTGTGCCAGGGTGCTACCCAACGGCTAGTTTACTCGCATTGAAACCCATTACTGAAAATAATTTACATCGTAAAGACACACTTATTGTCGTTAATGGCATTAGTGGTGTCAGCGGTGCAGGCAGAAGTGCATCTTTGGCGACAAATTTTAATGAAGTCAGTTTAGGTGCGTACAATATTCTGAAACACAGACATCAACCTGAAATCTCCCAAGAAGCAGGTGCCGAGGTTATTTTTAATCCACATCTAGCCCCCTATAAACGCGGATTACTTTCAACCGTAACATTACAATTGAATTCTGAAGTAACGGTTGAGCAAATTGAGCAGGCTTTCAATAGGGCTTATCAAGATAAGGCTCTGATTAGGTTACTTAATACTTGGCCTAAAATAGACAATGTTGCCTATACGCCATTTGCAGATATCCATTGGAAATATGATGAACAAAAGCAAGTGCTTGTAGTGAGTTGTGCCATCGATAACTTACTCAAAGGTGCTGCGTCTCAAGCTTTACAGTGTTTTAATATTTCGATTGATTTGTCTAGTCAGTATTCACTGCTTGCTCCTAATTATATCGGAGGTTCAAATGGCTAAACCTCTAGTTATAAAAATTGGTGGCGCTATTTTAGAAAAACAAAGCGCATTAATTGATTTACTGTCAGTAATTAAACAATTACAGAATAAACCTGTAGTTTTAGTGCATGGTGGTGGATGTGTTGTTGATGAAATGCTTGCCCAAGCGGGTTTTACTACTGAAAAAAAACAGGGATTAAGAGTCACTCCAAAAGCACAAATCAACTTAATCAGTGGCGCGTTGGCGGGTACTGTAAATAAGGCTATTGTAGCAAGTGCTAATAGTTTGAATTTGGCCGCTATAGGGTTGTCACTTAATGATGGCGATATGATCAGCTGCACTTTATCTGAACTAGATTTAGGGCAAGTGGGTGAACCTAAGACCAATAATAGTAAATTACTCGATGTGTTACTTGAGCAAGGGTTTATGCCGATTATTTCTTCTATTGGTGCGTTAAGTAACGGTGATTTAGTGAATGTAAATGCAGATGATGCTGCTGTGGCAATATGCCAGCTACTAAATGCTGAGTTATTACTACTTACCGATGTTAACGGTGTAAAAGATGCGAACGGGGAGTATTTACATTCACTAAATCACTCTCAAGCAAAAGCATTGATATCACAAGGTGTTATTGCTGGCGGTATGACAGCTAAAGTTAACGCAGCGTTAAAAGCTGCTAATCAATTACGACGAAGTATCGCGGTTGCCAGTTGGCAATCGCCAGAACAGATTTCTTTATTGCTTGACGGGCACGGTATTGGCACACAAATACAGCCAAATTAACCTGCTAGCAAAAACATAAGACTGCACCTTCAAGCAAAGTATTTAATTGATTTAAAAGTTGAACTGACATGTCAAAATTTAACCATTTTTTAGCTGATGATCAGCTAAGTAAAGAGCAAGCATTCATGCTTATTGAGCTTGCTTTAAACATTAAACAATCACCACAGCAATATGCTCAATCTCTTTCGGGCAAGTCTGTTGCTATGATCTTTGAGAAACCATCACTAAGAACCCATGTGAGCTTTGATATGGGTATTGCTAAATTAGGTGGTCATGCACTGTATCTTGGCCAACAGAATGGCAAATTAGGCGAACGTGAACGCGTTAGTGACTATGCTAAAAATCTCTCTTGTTATGCTGATGCTATTGTAGCTCGGGTTTTTGAAAATAGTGCGATAGTGGGTTTGGCTGAACATGCCAGTGTGCCTGTGGTTAATGCTTTATGCGATCAATACCACCCATGCCAAGCACTGGCAGACTTTGTAACGCTAGCTGAGTGTTTTGCATCGCAAGATGTACAAGACTTAACGAAAGTTAAGCTAGCTTATGTTGGTGATGGTAATAACGTCTCTAATTCATTAATGCTGATGGCTGCGGTTATTGGTGTCGATTTCACACTAGTATGCCCACAAGGTTATGGGCCAAGTGAAAGCATGCTAGACAGAGCACAAACATTAGCCAGTAAAAATGGTTCTTGTTTTACTTACACCACAGACATAAATGCAATTGGCACACAAGATGCCATTTATACCGACACATGGGTTTCAATGGGCAATGAAGGGGCTGAAGATAAAGCACAGTTATTGGCTGCGTTTAAACCATACCAAGTCAATCATGAGCTAATGGCTAAAGCAAAAGCCAGCGTGGTTATGCATTGTCAACCGGCACATTTAGAAGAAGAGATCACCACCGAGTTATTTGATGATGAAGAATTGTCTGTTGTGTTTCAAGAAGCAGAAAACAGAATGTGGGCGCAATGTGCTGTGCTTGTCTCATTACTAGCAGATTAATTAACGAATTTAGATAGAATTTATAGGATAAGAAAATGGCATTAGCAAAGAAAGAAATCAAGAAAGTCGTATTAGCATACTCAGGGGGCTTAGATACTTCGGCTATCATTCCATGGTTAAAAGAAAACTACGATGGTTGTGAAGTGGTTGCCTTTTGTGCCGATGTTGGTCAAGGTGATGAAGAGCTTGAAGGCATTGTTGAAAAAGCGATAGCTTCGGGTGCTTCAGAATGTCACGTTGTTGATCTAAAAGAAGAGTATGTTAAAGAGTACATTTACCCTATTTTGAAAACAGGTTCTGTTTATGAAGGGCAGTACTTATTAGGTACTTCAATGGCTCGACCTGTGATAGCTAAAGCACACGTTGAAGTTGCTTTAAAAGTTGGCGCTGATGCTGTATGTCATGGCTGTACTGGTAAAGGTAATGACCAAGTACGTTTTGAATCATGTTTTGCTGCTTTAGCGCCAGAGTTAACTGTTATTGCACCGTGGCGTGAGTGGGATATGGTTTCTCGTGAAGACTTATTAGATTACCTTGCTGAACGAGATATTCCATGTGCAGCTTCGCTCACCAAAATATATAGCCGTGATGCTAACGCATGGCATATTTCACATGAAGGTGGTGAATTAGAAGATCCGTGGTGTGAGCCATCAAAAGAAGTGTGGACGATGACGGTTGATCCTATGGATGCGCCAGATACACCAGAAAAAGTTCAATTAAGCTTTGTTAAAGGTGAGCTAGTTGCTATAGACGGCAAAGACTACTCTGGCGATAGTGCAGGAAAAGGCGCTTATAATGCATTAATGTATTTAAATGAGAAAGGTGCCGCTCATGGTGTCGGTAGAATTGATATTGTAGAGAATCGTTTAGTAGGCATGAAGTCAAGAGGCTGTTATGAAACACCAGGCGGTACCATTTTAATGGCGGCTTATAAAGGATTGGAAACACTAATATTAGATAAAGAATCGCTGAAATATCGTGAATCAGTCGGTTTAGAATTTTCTCATGTAATTTATGATGGCCGTTGGTTTACGCCTCTTGCGAAAGCTCAGCTTGCTTCTGCAGCATCATTTGCTGAGCAACTTACTGGTGATGTTGTGGTTAAGTTATACAAAGGGATGGCGCAAGTTATTCAGCGTCGTTCACCTAATAGTCTTTATTCGGAAGAGTTTGCAACCTTTGGTGCTGACGATGTGTATGACCAAAAACATGCAGAAGGCTTCATTCGTTTATTCAGTCTATCTAGTCGAATCACTGCGTTATCTCAAGCGGAAAATAAGGATAAATAATCATGGCATTATGGGGCGGACGCTTTAAAGAAAAGGCGAGTTTACAATTTAAAAAATTTAATGACTCGTTACCTGTAGATTATCGTATGGCCGTGCAAGATATTGTTGGCTCTATCGCTTGGGCTGGAGCCATTCATGATGTGGGGGTGTTAAACGATGATGAACTGTTTAGGTTAACGGCAGCTTTAAAGGAATTAAAAGCGTCTGTTGAAGAAAACCCACAGCAAATTTTGTTGTCTGATGCTGAAGATATTCATAGCTGGGTTGAAATACAACTGATTGAGAAAACAGGTGATTTGGGTAAAAAGTTACATACTGGGCGTAGTAGAAACGATCAGGTTGCGACTGATTTAAAGCTATGGTGTAAAGAAACAGGTGGTGAACTGTTATTTGCTTTAGTGAACCTACAACAAGCGATGATGAAACTTGCAGAGCGAGAAAAAGATACCGTATTGCCCGGTTATACGCATTTACAGCGTGCTCAGCCGATAACCTTTGGACATTGGTGTTTAGCTTATGTCGAAATGTTTAACCGTGATATTGGTCGTTTAAAAGATGCTCTATATCGTCTAGATGTTTCGCCATTAGGCTCAGGTGCTTTGGCGGGTACAGCTTACCCAATTGATAGAAATAACTTGGCACATAATTTAGGTTTTAGAACCGCTACGATGAATAGCTTAGATGCGGTTTCTGATAGAGATCATGTTATTGAGTTGTTAGCCAGTGCCAGTATTTCAATGATGCATTTATCACGCTTTGCTGAAGATTTAATTTTTTATAATTCAGGTGAAGCTGGCTTTGTAGAAATGAGTGACCTAGTTAGTTCTGGATCATCATTGATGCCTCAGAAAAAAAATCCTGACGCCTGTGAGTTAATTAGAGGTAAAGCTGGACGTGTTTTTGGTTCGCTATCAGGTATGTTAACCACGATGAAAGCATTGGCTTTAGCCTATAACAAAGATATGCAAGAAGACAAAGAAGGGCTGTTTGATGCACTTGATACTTGGCAAGAGTGCATGGAAATGGCGGTATTGGTAGCAGATGGTTTGAAAGTTAATCGCTCTCGTACCTTGGCAGCAGCTCAGCAAGGCTATGCAAATGCAACCGAATTAGCAGATTATTTAGTGAGTAAAGATATTCCGTTTAGGGAAGCTCATCACATTGTAGGTGAAGTCGTGCTTGCTGCGATTGATAAAAGTTTACCATTAGAAGATTTAACTTTGACCCAGCTGCAAGAATTTAGCGATAAAATTGAACAAGATGTTTATCAACATTTATCAATAGAGTCGACATTAGATAAGCGTGAAGCCTTAGGTGGTACATCTAAGAGTCAAGTGAAAAAAGCCTTAGCGAATAGCCAAACGACTGATGAACATATTTTAAATGAAAACGTTGTTGGTGCACCAGGTAAACAACAAATAAACTCTGCTTTAAAACAGGTGAAACAACGTTTAGATGCGCAACGAGCGGCTGCGATGTCAGTTAGGCGAGCACGTATGTCTGATGTTGATAAAATCGAACAGCTAGTTGCTTTTTGGGCTGAACAAGGAGAGATTTTACCTAGAAGCAGAGACAATATTATTTATGATATTCAAAACTTTGTTGTGGCCGAAGTTGATGGCGTTGTGGTTGGTTGTGCTTCTCTTTATATCTACCAAACCGGTTTAGCTGAAATAAGATCGGTTGTTATTGAAGAAGTGATGCGAAAACAAGGGCAAGGGGAAGCCTTAGTGCAATATTTACTTGAATTTGCTCACCAAATGGAACTCGAACAAATTATTGTACTGACTTATATTCCTGAATATTTTGGAAAACTAGGCTTTACTTCAATCGATAAAAGCTCACTAGCAGATAATATCATTGAGGATAGTGAGCCAAGTCCACATAAAGATCCTGAAGACGAAGTAGCCATGGTTTACATGGTTAATTAATTCAAAAGAGAAAAGGTAAAGTTAGAAAACTCATGGATAATACTGATTTAAATAATGTTAAGTGGTTTAGAAATGCAGCTCCCTATATTAATGCTCACCGTGGAAAAACGGTGGTGCTAATGTTTGGTGGTGAAGCTGTTTTACACCCTAACTTTTCTAATATTATTCATGATATTTCCTTACTACGCAGTTTAGGTGTAAAACTGGTCGTTGTTCATGGAGCTAGACCTCAAATTGAGGAGCGCATGGCACAACGCGGAATTACGCAACATATTGCTAATGATGTGCGAGTAACAGATGCTGAAACCTTAGTTGCCGTGAAAGATGCTACAGGCTCATTAAGATTGCATATCGAGGCTTTGCTTTCTAATGGCTTAGTTAATTCACCGATGCATGGTGCTCAAAATAGAGTGAGTACTGGTAACTTTGTTGTGGCGATGCCGATGGGTGTAAAAGCAGGTGTTGATTATAAATATACAGGTAGTGTGAGAAGGGTAGACTCCGTTGGTATCAACATGCAGTTGGATTATGGCTCTATTGTATTGCTATCGCCTATAGGTTATTCACCGACAGGTGAGGTGTTTAATCTTGCACTTGAAGATGTTGCTGCTCAAACTGCGATTGCGTTAAAGGCTGATAAACTTATTTCATTAACGGATAAAGAGGGGTTATTAGACCAAACAGGCGATTTAATTCGAAGTTGCAGTGTTCGTCGAGTTAAGGCTTTATTAGAAGATAATGATTGTCATATAAGGCAGTTACTGCTTAAAGCAATCATTCTAAGCGGTGAAAATGGCGTAGAACGTTGCCATAGTGTTAGTTATCAGACCGATGGTGCATTATTGCAGGAATTATTTACCCGAGATGGCTCAGGTACATTAATTGCTCAAGATCATAAAGAACAAATAAGAACGGCGACTATTGATGATGTGGGCGGTATTCTGGAGTTGATAGCGCCTATGGAAGAAGAAGGTATTTTGGTCAAACGTTCTAGAGAACTACTAGAAATGGAAATTAGCCAATTTATTGTTATTGAAAAAGAAGATGTCATCATCGCTTGTGCAGCTTTATACCCTTACACTGAAGCACAATGTGGAGAACTTGCTTGTGTTGTTACTCATCAGGATTACCGTGGTGGAAATCGTGCATTAAGATTACTGAATGAAGTAGAAACAAAAGCTAAAGAAAACCAGTTGAAAAAACTCTTTGTGCTAACGACTGTTAGCGCGCATTGGTTTCAAGAGCAAGGTTTTATCCACCAACCTATGTCGGCTTTACCAAAAGATAAACAACAAATGTACAACATACAGCGTAATTCAAAAATCTTCATGAAAGATATTTAGTAAATCAATTTAGTAAAGTATTTTTTTACATAACAGGGGTTGCATGCTTAAGAAATAACCCCTGCTAGAATTAAGGTAAGGTAGGTTAAAAGATATCAGTTTCTTTACTGCCTTCCCCATCTAAAATAACGCCACTATTATCTTGGCTCACATATTCAGTGGGGGCGGTACCAAGTTTAAAATACTCAAATTGACTGGTTTTATTAATCGCATTTGTTAGTTTGCCTGTTTCTTTATCTATACGGACAGAGACTATTTCAGCAGGAGGAGTGATAACCTCAATGGGTTGATCAGCAAGGGCTACTTTCATGTAATCTATCCAAGCAGGTTGGGCTGATTTTGCACCAAATTCATTACCAGTAATTTGGTTCTTCCCTAAATTATTATTATAAACCGTGTAACCTAAATTTCGACTTGGATCATCAAAACCAATCCACGATGTGGTAACAACATGCTTGCTAAAGCCTGAGAACCAAGCATCTTTGGCCTCATTGGTTGTACCGGTTTTTCCTGCGATATCTCTTCTTTTTAATGTTCTAGCTCGCCAACCGGTACCTTGCCAACCATCAGCAGTTGACCAATCAGCTCCCCAAATTGCAGTATTAAGGGCATCAGCAATTAAGAAAGCATTTTGTTCACTAATTGCTCTTGGTGCAGATTTTAGTTGAGTCGGTTTTAGTTGCTGATTAGTTTCATTTTCAATAACGTTATTAACAAGTGAGTTCTCAATTTGGTTATCTTCAACTATCTCAGGCTCAGAAGTTGTACAAGGATCGCATGCCATGGCAGGATTAGATTGGTATATCACTTCACCGTCAGTGTTTTCAATACGATCAATTAAGAAAGGTTCAATTAAGAAGCCGCCATTTGCAAAAGCAGCAAAGCCTGTAACGACTTCCAATGGCGTTAATGAGGCAGAGCCCAAGGCTAGAGATTCATTTCGTGGCAGTTCATCAGGGCTAAAACCAAAAGATGAAAGGTGGTTGATAATATTATCAAGGCCAACACTTTTTAATAACCGAACAGCCACAACATTTTTTGATCTCGCTAAGGCAAGTCTAACTCGCATCGGTCCAGCATATGTGTCAGGTGAGTTCTTAGGGCGCCAAGCAATACCCGCACTTTTATCCCATTGATTAATAGGTGCATCGTTGACTAAAGAAGCTAAGGTATATCCATGTTCCAATGCCGCAGAATAAATAAAAGGTTTGATATTAGAACCTACTTGCCTTTTAGCTTGTGTAACACGATTAAATTGACTTTGCTTAAAACTAAACCCACCTACAGCGGCTTTAATAGCACCATTATCAGGTGATAGTGATACCATAGCAGCACTAGCTTGAGGTAGCTGACTTAACTTAAGACCATCAGTTTCCGTCTCTTCAACAAAAATAACGTCACCGTATTGGAGAATATCACTTGCCTTTGTTGGCGGTAGATCTTGTTTTTGATCGCTAATATATTTTCGAGCCCAGCTTAAGCCTTCCCAACCAATGTAAGCCGTTTCCATATTTTTAAGTGTTACTTGTATAGACTGCTCTGCCACATCAGTAACCACTGCTGGCTGCAAGTGTTGATAAGAGGTAATTGAAGATAACGCCTCATTAATTTCGATTTCAGATAGCGGAACTGAATTATTTGTTAAGTCAGTGGCATTATCTTGCGTGCTATTTTTTATTTCATTTTTTGGTCGAAGTGATAACAAAGGACCACGGTATCCGTGGCGTTGATCATAATTTAATAAATTATTGGTTACAGCGTTTTCTGCAGCTTGTTGTAGATTAGCGGAAACGGTGGTAAAAACTTTATAGCCGTTAGTATAGGCTTGTTCGGCACCATAGCGTTCGATCATCTTTTGGTGAGCCATTTCAGCGACATAAGGAGCACTTAATTGAATTTCAGCACCATGTTTTTTTCCTGTTATAGGCGCATTCTTTGCTGATAAATAGTCATCTTCAGTTATGTAACCACTGACTAACATGCGTTGTAAAACTACCGCACGACGCGCTTTAGCTCGTTCTGGAGAGCGAATAGGGTTTAAAGTAGAAGGGGCTTTTGGAAGGCCGGCAAGCACCGCTATTTGAGCTAGTGTTAATTCATTAAGTGTTTTTCCATAATAAACTTGTGCGGCTGCTGCAAAACCAAATGTACGATGACCTAAGGCAATCTTATTGATATATAACATAAGAATTTCATCTTTGGTTAATAAGCTTTCAATATGAAAAGATAAAAAGATCTCTCTTAGTTTACGTATATAGGTTTGTTCTCGAGTAAGGAAAAAATTACGAGCAACTTGCATGGTAATAGTACTAGCACCCCCTTTATTTTGTCCCATTAATTGACCAAGAACAGCTCGCCCCATACCAATAGGGTCTACGCCAAAATGCAAGTAAAAGCGATCATCTTCAGTGGCTAATAAAGCATCAATTAATTGTTGAGGGATTTCTTCTAATGTTAGTGGTATGCGTTTTTTTTCACCAAACTGAGAGATCAATAATCCTTCTTGACTATAAATCTGCATAGGAGTTTGCCAATTCACGTCTTTTAAAGAGTTTACATTGGGCAATTGATCGCGCATATTGATATACAACGCAAAGATAGAAATAAAGAGTAAAATTACTAGTATTAAACTGATTTTTAATAAATTCTTAAGTGTAAACAAAATAAAACTCAAAATTTGGGTAAAAATGTAAGATAATGCTAGTATATCGTGTAAAAGCATGTAATAAATGTATTTATGCGCATTTTGCGACTAAAATAATTAGAAAAACAAAATTTGTGGGCTGTTATGCTAGACAATTTATGGAAAAAGAAAATCCCAATGATGGTAGGAATCGATATCGGTTCCCATTCAGTAAAAGCTGTTTTACTGAGTCAAGGGGCTGATGGATATATTCTTGAAGATTACGCTATTGAACCAATGTCACGTGGTGCAGTAATAGATCGTGAAATTCAAGATATTGAAGCTGTAGGCACAGTAATAGAAAAAATTAGAAAAAGAATATCTAGTAAAGCAACTGACGCTGCTGCTGCTGTTTCTGGTCAAACTGTTATTACCAAAGTTATTTATATGGATGTATCTCTTTCTGAAGAAGAATTAGAAAGTCAAATAGAAGTAGAGGCAGACAGCTTAATTCCTTATCCGCTTGATGAAGTAAGTTTAGATTTTGAATCGCTTGATGTTAATGAATCTGATCCCAGTAAAATGAATGTTTTACTCAGTGCTGCTCGCACAGAATCAATTCAAGCAAGGGTTGCCGCTTTAGATGCTGGCGACTTTACTGCCAAAGTTATTGATGTAGAGTCTTATGCCGTTGGCAGGTCTTATGATTTATGTTTACCACTTTTACCCGATGACGCCAAAGATAAGGTTGTTGCCATTGTAGATATTGGCGCAACGGTAACATTATTCTCAGCCACAAATGCAGGTAAACATATATATAGTCGAGATCAAATGTTTGGTGGCGAACAATATACTCGCTCAATAGTTTCTTACTATAACAAATCTTTCGATGATGCTGAGCAGGCTAAATTATCAAATGAGTTACCACCAAACTATACTTTTGAGGTATTAGCTCCATTTCATACGGTCTTAATGCAACAGATTCGTCGAGCTATTCAAATGTTTTTAACAACGAGTGGGCAAGAAAAAGTTGATTATCTTCTCATTTCTGGTGGTACCGCCTCACTAGAAGGTGTGGAGTCATTGTTATCTGAAGAGCTTGGGGTTCATACTGTAATTGCAAACCCGTTCAATGATATGAATCTATCTAGCTCTATAAATAGTTCTGAGCTTTCAAACGTTGCACCACAATTAATGGTAGCAACAGGACTGGCTTTAAGGAGTTTTACGCCATGGCACATATAAACCTGCTTCCTTGGCGTGAAGCAGCGCTCAAGGCACAGCAAAAAGCATATTTTACTATTCTTGCCGCAGTAGGCACTATGGCTCTTTTGTTCGTATTAATCGTAAATTTTTATTACCAAGCTAGAATAGATGGTCAGAATAGTAAAAACCAATATCTAAAAAATGAAATAGCCCAACTTGATATACAAATTGCTGAAATACGAACGTTAAATGATAAAAAAGCAGCGCTACAAAAACGTATTGATGTAATTGAGCAGTTACAACGCAGTCGAAATGTAGGTACTCAAGTTCTAGATGAAATAGCTAAAATCATTCCTAATGGAATCTATATTATTGAATTAGAGAAGCAAGGTAATACACTTCAGTTAGTTGGTAAAAGTGAATCTAACAATCATCTAGCGAATATGATTAGGGCAATTGAATTGTCAGACCTGTTTGCAGATGCAACACCAGAGTCGATTACCGCAGACGATGGCTCTCCTAAGTTACTAAGTCAATTTAAAATGAAAGTTAAGATTAAAGGCTTGGTCAATGACCCTAATGCAGTATTAGCAAGTACTACTCAAGGAGGAAGTTAACGATGGCATTATTTAATTTCCCTAAAGTACTTAAGATAGAGGGAGGGTGCGATGAAGTTTGATGCATCACAGTTTAATGATCTAGAGTTAGATAATATTGGCCAGTGGCCAGCAGCAGCGAAATTAGTGTTGGCAATCTTTTTAGCGGTAGCCGTCGCCTTTTTAGGCTACTTCGGAATTATTAAAGATAAAATGTCTCGTTTAGATAGATCATTTCAGGAAGAAGTCACATTAAAAGA
The DNA here is from genome assembly GCF_003545765.1 of Colwellia sp. RSH04. GTDB lineage: Bacteria > Pseudomonadota > Gammaproteobacteria > Enterobacterales > Alteromonadaceae > Colwellia. The sequence continues at coordinate 744,205 of NZ_QXIO01000001.1, read as the reverse complement.
CTCTTACAGAACAAAGTATCACATTGCAGCAAATTTAGACTTGTTTAGAGCACAAATGGTTGAAGCTGAAGACACTTTTGCTAATCAATTGCGTAGTCTGCCAAATAGTCATGAAACACCAGGTCTGTTAGATGACATAACCTTTATTGGCACAACAAGCGGGTTAGACTTTGTTAAATTAGAATGGCAGCCTGAAATAAGTAAAGAAATTTATATTGAATTGCCAATAGATATCGAAGTTATCGGCCCATATCATTCTTTTGGGCAGTTCGTAAGTAAGATAGCTGGTCTACCCCGTATCGTTACACTGCACGACTTTAAAATCAATATTGCAGAATCTGATAACGAGACTCTGAATTTGAAATTACAAGCGAAAACTTATCGTTATCAAGAGGATATTAGCAAGGAAGAAGGGGGTGCCCAATAATGAAACTATTTACTTATAAAGCTATCCCTGCCTTGAGTTTGATTGTACTATCTGGTTGCTTTGATGATACCAGTGAAATTAAAGCGCATATGGAGCAGGTAAAGGCAACGACGACTAGTTATATCGAACCAATGCCGGAAGTGAAACCTTTTAATCACATTGAATATTCTGCAGATGATTTAAGAAGCCCATTTGTTTTGCCAAAAGCTGAAATTATTCAACAAAAAATGCAACAAATGTCAGGTTGTTTAAGCCCTGATGTTAGAAGAAGAAAGCAACCTTTAGAAAAATATTCTCTATCTGATCTGACTATGCGCGGCACCATGGGTGACTCTGGCGCTCTGTTTGCGCTAGTTGAGGCATCAGATTTAACATTACATAGAGTAGCAATTGGGAATTATCTTGGGTTGTATAATGGCAGAATTACAGAAGTGGATGCAAAAACAGTGAAAATAATTGAATTATCACCTGATGGTGCTGGGTGTTGGGTTGAACGAGCAGCCGAATTGAAACTTGTAAAATCAGAGCCAAATAAGTAAAGGACATAATAATGCTATTTAATCGAACAAAAAATTATAAAAGCTTTACTGCAGTTAGAGAACTCTGGTTTACCATGGTCGTATTAGTTGCTGCAATTATTGCTGTACCTATGGCGAGTGCTGCAGAAGAACACACTAATGAATTGGTGAAAATTTCATATAACACTATTCAAAGTGATCAAATTGAACTAGTTTTTTCATTTTCAGAACCTATCTCAGATTTACCTGAAGTAAAAACTTCAATGAACCCTGCGCTTGTTGACGTCAGTTTTGATGCGATTTCATTTGATGAGAATTTCAAAGAAACGCTAGTTAATCATGCTGGTGTTAAAGATATCAAGTTAGACTCAACTCGCGGCAATGTTGTCGCAAAAATAAATTTAGAGAAACTTTCTGTTTTTGATGTTGCGTTAAACGACAAAGATTTTGCTATCACATTCAATTATGGTGATTCAGCTAAAACAGTTGAGACTTTAAGCCCCGCAGGTGAAGACTTCATTAATAATGTAAGCTCGATTGATTTTAGACTGAATGAAAATGATGAAGGTCAAGTGTTAGTTTATTTAGATGATAGTACTCTAGCTGTTGATGTTCATGACAAATTAGGAAAAATTAACGTAGAATTTCATAATACTGAAATTCCAGATGACTTATTGTACAAATTAGATGTTACTGACTTTGGTACAATAGTAACGGGTATAGAAACTTTTAAAGATGGTCGAAATGCCAAGTTAGTTATCGATGTATCAACAAAATTTGAATTTTCTCATAAACAAGATGAAAATTTACTTGTACTTACCGTTAAGGAAATGGCAGAAAAGCCGCCTACCTATTTAGGTGAGACTGATGATTTTAATGGTCGTAGCATCTCACTTAATTTTCAAGATATACCTGTAAGAACAGTGCTACAAATTATCGCTGACTATAATGAGTTTAATTTAATAACAAGTGATACGGTAACGGGTAACATTACACTTCGTTTAGACGGGGTACCTTGGGATCAAGCGCTAAGTATAATATTAAAAGTAAAGGGCTTAGATAAACGCATGCAAGGCAATATTTTAATGGTTGCCCCAAGCGATGAATTAGCTGCACGTGAAGCACAAACGTTACAAGCTCAGCAGCAAGTTGAAGAATTAGCTCCTTTATATTCTGAATATGTACAAATCAATTACGCAAAAGCAACTGAATTTGCCGACCTTATTAAAAATGAAGATACGAGTATTTTATCTCCTCGAGGAAGTGTTTCAGTTGATGAACGTACGAATACGTTATTAATAAGAGATACGGCAAAAAGTATTGAAGATATTAAACGTATGGTCAATATTTTAGATATTCCAGTACGTCAAGTCATCATTGAAGCGCGTATGGTAACGGTTAAAGATAACTTAAATGAAGAGTTAGGTATTCGCTGGGGTATAACAAACACCGATGGTGAATATGCCACGTCTGGTACTATTGAGGGGGCGAGTAGTGCAAATGGAACAAGAGCTTATAAAGAAGCTGACATAGGACAAGGTGTTGTACCGAAGATTGCAGATGGCATGAATGTGAATTTACCGGTAGCAGGTGCAGCTGGAACGATAGCCTTCCAAGTAGCAAGATTAGCGAACGGAACCATTCTTGATCTTGAGCTTTCTGCGATGGAAAAGGAAAATAAAGGTGAAGTTATTGCAAGTCCACGTATTACAACAGCTAATCAAAAGGAAGCTTATATTGAGCAAGGGGTAGAGCTTCCGTATCAAGAGGCGGCTTCAAGTGGCGCAACAGCAACACAATTTAAAAAGGCAGTATTAAGCTTAACGGTAACGCCACACATCACACCTGATGATAAAATCATTTTAGATTTAATCGTAACCCAAGATACCGTTTCAGAAATTAAAAATGGTTTAGCGCCTGCAATTGATACACAGCGTATTGGTACTCAAGTATTGGTTAGTAATGGTGAAACAATTGTCTTAGGTGGTATATATCAACAAGCAATTATCAGTACCGTCTCTAAAATTCCCGTATTAGGTGATATTCCATATGTTGGTTGGGCATTCAGAAATACTAGCCAATTAAATGAGAAAAAAGAACTGCTTATCTTTGTTACTCCTCGAATAGTAACAGAACATTTCTAATCGATATAAAACACCATTATTGCTAAGTAGCGAGCTTTTTTATTACTTAGCAATAATGGTGCTTGCATTTTATAGCCAACAATTGCGATAATTACGCCCTTGAAATTTTGGGGGAGACCTCTATAACGTCAAAAGCTGTATTAAGAGCAGTTATCTGTGCTTTTGACCTGACTGTTAACTAACGAGTATTAAGTAAATCTAATGGCAGAAAAACGTAATATTTTCCTAATAGGACCAATGGGTGCAGGTAAAAGTACAATTGGTCGTGAATTAGCCGATAGACTTCACCTAGAATTTTTTGATTCTGATCAAGAGATAGAGCGCCGCACAGGTGCTGACATTGCATGGGTTTTCGATCTTGAAGGTGAAGAAGGTTTTCGTAAAAGAGAAGAGACTGTTATTGAGGACTTAAGCGAAAGACAAGGTATTGTCTTAGCCACTGGTGGTGGTTCAGTAATCAGTACTCAAGTTCGTAATCGATTATCAGCTAGAGGTATTGTTGTTTATCTAGAGACAACAATTGACAAACAAGTTGCCCGTACGCAGCGTGATCGCCGCCGTCCATTATTGCAAACCTCAGAAGAGCCACGTACTGTTTTAGAAAACTTAGCTGTTGAACGTAATCCTTTGTATGAAGAGATTGCTGATATTATTGTAAAAACAGATGATCAAAGTGCTAAAGTGGTTGCCCATAAAATAATTGAGCGATTAGACTTTTAATCTTCCTTTCTATATTTATGTACGGTTAAAAGCATATGGCAACCCTCAATTTAGATCTTGGTTCTCGAAGCTACCCAATATATATAGATACTGGTTTATTAGAAACCAGTAGCCTATTTGAAACACATATTCGTGGAAAACGAGTATGTGTTGTTACTAATGATGTAGTAGCACCATTATATCTCGATAAATTAAAGTCTCAGTTGACTAGCTTCAATGTCGATGAGGTTATCTTACCTGATGGCGAAGCTGAAAAAAGCTTAGCAAATTTCGAAAAAATAATGACACACTTATTAGCAAATGAGCATGGTAGAGATACAAGCTTAATTGCATTGGGTGGCGGTGTTATTGGTGACATCACAGGCTTTGCTGCAGCGTGTTATCAACGAGGTATTGATTTTATTCAAGTACCAACAACAGTGTTATCTCAAGTGGATTCATCCGTAGGTGGCAAAACAGCAGTTAATCATCCTTTAGGGAAAAATATGATTGGTGCTTTTTATCAACCTAAAGCCGTTATCATAGATATAGATACGCTAAAAACTCTTCCTGAACGTGAATTTAATGCCGGTATTGCAGAAGTCATCAAATATGGCATTCTCGGCGATAAATCATTTTTTGAATGGCTTGAAACTCATATTGAGGATATCAAGGCAAATGATGAAAAAATATTAACCTACATGATTCAAAAATGTTGCCAATGTAAAGCAGATATCGTGGCTGCAGACGAAACTGAATCGGGTGTTAGAGCGCTATTAAATTTAGGTCATACCTTTGGACATGCTATTGAAGCAGAGCAAGGTTATGGAAAGTGGTTGCACGGTGAAGCTGTTGCTACTGGCATGGTCCTTGCTGCTAAGCTTGCAGTAGCAATGGATTTGATTGAAGTGTCAGATTTATGTCGAATAGAAAAGCTATTGAAAGCTTTTGATTTACCGTTAGTCGCACCAGAAAATATGGGGTTTGATGAATTTATCAAACACATGAAGCGTGACAAGAAAAATATTGCAGGTCAATTAAGGTTTATTGTGCCAACTGCAATTGGTCAGTCAGAAATGCGCAGTGATATAATGCAAGAGACACTTCAACAAATTCTTTAATAATTAAATCGCCATAATATTGCGATTCTATGTTTTGGAATGAAAATGAGTGCAACAGCAATTGATTTACAATCTATTCAACCAAACGACGTAACTACCATAAGTGTCAACGCAAGAGTCGATTATATCTTGCGTTTCTCTAAGCATTTAATACTTGTGGTTGATGAAAACGCTCATCAATATACTGCATTGGCGAGTCAATATCTTGGCTCGTTAGATCAAAAAGATAACGCTATATCGCCGCGAAATGTTGCTTACTTATCTGCTTCGACAAAATTAAATGACATACAAATGCGTTGTCGAATAATAGAACAGCTTTTTTCAAATACATTGTTCGATCCTGAGCAATCATTAGTAGTAAGTGTCACTAAATTAGCAAAAGAACGACAACAAGCTATTACTATTGTTATCGAACATGCGCAATCGCTCTCTTTACAATTAAAGTATGAATTAGCGCAATTGGTCGCTGTTCACAGTAAAACCAACCTTTCAATTGATGTTGTACTTTTTGGAGCAAAAACAGCAGCAGAAGAAGTTAAAACTAATAAATCTCTTTTTAAAGGTAAGTTAAGTGTAATCGAGGGGCAAACAGGTCAGTTAATTAGTTTGTCTAGTAGCAAAATTAAATCACAAGTTAAAGAAAATAATGGTCATAAATATAATTTGCTGATTATACTTGTGACGGTGATATCGTTAATCTCTGTTGCAACATATTACTTTCTGTCAAACTTTGATACCTCTACATTTAGTTATTTAGCAAAGGCAAAAAACACAGAGGAGTTAGTAAACCCCCTCCCTGTTATACAAGAAAAAGATGATAAAAAAGTAAGCACCTTATCGAAAAGCACACAAAAGCAAGCAAATAGAGAAAAGAAAGCTGTTAAAGTCATTGAAAAACCGGTGATAGCTACTGTTATCAATGCATCAGCAGCAGAGATATACAACGCAATAATCCAAGCAGAAAATATTAATGAAAAAGTAATAACTGCAGAAACTGCAGATATTGTAAACGCGTTAAACTTAAAAGAAGCTACACCTATGCAAAAGGTGATAATACAACAGACTGAAAGTTCTTTTGATGAGCAATATTATTTAAGCCAAGATACAGGCTATGTCATTCAAATAGCAGGGTTTTCAAAAACTGATTTATGGGAAAGCTTTATATCAACTAGCTCATTACAAGAGCTTTATAGCTATCAACGCTCTCTTAATGATAATAAGCTTATTGTTGTAACCTCTAAAGCATACTCTAGTCGAGATGACGCAATAAAAGCCTTTGCTGTATTACCTGAGGTATTGAAAGAAAGACGTCCATGGATAAAACCAATCAAGACCGTTAAGGAAGAAATTGAAACAGTTAGCTTATCTCAAGTAAATAAGCTTTAAAGAAAGATGTTTTCGTTAAATTTATAACTGCTTTTGAATATACAATAATATCATTTTAAAATGCCTGATATGGTATTAGACTTATACGCCTTATTCCTGCTAAGATCTACGTGTAAAAATAATCTGCTATTTTCCAAAAATATTAAGCCGATAGCATCGTATCAATAGCAATAGGGTCTACAGTGAGTAAAGAGTTATTGCAAACTAATATAAGGTCTCCCTTGAAATGGGCAGGCGGCAAAAAACGAGTTATTGGCGATATACAAAAACTACTCCCCGTTAAAGGTAAGAAACGTTTAGTTGAACCTTTTGTTGGTGGTGGCTCTGTCTTTCTCAATTTAGATTTTGACGAGTACCTTTTGGTTGATATGAATAAAGATCTTATTGCTTTGTTCAATATCATCAAAACAAAACCCAAAACTTTTATAGCAGACGCGAAAAAATTATTTGTAAAAGAAAACAATCAAGCTGAAAAATATTACGAATATCGGGCTAAATTTAATGCATCAAACAATCCTTATGATCGTGCTGTTATCTTTTTATATTTAAATAGGCATGGTTATAATGGTCTTTGTAGATACAATAAAAGTGGCGGTTATAATGTTCCATTTGGTCGATATAAGCACCCTTATTTCCCTAAAGTTGAGTTAGAGTTCTTTGCAGAAAAAGCAAAGAAAGCTACTTTTATTCAAGGTGATTTCGATATGGCTTTTTCTCAAATGCGCGCAGATGATGTTATATATTGTGATCCGCCATATTCACCTATAAATCCAACATCAAGCTTCACCGCTTATGCAGGTAATACGTTTACCGATGATGATCAAAAAAGACTTGTTGTTTGTGCAGAAAATGCAAAGAAATTAGGCGTGCCAACCCTAATATCTAACCATTATGTCGATTTTACTAAAGCTTTGTATCATAAGGCTGACAAACGCTCTTTATTTCAAGTACAGCGTTCAATTAGTCAAAAAGGTAAAGGCAGAATTAAAGTGCAAGAAGTATTGGCGTTGTACAAATAATAACTTCATGCTCTAGGCTAAGCTGCACTTAATACTAAATTGACAATAAGTATTAGCAAAGCAATAAATACCGCAACACCAATTATTCCAGCAATAACAAAATGACTTGCTTTCCCTTGAGTGAAATCTTTCTGTCGGTTTTGGTTACTTTGTACACCAATAAATGCCGCTAAAATACTTTTAATGACACTTAGCATGATGACTAATCAAAGCTGTAGTGAATTAATTCGATCAAATCTAGCATATGCAGCTGAGCTGATTGACTGTCACCAGAAAACCATGATAACCAACTATGATTAGCAGGAGTTACTTTATGGCATGGGTGCTGATAATGGTTCATTGGCAAACTTGATGTCAAATTTAAACATGCATCACTATTATTCACCGTGATGTTATCTTGATTGGATAACTGATAACTTGAAAGTAGTATAACAATACTAAATGAGGCAAACCAAAAGTAACGCCTCATTATCTTGATGATGTTCTTTGTCTTAGTCCCTTTTGACATGAGCATATCCTAGTTAAAGTTTACAGAGGTATGCCTGTATTGTAACAAAGAATTATCTTTATGTCTTAAAGGAATTTTTTGCTCTTTTTAGTCTTATAAATCAATATCTAGGCTGTATGCGACAAAGACTTTGACATCGCCTGCTGCGCCATCTAGATCTGTTGCAGAAGCGCCAAAAGTGAAACCAGCTTTATTTAATGAAACACTGTAGTCAATACTGTCATCTGCTAGCCAATCGCCAGAATATGAACCGATATGCAGCGTAATATCTGCTTCATTTCCCAGGTCTATCGAATAATCAGCGTTAGCATATATCGTATCACCAGCATCTGCGCCTTCACCAGAAGTTAAAACCGCTACACCTACAGTTAATGCTTTATATGAAAGGCTACCGTAAATTTCTGAAAAATCAGCATCACCAGAGGTTTCATCAGGATAAGCAAAATATATAAACCCTACATCGTAGGATAAGTCATCGTTAATAGCGTTAGAAAAACCACCATATAAATCTAACTCATATGTCATACCTTCAGCCCAATTAGCTGTTGAAGCCCATGTGCCTACATAAAAACCGCTGTCTGCAGCATAATCAATCCCACCTGAAACCGCTGCTTTACCGTCAGTTTGCTCAAGACCACGCCATAAGTAGTTTGATGTAGCTGCTACATTCGCAGACAACCCTTCTACAGCAAAAGCGTTAGTCGATACCGCTGCAGATAGAGCAGTTGATAGTGCGATGGTAGTTAAAATGTTTTTCATGATTTTTCCTTTATTATTTTAAAATGTTAATTGAGCTAATGTGACTAGCTTAGTTTAAAAGTGCGCTATTTATACAGATTGCAATGTTGGTGCCGATGCAGAATACCAATAAAGATTATGATTTTTTGTTATAATAAACAGTAGTTTAATTGTTGTTGCTTGATGTTTTACTCTATATTTCTACACATGAAATGTACAATTTTGGTGCGATAATTAGCACGTTGAACTTAAAAAGTGCAAAAAGTTTAGGGAAATAAAAGTCAGGTGCAGTCTAATGTTTGTATTTGTGAGCTTGTACGCTGTTACTCGCATTTAATGCTTACTTGGGTATAATAGCGCCACTAATTTCTAAGGTAATTTTAATTATGTCTTCTTATCTTATCGCTCCATCTATATTATCGGCAGATTTTGCTCGCTTAGGTGATGATGTCGCAAAAGTATTATCAGCGGGCGCTGATGTTATTCATTTTGATGTTATGGATAATCATTTTGTACCTAACTTAACTTTTGGACCTATGGTATGTCAGTCATTAAGAGACTACGGTATTACAGCACCTATTGATGTTCATTTAATGGTGAAACCGGTTGATAGCCTCATTCCAGACTTTGCCAAAGCGGGTGCAGACATTATTACTTTTCATCCTGAAGCAAGCGATCATATAGATCGCACGTTACAGCTAATAAAAGATCATGGCTGTAAAGCAGGTTTAGTTTTAAACCCTGCGACACCCTTACACTGTTTAGATTTTGTCATGGATAAACTTGATGTCATTTTACTGATGTCAGTGAATCCAGGTTTTGGTGGTCAATCTTTCATTCCAACAACGTTAGATAAATTACGTCTAGTAAAAGAGAAGATTAAACAAAGTGGTCGTGATATTAGGTTACAAGTTGATGGTGGCGTGAAAGCCAATAACATTAAAGAAATTGCTGAAGCAGGAGCAGATATGTTTGTTGCAGGCTCAGCTATATTTTCACAAACAGATTATAAGCAAGCGATAGACGAAATGCGTTTAGCGCTTTCAAAAGTAAAATAGTAAAAAATTATCAAATGAAAGGTATAGAACAATGAGTAGTAAACCTATTGTATTAAGTGGTTGTCAGCCATCTGGTGAGTTAACCATAGGGAATTATTTGGGTGCATTGAAGCAATGGGTTGATATGCAAAGCACTCATGAATGTTATTACATGTTGGTTGATCAACATGCTATCACCGTTCGTCCTGACGCTGCTGATTTACGTAAAGCAACATTAGATGGATTAGCGCTATATCTTGCTTGTGGTGTTAACCCTGAGCAAAGTACTATTTTTATTCAGTCACATGTTCCTGAGCATGCACAGCTAAGTTGGGTGTTAAATTGTTACACGCAAATGGGTGAGCTAAACCGCATGACTCAATACAAAGATAAGTCACAAAAATCAGAAGCTAACATGAACTCTGGTTTATTTACTTATCCTGTTTTAATGGCAGCTGATATCTTACTTTACAAAGCTGACCGAGTGCCCGTTGGCGATGACCAAAAACAGCATTTGGAATTAGCGCGAGACATAGCGACACGCTTTAATAATTTATATGGTGATATTTTCACCGTACCTGATCCATATATTCCTGAGCATGGTGCTCGTGTTATGAGCTTACTAGAGCCAACAAAGAAAATGTCTAAGTCAGACACTAATCCAGGTAACTTTATTGGATTATTAGAAGACCCTAAGAAAATCGCTAAAAAAATTAAACGTGCTGTTACTGATTCAGACGAACAGGCTCGCATTTATTTCGATACAGCAGAGAAGCCAGGTGTATCAAATTTACTGTCTTTACTTTCTTGTGCAACAGGTCGCACGGTAGCTGATTTAGTGCCTGAATATGAAGATAAAATGTATGGCCATTTAAAAGGTGATGTTGCTGAAGCGGTAGTTTCTTTATTAGAGCCAATACAAACTAAATTCCATCAATACCGAGAAGATCAAGTCTTCTTAGAGCAAGTGATGAAAAATGGTGCTGAAAAAGCATCGGCTCACGCAAGTCAAGTTTTGGCATCGGTTTATGAGGCAATAGGCTTTATTCCAAGACCATAAGCTATAAAACAAGTATTAGGTAACCTCTACTAGGGGTAATTAAAGGGCGCTTATACAAGCGCCCTTTTTTATTATTCTTTTATTGCTGCTTTATTCGCTTTTTCAAATAGCTTATTGCTATCTTCAATAAACTTATCAACACTGCTGCTTGGTGTTAACAAAAAGCTTGGTGTCATTAATACATTATTATATTGTGGCCTTGCGTTGAAATCAGGCTTATTGGAATATTGTATTAAGTAACTACCGCCAAATAAGAATGCGGTAATTCCCATTGACACGACCATGCGACGCTTAGCCGACATATGAAAGCCGATGTAGCAATTTAACCAAAACATACAAAAGGCTAACGCAATTGGAACGATGGCAATTAATACCGTAAAAATAGAATTGCTTGATGAATTAAAGGCAACAATATTTTCGAGTAAGTCACTAAACCACATCAAATTAAAGAAAGCAAAACAGATACCTAACTGGGTTAGCACCCTTGCATCGTGTTTGGTCAAATGAGAAACCAATGATATCCCAGCAGGCCATAAAGAAAATAATAGACTCATGCCTATGGCGGGTACTAACAATTGAGTAAAGTTGACCTCTATTGCTTTATCTAAGTAGAAAATAGTACCAGACACTAAAGTAAACAATGCCACGCTAACTAACAAAGCAATAGGGTGTCTCATTAAATTTATGAAACTTTCAAATGGACTAAATTTAACTGTATCTGCAACAGGATGATCAACAAAATGAATACGTAATTGGCTTTTACCAATACTAATAATATCGCCATCTTCTAAAATGTGTTTATCCGCAGGTTTTTTCTTTTCTTTTGGGTTCTCTAAAAAAGTACCGTTAATGCTGGCTTGATCTTGTATTTGCCAAAAACCATTTATCAGTTGTATTTTTACATGTTCAGAGCAAATGTGTGGATCTGCTAAAATAATGTCATTTGAATAGCCTCTGCCAATATTAATTGCAGGTTGATTCATTTTATGTCGATGTAAAAGTTTTTGCCCACGACTAATTTCTTCAATGATTATTTCCATGTGACCTTCATGAAGTTGTTCATTGTCATGATGGAAACACTCGTCATCCGCTTTGACTTGCTGTGGTGTAATTGAGGTTACTTCCATGATACTGCCTCCATAAACTTCTCTGTAAAGGCCATTGAATTCTCTTGGCTAACTCCTGAGATAGTAAAGTGGCTAACTAAAGCTTGCTGCTTTTTATCAATCGACGCGGCAAGATAAAGTACATCATACAAGTCAGGGAAGTCTTTATAGGCGCGAGTACAAAAAATACTTTTATTATTTATCGCTTTATTGTCTGGCATTACAATGTCGTGATGACATTGATATTCGGTGACATCATCTTTACCTGCTCTGTTGCCAGCGCCTGCTCGAGCAATTTGCTGGCGATATAAGTGGTAAAACTTGTTACCGCCTAATTCTTTTGCTTGCATATATCTAAATTCCACCTCAATACTACCCGTGAAAAAATGAGAAGAAATATAAGTATTTTCTTCTAATGAGCAGTTTGCCACGGCAGTTAAAATCAACGCATCTTGCTTATCGGCATTAGACTCACCCCAACATCGTATGAAGGGAACATCAATAATTGGTATTGCTCCTTTACCGCCTAAAGATTTACTTTCCCAATGGCTGTTCAGAAGTGTCGATATTAATTCGTCTTGGCTTGCCATTAATTGATTTGCCATTTGCGCTTTAATAGTCGTTGGTGGTGATTGCTTATAACTATTAAACAAAGTAACTAACTTGTCATGAGGCACTAAAAAGCCAATTTGATTACCAGAGGTTGCTACATTAATACCAACGACCTCAGCTTGCTTATTGACGACAGGGCCACCACTCATTCCTGAATTGATAGAACCTGTGAAATGAATTCTGTCACTAAACGATTCTTTTTTAAGACCGTTATAAGTACCTGGTACGACAATCATGCCTAAATCATGGGGGTTACCTAAAGAAAATAGTTGCTCTCCTTTGTGTGGAGTATTCTCGGAGATTTTAAAAAATGTCATGGGCTCAGCAACGTCACGTTTAACCAACGCTAAGTCATTAATAACATCTACACTCTCTAAGCTCAGGGTATTAGTATTCCCTTGATGATCTAAGTATTCCATTCGGTATTTATCTGGATGGCGGGCAAAACTTGAAATAACATGGTAATTAGTGGCAATTAAGCCATTACTGGTAATTTGAAAGCCAGAGCCGATAGACGATTTTTCACCACTTGCTTTGTCAATGAGTTTTATTTGATAAAGAGAGGGAGTAAGTTGGGCAAAGATTTCTTCAGCCTGTTCAGTTGCAATGATACATTGACTGAATATTAGACTGATAAAAGCAAAAATATATTTCATTAAACATCCTATGATCATTTTTAGATAAATACTAACAATAAAGTGAAGTCCATTTCTTCATCTATTCATTAGTATTATGCCATTGTTTAGCCGTTTGTCATTAGCTCGCTTAATCACGATGCTTTTTTTACGTAAGTAGATATTTCATGTTGTTTGCTATTGCAAACGGGCGTATTATTTTTGCGACTTAACTTTTCACTTTTGAGGCCATTTTGAAAAAGAATTTATTACGCTTTAGTTTTTTGATGTTTGCCAGTGTGAATGCACTGACACCAGTGTTTGCAACATTATCACAGTCGGGCACCTTGTGTAAGGAAGGCGATAGCAGCTGTACTTTTGTTTTATTATCTGAAATGAATAACGACCAACAAGAAACGGTCATCAATAATGAAAGGGCTAACTTGCCTCTATCACCATTTTCTACTTTTAAAGTAGCGAACAGTTTAATTGCTTTAGATAAAGGCATTATAAAAAATGCTCAACAATCGCTTACCTTTGATAAAGAAAAGTATCCAGTGCAACCTTGGTGGCCAAAAGTTTGGCAATTACCTCAGTATAATTTATCTACGGCATTTAAGTTTTCTATGGTCGCAATCTACCGCCAGTTAGCCACAGATATTGGTGAGCAAGATATGCAAGCATATATCAAAAAAATGCATTACGGTAACCAAGATATATCATCGGGGTTAGATGACTTTTGGTTAAACAAAAGTATGAAAATTTCAGCAAAAGAGCAAATTGAGTTTTTACAGAGCTTTTACCATAATTCATATCAATTTAACGAACAGGCAATAAGCACTTTAAAAACCGTGATGCTTGCTGATGAGAACAAAAATTATAAACTTTATGCGAAAACAGGCGCAGGTAAAGTAAAAGACGGCTCAATGTTAGGTTGGTATATTGGTTTTGTTGAGAATGACAAAGGCGTTCACTTCTTCGCTTTTAATTTTAATAAAGACAGCTACCCTGAGATGAAAGCGTTGCGACAAAAAGTCGCATATAATCATTTAAAAGCAGCGGGTATTATTTAATTTAGGCCGTTTATTAGCCGACAAAATAGTACAAATGATCAGCTTATTTGATGTAGCGCAAATAAGCTGATTTTATTCTGCGACAATATGTCGCACATTAAACATTTCCTTTTGTTTTCTCTTCTGAAAGCCTTGAAAATACTGCCAATTTAATTATTTTGGTAAGTACTTATTATGCGCTTTTCTTTAAAACCGTCAGCGATTGCTGTAAACACTATTCTTCTTTCAGCGATGAGTTGCTCGACTTTAGCACTTGCCGACGAGGCACCTGTTGTGCTTGACGATATTGAAGTTATTACAATCTCTAATCAGCGTCACAATGCATTGTTAGATAATCAAAGTTATGCGCAGGGTAAAACTACGGAAGCAGATTTATCTAATTGGCTTTCATCCGTTCCAGGTGCCAACGTAAATAGTAATGGCCCTATTACAGGTATTGCACAATATCGTGGCTTATTTGGTGATCGGGTAGCGACAACGTTAGATGGTCATCCAATGATAGGTGCTGGTCCAAATGCAATGGATACGCCTTTAAGTTACTCAACGCCTCTTATAGTGGATTCTATGACAGTATACAGAGGTATTGCGCCTGTATCTGCTGGAATGAATACCCTAGGCGGTGCTATTGATGTACAAATGCGCAAAGCTGAAAAAATGAATACAGACAAAGTGCAAGCCAGTGGTGATGTTCAAGCGGGTTATCGAAGCAATAACAGTGCCGCGACTATGTCGGGTGTAGCTAATATTGCCAAAGGTGATGTTGCTGTACTTGTTTACGGCAATAGCCAAGCTGGCGATAGCATGGAAAGCGGTGACGGTACGCTGATTGAACCAACTGATTTTGATAAAGTGCAAGCAGGGTTTGATGTAAGGCATGCAACTGAGAACAATACGGTTGGCTTAAGTTATCACTATACCGACACTACTGACTCAGGCACGCCTGCCTTACCTATGGATATCGAATACATAGAAAGTCACCGTTTTAACCTTGATGGTGATTTTATGGTTTCTGATTGGCAAGGTGAATGGTCGCTTGGCTACCTTGATGCCGACCATGGCATGACAAACTTTTTAATGCGCGCTAATAGCAATCCGATGAAGCATCGCAGAAATACAGCCTTAGCCGATACTACTGATTTTAAATTTGTTATATCAAAGAGCTTTAGTTTCGGTGAGTTAAGTTTTGGAACTGATGGTTATTTTGCGACTCACGATTCAGTCATCACTAATCCTAACAACCCAATGTTTGAAGTAGTTAACTTTAATAACGTAAAAGACGAACGTATCGCGATTTTTACCGAATGGCAAAACCAGTTCGATCAAACCACAGTGCAACTAGGCGTAAGAGTTAAGCAAGCTAAAGCCAATGCCGATGAAGTAAGCTCTTCAATGGCGATGATGTCTATGCCTAATATGGGTGGTGGTATGGATATGGGCTCTGGTATGGATGATGGCATGGGGATGGACGATGAGATGGCAATGCCCAGTATGGGCGAGTTAGCTCAAGATTTACAAGATGACTTTAATAACGCTGATCGTAAAGTCTCTGACACCAATGTTGATGTTGCACTAAGTACGCAAACACAGTTATCAGAGCCATTATCACTGTATGTTGGGCTTGGTATTAAAAACCGAGCACCATCTTATCAAGAAAGATATTTATGGACACCAATGGAAGCCACAGGTGGTTTAGCAGATGGTCATACTTACATTGGTGATATTAACCTAAAATCAGAAACAGCTTACCAAGCTGATTTGGGGTTAACGTATCAGTCAAGTGAATTTATGATTGCACCTCATGTTTTTTATCAAAACATAGATAACTACATTCAAGGTACACCGATGAAAATGGAAGACATGTCAGCAAAAATGATGGCTTCTATGATGGCAAACGATGATAACCCGCTTAAATTCTCTAATGTTGACGCTAAGTTGTACGGTGCAGATGTTAACTGGTATTACAATATTAATGAAACATTCCAGATGTCAGGTATTGTTAGTTATGTTAAAGGTGAGCGTCGTGATATTAGCGATAACTTGTACCGAATCGCTCCGTTAAACGGACAATTGAGTTTTAGTTATCATAATGACAGCATGATCAGTAATTTAACCTTAGTCGCGGTTTCATCGCAAGATGATGTTTCAGTAACGAATACCGAAAAAGCAACCTCAGGCTATGGCTTAATTAATTTTGATATAGAGTACTTTGTTAATTCAGCACTGACATTAAGAGGCGGTGTTGATAATTTACTCGACAGAGAGTATCAAAATCATTTAGGTGGTTATAACCGCGTTAAAGAAGTGGCAACACCTGTGATGAATAGACTAGCAAGTGAAGGATTAAGTGCTTGGGTAGAAGCGACATACTCATTTTAAAGTATTTTCTATAATTTATTGGTAAAGGTAAATTGCACTATTTATACCTTTATTTTTAAAACCCTGAACTCGTGTTCAGGGTTTTTGCTTTCAAGGTTGATATAAATCAATCTTTTCAAGTGTTTAATTGTTATGTTGCGACAAAATGCCACATCAAAAAATGATGTGCAATTGTTAAAATACTGCTAATTTAATTACTTGAAGCAATAACATGAAACAGTCTTTTAAACTCTCAATTTTAACTATATTACTTGCCAACACATATCACGCTAATGCTGTCAGCCAGCCAACACCTGATGGTGATGATGGCGCAGAAAGTGCAGTTGAACGCATTATTGTTACAGCCACCCGTAAAGAAACTTTAGACACCGACTTAGCTATGTCTGTGCACGGTATCGGAAAAGAAGAGCTAGAAATTGATAACGGGCAACATGTTGCTGAGTCGCTTAATAGTATTTCTGGTGTGCTAATCGATCAACTTTCAGGCGGTCAAGGTCATAAAGCGGCGATCAGAATGCCGATTAATACCAGTGGCTATTACCTTTATTTACAAGACAACGTACCGTTACAGTCGCCTGCTTTTTTTAATCATAATGCCTTATGGTGGTCTAGCTTTAATTCAAACGTAGCACGTATGGAAGTGCTTAAAGGAGCTGGTACGGCGCTTTATGGCTCTGGTGCGGTAGCTGCCACGGTAAATATACTCTCTGAACAAGTCGCTGATTCACCAGAAACATCTATGGATGTGATGCTGGGTGAAGATAAGTACGGTAAAGTACAAGTAAGCCACAGTAATCGTATCAACGATGATAATGGCTTTAGAGCATCTGCATCGTATTTAACCAATGACGGCTGGCGAGATCATACCGGCTCAGAACGCGCTGAAATTAATTTAAGACATGAACACGAGATATCTAATAAACAACGCATAGTAACTTCTTTTGTTGCCTCTGATCTTGAGCAAGAGATGGCAGCAGGCTTAACTGATGAATTATTTGAAAATGATCGAACAAATTCTGGTTTATCTGATGAAGTATTAGCGAGTGATCCGTTACGTAAAACCCAGTACATGAAGCTATCAAGTCAATGGGATTACGACGATAATGACAGTTACTACTCAATGATCCCTTACCTAAGGTATCGAACCAATGATTACACGGCAACGTGGAATCAAAATATGCCTAAAGTAGAGTCTCAAGTGGTAACATTTGGTTTGTTAGGTTTAGCAAATTTTGAGCATGGCAGTGATAGCGAAACCACTATAGGTTTTGATTTAGAATTAACCGAAGGTGAGCAATTATCTTATCAGCCTATGGACTTTACCACTTCAGGTTGGAATGCCGACATCTATATCGAAGGGGAAAAGTTTTATGATGATACGACACGTTATAGTAGCTTATCACCGTATTTTCAGCATAAGCGTGCTTTAACCGACCGATTAGATTTAACACTAGGTGCGCGTTACGACTACTCAAAGTATGAGTTTGATAACCACTTAACGATGTTTGGTGATATTGGTCACGGCAAAATAAGTATTGAAGATCGTAATGATGATTTTTCCCACTTAAGCCCAAAAGCAAGTTTAAATTATCACTTATCTGAAACATCGAGCACCTATTTTAGATATGCTAATAGCTTTAGACTTCCAACCGCAGGGAGTTTGTATCACTTAACGACTAAAGATAGTGGCGAAGCAAAACCTGTGGATCCTGAAACGTCAGATACCTTTGAAATAGGCTACAAAGGGAATTTTGATAATGTTGTTTTTGATGCGGCTATTTACTATATGGATGTCGATGACGGTATCGTCCACGCATACAATAGCGATGGACAACGATACTTAACCAATGCGAGTCGTGTAATACATAAAGGTATTGAAGCTGCGGTAGATTGGACACTTTCTGAAGAATTTAATGCCAGCCTTGCTTATAGCAAGAGTAAGCATGAATTTGATGAACACGATAAGTATTCGGGTAACGAAATGAAAATGGCACCTGATTACATTGCTAATATGCGTTTACGTTATTTGCCAAGTTACCTCACAGGCTTCAGCAGTATGCTAGAAGTGCAGTCTATTGGTGAATACTGGATGGATGATGCTAATAGTACCGACCCTGAAACAGGGTTAGAGAGAATCTACGGCGGTTATACTGTTTTTAATCTTAAGGCGCGCTATGTGGTGAATGCTCAATTATCTGTACATGCCAGAATCCTTAACTTAACTGATAAAGTCTATGCACAAGAAGCAGAGTATCGCTATGGTAAAAACTCAATTGCTCCTGGTGCGCCTCGTACCGCATACATCGGAGTAAATTACCAATGGTAAATCAGAGATTACATTCAACCATGCAAAGAGCAAAGTTAGTACTTTGTTTTACCTTAAGTGTTGCTGGCATCTGTTTACCTTTTGCTGCCCATAGTGAAAGTAAGCCAGCTATGACGCATCATAAAATGGCTAAGCCCGCAGATAAAAAAGCGTGTATAGCTATTGATATTAAGTGTGCAAAAACAGCGACTTTAGCGGTAGCACCTAATGGTGATTTATGGCGACTATGGAGCCAGCAGCAAGCGATGTATTTTCAAATATCAACGGATCAAGGTAAACAATTTTTAGCTGCTACCAAGGTTAATATCCCAGCTGAAAAAATATCAGCGAGAAATGAAAATAGACCTAAAATTGCCTTTGATAACAAGCAAGGGGTGTATTTATCGTGGGCAATGCCCAGAGAGAAAAAATATACCGCCGATATTCGCTTTAGTTATTCAAGCGACTATGGCAAAACCTTCAGTAAACCTATCACGGTAAACAACGATAACTTATTAGCAGGGCATAGTTTTAATGAACTATTAGTGAATGAACAAGGTGATATCAATATTGTTTGGCTTGATGGTCGCTTAAGAAATAAAGCCAAAGGAGAACAAGGCTCTGCTATTTTTCTAGGTAAAGCTAACATGCTTAAACAGCAAACCATTTTTAGCAATCAAGCCCTAGCTAATGGTACTTGTGTGTGTTGCCGAATAGCGATTGACGAAAACACCTCAGGTAACTTAGCGGTCTTATGGCGACATATTTATGCTGATAATATTCGTGAATTTGCTTTACTTACTGTTAATGAACAAGATACGCCTCACCAAGTAAGCTTTGATCACTGGAAGATAAATGGTTGCCCACATCAAGGTGGTGGTTTATCAATTGATGATAAAAATCGCTATCACATGGTATGGTTTAATTTAGGAGATAAAGGCAAAGGACCATTCTATGCGCGAAGTCAACATGGTGCTAAAACGTTAACTCAACCTTTGGCGTTAGGTGATTACACTAAGCAAGCTGCTCATCCTCATATCAGTGCACAGGGTGATAATGTTGATATTATCTGGACTCAATATAACGGTGTAGAGCACCAATTGTGGTATCAAAAGTCTACTGATGCAGGCAACAGCTTTAATAAACCGACAATCATTGCTACCTCAACAAAAGGCTCAGATAGACCTTTTATTGTTAATGGTAAAGGAGGGCGGTATGTCTCATGGCACCGAAATAAACAAGGCCACTGGATCACTAAGCTTTAGGATACATTATGAATATGAGTGCTATTAAGCAAGTAACTCTACAGCTTTTTTTGATCACATTACTAAGCATGAGCAGTACGTTAGCACTCGCGCAAGGTGAAGTGTTCACCAAAGTGGCCTTTGAACAAGTCAAATCAAAGTATAAAGGGCAACGTTGGTTGATGTTAATGTGGTCTATTGATTGTCCACCGTGCATGAAAGAGCTCTCTTTGATTCAAAAGTTGCGAAAAGAAAAGCCAAGCTTAACTGTGGTTATCGTTAATACTGATGCTGATGAAGAAAGCTTTAGTGAAGTGAGAAAGATACTGACACAGTTTGAGCTACAAGACTTAGACAATTATTACTTTGCTGACGGCGAAGCTGATAGCAGTCGTTATATTATTGATCCTAGTTGGTATGGTGAACTGCCACGTAGTTACTTTGTCGAACCTAACGCAACATTTCATGGGAAAAGTGGTCTTATTGCGGAATCGTTTTTAAAAAAATGGTTTCAAATATAGCCAAAAGGCAGTGTGAATATACCTTCAATGCATGGTTTCTACATCAAAGATTGTTTAGCGATGTAATAGCTTTCCAAATATATCACTGATAAATGTGATGATCCCTTTATCGGGTTCGTCGTGTTTATCATGATAAATATGGTCTTTATCGTTAAAATCCTTAGATAGAGTTTGAATAGGTGTATGCTCAACAAGGTACCCGCTATCTTTTAAGCGTTTTTCAGCCGCCTTATTTGCTCGCTCTGTAAAAGCTTGTCTTGCGCCTTCATCTAAGGCCGATAATATACTGACAACATTGTCAGGGTATTTTGCTTTCAATTGCTGGTTAGCTTTGGGAGTGCTACACATAAAGTCACCTTAAAATGTGGACGCTTAGTCAAAGTATAGTAGAACATTAACCCAATATTTATCGTTCATCGCATTTGAATTTACTATACTGAAAATACAAGAGAAATAATTATTTTAACAAGGTAAAACATGTCTAATCACTTTGATCACCTTATCGCTCATCACTACTTACTCGCTAAACCTGAAACTACCGTTGGCCAACCGTTTGGTGAAGGAGTCGATGTGTATAAAGTGAAAGGTAAGATGTTTGCTACCTTGTCATTAGGAAAAATGGGTAAAGGCGAAGGTGAACAACAAGATTGGTGGATGAACTTAAAATGTGATCCTGACGAAGCGGTTATGTTACGTGATATTTTCCCTTCGGTGATTCCTGGGTATCACATGAACAAAGCGCAATGGAATACCGTGATTTTAGATGGCTCAATCCCGAAAGGAGAAATTGAGCGCATGATAGATAACTCGTTTATGTTGGTGGTAAGTAAAATGACCAAGAAAGACCAGCAGTCGATTTTGGTAAATTTGTGATTCGATATGTTTTCAATGATAACTTAAATACGCTTTGCAGCTATTTTATAAACAGAATTTTTTTCTCTTTTACCGACAGCAACAATTGAAACAACTACTTCTAAATCGCGTACTTGATAAACTAAGCGATAACCTGCCTTACGAAGCTTAATTTTATAACAATCTTTCATGCCGTTAAGGCGAGAAGATTCAATTCTGGGGTTGCTTAATCTTTCTATTAACTTTTTCTTAAACTGAATTTTAATGTTTGAGTCTAGTTTTTGCCATTCTTTAAGAGCATCTTGTTTGAATACTAATTCATAGGTCATCTAAACTAACCTTTATTTCAGGTTGGTTTTTACGTTCTTCAACAATTTGTGCTAGTTCTAAATCTTCTAATTTATCCATTAGTAATTCATATGCTTCTGCAGGAACACAGTAGAAAGCAGGTTGGTTTCGGTTAAGAACAGCAACAGGAAAACCATCGCCTTGGTCAACAACGGCCATTGGGTTCTTTTTTAATTCAGAAATACTTGTTGTACTTTCTGCTAGTATTGTATGCATTATGCTTCTCATTAAACCTGTTTATAGTGCTTATAATAGGTCATTTGAGTCTAATTTTCAATATTAAGGTTTGGGAGTAGTTAATTAGTAGTGTTAATGTTTATATGCTTAAAGCGCAATGGAATACCGTGATTTTAGATGGCTCAATCCCGAAAGGAGAAATTGAGCGCATGATCGACAATTCATTTAATTTGGTAGTGAGTAAAATGACCAAGAAAGATCAGCAATCAATCTTGGTGCATTTGTGATTTTTACAGATACTGAAAAAAGGCATGTGCGATGTAAGGAAAACGTCGGCTAGGATACGAAAGCAGACATTAACATAATTCGATATTATGACTTCTCTGTGCCAATATCGGACACTAGTAATGACCATATAAACGAGCAAATTTTTATTTTACGTCAAAATTATCTGGCACACGTAAACTATGCGGTTGTTAGGTTTTAGAGTCCAATTTAATTACAGAAACGTTAAAACCCATTTCTTTAAGTGCAGGTATGGTAGTCATTTGGCTGGCATGCAATTTATCTGTTGTTTTAACCTCAACAAATGATAGTTTATTTTCGCTAACAACAGTCAAATCTGGCCAGCCGTTTCGATGGGAACTATCTAGCGAGACCCACTCAGCAATCCGAACAAACTCTGATTTAGATACTGCATCATAAACATCAGATGCAAATTCAATTGTTAATCCCGGGTGCCAAGAATTTATGAGGTCATATGAAAGTATCTCCCTAAAAGAACTCAAAAATATACTCTTTGATGTGGTTTGAATTTGATCCAAAACTAACTTTAATTTGTTAGACTCTAGCTGAGAAAAAACGACCATACCTTTTAAGCAAGCGTCTTCTCTAGCGTCAAAGTTAGTACCGAAGAATATGCTGCTTTCAGTAAGCGCATCTAGACATAATGATTTTAAGACTACGCCAATAGCTCCACCCTCACAATATGCTCCCCTGTAGCCTTGGTTTACATACAATTCTAAAGCATATGGTTCTGGTTTACCTTTATTGTTCCAATTGACTATATTCAAGTCTATGGATAATTTTTTACACTGTTCCGATAACGTCATGTTCGAATGATTCCTATATTTACTCTGTAAGGTAACACCGCAATATGGGGCGCACAATTACTTAGTGACTACTTATTGAAGCAAAAATAGCGATAAACTGTAAAAATAGAACTAATTTGTTCTCTGCATTTCCCTGTAAAACAAAACGCCGCGTATAGCTGCATAGTAACGCGTGTTAAAATGTGAAGCGAGCAAGCATTATGAACCAAGGTTTTAAACGCATTGTTCAAAGACCACTACCCCAATTTAGGAGAAGGTATACTCTTTTTGTGAGTCGAGATAAATTCTATTTTTTTTAAACCATAATCATTTTTAATAAACTGTGAAACCATATCTATTTCAGGAAAAAGTTTAGCCTTAGAAATACCAAGTCCAACAAGTTGCTCCAATATTTGAGCTTTGTCAGAAGCTTTTATAATATATTTTTTTCCTTTAAGCCTATATATCCAATTCTCAGGAATTGAGGCGGGTTCGTGCTTATTTCGTTTGATTCCAAATAAAAGAAATGCCCCATCCTGCCTAATAACGCGCTGATTATCCATTTTAGGTTTAACACAAACAACACTTTGGATATGTTCTGGTTGTATTCTCGGTGAAAAATAGGGCTTTTCTTGTTGGATATCATGCATTAACTTGGTTGCATGATGATTGTTATCAGAATGAAAACTTCTTGCTGAAGAGTATCTTTGTGCAATTTCAAAATCAGATTTAGACCAAGCAACATTAGAAAGCACACTAACTGTATCACTGTCAAAATACTTCACCTCATTTTTAGGAATTTTAAAAAATAAAAACTCACCATCTTTACTTTCATTATCTTCACAAGCGCATGCAAAATATAATGCTACTAAGGGGTTTTCTGATAAATCGAGAAGCCTTGTTGGAAGATCATAGTGCTGCATCTTTACCAGTTTTTCGAAACTTGTCTGCATAAGGGCAAAATCATTTGGGCAGCGCATTAGCATTTCCCTTATCATTTTGTCTTCATTACTCAACCATTCAGGTTTTCTATAAACAGATGGCAGTAACTCAAAAGCCTTATTAGCATGACCTCTAAAAAAATATACATAGTCACTTACTTCAAGCTCAGAAAGAATAGCAATTAGAGTTCTTACACTACCTAGTTGAGACTCTTCTACTACCATATAACCCCCATACCAGTAACAGCCTTTATGCAGCTAATTATGTAGACTTTTCAGTAATGTCGGTCTACTGTCATACCTAGTAAACTACCAGAAAATTTTCAATTTCTTAAATAAATAATTAAGACCTAAGGATATGTTAACGAAATAAGTCTTACTAATAAGTGAATCGACACCAATAAACTAGCCATTTTTAAAATCTTAATTTTACTCTCCATATTTTATTATCAAACGTTCGCTTCTCGCTCAAAGCTGCAATTAGAAAATCAACAACTAATATCAGCTTTTGGCTAACTGAAGAAAATCTCTATTTCTCACTGGCTCGATGCTAACAAAGATACGAAAACGGACATTTCACTAATTCGTTTTTATGACTTCTCTGTGCGATTATCTGACATTATTTATATTAAAGTGGTTCATTATTTAAATGCAAAAGTGGATAAAAAACCATGCAATTTAACATTCTGGAGTTAGGTGGTCTTTTACCCAGCTTACCCCCAATATTTGAAGCTTATAACTAGCGCTTAAAAGTAAATATCTAGCTAACCCTGATTTGCCAAAAATTCTTGCAATGTATTCGTTAGAAACTCATCTTGATAGGTGCCTTTTATTTCGTTAAATAATCTTTCAGCCTCAGTTTGATTGCCCGCTAGCCAATACAGTTGACCTAACCGAAATTTGGCCCAGTGCCTTTCTGGCATGCTTCCTTGGATTAGCTGATTGAGGTAACGTTTCATCGTTTCAATACCCGCCTCAAAGTGCTTGTTTGCAATCACAGCCGTTTTACTAAATTGATATAGAGAAAGCACTGAAAATTGAAAAAGCTCTTTTTTCTGTTGGCTATCAAATAAAACTATCGCATTTTTAAATGCAGAAAATGTTTTATCAAACTCACCAACACTTTGATACGCCATTCCAGCCTTGTACAAAGCCTCAGAGTGATGTGTATAGGTAATAAGTTGATTCGCATATTGTGCTATTTGCGCCTTATCTTTTTCATATTGTGCCAGCTCTAATGCCAATAAATCAGCATACACATGCGAAACTTCCTTCAGTGCTGCGATTTGTTTTTTTGCTTTTTTAATGGAGCCACCAGCAATGCCGGGTGCATTCAAATAGTAACGAAACAATCCTCTGCGGGCACGGATATTTTGAGGTGCAAGTTGCACCGCTTTCTCAAAGTGTGCTTTTGCATCTATGGCATAACCTGCGGCCTTAAACCAACTTGCGTTCGATGCAAGTTTGGCGTTCGTTATGCCCAACCAGTAATAATACTGATCTTGACTAATCGTGCTTTTTTCAAGCAATGTAATCGCCTCAAACAGTGTAAGTGCATCTTCTAATTTTCCTGTTGACAGGGCGATTCTTGCCAAATAAAACTGGCTTTCGTTTGGTTGCACACCACGTTTTTTTAACTGTAAAAATTGTGCTTCAGCAATGGTTAACTGGTTTTGCTCAAAATGTCTGATGGCCGTTTCCATTGAAGCAGCCGGTGTTTTAAAGCATGTAACTAGCCAGCATAAAACAATGATTCTTATTACGTTAAACAATTTCATGCAAGGCCTTTACTTAATCTTAAATTGTTGAATAGTATTATTTTTATAACGATTAATCAGGATGCCACCAATCACACCCGGTAGTACCCAAGGGAGCACTTGCCATTGCCCTGGCAAAAACTCACTCAGTAAATGTCGACCGCCCACTGCAAAAAACGCTGTGTACACACCAATACCCGATCCCACTAGGGCACTCAAATGTTCAATCACCCACTGGCGTTCTTTTATCGCAGACTTAAAAATATAATGAAAAATACTGATCGCACTCACACTACATAAGCCACCAAAAATCATATAAAGCATCTGACCTTTACTGATGCCAAAATATAAAACCGCCATACCAGAAATAGCTAAGCTTGCAATTGAGAAAAGATGAAAGGGTGTTTTTAAAAGCGCACGCTGCTGTTTTGCTTTTAATACCAATAAGCCATGTTTAATACTCACAAACACTAATAGAGACAATGCAAGTAAAAAGCTTGTGAATACTCTTGCATTAAATACCGCATTGATGAACTGTTCGCCAGTCAACTCAGCGAGTCTCGGTTTAAATGTTAATGGCGCAATCAGCACCATCACACACATAATAATGCCGCTAATTGACACAATATACATCGCAAAAGCGTAGATATTGCCCAGTTTCTTGTGGTTCTTTGACCCTTTTTTCGCGAACATAGGTGCCCAAAAAAGCCCAAGTGCTAACGCACCTACAATGATATGTAAATAAAGTAAAACCGAGTGAATCGTAAGCATGATGTTTCTCCTGTAACTGATGTACTACAGAATATCGGAACACCTGAGCGCTTTTCGCGTGCAAAAAGTCACGTTTTTAAACCATGACTTTTGACCTATTGCGTTATATTGGCTTATCACTTAACGTATTTACGACAAAAATACACTCAATAAATTAAGTATCACTTTGAAACTGTTAAAACTCTTTGATTACGCCGATGCCGCAGCGATTGGCACATGGGCGATTATCGTGGGCATTACTTTTTATATTTTGCCCTATGGCTCGCCTTTAGTAGCCGACTATTTATGGGCCTACATTAGCCTGTTTATTGTTTATTTAGTGTGCTTTATCGGTGCGACACGGGATCCGCAACACTTTCATATTCCGCTTACTGTCCGATACGCATTCTTGGTTGGTCAAATTGCTGCTGCTTTTGGCTTGCTGTTAATACTCCCGATGGGTTATTTACCCATCCTTTCCATTATTTGGGCCGCAGTATTACCCGGCTTTTTCCGTTTCAAAACATCCTTGTACATTGTCGTCACGGTAGTCAGCGCGTGGTTTGCATTACTCGCATATATCAACAATGAAAATACGCTTTTCTCAGGGTTACTATTTGGTACCTTTCATATCTTCGCTTTAATGGCGCACCATCAAACGATTCAAGCTACCAGAGCAAAAGAAGCCCTGGAACAGAAAAATGCAGAACTACTGGCAACTCAGCATTTACTGGCCGAGGCAAACAAACAATCTGAGCGAACACGTATCGCCCGTGATTTACATGATTTACTGGGCCACCACTTAACCGCTTTAACTATCAACCTACAAGTTGCAAGCCACTTAACTGAAGGAAAAGCAAAAGATCACGTGTCACAATGCCACCAGTTATCTAAATTACTACTTAGTGATGTTAGAGAAGCAGTTTCGACCCTTAGAAGTAATCAACAACTTGATTTATTAACCGCATTAAACACCCTACACACTCCTGGTTTAAAAGTTATTTTAGATATAGAAGAAAACATCAGTGTGGAAGACCTTGTCGCTGCTGAAACAATATTGCGCTGCTGCCAAGAAGCCGTCACAAACACATTAAAACACAGTGGTGGTAACGAAATTTGTTTTAAATTAACGAGTACTGAAAGCCATTATTTACTCACTATTGTTGATAACGGCCAGGCAGCTGCAAAGCTAACGATGGGTAACGGCTTAAAAGGTATGACAGAGCGTGTTACATCATTAAAGGGGAAATTTTCCATTTCCACAAAATCAAATTCCCTAATGTATTACATCGCATTACCAAAAGTAGGAAGCTAACATGACTGCAAAAATAAAAGTCTGCCTGGTTGATGACCAAATGTTAATTCGTGAAGGCATTAAGTCCTTGTTAAACCTTTCTGATAAAGTTGAAGTGATTGCAGAGTGTGCCGATGGCAGTGAGCTTGTAGACGCACTTTCCAACTTTGCCCCAGAAGTCATCTTACTCGACCTATCCATGCCAAAAATGAACGGTATCGACACACTGAAGTGGATGAAATTGCAATCCATATCAATCCCTGTGATTGTACTTACCACCTTTGATGATCACGAGTGGGTGCTGCAAAGCATACAAGAAGGCGCAAAAGGATTTTTATTAAAAGATGTGTCTCTTGAAACCTTAGTTGACACCATTGAGACCGTGTATCAAGGAAATTCGCATATCCAACCCGCTATCACAGAGCGTCTATTAACCAGTATGTCGCGTAATCAACAACCTGAGCAAACGCAAAGCAAAACTGAACCATTAACTGAAAAAGAGTTGGAGATTCTGAGGCTTATGGCCAGTGGCTATTCAAATAAAGAAATCGCCAACGCTTTACATAAATCTGAGGGCACCATCAAAAACCATGTGTCGAATGTGTTATCTAAGCTCGGCGTGCGTGATCGCACTCGTGCAGTGCTATTAGCAATTGAAAAAGGGCTATTGTCTTAACCAAAAACACTACCATGTTGGTATCATCCACTTCTGAGTAGAGTTATTTTCCGTAAATGTTCAAACTCATAATTGTCCAGTTCTGAGTTAGGGCGACAGTCGGCTATTGGCTAAATTGAGTCATAAGGAAACGATTAACACTAATGTTTGTTGTGTCTGAAGATCTGTCGTTAAAGAAGCAATTCTAAAGTTAGCAAAGAATATAACTTTTCATTCCAGTGATTTCAGTAGCGCTAATGTTTACATGCTTAAAGCGCAATGGAATACCGTGAATTTAGATGGCTCAATCCCGAAAGGAGAAATTGAGCGCATGATAGATAACTCGTTTATGTTGGTGGTAAGCAAAATGACCAAGAAAGATCAGCAGTCAATTCAAATCCAGCTCTAGTCATTCTATTTAAATAACTATCACCAAATACCTCATAACTATCAAGTACGAACCTAGCATATATTAAATACAGCAAAACAGTGTATTTAAATTAAGCTATGCTATTAGTATTGACGATTCATTTGATGCCATTGGTATGGAAACATTAACGGCGGTAAGCATTTTATTCTTAATTGCTTTTGCATTGTCGTTATGGCGACTATACAAAAAAGAGAAGTTAACAACGAACAGTACTCATTCTTAAATAATATTAGGGCCTGTTGATCTTTCGGGGTTTTCAAAATAACGTTTAACGTTCATTGGGCCCTAATGTTCGCATGTTCTATGTTTTAGGTTTTTACTATTGCTCTATGTAAAAGGAAATATATACCCAAACGGCTATAAAATGGGCTGGCACAGGAGCTTTATTTGTCATAAAAAATAACACTAGCGTTGAAAGCGATATACAGAGCCTAATGATAAAAGTTGAGAGAGTTCATCTAGGGCTGTTCTTGATTCAGTGAGTAGTTGCGGGTCTCTTAAATCGGTAAGGGTTAATTGGTCTCGGTAATGCTTTTTCACCCACGCGACTAAGCTTGTATATAAACAATCAGATAAGATACAGGAAGGATTAACTGCGGCTAATTCTTGCTCAGTTAGTGCAACCCGAAGCCTCAAACAGGCAGGCCCACCGCCATTTTTCATACTTTGATTAACGTCAAAAAACTCAACATGATTTATTGGGTTGCTAGCTTCAACCAACGTATGTAAATAATCGCTCACATGAGGATTCTCTTTACATTGGGTCGGCGCAATTATTGCCATGTTACCACGTGCTAAAGTAACTATTTGGGTATTAAATAAATAGGTGTTTACGGCATCTTGAATACTTACCTGATCTGTGGTGACTTCAAGTAAATGTAAGTTGTCGGCTTTATATTTTGATGCAACTTCTGCTTTGAATGTTGCAGTGTTCAAATAGGCTTGCTCATGGTAAAGCAGTACATTTTGGTTGCCTACCGCGATAACATCGTTATGAAAAACTCCCTGATCTATCACGTTTGGGTTTTGTTGAACAAAGACGGTATTTTCTGCTGCTAAACCATGAAGCCTAGCTATGGATTGACTTGCTTCTAAAGTCTGTCGAGCAGGGTACTTAGTCGGAGCAGGGTTTGAGTGATTAAAAGCTGTTCTGCCATAGGTAAATATTTCAAGCCCCGTTGCTTCATAACTTTCACACAAGCGCGTATGATTCGCAGCGCCCTCATCACCAAGATGTTCATTGTCGTTAAGGTGTTTGTGGTGCTCAAAGTATTGCTCGTCAGCAAACATGCGCTTAAGAATATTATGGGTAGTTTCAGGCTCTAATGACCGATGAAACTTGTTGGCTAAATTTGCCGAAGTAAAGTGCACTTTATTGTTACTAGTATCTGCTGATGGCGACACTGTCGCTGCGTTGGCAGTCCACATTGTAGATGCTGAACAACAAGCAGCCAACAAGGTTGGTGACGCATTATAGGCCGACGCTAAAATTTGTTCATCAGTACCTTGAAACCCTAATCTTTTCAACGTGTAAATATCAGGACGCTCTTGCGGAGCAAACACGCCTTGCACTAACCCCATGTCATGCAAAGATTTCATTTTCTGCAAACCTTGCAGTGCCGCTTGTTGTGGATTTGAACACTCATTGGCATTATTTAACGAGGCAACATTTCCTTCAGATAAACCAGCATAATTATGGGTTGGACCCACTAAACCATCAAAATTTACTTCAACACTTTTCATTTTTATCTCTATACTAGGGGAGTTAATCTTTATATAGCAATATATGAACCAATAAAATAACTATTATATTTCAGTTGCTTATATTTTTTATGTTATCGTGTTGCACCACGATGGGGCGGGCGTGGTGCTCATTTGACTACTTCACTTTGTGGTGGGCTGACGTGCTTGAGGTTATCCTCCTAAATTAATATTTTGCTGGCGTATCAATAATAATAATCTCACAATCTGTGTTGCCAGATATTTTAATCGTGTTTGTTTGAGTAATTTCCGCTCCGTCACCTTTATTCATAGTTATGTGCTCTGTTTTGCTCTCACTAGATTGTTCAACTTTAAACATACCACTTGAGGCTAAAATATAAGCTTGATGACGAATGTTATGTTTAATAATCGTTCCTTTTGCTAATTTACCTGAGTAAATACATGCTTCTTGGTTGAGAAATAATGCTTTATTTTTATCTTCTGGATAGCCAGATGCTAATAGCATTAATGCATTACTACGCTTAGTTGGGAATTTCTTAGTTTCCCAGCGAGGTTCAACATTTTGTTTATTGGTTTCAATCCAAATTTGGTAAAGGGTTAGTGGCTCTTTGGTATGATTATATTCAGAGTGAACTATACCTTTACCAGCGCTCATTACTTGTACTTCTCCCGCTTTAGTGACACCTTTATTGCCCACGCTATCTTGATGCATGATAGCGCCTGAACGTACAAAGGTGATTATTTCCATATTGCGGTGGGGATGAGGAGGAAAACCCGCTTCAGCTTTAATCCAATCATCATTAACAACACGCAATGCACCAAAACCCATACGGTTAGGGTTATAGTAATGGGCAAAGCTAAAATGATGTTTAGTTTTAAGCCAGCCATGATTCGCACCGCCTAAGCTATTATAGGGGTAATGTTTAATCATAAGATTTCCTTACACGGTAAAATAAGCATCAGTAAATGTTTTAGCTAAACGTTGCATCTCGTTGATGCGGTACTGTCCAATCTTGTTTATGGCTAATAGGTACAATTCCGTATGGATTTAACGCTAAATGGCTTGCATAATAATGACGTTTTATATGCGCTTCATTAACGGTTTTAGCAATATTAGGCATTTGGTAAAGCTCCAGCATAAAGTGATAAATATTATGGTATTGCTCAATGAGTTTTAAGTTACATTTAAAGTGGGTGTGATACACCGAATCGAATCTAACTAAGGTTACCCATAGTCGCCAATCTGCTTCCGTAATGTAATTGCCTGTTAAATAACGCTGTTTCGATAATTTTTCTTCAACGTGATCTAATGCCGAAAATAATTGCGTTACATTTTTATCGTAGGCTTCTTGAGTTGTAGCAAAACCTGTTTTGTACACGCCATTATTAATGTTGTGATAAACCAATTCATTGACTTCATCAATCTTTTCTCTTAATGCTTCTGGGTAAAAATCGAGTGTATTACCCGTAATATCATTAAAAGCACTATTGAACATGCGAATGATTTCAGATGACTCATTATTTACAATAACTTTATTTTTCTTATCCCACAAAATAGGTACGCTATTAACGCCACTGTAATTTGAATCTTGCGCGAGGTATTTTTCACCAATATAATTACCTGAATATAAATCATCACCTGTTGTACCATAAAGCTTGGCAGATTCTTCATCATGCTTAAAGCTCCAGCCTTTTTCATGCATGTCGGGGTGTACAACACTAACGGTAATTAAATCTTGTAAACCTTTTAACTGACGAAATACCAAAGTGCGATGTGCCCAAGGGCAGGCAAGCGATACATATAAATGATAACGTTCAGCTTCAGCTTTAAAGCCTTTTTGTCCGCTTATTCCTGCGCTACCATCAGGGGTGATCCAGTTTCTAAATTGTGACACTTTACGTTGATATTCCCCATTTTTAATACTGCTATTCCAGCTACTTTTTACTGAAGACATCTTTTACACCTCTTAAATTAAGTTAAATTGAGTTGATTTGATTTTTAGTGATGAATTAGCCTAAACGCGCTGAAAGGAAATTATCGATAGAGAACTTACCTGCGCCACTCATTATTAATGAAATAGATATTGCTAACAACGCTAGTGCAAACTCATAACCATTATTAGACATGAATAACCCGTTCTCTAAATGAACACTGACAATGGCAACAATCATGGTAATCGCTAATACAAAGCTTGTTGGTCTAGTAAGAAAGCCGATAATTAACAATAAACCACCAAAAAACTCAGCACTACCAGCCATTAATGCCATTAAGTAGCCTGGTGCTAGGCCTATTGACTCCATCCATTGTCCTGTACCTTGCAAGCCATATCCGCCAAACCAAGCGAAAAGCTTTTGTGCGCCATGTGCTGTAAAAATTAAACCTGCAATAAGCCTTAATGGTAATGAAGAGAATGATTGTTCAGTATTAATGATGTTATTGAATGTGTTTTTTACGTTCACGATGTAATCCTTTAGTATATCTATATAGGGTTTAGATAGTTGTTAAGTTATTGTGCAGCTATTGTATTAGTTGAATTAATAATAAATAACCCCTAGTATTTGTTTGATATGTTCAAAATATTTGAACAATAAGGAAGGTTTTAAATGAGTTCTGAAATTGAATAAAGTGATGAAAACTCCTCCGCTGAGTGTAGAGGCATTGCTGGTGTTAGATGCCATTGATTATCGTGGCAGTTACGCTGCTGCAGCCGAACAATTAAACAAAGTGCCTTCGGCACTTTCTTATATTGTGCAAAAGCTTGAAGAGCAGTTGAATGTTACTCTTTTTGAAAGGCAAGGCAGGCGCGCTGTTTTAACACCCGCAGGAAAGCATTTATTAGTTGAAGGTCGCAAAGTCTTGTTTGCACTTAATACGTTGTCTGAGCAAACACAAACCATTGCCAATGGATGGGAACCGAAAATTCGTATTGCGTGTGATTCAATTATAGATATTAAACCGATATTTGTTAGCATTCAGCAGTTTCTCGCGGTACATGGAGCAATTGAAATTGATATACAGGAAGAAGTATTGAATGGCACATGGGAAGCATTGATTGAAGACAGAGTCGATTTGGTCATAGGTGCACCAGCACCAATGCCTGCTCAAAAAGGGATTCGTGCGGTTAAAATAAATGAATTAGACACGGTGCTAGTTGTTAATGAATTACACCCGTTATCGAAGGTCAAATCACCCATTCATTCAAATAGCTTATCGCAGTACCGTAGTGTTGTAGTGCATGATTCGGCAAAAAGTGAAATACCATGGTCTGTCAATTTAATTGAAGGCAGTCAGCGTTTTTATGTCAGTACAGTTGCCCATAAAATTGAGGCAATACTTTCTGGCATTGGTATCGGTTATTTACCTCGATACATGGCTGAAAAGTACCTTAAAGCAGGGCAGCTTATTGAAATCGGACTAGTCGATAAAAAAGCACCACAAGATCTTTTTATGGCATGGAAAATATCGAATAAAGGCAAGGGCCTGATTAAATTAAGGGAAATATTATTAAACGAAAAATAGTGCTATTTATTTTTCGTTAATATCTCTCTTTTTAAACATTATTTTTGATGCTTTGTTTATATGAAAGCTGCTTGGCTAGCAGTTGCACTGATTATACATATAAGCAATACCAAAACTACGGCGATTAATGTGCTATGACCTTTCTTTTTAGTTTTCATAGTGTGTTCTCTTTTTAAAGGTTAGATGATAATTTTGTCACTCTAGTTCAGATAAGCGTTGTTCAATTTTCCTTAACAGTGGTTCGAACTTCTTTTTGGCTGAGCGTTTATTTAATAAATAAGCGCCGACAACAAGTAAACCTAAAAAACCATAGTAAGTGATTAACTGCTCATTTAAGTGAGGTACGCCTGATGCATCGACTGTTGCGCCCAGCGTGATGCAAATAATACTGATGGTTAGCGGCGCAATATACCAGGTTACTATTGATTCAAGTAGTTGCTTTTGTTGAGATAATTTCTGTTTCTCACTTTCAAGAAAAGCCTTGATATTGGTGTCTTTAGGCGCGTTGATTTTTTTTGCTTTTAGCAATCTATAAGGAATATAGATACATGACAATATGGCGATAATTAACCCTGTAGATTGCATAATACCTGCGCTATTGAGTAGTCCGTAAATCCACACGGGTATTAATAACACGGCAATGGATATTTCGAGTATATCTCGACGCTTTATTTCTTTATCTATTTTTGTGGTTTGTTGTTCTAACATTGTTATTACCTCTGTTAAATCATTTGTCGTAGAAGGTTTTTCTATGGTTTCTTGCCAATCTTTTTTAAGGTCATCAAGTTTCATGATTACTCTCCTATGTACTGATTTTCAAATTCAATTTTAATACGCTTGATCCTAGAGCGAACAGCATTAGCACTAATACCAACGACCTCTGCGCATTCCTCGGAAGACAAACCATCTAAATACATCATTAATATACTGGCTTCAATGTCGCTCAACTGATTCATAAAGTTGTTTAATATCTCAGCTTGACAATGATCTTGGGCGGGCTCTGAGTTATCAATAACTTGATGTAAAGAAAACCGTTTTACATCTTTATTTTTTAATGACTTTTTTACGAAGGTGCACGCGGTGTTTAAGGCGACTTTATATACCCATGTTTCACGGCTAGCTTGCCCTTTAAAAGATTCAAAGCTGCGCCAGAGTTGCAATAATATCTCCTGATACATATCGTCAAACTCGCCGTCGTGAGAGTACCGTGAAGCGATATACCGTATCCGCCCATTATTTGTTGTTAACACTTGCTCAAATTCTTTATGCATTTGAAAAAAGCTCATGATTAAGTCGATATTAAGTTAGTCTTTATTAAAACCTGATTGTGTCAAAATAAATCAAAAAATTATGAAATTGCCACTTTTTAATAACACGAGCATAGCGAAATTTTTTATTGCAAGTAAATCTATAACTCCAATCATCATATTTATATGACACCTGTATATGGAAAATATGTCTAATTCAGATTATTCTGCTTAAAGTTTTAATCGCTGAGCAAATAATCATGATAAAAATAGTTACTGTGTTAAGTGGCATTATATTTATGGCGCTATCATTTACTCTTAATGCTTCTGTCGAGAGGAACAACCCTTGGCCAGATATAAGAAAGCAACGTATTGATCAGTTGCTGCCCAATGCGTTAAAGGTAGCAAACGTTGATGCATGGTTAACCATTTGCAGGGAGAATAATAATGATCCTTTAGCTGACCATATTGGTTGTGAAAATGCCGGCTCAACGGCAGTTTTTTTATTCTATCTAAAGCAAAATAAATTTCACTCTGTTGCATTTTCTCCGTCAAGTGAAGCAACTGCTTTAGCTGATCTTAATACTCTGCAACAGGTTATTTCTGTTCCTCGTAATGAATCAACAATTGCTCAAGCTGCTCGCTTTTTACAGAAAAATAATTTTCAAACAATTGCTATTAACTCATCTGTTACTAATGCACAGGCAGATGGTCTTAGTTACACTCAACGTAAAGCTCTTGAAAAAGCATTGGGTAGTGAATATGCAGCTAGGCTCGTGTCTTCACAAGAGGTGGTATATGAGTGGTTGTCAATTAAGTTACCTCAAGAAGTTGCTATCATGAAAGAAGCAGCAAAATTAACGGCACAATGGCAAATTGAGGCTTACCAAGAAATAATTCCAGGTAAAACAACCGATGCAGATGTTGCTCGCTTTTTGAAAAATAAAATGAAACAGCATGGTGTAAAAGACGGATGGGCACCTGCTCAAAACCCCAACGTAAACTCAGGGCCTGATCGCGGTCACTCCCATGCTACTAACAAAGTAATTATGCCAGGCGATGTTATTCAAATAGACTTCGGTATTAAGTTACATAATCGATGGGTCAGCGATATTCAACGATTTGCTTATGTACTTAAAGCAGGAGAAATGACAGCGCCAAAAGAAATCCAGCACTATTGGGACAGTGGTAAAGCAGGAGGATTTGCAGCATTTAAGGCAATGAAACCGGGCGTGAAAGGCATCGAAGTAGATGCTGCCCAATCAGTTCTGATGGAAAAGAATGGTTCAGAATTTGTTATGTGGAGTACGGGGCATCCTGTGGGTTATGTTGCACATGATACGGGGCCAAACTTAGGCGGATCACGTTCAGCAGGTGTTCGACCAAGTGCTCAAAAAAAACTTAAAGCAGGGATGGTTTTTGCATTTGATGGCTTTCATAGCTGGAAAAGAGCAGATGGCTCACTGAAAACAATCTCGGTTGAAGAAATGGCTGTTATCACTGAAACGGGTGCTGAATACTTAATACCACCGCAGCAAGAACTTATCCTTATACCCTCAAGATAATATTCTATATCTTCAAAACATAAAAACACAATGAGTAGAAGTGGCTTGATAGCTACTTCTACTCTGATTATTACCCTTAAAATAATTATTTATATGTATCTTCTTTCGATACAACATCTTTTAGCTTATTTAATGCATCAACAGCAAACCCTTGATCATAGAAATATACTATTTTTCCTTGTTGATTAATCATTAATACTCTAGCGTTATTCGGGTTTTCGTTGCCGGTAAACTTTTGCACCTTATCACCATCTTGATAAATCGTAATAACTCCTTTCCATAACGGCTTAGGTATACCCGCTCTCATACCGTTGTCAATATAAGTGCTGAACATGCGAGGCACCATTCCTTGAATTGTTGGTAACTCATAAACAGGAACATTAACCTGTGTCATATCAAGAGCAATTAACCAACGATCAATATCAAATTGAGAATCTTGCTTGTAGCCGATAAGTAGCAAGGTTAATGCTTGATTAAATGCTTCAGGCATTTTTATGCTCTGTTCCTCTAATGAAGTACCTGATATATCAGGTAGATTTTGTCCTACTACTTGTTGGTTAGGGTAGGTTGTCATACAACCCGATAAGAAAACGAGCACGAAAATTATATGTAAACGCATGGTGTTAACTCTTTTGACCTATTAATAATTATATATATGATCATTATGTGCGTTAGGATCACTTTTGTTAGTTATTCACAACCAAAGCCTCGTTAAACTAGGGTGGGATATTGATCTAATGATAAAAGCTCAACGTATATTCATATACAAATGACTAACGTAGCTAGGTGTAAAATGAATGATAAATTAAACACGAGAGATTTTTTACATATTTTTGATGTCGTCATGAGTCATGGGCAATTGCGATCTGGTGTGCGCGAGCTTTCAGGTATTCAAGCGTGGCATGATCATGATGGATATGTTTGTTGGTTATCATTTGAAGATTTAACTGTGACCCTGCTATTTCACGGTAAGTTAAGCATAGAGTACGAAAAAGAAGAAACATTGGCAGCATTTCAGCAACACTATAAAAATTTAACGGTTAAAGCCGTTTAAAGGTGTTTTATTATAATTTTTTCGGACTAGTACTAATGACATTATTGCCCCAAACCGCACTGGCTAGTGCAGATAATAAGCACCACAATGAACACAATGAGAGTGCATACATCATTAATTTCAATAAAGCCGATGAATTGCAAAAATGGCAAAGTACTAACGACAATGTGATGGGGGGAAAGTCGCAAGGCTTTTTAACGTTTGACACCCAATATTCTGTTTTTCAAGGAGTGATTTCATTGGAAAATAATGGTGGTTTTAGTTCTGTTTATCGCAATATTGAACCATTATCTCAGGGGTTAAATACCATTGAAATTGATGTTCAAGGAGATGGATTAACTTATCAGCTTAGGTTAGCAATATTTATAAATGGCTATCGCTTAGCATATAAGCATGACTTTACTACGGTGGCAGGGCAAAGGCAGACCATTAAGTTGTCATTGGCTGATTTCAATGCGTCGTTTCGGGGACGTATTATTAGAGGTGCACCTACGCTCAACTCAGAAGATATTAAACAAGTAGGTTTTTTATTAACCAACAAACGTAAAGGGCCTTTCTCTTTATCTTTATACCAACTTACCATCAACAGGAGTATCAGCATTGACTAATAAAGTTAGCCCTAAAGCGTTACTACAAAGTAAATGGACCAAAGTAGAAGTAAATAACAAAAAGGAAAAGCATTTTATTATCACCAAAGTTGAGTTTAATGAAGACCAGCAGGTGATAAATTGTGTGATAGAAGCAGTAATGACTAAGCATGAATACGCCATTAATTGGCGCGATCTTAAAGAGTCAAATATATGGTTAATGGGCTGGCGCTAACAGTAGGTAGGTTAATATAACTAGATAATATTTCTAATCTATAACTTACTAAAAGTTAATGTGTTTTCCCTGCCAATCAAGGTAGGATAACTCACCATCAACAGGCGTTTTTTCAACAATATCTAAAAGTTGCTTAGCTACGAATTCACGAGTAAATAGTTTTCCAACAGGCACATTCTTTTGAAAAGGTTTAGACAAAGGTGTATCTGTTGTTCCTGGGTGAAAGGCAATCACTTTAATATTCTTTGCTCTGCGAGCAAACTCAATGGCTACTGTTTTTAGTAACATGTTTAATGCGGCTTTAGAGCATCTATAACTGTACCAGCCGCCTAATTTATTATCACTTGTACTGCCAACACGCGCACTGAACACAGTTACTTTACAAGTATGTTCGCTGGTGAGTAATGTGGTTAAATGCTTAAGCCAAAGTATGGGCGATAACGTGTTAGCGTTGATAATTTGCGAAAAAGCATTAGCATCAAAGTCTTCAAGTCGCTTTTCGGGCTTTATATTCCGCGAATGTAAAATACCAGAGCAGATAAATACTTGAGTGATAGGCAGTGCTTTCATAGCTTGCAGTTTACTAACCGCCCTTTTAATTGATTGTTCATCATAATTGTTGACATGAATAGGTATTGCTTGATTGGAGTCGATACCTTGTAAATGCTCAATATTACGAGTAATTAATATTAATTGTCTGTCGGTATCTTTTAGCAAGGCTAATGTTAATGCTGTAGCGATGCCGCTATTTGCGCCTATTATCAATGTTCGTTGGTTTATCAAAACAGACTCCTTTGTTGCATTGCTTTGACTCAAGGTTCATCAATGTTGCTAACCTTGCAGAGATAGGATGTCGATATTTTGCCACCAGTAAATAGACCCAGTGACTCATGGTTTTAATAACAGGCCAGTTTAACGGGGCAACCCAAAAGCCTTTACCCACTAAAGTCCACGCTCTATGAGTGACTTCAAGTCCGAGTAGTTGCTTGTTTTGGTAAACGCCATGAAGAATTTTCATCGCGTTCTCAGTGCTAACTTCAGGATACAATGTATTAAAATCATTGGAATGAATATTCACCAGCTTGATCAGGTTGTTTTGATCATGCCGCTTTAAGCTCTGCATTTCGCTATAACATAAAGGGCAATTGCCATCATAAAAAATGGTTAACATATAAACTCCTTCAACAGCAGGACGTTATTGAGTTGACTAAAAATGCACAGGTAATTGATGAGGTTTTGCATAACTTAAGCGTGATAAACGTTGGCTTTCGTGATAACTATCTAATCCTGAAATAGCGACAGTGCCGAGTGACTCAATATCAATATAGCCATCATCAGTAATTGCAGAATCTTCACATAAGATATTGGTGATTTCACCAATAACCATCAAGGTGTTATTTAAGGTAATGGGCACTATTTCTTTTAGTGTTAACGCGTACTTGAGCAAACTTTCTGCAACAAATGGGGCTTTTATGCCATCTATAAATGTTTTAGATAACCCCGTTTGTTCAAATTCACATTCATTTTTAGCATAACGCGCTGATGTTTGATGAGCAGCTGGCCAGAATTTTTGACCTACTTGATTAATGGTGTAACTTTGAGTTTGTTCGATATTCTCTAATGTATGCCTATCTACGCTGTGCGGTCGTATTATAAAGCCTGTTAGTGCAGGCGATGCGCCCAAATGAAAAACTGAACTAAATATGGCTACATTAGTTTGTCCTTGGTTATCGATAGTGCCAATAAGGTTTGCACTTTTAAAACCAGATAAACTGTTTATCAATTGGGCTCTGTAACGAGATTCCATACTAGTAAGATCGTTTTGAGTAAAACTCTTCATGAATAATTGTCGAATGGTTGTGATTTATACTTAAAGTACGGTTATGAAAGGTATAAAGATCAAATGAGTTAATTAAAACCTGTCGTTAAACCTTGCAATTTTAATGAAGTGTTAAACGATGTTACACTCTTTCGACTCAATTATTTTGTAGTTCTTGTATTGATGTTATTTTCAAGGTTGTCATATTGCTTAGCGATTATCGCGTTAGTTTTAACGCTAGGTATAACGACATCCGTAAGTAATGAAAAACAAGCTTCTATTTATAAAAGTCAATCGTTTATAGAAAAAGTGAATGATTCCACTTTAGATATTGGCGTGTTAGTGACGCACAATCAAGCGTCAAACTTCTCACATGTAGAACAGGTTTTCACTCACTACTTATTTGTTGCATTTATTGGTTTATTTACATTACCCGTCTTAAAGATTAAATGGTATAAGCCTACTGTAGCACCTCCATGGTTTCTCACCTTAAAAAAGAATTCGCGTTCTAGTATTTCTGCTTGGAAAAGCAGTAATATTTTGTATAAAGCACGACTGACCTACGAAGATTAGTTTCATTTATTTTATTGCACCATAGCCAAGATCTGTTGGTTATTAATTTGACTTAAATGAGAAAATGAAATGAATAAACTTTTTAGGGTAATTATGCCCGTAATACTGTGGTTCAGTGTATCGACTTCACCTGCATTCGCAATGAATCTATATGACCTTAACGATAAGTTATCTAAAGAAGAGATAAATGAAACAATAGAAAAAGCCATTCAAACAATAAATATGTCGTATTTATTTCCTGAAAAATCAAGGCTTATAGAAAAGGCACTGCAGCGCAGTGCCGCCAATGAATCGTTTGATGGGACTAATGACTGGTATTCATTGATGAAAAAAATGAATACCGTGATCAAGCATGCCAGCGAAGATATTTATCTTGAGGTGGTTGAATCTAATCATCCATTAGTCATTGAACAGCAACCGATTGAAGCAGCAGCTTTCAAAAGAAATATGTTTAATATTGGTCATGTAGAAATTTTATCTGACAATATTGGCTATTTTAACTTAAAACGTTTTGCTCAAAATCCCCAAGCAGAGCATGAGGTTTTTCAAGCATTGCAATTATTGTCTGATGTTGATGCGTTAATTGTAGATCTAAGAAATAGTGATGGGCATTCAATAACCTTAGCTCATTACATTATGAGTTTTTTTGTACATGAAAACACAAAACTTAGTGCAATATCCTATGATAAACACAGTAAAACAAAAACGCTTAAAGCCTTAGCAACGGGTGGTAATGAAAAATTTAAACAAGAGTTTCCTCTTTATATTCTAACTTCTGCCTTTGTGGCCAATGCTGGTGAGTTTATTAGTTACACGCTTAAACACTTAGATAAAGCCGTGATAGTTGGCGAAGAAACCATGGGCGTTGCGTATATTGTACAAATACAAAAAATAAATAATTATCTTAGTGTTTCTGTACCCATAGCGATTTCTAATCACCCAACAACTGCTAGCCACTGGGAAGGTGTGGGAGTCACACCCGATGTCAATATTGCTCAGGAACTGGCTTTAGATTATGCTCATAACATGGCAAAACAATATTTAAATCGCTTTAATAATTAAAGAATTGAGCATACAAGAGTAAAAATAATCCTTGCGTGCTTAGACTCAAAAAATTGATGAAATAGTGTTGTATTTACCCTATTTTGAATAGAAATTAGTGCCTATTAAAACGAGATATCACTATGAATAAACTCTTATTATTTACACTGCAAGTTATTGTTTTTTGTTTTTCATTTAACCTCTATGCTGCTTCAAATGCTGCTGTAGCTATGCCTGATAGTTACAGTGCAAAAGTATCAGAACAGGTTTTAAAGGACGGAGGTAATGCTGTTGATGCTGCTATTGC
Source organism: Colwellia sp. RSH04 (assembly GCF_003545765.1). GTDB lineage: Bacteria > Pseudomonadota > Gammaproteobacteria > Enterobacterales > Alteromonadaceae > Colwellia. The sequence goes on along the minus strand of NZ_QXIO01000001.1, from coordinate 701,732 downwards.
TGCTCAATTTGTTTTGGCCGTGACTTTACCTGAAGCGGGGAATATTGGCGGCGGTGGTTTTATGACAATTTTTAAAGACGGTAATACTGACTTTTTAGATTATCGGGAAGTTGCACCAACTAAGGCTCATAGAGATATGTATCTAGATAAACATGGTGAGGTAATACCATACCTATCACTCTATGGCACTTTATCTGCTGGCGTGCCGGGTACCGTTGATGGTATGTGGCAAGCCCATAAAAAATATGGTTCAAAATCTTGGCAATACTTGCTTTCACCTGCAATAAAATTAGCACAAGAAGGGTTTATTGTTCACCCCGTCTTAAAAGAGAATATTAATTGGCGTATCGAAAGTTTTGAGAGACAAGGCCACATAGTGAATTTTGCTAAATACTTTTCATCAGCACAAACAGGTAAAGCCTTTATTCAACCAGAACTTGCTGAAACCTTGAAGCGCATATCACTTCATGGAAGGGATGGTTTTTATCAAGGTGAAACGGCAAAAATTATCAGTGACTTTATGAAAAACAATGGCGGTATTATTTCTAAAGAAGATTTAGCTGCTTATCAAGCAAAATGGCGTAAACCATTAGTGAAAAGTTGGCGAGACTATACTGTTGTTACAGCCCCGCCACCAAGCTCAGGTGGTATTGCTGTACTACAATGGTTAACTATGTATGACTTAGTTAAAGGAGAGCAACCTTTAGGACACAATTCTGCGCAATACATACATGCACTCGCCGAGATTGGTAAACGTGTTTTTTCTGATAGAGCTGAATATCTCGGTGATCCCGATTTCATAGAGGTACCTGTGGCTTCATTATTAAATCAAAACTACTTAGCCAACAGGGCAAAAGAAATCTCCTTCCAGAAAATTTCAAACACCAAACACGTTGAACCAGGGTTGGAAGAAAGTCGAGATACTACGCATTTTTCAATTGTTGATAAATGGGGTAATGCAGTCTCTAACACCACAACGATTAACTATACCTTTGGCAGTGGTGTAATTGTTGAAGGTGCAGGCTTTATTCTCAATGACGAAATGGATGACTTTAGCGCCAAGCCCGGTGTAGCAAATGTGTTTGGTGCTCTAGGTGGAACAGCAAATGAAATACAGCCGAATAAAAGAATGCTTTCATCCATGTCTCCAACTATTTTACTTAAAGAAAATAAGGTTGATATTGTTACGGGTTCTCCAGGTGGAACAACTATTATCAGCTCTGTTTATCAATCAATCCTCAATAGTATTGAATTTAATATGACAGCAAATGAAGCGGTAAATGCGGCGCGTTTTCATCACCAACTATGGCCAAAAGATCAAATAGAACATTACACAGATATGAATGAAGCAGCGCTAAAATCTTTAAAAGATAAAGGGTATAAAATGGTAAAAAGAGATTTTGGTGACTTGCATATGATTTCAACTGTGAATGGAGAGTATCAAGCGGCTTCTCAACAAGGTGATGGTCATCGTGGTGTTGCGCTTGTGATTAAGTAACCATTATTGACTTAGCCATATAAGTACCCAAAACTGTATAAAAAAAGCACCTGAAGGTGCTATTTTTAATTAAAGTTACTAGGGGCTGTTGATCTTTCGGGGTTGTTTTTGCAGCTTTTTGTTGGGCATTTGTACAAGGAAGAGCCTTTGTCATGTGGTTATTCCACATAAAAAGGCGATAACGCCGTAAAAATGACCAACAAACGCTGTCCGAAGGATTCGGCTAAAAGCATTTTACGCTTTGTTGAGTAGTATTTGCTTAGAATGACTAAGCTGCACACTACTCGCCGCGAATAAAACGCTTTTAGCTCGAACAAAATTTAATCGCGAAAGATCAACAGCCCCTAATTATTTAGTTAACTTTTATACTCTTTTTGATTTTCTTGAAGCTAAACCAAGTAACGCTAAGCCGAACATTGCAATAGTAGAAGGTTCAGGAATGTCATTAACATCAGCTGATAAGGCATTTAATAACCAAGTACCACTGCTGTGTGCACCGCTACCAAAGCCATCAGCCCAGTCTAACGTATTAATAAAAGCGTAACCATTACCAACAGCACCACCTAAAATAGCAGGGATTGCACCTTCTCTCGTTGCTAAAATATCAACTTCAGCGCCAATGTTTTGAAGAGTCCATTGAAATTCAGTTCTTTGCCCGTCGCTATAAGGATTAGATAAACCATTGCCTAAGCCCATAGACAAAGCTAAATCAGATTGGACTTCCCAGACTTTACTAGACACCAAATGAGTTACATTGTAACTTCAATTAGAGGTGTTTATGAGCAAAGGCAAACGGTATACCGAAGAATTTAAAATTGAAGCAGTTAAACAAACCACTGAACGTGGTTATTCTGTTGCAGAAGTATCAGAACGTTTAGGTATTTGTACTAAAACGTTATATCACTGGCGTAGCCAATTATCAGACAAGCCTAAACCATCGAAATCGTCTGACGAACAACTACGTATAGCCAGGCTGGAAGCTGAATTAAAACGTGTCACGGAGGAACGGGACATATTAAAAAAGGCCGCAAGGTACTTTGCCAGCAACCCAGAGTAAAGTACGGCTTCATTCGTGATCATCAAGATGAGTTTTCAATCCTAGCGATGTGCAGGCTGTTCAAGTTACACCGAAGTGGCTTCTATGCATGGTTAAAAAAGCCTTTAAGTGACAGAGCAATAGAAGATATACGCTTGCTTAAGTTGATAAAGGAATATTATGTGGCCAGTGGTGGTACTTACGGTAGTCCTTGGATACACGCAGATTTACGTGAAGCTGGTGAACAATGCAGTGTTAACCGAGTTGCTAAGATCATGCGTGAGCATAAACTCAGAGCGCAAATAGGCTATAAACGTCGCCACATAAAAGGCGGTAAAACATCACGTATTGCTGATAACTTACTCGCACGTCAATTCAATCCTCCTGCGCCTAATCAAACGTGGGTGAGTGACATTACCTATGTGAGGACCTACGAAGGCTTCTTGTATGTAGCAACGGTTATGGATTTGTTTTCACGACGCATTGTCGGGTGGTCGATGGATAAAAATATGGATAAGCATTTAGTAATGAAAGCATTGCTAATGGCGGTTTATCAACGCCAGCCAAAATCTAAAGTGATGGTACACACGGATCAAGGTAGCCAATATGGCAGTTCAGATTACTTAGCATTGATGAAAGAGCATAAGCTTGTACCTTCGATGAGTCGTCGAGGTAATTGCCATGATAATGCGGTTGCTGAGAGCTTTTTCGCAACGATCAAAAAGCATATTATTAAAAAGAAGATATACTCGACACGTAACGATGCGAAAACCGAGATATTTAATTTTATAGAAATGTTTTACAATCCTAAAAAGCGTCACTCACATACAGGCGGTGTATCACCTGCTAAATTTGAGGAAGCGTATTTTTCTGAGTTAGAAACTGTCTAGTGAAATCTGGGAAGTCCAGATTGTGTAATATTAGTATCACTACCAAAATGTATATTATTACCACCGTCTGCATTAAGCATATTAGCAACATCTAGTGCCCACTCAGCTGCTCTCCATTCAGTAATATATAAACCGCCATTTAAAACGAAATTTAACACGTCGTTGTTACCATCGGCACGTAAACCAATAACGGCGTCTAGGCCTTCTAACTGTGCTGCAGTAGCTGAACCGCCAAAGTTAACCGCGGTGTGGCCGTTAGCATTTAAAAAATTAACGATATTATTATTTGAGTTATTACCAAATACACCGATTAAGCCGGCATTTGAGTAAGCGCTAAATGTTAGCATTAAGCCAATTAAAGCTACTTTGATAGTTTGTGTGTTCAAGTTACTTCCTTTTTAGAGTATGAAAAAGAGCTCATTAAGCATTTTGTGCGCCAACACCCAAAAGTTCAATATAAACAGGTGGTTAAGTCGTTTTGTTGTGCTTTTTTATCTTTGCGTGTAAAAAAAATAGACAGTATAAACAACTCAAAAATTAGCTTCTATCTCAAAGGTTAACTCTTGTTTGGTTATCGGGTGTATAAAAGATAAACGTTGTGCATGTAAATGAAGTCTTGTGGAGTGTGTTCCATATAGACCGTCACCGATAATGGGCATATTTAATCCTTGAGGGTGGGCACAGTGCACTCGTAATTGGTGAGTTCTACCTGAAATTGGGTATAAAAAGAGCTTGGTTTGATTATGCTTTTGCTCAATAACTTGCCAGTGTGTTTCTGCTTTTTTGCCATGCTCAAAACATACCATTTGTCTTGGCCTATCATCAAAATCACCACGTAACGGTAAAGTTATTTTACCTGACTCTTCAGTTAGTAAGCCATCAATAATCGCAACATAGCGCTTGTTGATTTTCTTATCAATAAATTGATGCTGTAAATGCTTATGTGCGCGCTCATTTAATGCGAGTATTAATAACCCTGAGGTTGCCATGTCTAAACGATGCAAAATCAAGCTGCCAGTCGCTTGTGGAAACAAATCTTTAATGCGCGTATAAACAGAATCTTGAATTGTTTTCCCTGGAACGGAAAGGAAATCAGCGGGCTTGTTGACCACCACTAAATGTTCATCGCTATAAATTATCTCTAATTCTTTTCCCTCAGCGGGGTTTTTTAATAACGGGTTTTCTTCAACATCCATGCCGTTAAGCATATGTGTCAAGATAGGTTGGCATTTACCTTGGCAAGCAGGATAAAAGTGTAAGTGCTTACGTATTTCAGATTTCGGTTGTTCACCCCACCAGAATTCGGCCATACAAACGGGCGTTAAGTGATGAGAAAAAGCATATTGCAATAGCTTTGGAGCGGCGCAATCACCAGCCCCAGCAGGTGGCTTTTGTTGAATAGTATCTCTAAATAGTTCTAATAAATCTTTTTGAACGCCTTGAATATTAAGCAGTTGATATTGTTTGAAATACTCTTTTTGTAATTTTGAAGACAGTTTCTTTCGTGCTTTTTTAAGTAATTCTATTTCGCTGGTTAATTTAGATAATTGTTGCTCTGTTGCTGCAAGGCGTTGATCCCATTCTGTCTTTAATGCAATTAACCTTTTTTTGTCAGTAACACTTTGCCTTGAAAGATCGATGCTGATATTTCGGTATTCATCTTCAGGTAAATTTGCACTAGCTAGCCATAAGCGCTTTTCTTTCCGTTGTTTTTTATTGTTACGTAGTGTTGATTGTAATTGGTAAACCTGTTCATTGGCTTGCGCATTTTGACGGGTGAATAATTGTGTTAGCTCAACAAGTTTAGGGCTTGATGCTAGCTGTGCTATCTCACTGTTTATGGCATTTATTTGACTTTGTTTTGCTATATCTTGCGCTGTTTTATCGGTAGTTTGATGAATAGCAGGAACAAAATTTATATCAACATTGATCTCATTCTTACAGTCATTAGCATTTCCTGATAATGCCGATAGGTAACCTAACTCACCTGTCGGTGATTTAACAATGAGCACGCCGTACATTCTCCCTTTCTGCTTGAGGTTTAGCGGATGAAAATGAGTGAGCTTTTGCTGTAACTCGTTACACGCTAATTCAGCAAGTTTGTGGGGTTTATAACAAAAAGGGTAAGTAAATTGTTTTGGTAACAACACATCACATACATTGTGGGTAAAAGGAGTAAAACAGCTAGGAAGGGGGATTTTTGACATATAGTTAACTAACCTCAGCTCGGGATAATAAATAGCTCCCTAGCAGCTATTTCTCCTTACTTCTGTGTTAAATTCATAAACAATAGAATAACTATTCTTAATGAATTTGCCTTGAATTAAGAAAAACTATCAAGCTAGTGAGTTGCTAAAACCACAAGTCTAACATTTCAAACGATTAACTTATCTCTTAACCCGAGCTGAGGTTAACTAGATAAATGAAGACATAAATGCTTTAAAATTTAGAAAGCACGTTAAATACTATGGTTATTTTAATCGTTTTTAAGTAGCGGCGCACTAATTTATCAAACCTAATCGGGTGCAGAGATTAAATTAGCTTAAAGCTAGCCAAAGTGCGACTAACATCATCAGAACACCTGAAATTTTATTGAGTAACTTTACATTGTCTGCTTGCGTTAATAGCTTCGCAATCGTTTTTCCGCCAGTTGCATAAATCATCATACAAGAGAATTCAGACACCAAGATAACAGTAATTAAAATACTTAATTGCGGGGCGAGGGATAGCTGTGTATTAATGAAAGGAGGTAGTAATGAAATCATGAAAGCCCAACCTTTAGGATTGGCAATAGCCGTGATAAAACCTTGTGTAAATAATTGCTTAGCTGCTATGTTGGATGTTTTTTCGGCAGCTGAAGATAAAGCTAACTTTCCTTTCGATTGCCACATACTCACGCCAATATACAGTAAGTAACCTGCGCCAATAAACTTTAAAACATTAAACAACTGGGGGTATTTTAACATTATTGCTGAAACACCAATAACGGCAGCAATAGCAACAATAGCAACACCGAGTAGCTCACCGTACATCATCCATAAAGTTTTTCTAATACCTACCGACATACCTAGTGTCATGGCTAATGTCATGCACATGCCCGGTGTTATGCTGACTAAAAAAAAAGTAGGAATAAAAAGTGATAATAAGGTGGTGTCTATCATGTGTAAGCAAGGCGGAAAAATGAATAGTGCTATGTTAAACCATTGCTAATATATAGGCTACAACTATGCATATAAGAAAAAAGCAGCCTATGGCTGCTTTTGTATTTTGAATAAAGTGTATTTTACTTTATTGAACACATTAGTCGTTTAATGAATCTCATTAACTGCTAAATGTGTTTGTTTCGCATACTAGCGAAAATGCCAAATAAAGCTAAGCTCATTAGCAATATTACTGAAGGCTCAGGAACTTGGGTTATTTTCATCATAACCTTAAATTCATTTGACTCTTTTTCTAATGTGGTTAAACCAACACAGCCATTACTAGCACCAGGAACGCGGTTACAAATGGCATCGTTTAGTACAGCTAAGCCTGAACCATTTGTTGTGCTAACTAATTTTAATTCAGTGTTATAGGTGTATTGTCCTATACCAAATTGTTGGTTCAACGTACCTTCACCTTGATTAAATATGACACCTGGCGGCATAGTGATAACAAAAATATCATTCGCACAAGCAACACCGCCACATAAGCCACCTACATTAGGCGTTTCTTTAAAGAAAATATCAAAAGCAATCGCTGGTGGTGGAACTAATGGAAACGGAAGACCCGCTGGGGTTACTTGTAAAACGGTACTTAACACTGTGCTTTGTAACACACTAGATCCGCCCGGAATAGTAATGTTGTTGTGCACTAACAAAGCAGTTTGAGCTGCTGTGCCGTTGGCTAAATTATTACCCCAAACATTACCGTTACTTCCTGAAGAAATATCTAAAGAGCTCTGGTCCTCTTGATCACCCCAAGAAAGTGTTGTCGGGGCATTAAAGAATGTATTGGTGTTAGACTCCGTTGGTGTTCCTGTACCAGCAGTATAAATTGTTGGTCCAGTAAATGCTGAATCTACGATGAAGTCCCATGCGGTTATTGGCGTTGCATTACTTGAAAAAGCAATACTTAGCATTGAAAAAGTGAATGTAACTAAAATCTTTTTAAGCGTGTTCATTTTTTACTCCTTTGCAGTATAAATTTAAAATACACTTTAATTAGTCTTTCCTAATGAATTGCCTGAAATATAAGACAGTACTACTAATAAAAACTCTAAAGCTATAAGTGGTAATCCATTCATAGGAGATATTGCATAGTTTGCGCCAAAGTGACTATTTTATTGAAAAAAAAGAAGTTTATTATATGGGGTTGTATGTTTTTCACTCTACTTGTAAAAAATGCTGACAAATTGAACAGTCCCCTTTATAGGCTAGAGTAATAAAGGGGAGAGGGTTTAACTTTGAAAGGAATATGAAACGCTATTTTCCGCCACTGATGAAAGATTGCGTAGATATTGTACTGTTTTCTAATGCGGCATTGGCTGGTAACTCTTCATTACCTGCGAGTAAATAAATCACTTGCTGACCTTTTTCGGCTAGCTCCAAAGCATGCTGGTAATTAATTAATATATTTGACGTGATGCTTTGAGGAAACTTTTCAGCATCACGGCGAATGTATTCTATTAAGCCAATATTTACGTCATCATCATAAAAAACAGCATCGGCAAATTGCATGGCTCTATGAGCGCTCAATGTTAAATTGTCTGGGTTACCGTCTTTCGTGTGAATAAAAGTAATTTCACCTTGAGGAGGGGCTATTTCTTCTTTCAAGCTGGCAATTAATTGTTGCTCAGCTTCGTGTTGGTTGCCTGCTAAAATAGCGTTACCTATATTACCTCGTAAGGTATTTTCCCAAAAGGTTCTTCGATTACGAATACCTTTTACACGAGCTTTGACGTGATCTCTAAACTTCAATGAAAAATCAGCTAAACGACCATAGCCTTCAGGTAGTATTTTTTCTATTTGCTCTCGTAACATACGAATAAGTATCGGTGCACTGCCCGAGCTAGATAAGGCAATAATCATAGGCGAGCGATCAATAATGGCGGGAGTGATATAAGTGCATAATTCAGGTTGATCAACCACGTTAGCTAAAATATTACCTGCAACAGCTTCGTGATATATAGCTTCATTGACATCTTTATCATCGGTAGCTGCTATCGCTAAGCTGATACCGGTTAAATGACCCGCTTGGTAATTATGTTGTAGCCAATTCAACTTATTTTCATTGATTAAACGAGCAACGCCTTCATTTACGTCACTAGCCATAATAGTGATGTTAGTTGTGGTTTTTAGTAGCAACTCAATTTTACGTGCTGCAACTTCTCCACCACCAACAACCATGGCTGAAATTTTCGAACCATCAAGAAAAACGGGAAAGTACTTCATTAAAAAACCTAATTAATTTTGCTTAATTATTACAATGAAGCAAACATTAACATAGGCAAAAACCAAATACCTTAATCTAGTTTGACTTATTTACGGCTTAAATAACTTTTAACGACGATTCACAAACCGCAATACCATTACTATCAGCGTAAATGAATTGACCCGGAACAAATTCAATACCGGCAAAGCTGACGGGAACATTAACTTCACCAGCACCGAGTTTTTCCGTTTTAATCGGGTTACAGCCCAGCGCTTTTACGCCTAAATCTAAAGTTGCTATAGTGCCTGAATCGCGTATACAGCCATTAATAACAATACCTTGCCAACCATTCAATACCGCTTTTTCAGCCAACATATCGCCAAGTAATGCGTTACTTAGACTGGCTTTTCCTTCAACCACCATCACTTTACCTGTTCCATTGGTCGCAACCAGCTCTTTTACTTTTGAATTATCGTTAAAACAGGAAACGGTTACGATTTCACCATAGAATATCTTTTTTTTGCCAAAGTCTGTAAATAATGGTTGGGCTAATGTTAGCTGGCTTGCATAGTCATCAAACAAATCAGGAAGTAAATCTAGCATAGGTGTAGGCATTATTTTTCTCGTATTGTAGTGAATTAGTTCCTACTCTAGCAGTAATGAATGGTAAACTAGTATCAAGCTTATTTATGGCTACTATTTAGCTTTGATATTTTAAATACTGAGAACCGAACATGCCTTGGATACAACTTAGATTAAGTGCCAACGAAGAAACCGCTGAAAAATACTCGAATATGTTATCTGCCTGTGGCGCGCAAGCTGTTACCTTTATTGACGCACAAGACACGCCTATTTATGAACCCTTACCAGGTGATGAAGTTATTTACTGGGCGAATACCGTCGTAATGGGCTTATATGATGCAAGCCATGACATGGACAAAGTACTTAATTACTTACGTAGTATTCATCCAGATAAACAAGACATGCAATACAAACTTGAACAGTTAGAAGACAAGGATTGGGAGCGTGAGTGGATGGACAATTTCCACCCAATGAAGTTTGGCAACCGCTTGTGGATATGCCCAAGTTGGCTCGATATCCCTGAGCCAGATGCGGTTAATGTGATGTTAGACCCTGGCCTTGCGTTTGGTACAGGAACACACCCAACCACGGCATTGTGTTTAACATGGTTAGACGGTTTAGATCTTGAAGGAAAAACGGTAGTCGATTTTGGCTGTGGTTCAGGTATTTTATCACTGGCAGCCTTAAAGCTTGGTGCTAAAAAAGTGATAGGTATTGATATTGACCCGCAAGCTTTACAAGCAAGTAAAGCCAATGCTGAACGCAATAATGTTGCTGATAGGCTTGAGCTGTATTTACCTAAAGACCAACCTAAGTTTAAAGCCGATGTTGTGGTTGCCAATATTTTAGCAGGCCCACTTCGTGAGTTAGCACCTACTATCATGGAATATGTTGGCGATAAGGGCTTGTTAGCGCTTTCAGGTGTACTAGAAGAACAAGCAGAAGCTTTACAAAGTATCTATGGGCAATGGTGTGATATGGAGCCTGTTACCGTGCAAGAAGAATGGGTAAGATTAAACGGACAACGAAAATAATCCTGCTAAATCATAAGTAATCTATATCAAAAAGGGCGAGGGCAATCGCCCTTTTGATTAAAGTATCTGTCTAGAGTTTGTGTTAAGTAATACTCCACGAGCTATCTAATTGCTTTTGCTCTGACTCTTCATTAATAGTAAATACGGTAATACGGTTTCTACCCGATTTTTTAGAATTATAAGCTGCTTCATCAGCATCAGCGAGGAGTTTCTCTAATTCAAAACCTGATGTTTTAGCGTCGGTTACGCCAAAGCTAGCGGTGATTTTAAAGTCATGACCAGAGTTTTCTGTGCAAATATTTTCAATGGCTTGTCTACACTGCTCAGCGCGCAGAGCTGCAGTACGTATGTCACAACTTGGTAGCAATATACAGAACTCTTCGCCGCCTAGTCGGGCAAATATATCGTTTTGTCTACCTAAATCTTTACAAACGCTTATAGCTTCGATTAAAGCCCAATCACCTGTGGCATGGCCGTAGGTGTCATTCACCGATTTAAAGTGATCTAAGTCGAAAATAATGACACTTATATCTTGAGCTGCACTTTTACAATAATTTAATGTACTCGTAGCTATATGGGTAAAGTACCCTCGGTTGTGCGCACCTGTTAAGGCATCGAACTCAGCGAGTTCTTTAATTCTCATATGGGCTTTATAGAAGCGCCCCCCCCATAAAATAATTAAGGCTAAACATAAAGTTAACATAGCTATAACAAGTTGAATATTTGCCACTTCGGCTTCAGCTAATGCTTGCTTGGCAGTTAATGAGGTATTCTTCTCATTTAAAAGCTTGATACGACTTTCTTGTTCAAAGGCTTTATGTTCTGCTAACTGAAAAGCTAAGTGCTTAGCTTTTTCACCTTCCAAATTAGCTTTTTCTATTTCCGCATATTTTTCGTAATATTCTAAAGCTAAGGTAGAGTCGCCTTGTTTTTTAGCAACTTGATAAAGAATATAGTATGTATCCACGCCTTGTAATACATTAGATAAATCTTGGTTTGCGGCAAGTGCGTTGAGTGCAAACTCTTTGCTTTTAGTAGTGTCTCCGACTTTCCAATAAGCCTTTGCAATTGTATTACTCATCTCTGCGATGAGCATAGGGTATTTAGTGTTAGATATTTCGAAAAGGTATTGTTGAATAAAATTTAAAGCATCTTCAGGTTTGTCGTTTTGTAAATATAATTTTGTTTTGTAGATTCGAATGATATTAGTAACAATAGTGTAATTTGCATTCACACACTTCGTTATTCCATCATCAATTGCATTATCGTTTAGCGTTAGTTTATTAAGCTTAAATTTAGCTTCTAAAGATAATTGAGTAATCCAACAATCTTGTATTGCTGATAAATCGTATTGAGTAAATTGCTCAATATAACTTAACGCTAATGAGTATTGTCCTAACTGATTGTAGAAGATTATTGTGGTTAATAAATAATTCTGAATATGTGTTATATCTTCTATAAAAGGTAAAATTTTGGAGTTTTTGGTGATTACTGGGAAGCCTTGCAGCCAATTTTTGGTAGCTGTGGCAACAACAATGAGTGAATAATTAGCCCTGAAGCGAGTTAAATCATCAATGTTTTTGCTTAATAAATCTCTTATTTGTATTTCAGCATTATCATATTGACCAACAAAAATATAATACGAAATATAGAGCAAATCTATGTTGATCTCTTGCGACGCAGTAAGAGCAGGTTGAACCTCTAATTCATCTAATATTGATTTTAATAATTGAGGGTTAGATCGCTTATTTACTTCGGCTAGCTCTATCTTTTTATTTATATCTGTTTCAGTAAGGTAAGTATTTGCAGATAAAAAAAATGATAAAAAAGTGAAAATTAGCGGCATTAATAAGATGACGTATCTAGCTATTAAAAACTTTAAACCGCTTATCATTATGTGAAACACCTAACAGAGCGTTAAAAGTTAACTGCGTGGTTAATATTTTTTGTTTTATCATCTTCCGCTTCTTCGGGCTCGTCATCTTCAGCAGGAATAACAGGGGCGAAAGCTTTAATATCTGGAAGATCAGAAATTGTTTTTGCTAATTTATCACTATCCTTCTCTAAGATAGCCTCTCTTTGTTTTTGTTCTATGCTCAAACTGCTAATTAACTCAATAACTTTGCCATCATTAGTGTATAAAGCATCACTAGCTAATAACTCAAGAGTATTAATAATATTACTCATTTCCTTTCCTTTCCTTTAATAGTGGAGTGTTAAGAAAGCTAAAGTAACAGTAAAATGGTAATCAAATCAATTTAATTAATGAACCTTTTGGTCAACCTTGAATGTTGATAAAAATGGACTTATGAAATACTCCACGAGTTATCTAATTGTTTTTGCTCGGGCTCTTCATTAATTGTGAATACGGTAATACGGTTTCTACCCGATTTTTTAGAGTCATAGGCTGCTTCATCAGCATCAGCGAGGAGTTTTTCTAATTCAAATCCAGAGGTTTTAGCATCTGTGATGCCAAAGCTAGCGGTTATTTTAAAGTCATGACCTGAAGCCTCGGTAACAATATCTTCGATGGCACTTCTACAATGTTCAGCGACTAAAGCGGCACTTCGAATATGACAGCTGGGTAATAAAATACAAAATTCTTCCCCCCCTAATCGAGCAAAAACATCATTTTTACGCCCCACATTTTGACATACTTTAATGGTTTCTTTTAACGCCCAATCACCGGTAGCATGACCATACATATCATTAATCGATTTAAAGTGATCTAAATCGAACATAATAACACTTAAATCTTGCTTAGCACTCTTGCAATAACTTAGTGCACTTGTAGCTACATGAGTAAAGTGACCACGATTAAATATACCCGTTAAGGCATCAAACTCGGCCAATTCTTTTATACGTTTATGGGCTTTGTATAAACGCCCGCCCCAGAAGGTGAATAGCAACAGGCTGATAATTAGCACCATAACTATTAAGCGGGTGTTTGCAACCTCAGCTTTTGATAAGGCTTGTTTTGTTTCGAGTAGAGTATTTTTTTCGTTAAGTAAGCTTATCTTACTTTGTTGCTCAAGTGATTTATGCTCTGCAAGTTGATATGCAAAGTGCTTGGCTGTTATTTCATCTGTATGCAGTTGATTTAGTTGTGAATATTTTTCGTGAGCAAGCAGTGAGGTAGGGAAATCTTTTTGTTCTTTTGCTATCTGATAGAGAAATTTATATGCATTGATAACACCTTGAGTCGTCGGTATATTAATAGCTTTTTCAATGGTCTTTTTAGAATAAAGAGAACTGCGCTCAAAGTCACTTTGTTTAAAATATGTCTCAGCAATTAGGGAGTAAAACCTTACAATTAATCTAACATATTTTGCTGATTCAACTTCATGGACATGCTTTAATAATAATGTGTTGGCACTTTCAAACTGTTCATCCTCAATATGCATTTCAGCGACATAAGTACGAAGTAAATTTGCTGCTATTGGCTCAGAATTACAAGCCTTTATTGCCGAGTTAATTTCTATAGGGTTAACTTTTAAATCTGTGGTGTAAAAAATTGATTCAAATTTAAACATTTTAGCTAGACAATTTTGTCTAGCATCTTTTGTTTGGTTTTCTAGCTGATTTGCGTAAGTTAACCCTAAAGAGTACTGGCCTATTTGATTATAAAACATTGCCGCTAAAGCTAGGCCGTCTTTTTGGTATTGCTCGTTATTGATTTTAGGGAGTTCTTCAAGTAGTACTTTTAAATTAGATAAACCGTCAGCCCAGTTTCTGTCGTACCCGTGAAAATTAATAATAGAGAGACGAGAGCGATATTTAATTAGTTGGGTTGCGTCAGAATTTATGATGTCTTTTAAAATAGCAATAGCCTTTGTTGTGTCTCCCGCAAATGCTATTTCATATGCATTAAGATATTTTAGATGATTGGCTTGTTGTTTTGAAAGGCTATTTAACTTAGTGTTTAGAGTTTCGAGTAACGAAGAAAATTTTACAGGGTTATTACTTTTAATTTCCTCTGCTTCTAGTAACATGTCATTTAGATCATTAGCAATTAATAAAGCAGGGAATAGCAATAAAAGTAAATTAAAAATATACACATTAAGTTTATTACTATTCATAAAATTACTTTACTTAAAAATTAATTAATGATTTGCTCTCAGTTTCTTCTTTATCATTTTCTGAAGGTTCATCGTCTTCAGCAGGTATAATAAAGCATTTAATATCAGGACAGATATCTAGTTGACGCTCTAAACTAGTAATATCTTTCTTGATAATTGCTTCAGCCTGTTCAGAGGTTACTTGCGTGACTAATTGCTCTATATCTGATGACGAATTCTGAGCCATTTCTGTTAAAATTTCTACTACTTTATTCATAGGTTTACTCCATTTTTATTGCGTAATCTCAACTGATAGTTTAGTGAGTTACAAAACTGTATCACTACTGAATAGTTGAATAAAAGTAGCAGATTTTGTCTTATATTAGCAACGTGTTTTTCGGGATGTTATTTTAAATGTGGTTATCTAAACTTTGGGCTGTTTTCTTATGAGAAAAATATAAAAATTTAGTCAATAACGTTAGTGATTAACCGTTGCTGCCATTGGGGTTTATCAAAATATTGATAGCCATTTTCAGCTCTTGTGGGTTGTAGGGTTGGCTCAAAAGTAAATTGTAACTTTTTTAGAAAACGCTTGGTAGCTAGGTTTTTACTAGCATAAAAGGCGTTTATCCTATCTATATTTTGGTAGTTAAAGGCATATTCCATTAAGGCACCCATGGCTTCTTCGGGGTATTGCTTTCCGTTAGCTTTAGTTAATAACATAATGCCAATCTCTACTTGATTGATTTCTTCTTTATTGGGTTTAGGGGGGTGACTAGGTTTTAGCCATGACAAGGCTTGAAAGCCTATTACCTCGAGACTTTCTTTTTCAACTATTGCCCAATTAAATACTGATTTTTTCTTTTTTTTAATCGCTTTTAGTGAGTTAGCAAAGTTCTTTTGGGCTTGCTCTAATTTAATAACACCACCAGAGTGGCGCATGACTTTTTCATCGATAAATAACTGACAATACAGCGATTCATCTTCCTGTATGAAAGGACGGATAAGCAAGCGCTTTGTGGTAAAACTGTGCATGCAAAATCTCTACTAAAATTTATAGCACTAATGTCAGTTTAGGCCCGTTTTTAGCGCGCTCTTCTTTTTTATCTATTTGCGCCAACCTAGCAAGTATCTCTTCATTAGGCTGCATTTTTCTACTTGGCGGAACCACCAGTGAGGTATGCATGTGCAATTCAGCATCAACCAATTCTGTAAGCGTAATTTTATCGGCGCGCATGGTATCTATAGCAATACCTTTTGCTTCATATAAAATCACTTGATGATCAGCAGGGTAGTGATCTAACAATAAATCGACCAATACTTGACGATAAGCTTTACCTGTAGAGAACTTGCCTAAGGATTTATCACCCGCTAAGGCCACTTGCCATAAAATTAAATGGGCTGAGTTATCAATATTGCGCTTAAAGAACATGAACTGGCTGGTTTCAAAGTGTGCACATCCAGTATTACCTGGGTCGATACCTAAATCTGCGTACAGGCAATCTTCTGCTGATATTCCTGGCTCCATGCTAGCAGGTAAATCTTCTAATTTGGCTTTTTTAATGGCGCGATGGGCAACACAGGCAAAAACGCCGGGGTGTCCATAAAAGGCGGCAACCACTTTTTTACCTTCGCGCACGGCGTCTAAAATGGCTTCAACCATTTCGTTGTAGGTAATATTGCGGTTTTTACCTTCTTCGTAGAAGTGTTGCAGGCTATGGACGTTATCGTTAATACCTTCTAACCATTTTTGTGCAAAACCATTGGCCATTAGTGAATATACTACGTCAGCATGTTCAATATGGCTTAGTGCGATTGGGCTTACGTGCGCCCCTAAAGTCATGCCTGTACCGACACATGTTAAACTACCTGACATTACTTTCATTACCATGATTGACTATTCTTAATGCTAAAATATCAGATTTACCCTTTATTAGTAACACCTTTTAAGGGCAACTGTTTGTTTTATCGGCAAACTTAACGACGCCATTGGTATCTTCACTGCGATCAAAAATCACATAATAATTATTTAATAAAGGTAAACCAATAATGGATTGGTTAGGCCATTGCGGTAACTGGCTTAAAAACTTAAAGCATGCTTTACCATACTTAGGGGTGTTTATTTGCCAGTAGGTTTCAGGTTGACAGGCGAGTTTAATGAGTTCTTTATCAAGCGGTGCGGTTTCTGCGCTTTGGTTTGCATCTACGGCTTTCGTTTGTTTGTCGGCTTCAGCAATAAAATTAAAGTAAATGGTTGGCCACTGCGCTAAATTAATTAAACTGGCATCAATACCGGTATATTGTTCTTTGTAATCTTTGAAAGGGGTAAGTAAAGCCTCAAAACTTGGGTTTGTCGCTATTAAGTCTTTAATGACTTGCTTATAAATTTCAGCGGTTAATACCACCGCACCAGCACCTGTATCAATAATGGCGTTAGTGAAATAGCTTTTTACATGGCTTTGCTCAAGTGGTGCTGCCTTTATAGCGAGCTTATTGCCAACTTGTACAGAGACAAGTTCAAGGTTGTAATAAACATCGTGCGACACGGCTACATTTTGAAAAGTACCTTGGTAAAGCTCCGTTTGCTCTTCGCCGCCGCCAAGAATTAACGCACCTTGGTTTTCAGATAACTGAATGAGTGGCTCTATCTCTTCCTTGGTTGCGGTAGCTAGGTTGATATCTTTATTGGCTTTGTCAACAAAGACACTTGAGCGCTTGCTATAAAAAGCAAACTTGTTTGCGATTAAATGTTCCTCTTCTAGTACGGTAAAAAAAGGCTGAATATTGTGTTCAGGGTGTTGCCATAGAAATTGTTTAAACGCTTTTAAATCTATACTGCTAGGCGACGTGGTTGTTTCTTTAGTAAATGGCCAAGGGTAAGTTGAGGCAGGGGTAATGTTTTGCTGTTCAAAGTAACTACTTAAATTAAAACTTTTATTAAGGTGGTGATAAGCTAAACCTAATATGCCGTCGGCATCTCCAAAGGTAGCAACTTGCTCAGTCGAAGCAGTAACCGCAAAAGCGCCTTTTGTGAGAGATAACTGGTTTACTCCCAATTTATTTTTATCTGCTAAATCATAGTCACTTAAGGTAATGCTGCTATTTATAATTGGCCCATTCCAGCCGCCAATACCATAATTAACTTCTTGGGCAATTGCCGAAGGTGTTAATTGTTTGTCATGCTTTGTTTGATAAGTTCCTTCTTTTACTACTAGAGTGCTACTGCCAGTATCAAGCAATAAATTAACGGGGGCTTGTTCACTGCCTAAATGTATTACAACACTGTAATCGCCTTTTCCATATACATTAGTGATGGGTAACTTTAATGATGTATGCATAATTTTATTGTATTTTATTAACTTAGCATGAATGTTCTAGCCCTTTACCTTGCCATAATGTAGCTATTAATTCGAGCAAATACTTCAAAGACTTTTTTGTGACTAATGTCAACATATTTGTTAAGTAATTGTACGTTTTGTATCCACTTTAAAACTTTGGCAAATGTCAACATTAAAAAGTGGAAAAAAGTTAAAAATTGTTCAAATTCTATGCTTTCCAATTGAAAAAAAAACACGTAAACTTAGCGCCCTTTTGACTAGCAGCTCAAAAAAGCAACAGTGTGAAGATAGGTCCGTATCAATTAAATAGTCAGGTAATACTTGCTCCAATGGCAGGCATTACTGATCAACCTTTTAGGCAATTATGTTGTCAGTTAGGTGCAGGTTTAGCTGTTTCAGAAATGATTTCGTCTAATCCTAAAGTTTGGAATACCGATAAATCTAAACAACGTACAGTGCATTGCAAAGAAGCAGGAATTCAGTCAGTACAAATTGCTGGTAGTTGCCCTGAAGAAATGGCTTTTGCTGCAAAAGTTAATGCTGAGAATGGCGCACAGATTATTGATATTAATATGGGCTGCCCAGCAAAAAAGGTAAATAAAAAGTTAGCGGGTTCTGCGCTATTAAAAGAGCCAACGCAGGTTGAAGCAATTGTTAAATCTGTGGTGCAAGCGGTAGATATACCGGTGACGTTAAAAATTCGTACAGGTTGGTGCGAAAATAGCCGCAATGGCATTGAAATAGCAAAAATTGCTGAAGATAACGGTATTGCTTCATTAGCAGTACATGGTCGAACACGTAATGACTTTTATAAAGGTAATGCGGAATACGACACGATTAAAGCAATTAAACAGGCTATTTCAATACCCGTAGTGGCTAACGGTGATATTACCACGGTTGAAAAAGCCGAACAGGTATTACATCACACCCAAGCTGATGCCATTATGATTGGTCGTGGTGCTCAAGGTCGTCCGTGGTTTTTTAGAGAAATTAATCATTTCTTAGCCACAGGCAATAAGTTGAAAACGCCTTCATTGGATGAAGTACGTGCCATTGTGTTAGCTCATGTTAATGAGTTGCATCAGTTTTACGGTGATTTTAAGGGTGTGCGATTCGCCCGTAAGCATGTGTCTTGGTATATACAAACACTCTCTGCGTTAAATGAGGGGTTTAGTGAATCTTTTACCGAGGATCAAGGCAAGGTGTTTAGAGCAAAATTTAATGGGTTAGAGGCAGAGAGTGACCAACTTGACGCCCTTAACTTATTCCTAGATGGCTTTACTGGTTAGTAGCTAATTAAACGCTATTTATTTTTTACAATTATTTAATTTACAAAGAGTTATATCATATGTTCGAACAAAATGTTTCTTCTCCATTTATTACTGGCGATATTCAAACGCAAACTAAAACTTCACCATTGCGTACTCAAGCGAAAATAGCTATCAGCAACTACTTATCACAATTAAATGGTAACGATGTTGATGACATGTATGACCTTGTATTAAGTGAAATTGAAGCACCGATGCTTGAAGAAGTAATGAAGTATACGCGCGGTAACCAAACGCGTGCAGCAAACTTGTTAGGCATTAACCGCGGAACATTACGTAAGAAATTAAAAAAATACGGTATGAACTAATATCGACTTTTTAACATAAAAGCACCCTCGGGTGCTTTTATCGTTTATATGCTCTGTGTTTTCTGGTTATAAGTCCAAATGAAATGAGCTAAACACAGCAATAAAGAATTAGTATTTAAACATTATAAGGTAAATAAACAATGGATAATCCACGTCCAATTAAACGCGCACTTTTAAGTGTATCTGACAAAACAGGTATTGTTGAGTTTGCTAAAAGCCTAAGCGAAAAAGGTGTTGATCTTTTATCTACGGGTGGCACAGCAAAATTATTAGCTGAGAACGGCATTAAAGTAACTGAAGTGTCTGATTACACAGGTCACCCAGAAATTATGGATGGCCGCGTTAAAACATTACACCCTAAGGTACATGGTGGTATTTTAGCGCGTCGTGGTACTGACGAAGTAGTAATGAGCGAAAATGATATCAGCGCGATTGATATGGTTGTGGTTAACCTTTACCCATTTGCTAATGCAGTGAGTGATGAAAACTGTACCTTAGAAAATGCGATTGAAAACATCGATATTGGCGGACCAACTATGGTTCGTGCAGCAGCGAAGAATCACAAAGACGTAACAATTGTTGTTAACGCAAGCGATTACGACCGTGTATTAGCTGAAATGGCAAACAATGATGAGTCATTAACATATCAAACACGTTTTGATTTAGCGATTGCTGCTTATGAACACACAGCAAGCTACGATGGTATGATTGCCAACTACTTTGGTAAAATGTTACCTGCTTACGGCGACAATGAAGCAACTCCTTCATTTCAAGAGAAAGCGAAATTCCCGCGTACATTCAATAGTCAGTTCGTTAAATCACAAGATTTACGCTACGGTGAAAACTCTCACCAAGATGCTGCTTTTTATGTTGAAGCAAACCCAACAGAAGCGTCAGTATCAACAGCAAAACAAATTCAAGGAAAAGCGTTATCTTACAACAATATTGCAGATACCGATGCTGCATTAGAGTGCGTTAAAGAATTTGATGAAGCGGCGTGTGTTATTGTTAAACATGCTAACCCGTGTGGCGTAGCTATTGGTGATAACATTTTAGCGGCATACGATAGCGCTTTTAAAACTGACCCTACTTCTGCTTTTGGTGGTATTATTGCCTTTAACCGTGAGCTAGATGCAGATACCGCTGAAGCAATTGTTTCTCGTCAATTCGTTGAGGTGATTATTGCGCCAAGTATTTCTGACGCTGCAGCACAAATTGTTGCCGCTAAGCCAAATGTTCGTTTATTAGAATGTGGTCAGTGGGATAACCAAACTACAGGCTTAGATTACAAGCGTGTCAATGGTGGTTTGTTATTACAAGACCGCGATCAAGGTAAAGTAGCTAGCAGTGATTTAAAAGTAGTGACTAAACGTCAACCTTCAGAAGAAGAAATGCGCGATTTACAATTTTGTTGGAAAGTTGCGAAATACGTTAAGTCTAACGCGATTGTTTATGTTAAAAACAGCATGACCATTGGTGTTGGTGCAGGTCAAATGAGCCGTGTTTATTCAGCAAAAGTTGCGGGCATTAAAGCTGCTGATGAAAACCTAGAAGTAAAAGGTTCAGTCATGGCGTCTGATGCCTTCTTTCCATTCCGTGATGGTTTAGATGCAGCTGCTGAAGCAGGTATTACTGCCGTAATTCAGCCAGGTGGTTCAATGCGTGATGATGAAGTTATTGCCGCCGCAGATGAGCATAACATTGCTATGGTGTTTACCGGGATGCGTCACTTCCGCCATTAATTACGATTTTAGTCGTTGAGAGGCCAAATTTATTCGTTAAAAGTACTCACGTATAGTCATACGCTCCGTGCTTTTGTCTTTAAATTTAAACCTCTCAACTTATAAAATCTTCATTAATGCAATGTGTGCTTGTTGTTAGCCATCAATTTGGTTGTCGAGCGTACTCACTGACTAGTGTCAGCTCCGTGCGCTCTCCTATAAATTGAAGGTAACAGCTTAAATAGTTTTCATTGATAGTAAGTAATGCCGCTAAATATTCGGCTACTTATGTTGAATAGGGTGTTCATGTATACAAGTACTTCTATCACTTGAAGAAGTCTTGTTACAAATAAACTAAAGCAGTGTTGTTTATTGTTTTTAAACAGCGCTGTTTCTTTATTTAAAATCTGCTATAAATGTTGGTTGAAATTAAAAGCCTTAATCAAAGGTCTGATTTTCAGATAAAATTTTGGTTTAAAACTCAACAATGGAAATAGTTATGTTATTAAAAAAGAACAACTTAAAATCTATTATTATCTCTGCTACGTTAGCGTGTAGTGCATTAGTAGGCTTAAACGCTTCAGCCCATATTCATCACGACGCTAAGCTTGAGAAAGCGGTTGCAGGTGAACATCGCTCAGCTGACAATAAAGCGCGTGATCAATACCGTAATCCAGTAGAAACGTTAAGTTTCTTCGGTTTTAATTCAAACATGACGGTAGTAGAAATTACCCCTGGCGGTGGTTGGTATACTGAAATATTAGCGCCTGCCTTAAAAGGAACGGGTAAGTTATACGGTGCACATTATCCGGACACAGGTGAAGATAATTACTATAGCAAGTCACGTAAAAAACTAGAAAAGAAACTGGCTTCAAACGTTGTGTTTAGTGAAGTGATATTAACTGACTTTGTTCCACGTAAACAAAGTGAATTAGCCCCACAAGGTAGTGCTGACTTAGTGTTAACCTTTAGAAACTTGCATAACTGGAAAGATGAAGGTGTTGAGCAAGTTTTTAAAGATGCTTTTAACGCATTAAAAGCAGGCGGCGTTTTAGGTGTAGTAGAGCATAGATTACCAGCGGGCGGCGATGAAGAAAAATCACGTGGTTACGTATCAGAAGCAAAAACAATTAAACAAGCCAAAGCAGCTGGTTTTAGATTTGCAGGCTCTAGTGAAGTGAATGCTAACGCTAAAGATACAACGTTGCATCCAAAAGGTGTGTGGACATTACCACCACGTTTAGCTTTAGAAGATAAAGATAAAGAAAAATATTTAGCGATTGGCGAAAGCGATCGTATGACTTTAAAATTTGTTAAACCCGAAAGTAAGTAATGCTTAAAGCGTTTGGGTAAAAATAGGAACAGTAAATGAACATTTTAGTTATTGGTAGTGGTGGTCGTGAGCATGCTTTAGCGTGGAAAGCGGCACAATCATCTCAAGTAAGTAAAGTTTTTGTCGCGCCAGGTAATGCAGGTACGGCAACAGAAGCAAAGTTAGAAAACGTTGCAATAAGTGTTGGCGATTTAGATGCACTGGTCGATTTTGCTAAAAAAGAAGACATTGCTTTAACTATTGTTGGCCCTGAGCAACCATTAGTTGATGGTGTTGTTGATGCATTTCAAGCTCAAGGTTTAGCTATTTTTGGTCCAAGCGCGAAGGCTGCTCAACTTGAAGGCTCTAAATCTTTCACTAAAGACTTCTTAGCGCGCAACAAAATTCCAACAGGTAGTTATGCTAACTTTGTTGAAGTTGAACCTGCGCTAGCTTATGTGCGTGAACAAGGAGCACCTATTGTTGTTAAAGCTGACGGCTTAGCAGCGGGTAAAGGCGTTATTGTTGCATTAACACTTGAAGAAGCTGAAGCAGCAATTAAAGACATGCTTGCAGGTAATGCTTTTGGCGATGCAGGTCACCGTGTTGTTATTGAAGAATTTCTTGAAGGTGAAGAAGCAAGCTTTATTGTGATGGTCGATGGTAAAAATGTTTTACCTATGGCGACTAGCCAAGATCATAAACGCGCATTAAATGGTGATTTAGGTCCTAATACAGGTGGCATGGGCGCTTATTCACCTGCACCAGTAGTAACACCAGAAATTCATGATCGTATTATGGCTGAAGTTATTATGCCAACTGTTGAAGGTATGGCTAATGAAGATGCACCATACTCTGGCTTTTTATATGCTGGTTTAATGATTGCTGCTGATGGAACGCCAAACGTGATTGAATATAACTGTCGTTTCGGTGATCCTGAAACACAACCGATTATGATGCGTTTACAATCTGATTTAGTTGAGCTGTGTTTAGCCGCGGCACGTGGCGAGTTAGATAAAGCCACCATTGAATTTGATAGCCGTGCTGCTGTTGGTGTGGTTTTGGCTGCACAAGGTTACCCAGCTAACTACCCTAAAGGTGATGTTATTTCTGGTTTAACGACTAATACAAATGAGTCAGCTAAAACCTTCCACGCAGGTACTGCTTTAAATGAGCAAGGTGAAGTTGTAACTGCTGGTGGTCGTGTACTTTGTGCAACGGCATTAGGTAACAATGTTACCGAAGCGCAAAAAACCGCTTATGAGTTGTTACATCAGATTACTTGGCAAGGTGTTGAGTTTAGAACAGATATTGCTTATCGTGCCATTGAACGTGAGCAAAACGCTTAAAGAAATGAATTTACCTTCATTGGTAAAATATAAAACTGCAGAAAGCCGATATTTTTATATCGGCTTTTTTTTGGTTGTAAAAATAAATTGAAACAATTCCGAAAATAAACTCTTTGACATATTATGTCTTGCGAGATAGTGTAACTAAACAATTAATCGTAGTAATAAAATGGATATTTAGGAAAATTATATGTTAATTAGTAATTTAGAAATAATACCGGGAAAAGAAATCACCCAGCACTTAGGTTTAGTGCAAGGCAGCACTGTACGAAGTAAGCACGTAGGGCGTGACTTGATGGCCGGCCTTAAAAATATTTTTGGTGGTGAATTAGTTGGTTATACCGAATTGTTACAAGAGGCGCGTGAAGAAGCGGTTGAGCGTATGAAGCAACAGGCACAGGCCGTTGGTGCTAATGCGGTTGTTAATGTTCGATTTTCAACCTCGTCGGTGACCCAAGGCGCGGCTGAATTATTCGCTTATGGTAGCGCCGTTATATTGAGGTAGCTCATGGGACAATTTCAATTTGAAATCGGCTTTTCAATACTCCTATTATTATTAGGATATTTTTTTGGTCGACATGCAGAGAAAAGGCACTTTAATTCAATAAGACAACGTGAAGAAGAGTACCGTGATATTTTATCTATTGCCAGTAAAGTGACAACAGCAGAAGACAGTGCCAAACCGGGTATGTTGGTTACTGGCAGTGTTGTTATTTCAGTAGATTACTTTAAACGCTTTCTCGCTTTACTTCGCACGATTTTTGGTGGCAGAGTTACCTCATATGAGACATTACTAGATAGAGCACGAAGAGAAGCCATTCTTCGTATGAAAGAAGAAGCACGAAGCTTAAATGCCGATCGCATTTTTAATATAAAATTAGAAACGGCCTCAATTTCAAAAAATGCGGCAGGGAACATCGGTTCAGTTGAAGTACTGGCGTATGGCACTGCGATCAGTCGAGTCAATCAAGGAGGATTTTAAAATGATTAGTTTAGCCGTTATATTTGTGCTAATTATATTGCACTGGTATCTATGATTTATCGTAACCCAAAAATACCTGAAGGTATAAACTACAGTAATGCAAACCCTGTTAAAGAGTTTGCATTACTTGCTTCTGGCGCTATAGCAATCATTATAATGTTGATATATTTGCTGGGTAGTTTACTTGACTGGAGTAGTAAGTTTATTCCATTTGCTTATGAGCAAGAACTTGCCGCACCTTGGGTTGAAGAATTCAAAGGTACGCCATCAACACAACAAAATGAAGTTGCAAAATATTTGCAAAGCCTTGCTGATGACATTAGCCCGTTAATGGGGTTAAGTGACGAAGTAGAAATCACTCTGCATTATATTGATACTGATACCGTTAATGGTGTGGCTACATTAGGGGGTAATATATTTATTTTTAGGGGGCTTCTAGAGAAGCTCCCCAGTGAAAATGCTTTAACAATGCTACTGGCACATGAAATGGCGCATGTTAAGTTACGCCACCCTGTTAAAGCGTTGAGTAAAGGAGCACTATTTACTCTGCTGTATGCGGTTTTGAGTGGCCAAAATAATACCGATGTATCAGGACTTTTCTCTGGTACGAGTCAGTTTGCCTTTTTAGGGTTCAGTCGTTCGCAAGAACAAGCCGCTGATGATGAGGCATTATTGGTTTTACAGAAGTATTATCAGCATACGCAAGGTGCATTCGAGTTATTTACTGTTTTACTCAATGAAAATTCAACTATTGAAACAATAAATATATTTAATTCACATCCTGCAGTAAAAAAGCGTATAGCTTCCACTATACGCACTGCCAAAGTTAAGGGGTGGAAAATAAAGGGTGAGGTTTCTTTAATGCCTGATTCAATCGTAAATATAATTGAAAAAAAACATAGCAAATCTATTAATGATACCTACTAATTTTAATCTGTTTTGTACAGTTGCCTTGGTTGTTAGTGTTGAAACATTGTGAGGCAAAAGCAAAGAATATAGCATCATACCCCATCGTTATTTTGAATAAACAAGGCACCATCTTGATAACAGCCATAACCTTTGAACTGATTAACATCAAATTGCGACTGATGTATTAAATCAATAACTAAGCCACCAGCTTCAGAGGTTAATTTTGTATAACACGAAGCAATATCAAAAAAGCAGTGCCAAAGCTATTTTTTATGTCAATGTTGTCGATAATAAGCATCCGAACATTAGCTGATTATGCGCTTTGTATATCAATATTAATTTGATATTGCTCATCACTACTTTTGACCTTTGTGATTATATTGAAGTGGCTCATTCTAGAGTGACGGATGGCTTTTCCCCTTCATCTATTGAAATAACAGCGTTCAACACACCGTACACTTTATTGCTGTGAAATGACATTTTAATCCTTTTTAGTCAGGTTATCTTATTGATATTTTTAATTTATTCAGTAGTGAATTATTGCTGTAATTATCTGGTCGACCTCTTGTGTTTTAATATTTATACGTTAATATAAATGGAACACAATAAAGATTATTAATAAAAATCATTTTTGTTTTGTCATAAAAAATAAACAATGGCTATAAGTGAGAGGCTATCTAACTTGGCCAAAAAAAGCCCAGTGTTAACGTAAAAAAGAATATTGATAAAGCTTGATTTGTGTGCCAGTTTAATAACTAGTTTAGGGATTTAATACTTCTACTCATGGACGAGGCTTATTCCAAAAAGACTCCTCATAGTATTGAAATAGCTTCTAAATAACCTCGATTTAGCATCGAGTTATTGCGAGAATAAATTCTGAATATTACTTGTATACAGTATGTAATTATTGTGTTTTTTTGATGCTTACTTAATTTTTATAAGCTGTGCATTTTTTTGTTAATGAAATAATTAATGGGGGAAATTTTGAACAATCGTTTAGAGCAGTTATTAGCATATTGGTTTGATAAAAAAGACGATCATCAATGGGTGCTAGCGACAATTTACGAAACCCAAGGTTCAGCCTATCGCAAAGCTGGTGCAAGAATGCTTATTAATAGTAACGGTCAAAGTTTTGGCTTACTAAGCGGTGGCTGTCTTGAAGCAGATTTAATGCGCAAAGCACAAAAATGCTTATCAGCCGACAATAGTTTAATTGTCGTTTATGACATGCAAGATGACGCAGATATTGCATGGCAACTTGGAATTGGCTGTGGGGGGGTAGTCAAAGTCTTATTGCAACCTATTAATAAGGCGAATAATTACCAAGATCTGCCGTTATTAAGAGAGCGGCTAAATAATCGACAGAGCTGCTATTATCAACAAGACATACCAGTACGAACTTTATCTGAAAGCCAATCTAATAAAGTACATACTTTAGAAGAATTCGAACAAATATCCCAACCATTACCCACTAATATATTTTCCACAAAAGTGACACCTAAACCTGCTATTGCCATTCTTGGCGCTGGTATTGATGCTCAACCCGTTGTGAGTATTGCTCATACGCTTGGTTGGCACATTAGCTTATTTGATTCACGTGTTAATTATGGACGAGCGGCTTACTTTCAACATGCCGATAAGATTATTAAACGTCCTTATCAAGAGTTACATGATTGTGAGCTGCTAATGGAAGCGGACGTGATTATTATTATGAACCACAATATTACGTTAGATGCAGAAGCATTACTAATAAGTGAAAAATCGCAAGCACGTTATATTGGTATGTTAGGTCCAACTCATAGAACAGACAAAGTCTTAGCAAAGGCTGGGCTTGCATTAAGTGATTTGAAGAAACCATTTTACAATCCCATAGGTTTAGATTTAGGGGGAGAACTACCAGAATCTATCGCTTTATCTATTATGTCTCAAGCACATAGCACCGTAGAGCAAGCAAGTGCTTTACCGCTAAATCATCAAATAATTGAACACAATATTACATCAAAAATCAGCTCCTTTGCTTCATAGTATAAAGAGTATTCCTATAAAAATAATAGTTATAAATTACAAGGAAATAAGTTATGTCAAACACGGTTAGCTTTTATCTAAATGGTCAATCGGTATCCATTGAAAATCCATCTCCTAACTTATTGCTCATTGATTACTTGCGATCGCCACAAGTGAGTCTTGCAGGAGCTAAAAAAGGCTGTGGTGAAGGTGGTTGTGGAGCCTGTACCGTTATTTTGTCACGGTGGGATGAGGAAAGTAAGCAGCCTGAACATCGTTCAATTAACTCATGTTTACGAGCAGTTTGTTCATTACAAGGTTTATCTGTAACGACAGTTGAGGGCACTGGTGCCTCAAGACGTCCACCACCAGCTTTTCCAAAGCAATCTTTAGCAGGTGCTAGAGCAGGTGCTCCCCTTGAAGGTGCAGTTAGTAAGCATCTTCGCAATGCTCAAAAAAAAGGTTTAGAGATTCGAGTTAATAGTTTACTTGAAGGTAACCATGGGGCAGAAAGCAAACCCTTACAGTCAGTGGATATTGATAACTTACCTGAAATCGATACCAGTATAAATCCAGTTGCTTACAGGTTAGCAGTGAATAACGGCAGTCAATGTGGTTATTGTTCTACGGGTTTTGTTATGAATATGTCAGCATTTTTAGCGAACACCCCTGAGCCTACCAAAAAACAAATAGAACAAGCTTTTGATGGCAATATTTGTCGTTGTACAGGTTATCGCCCAATTTTAACGGCGATGAAAACATTTGCTATTGATTGGTCTGAAGCCGATGAAGCAAACCGTATGAAATTACTGGTAGATGATCAGGTTAAAGCACAACATGTTGGTGATACTGTCTCAATACCTTATCCTAAGGAAGCAAAAGGTAATAAGATAGACGGAGTTGAAATAAACGGTAACGAGCAGCAATGGCGAACACCTAAGCATATTGGCGAATTACTCGAGTTCTATCAGGAAAATAGTTATAAAGATATTTACTTATTGCATGCCAATACTTCTTATGGTGTGTATACCGATGATTTTGTTTCTCACAAATACTTAGTGGATATTAGTCAACTTAAAGAACTTTATACCATAGAAAATGAAGGGAAATTTTTAAGGGTTGGCGCAGGTAAAACTTACACCGAAGTATTAAAACACCTTGATAATATTATTGATAAAGAAAGCTTATCGCAAACTACTGCCATTGGCGCTTTACAATTTATGGCGCATAGAACAGCAGGTACTATTATTCGAAATGCCGCTAGCCTAGGTGGTAACACTATGCTAGTGCTTAAGCATATTTGCAAAGGAACGGGCGAACCTTTCCCTTCCGATTTATTTACTGTGCTATCAGCTTTAGGTACTGAGTTAATCTATATTGACTTACAAACAGGTGAAAAGCACTCTGCCATAGCAAATGAGTTAGCATTACAAGTCGAAAAAGATCAATCCTTGGCAAATCATATATTATTGGTGGAATATAAAATTCCTGTTAAGTCAGATGATTATGCTTTTGAAGTTGTGCAGCCTCATAAAGTTGCACTACGTGATATAAATGCTCACAGTATCGTGAACTCGACCTCGATTTTAGCCTTGTCTGATAAATTAACCGTTGAAAAAGTTAACTTAACTTATGGTGCTATTGCCCCTTATCCTTGGCGAGCTAAAGTAACAGAAAAATTGATGAAGGGTAGCTGTCTATCTTTAGAAAACTTTCCTAAATATGCCGAGTCGTTAAGCATTGAAGTCGAAGAAGAGCTAATTCGGTGGAAGGAGCGAATGTCTGGACTTAAAGATGAAGGCTTTACTGATAGTTATAAGATTGAGTTAGCAACAGCTTTTTTATATAAATCGATGGTTACTGCTTTATTAGAGGCTTCTCCTGAATCGGTACCAGAGAATCAGCGTTCAGCAGGTAAGATTACGTGGGGACATTGGCCTGTAAGTGACGGTAGCCAAAACTATACTAATCAATCGTATAAAGCACCAATATCACAACCGTATGTGAAATTGATGGCGCTGTATCAAACCTCAGGGCAAGTGCGTTATACCCATGAAATGGAAGTGCCGCCAACGACTGTTAATGCTTCATTTGTGCAAAGCCAACGGGCATTAGCTAACTTTGCTTATTGTGATCCTAAAACGAAAGAGTCGCCAATTAGTATCGAAGCGTTATCTGTTAAATTAAAAGAGATTTTTCCACAATTTATTCGCTTAGTTACGGAAAAGGATACGCCACGAGCCGGAGTGAAAGACGTAGGGATTGGTGGTGACCAACCTGTTTTTGCTAAAGAGCGAGTTAGTTATGTGGGTCAATCAATTGCGCTAGCGATAGCCGTTGAAGAAAAACAAGCAAATATTATTGCACAATATATCAGTGATAATTGTATTGCTTATACTGATGTTGACTGGGCTCCTGAATGGCAATCGCCAGTTTTAACCTTAGAAGATGCGATAAAGCGAGGTAGTATTTTCCCTGACTTTCCTGCCAGCGCACCATTTTATAATCATATCTGGCAAGTTGTTCGTAATCATAGTCATTTTGGCTGGACTACTGAGAATAAAGATCCTCTTGATACTAATATTGTGCAACGAGAAGTCGAACTAGGGGGCAATCAATGTAAAGTGATTGAAAGCACTCAAACGTGTGGAGGCCAAATTCACTTTTACATGGAAACCCAGTCTTGCGTTGCCTTGCCTGGTGAAGCTGAAAATATGACTTTCCATCCATCTTCACAAAGCCCGATGGAAATGCATCAAACAGCGGCAGCAGTATTGGGTGTTGAACATAACTCTGTTGATGTTGGCATTAGACAGCTAGGCGGTGGTTACGGCGGTAAAACTGAGCAAGCCAAGTTTGTTATTGGTGCGACAGCGGTAGCAGCTAAAGCAATGGAAAAGCCTGTTAGATTGATAATGCCTAGAGCTAATGACACTAGCATGATTGGTAAGCGACACCCCTATTATGGCCAGTATCAAATTGCGATTGATGATGGCACCACTAATACGGACGATAAAGGTATTATCAGAGGGGTAGATTATAACTTCTTTGGTGATGGTGGCGCTTTTTATGACTGTTCATTTATTGTGTCTAACTGTTTGCAAACACGGGTTGATAACGCATACATGATTGATAATTTTAAGAGTCAATTAGATGTGTGCAGAACCAATACTGCGCCCAATACCGCCTTTAGATCTTTTGGTGATATTCAAGGAAAACTAATATCAGAAAACGCGATTGATGATGCTGCTTTTTCAATAGGGATGGATCCTATTGATGTAAGAGAGAAGAACCTTTACAAGCGTGGTGATGTGACGCCTTATGGTCAGGCTTTATCGTATTGTTATATGCGTGAAGTATGGGATTACCTTAAGGTCAAATCTGACGTAATTGGTAGACGAGCTGAAGTAGCTGAATTTAACAAAAACAATAAATGGCGTAAACGAGGCCTTTATATGTTGCCTGTTAAGTATGGCTCTGGATACAACTTGGTTCAATTAGAGCAGGCCAGCGCTATGGTGTCGGTGTATTCAGGCGATGGCACTATTGTGATCAACCAAGGTGGTGTCGACATGGGTCAAGGTATGGTAACTAAGTTAGAGCAAATTGCCGCTTACATACTCAATGTGCCGATGGATATGATACGTATTCAGTTACCTAAAACTGATGTCATACCTAACCCTACCAGTACAGGTGGCTCTACGGGGACCGCTTATAACGGTTTAGCAGTTAAACAAACCTGTGAAAAAATGCGTAGCCGTTTACTTGAGTTTGGTTATGACATGCTTAAAGAGAAGGGAAATGATTGGTGTAACGAACAAAACATTGATTTTTGGAATTACGGTGAGCAAGGCTGGTCTGCACAAGTGGAGAAGTTTGGTAAACCAGTACTGATTTGGCAAAACCTCATAGCCTTAGCGAATCAAAAGCGTATCAGTCTGGTTGAAACCTTTAATGCAAAAATACCCGGCGGCGAAACCGCAGTACCAAATTTAGTCTTCAAAACACTTGAGCAGCAAAAAGCAATCCCGGGTATTGAAGTTGCTGAGACGGCAATACCTGGCGGCTTTGACTCTTTTTGTGGCTTTACCTATTCAGCAGCGTGTTCTGAAGTAGAGGTAGATATACTGACGGGTGAAGTGAAAATTATTCGCTCAGACTTAATGTACGATATGGGTTGGAGTATCAACCCAGCGTTAGATATTGGTCAAGTGGAAGGTGCTTTCATTCAAGGTGTTGGTTATGTCATGACAGAAAAACTTGTCTTTGAGCCAAAAGGTGAAGACCAAGGTCGCTTAAATACGGTAAACACGTGGCGCTACAAACCACCGGGTATCACCAATGTTCCATTAGAAATGAATGTACATCTTTTCCCGCGTGATAAGGCTGAAAATGTACCTGAAAACCCTAATGATTTGCTGTCAGCTAAAGAAGTGGGTGAACCACCTCTAGTCTTAGCAAGTAGTGTCTTCTTTGCTATTAAGGCTGCTATTCGAGAGTCGCGAGTAGAGCGTGGCTTAAGTGGACTATTTCAATTAGATGCTCCCGCGACGGTTCAAGAGGTTCGAAAAGCACTCGCCGTAGATCTTAAATAATTGTTTACCCAATGAATGAAAGTCAGTAATGCAAATTACTGACTTTCTTTTTATTTTTCTAAGGAATGAAAATACATGACAGAACAATATTTAAAACCTAACCCGAAAGCCCTAGCCAAGATTAAACATATTGTGGTTTTAATGATGGAAAACCATTCTTTTGACAATATGTTAGGTTGGCTATATGAAGATGAAAAACCGACAAATGGTCAATTTTTTGAAGGGTTAAATAATGAGCTGTGTAATCCGTTAAACATTATCGATGATAATGGTTTGCCATTCATTGAGCAGGTATACGCTCGTAAAAATGGTCAACCGCCTAAAAAAGGCTCATACGGGGTGATGCATAAGAAACATTACTTTGAAGATTTTTGCTTGCCAAACCCAGATCCAGGGGAGGGCTTTAAAGATACTAATCAGCAATTATTCGAATACTTTGATGTTGCTAATTTATACCCTCCTACCCCAACAAATAAAGGCTTCGTAAATAATTACGCTAACGCAATGTTATATGGTACTAGCGTTTACGGTGATGCGCCGAGTGACCCTAGAGATATCATGGCCAGTTATACACCCTCACAAACACCAGTATTAAGTAAACTGTCGAAAGAGTTTGCGGTTTGCGATTACTGGTTTTGTTCTGTACCAAGTCAAACACTACCTAACCGAGATTTTGTTCATGCTGCAACGTCTACAGGCTATGTTAATAACAAGCCTGATAGTGATTGTGATGCTAAAACCATATACCAACAAATTCAAGACGCGATAGATTCTGGGCGAAAGGAATTGAGTTGGGGAATATATAGCGGTACGGAATACAGTAAAGATGAGCATGCTTATGTACCTTTCTCGTTAACTAGAACCATTATGTCGCAATTGCAGGACAGTCAATTCGATCAGAACTTTAAGTGTATTAAGCAGTTTTATAGTGATGCCAAAGCAGGAACATTACCTAGTTACACTTTTTTAGAACCGCAGTTCTCTGGAGAAAATCAAAATGATCAGCATCCGCCAAGTGATATTAGAGCGGGCGAACAATTAATGGCAGACATTTATGATGCTATTGTTAACTCCCCAACATGGCAAGAAACGCTATTTGTCATTACATACGATGAACACGGTGGTTGTTATGACCATGTTGAGCCAGGTAAAGCAATAGCACCAGATGGTGAGGATTCTAAGCCCGGACAAGATGGCTTCTTGTTTAATCGAATGGGCGTTAGAGTACCGACCGTGGTTATTTCACCGTTAATTGACAAAGGCTGTATTGGTCGGCCGGCGGGTTATACGCCTTTTGATCATACTTCTCTTATTGCGACTGCACAGCAATGCTTTGGTTTAGCTGGCTCTTTAACCGCAAGAGATAAAGCAGCTCCTGATTTAAGCTGTTTATTAACACGCGATAATACACGTAAAGATAAACCCACAGTTACCCCCTTACCTTATAAAAAAGAGCAAGTTAAGCAAGACAGTGAAAATGATTTACAACAATTAGCAGCAACGGTGCTAGGAAAAATTAGTGGTGTCAGTCGGGCAGATAAAGAACATATCCATGACTATATTCATCGTGCCTATGATCATCGCTTTGATAGTAAAAAATAACCTATAAGAATAACCAATAAAAATAAAGGACACATAATGAAAAAATATCAAGGAACAATTGCAGCAGTTTGTAGTTTAGCTATTGCAGTCACATCATTTAACTCAACCGCTGCGCCAAAGACTAAACCAAATCTTCACCCTGAAGATTTTTCAGGCTTTCCAGATTTCGGTTATATGGTCTCTGAAGCAACCTATGATGAAAAATATTCAGATCACCCTGTTTTCCGATTAAAAACAGACTTTCCGAGCAAAAAACCAAAGAAGAAGCGGTTACCTAAAGTATTAAAGATTGATTTTCAAAAGGAACCAATGAAATATCTTGATACTGTTAAACAATATTGTTTAGAAGGGAATACACCAAGTTGGGACCCTTATAAAAATAATAAACGAGATTGGTATCATATACCTTGGTTGCATCCTTCGTCGTCGACATACCCACCTAATGGCGGCACTGAAGGTTTTCATGGCCTGATTAAAGAAGCGCCTGCAGGACCTTATCAGCTTCATAATACTCAAACGAATAGTTATCAAGTGTATGCGGTGACTTTAATTAATGAGTATGCTGGATATACCATGGGACAAATGTGGAAAGATAAGAATAATCCGGATCCAAAAGCTACTGATACTCGCTTTGGTGGAGGCTTTCCTGTAGGTACCGTCTTTTGTAAATTACTATTTGCTGATGTTCAACCTGATGATAACCAAGTGCCATACTTGAAAAATCCGATAGACTGGCAAGGCTATATTACCGAAAGTTGGGATTCGCCAGTGAGATCGGTTCGTCATTTGCGATTATTACAAATGGATATAATGGTGAGAGACAAGCGTGCTGAACCTTGGATGGGTTGGGTTTTAGGTACTTTTGCCTATAACGGTGAGTTAAATGACAGAAACTGCAAAGGCAAAGAGAACGATACTGCCTGTCGTTTTAATAATTTAGTGCCTTTAGGTCTTCAGTTTGGTGATGATCCAGAAGTAACTGAAAATATTATTAACGCTTACCCTTATACAGAAACCAAAATAAACCCGAACATAAAAGAAAGCATAATTAATACCTCTAAAGATTTGCCACCGCAGCACCTTGGTTGGGGGATGCGTTTAAATGGCCCAGCAGATTTAAACACGTCATCATGTATGTCTTGTCATACCGCGGCACAATATCCACAAATTACGCCTCTAGTACCACCATTTGCGACTGTTGCAAACGGTTTTGCACCAACACCTGGTGCAGGTGATAAAGATTGGATGAAGTTTTTTATTAATATAGCCGCTGCAACATCTGCAGATCCTCGTGCCTATTCGACAGATTTTTCTCTGCAAGTCTCAATGAGTCTAGAGAACTTTGCAGAGGCGAAAAAGAAAACTGAAGAGGGGTATTGGTCAGTTGAGTATGGTGTGGCTGAAAAAGGTGTTTCTCGAGGACAGCAAGAGAGTCATAAATAAGTTCTGATAGCAGTGTCTGCTTAATATTAAGCAGGCACTTTTACATAGATAAGTTTTTAAAAGTGCTCTAGAAAATGATTTTAAATAGGAAATAAACCATGAAATCCAATAAAATTTTAGCATTAGTCGCTGCCATGACATTGCTACCGAGTTATTCAGCGATGGCTGCATCTACTCAAGGTAAAACTGACAGTTTTGAAGCAATTAAACATCAAGTGAATAAATGGGCTGTTCCAAAAGCCACGCTAGTTGTCATGGATAATGATGATACTATTTCGATGATGAGCTGTCCTGATAGTGCTTCTACAACGACTTGCCAATATTTAGGCGGCGCGGCCTGGTTTGCTTGGCAAAGTGAACAAGTAAATAGTCAAAAATCACCTCGCGTCAGTGAAAATTTTAGCGACTTGCTTGATATATCAAGCTTCTTATTCTCTATTAGTAATATGGTTTTCACACGAGATAATGTTGCCCCAGTACTCAAAGAGCTAACAGGTAATGGTGTGCGCCTACTTGTTGAAACAGCACGTGGTAATGGTGATGTTAATGCTACTGAAGACCAGTTTACTAATTTATTGGTAGCAAAAGAAACCTCACTGAAAACATTAATAAAAGAAAATTCGTTAGTTTTAAATAAAAATGGCATTGCCAGTAAGGCAAGTCCGTATATACCTTGTAGTAATTCTGATATGAACCCTATTACATATCAAAATGGTGTTATGTATTTAGCTGGGCAAGATAAAGGCAGTAACCTAAGGTGTATGCTTGACAGCTATAATGCTCAACAGGGCAAGGCGAGTAGAGTGACGAATATTGTTTTTATTGATGATACACTAAAAAATGTACAAAGTGTCCACAATGAGTTTTTAAATAATAAGAACTATACGGTTTTATCTCTTCATTATACGGCATTGGCAGAACATAAATTAGCATTTACCCAAGGGCGTAAAGCTAAAGAGTATCAACGCGTTTCGATGGAGCGTTGGTATAAAATAAAATCAGCGATGGAGTTGGCGTTACTTGAACCTGCAATTCCGAATTAAAAGAGTTAAGAATATTAGATAATAAAAAAGGATGCCTCGGCATCCTTTTTTGAAGTGTTTAAAAAGTATTAGTTACTTTTTAGCAGCTTCATTTGCTGCTTTAACTTCAGCAATTACTTCGTCAGCTACGTTTTGTGGACACGGCATGTAGTGAGAGAATTCCATAGAGAATTGACCACGACCTGAAGTGATTGTACGTAAGTGTCCGATGTAACCGAACATTTCTGAAAGAGGTACGTCAGCTTTGATACGAACACCAGAAGTACCAGCTTCTTGGTCTTTGATCATACCACGACGACGGTTTAAATCACCGATAACATCACCAACGTGATCATCAGGAGTAAACACATCCACTTTCATGATTGGTTCAATTAATTGAGCGCCAGCTTTTGGAATTGATTGACGGAAAGCGCCTTTAGCAGCGATTTCGAAAGCAACAGCAGATGAATCAACTGCGTGGAAGCCACCATCAAATAATTCAACTTCAACGTCTAATACAGGGAAGCCAGCTAGAACACCAGTATCCATCATGCCCTTGAAGCCTTTCTCAACAGCAGGGAAGAATTCTTTAGGTACGTTACCACCAACAACAGTTGAAGTGAAAACAAAACCTGAACCTGGTTCACCTGGCTTGATACGGTAATCAATCTTACCGAACTGACCTGAACCACCAGATTGTTTCTTATGCGTGTAAGAATCTTCGATTGCTTGTGTGATAGTTTCACGGTATGCAACTTGTGGCTTACCAACTTCTAAATCAACATCGTATGTACGACGTAAGATATCAACTTTGATATCTAAGTGAAGCTCACCCATACCACGTAAGATTGTCTCACCTGAATCTTGGTCAGTTTCAACTGTGAACGTTGGATCTTCTGCAACCATTTTACCGATAGCAATACCCATTTTCTCTGTAGAACCTTTATCTTTAGGCTTAACAGAAATTGAGATTACTGGTTCTGGGAATACCATTGGCTCTAATGTCGCTGGGAACTTAGGATCACATAACGTGTGGCCTGTTTGAACGTTCTTCATACCAACGATTGCTAAGATGTCACCTGCTTGTGCTGTAGAAAGCTCGGTACGGTCATCAGCGTGCATTTCTACCATACGGCCAACACGCTCTGTTTTACCTGTGAACGTGTTAAGGATAGTATCACCTTTGTTTAACGTACCTGAGTAGATACGAACGAAGGTAAGGGCACCGAAACGGTCATCCATAATTTTAAATGCTAACGCACGTAAAGGGCCATCTGTAGAAACAGTTGCCACTTCACCAGTAGGCTCGCCTGCTTCATCAGTGATCGGTTGTGGATCAACTTCTGTAGGAGAAGGTAAGTAATCAACAACAGCATCAAGAATTAATTGAATACCTTTGTTTTTAAATGCTGAGGCACAGTAAGTTGGGAAGAAAGACATATCACGTGTACCTTTACGGATACATGCTTTGATTTGCTCCATAGTTGGCATTTCACCTTCCATGTAAGCTTCTAATAAGTCATCGTCTTGCTCTAAAGCTGTTTCGATTAATTCTTCGCGGTATTCTGCAGCTTTGTCTACTAAGTCAGCTGGAATGTCTGTTACTTCGTAGTTTTCTGGAAGACCAGTGTCATCCCAAACGTAAGCTTTTTCGCTAAGAAGGTCTACAACACCAACAAAACCGTCTTCTTCACCAATTGGTAACGTCATTACAAGTGGGTTAGCACCTAATACGTTACGTACTTGGTCTACAACACGGT
This sequence comes from Colwellia sp. RSH04, assembly GCF_003545765.1. Classification (GTDB taxonomy): domain Bacteria; phylum Pseudomonadota; class Gammaproteobacteria; order Enterobacterales; family Alteromonadaceae; genus Colwellia. Next base: position 663,549 of record NZ_QXIO01000001.1, on the reverse strand, counting down.
AGAAGTTAGCACCTAAACGGTCAAGTTTGTTAACCATGATTAAACGAGCTACTTCTGAGTCGTTCGCGTAACGCCAGTTAGTTTCTGACTGAGGCTCAACACCACCAGAACCACAGAAAACACCAACACCACCATCTAATACTTTAAGTGAACGGTAAACTTCAACGGTGAAGTCAACGTGACCAGGAGTATCGATGATGTTCATGCGATGGTCGTTCCAGAAACAAGTAGTCGCAGCAGACTGGATAGTAATACCGCGCTCAGCTTCTTGTTCCATGAAGTCAGTTGTTGACTCACCGTCATGTACTTCACCAGTCTTATGAATTTTACCGGTTAGTTTAAGGATACGTTCAGTTGTTGTGGTTTTACCCGCATCAACGTGAGCGAAAATACCAATGTTTCTGTATTTTGATAAATCTGCCATTAGATTACTCTACTTAGTTAATGTCTATTCTGCTTTCTCATACTTATTACGCATAGCTATATATAAGTATGAGAAAGCAGAACTGTTGAAAATTTGCGCGCGAGTATACCATTACTCGACAAAGATCGGTAGAAGATTGATAAATAAATTGTCAGATAAAAGTAAATTGATAAAAATGAATGAATGCTCTGCTTATATATAGGTATTTAATTTAGGTATCTAAAAACATTTAAGTACCAGTATATTGAGTTTGTGAATTTCAATCCTGTAGTTTTTAATCCAGTAATCGGATAAAAGAGTTATGTCTATTCAAGATAAGTACACTTTTGGGATGTTGTAAATGCGCATTTGCTCCATTCTTAACCAGTACTTGTATTAATAATTAATCTATGTATAATACGCGCTCACGTTTGGTTCGACCAAGTGTGGTTTGTAATAAGCAAAATGCTTTTGCAAATGATTAGATAATGCAAAATGAATTATCTATTTTTACAGCAACTCTAATTTTGAGTTGAATGTTATATAGCAATACACCCCCTTCCGACACATAAGGAAGCAGAGGGATGTATTTTTTTGTTCTTTTAAAAGGGGATTTGTCTTCATGTCAAATCAAAGAATTCGCATTCGTTTGAAAGCGTTCGATCATCGTTTGATTGATCAATCTACAGCAGAAATCGTTGATACTGCAAAGCGTACTGGCGCACAGGTTCGTGGTCCAATTCCACTTCCTACTCGCAAAGAACGTTTTACTATCTTGATTTCTCCACACGTTAACAAAGATGCGCGAGATCAGTACGAAATTCGCACTCATAAACGCATGATTGATATCGTTGAACCAACTGAAAAGACTGTAGACGCGTTAATGCGTTTAGATCTTGCAGCTGGTGTTGACGTTCAAATCAGCTTGGGTTAATAGGGGGTTTTAACAATGACTATAGGTCTAGTTGGACGTAAAGTGGGTATGACTCGTGTCTTCACAGAAGATGGTGTTTCTACTCCTGTTACAGTTCTAGAAGTTGAAGCGAACCGTGTTTCTCAGGTTAAAACTGTAGATAACGATGGTTATTCAGCACTACAAGTTACTACGGGTACGCGTAAAGCAAACCGTGTTAACAAACCAGCTGCTGGACATTTCGCAAAAGCAGGTATCGAAGCAGGCCGCGGCTTGTGGGAATTCCGTTTAAATGCAACTGAAGGTGAAGGTCTTGAAGCTGGCAGTGAAATCACTGTTGAGTTATTCAATGACACTAAATTAGTTGACGTTACTGGCACCTCAAAAGGTAAAGGTTTCCAAGGTGGTATCAAGCGCTGGAATTTCAGCATGCAAGACGCTACTCACGGTAACTCGATCTCTCACCGTTCAAACGGTTCGATCGGTCAGTGTCAAACACCGGGTCGTGTTTTCAAAGGCAAAAAAATGTCTGGTCACATGGGTGCTGTGAAGACTACTACACAGAACTTAGAATTGGTTCGCGTTGACGCTGAACGTAACTTGCTACTTGTTAAAGGTGCAGTTCCGGGCGCAATCAACGGTAACGTAATCATCAAACCAGCTGTTAAAGCTTAGTCCAGGAGATTTTGTGATGGAATTATCATTAAAAGACGCATCAGGTGCTCTTGAAGTTTCTGAAGCAACTTTTGGACGTGAGTTTAATGAAGCTTTAGTACACCAAGTAGTAGTTGCATACGCAGCTGGTGCTCGTCAAGGTACTCGTGCTCAAAAGACTCGCTCAGAAGTTAGCGGCGGTGGCAAAAAGCCATGGCGTCAAAAAGGTACTGGCCGTGCACGTGCTGGTACTACTCGTGGTCCAATCTGGCGTTCTGGTGGCGTAACATTCGCTGCTAAACCTCAAGATCACAGCCAAAAAGTAAACCGTAAAATGTATCGTGGTGCTATTGCTAGCATCCTTTCTGAACTAGTACGTCAAGAGCGTTTAGTTGTAGTTGAGAATTTTGCAGTTGAAACGCCTAAAACTAAAGACTTAGTTGCTAAGTTAAAAGGTTTAGAGCTTAAAGACGTATTGATTGTAACTAAAGAAGTTGACGAAAACTTGTTCTTATCTGCACGTAACTTATACAAAGTTGACGCTGTAGACGTTCAAGCAATCGATCCAGTTAGCTTAGTTGGTTTCGAGAAAGTTTTAATCACTGCTGATGCAGTTAAAGAAATTGAGGGGATTTTAGCATGATAAACGAAGAACGTTTGTTAAAAGTGCTTTTAGCACCGAATATTTCTGAAAAGAGCACTATGGCTGCTGAAGCAAACAACACAGTTGTTTTCAAAGTTGCTACTACTGCTACTAAAGCTGAAATCAAAGCCGCTGTAGAGAAGCTTTTTGAAGTTTCTGTTGAAGGTGTTCGTACACTGAATGTTAAGGGTAAAACAAAACGTACTGGTGCTCGTTTTGGTCGCAGAAGCGATTGGAAAAAAGCATACGTTACTCTTGCTGAAGGTAGCGACATCGACTTCGTTGGCTCAGAGCAATAGGAGATAGAACATGGCTATCGTAAAATGTAAACCTACTTCTCCGGGTCGTCGTCACCTAGTTAAAGTGGTAAACAAAGACCTTCATAAAGGTAAGCCTTACGCACCATTATTAGACACTAAGTCTAAGTCAGGTGGTCGTAACAATACTGGTCGTATTACAGTTCGTCACGTTGGTGGTGGTCACAAGCACCATTACCGCATGATCGACTTTAAACGTACTAAAGATGGTATCCCTGCAAAAGTTGAGCGTTTGGAATATGATCCAAACCGTAGTGCTAACATTGCGTTAGTATTATACGCAGATGGTGAACGTCGCTACATCTTAGCCCCTAAAGGCTTACAAGCTGGTGATACGATCCAGTCTGGTGTAGATGCGCCAATCAAAGCAGGTAACACAATGCCTCTTCGCAACACGCCATTAGGTAGTGTTGTTCACGCAATCGAACTTAAGCCAGGCAAGGGCGCGCAAATTGCACGTGCTGCTGGTACTTACGCACAATTAGTTGCGAAAGACGGTGCTTATGTGACTTTACGTCTTCGTTCAGGCGAAATGCGTAAAATCGAAGCAGATTGTCGTGCTACTTTAGGTGAAATCGGCAACGCTGAACACATGCTTCGCTCTCTGGGTAAAGCTGGTGCTTCACGCTGGCGCGGTGTTCGCCCAACTGTTCGTGGTGTTGCTATGAACCCAGTTGACCATCCACACGGTGGTGGTGAAGGTAAAACATCTGGCGGTCGTCACCCGGTATCACCTTGGGGTGTACCAACTAAGGGTTACAAGACTCGTAAGAACAAGCGTACCGATAAATTTATCGTACGTCGTCGTACTAAGTAATTAGTACCTATTAACTAAATATTAAGGAATCACCATGCCACGTTCCCTCAAGAAAGGTCCTTTTATTGACCTACACTTGTTGACGAAGGTAGAGAAAGCGGTGGAAAGCGGGAATAAAAAGCCAATTAAGACTTGGTCCCGTCGTTCAATGATCATCCCTAACATGATCGGATTGACCATAGCTGTCCATAATGGCCGTCAACACGTTCCTGTATTTGTAACCGAAGAAATGATCGGTCACAAATTAGGAGAATTTGCACCAACTCGTACTTATCGCGGCCATGTCGTTGATAAGAAAGCGAAGAAATAGGGGAAATTATAATGGAAGCTAAAGCTATACATAAATTTGCCCGCGGTTCTGCTCAAAAAGCACGTTTAGTTGCGGATCAAATCCGTGGCGAGCACGTTGAAAAAGCACTTGAAATTTTAACTTACAGCAACAAATCAGCTGCTGTTTTAGTTAAAAAAGTACTTGATTCAGCAATTGCTAACGCTGAGCATAACGAAGGTGCAGACATTGATGAATTATTCGTTAAAACTATTATGGTTGACGATGGTCCAACAATGAAACGTATCATGCCACGTGCGAAAGGCCGCGCCGATCGTATTATAAAGCGCACAAGTCACATCACTGTGATTGTGTCTGATAGCTAGGAGATATTAGTATGGGTCAAAAAGTACATCCTACCGGTATTCGCTTAGGTATCACTAAACCTTTCGCGTCTACTTGGTTTGCAAGCAGCAAAGACTATGCAAACAACTTAGACGGCGATCATAAGGTTCGCGAATATTTAAAAGAGAAGCTTAAAAAAGCATCATTGTCTAAAGTAGTTATTGAGCGTCCAGCTAAATCTATCCGCGTAACAATTCACACGGCTCGTCCAGGTGTTGTTATCGGTAAGAAAGGCGAAGACGTTGAGAAATTACGTTTAGCAGTATCTAAAATTGCTGGTGTTCCTGCTCAAATCAACATCGCTGAAGTTCGCAAGCCAGAAATGGATGCGCAGCTTGTTGCTGATAGCATTGGTAGCCAGTTAGAGCGTCGTGTTATGTTCCGTCGTGCTATGAAGCGCGCAGTACAGAATGCAATGCGTTTAGGTGCTAAGGGTATCAAAGTTGAAGTGAGTGGTCGTTTAGGCGGCGCTGACATCGCACGTTCAGAATGGTATCGTGAAGGTCGTGTACCTTTACATACATTACGTGCTGATATCGACTACGCAACAGCGCGTGGCGAAACAACTTACGGTACGATCGGTATCAAAGTTTGGATCTTTAAAGGCGAAATTATTGGCAACATGCCATTACAAGCAGAGCAACCAGCTGCTAAGCCTAAAAGAAAGAACAACCGTAAGCCTAAGTAAGAGGAATCAGTAATGTTACAACCAAAACGTACTAAATTCCGTAAGCAAATGAAACTGCGCAACCGTGGCTTATCGCACACTGGTAGTTCAGTTAGTTTCGGTACTTACGGCTTAAAGTCAGTTGAGCGTGGTCGTATGACTGCTCGTCAAATTGAAGCCGCTCGTCGTGCCATGACTCGTCATGTTAAACGTCAAGGTAAAATCTGGATACGCGTATTCCCTGATAAGCCAATTACTAAGAAACCTCTTGAGGTTCGTATGGGTAAAGGTAAGGGTTCAGTAGAATATTGGGTTTGCCAAATTCTACCTGGTCGTGTTCTTTATGAAATGGAAGGTGTATCAGAAGAATTAGCGCGCGAAGCATTTGCTTTAGCTGCTGCTAAACTTCCGTTCAAAACAACTTTCGTAACTAGGACGGTAATGTAATGAAAGCTAGCGAACTTAAAGCAAAAAGCATTGAAGAGCTTAACGCTGAATTACTAGAGCTTCTACGCGAGCAGTTTAACTACCGCATGCAAGCAAGCACTGGTCAATTAGCACAAACTCATTTGCTAAGACAAGTACGCCGTAATATCGCGCGTGTTAAGACTATCATAACTGAAAAGGCAGGTAAGTAATGAGCGAAGCCAAAATTCGTACACTACAAGGCGTTGTTGTCAGTGACAAAATGGATAAGTCTATCACTGTTAAGATTGAACGTCGCGTTAAGCACCCTATTTACGGTAAATTCATTACGCGTTCAACTAAGTTGAAAGCACATGATGAAGCTAACGTATGTAACGAAGGTGATGTAGTAACAATTCGTGAATGTGCACCAATTTCTAAGTCTAAAAACTGGACATTGGTTGACGTAGTAACTAAAGCTTAATTGCTTAGAGACTAACGAAATTACTATTAAGAAACCCTATCACGCAAGTGGTAGGGTTTTTTTATGCCTCATATTTGTAGGGTACACTTAGATTTTTAAGTCTGCTCTTTAAAGTAATGTGGACATTGGTTGACGTAGTAACTAAAGCTTAATTGCTTAGAGACTAACGAAATTACTATCAAGAAACCCTATCACGCAAGTGGTAGGGTTTTTTTATGCCTAATATTTGTAGGGTACACTTTGATTTTTAAGTCTGCTCTTTAAAGTAATGTGGACATTGGTTGACGTAGTAACTAAAGCTTAATTGCTTAGAGACTAACGAAATTACTATTAAGAAACCCTATCACGCAAGTGGTAGGGTTTTTTTATGCTTGTCATTTTACCTGGTTACCATGTGACCAAAAATTTCTCCAACGATTATAGACTCGCTTAGATAAGTAACTTGCTTTATTTCCTTTCACAAGGCTATTTATCTGCCAAGTGTGTGGGCATAAATGTATAACGATGTTCAGGTAATTAGGAATATGAAAATAAACAAGTTGATGCTCAGGCAATAATTGTTGCAGTACCGTCAGCGCAAGATTAATTTCATCATCACTGACATCAGGCAAATTAATTGACGCACAGGCGTGTGAATCAATGTTATAGGTTATTATCTCAAGTTGTTCAATGGTATGAGAAAAAGGTTGAGAATCATCTTTGTAAATGTCGCAAATAATCCAGTCAAAATCATTGGCTTCCTGGTTCTCAAGCCACAACAACCCATCGTTATTTATGATATCAATACTTGCTTCTTCAGGGTTAAAGTATTGATTAAAGCATTCGATCACTTTCGAGCTCATTTCTACACTGGTTAATGATATTTGAGAAGATAAGTGTATTAAAAAGCGATCAAGGTTACCGCCGCCAAGGCCGAGTTGAAGGATAGTTGTTGGCCGATAAAAAAGTAACGGTAAAAGTAATACTGTTTGGTGGGGCAGTGTTAATTGCCATGGCTTACGTTTATGCATAACGCTTTGTACGACATTGCTAAAACTCATCCATCGAAAATAGTCATTTTCACTAACAGATATTGCATCATCAGCTTGGCTTAAATACACTAGACGCCCCTGAGCAAGATGTTTTTCTAATTGCATTTATATACCACCTTATTAATAGAGTAAGAATAGCCAATGAATTGTTGTAGATCACCTAAAAATGCAGCTGAATTTACAAAATACTATCAATTAAGATGGAAAGTGTTACGTAAACCATGGCAACAACCACTTGGCTCAGAAAAAGATGAACTTGAAAAACAAAGTTATCATCGCATGATTATTAACAGCGAAGAAGAAGTATTAGCGGTTGGCAGGTTAGAACGTTTAGGTCAGCATCAAGCAAAAATTCGTTATATGGCGGTGAGTGAGCAAGTATCAGGTCAAGGCTTAGGTAAGCAATTAATACTAACACTTGAAACCTTAGCTCAACAATTAGGTATTACTGAGATAATACTAGAGGCTAGAGAAAAAGCCGTTGGTTTTTACGAGAAATTTGATTATCTGCAAGTAAAAAAATCACATTTACTTTTTGATGACATCCAGCACTTTACGATGAAAAAGCACTTATCTGTTCATACTCGTCATGAAGTAGCGTTAGTCAGTGAACTGCAAGGTACATGGCATGATACAATTCCTCTTAGCAAAGCGATGAATATACAGATCAGTTATTACGATAAAGCAAAATTGATTACTCATTGTGATCCTGCCTTTAATAAAAACCTCCATCAAACTATGTTTGCAGGTAGTATTTATACACTAGCCACATTAACAGGCTGGGGATGGGTATATTTGCAATTACAACAGGCGGGTCTTGAGGGTGATATTGTCTTAGCCAATGCTGATATAAAGTATCGCGCGCCTATTGAAGGTACTGCACACTGTCAGCTAGATTTTGAAGACGTTATGGGTGAGTTAGCTCCCTTAAAGAAAGATAAAAAAGCCAAAATGAGTGTAACAGTTAACTTATATAATGGTGATAACGTTGCTGCCACTTTTCATGGTAACTTTGCGATACTACCTAAACGATAATAATAAGGTAATGAAATGAAAACACTAATCTGGTTAGTTACTTTGCTGTTAAGCCTCTTTGTGGCGGTAAGTGCTCATAGTAATAATCAAGAAGCACTTAAAGTCGGTAAAGTGATTGATGCTTTTCATAAAGCGGCCGCTGTGGGTGATGGAGAAACGTATTTTAACTTACTAACACACGACGCCATTTTTTTAGGCACCGATGCAAATGAACGTTGGTCAAAAGAAGTGTTTAAACAGTATGCGTTACCTGCCTTTTCAGATGGCGAAGGTTGGTTGTATACGGTGAAAGAGCGTCATGTTAGTCTGATGGCAAAAGAGACTGTGGCGGTATTTGACGAGTTACTTTTTAATGATAAATATGGCCTTTGTCGTGGTACAGGTGCATTAGAAAAAACGCCGCAAGGCTGGAAAATAAAGCAATATAATTTAACTTTTACTGTGCCAAATGGCGTTGCGAGTACAGTCATAAAGCAAATTAAACAGCATGAGTTGCAACAATCTACTTCAAAAGAGCCTTAACATGACAAAGAGCATAGTAAAAATTCAAACAAAGTTAAGTGTGGGTATCATTGGTTGTGGTTGGTTAGGTAAACCATTAGCAAAAAATTTAATAGCACAAGGCTGTTCTGTTATGGGTACCAGCAGCCAACGCGACAATGTAGAAGTCTTAGTGGGCGAAGGTATCCCTGCTCGTCAGCTTACATTGCCAGCTACCTCAGAAACACTCAATATTCATGATGTGTTTAATCAACAAATTCTCGTCATCGCAATAACTCCTCAATTTAAAAGAGGTAGAACAGATTATGCCGAGAAAATTGAACAAATTGTCGCAGCAGCCAAACACTGTGGAAAAACGCAACGGATTATTTTACTGAACTCCTCAGCGATTTATAACGGCCTATCGGGTGAAGTAGATGAAAACAGTCGTTTGGATTTAACTGCTGCTAAAGTTGAAATTCTTCAGCAAGCGGAAAAGATTGCACTTGGCTATAGTGATAACTCAGTTACCTTAAGATTAGCAGGCCTGGTCGGCCTTAATCGTCATCCAGGTACTTTTATTAAGCGCAGACAAGAACGAGGAACAGTGCTTGCTGACGGTGATGCAAAAGTTAATTTAATCCACCAACAAGATGCCATTGGGCTGATACTCGCGTTAATGAATAACACCAGTGCTTATGGTGTCTTTAACGGTGTGTGTGCTATTCATCCCAGTAAAAAAGATTACTACGGTGTTGCAGCTAAAGCCTTGTCGTTACCTGCACCGGTATTTAACGTAAGTGAAGAACCAGCTGTTACCCGTATTGTTACTGACAACCGTTCGGCAACAGAGTTGGGCTATCAATATGTTTACCCAGACCTAATCGCTTGGTTATAATAGCGAGTTACCTGCTTGTTTAGTCCGTATAACTACCCAGATTAATATGAAATTACTCCTGAAAGACTTTATTGCACGCCATCAAACAAAGTTATTGTTTGTTACGTTGTGGCTGCATGTCACTTTACTTGATTTTCTCAATGTTACCCAAAGGGGGTCGTTGTTTTTATGGCAAGAAAGCAGTGAAATAAAAACACTCGTGACGCACCTTATTATTGCCGTAATTAGTATTCTTTTTTATTTATTCATTAAGGCGATTATTTCAACGTTAACCGCTAGCAAAAAACAATCATAATGAGAGTCGTTTTAGCACCGATGGAAGGTGTTCTTGATCACCTAATGCGTGACTTATTGACGCAAGTTGGCGGTTATGATTTATGCGTAACAGAATTTGTTCGTGTGGTTGACCAAGTTATTTCTGATAAAGGTTTTTATCGATTATGCCCCGAATTAATCAATGCTGGGGTATATGGTTGTACAACAAAAGTGGGTACGCCTGTTCGTGTGCAATTATTAGGGCAAGAGCCTGACTATCTCGCTGAAAATGCGGTTAAAGCCATTGAACTTGGCTCTCAAGGTATCGATCTAAACTTTGGTTGTCCGGCTAAAACGGTTAATAAAAGTCGTGGTGGTGCTATTTTACTAAAAGATCCTGAAAATCTTTATCGAATTATTTCTGCGGTTAAAGCGGCGGTACCGCACGATGCTATTGTGAGCGCAAAAATGCGCTTAGGGTATGAGGATAAAAATTTAGCGTTAGAAAATGCTCAAGCAGTTCAATCGGCGGGAGCTAATGAATTAACCATTCATGCCCGCACTAAAGTTGAAGGTTACAAGCCGCCAGCACATTGGCAATGGATAGCTAAAATAAAAGAACAAGTCACTATACCCATTATTGCCAATGGTGAAATATGGAATTTAGCTGATGCTGAGCAATGCCGCTTGGTGTCAAACTGTACTGATATAATGGTTGGTCGAGGTGCACTAGCGGTACCTAATTTAGCGAAAATAATAAAACGAGAGAATACTAAAATGCCTTGGCAGGAGGTACGTTTATTACTAGCAAAATATACTGAATATGAAACGAGCGGTGCTAAAAACAAATACTATCCAAACCGAATAAAGCAATGGCTTAAATATCTTAAATTACAATATGTCGAAGCAGATGAGCTTTTCTCTGAAATACGAACGTTGAAAACAGCTCAAGCCATTCAGGAGAAATTATAAGGCGCTGAGCGAGCTATTTAACGTCAGTACTCACTTCATCAAAAATTACTGCATAATAACCTTTAGTGACGCTACTTTTGAGCTCAGTCTTAACGTCAAAGCGTTTCATATTATTATGTTTTGTCATGATGTTTACGGTAATAATGACGAATTCGTCAGCATCTAAATCTATGGATTCCATTTCTATTTCCCATAAATTTTCAACGACTTTTTGATATTGTGCATCAGGATATGCTTTTTTCCACCAATGATCTTTGTCAGGAATTTCAGATAAACTCCAACCAATAATATTTTTGAAACTGTTGTTTTGATAAACTAATTTATGATTTAGGCTGTCTTGATTGTATTCAACAACAAGAACCGGTTGCTTGATATTATCAAAATGTTTGGTCGAACTAGGATTAAGCAATTAAATCTCGATTTCGTCGTGACAATTATTTATTAGTCTATTGTAACGTATCAAAAAAACAAAGCATTTAACGCAACAATCTCGTATCTTATTAACGATGGCAACGCTTTATCTCCTCAATTAAAGCGGTTGCTAGAGGTGATATATCATTGTTTTTTTTGGAAATAAGCATGACAGGAATTTGATAGGAATACTTTTCGGGTAGTATTGGCTTAAAAACGCCTTTTTCTACCCAGTAGCTAGCATAGTGCTCAGGTAAGTACCCGATAAACGCCCCAGATAAAATTAAATGAGCAATGCCTTCGTCATGATAAGCTGTCGCGCTGTGTTGATAGTTTAACCCGTCGTCTCTTGCTTCTTTATCACGCATATAGTTACTGGTAATAACTTCCGCTGATTTAAGCAATTTTGTCATGTGTGATGGCTTGCAATTAAAGAGTTTGTGACCTGATGCACAGTACAGGTAGTTGGTTTCATTATGCAATGGATAATAATTTAGGCCACGAAGATGATGACGGCTGACACCTAGCCCAACTAATGAACGGCCACTAGCGACAGAGGTTTCTACTTCACGAGCTTCACAGACATTAATATCAAATTGAATATTATCGCCCTTGGCTTTTAAGGCTGAAATAACCTGAGCAACTCCGCAACGTGGATCACTAACAAAAGTATCAATGGTGGCAATAGTTACCCGCCCAGACAGTTCATTTTTAGAACTGGCTACCGTACTAGCAAAGGCTTCACATTGCTGAAGTAACTCAAGTGATGCTTGATAAGTAACCCTGCCTGATTCGGTTATTTCGAAACCGCTTCTACCTCGTTTGCATAATGTTAACCCTAAGCGAACTTCTAAGTCAGATAAATGGGAACTTATGGTAGAGCGTCCTATATTTAAACGAGACTCTGCCGCTGATAAACCGCCGCACTCGACGATAGCGACGAATATTCTGAGTAAGCGAAGATCAACGTCATGAATCTGCATGTTATTACCTTTTTTAAAGTTTGATAATATCGGAATAAGATACGATAATTATGCATTTATAAAACATCTTGAGCAAGCTAAACTCTGCGCATAAATAGCACTTTTTATCTTGAAACTGTGTTACATCAAACAGAAAATATTTAGGAGCATTGAAATGACGTTTAAGTATGGTATCGACCGTCTAGACCTTGATATTGTTAACGGTATTGCAGACGGTAGTATCGAAGCAGAACTTTGCCAAGAAGCGGTAAATAATATAAAAACTAGCCGAGCGCGCGTTGAGAAGATGGCAGCATCAAATAAAGCAGTGTATGGTATTAATACTGGCTTTGGACCTTTATGCGATACTCAGATTACGCCACAAGAAACTAACTTATTGCAAAAAAACTTACTTATTACTCACGCGGTTGGTGTTGGTGAGCCTATTGCTAAAGCCATTTCAAAGCTGATGTTAATTACTAAAGTTCATGCGTTAAGCCAAGGCTTTTCAGGTATTCGCTTAGAAACGGTTGAGCGCATGTTAGCGTTTATCGAACTTGATCTTATCCCTGTCGTTCCAGAGCAAGGCTCTGTAGGTGCATCAGGTGATTTAGCGCCACTTTCTCACTTATTTTTACCATTACTTGGCGAAGGTGAATTTTGGGACAATAAAGAGGGGCAGAATGGCAAAACAATACCAGCGACTCAACTGCTTGAACAACATGGCTTAAAACCTATGGAGTTGCATGCTAAAGAAGGTTTAGCATTAATTAACGGTACTCAGTTTATTTTATCGCATGCCATTACAGCGTTAACAAAAATGAGATATTTATTAGACCTAGCAGATTTAACCGGTGCAATGAGCATTGAAGGCATGCAAGGCAGTGAATCGCCGTTTAGAGAAGAGTTACATGCAACACGTCCATTCCCAGGTAATGTTGAAGTAGCTGCCCGTATGCGAAGTTTGTTTAAAGGGTCAGAAAATATGGCGGCACATGAAGAGTGTGATCGTGTTCAAGATCCTTATTCTTTACGTTGTATTCCGCAAGTGCATGGCGCATCCCGTAATGCTTATAATCACTTAAAAGACTTAGCTGAAATTGAAATGAATTCAGTCACCGATAACCCGATAGTTATCAGCAGTGAAGAAGCGATTTCTGGTGGTAGCTTTCATGGTCAACCGTTAGCGATGGTACTTGATTACGCTTCAATTGCCGCTGCAGAATTAGGCAATATCTCTGATCGTCGTTGTTATTTATTACTTGAAGGCTTACATGGTCTACCACGTTTATTAACTTCTTCGGGCGGTTTGAACTCAGGTATGATGATCCCGCAATACGCAACCGCGGCATTGGTTACAGAAAACAAATCTCTTTGTTTCCCACCTTCTGCTGATAGCGTTCCAACTTCAATGGGACAAGAAGATCATGTTTCAATGGGGAGTATCTCAGGGAGAAAGCTTAATCAAATATTGGGTAACTTAGAAAAAATTCTAGCGATTGAATTGATGTATGCTGCACAAGCTGTAGACTTTAGACGACCTAATAAGTGCTCAGATCTTATTGAGAAAAACCATCAAGTGATCAGAGCAAAAGTTGCCAAGCTTGAAGAAGACCGATTATTAAAGCCTGATATTGATGCCATGATTACATTAGTTAAATCACAAGCATTTACTGTTAGCATTAACATTGATAAGCATTAAACAAGGGAGTCACCATGAGTTTTCAAGAAACAGCCTTAAGCTTTGAAGAAACAATTAAACAAGGTATCCCAAGTCAGTTACCTGCAGCGAAACCGTACCCTGAAAATGCGAACCGAGCGCCTAAACGTAAAGATATTTTAAGCGTTGATGAAAAGCAATTAGCGGTTAGAAACGCCTTACGTTATTTTCCAACGGAATGGCATCAAGAATTAGCCGTTGAGTTTGCCCAAGAACTAAAAGACTTTGGTCGCATTTATATGTACCGCTTTAAGCCAAACTATGACTTAAAAGCGCGCAGTGTTAGTGATTATCCAGCAAAGTGCCAGCAAGCTGCTGCCATTATGCTAATGGTTGATAACAACTTAGATCCCGCGGTTGCACAGCACCCTGAAGAATTAATTACTTATGGCGGCAATGGTGCAGTGTTCCAAAATTGGGCACAGTATTTACTTGCCATGAAGTACTTGAGTGAAATGGAAAGTGATCAAACGTTACACCTTTATTCAGGTCACCCAATGGGCTTATTCCCATCAAGTGAAGATGCACCGCGCGTTGTTGTCACTAACGGTATGATGATCCCTAATTATTCACAACCTGATGATTGGGAGAAATTTAACGCCTTAGGTGTTACTCAGTACGGTCAAATGACTGCGGGTTCATTTATGTATATTGGCCCGCAAGGAATTGTACATGGCACAACCATTACTGTAATGAACGCGTTTCGCAAAGTATTAAAGGCTGGTGAAAATCCACAGGGTAAAATCTTTCTTACCGCAGGGTTAGGTGGCATGAGTGGCGCACAACCTAAAGCTGGTAACATTGCTAATTGTATTACCGTGTGTGCTGAAGTTAATGCCAATGCGGCAACTAAACGTCATCAGCAAGGTTGGGTAGATGAGTTAATTGACAACATGGATGAGCTGATTACCCGTGTAAAAACCGCACAAGCTGATGATGAAGTGGTATCTATTGCTTATATCGGCAACATTGTTGATGTTTGGGAAACCTTCTATGAAAAAGATATTTATGTTCACTTAGGCTCAGATCAAACGTCTCTTCATAATCCTTGGTCAGGCGGCTATTACCCCGTTGACATTAGCTATGAAGAATCAAATCGATTAATTCGTGAAGAGCCTGAAGTCTTTAAAGAAAAAGTACAATCAACATTGAAACGACATGCTGATGCGGTGAATAAACATACCGCACGTGGCACATACTTCTTTGATTATGGTAATGCTTTTTTGCTTGAAGCCTCTCGCGCTGGCGGTGATGTAATGGCAGAAAATGGTATTGATTTTAGATACCCATCATACGTACAAGATATTTTAGGCCCAATGTGTTTTGACTATGGCTTTGGTCCGTTTCGTTGGGTTTGTGCATCGGGCAATGCTGAAGATTTAGATAAAACTGATGCGATTGCTGCTCGCGTAATGAAAAAAATTATGGCGAATTCACCTGAAGAAATTCAGCAGCAAATGCAAGACAACATTACGTGGATTGAAGATGCTAAACAAAATAAATTAGTGGTTGGTTCACAAGCACGTATTTTGTATGCTGACGCGCAAGGTCGCATGGAAATCGCTAAAGCCTTTAACGATGCGATTGAAGCAGGCGAAATTGGTCCTGTGGTTTTAGGTCGTGATCATCATGATGTCTCAGGCACCGATTCACCGTTTCGTGAAACCTCAAACATTTATGATGGTAGTCGATTCACGGCGGATATGGCAATTCATAACGTTATTGGTGATAGCTTTCGTGGTGCTACTTGGGTATCTATCCATAATGGTGGTGGCGTAGGTTGGGGTGAAGTGACAAATGGTGGTTTTGGCATGTTACTTGATGGGAGTGAAGCTGCTGAACGTCGATTAAAATCAATGCTACTGTTTGATGTAAATAACGGTATTGCTCGTCGTAGTTGGGCACGTAACGAAGAAGCTAATTTTGCCATTAAACGCGAAATGGCACGTACACCTAAACTAAAAGTAACGTTAGCAAACCTAGTGGAAGATGATATTTTAAATAAATTATCGTTTTAGTTACTATCATAATTAAAGAAAAGCACTTTGCCAACTTAACTCATGTTGATGTAACTTGGTAACGTGCTTTTTTATTGATGAATCGCTTGTTTAATGAGCAGAAAAAGGAGGCTAAGGATTAGCTTGAAAAACTAAATGGCTACCTAATCGGTATTTACTGCCTGGCGAGGTCAAAATGGCTAAACTGACAATGCCTTGTTTCGACCACGTACGGCGTTTTACCTGTAAGCAAGGTGCTGAGGTGTCAATATCAAGAAGCTGACAAATATCTTCTGTCGCGAGCACGGCTTCCACTTCATGAGTTGCCTCTGTTAACGGCGCAACAGATGATAGATATTCGTGTGGTGTTGTTTTAGTAAATGTTTGCAATAAATAATCGGGTACGAGTGCGGCATTAACGTAACGTTGTTCTAATTGAATTGGCTGATCATTCTCAAAATGTAACACTTGTGAATAGTAGACATGTTCTTTGTTTTTTAAGTTCAATAAGATAGCCACCTCTTCAGAAACAGAAACGGCTTTTAGCATTAATTGCTGAGCTCTATGTTGATGGCCGCGTTCATTAATTTCATCGCTAATGTTGCGGATTTCAAGT
Organism: Colwellia sp. RSH04; assembly: GCF_003545765.1. Taxonomy (GTDB): domain Bacteria; phylum Pseudomonadota; class Gammaproteobacteria; order Enterobacterales; family Alteromonadaceae; genus Colwellia. The sequence goes on along the minus strand of NZ_QXIO01000001.1, from coordinate 647,196 downwards.
AAGGATGATTGAGATTTAAACGTAGCAACGAATGTCCCAGCGCCTTGTGAACGAACTAATATACCTTGTTCAGTCAATTCTTGTAACGCACGTCTCGCCGTCATTCGGCTAACATCAAACTGTAAGGTTAGCTCATTTTCTGAAGGAACTTTAGAGTGTTGAGGCCAATTGCCTGATTCAATATTTTCGCATATATACTGCTTGATAATGGTATATTTAGCGGGCTTGATACTTTTATTTGATGTGTTAGCAGTCATAAATGAAGCTTAGTGATCATGAACTTGTCGATACAGTCTCATATATTTAACCAGAGTGCAATGGTTGTATATACAAGCTTGATTGTTTACTTTTGCTAAGGTAGAGTTAATGGTAATAATATTATCATTTTAAGACATCTTATGACAACTCAACCCCAGCATTGGCAGACCCTTTGGATAAACGTAAACATAGCAACCATGACCGAGGGTGGCAATGGTTATGGTGAAATTAAAGCGGGTGCATTAGCAATAAGTGATAACAAAATCGTCTGGTTAGGTAAGCAAAGTGAATTACCTAGTTTTGATGATGCCGCTGTTAATGTTATAGACGGGCAAGGAAAATGGTTAACGCCTGGCTTAATTGATTGTCATACTCATTTAGTTTTTGGTGGTAATCGCGCAAATGAATTTGAAATGCGCTTACAAGGTAAAAGTTATCAAGAAATAGCTGAAGCAGGTGGCGGTATTGTATCAACCGTAAAAGCTACACGTGCAGCTAGTGAAGAAGAGCTATTTCAAAGTGCGTTACCACGGTTAAAGGCACTGCATCAACAAGGTGTCACCACGGTTGAGGTGAAATCGGGTTATGGCTTAGATGTAGATACCGAGATTAAAATGTTAAAAGTAGCAGGTAAATTAGCTCAAGCGCTTCCTGTGACTGTTAAGCGTACCTTTTTAGGTGCTCATGCCCTACCTGTTGAATATAAAGATAATCCCGAAGGTTATATCGATTTAGTCTGTGAGCAAATGCTGCCACAAGTTGCCCAGCAAAACTTAGCCGATACGGTTGATGTATTTTGCGAAAATATTGGTTTTAATATTAAGCAAACCGAACGTGTTTTTGCTAGCGCTAAAAAACATAACTTGGCGATTAAAGTGCATGCAGAGCAGTTGTCTGACTTAGGTGGAACAAAACTCGCTGCTCAATACAATGCATTGTCATCAGATCATGTCGAGTTTTTATCTGAAGAGGGAGTCAAGGCGATGAAAGCGGCAGATATGACCGCAGTTCTTTTACCTGGCGCTTTTTATTTTTTAAGAGAAACCCAGTTACCCCCAATTAAAGCACTAAGAGCACAAGGTGTACCTATGGCGATTGCTACCGATGCCAACCCAGGCTCATCACCTATTTGTTCATTACAATTAATGCTCAATATGGCATGCACTTTATTTAGATTAACGCCAGCAGAAGCTTTAGCCGGTGTGACTTGTCATGGCGCAAAAGCATTAGGGTTAAGAGATACTAAAGGGCAATTAGCGGTGGGTTATGATGCAGATATTGCTATGTGGGATATTAGTCAGCCAGCAGAGTTGTGTTACCAGTTTGGCGTTAACCCGTTAAGTGCCTTATATCAAAACGGTAAAAAGGTTATTTAAAAAGCTAACCTAATGAATTTACAGCACTATGTTGTCGTGCTGTTTCTCAGGTGAGCTAGGTGGCTTTTACTACGTGTTGGATAATTAGAGAAAATACCATCGACACCCATTGCTTTCATTGCGCTGATGTCTTCAGCTTCATCTACGGTATAAACAAAGACTTTTAAGCCGCGTTTGTGGGCATCTTCAACAAAGTGTTCGCTGATAAAATCAACATCTAAATGGACAGAGTAGGCAGATAACTCTTCAGCAAATTTAGCGTATTCAAGCGGGTAACATGAGGTTAACGCGCCAATCGCGAATTCGGGTCTAGTGCGGTGGATTAACGCCAGTAACCGATGATTAAAAGAGGATAGAAGAATATGCGCTAACGTAAAATGGTCATTCGCTATCGCATTATCCAAATACTTAAAAAGTAAGTTAATATCATTTATTCCCTTTAGCTCGATATTGACTAAACATTTCTTCGCTGTAAGTTCAAGCACTTCATCTAGCGTGGGGATTACCTCACCCTGTCCTGCGTCAAGGGCACGTAGTTGTTTAAAGGTGTAATTTTTTAATTGCCCTTTACCTGAGGTCGTTCGTTGTAACCATCTATCGTGAATCACCACGAGTTTATCTTCAACTTGGTGAACGTCAATTTCAATACCGTCAACATTAGCATCAAGGGCGCTTTGAATGGCGCGTAATGTGTTTTCAGGCTCTATACCGCTAGCACCGCGGTGGGCAAAAATTAACATGATGAATTAGTTAAGTTCGCTATATTAGTGGTTATTATTGAGTATAATAGCAAACTATTAAAAAGTACCTTACAACCCTCTATTAAAAGAAAGCAATTATCATGACCGAAGCCAAACGACTAAATAAATATATCAGTGAATCAGGTTTTTGCTCACGTCGTGGTGCCGATAAATTAATTGAAGAAAATAGAGTCACGATAAACGATAAACATCCCGAACTAGGCACTAAAGTGCTGCCTGACGATGTGGTGAAAGTTGATGGTAAGGCAATTTTTGCCAGTAAAAAAGACAAATCTGATCGTATTTATATTGCGTACAATAAGCCTATTGGAATTACCTGTACTACTGAGTTGCATGTTAAAGGCAATATTATTGATGCAATAGGGCATAAAGAAAGAATCTTCCCAATAGGTCGATTAGATAAACCGTCAGAGGGATTGATCTTTTTAACTAGCGATGGCGATATAGTTAACAAGATATTACGTGCTGAAAATGCGCACGATAAAGAATATATTGTTACTGTAGATAAACCGATAAGTGAGCGATTTATTGAGCGTATGTCGCGCGGTGTACCTATTCTTGGCACAATCACTAAACCTTGTATTGTTCGAGTCAAAAGTCGTTTTGTTTTTACTATTATCTTAACGCAAGGGTTAAACCGACAAATTCGACGTATGTGTGAATATTTAGGCTACGATGTGACTAAGCTTAAACGTTCTCGTATTATGAACGTAGAACTAGGTAAATTAAGGCCGGGTCAATGGCGTGATTTAACTGAAAAAGAAATGACTGAGATTAATCAAGCTGTCGCGCATTCTTCAAAAACAGCGAGTGATGGCGTGCAAAAGCAGACAAAACCCAAAGCGAAAGAACACATAGATAAAGCACAAGAAGCTTCAACACCGTACCGTGAACAAACAGCCAAAGTGAATGAGACGTCACAAGCTGCTGCATCTACGAATAAGTACGAGTTTCATAATAAAAATCAGCGAAAAAAAGGGGCTAGTGACCATAAGAAAGGAGCAGTAACCCGTAAAAAATTATCATTCAAAAAAGATTAAGTTGTTTAACTGATTTTATGCCATCACTTTGTTTTGCTTAAACTTAGCTGACAGCTCTTTAATGACTTCTGGATCATCTATGGTTGAAGGGATTTCAACTTGCTGACCATCAATCATCTGACGTAAGGTCTTTCTTAGAATCTTACCCGAACGTGTTTTTGGTAGACGTTCAATAATTAATAAGTCTTTCAATGAGGCGATTGCGCCAATATCATCACGAATCTTTTGTTTTAATTCGCCTGAAAGCTCTTCATCAGAGGCTTTAATACCATTTTTTATCACTACCAGCCCAAGTGGTACTTGCCCTTTTAATTCGCATTGAATGCCAACAACGGCACATTCGGCAACGGCACTATGTTCAGATAATACTTCTTCCATTTCACCCGTAGATAAGCGATGCCCTGCAACATTAATGACATCATCGGTTCTACCCATAATGAACAAATAACCTTCTTCATCGATAAATCCACCGTCGCCAGTAATGTAATAGCCAGGGTAGGTATTTAAGTAGCCCGAATGGAAACGATCAACATCATTGTAAATAGTGGCTAAACAGCCCGGCGGCATCGGTAATTTAATTGCTACCGTACCTTGTTGGCCTGAAGCAACTTGTTTACCGTGTGCATCAAGTATTTGTACATCAAACCCAGCAACAGGGAAACCTGCCGAGCCCGCTTTGGTTTTCAATGGTGTAAAATCATCACCTTGCGCTTGTAATGGTGTGGTTGCTATTGCCCAACCTGTTTCGGTTTGCCACCAATGATCAATAACCGGTAAGTTAGTTTTTTCTTGCAGCCAATAATAAGTTGCTGGGTCTAAGCGTTCACCTGCTAAATATAATCGTTTTAGTGAGGACAAGTCGTAATTTTGAATTAAACTTCCGTCAGGATCTTCTTTGGCTATGGCTCTAAATGCAGTTGGAGCACTAAATAAAGCATTTACTTTATACTCAGCACACACACGCCAAAATGCTCCTGCATCAGGTGTTTTAATTGGTTTTCCTTCATATAAAATGGTGCTGCAACCTGCCATGAGAGGGCCATAAACGATATAAGAGTGACCCACTACCCAGCCGACATCAGATGCTGCCCAAAAGGTATCGCCCGTTCTCATACCATAAATGTTTTTCATGCTATACAGCATGGCGACTGCATGACCACCATTATCACGCACTACGCCCTTAGGTTTACCTGTTGTTCCAGAGGTATATAAAATATAAAGCGGATCGGTTGCTTTTACCGGCACTGGCGCTACTTCGCTGGCCGCATTGATGAGTGCTTGCCAATCATAATCTCGATTAACAGTTAATTCAGCCGATACTTGAGGGCGTTGATAAATAACACAACTACTTGGTTTATGCTCAGCCACTTTTATGGCTTGATCAAGCAGGGGTTTGTAGGGAATGACTTTGTTAATTTCTATACCACAACTTGCACTAACAACTACCGTTGGTTTGGCATCGTCAATACGTACAGCAAGCTCATTTGCAGCAAAACCACCAAAAACAACAGAGTGTACCGCGCCTAAACGGGCACAAGCTAACATAGCAATGGCAGCCTCTGGGATCATCGGCATATAAATTAGTACACGATCTCCCTTGCTAACATTTTGTGATTGCAATACACCGGCAAACTTTGCCACTTCTGTTTTTAATTGTGCATAGGTGTATTTTATTTTTTGCTCTGTAACAGGTGAGTCATATATAAGGGCTATTTCTTCACCTCGACCTTGTTCAATATGATAATCAAGGGCAAGATAACTTGTATTTAGCTCGCCGTCGGCAAACCAATCATGCCAACCTATATTATTTGTCGACAATATGTTTTGTGGCTCTTTATACCATGCAACAAGCTGAGATTGCTCTTTCCAGTGTGCTATGTTTGATTTTGTGGTGCCTTTCTTTGTAGTCATAAGTCTGCCGTCAACGTTGAAATATAATCTACATACTGTAGAACTGTCGACAAAGTTTAACCATTAGACTTTTGGCTAGTGTTATTTTTTGTTTACTTATTGCTCTTATAGTAAATTACTTGTTATATTGTGTATTGTATGCAAAAAAACAACGTAGTAGAGAGAATGATAATGAAGCATAAATTAAATAAACTAACACTTGCGATGGCAAGCTCACTGTTCTTAATATCATGTGGTGGTTCTGATGATGCTGTCCCAGAAATTGAGAAACCACCTGTTGTCGTGCAACCACCAGCCGAAACAGCCACAGAAATTTCGCTTGAACAAGCGGTTCAACATATTAATCTTACCGAAGCTGCTATGTATTATGTGGATGTGCCTGAAGATAGCGCAACGTTAACGGTAAGCTTTGCAAAAGGCTTAGCGGGTGAAACATTGGGCGACCCAGATCTTTATGTGCGTTTTGCAGAAGAGCCCACTAAAGGTGAAGAGGGTGTTTTTGATTGTGTTTCATTTGGTGGTACAGAATTAAATGAAACCTGTATTCTTGATGCGCCTGAAGCAGGTCGCTATTACATTTTAGTCGATGCTTTTGATCAAGGTGATGGGGTTGGTGTTACTGATGGTACGCTATGGGCATCAACGGCTTTGTTTCCTTCAGGAAAGGCTTGTGACGTGCCAGTTAACTTACGCGCGCAAGAGTTGAATGCACAAGAATTATCTGAAGCTTGTGACATTCTTGCACAAACAAAAGTACGTTTTGATGAAGTACTCAATGCAGGTGTCACTCCTGAATTTCAAACACCCGTTGCCGGTGATTTAAATGAATACACAGGGATTAATATTTTTGCCAACTTAACCAGCCACAAAGCTTGGATGGGGTACTTATTTAATAGTAGTAATGAGTCAGGCATTTATTATGAAACAGAGCCGACAGGTTTCGCTCATAATTCTGAGGTAAACACTTTTAATGCATTAGAATGGTCTGGTGGACGTGATGTTATTCGCTCTCTTGCTCATGAATATGTCCATGCCCTTGATGGTCGATATAACAAAGAAGGCGGCTACCGAGAAGATATGTCATGGTGGTCTGAGGGTTTAGCTGAATATTTAAGTACTTATTATCAGCAGCCGTACCAACTTTTTGAAAATTCCAGAAATGGAAAAAATTATACCTTACAAGAAGTATTCGATATTCATAATAGTGGTGATGCAGATGGCCCTTATGAGTGGGGGTATTTAGCGGTAGCTTTTCTAATAGAAAAACACCCTAGTGACGTTACGACTATGTTAAGTCATATGCGTGCAGGTGAATGGGATGAATACAAAACACTGTTAGATACTATTGCAGCTAATTACGAAACGGAATTTGTTGATTATTATACCAATGATGTTCGTGCTCAATATGAAGGTAGTGCCAAACCACTTGTCTTAGGTGAGTATCAAAAAGTTGAAGGCCGAGGCGGTTGGTTGTATTCAGTTGAGGTTGGTGCCAATGACACTGATATTACCATAACAACAACCGGTGGCTCGGGAAATATTCATTTAATGGCCAGTAAAGATATTGTTCCACATACAAGTTTTTCTGAGCAACCACAATGTAATACGACGGTTGATGCCAAGTGGGGTAATGAAGAAAGCTGTACTTTCACCAATGTTGGCGCGGGTACCTATTATGCTCTAGCTGATAGTGATTATAGCGGCACAGATATTGTCGATATGTATATTACTGCCTGTTCAGGTGCTGAGTGTGTAGTCAATGTTCCTGAGCAAGAAGCATTGAGTGAAATTACGATACCAGTGTTACCTGTTTCAGTGCCTTTACCTGAGGCGGGAGAAATAGGGGGCTGTGAATTAGCAACCGCCTATTACGATGGCACTAATATACCAGCGACCGGTTTTAGTGTTACAAACCCAACTGATGTACCAGTTAATTTGTACTGGATTAACTCAGATGGTGAAGCTTCCTTCTCATATAACTATGACACGTTAGTTTCTGGTGAAAGCTATAGTGCAGACTACTGGAAACAGGGCGATCGCATGATGATCACTGATAAAAACAATACTTGTTTAGGTGTCGCCGTGCTAAATTCTGAAGATAATGAATTTACAGTATCTGAGGAACTCGTCGCTGATGTCGTAGAATTACCAGCACCAGAAATTGGCAGCTGTGATTTACTGGTACCTTATGAAAGAAGTGACGCCAATGCGGCTAACTTTAGTGTTACTAATACTACCGATACAGCAGTGACTTTACATTGGGTCAGTGATGAAACAGGTCAAATGAGCTTAGGTAGTGATTACGGTACTTTGTTTAATGGTGACTCATACAGTGCTGATTATTGGGTTGAAGGTGACCGCATGGCGCTAGTAGATAGCGAACAACAGTGTTTAGGTGTGCTAGATTTAAGTGCAACTAACAATGGCTTTGTTATCGACGCTTCGTTGTTTGAGTAGAGTTATTATATAATCCAAGTGTTTTAAATACATTTAAAGGCCCATTAGTTTTATCGCTAATGGGCTTTTTTTATGTGCTCTAATCAATATTCAATAAGTTAGCTGGCGCGAATTGATCAGTTAATAGTGGTGTGTTTTTAGGCCAGTCTTCAGCATTTTGTGTTGAACTCATACTTTGTGCTAAGAAGTGAGTATCGACACCAAATTGTTTTAAAGCCTGCTTTAACGCCTCAACATTCGCTTTAGTTAGATTATTAATATCAGCATTATGCTTATTATATTCAGGGTTCATCGCCAGTATGACACGGTTACTATTTTTTAAGTTGCGTACTTGGTAAAAATCACCAAAAACCGCCTTGTAGGTTGCTGATTCATAATCATAAAGTTTACTTACTGAAAAGGTGTTGGCGGTTAAAATGCCGTTAGGTGTCAGTAGTTTTTTAATTTCTTCAAGAAACTCTTTAGTCATTAAATGTTCAGGAATGTAGTCACCGTTAAAGGCATCTAGAATAATCCAATCGTATTGTTGTTTTTTAAGTAAAGCACGTTTGACGAATACTCGACCGTCTTGGCTAATCGCTTTAATGTTATCGTTTTCAAAAAAGTGAAAATACTCTCTGGCCACTTTAATGACACTGTTATCAATTTCAACATTATCAATTTGGCTATTGGGTAGTAATTGATGCAAGGTATTAGACATAGTGCCGCCGCCAAGGCCAACAACCAGTATTTTTTCAGGGTTAGGGTTAATGAGTAAACTTGATAAAAGCAATTTTGTGTAATTAAAATAAAGCCTTTCTGGTTGGCTTTTTAAAAAGCAACTTTGCTGGGTTTTACTGCTTTTTACATTAAATTTTAAGCAACGTAAATCGCCTTTATCTTCCACTAAAATATTGCGATATAAAGAACGCTCTTTGTGAATCACTTTAGCACTGGCTTGTTGAGGTAACAGCATAAGTATTAACAATAAACCTAGCGAAGTCATAATGACGTTATTGATAGTATTGTGACTAAACATCGCAAGTGCTCCCTGTTGCTGTTGAAGTATTATTCAGGGATATTTTATCGACGATAACAGCGAGTAAGCCGAGTAAACCAAGTATTAAGCTAAAGCTGACAATAATGGTGTTAATTTCAAACCACATCACAAAATAGAAAGAAGTAATGATGGTACCAAGCGCACTACCTAGGGTAGAAACAAAATACAGCTTGCCTGCCACTTGTCCACTCTCATTTGAGTTCGTCACTAATAATCTAACAGAGTAGGGCGATAGCATACCTAAAATAACGGTAGGGATAAAAAACAATACCGTTGAAGCTAATAACGAACCGTAACGAGAATCTTCAATGGTTAAGAATATGCTTTCCATTAGCCATTGGCTGGAAGTAACCACGGGTAAAATAGTAATACTCGCCAGTATAAAAATTAAGCCGTATCGTGAAAGTGACGCTGATTTAGTGGAAAGTTTGCCGCCGAATAAGTAGCCAAGCGATAGGCTCAACATAAAGACAGTAATAATACTGCCCCAAATATGAACGCTTGAGCCAAAGAAAGGCGCTAATATTCTGCCCGCGAGCAGTTCAATGCCCATAATGGAAAAACCACTGGTAAAGGCAAGGCAATAGATAAAGAGGTTAAAAGGGTTTAACGATTTGTTTGAAGCTGGCATAGATGTTTTAATTTATTGTTATAAAGCTATACCAGCACTGTAAATTATTTTGCTGGCATTTGGTAGTAAACGACATCTAAATCACCGAGCGGATCTTTATGCAGTTCTTTTTTAAGAAACGTCATACCTAATTTTTTCATAATATTGATTGAGCCTATATTTTCTTCTACCGCTAATGCAGAGAAATAATCGATATCAGTTTGTTCAGCAAGGGCATTTTTAATCGCACTAGCGGCTTCGGTTGCATACCCTTTACCCCAGGCTTTTTTGAAAAAACGCCAGCCAAGCTCAAGGTCTTTATACTTAGGTTCATCGCTGAAAAAATCCATTGGTCTAACTAAAATCCAGCCAAGATACTCTTGAGTTGATTTGTCACAGACTTGCCATAACCCCCAACCTTTTTCAGGACAAGTATATTTTTCCATTCGAGGCAGGAAGATATTGTTAATATCGTCCATGGTGTTTGTTTTTCCACCACTGATAAATTGCATTACCTCGGGGTCTTGATCAAGTTGGTACAAAACATCACCATCGTTTTGATCCATCAAGCGATAACTTAGTCGTTCTGAATGATTAACTTTCATTTTTATCCTTAAAAGGTGATGCTTATTTTTAAGCCAATAAAGGCTTTAAAAAATGTGCTGTATGAGAGGTTTTATGTTTAACCACTTGTTCAGGTGTACCTGTTACTAATATTTCACCACCGCCTGAACCACCTTCTGGGCCTAAATCGACAATCCAGTCAGCGGTTTTAATGACATCAAGGTTATGTTCAATAACTACAATAGTATTACCATGGTCACGTAAACGATGAATAACGTGCAGTAGCTGTTTAATATCGTGAAAATGAAGCCCAGTTGTTGGCTCATCAAGAATATATAGGGTTTTACCAGTATCACGCTTAGAAAGCTCTTTAGATAGTTTCACACGTTGTGCTTCACCACCCGATAATGTCGTAGCCGATTGACCTAGCTTAATGTAGCTTAAACCAACATCCATTAAGGTTTGTAACTTGCGTTTAACCGCTGGAATCGCATTAAAGAATTCAAAGGCATCTTCAATGGTCATATCAAGCACTTCATGAATGTTTTTGCCTTTGTAAAGCACTTCTAAGGTTTCACGGTTATAACGTTTACTCTTACACACATCACATGGTACATAAACGTCAGGTAAAAAGTGCATCTCAACTTTGATTAATCCGTCGCCCTGACAAGCTTCACAGCGACCGCCTTTAACATTAAAACTAAAGCGTCCAGGTTTATAACCACGAGAGCGAGCTTCTTGGGTGGCGGCAAATATTTCCCGAATAGCAGTAAAAATACCAGTATAGGTGGCAGGGTTAGAGCGTGGTGTTCTGCCAATTGGGCTTTGGTCAATATCAATAACTTTGTCTAGTTTATCTAACCCTTTAATTTCTTTATATGGTGCTGGCTCTTGGGTTGTTGCGCCATTTAATTCAATGTGAGCTAGTTTATATAAAGTATCATTAATTAGTGTTGATTTACCTGAACCAGACACCCCGGTAACACAGGTCATTAAGCCATTGGGAATAGTGAGGTTTACGTTTTTTAAGTTGTTACCTGTGGCACCAATAAGCTCAACAGTATTGTCTTTGTCAAAAGGGTGTCTGGTAGTTGGTATTTCAATCATCTCTTTACCAGAAAGGTATCTACCCGTCAGTGAGTCATCACAAGCAAGAATGTCGTCAACATTACCTTGGGCTATAATATTACCACCATGAACACCAGCACCTGGGCCAATATCAATGACAAAATCTGCCGCTCTAATTGCGTCTTCGTCGTGTTCTACCACAATAACGGTATTACCTAAATCTCTAAGATGAATTAAGGTGTCGAGTAAGCGCTCGTTATCTCGTTGGTGTAAGCCAATAGAAGGCTCATCAAGTACGTACATCACGCCCACTAAACCTGCACCTATTTGGCTCGCTAAGCGAATACGTTGTGCTTCACCACCTGATAAGGTGTCAGCGCTACGTGATAGGTTTAAATAGTTTAATCCAACATTTACTAGGAAGCCTAAGCGATCGTTTATTTCTTTTAATATTTTCTCAGCAATTTGGCCTTTTTGCCCGGTAAGATTTAACTCTTTGAAAAAGGCTAAGGCATCGGCAATCGCAAATTCAGAAACCACAGGTAATGGCGTATCGGCAATAAAGACGTTACGTGCTTCAAGACGTAAGCGACTCCCGTTACAATCTGGACAGTGTTGACTGTTAAGATATTTTGCTAGCTCTTCGCGAACCGCATTCGATTCAGTTTCTTTATAGCGGCGTTGCATATTATTTAAAATACCTTCAAAAGGGTGTTTTCGAAAAACAACATCGCCTCTATCATTCATGTATTTAAATTCTATTTCTTGCTTGCCACTACCATAAAGTACGACTTTTTGTGCTTCTTTAGGCAGGCTATTAAAAGGTTTGTCTACTTCAAAATCGTAATGTTCAGCTAGTGCTTGTAACATTTGAAAGTAATAAAAGTTACGTTTATCCCAACCTCGAATAGCGCCACCTGCAAGGCTTAGCTCTTCGTTGGCTAAAACACGCTTACTATCGAAAAACTGTTCTATACCTAAACCATCACAGGTTTGACAGGCACCCGCAGGGTTATTGAAAGAGAAAAGGCGAGGCTCTAACTCTTGCATACTATAACCACAATGTGGGCAGGCAAAATTAGCTGAGAATATTAATTCATCTTGTTCAGGTTTATCCATAAAGGCAACTTTGGCAGTGCCTGAGGTTAAGCCAAGTGCGGTTTCAAAAGATTCAGCTAAACGTAGTTGAATATCATCACGTACCTTTAAGCGGTCTACCACAACTTCAATGGTATGCTTTTTATGGAGCTCTAATGTTGGAGGATCAGATAAGTCGCACACTTCACCATCAATTCTGGCTCTAATGAAGCCTTGTGCGGCTAAATTATCGAGTAGCTTTACATGTTCACCTTTTCGGTTTTGTAAAACGGGCGCGAGCAACATTACCTTAGTGCCTTCTTCAAGCTCTAATACTTTATCAACCATTTGTGACACAGTTTGTGCTGCTAAAGGCGTGTGATGTTCAGGACAGCGAGGCTCACCTACGCGAGCATATAGTAAGCGCAAGTAATCATATATCTCGGTGATAGTGCCAACGGTCGAGCGTGGGTTATGCGATGTTGATTTTTGTTCTATTGATATCGCCGGCGATAAACCTTCAATATGGTCTACGTCGGGCTTTTCCATTAACGATAAAAACTGTCGAGCGTAAGCAGAAAGCGACTCAACGTAGCGACGTTGTCCTTCAGCGTATAAGGTATCAAAGGCAAGCGATGATTTACCTGAACCAGAAAGCCCCGTAATCACGACTAATTTATCACGTGGAATCTCTAAATTAATGTTTTTCAGGTTGTGGGTACGAGCGCCCCTAACTTCAATACTTTTCATTTTATCTATTAATCTAACGGTAAAATATCAGCCGATTATTATGACACACCCACATACGCATGGGAATTAATTGTCAGTAGCTTAGGGCGTGTTTATCTTTGTTTAATAATTCAGCTGAGAAATAAAATCCTTTTAATCAAGGCAAAAGTTGCGTAGTTTAGCTTGCTAAATCAGCAGCTTTTAACGCAGAGTAAAAGGATTTTAGTCTCAGCCCTATGGGCAATGGCTATTTTTAACACTAGCGGCATGAGTATTCACTTATTTGGAACAACCAAATTACGTTCATACTGCTTTGCTATTGATAAAAATAGCGCATTGCTGAAAATATCAACAAAGGTCAACACGCCCTAGTTAAAGTAATAATGATATTTTCTCTGCTCCTTTATTCATCTAAATTAATAATAAAAAAATGACAATAAAAAGAGAACACTTCATCGTACTTGGCCCCATTTTAGCTATTGCCTTTTACTTTTTCTTAGGCTCAGCATCGGTGGCTGAAAAGCCTGCTATTGCAGCAGCGATTACGTTATTAACTGTTATTTGGTGGGTTACTGAAGCCTTACCTATTCCAGCCACCTCCTTGGTACCTTTTGCCTTACTTCCGCTTTTTGGCATATTAGATCATAAAGCGGTTGCCGCCTCATTAGGTAGTCATGTGATACTACTGTTAATGGGCGCATTTATGCTGTCTAAGTCCCTTGAAAAAAGTGGCACCCATGAAAGATTAGCTGTTTTTATGATTCGTCTTGTAGGTGTTTCTAGTGGTCGACGTTTAGTACTTGGCTTTATGTTAGCCGCGGGCTTTTTAAGTATGTGGATTTCAAATACTGCTACAACGTTGATTATGCTTCCTATGGCATTGGCTATATTGAGTCATGTCGATAATAAAAACCTTAAAGTAGCTTTGATATTAGGTATTGCTTATGCGGCAAGTGTCGGAGGCATCGGTACGTTAATTGGTACGCCGCCAAATGTTATTTTTGCGGGTATTTATGAAGAGCATACAGGTAATGAATTCGGTTTTCTTGCCTGGATGAAAATTGGTGTACCTGTGGTACTTATTTCATTGCCTATTATGGCGCTTTGGTTAACACGTAAAGTTAAGCTCGAGCAAGACTTAGTACTACCTAAACTTGGTGCATGGCGTACCGAAGAAAAACGCACGTTGTTGGTATTTGGTTTAACGGCCTTAGCTTGGATAACGCGCAGTGAGCCTTTTGGTGGTTGGAGTGGTTTGCTTGGGGTTAAAGGTGTTGGTGATAGCACTGTGGCATTATTTGCCGTGGTGCTTATGTTTATGATCCCAAATGGTAAAAAAGACGGGCGTTTACTTGATTGGGAAACCGCGAAAAGTATTCCTTGGGGCATGTTACTGCTTTTTGCCGGTGGTATCGCCATCGCTAAAGGATTTAGTGCCTCAGGGTTAAGTGCTATTTTAGGTAATTGGCTAACATCATTGTCGAGCTTTCCACCGATACTCATGATGGTCGCTATTTGCTTGTTTGTGACTTATTTAACCGAAATAACCAGTAATACCGCCACTGCAACACTATTGATGCCAATACTAGCGGTAGCGGCAATTTCATCGGGTGTTGATCCCGCTATTTTTATGATACCTGCTGCGATGGCTGCTAGCTGTGCTTTCATGTTACCTGTTGCTACCGCACCAAATGCTATTGCTTTTGGTACAGGGGAAGTCACAATCAAAGATATGGTCGTTGAAGGAGCATTGCTTAGTTTTATTGTTTCGTCGATTGTAGCTATGGTTTGTTATTTTATTCTCACTTGATTTGATTCAAATCATAGGATTATTTTGGCTACTGGAACTTGCGTGATAAACTACGGCGACTTAAATTTCCCGCTAGTTCAGAATTAGGTAAAAATCTTCATGAGTGTTTCAGGTTTAAATCGTATTGAGAAAAAGGCAGCTTTTTCTCTTGCCAGTGTTTTTGGCGTACGTATGTTAGGTTTGTTTATGATCCTACCCGTGTTTGCCATTTATGGTGAACAGTTAGTGGGTTATAGCCCTATTTGGTTAGGTTTAGCTATTGGTGCTTATGGGTTAACACAAGCGTTATTGCAAATACCTATGGGCATTTTATCTGATAAATATGGTCGAAAGCCGGTAATACTGGCAGGTTTATTTGTCTTTTTAATTGGTAGTATTGTTGCTGCCATGTCTGAAACGATTTACGGTGTTGTTATTGGTCGTGCTATACAAGGTATGGGGGCTATTGCTAGTGCAGTACTTGCTTTAGCGGCTGATTTAAGCCGAGAAGAACAACGTCCGAAAGTGATGGCAACTATCGGTATGTTTATTGGTTTATCTTTCACTTTTGCTATGATTCTTGGGCCTATTGTTGCTGAATCGTTCGGTTTAAGTGGCTTGTTCTGGTTTACTGGTTTGCTGACTATTCTTGCCATGCTGATGATCAAGTTTATGGTGCCTTACTCAGTAAATAAAGCCCCTCGTGGCGATAACGTTGCTCTGCCTGAGCAAATATCAACCTTGATTCGTCATCCGCAATTATCTCGTTTAAATTGGGGCGTGTTTATTTTACACATGGTACTAACCGCGTGTTTTGTTACCTTACCCAAACAATTTGTTGAGAGTGGTTTGGCGCTTGAAAGTCATTGGAAAATTTACTTACCAACTTTACTTGGCTCGTTCTTCTTAATGGTGCCATTTATGATTATTGCCATTAAAAAGCAAAAAGAAAAAGCGATGTTTAGTGCAGCAGTAGCTTTGTTTGCACTGTCGCTATTTTTACTATGGCTTTTGCCACTAGGCTTGGGCAGTTTAATTTTTTCTATTGTCTTATTCTTTACTGCGTTTAATTACCTTGAAGCGACAATGCCTTCTATTCTTTCTCGTATCGCACCTGCTGGTGTTAAGGGCAGTGTTATGGGGATATATTCTAGTAGTCAGTTTTTAGGGGCGTTTGTTGGCGGCATTATAGGTGGTTTTATTGCCAGCCAATTTGGTGAGCACATGATTTTCCTTGCTATGGGTATTGCCACTGTTATTTGGTTGATACTTACGTTTGGTATGCAACAATTGAAAAAGTCAAAAAGCTTTAGTTTTGCCACAACGATTACCTGTGAAGAAAGAGCCGATGAAATTGCAGAGCTGCTGATTAATATGCCAGGCGTAATTGAAGCAACCTTAGTACACACTGAAGCGGTGGCTTACTTAAAAGTTGATGAAAAAACTGTGAATTTAGCTGAAATTAAAGCGCTTTTGCAAAGTCAAACATAGCCTTTTGTGAATTGGGTTAAGCATAAATGTTGGTGTTTAACCTATCTTTTAAGCTGGACTGTTATAAATTTAGTTCAGTTTAAATAAGGTGATCATTAACTATAATATTTGAGTGATATAATCGTCGAAGTGCTTATTGCCAAGTTGTAAATTGACATCATCATCGAGTACCTTACCAACAAGTTCATCCCCTAATGGTGACTGAGGTGTAATTACTGTTATATGGTTGTTATCCATTTCAAAGCTAAACCCACCTGCTGCAGGACCTAAAAAGTACCACTTGTTTTGCTGTTCATCTTCACTTAGTTGTATTACCGAGCCTAAACTAATTTCTTCAGAGGGCGTCTGTTGCTCTAACGATTTAATTAAGGTGTTATATGCGATTATCCCTTGCTGATATTCAAAGGCTCGTTGAGATTGTCCATGGGCTAAATAACCTGCCTCAATAGCTAATGTGTCGTATTGTGTTTCAGCAACACTTTGATCATCTGTAGCTGCCGCATGTGCCTCATTAGCAGCGGCCATCGCATGGTGCAACTCTTCTTCTAAATGGGTAATGATTTGTTCAATATAAGCGGTTTTTAATAGAGTCATGGGAAAGAATAGCTACTCACTAAACAAGTAATCGTTTTAATGTTTCATGGTAAATCAATAATATGAACTATACCTAATATAGCTTTATCGCGCAGCAAGTTTACTGGGTTAATGATAACTCAATCTGACAGGTGTCAAAATTAACTTGAAATTTGCTCCGTTTAGGATTAATTTATAATTACTGGTTAGACCAATGAGAGCAATTATGACAACAACACATTATCCGAATTTATTAAAACCACTTGATTTAGGCTTCACACAATTAGCCAACAGAACCTTAATGGGTTCAATGCATACAGGGCTTGAGGAAGAAAAAGGTGGTTTTGCAAAATTAGCTGCGTTTTATGAAGCGCGAGCAAAAGGTGGTGTAGGTCTTATTGTTACAGGTGGTGTCAGCCCAAATCTTAGAGGGCGAATAGCGCCTTTTGGCAGTGAGTTGAGTCACTTTTGGCAAGTAAAAAAACACAAACAAGTTACCGAAGCCGTACACAAGTATCCAACCAAAATATGCTTACAGTTATTGCATACCGGTCGCTATGCATATCACCCCTTTAGTGTTGCCCCAAGTAAGGTTAAGTCTCCTATTACCCCTTTCACACCTCGCGCAATGTCGGTAAGGCAAATTAAGGGCACTATTAAAGATTACGCAAGTGCGTCAAAGCTGGCTGCAAAAGCTGGCTACGATGGCGTGGAGATAATGGGCTCAGAAGGTTATTTAATTAATCAGTTTGCCTGTACTCGAACCAACAAAAGAACCGATGAATGGGGCGGAAGTATTGAAAATCGTATGCGCCTTGCAGTTGAAACGGTTAAAGCGGTGAGAGCCAAAGTAGGTAAGCAGTTTATTATCATATTTCGCTTATCTATGCTTGATCTTGTTGAAGGTGGTAATAGCTGGGAAGAAGTTGTTGCCATGGGTAAGGCGGTTGAAAAAGCGGGAGCGACTATTATCAATACTGGTATTGGTTGGCACGAAGCAAGGGTACCAACCATAGTAACATCGGTACCCCGAGCAGCTTTTACTTGGATAACTGAACGAATGAAGAAAGAAGTCTCCATTCCTTTAGTAACAACAAATAGAATTAATACCCCTGAAGTTGCTGAAGAAGTTCTTTCTTCAGGTCATGCCGACATGGTGTCAATGGCTAGGCCTTTCTTAGCCGATGCTGATTTTGTGAATAAAGCAGCAGAAAATAAAGCAGATGAAATCAATACCTGTATCGGCTGTAATCAAGCATGTTTAGACCATGTTTTTATGCAAAAACGTGCGTCATGCTTAGTGAATCCGATGGCGTGTTATGAAACTGAATTAGTGTTAAAAGAAACCAAACAAACAAAACGATTAGCGGTAATTGGTGCTGGCCCTGCTGGTTTAGCGTTTAGTGTTTATGCTACAGAGCGTGGTCATAAGGTTGAATTATTTGATAAGCAAAGTGAAATTGGTGGTCAATTTAATGTTGCTAAACAAATACCAGGTAAAGAAGAGTTTTATGAAACCTTACGCTATTTCAATAAAAAATTCTCACTGTTAGAAATACCTATTCATTTAAACAGTGAGCAAAGTGCAGAACAATTGCTAGCGGCTGGCTTTGACGAAGTCATATTAGCAACAGGTATTAAACCAAGAAAACTCGATATTAAAGGCATAGAACACCATAAGGTGAAAAGCTATCTACAAGTATTGAGAGATAAAGAGCCTGTGGGTAGTAAAGTAGCCATTATTGGTGCAGGCGGAATTGGTTTTGATGTCGCAAGTTATTTGCTTGATGAAAAGTCACTAACGAATGATCTTGATGCATGGTTGAAAAATTGGGGGGTTGATAAGTCTTATCAAAATAACGGCGCGTTATTACCATCAAAAGCAGAGGCTCATAAAGCGAAACGTGAAATTACGTTATTGCAACGTAAAACCACTAAAGTAGGTAAAGGGCTGGGTAAAACATCAGGCTGGGTGCATCGTGCTCATCTTTTAAAGCATGACGTTACTATGGTGCCAGGGGCAACCTATAAAGAAATCAATGATGATGGGTTATTGATTGACGTTGATGGTGAAGAACGCTTACTTGATGTTGATAATGTGATTATTTGTGCAGGGCAAGAGCCAAACCGTGATTTACAAGAACAACTTGTTGCTGGCGGCATGAAAGTGCACTTAATTGGTGGTGCAAATGTAGCTGCTGAACTTGATGCCAAACGTGCAATTCGTCAAGCGGCTGAGCTTGCATCCACGATATAATAAGGAATTCAAGAGGATATCAAAAAGTCTGGTGCACCAGATATTTAATCTTGGTATACTCGTGAAATTGATGATTTAAAAAAATAAAGTGCAGTGAAAGAAATAGTCGTTACTGGCAATGATATTGAAGTTTATTCTTCGCCAAAACAATATAAAGAGCAATTATTAGCGCTTATATCCGCTGCACGTCAGCGGATTTTTATCACAGCACTATATGTTCAAGATGACGAAGCAGGCAGAGAAATTCTGCATGCGCTTTATCAGGCAAAATCTAAGACCCCAGATTTAGATATTAAGATTTTTGTTGATTACCATCGCGGACAGCGTGGCTTGATTGGCGAAAAAGAAAGCTTAGGTAATCGCTCACTTTATTTACAATTAGCAGAGCAATATCAACAAAGTATTGACATTTATGGTGTTGCGGTAAAACGTAAAGAGTTATTCGGTGTTTTGCATTTAAAAGGCATGGTCTTTGACGATACCTTGTTTTATACCGGCGCAAGTATAAATGATATTTACCTTCACCAGCATGACCGCTATCGACTTGATAGATACGCGAGTATCAAAAGTACCTCATTAGCAGATAATTTTTGCGATTACCTTAACAAAGTTTTTGTTTTGTCTGGTTTATCGCCAAAACTTAATTTAAAAGAATTACCTAGCCCAGTAGAGCAAAAAAGAAATATCATTGCGTTAAAGTCGCTATTGAAGAGTCATCAATACGCTGCTGTAGCTGGTGGCAAGTCTTCTACATTAACCGACAAAATAACTATCACCCCTTTGATAGGTTATGGCCGACGCGATAATAAGCTCAATCGCTCTATTCGTCAGTTAATTCAAAATGCGCAAACAAGCGTTACTATTTTTACTCCTTACTTTAATTTGCCACCCGTTTTAGCAAAAGATGTTGTTAAAGCATTAAAGCGCGGTGTGAATATTTCATTAATTGTTGGTGATAAAACAGCAAATGATTTCTATGTGGCTGAGCAAGATAAATTTAGTACGATTTGTATTGTGCCTTATATTTATGAAATGCTGCTAAAACGTTTCTTAAAAAAGTATCAAAAATTTATTGATCAAGGTTTGTTAAATGTTCATTTATGGAAACACGATGGTAACAGCTTTCATTTAAAAGGACTGGTGGTTGATGAGCGTTATCATATGTTAACAGGAAGCAACCTCAACCCAAGAGCATGGACTTTGGATTTAGAAAATGGTTTGTTGGTTGATGATCCGTCGAAGCTTTTAATGCCTAAGGTAAATGATGAGATTATGGGGATATTAGTACAAACCAACAAAATTAATAATTACACCGATATTGAATCGGTACAAGATTACCCTGAAAAACCACAAAAGCTGCTCAATAAGATCCGTATGACCCAGCTTGATAAAATATTGAAACGCTTTTTATAACTGATAAAACCTTTAACTTATTTTAATGCATTAAAAAGATTTCTTTGCTTGAACCCTGATTTCAAAACTATTGATGTCAGGGTTTTTACTTTGTGGGAAAGCAAAATCTACATGAATGACTTGGTGGCTTCCACCTGAGTGGGGAGAATATACCCTTAACCCAAGACCTGCCGAACTGAGCCAATTTTTTTCTATATTCTCTACAGGAGAACCACCGAAAGCTCTGCCAGTATCAAAAAATGCAACACCTGCTAAATCAAAGAGTTTAAATAAATTGATATCTGGGTAATAGCGAAGCTCTGAGGTAAGTTTAATACTGTTTTTACCGTGTTGGTATTGTAAAGGGAACCCTCTTAAACCCGTGTTTCCCCCCATAGTAACCGGTCTGTCTTGATATTGATTATCACTAACGAAATTGGTGTTATTTACATAAAAACCCCAACGGTTATTGAATCGATAAAAATACTCACTATTAATACTCGCGAGTATTCGGTTATTTTTGTCTTTATAAATATCGCCAGCAAAAGCTAAGTTGAGCAAAAAGAGACTGTTAGTATTTATATGGAAGCCTTTTTTTATCTGCATTTTCCATAATGACCATGCAGAGTTTTCTTTATTGCCATTGCCTAACCCGAGTTGAGCATCGAACTGCCAGCCATGGTTAAAATCTTCAATTTGAGAAATAAGGTGAACATTGGTTAGTTTGCGAAAATCTTTTTCGATATATTCCACGCCAAACCATGGGTATAAGAACTCTCTATCTTGTGGTTGTTGTGTTGATTGCACAGGAATATCTTGATTGCTTAATAATGTAGCGTCAGAAAATTCATGTTGGTCTTGAGTAACCCCTACACGATAGCGTAATAAACTTTCCAGTGTATTAAAGTTCATCCAAGCATAACTTAAGGTTTTATAATTTATCTCGTGTGAGAAAATACTTCGTTCGCTACCATTTTGAAAAATAGTATCGTCACGAGAGTCATCATTAAAACCAACAATGTAGGCAAAAGGTATATGAAAAGCAGCGAAACTTTTTTGTAAGAAAAGTGACTTTTGTTTACCGTCATCGTTGTCTGAAAAACGTAACTTTATGGCGGTATTTTGTTTTTGAAAAAGTGGAATAGTGCTAACCACCTTGTAACCTTTTCGTTGTGCATTTTTATAGGATTCAATTTCAGTATCAATGCCCAAACCAAGTAAGTTACGCTCTTTAATACCGAAGCTATAGGTATTAACCCCGCCTTTACGCCCGAAGCTTATCGTGGGCATCAATGACCAATTATCCCATGTGGTTACGGTAATATTTTCGCCATTTTTATCGCTTGTAACTTTAGCGTCTCGGATATATTTTCTGCTTCTTAGGTGACGTTCTAATTCGGCCATGTCAGCAAATGTTTTATTGCATTTATTAAGAAAAAAGGCCGCTTCATCTTCTAAAGTCATTACTTTGGTGTCGATATGAATAGCATTAGCCCATCGATGTAGGAAAATAATGCCTTCTTCTGATTCATCGAAAATGGTATGCGGCTTGAACGTTACATCTGCTTGTTCTGTGGAACAGATTTCATCTGTAATAATGACATCATTGGGATTAGTTGGAGTAATCACAGCTAAAGCAGTAGCGGGCGACGTTGATGTTGTTTGAGGTGTAGCTGTTTGAGCCTGAACAACGTTAATGGTACAAGCAAAATAGAAGGTTAGCAGAGCAAAGAGAACGATAGTATTTAGCCATGTTTTTCTCTGAAAAATCGATGTTGGCTCTGGTGTTATTTTTGTTATGAACTTTGACAAGAAAACAGCGTACCTTTAAAAATCATAAGTTAAAGGGAGTTGGCTGGTAATATCAGCGCAAGTTAAATCAAGAGTTAATTCATTCTTAACTTAACTATAGCGCTAACTTGTAAATATTGTTGAGTTTTTTATTTATTTTAGCAAAAAATTATTGATGAACGCTATTAGCTTTAGCCTCTTTTACTATCGCTCTCACTTCCTTCAATAGGGCTTTAGCATCATAGACTATACCGTCTTTAATAGTATAATTTACGCCACCGGCTCTAATCGGTTTATTGTCTTCACTTAAGCGAAAATGACCTGTGCCATAAAGCACTTTAAAATTACGTAATGGGTTCTCATTCACAATGACTAAATCGGCTTTTTTATCGACTCTAATTGAACCAATGTCGTTATCCATACCTAAAGCTTGAGCACCATTAATAGTTGCTGCTTGAATCACTTCTAAGGCATTGAATCCTGCTTCTCTAAGTAACTCCAGTTCGCGAATATAACTGAAGCCGTAAATTTTGAAGATGTAACCTGAATCAGAACCAACGGTTACTCGTCCGCCATGGTTTTTGTAATCATTAACAAAGCTCATCCATTGCTGATAGTTTTTTTTCCATGCTATTTCATCATCTGTTGTCCAATCAAACCAATATGAGCCGTGGGCATAACGGTTTGGTTGAAAGAAATTCCAAAGTGTTGGTAAGGTGTAATCTTTATGCCAGTCGGCATTCATATCACGCATTAAGTCACGGCTGGCTTCATATATGGTAAAGGTTGGATCTAAAGTAAAATCTAAGGCGAGTAATTCATCACGTACTGCTAACCACTTTTCACTGCCTTCTTTTGCGGCTTGTTGCCAAAGTCTTCCTGCTTCTCCGAATCTATCTTGCTCATTATTGTAGTTATAATCAGGTGAATAATTCTGAATGTGTTGATGTTCAAATAAGGCCTCTGGTAAGCCATACCAATGTTCCATGGTGGTTAATCCAAGTCTTGCAGAATCAACCACATTCATATTGGTCACTTCTAGCTGAGCATGATGCATCATGCTGCCTAAACCTTGCTTTTTCGCCTCAGTTAATGCAGCTGTCATAACTTCTGGGCTCGCACCAAAGAATTTAATGCCTTTGGCGCCTTGTTTAGCAATTGATTTAACCCATTTTTTAGCATGCTTTGGGGTTGTAATCGGATCATCTTCACCTAAACCAAACATAAAATAAGGCACAATTCTTGGTGCAGCAATGGTATTTTTTTCACTGCGTTTAGCATGATCTACCACCCAATCAGCGCCATTAAAACTACCTGGCTCTCTGATGGTGGTAATGCCGTGTGCTAACCATAGTTTAAATACATATTCCGCAGGAATATTTGGAGCACTGCCACCAATATGGGCATGCATGTCAATAAAGCCAGGCAGAATATACTGCCCTTCTACATTTATCTCAATATCACCTTCATTGGCAATAGGGCGTTTTTTACTTTTAATCGGTACGCCAGGATTACCGACACTGATCATTCTTACGATGCGATCATTTTCTATGACAATATCCATCGGGCCCCTTGCTGGTGCACCTTCACCACTGACGACATTACCGCCTCGAAGGATTAAACGTTTATAAGGTCCTTCACCTATTTTTCTTTCAGGTGCTTTGGCATCAGCTATAGCAAAAGAGCTGGTTAATGAAAGGCTTAGTAATAAAGTGACTGCTAATAAAAATCGTGACATGATTATTTCTCAGTAATGCAATGATTAAATTAAGATACTATACCCCTGATGAGATTGGTATAAGATAGTCGTTATAACGTTCCTTAAAAGAGATGAATAATGTTTAGTGAAATAATAACGCCAAGATTTAGTGATACGGATGCTTTAGGGCACATTAATAATACCCGAGTGGCGACTTGGTTCGAAGGTGGTAGGGAAGGGATATTTAGGTTCTTCACACCCGATCTTGATCCTAAAAAGTGGCAGCTAATTATTGCTAAAGTAGAAATATCTTATTTAGGGCAGTTGTTTTTTGGTCAGCCAATTGAAATGCGCACGTATATTAAGCGTATTGGCGGTGCTTCGTTTGAGGTTTACCAAGAGCTTTGGCAGCATGAAGAAAAGTGTGTTACTGGTGTCGCGACTATGGTGAACTTTGATTATCAAGCTCAAGCTTCGAAGAAAATATCAGATGAGATAAGAGATAAATTGCAAGCCCATATACTCTAAGCCAACGACTAAACTGTTAATGAACACATAAAACGAGCTAAATATAATAGAATCATACAGCTAAATAGAAAGTTAATTTCTTTCGGTATACTTTTTCAATATTGAGACATGATGTGGAATAAAATAATTAACGATTTACGTAAAAATTTCTCGAAAAGTTCCCCTACTCACTATAGAATTGTCCTCTTAACTAAATTTTTTCAAAAGTGATTTTATTGTGTACAGCACGATGAAATTCTATGCACATTCAATAGGAAATTTTCATGGCAGGTGTAAATAAAGTAATTCTTGTAGGTAACTTAGGTAAAGATCCTGAGGTACGTTTTATGCCAAATGGTGGCGCAGTAGCTAACCTAACTATTGCAACGTCTGATTCGTGGAAAGATAAGCAAACGGGTGAGCAAAAAGAGAAAACTGAATGGCACCGTGTAGCAATGTTTGGCAAGTTAGCTGAAGTGGCGGGTGAATACCTGAAGAAAGGCTCAAAAGTATATATTGAAGGGTCACTACAAACACGTAAATGGCAGAACCAGCAAGGTCAAGACCAATATACAACTGAAGTTGTTGTGCAAGGCTTTAACGGTACAATGCAAATGTTAGATGGTCGCGGGCAATCTGGCGGTCAACAAGCTGGTGGCTTCTCTAATCAAGGGCAACAGCAAGGACAGCAACAAGGTGGTGGTTTCCAACAACAAGCACCACAGCAAGGCGGTGGTTTTAACCAAGTTCAACAGCAAGCAGCACCTCAGCAAGGTTACAACAAGCCACAGCAAGGCGGTGGGTTTAATCAAGGCCAGCAACAAGCAGCACCTCAGCAAAGTTATAACAAGCCACAGCAAGGCGGTGGATTTAACCAAGGTCAGCAGCAAGGTGGTTTTGCCCCACAACAGCCGCAACAAGCACCTAAAGTAAACCCGCAAGAGCCATCAATTGATTTTGATGATGATATTCCGTTCTGACACATACCAGAGACATGATTTTGTTAAATGTTAGCAATAAAATCATTAAAAATAAATAGTTATATTAAAGTTTACAATTTAACTGGAAAGTTTTGTAAACTTTTTTTATACTTAAATTTATGGTTATCATGTACCTATAGTTTTTGTTAAGTTTTAGGGTGTTTGATGAAAGTAAGAAAAATTCAAATGAGCAGTGGCTTTAAGTATGCAGTATTAGTTGATAATACTGGAATGCCGATGCCTTATCCTAATTTGTTCGTGACGGAGCACTACTTTAAAACATCAGAAGCAAGTAACACCTGCAAAGCGGTATTCGATCGCCTTAAATATTTATATGAAATTTGTAACTTTTTAGAAATAGACTTGGTCCACCGCTCTCTTCGAGGTGAGTTCTTAACAAAAGCAGAAGTTTCAGAAATTGTACATTGGGCTAGTTATAAGGTTGACTCTTTTAGGGAAAAAAGAGAAAAGCTTAAGCAAACGAAAGTAGTAAAAATTACTAAAAAAAGTAACCTTGAAGCCGCTAGGGTATCTATCGTTGTCGATAAAGATGGATGGTGCGATATTGATACTACTTACAATAGGATCACGACTTTTTCCCAATATGTCTCTTGGTTAGATAAAACGTTATTCCCGTCTAAAGAATCAGAAACCGAAATACTATTTAAATCACATCGTTCAAGGAAGATAGGGCGTAAAAAAGACACCTACGATGAAGAGAAATATAAATCGCTTTCTTCCGCAGAAATGTCGGTAGTTTTAGATATAGTTAGGCCTGATTCACCCCGAAACCCATGGAAGCGTGAGTCTATTCAATATCGTAATCATCTGATTATTCATATGTATGAAGCACTTGGTATAAGGAGAGGTGAGCTTCTAAAAATTCGAATAGATGATGTAAAAACACATCCTAGAAATGGAAGACGTTATGTTACCGTTCGGTCAGAAACGGATCTTGAAGACAATCGTGCTGACAGGCCAGAAGCGAAAACATTAGGTCGAAACATACCTATGGATAAAAGGCTAAGCGACATGTTTGATGATTTTGTTATTTATCATCGAAGTAACGTAAAAGGTGTGGAGAAAGTACCTTATTTATTTGTACCGCATGGATATAGCTTAAAGAAAAATGGCTTGTCGATATCCTCTGTTGATAAAATCATGAGAGAAATATCCCAATCGGTAAACTTTAACGTACACGCTCATGCTTTAAGACATTCATGGAATGATAAATATAGCGAGTATGCAGATAGAAAAATTGCAGAAGGTCGAACTACACATAACAAAGCGGAAAGTGATCGACAGAAATTAATGGGTTGGAGTGAAACGTCGGAAATGGCCAAGTGGTACAGCCAGAGATACGAAAGAAGAAGAGCCTTTGAGGTCGGGTTAGAGCTACAAGAAAAAGGAAGTGCAAAAATAAACAAAGCTACGGAGGCTCATGATGAAGACGTTAACTACTGATACTAGCGACTCAGAAACAAATCAACAGAGTAGGATAACTGTTACCGTTTCTTATAATGGTTTTGAATTTGATTATTTGAGTGATGATTGGAAATTAAACAGAAATATCACCGTTAATGCTGCCTTCATTGATACATTTGAAAACTCACTTGCAAATGACATTCGAGAAACGTTAACTTATTTTGCTGAAAGTAACTCTGCTACACATGTTCGTAATATATCCGATAATTTAAAGTTATATTTGAGGACATCAAAAGTCGATGTGTTTTCCGAACAGGGTTTCATCAACTTTAAAAATAGTTTACTTAAAAAGCAAGAATATAAGCTTTCTGTTGTGCGTGGTTTTATCAGGCAAATGCGTTACTTGGGGTTAAATGATCATATAAGTGACGAAGTTTATGAATTGACCGATAGATGGCGCTTATCAGGAAATGAAAAAGGAGCAGCGGTTTTATCGCTTGATCCTGAAACCGGTCCATTTAGTGATACTGAGTTTGAAGGCATAGGTCATAAAGCAGCTCAACTGTACGCTAGAGGTAAATTATCGACAAAAGATTACGCCACTATTTTAATTTACAAGGCAACAGGAAGACGAACAGAGCAAATATCATCACTTAAAGTCAAAGACTTTATGTATACCAGTACATATACCAGCACCCCTACTTATATTGTTAATATTCCCAGGGCAAAACAACGAAATGAGAAATTTCGTACTTCATTCAAACCGTTTGGTTTGATAAAGGCTGTCGCGCAGGTTATAGAGTTGCACATTGAAGAGTCTAAAAAAATTGTCGAAAAAGCAATTAACCGAAAACTAACTACACAAGAGTATGGTGAGCTGCCATTGTTCCTGAATGGAGGCTATTGTCAGAGTTATTTTAATTCAAAGGATGAGTTTTTTGATTTTTTAAAGTCAGAATTGCCCCACATGGTAAATGTGGATTTAAGAAGGCAGTTAATAAGTGCTGTTCAGAAACTAGAAGTTGTATCTGAAAGAACAGGTAAATTTATTCATGTTAATCCTTACCGGTTTCGTTACACCTTGGGTACACGGGCTGCTAGGGAAGGTGCAGGAGAGATAACAATCGCAACATTGTTAGATCATTCTACTATGCAAAATACGTCAGTATATGTTGCGAATGTGCCAGAGCATGCAGTAGAGATCTCTAAAATTATGAATCAACCGCTCGCACGATATGCAGCAGCTTTTGAGGGAAAACTGGTAGAAAACGAAAACGAGGCAAATAAAGAAAACCCTGGCGCTACACGCATTGCATTAAGAGAAAAAAACTGTGAAGTAGGCTCATGTGGAACCAATTCATTCTGTCAGGATTACGCTCCAATAGCTTGTTATCTTTGTGATAAATATCGACCATGGGTACATGCGCCCCATTACTTGGTTTTACAGTGGTTAATGGATGAAAGAGAGCGTTTAAAATCGGATACTGATAGTGATATGCAAATAGTTGTAATAAATGATCGAGCCATCATTGCTGTTTGCCAAGTGATCAAACTTTGCGAGGAGTACTTAAATGACTAGTGTTGTTATTTTTACACCTAAGCATGAATTAGAACATAGAAAAAACCTTAAGGAGTTCATGACTTTTTGCAAAGAATTAGAACCGTTAAATGATAAATATGACTATGAAAGTAACTATTGGCCAGGCGTAGGGAATTTCACTAATTTCGGTGTTTCAAATCAAGACAGAAACCCTGAAAACCTCTTAAATGAGTCATTACTCCCTTTTGCCAAAGCATATATTACATATGAAAAATCTAGCAAAGCAGGAACAACAGCTAAGTTTTATGCTCTAAAAGCGATTAATGCTGCTTGTATGCAGCAATATGGCATTGTTGAGGTGGTAAACTTATCAAGTCGAGATTTTGACCTAGCCGCACAAATAGCGCGTGAATCCATTGGGCAAGGTGCAGCATATCAGGCAGGCTCAGGTCTTAAAAAGTTATTATTATTTTTAGAAAATAAAAAAATGATAACGGGGTTTAATTGGAAAAACCCTAATAAAAAACCAAGAGATGTTGCCGTAGGTGATGAAGCGGATAAACGTCGACAAGAGAAAATGCCCGACGAAAATGCAATTCAAGCATTAGCACAGATAAGTAGCTCAAAATCAGTAGAGATGTCCCCAAGAGATATTTTTACAGTATCTACAATGGCTTTAATGTTGAGCGCTCCTGCACGTGGCTCAGAGCCTTTGTACTTAAAAGTTGATTGTTTACATTATGAAAAAATGAAAGCAAATAAAGCAATGAATATGGGATTAGGTAAAGAAGACGTAGAGGTGCTGCTCGGTAATAGAAAAGGTGATACACCTATAACTTTTGAAGATGAAATAACGTTAACAGGGCTTAAGTGGTATTCAGGAAAAAGTTATGGATATGAGAATAAATGGCTGCCAACGGTTATGGTTGAGACTGTTAAAGTTGCAATTGAACGATTAAAAAAGCAGTCCAGGGAAGCAAGAAACTTTGCTAAAATGTTAGAAGATTCAACTGATTTTCCTCGCCATAGATTATGCCCTAAAGTTGAGTGTGATGAACTTTTGACAATGGATGAAGTTGCACTATCGCTAGGTCTTGATATTTCTGTATATAAAACTAAGCAACAAAAGAATACGGGGCGAAATCAATTATTAAAACTCAATGGAATTGAAAGAAAAGATTATCAAGTAAGTTTGAATGACTTAAACAACATTGTCAGAGCTAACTTGCCAGAAGGCTTCCCTTATATCCCTTTTAAAAATGGAGAAGGAAGGGTTCGGGTTAAATGGTCTGATTCGTTATATGCAGGTTTTAAAAACAATCTGGATGTGAAGAAAGCTACAATCTTTACACAATTATCTATCCCTACAATAAATACCTTAAATGAAGACCTGTCACCGACAAAAAAAAGGAATAGATCGACAGGCGAGTTAGCGTCAGGAAACCTTTCTATTTTTCAACGTTGGGGGTATAAAGAGTTATCACTTACATCTCATCAACTACGTCATATGCTTGATACTATGGCTGCGGTTAATGGCATGGAGAATAAAACAAGAGCAAAGTGGGCTCAACGTTCAGACCCCCGACACAATCAATATTATAACCACACAACCTACGAAGAATATGGTGCTGACTTTATAGAAGAGAGAGAAAAGGAACTCGCTATTTCTGATTCATCAGCAAAGAACCAAATTATAGTCCAGGTAGCTAATCCCCGATCAATTCAAGAGCTAAATACAAAAGCATCATTAACAGCTCATACAACAGAATTTGGCATGTGTATAACATCATACTTGAGTGAACCATGTACAAAATACAGGGATTGCATAAACTGCAATGAGCAAGTCTGCGTTAAAGGTGATGACGGGAAGTGTGATCGGATCAGAGATCGCTTAGCTAAAGAACTCAAGCTATTAAAGCAAGACAAACAAGCAGTAGATAATAATGTTCCTGGGGCTGAGCAGTGGTATCAACGTAGAAAAATTACAACTGAAAGGTGTGCCCAGATATTAAAAATGATGGAAGATCCTAACATTGAAAAAGGCGCATTAATTAAGTTATCTAATGTTGAGGATGTTACACAGTTAGATAGGGCTATGGATGCCAATGGCAAAAAAAGATTACCGGATATTATTAATTATAAGCGCATTAAAGCTAGCAATGTAGATGAGCTTATTGGAAAAAAAATTAATGAAGAATCACTAAGCGTATTAGAAGAACTTGATGATTTCGATGACTTATAAAAGGTGAAATACTAATGGCTCGACATTTAACTGATAATGATATTAATAATATTGTTGAGATTTTAGACTCTTGGCCAACGGAATCTAAATTAAGCTGGGATAGACTTGTTGATGCTGTCGCTAGTGAGTATAGATATAGCACAACCCGCCAAACGCTACAAAAGCAAGTCAGGATAAAAAAGGCTTTTGATGAAGTTAAAAAATTGTTGTCTGGAAATCTATCCAATAAGAAGAAAAGTGTACCACCGAGCTTGAAAATTGCTGCGGATAGGTTAGAAAAAAAAGAACGTGAAATTGCTAGATTAAAAAGTGAGAACCAAGCTTTGTTGGAGCAGTTTCAAGTTTGGTTATACAATGCTAATAAGCATGAAATTACTATTGAGCAGTTATCTGAACCAATTTCCAGAAGTTGATATCTCTCCCAACGTCCAGATATTGCTACTATGAGTGTTAGAAGTTTCTTTGCCTCTCTCTGAATAGTGTCTATATAAAAAGTCACATTATATGTAATAACATAATAAAGCTTTTAAAACTCTTTCAATTCAAAAATGTCTAATAATAATTTTTGTTATATCAATGACTTGCATATTTTTAAATATAAGCTATTTGTTAACTTATGGTACTCATTCGAGACTGAAAATTATGGCAAATCGTTTTTTATATATTGATGCGATAGAATCGTCTGAAAATACATATGTTAATATCTTCGAAGTATTTCAAAGATTCTATTTGTCTTATTTCAATAAAATTTATACTGCTGGGCTCGATCATTCAGACATTGTCGAGCTTGCGGAAAAAGATAGTTATTTTCATTTTTCAAAGCTTACCACGCAACTCAAACAGTTTTCGTCTGATACACCGTTGCTGCACGGTCCGCGCGAATGTTTAATCGAAATAATCGAGGCTTTTATTTCGGTAGGTCAAAACTATCAGATAGAGCTAGTACTTATCGATTGTTTTAATGATGAAATACTAGGACGGCTCGATCTTAGTAAGTACGTAAAAATAACAAACCCTAAAACAGGTGAAGCCGAACTCAAAGTGGATAATGATGAGTGCCTAGTTTTTTCTTCAATTATACTTCTTCGACAGTCGGTATTGTGTCTTAGAATCAGCGGCTCTATTAGAATTAATTCACCCATTAAAATAAAAGCGCGTTTCAATGGTGATTTATAATGATTTATCTCGACTTATCATCGCTAAATGAGCAGTTACATAATGAGTGCGAGTCAACTTTTCAAGAGAAAATGGAAGCGTCGGATGGTACGCGATGTATGTTAGACGCATCGCAATTCAGTGGAATAATGCTAACTAAACCATCGCTGCAATCTCAACAAATTCTTTGTTTTTTCGCTAATTTATCATGCCCAATCAGTATGATGAGGTTTGCTTCGTCTTTGTTTCCTTATCATTCAAAAAAATGGCCAATAAGTTCCTTTGAGCTCTCCCAAATATATATGCTGGAAGCTATAGAAGTAGCTATAAATTTGCATTTCGACAAAATAGCTAGAGAGATGGTCGCAGATTTTCAATCTTCGCGAGAATTCAAAGAAATAATGCTAATTGCCCATGAAATTGTCGATAGAATTGCTGTACCTGAGCATATATGTCCTGAGGTGTATGAGTTTATACTAGGTAACATCGACCTCTCTATGGCTATAACAGGTAGGACAGTGCAATGAAAACAGTCCCATCGAAGCTTGAAATTATTGCTGTTACGTTAGGTCTCCAGCCGTGTGATTATCAAGGAGTAGTTAAGTACTTAGGTAATATCTTAAAACACTCAAAAAAAGAGGGGATTCAGTTAAATTCCATATCATCAATTATTGTATGTAAGCTAATATTCTCTATTACCCGTGTTCAAATAACTCCCAGTAATTTAAGTGTTTATAAAAGAAATGGCTGCGATCTTATTAGAGATATTGCTGAGTATTTAAATATTGTTGAAGTCATCTCTTCTGGCTGTTGTTTATCCCAAGTAAATGGAAAATGGGTTCTGGAACCCGAAAAGTATGGCGCAATTTCTTGCTTTCAAATGCTGATAAGAAATGGTGCTATTGATCAAATGGTGCGTGAATGTTATGAAATTTGGCATAGTAAAGGGGTGTCGGTTGGAGATAAGCGTTATTGGCCTAGTCTTGATCTAGTAAATTTTTTAATTGAGCGACAGTTGGCGTTAGCATTCCCTATATCTCATTCAAAGCCTGTGCAATTAAAAAGAATATTTAACTTTTTAACAACTCTAATTGAAAAGCCCGAACTGTCATGTCTACCAAGACACAAGTTGCACGATTATATAAATGAAGAGATTCGCAAATTTTCAACAATGAAGAAAGTTAGTAGTAAGCCCAAGCCTTGGATAGACTCATCGATGACTAATGTAGATATTGATTATGCCAAATCTATCCCAGCTGTGAAAAGAACATCGCCATATTTTTATATGAAGTTATCAAAGGAAAGATCAAAAATTGGATCTGCTGATAACTCGAACCGTTTCGGTCCAAAAGATATCGGCATAGTTATTTGCTTAGAGACCAGAGCATGTGATAATTTTGCGTATGACGTAGAAACAAAGGTTCGCGAATACTTAAAGTGTTTTGACTTGCATCCAGACCAAGGGAAAATCGGTCATTACAGTATTCCTTTAAAATCATTGGTAAACTTGGCGATAGGTTTTATTTTTTCTAACCCAAAAATTTCTCAACGCATAAGAAGCGTTACTGCGACTTATGAACATTAAGCCACAAGTCCAAAGTACGTAAACAAAACGACCATTTGGTTTACGCGTTATTTGTTACAAAGATAAAACATAAAACAAATCGTTAAGAAGTAAATATACCTGTAAAGTTTTGATGTAAAATAATCCAACGTTTATATTCTGTTTCTAACTCGCAATGGGGCACATTGCGCCATAGAATTTTCGGATAACTTATTGCATCTTAGAGTGAGTGAAAAATATTAATGCTATCTCAAAGTACTACTTTTTGACTCATGTTAATGTGATTTTTTGTATTTAGAAGGACTTAAACCTAACCTTTTTCTAAATGCACGTTCAAATGAAGAACGTTCAGCATATCCAATATAGTGTGCAATGTCCGATATTTTCATGGTCGTGCTTGAAAGTAACTTAATGGATATTCCTTCAAGTATTTCATTTTGAATTTCTTTAAAGCTTTGTCCCTCTTCTTTTAGTTTTCGTCTAAACGTAGTTTGACTCATACCAAAAGTTTCTGCTGCAGTTTCATTTGTTTGCATCGCCGGTTTTTCTACACTTAATATGAATTTTTTAACCCTTTCTGATAGCGATAAAGTTTGACCTAACCTTAACAATAAATCGTTTACTTGATGTTTAAGTGAAATGCTGTAGCTCAAATCAAATGATTTATTCATCATATTAGCCTGTTCAATAGAAAAAGATGCTTTCATAGGGCCGTTGTGAAATACGATGTTTGCGTTGGTTAATACTTTAGTGCCATTACAGTCAAAAGGCTTTCGATTATTAGGTATATAAATCGTCTCAAAATCAAAATCAGGGCCAACAAGCTCTTTTAATATATATAAAGTTAAACACATTGCTGTATCTTTTTTTAAGAAAGAAACTGCACATTCCTCTACAAGTTCTTGCGGCTCAATAACAAAATCTTTCCTTAATCGATAAACTTTTAAAGAGTAACTCGCTTCTAAAAATACGCCGATAAGCCGACTTATTTCTAGAAGACAACTTTTAACATCAGGTAAAGAGATTAGATAGAGATACAACGGCCCCTGAGTAAATAACTGATTAATTCTTAGATTTTTAATCATTCGCCAAACAATCATTTGTTCTTTAAGGTCAACAACCAATTGATGGATAATCAATTCAAAAGAAACTGAATTCATCCGGTTTGACGCAATATCATCAAAACATTTATCTATAAGTAACTGCTGTTTTTTGGGTATTTTTTTTTCAGTCAGGTTGTCAACAAATATTTCTAAATAACTTTTCCAACCTTTTTGCAAGTGTTGTTGATAATTATCTATATTTTCTTCCATCAGAAGGAATAATCCTTAGGTTTCCAAACAATAAAACTCAATTAAAGGTTTATTACTTTAAAAGCTATGAGCATTTATAAGCTTGACCTAAAAGGGTGACTGATGTTTGAAAAGCCATATTTGTATGAATGTGAACGCTATTTGCACCAAGGTCTCTTGCTTGAGACTTTAAGTCATTGATGGCGCCTTGAGTTAAGCTTTTATTAGAAATAAATAAAAAATCATACCAATGACCTTGAGTACCGATTACTTCATTAATAAAAATACAGTCTCTTACCTTTTCTTCATCTGAATATAACCTAACAATTTCATCACCAGGTTTTATTTTCTTTATTTCTAGTAAGCTACAAGAAGATAGAAGCAAGACTAAAAATAAGGATAAAGTTTTTATCATATTTTCCCTTCAATATTCGTTTGTATAAATAAGTAGATCGTGAGTGCTTTTAAGAAATATATCCAATAAAAATAGCGCAAACAACTCTTTTAATGATATTTTACCATTAGTAATCAATAAAGTATTATTTGATATATTTCTTGAACGGTATTGTCATATTTATCATAAAATTCAGCTTTTTCTATATCTTCCATGTAAATTGCAATAAACCATAACCATGCCAATTTTTGTTGTCTGTATGGTATTCTTTATTATAAAAATTAAAGCTCCAAGTAACAGAACCTCCAGCGAAATAATATGAACTCCCTATTTCAGCACTTACACGAAAAGGATTGAACTCTACTTTAGAGCTATAGGGAAGCTTGCCATCAAAGGTTAAATCATTAAAACGATAACCTGCTTGAAGTCGTGAAAAAAAGAGTAATGAGTACTGTTCTGCCACAGAGACTAGATCGCCAACATGACCAAAATGGTTACTTAAACGGCCAAATGACTGCTCAAGATTAGCTCCCCAGCGGAAAGTCATTCCAACATTAATGTCACTACGAAAATTACCTAACGTATTATGATTAAAAGTACTAATTTCCCATTGACTATTAAAAGGAGCTAAATCTCTAAACAAAAGATAATCAACTTCATAACCTAACTGAAGGGTCATTATATTTTCAACTTGATATTGCCACCCCAAAGGTGTGCTTGCCCCTAATAACTTATGTATAGATCCTTGAAGTTGCTCAGTACCAGAAGCGGGACCAATAATACCAAGAGCTAACCAATTTTTTTGGGCAATTTCAGTACTATATAAAGCGGCATGTTGCTCAAAGGCTAAAAAACCTGCATAAGGGCGATCATGAGGCTGAGCTTCTTCAAGCTTAATTTCATTTGGCGTCCACATACGTTGACACACTTTTAACCCCCATGTTTTCAATGTGTTTTTTTGGGAAAAAAGCAGTGATTGTTGCCAGTTAACTATAGCGTTATTCGTTTTTATTTCACTAGAAATAGCCGTATTTTCCCAGCCTAAAATCATTCCATTACTGTAGTTACCATCCTCACCAAAAGTTACATCATTTTCTAACTGAAAATACATCTGTGAAGCGTTGACGGTCGCTACCAAGAACCAGCTACAAATAAAGCATAAAAGTAGGTTCATAGATATTCCTGATATTAACCTTGATTTGTTTTATTTCAGAACGCTCAATTAGCGCCTACTTAAAATTTAATTTTGTTGATGTGAATATCACATTAAAAATCAAACTGTAAATACACCGAATTATAATTACTACCACCCTTTATACGTCCAAACTGAGAAGCTGACTCAAAAATTGATGAACGATGATGGATGCTGTACCCAAGCCAAGTTTCTTTTAAAGCACTAACATTAAATATATCACCTAAATTAATATCTAAAGAAAAATCAATAAAATTCATCAATTCACTAGGACGGTAACCTTTTTCTTCCATTTCAACTCTTTCGATATAAGTTACATCCGATACATAAGATAAGCCTTCTGCCAAACCTATACGCCAACGTACAGGCCAAGGAATAGTGTAATATGCCTTTATTGCAAGTACATATTCTTGCTCTGAGCTTTGAACTTCTGAATTCCAATGCCAAACAAAACCTGTTGTTAAATACATATTAAGGGGAATTGAAAATAATTCATCGGTTAATGGCAAACCATAAAATATCGATGTTAGCTGATTATTATACTCATCTTTTACAGTGTCACCAGAAAGAATATCGCCAATATTAGATGGTGTAGCCCAACCATGAGCGAATCGTAAATAACCATGATTGTCGAGGGTTGTTTTTTTTTCTTTTGATATATCATTGAAGAAAGCAAATCCGAGATAAGCTTCACTTTGCCAACGTTGTTCAATCGCATCTGCATGATACGCATTATTATCTAATGCTGTAGCACCGATAGAGCCTAATAAATATAAATTGCTTGCTACATGATAACGCGCTTCAATATTTGCATTAAACTCAATACCTGCACCTATACTTTGATCAGATATTTCTTCTAATGCAAAATAACGACTATTAAAACTCGCGCTTTTATATCGAGCACTTAGTTTAGGCATAAACTCCCAGTTATTATACTGAAAATACCAACTTCTGCTCACATTACCATAAGGGTTACCTTCAAGATCAGTAAATAACTCAACATCCCAAAAACTATTTTGTCCTGTTGTTTTACGCCACTGAACACCCAAGTCTATAGTGTCACCTTGTACTTGGTTCTGAAATTCAGCAGGAATATCAAAAAATCGCATTCTTGCTATAGCATTAACTCGCCAATCACTTTGTTGATATAAGTGAGCACCACCTTCTATTCCACGCATAAAAAAGGTTTCTCCCTGATAAAACATCATAGGAACAAAACTCGTTACATTATCAGATATAGTATTAAATGGGATCTCTGCATTACGCATTAACACACCGATTCCCCACGTTTGCTCTGAAAACACTTGCTTTTTAGTATTCGCCTCAAAGCAAAAAGTTTCTGTTGAGAATAGTATTATTGTAAAAACTAATAAAATATTACTTAAGCGCATTAGATGACTTCCATCCCTTGTCAAAATTGGTTTAATGTTCACATTGATTTTACTGATTATTATATTCAAACTACAACATCACTCAAAAAAGCATTATATTTAATTTATTGTTTTAAAACAACAAATTGATTTTTGATGTATTTGTTGGACGGTATTGTCGTATTTATTATTCTGGCAGTATTATATTATTTACAATCGAAGTAAAACTTACTTCAAACTCACGATTTGACACGGAAGACAAATATGACTGTCACAATGAATAACTTAAATCAAACATAAATCCATAACTAAAGAGCAACTAATGATTTTTCGTATAATTTTAATTGTTTTTATGGTATTCACAATGATAAAAACGTTTCCTGCTCTTGCTGCAAGGGATGTAACACAAATTCATCTAGAGCCTGGTTCTGGTTTATGGTCAATTGGTATGGGCCTTAGAAATGGCACATTTCCCTATGTTGGTAAAGATAAAGTAGACGATTTATTACCCCTTATTATCTATAACGGTGAAACATTTTTTATTGATGGTACTCGAGCTGGATTTCACCTTTATCAATCCTCTGATTGGCTAATCGGTGCTTATACTTCATATCGTTTTGCTGGTTTTAATGAAGAAGATGGTATTGAATTGGATGGTATGGACCGAAATGATGGTATGGATGGTCGTTTCGCTCTTACACGCCTAACCAATTATGGAAATATCACCTTGGATTATGGTCATGATATTAGTGGTGCTTCTAACGGCTGGGATATTGATTTACGTTGGGGAAAACTTTTTACTAACGGAAACTACCGTATCAGACCTTGGATAGGTATAACCTATGAAGACCAAAAACTAAGCAATTATTATTTTGGTGTTAATGCGGATGAAGCCACTTCCAATAGACCCGCATATACAACCAATAGTTCATTTGAAATGCGTTATGGTATTGATATGAGCTATCGTATTGCTCAGCACCATTTTGTTGCTCTAAACATACAATATTCTGAATTAGATGCAACTAAAATCAATAGCCCAATTGTAATAGATAATGGCGAGTTCAGTAGCTTTGCTAGTTACCGATATGAATTTAATGATTATAAAGACAATCCCTATGTTAATGGCAGCATAACTAAAGACTTAACTATGGGAGAATGGTATTGGCGTGTAGCTGCTGGTCGTCACACTGAAACCACCTTTAATAAGTTATTACGTTTTCAAGAGATGTTTAAACCTGAAGAAAGAGGCACCGGTTTAGCCAGTATCTTTGTAGGTAAAAAAATAGCAGATAATTTTATGTGGTTACCGCTTGAAGCTTATGTAACAGGTGGTTACGTTAGGCGCTTTGAAAAGGGACTGCAAAATGATTTTAATGAATATGTACTAGGGTTTAAAGCCTATTTTTCTAAATTTCCTTGGTCAGACTATGTAAAAACTCGAATAGGTCTTGCTGAAGGTGTTTCTTACGCGGCCAAAGTGCCTTTTGTTGAGAGAGAGCATGTTGAAGAGAAAAATCGTTCTGCGTCTAAATTCCTTAATTACTTAGACTGGAGTATTGATGTCAGCATTGGTGATGTTTTCAAAGTACCAAAATTAAAAGACTGTTATATGGGGTGGTCGGTACATCACCGCTCAGGCATCTTTGCAAGTTCTGACTTCTTTGGAAATGTGAATGGCGGTAGTAATGTGAATACCCTTTATGTGCAATGCCATAATAATGTGATGTGAAGTTAATTAACATTTTAATCAATTGGCTAGCAATTTACTTATGAGGTTGAAAGGTTACTTCTTTATATTATTTTACTCTCTGCATACTCAAGCAAATGAGCAAGTAGAAATTGAACGACCAAGAGCTGATCTGTTTCAAAGTAAACTGAATAACATGATGCAAGATACAGCTTCTTGGTTAGACGATATTGAAGGCACTACTAATGGCGGAGCTTCTGCCAAAGGATATTTACAATTAGGTTGGCTACCACGCACAGCAGATTTAAGTGAGGTGGATGCAAAACTTAAAATTGCTTTTAATTTACCTAATGTAAATGACAAACTTGCTTTAATTATTGATAACTATAATGAAGATGAACTTCTACTTGATTATGAGTCAGACCCTTTTAAAGAAAGCAAAGAGAGTGTGAATTTAGCCGCACAATATATAAAAGAATTTAATAATAATTACAATATAAAAACCAGAATAGGTGTTAGTCGTAAACAGTTATACGTAAGAACTGAAGCGAATCTTAATTGGAGATATGAAAAGCTTAAGTTTGAGTTTCTTCCGCGCATTGATTACTTCTATAAAGATGGTTGGGGACCTGGTTTAAAGGGCGCTCTTGCCTATTATTTAGAAGGCAGCACGATTTCATTCTCCGCAAGTTGGCAAAAACTTGAGAGTGAGGCGAGATCGAGAAGAAAGGTAGGTTTATTTCATGTTTTCAAGCCAGATAAAGATCAATTATTGGTCAGTGGTGCTCAATATAATAAAAGCAATAACAAAGAAAATATTTCTAATGAAACCTATTACTTTTCGCTGAGGTATCGAAATTTAATATATAAATCATGGTTATATTTGGAAGTCGAACCATTTGTTGAGTTTAATCAGTTTCAAGATTTTAGAAGAGAATACGGTATCGCATTGAGTTTAATAACATATTACGGTACTTAATTTTAAACTATGTAAAACGGCTAACTTTTAGTCAAATTATAAATACAAGGATATAAAGCAATGAATAGAACAACAAGCTTAGTCACTAAAATCGCTTCATTAACACTACTTATAAGTGCATCAGCGATTGCTGAAGATGCAACTACTTCAGAGGATGGATTAGCCGATATGTCCGATCCACTTGCCGTATTTACCATGGCAGGTGCTGGTATCACCAATAAAGGCATTAATCTCAAAGTTGCAAAAAGCTATGACACAGGAGTTGATGACAAACTTGGCATGAATCTTTTTGAGCTTAAAGGTATTTATGGAGATACCTTAGGATGGGAAGATAATGCCAATAATTCTATTGATTCGATTAGAGTACGTAATCTTACTGTTAATCCAAACACGGGACTTGGTGCACAAATAGATCTAAGCTATGATTTTAATAGTGAATCAGGCACGTTAAGTTATAGCTTACTTCAAGCTCTTCCCCAAATGGGACGATTTAATTTATACCCACTTGCGGGTATCGGTGTTGCTGTGGCTAATAATACACTTCAAGATGATGGTTCGATAGCCAGTGGTTATTCATTTCCTGGAACATTTGCCACAGTTGGCTTGTATGGTAAATTCACTGTTACAGACCAAATATGGTTGAACTATAATCCAATTTGGAATACCTCTTTATCAGGCTCTACTCTTTTTAAAGATCACGGTTTTGAAAATCACAGCAGTGTACTTATGCATGAATTTATTGTGTCATATCAAATAAACCCTCGCTCAAATATTCGTTATTTTGCTAACTGGTCACAACACACTGACTTTAGCGATGGTGACCAACGTATAGAATACAATTACCAATTTTGATGCTTGAGCCAAGACAGTAATAAAGAGAAGGTCAATAAACATAATATTAGTAAAAAACGATTGTAAAAATAAGAAAATAAGGATTTAGATATGAATACTCAGAATAAGAGAAAAAACTTAACTATCATAAGTGGATTAATCGCTAGTAGTATACTTACCTATGGTTGCGCTTCAGTAGAAAAGGAATCTTCTGTGGCTAATACAACGGATAAAACCCCTGTAACACTTCAAAACTATAAAGTAGCAGAATCAGATTTTGCTTTTGGTGGTACCGTTAAACTAGGTGGGGCAAATAAGTTAATCCACCTACCTGTAAAAGAATTTGATTTGAACAAACAAGTAGTTGTCCGGATGAATCAAGATACTGTTTATAGTGGTGCTATTGTCGATGTATCAAAAGGTGCAACGATCACTTTGCCTGAAACAGATGGCCGATACATGTCAGCACAGATCACACAAAACGATCATTATGTTAATGATGTGTTTATTGGCGCTGGTACGTACGAGCTAAAAAGTGATACAGATAGTGATTTTGTGAGTGTCAGTATTCGCACCGAGATTAACATGAATGATCCCGAGGACATAAAGAAAGTCGTAGCCTTACAAGAAAAAATCAAGCTAGACGTTAAAGGCGATAAAGTCTTTAAACAACCTCATTATGACATGGAGCAATTGGAGAAGCTGAGAGTTAAGCTTGCAAATGAAGCTTTAGCCTTAGGTTCGCTTAATAATATGCAAGGAAATCGTGGTACTGTTGATGACCATTTGCACTTACTAGGTACAGCTGTAGGGTGGGGGTTACTACCTGATACTAATGCTAGATACATCGGGTACGTGCCTGAAGGTAGTGATGGCAAAGGCTGTTATAAGGCAAATTATAAAGTACCACCATTTAATGAGCCTGGGTTTTTCTCACTTACTATGTATGACTCTGAGGGCTGGATGTTTGATAAAAGGGCCATTTTGAACAAAAACAATATCAGCTTTAATAAAGACGGCAGCTTTGATGTTAACTTTGGTGAATGTGGTAAAGATGCTAAGAATAACCTACCTATTACTAAAGGTTGGAACTTTATCATGCGTGTCTATGAACCTAAACTCGACCAATTAGATTCATTCAAGCTGCCAACACCAATCAAGGTAAAATAAAGCCCATTTTTTGTTATAGATTAATTGTCGGAATACACGATGGAAGGTTTTCTCGATAAGCCAGATTCTACAAGTGAAAATCAGAAAGCCTTTACCTTTTATGGGCATAACAGAAGATAACGAGAGTTAAATAAATGATACAAATTAACAAAAAAGGAAAATTTTGTTGTTAAAACAAGATAACAATCAAATGAAAAAATTATATTTAATGGTATTAACCACTTTGATGGTCATTTTATCAGGGTGCGGAGAAGAACATAAAACAACTACTCAAAAAGTAACTGTCAATGCTAAAGTTGCAACAGAAGTTGCACAACCTGCTGCAGAGATCAACCAAGAAGAAGCAAACAAAATCGCCATAGAAGCTTATGTTTATTTACACCCCTTGCTTACAATGGATATTACCCGCCGCAGCCTTACAAATACACCAGAGGGTAGAATAAACCAATTTGATCACAATAGAGCATTCCCTGAAGCGGAATATCGTGAGGTCGTTCGTCCAAACTTTGATACGCTTTACTCCGGTGCATGGGTTGATATTTCTAAAGAGTCTATGATTATCTCAATGCCGGATACCCAAGGTCGTCATTATATACTGCCTATCATGGATATGTGGACAGATGTGTTTGTAGCGGCTGGAAAAAGAACCTCGGGTACAAAAGCAAAAAATATTGCTCTAGTACCTAAAGGCTTCAAAGGAAAATTACCTAAGGGCATCGAGGCTATCGAAGCACCTACTTCCATGATGTGGATCATCAATCGTATTCAAACAAATGGTCCAAAAGATTATTCATTTGTGAATGGTCTTCAAGAAGGGTTCAAAATCACGCCTCTTTCCCAATGGGGTAAAAAAGTAGCACCTAAAGCATTCAAAGTTGATCCAACTGTCGATATGAAAACAACTCCATTTGATCAAATGATGGCTATGGACGCCAAAAACTACTTTAATTACGGTGCTGAGTTAATGAAAAAATACTCACCGCACTCTACAGACTTCTCCATTCTTGCCAGAATGAAGCGTATCGGCATCGAAGCGGGAAAGAGTTTTGATTACGACAACGCATCTCCTGTCGTTAAAGCAGCTCTTGAGAACTCTATCACTGATGGGTTGCAATTGATGAAAGAAACTCTACCTTCAATGGCAAATATTGCTAATGGTTGGCAGATGAATACCTCCACAATGGGTGTATACGGTAATGAATACATGAAGAGAGCCATTGTAACGCTAGTTGGTCTGGGGGCTATCCCGCCAGAAGATGGAATTTACCCTCTTCTTTTAGCTGATGCAGACGGGGAAAAGTTGGTAGGAACAAACAACTATAAAATACACTTTAAGAAAGATGAAATTCCACCGGTAGATGCATTCTGGTCGATTACAATGTACGACCACGAAGGCTTTCAAGTTGCCAACGAACTTAACCGCTTTGCTATTGGAGACCGAGATGAGCTCGTTTACAACAAGGATGGTTCACTGGATAT
This sequence comes from Colwellia sp. RSH04, assembly GCF_003545765.1. Taxonomy (GTDB): domain Bacteria; phylum Pseudomonadota; class Gammaproteobacteria; order Enterobacterales; family Alteromonadaceae; genus Colwellia. Next base: position 603,507 of record NZ_QXIO01000001.1, on the reverse strand, counting down.
ATACATCCAGGCAAAATCACCAGGTAAAGATAAAGAATCTAATTGGCTACCCTCTCCAGACAAAGGGGAGCTTGGCGTTACTATGAGACTTTATGCTCCCAAACCTCAGGCACTGAATGGTCGTTGGGTTCCACCAGCTGTGCATAAATAAAAGGAAAGTATGCTGAAACAAGCAATAGGTACAATTACTGCTAAAGGGTTATCAGTTCTAGTATTTGTTGCTTGTAATTCAAAGGGATAAAGGCTTCTTTAAAGCTGAATATAATGCCATGACCTTGAATCGTTATAAGATTAGCTCTAAATCAGCCATTCCAACCGGTAAGGTAAAAATAGAAATAGTCACAAAATATGATGCCAAGGAACGTATGGCACCTGCGACCATTACTTTAAAAGCAAATGGTAAAGAAGTTGGTCAGGGACGGGTAGAACGATCGGTGCCTTCAATCTTCACTGCGTCTGAAACTTTTGATATAGGTATGGATTTAAACTCACCGGTTTCACTGGATTACTGGGATAGAGTCCCCTTTGAATTTAGCGGAAAAATCGAAAAGGTACATATTAAGTATATTGATTAGCCGTGGCTTATAAACACCAGATAAACGGTTGACTAAGTGGCTGACAATGACATTTTTAGCCACTTGTCGAGGTTTATCGAAAACAACTTTATTGAACAGTAAAAGGAGATATAATGAAAAAATTAAGTGTAATAGTGTTAGCAGGTTTGATAGCAGTATCAGGCTGCTCAAATGAAAACGCTTACGCCCCTAAACAGGCAACCCTAACCCCACAAGAAGCCAAACAGATAGCTAAAGACGCCTATGTTTATGGCTTCCCTTTAGTACTTAACTATAAAACAATGTATGAATACGCACTGAATAAAAAAGCCGTTGAGTACAAAGGTGATTTTAATCAATTAATGTGTGAAGCTCGTGTATACACGCCAGAGGATAGGGCTATTATTACACCGAACTCTGATACGCCTTATTGTATGACTTGGGTCGACTTAAGAGCTGAACCCGTCGTTTTCACCATTCCTGAAATTGAAGAAGAGCGTTACTATAGTGTTCAATTGATAGATTTATATACCCATAATGCCGACTATATCAGTTCAGTAGAAAAGAATCCTCCAGGCAATTACTTGTTAACTGGGCCTAATTGGCAAGGTGATCTACCTGAAGGCATAACCGAAGTTATATCATTTGAAACTAGCTTGATTTTTGCCATTCATCGCACACAACTTTTCAATACCAGTGATATAGACAAGCTTAAAGAAATTCAAGATGGTTATGAAGTAGAGCCGTTAAGTGCATTTTTAGGAGCTGAAGCTCCATCGTTAGCTAGCAATCTTGATGCGCCTGTGTGGGAAAATGGCACAGAGTTTACCGCACAGTCGTTTAAATATTTAGATTTTATGCTAACGTTAGTGAAAACTCCTGATGTAGAACAACCGCTTCTTCAGCGATTTGCAAAAATAGGCTTGGGTGGAGAGGGCAAGTTTGATCTATCAACATTTAGTCCTGAAATTCAGAAAGCTTTAGAAGAAGGAGCGCAAGCAGGGCTTTTAGCTATAAAAGAGTTTGGCCAAAAAGCATCGTTAGATCCATTATCGAGTACAAAGGTTTTTGGGACCCGAACATTTTTAATGAATAGTGCCAAAGAAAACTACAACTTGAGTGATTTTTATATCATGAGAGCAGCTGGCGCCCAATTAGGTATCTATGGTAATTCAGGTGCAGAAGCGACTTATCCGACCTATTTGGTTGACTCTGAAGGTAAACCTTTAGATGCATCTAAAAGTGAATACACCTTAACATTCAAAAAAGGTGAGCTACCTCCTGTAAACGCTTTCTGGTCGCTCACTATGTACGACGGAAAAACACAGCTGTTGATTGATAATCCTTTAAATAAGTATTTGTTAAATTCAACCATGATGGAACAGTTCATTGTTAATGACGACGGCTCATTAACTATTTACGTTCAAAAAGATTCACCGGGTAAGGAGCTCGAAGCAAACTGGTTACCAGCACCAGATGGACCTTTTTACGCAGTGATGAGACTGTATGGACCTACACAAGAAGCACTTCAAGGAGAATGGGTGGCACCGAAAATAATTAAAGTTCAATAAGATAGATCAATTAATATAAACAATAATTTGGAAGATAAAACACATGAAAAAATATATATTATTAATAATGACATTTAGTTTATTTGTATCAAATACGGCCGGTGCTGCAGTAAAAGTAGGTCTTGGTTTTGATCAAGGGTTCGGTGTAACTGCCCAGTTTGACAATATTAACGCTTTTATCGGTAATGATGGTATCTCTGGCGATTACATTTTTAAAAGAGGCTCGTTTAGTGAAGAAACTCCTTTTAATTGGTATGTAGCCGGAGGAGCTTTTCTTGGTTGGGATCATGGCGCTGGTATTCGTCTTCCATTAGGTATAAACCTGAACTTTGATGATAAATGGGATGGCTACTTTCAAGTTCAACCTGAATTAGATTTTGATCATGGTTCAAGGAGTGATGTTAAGTTGAGTGCTGATCTTGCTATTGGTGTTCGCTATCGTTTTTAGTAACGCAAACACTGAACAATAAAAGTTTAGATAGGCGTTAGAGGTTTGAAATATCGATCTCTTGTTAAAATGTTAATAGCATAAAGTTAAAGCTTAGAAAAATTAATCAAATATATTAAATACATGGAATTATACTAATGAAAAAATTTAAGAATATTAGCACCTTGATTGGCATACCATTAATAAGTGTTTTAGTTTCTGCTTGTGAACCTGCAAAAGCACCAAAAACTGAACAAGTTACAAAAAAGTAACTCAACAAGAAGCTCAAACAATACACAGTAATGTAGTTGGCCAAACGTTACCGTTCCCTGAGCCAAAGTCAGCAAGTACTGTTGGTAATACCCTTGCTGATTCAAAACATCAATGGCGCAGCGATACCAAGCACCTGCCAAAAGATGCCCCAAATATAATCATCTTCATGACGGATGATGCGGGATTTTCAAATCCTGAGACCTTTGGTGGTCCAGTTCATATGCCGACATTGGATCGTTTAGCCAACACAGGTATTACCTATAACTCTTTTCACACCACAGCAATGTGTTCACCTACCAGAGCATCTTTATTAACTGGACGTAACCATCATCGCGTTGGCGCAGGACAAATTGCTGAATTTGCTTCAGATTGGGACGGTTATGTAGGCAAAATTCCCAAATCTACCGCAACTTTCGCGACAGTTCTGAATGAGTACGGATACAATACCTCTGCCTTTGGTAAATGGCACAACACACCCGTTACCGATATTACCAAATTAGGTCCATTCGATCGTTATCCAACGGGATTGGGTTTTGATTACTATTACGGATTTTTAGCTGGAGAGACCTCGCAATACGAACCAGTATTGTTTGAAAATACTAACCCCATTCAAGTACCACACGACCCTACGTATCACCTGACCGAAGACTTAGCTGAAAAAGCGATTCAGTGGATGAGAACCAGTAAAACACTGGCTCCTGAAAAACCTTTCCTTGTTTACTTCGCTCCTGGCGCTGTTCATGGGCCATTTCATGTTTTTAAAGAATGGGCTGACAAGTATGACGGAAAGTTTGATCAAGGTTGGGAAGCATTAAGAACAATGACCTTTGAGAAGCAAAAAGCACTAGGTTGGATCCCTCAGAACGCCACGCTTAACCCTATCGCTGAAACCCAACAAAAATGGGAAGACATTCCAAAGTCTCAGCATGAGTTTCAAACTCGATTAATGGAAATATATGCCGGATTCTTAGAGCATACCGATGTACAGTACGGGAAAATTGTTGATGAAATTGAGCGTCAAGGGCAGTTAGAAAACACCCTAATCATTTATATTAACTCAGACAATGGTCCATCATCTGAAGGACAGGAAGGGTCTATATCTGAATTGCTATCACAAAATGCGATGCCAACAACGATTGAAGAACAGATTGATGTGCTTAATAACGAATATGGTGGTATAGAAGCATTGGGTGGACCAACACTCGATGTGATGTATCATCACGGCTGGGCGTATGCTGGAGCATCACCGTTTCAGAGTACCAAACTTATTGCAGCTCACTTAGGCGGAACACGTACGCCATTGGTTATCTCATGGCCTGACAAAATTAAACATGACGGTAAAGTGCGTAACCAATTTCATCATGTGAATGATATAGCGGCAACTCTCTATGATATTTTAGATATTACACCGCCTAAAGTGGTTAATGGAGTAGAGCAGCAACAGCTTGACGGAACATCAATGGCTTATACCTTTGATAAACCTGATGCTAAATCAACGAAGACTACTCAGTATTTTGAAGTGATGGGCAGTCGAGGTGTTTATCATGAGGGATGGTTTGCAGGAACATTTGGTCCCAAAGCCCCTTGGTCAACAGATGTCACTGGCGTTATCAATTGGCAACCAGAGACTGATGTGTGGGAACTCTATAACTTAGAAGAAGATTATTCACAATCAAATGATCTCGCGAAACAGAATCCTGAAAAACTGGCTGAATTAAAAGCACTATTTACTAAAGAAGCGGCTGACAATCTTGTACTTCCTATTGGTGCTGGGCTTTATACGGCGTTTTATAATGCGAGTCAAATGCCAACGTCAACGTTAACGCAGTGGGAGTTTTTTCAAGGTCAAACACGTATTCCTGAGGGGTTAGCACCTAAGTTTGTCAGTGGACGTTCAACTATTGCCGTGATTGATGCTGAAATCGATAAAGGTGCAGAAGGCGTGCTCTTTGCTGTAGGTGGAATTTCAGCGGGCTTCACTGTTTACATGGACAAAGGCTTCTTAAAAGCAGAATACAATGCGATGACAATGAACCGATACAAAATCACCTCTAAGTCAGCTATTGATACAGGGAAAGTTAAAATAGAAATAGAAACAAAATACGATGCGAAAGAGCGTTTAGCGCCTGCAACGATCACGTTGAAAGTTAATGGTAAAGAAGTTGGGCAAGGACGTGTAGAACGTTCAGTTCCTGCAATATTTACTGCTTCAGAAACGTTTGATATTGGTATGGACCTAGCTTCGCCAGTTGCACTGGATTACCTTGACCGCGCACCGTTTAAATTCAATGGGAAAATAGAAAAAGTGGATATTAAATATATCGACTAAATAAATAGCGTAGCTTTGTTTTTAAAATAAAGTGCGACGAATAACTTGGCAGGTTGTTGAGAAAAAGCTGTCGAGTTATTCGTTTTATATCATTTATCATCGACGTTAAATCTATTGATGAGTATATTTTTCTAGTTTAGGAGTACTTTGCGAAGAATAATGTTGATTATTGTAAATATTATTGACGGCCTAAATTTTTAAGGATAAAAAATAATATTGTTCTCAGCTATCACAGCACTTATACCAGCGAATAGTGCATTTAGTGCTGATTCATCAGTGCAAAAGAACTATTCCCCACATGCAGATAGTGACTTTCCTAAGGCTGTATTTTTTGGTGATACTCACGTACATACAAATGTTTCACTGGATGCGGGGGCTTTTGGTAATAACTTAGGCGTGGAATCTGCCTATCGTTTTGCCCGAGGCGAGACGGTTGAATCGTCGCACGGTCTAAAAGCAAAATTAGTTAAACCATTGGATTTTTTAATCATTGATAAGTCCCCAATTTCCTAGACACCTAATTTAGTTATAATGAACCAAAATTAATAGGTGTGAATAATGGCAACTAGAAGCTATCCAGACGAATTTAAAATTGAAGCAGTAAGACAAGTGACAGATCGAGGTTACAAACCAAAAGATGTTGCTGAGCGCTTAGGCGTGACAACAAAGAGTATTCAAAATTGGATGAAACAATTTGGTGCTGACTCAAATGAACAGCAAAAATTAGCAGAGTTAGAAGCTGAGATTAAACGTCTTAAAGCTGAAAACCGTAGAGTGACGGAAGAGCGTAATATCTTAAAGGAAGCAGCCGTATTTTTCGCTGGCGAGTCAAAGAAAAATACACGTTCATAAAATCTAGACTCAATAAATACCCAGTCACCGTATTATGCAAAATATTAGCAGTCAATCGTAATGGCTTTTATGCCTGGCTTAAAGAGGCCAAAAGTAAGCTAGCTATTGATGATGAACGCTTGCTTGGTAAGATCAAGCAATACTGGCTAGGAGCGGATTTTTTCGGCCATCGCAACATCACACTCGATTTGAAAGACGAGGGTGAAACGTGTGGTAAAAATCGTGTTTACAAAATCATGAGGCAAGCAGGAATTAAGGCTATACGGGGTTATAAACGCCATAGAGGTTTTACTGGTGGAAACTTCACCATATAGCTGAAAATACACTACAACGTCCGTTTGATGTCGTTGAGCCGAACAAATATTGGGTAACTGATTTCACATACATCCGAACACATAAAGGTTGGCTGTACTTAACCGTTGTTATTGATTTGTTCTCACGGAAAGTTGTTGGTTGGTCTATGAAAAAAGATCCCAGAGTTGACTTGGTTATTGATGCGTTGCTGATGGCCATTTGGAGGCGAAAACCCGAAGATAAAGTCTTAATTCATTCTGATCAAGGTGTACAATATACCTGTAATGATTGGCATACTTTCACAAACGCTAATAATTTAGAAGTAAGTATGAGTCGTCGTGGAAACTGTCATGATAACTCAGTGGCAGAAAGTTTCTTCTCTAACCTTAAAAAGGAGCGTATCAAGCGAAAGATCTATAAAACAAGGGATGAAGCTAAAGCTGATGTTTTTAACTATATTGAATTTTTCTATAATTCAAAACGAAGGCATGGTACTAATAATGGTGTTAGTCCTCATGACTTTGAAAAAGTGTACTTTGAGAACTTAAAAACTGTCTAGAGAACAGGGGACTTATCATAACTAAACATAGAGCAGCTAAGTGGATGCCAATCTGAGGCGTTTTTGGGGCGTAAGTGAGATGGTTATGAAAGTTTTAGTGCTCTGTTGAATGGTAAAAAATTTACCAATGAAAATTTAGATCTAATGAAGTATGTGCTACTTGATACAGAACGATTAACAACAGAGTTTACCAGCCTAATAGAGGATTAAGAGGTTGAAAACTTTGATAATGAATGGCTTATTGGCCAATTAGAAATGATATTTGAATATCAGCATACGAACATATTTATCCAGATACTTTGGTAGAAAGAATCTTTGATGAATATTGGAAACATCGAATAAAAGTATTCTTAATTAAAGCCTAGCCTAAACAATCGATGATTACAGATCAAAAACCTAGTAACAGTGAAATGATTGCTAAGATGAAAGGTAAAGCACCTGAGCAAGCTGTATTAATGTTTAATGAGTTTAAAGACGTGCAGTGGAAAGGGTTGAATTCATATGTTCATGGCGGTATTCATGCTTTACAGCACCATAGTGCTGGATACCCTGAGCAATTAGTTATTGATATTGTTAAGTCATCAAATGCTCTATTAAGTATGACAGCAATGATGGCGGCAATTCTTACTGGAAATAAGGTAATAGCTAAAGATGTTTCGCAAATTCAGAATAAGCATAAAGATTGTTTGCCTGTGTTACTTACAAATTAGTACTTAGCTTAGCCAAAGTTGTATTATGTTGTGATGTATTTTAAAGGAATATTTTGTTTTCATTTTAATAAATCTGTTTCGTCCTAATATGATATAATTCAGTAGTTATTTAAATACAAGTGCCATTTAAATTGTCTTGTAATGTTTTATTCGTAAAAAGTTATTATTCTTTACGTAAAACGTTACAAATTTAACTTTTGTTAATTTAACTGTTTGATTTTAAGTTTTATTTTATTGTTTTTTTTTGTTTTAGGTATGTATACCCGTTCTAGCCCTTACTAAAGGGTATTATTTGTTAAATGTAAAAGTGTTAAATTAAGCACATATTTTACGAATTATTATGACGAACCCAGCATTTTTGCTGGGTTTTTTATTACCTAAACGATAATAAATCCTGTAAATTTTTTGGTTTTTACTTTTCTATTATTTAACTTCACCTAGATGTATGGTGTGAAAGGCTTAGAGTTTGAGCGTGTGATGGCTGTGTCAGATGATGAAAATACAAGTGGTCGCTTTTTATACAAAAATAGTGTGTTCTCTGAATGTGTTGTTGGTCAATTTTACATAAAGGATTAATCAAATTAACCAACAACTTAGTCAATATCACCAATAGTAATTTGTAGTAACGTGTAAACATCTTGTAACTTATTGTTACACAAGTAAAAACATCTATTGGCATACCCTGTGCTATTTTGAAAGCATCAGAATAAATATGGAAATAACTAATGCTTACTTTATCAAAAAAATTATTACTTGCGACTGCAATGAGTACCTCGGTTTTGTTATCAGCTTGCTCGGAGCCAAAAGCAAAAGAAGATGAAACTAAAACGGCTGAATTTGCCATACCGGTGATGGTGGCAAATATTGAGCGCAATGATATCTCATCAAATTTTCATACAACGGCAACGTTAGAGTCGCGTAACGAAGCCGACATAATCACCCGTGTTACTGGGATTATTGAAGAGTTAACTATTGAAGAAGGTGACTTTGTTGAGAAAGGCCAAGTGTTAGCACGCGTCGATCCTCGACGCTATGAACTTGCGTTAGCAAAAGCAGATGCTGAACTTGCTGGCATCAACCAAGAACTTCAACGTTTATCTTTAATGGCAGAAAAACAACTTGTCAGTGCTCAAGCTTCTGATAAATTAAAATATCAACATCAAGCTGCGGTTGCAGCAAGAGAATTAGCAGCGTTAGATTTAAAAGATAGTCAAATAGTAGCGCCCATTTCAGGTTTTATTTCTCAACGATTTGTCAAGGCTGGCCATTTCACTCAAGGCTATCAAAAACTATTTCATATAGTTGACCAATCAAGCTTACAAGCGGTTGTTCATTTACCTGAGCATCAGTTGAGTTTTGTTAAGTTGCAACAACGAGCATTGTTAAGTTTTAGTGCGCGTCAGGGAAAACAGTTTTTAGCGAAAGTACGCTCTATTTCGCCGGTAATCGATAGTAGAAGCGGTACCTTTAAAGTGATTTTGTCACTAGATAATACTGATTTAGCATTAAAGCCCGGTATGTTTGCACAAATTGCATTAACTTTTGATACCCACGAAGATACCTTAACGATTCCAAGTGATGCCATTATTACGTTAGATAACCAAAGTAAAGTGTATTTAGTGAAAGATAATAAAGCGGTTGAAGTTGTTATTGAAAAAGGTTTTGTGCAAGAGCAGTTAACTGAAATAAGTGGCGAATTACAAGAAGGGGATATCGTTGTCGTTAATGGCCATCACAATTTAAAAGCAGATGCGTTAGTTGAAGTGCTAAACACTAAGCCAGCGGTAGAAAGCACAATTACTGATGAGGTCATCAAGGAAAGTGATACCGCTATCGCTAAGACAGCTAAGTAAGGACATAGCATGATTAATTTATTTGATGCCTTATATTTTTTTGTGGCAAAGCATCCAGTACTTGCTATTGCGATGACGTTTTTTCTATTGTTAATAGCAAGCCTTAATACCATTGGAGCACTGTCATGAGCATTGTTGATGTCGCTATAAAACGTCCTGTGACTGTGTGGATGTTTACCTTTGCTGTTATGCTTTTTGGCTTGGTTGGCTTATCTCGTTTGGCTGTTAATTTATTACCAGAATTGTCTTACCCAACGTTAACAGTAAGAACCAATTACACGGGGGCAGCACCTGCAGAAGTTGAGCAGTTAATTACGAAGCCAGTTGAAGAAGCCGTAGGCGTGGTAAAAGGATTAAGAAAAATAAGTTCGGTATCTAAAGCGGGTCAATCAGATGTACTACTTGAGTTTGAGTGGGACGTTGCCATGGATATCACCAGTTTAGAAGTTAGAGAGAAGTTAGATTTAATACGCTTACCGCTTGATGTTCAAAAACCACTCATTCTTAAGTTTAATCCGTCGTTAGATCCTATTGTTCGTTTAGGGCTACAAACAACAGACAACTCGGTATCAGGCTTAACCAAGCTAAGAACCTTTGCTGAATATGATGTGAAACGACAATTAGAGTCACTGTTAGGTGTGGCTTCAGTGAAACTTGGTGGTGGTTTAGAGCAAGAATATCAAGTCATTATTGATCAACATAAATTAGCGCAATTAAATCTTAGCAGTCAGGAAATTATTAATCGTATTAATGCGGAAAACATTAATGTTTCTGCAGGTAAGTTAATCGAAGGTAATACGCAATATCTTGTACGAACATTGAATCAATTTACTAATATTAACCAAATTGGTGAGTTAGTGGTGTATCGTGAAAATGATCAAATCATTACCTTAAACGACATTGCCACCATTGTAGATGGTTATAAAGAGCGCACTGATGTTACACGTATTAATGCAAGTGAAGCGGTTGAACTTGCAATTTATAAAGAGGGTGATGCGAATACGGTTCAAGTTGCTCAGTTAATAAAGCGTAAATTGAAAAATATAAATAAGCTACTTGGTGATAAATACGAGTTGACCATTGTTTATGATCAATCAACTTTTATTAGTAATGCAATAAGTGAAGTCAAATCAGCCGCAATTATTGGTGGCTTACTGGCCATGGTTATTTTGTATTTATTTTTACGTTCAATCACACCAACCTTAATTATTTCGTTATCTATTCCTGTGTCAGTTATTGCGACATTCAACATGATGTATGGCAATGGTATTAGTTTAAATATTATGTCGCTAGGAGGAATTGCTTTAGCAACAGGTCTGTTAGTTGATAATGCTATTGTAGTGCTTGAAAACATTGCCCGTTATAAAGAGCAGGGCTTAAGTGTTATTGAAGCTGCTCGAAAAGGTACAAAAGAAGTCAGTGGCGCTATTATTGCTTCAACCTTAACGACATTGGCTGTATTTGTACCGCTTATATTTGTTGAAGGGGTTGCTGGGCAGTTATTTGCTGATCAAGCCATGACTGTTGCGTTTGCATTAATTGCATCACTCTTTGTTGCATTAACGTTAATCCCTATGTTGGCATCAAGACAAATGAAGTCGACAGAAGAAAGTGCATTGTTAGAAAAAGCCCCAAAAGCAACATCATTTAAACAGCTAGCATGGCATAAAAAAATAACCTTTATATTAGGCTTACCATTTAAATTATTGTTTACATGGTTGCCTATGCTAGTAAGCCGTTTTGTTTTATTAGTATTTCATGCCATTAATAAAGTCGCTTCTATTATTTTTAAACCAATCACGACAGGTTTTAATTATGTATTTGAGCAACTAGCTAAGGTTTATGCTAAGTCATTATCACTTTCGCTTAAGCATAGCTTTATAACATTGTTTATTAGTCTTACCTTTGCGGGCTCTGCATTGTTGATACTTCCGCGAATTGGTGTTGAGTTATTACCTGAACTTGCCCAAGGTGAGTTTTATGTTGAATTAGAATTAGCACCAGGTACACCGTTAGCTGTTACCGATCGCACCATAAACCAAGTTGCAACATACCTACAAAAAGATGAAAGAGTAAAAAGCAGTTATTCATTAACGGGTCGAGGTAGTTTAATGACCAGTAGTGCAGATAAAGGTGGCGAGCATCAAGCACGTTTGCAAGTAATGCTTCATAACAGTGCTGATGAACAACAAGTAATGGATGATATTCGACAATTTACTCGTAAGCTTGTTGGTGCTACTACGCAGTTAAATCAACCTGAACTATTTACTTTTAGTAAGCCTATGAGCATTGAGTTAGCGAGTTATGATCTTGATTTACTAGCAAAATACAGCAAGCAATTAACACAAAAAATGGAAAAGTCACCTGTGTTTGTTGATGTGGCTAATAGCCAGCGTGAAGGTCAGCCTGAATTAGCCATTCATTTTAATCAACAAAAAATTGCTCAGCTTGGTTTAAATGCCCCTGATATTGCCCGTTTGTTAGCAGTTAAGGTCGGCGGAAATATTGCCAGTAAATATACCTTACTTGATAGAAAAATCGATATTCTAGTTCGTAGTGATGAAACGCAGCGTGATTCTGTTGAGGATTTACGAGAGCTTGTGGTTAACCCGAATAGTGATTTTCCTATAACGTTAGAAAGTATCAGTGAAATAATTGAAACTGTTGGTCCCGCGCAAATTAATCGAATTAACCAGCAACGAGTTGCAGTAATAAATGCCAATATTGCAGTAGGCGATCAGAACAGTGCTTTAGCTGAAGCGAATCAATTAATCGCGCAATTAAAACTCCCTTTAACTGTAGTGCCTTCTTTTGGTGGTCAAAGTGAAGAAATGCAACAATCGTTTAATTCAATGATTATGGCATTAACGTTAGCGGTATTTTTAGTTTACTTGGTAATGGCTTCACAATTTGAGTCGTTACTACAGCCCTTTTTAATTTTATTTAGTGTGCCACTTGCTGGTGTTGGTTCAATTTACGGCTTATATCTTTTTGGTAGCAATATTAGTGTAATAGTCTTTATAGGTTTAATTATGCTAGCAGGTATTGTCGTTAATAATGCCATTGTATTGGTTGATAGAATCAATCAATTAAGAATGCAAGGTATAGAGAAAGTAGACGCTATCAAACAAGCTGCTCAATCACGCTTAAGACCAATCATAATGACAACGCTCACGACTGCATTAGGTTTACTACCTATGGCTATAGGTGTTGGTGAAGGTGCTGAACTAAGAACGCCTATGGCGATAACTGTAATTAGTGGCCTGTTGTGTTCAACCTTCTTAACTTTGATTGTGTTACCTGTGTTGTATCAACTTTTTGATCATAAGCGTTTTACTGAAGAGTCAGCAACACATAAAGCTGTATCTCCTAAAGTCATGACGTCAGTGGAGCCGCAAAATGTCTAAAAGCCGATTGAACTTAACTGCACTGGCTATTCGAAAGCCAGTGACTACGCTGATGCTTTGCTTAACCATGTTGTTGATGGGCGTTGCAGCAAGCCAATTATTACCACTAGAAAAGTGGCCAGGTATTGATATTCCTGAAATGATGATTAGTGCACCTTATCAAGCGTCAACACCAGCAGAGGTTGAACGCTTAGTTACCAAGCCTTTAGAAGAAGCATTAGCAACCATGGGGGGAATTCAGCGATTGAATTCTCGTTCTACGGAACATGGTACTGAAATAGGCATCGAAGTTGAGTGGGAAAGTAGCCTGACTGGTAAAGCGATTGAAGCACGTGAAAAAATAGATGCTGTGCGTCATTTACTACCTGAAGATTTACAACGGGTTTTTGTATATCAATTTTCGACGGCAGACATGCCGATATTGACATTACGTATTTCAAGTGAGCGTGAATTAAAGAATAGCTTTCAGTTATTGAATAACTACTTGAAAAAGCCACTTGAACGCTTAACTGGCGTGTCAAAAGTTGAGTTATATGGAGTTGATCAAAGACAGATTTCTATTCGCTTATTGAGTGATCGTATGGCGAGCCATGGTGTTGATGTGCGTTTGTTAACTCAAACATTACAGGCGCATAACTTTACCATTAATGCAGGAGCATTAAAGTCTGCAACAAATACTATACGTATTAGCCCAAAAGGTGAGTTTACTAACCTAAATGATATTAACGCCTTAATAGTAAAAGATAATGTTTATTTAGGCGATGTTGCCAGCGTTCAGTTTGAGCAACCAGAAAGACAAGATGGTAGACATTTAGATAGAAGTTATGCGATTGGCGTGAATGTATTTAAAGAGTCGAGTGCTAACTTAGTTGAAGTTGCTGGTCGAGTAGTTGAATTAGTGAATGAGATATCTGAGAGCCCACAGTTCAACGGCATCAATATTTTTATGATGGAAGATCAAGCCAAAGGAGTTACAGATTCTTTATCGGACTTATTAATGGCTGGCGCGATAGGGGCAGCGTTATCCTTTATTGTGTTATATCTTTTTGTTCGTAATACCACAGCGACGGTATTAGTAGTTGCATCAGTACCTTTTTCTATTTGTATTACGTTAGCAGTAATGTTCTTTTTAGATTATTCATTAAATATTTTATCTATGATGGGCTTATTACTTGCCGTAGGTATGTTAGTGGATAATTCTGTTGTCATTACTGAATCAATTGCGGCACAACATAAAGCAACACCTGCTAAAGATAAAGCCGGTAAAGTTAGTAATATTTTACTTGGAGTAGACAAAGTATCACTCGCGGTTATGACAGGCACATTAACAACCATGATTGTCTTTATGCCAAATATAATTGGTGAAAAAGTGCAGTTAACAGTGTTTTTAGAACATGTTGCTATTGCTATATGCATTTCATTAGCTGCATCGTTATTGATTGCTAAAACCTTGCTTCCTTTACTGTTAAGTAAAATATCATTAGATCATATTGGGGCAAAACATGTTAATAATAAACCGTCGAAAGCCAGTGAAAAATATAAGCGTAGTTTAACGTGGGTTTTAGCTCATCCAAGAACCACAGGCTTTGTTGCTTTATTAATCTTGGCAAGTACAGCAATACCGATGAGCGTAATTACCTCAGATAATAACGACAACCAAGATGGTACTCGATTATTTATGCGCTACCATGTTGAGGGACAATATCCACTTGAGCATGTTGAAGCAATGGTTGATCGTATGGAGGAATATTTGTATGCCAACAAAGAAGAATTCTATATTGAGTCTGTATATAGTTATTACAACGGTGAACGCGCCTCATCTACTTTATTGTTAAAAGAAAACCGCGATATCTCCATGAACACCTTAAAGGAACGTATTCGCGAAAATATGCCCGTATTTGCTGAAGCAAAGCCTGACTTTGGCTGGCAAAGTGCTAAATCGGGTGGTGTTAGTTTAACCTTGTTAGGACCATCAACAGAAATGTTGATGACATTGTCTGAGCAAATTGTGCCAGTGTTATCACATGTTGAGGGCTTAGCAGATGTTAAGAGTGATATTTCACAACATCAAAAAGAAATGGTCATTGTGATTGATCGCTTTAAAGCGAATCAGCTGGGTTTAGATTCACGTCAGGTAGCGCAAATTGTCGGTACGGCATTAAGAGGAATTGAGCTGCGAAGTTTTAGGCATGATCCCAATGGCGAAGTGAATATTCGCTTACTTTATGATGAGCGATTGAAGTACTCCTTAAACCAATTGAAGAAACTGCCTATTACGCAGATAGACGGCCAAGATATTAGTTTAGAAAGCGTTGCAAGTTTTAAAACTCAACCAAGATTAGCGACAATTTATCGAGAAGAGCGCCACACAGCGCTTACCATTGGTGCTAACTTAAATGAAATAACCATGGAGCAAGCAAAAGAGCGCATTGAACAAGCTATGTCGACTTTAACTTTACCATCGGGTTATTCATGGAAGTTAGGGCGAGGTTTTAATCGTCAACAACAAGAGCAGAATATTATGTTAGTGAATATGCTGTTAGCGTTGGCGATGATATACATTGTGATGGCAGCATTATTCGAATCGTTACTGCTTCCTGCTGCGATTATTAGTTCAATTATTTACTCTATTGTTGGTGTGTTTTGGTTCTTTCTTATCACCGGTACTAGTATGTCAGTAATGGGGATGATTGGAATTTTAATACTGATGGGGATAGTGGTAAATAATGGTATTGTATTGATTGATCAAATTAACCAAATGTCGCCTAAACTTGATGAGTTACAATCTGTTATTGCTGATATCTGTGTCACACGTTTACGACCCGTATTAATGACAGTAGCAACCACTGTATTGGGTATGGTACCCCTAGCTCTCGGGTCAACTCAAATAGGTGGTGATGGGCCATCATACTCACCTCTTGCTATTGCGATTATTGGAGGGTTAACCTTTTCAACCATCACCAGTTTATTTTTAGTGCCTTGGTGTTATCTAATGTTTACTCGATTAGCACATCGCTCAAGCAATGGTTTTGTTAAAGCAAACGCTTTCGCTAAGCGAATAGCTAAGGTGTAATTGAAATTATATCGTTAACTTATTAGGGGCTGTTTTTTAATCATTTTTAATTAAGCTGCTCTTATTGATACAGCAGGACTGATATTAATTATCCCTTCTTCGTTAATGGTTGCTATTTTATTTTCTAACGTAAGTATTGCGAGCATTTTGTTATTGAAATTACGTACAAAAGATAAGGTGTAACCGAATTGACCAAGACTACAGGTCGAAAACTTTTGACTTAAATTAAGCTTCTCCCATAATGAATCTTGACTGTAATTATTCACTCTTTGTTCGAGGATATTGGTAAGACGTAGCGTTGAAATTTTTTGAGTATTCATAAGCACCACCTTTATATTTATCGGTAAGGTAATGATACAGCCAGCCAGGTCTTTTACTGTTTTGAATTGTAGACTCGATGTAATTAATTGTAGTGGTAACCAAAATAGAAAGAGCCAGTTATCGTAAAATAAACTGACTCTTAAGTGAATACTAAGTCGCGATGTTGCTGTTTATAAACTTTATGACTCTGTATTGTTTTTTGCTTGTTCTTCTTTAATCTTTGCTTGTTCAATACGCCATTTTTGCAGTTCGGCGTAATAATGATCCCATACACAAGGATTACAAGCACCACCGCCACAGCAGTCATCATCCGCTGGTTGAGTTGGTTTTTCTCGTACGTTCGACATATTCGCTCTTCTATTCATATTGCTTTAACGATAATAAAAAAGCTCTGCCAAGGCAGAGCTTTTTAGATAGCAATAATAATAATCACTTACTCATGACTATTCAAGTTCAGCAAGTTTGTGCTCTAGGTAGTGAATATTTGCTCCACCATTGACAAAACCTTGATCATTTAAAATATCTTGATGCAAAGTGATATTGGTTTTAATACCATCAATGACTAGTTCAGACAAAGCATTACGCATTCTTGCAATTGCCACATCTCTGTTATCACCCCAAGTAATTAATTTACCAATCATAGAGTCATAATGAGGCGGTACAGAATAATCTGCATAAATATGAGAATCCCAACGAACACCTAACCCTCCAGGAGGGTGAAAACGTGTAATTTTACCCGGTGAAGGAATAAACGTACGTGGATCTTCAGCATTGATACGACACTCAATTGAATGTCCTGCAATTTTAATATCATCTTGAGTACAAGATAAGGGTAATCCAGCAGCAACACGTAATTGTTCTTTAATTAAATCAACGCCAGTGATCATCTCCGTAACGGGATGTTCAACTTGGATACGCGTATTCATTTCAATGAAGTAGAATTCGCCATTTTCATATAAAAACTCGAAAGTACCAGCGCCACGATAATTGATCTCAATACAAGCATTACAACAACGCTCACCAATTTTAGCTCGCATTTCAGGTGTAATACCTGGTGCAGGTGCTTCTTCAACCACTTTTTGGTGACGACGTTGCATTGAACAATCACGCTCACCTAAATGGATTGCTGCGCCTTGACCATCGGCAACAATTTGAATTTCAACATGACGTGGGTTTTCAAGGAATTTCTCCATGTAAACCATATCATTTTTGAATATAGTGCCCGCTTCTCGTTTAGTTAAATTGATTGAATCAATTAATTCTTCTTCAGAACGAACAACACGCATACCACGACCACCGCCGCCACCTGCTGCTTTAACAATAACAGGGTAACCAATGCGTTTTGCATGAGCTTTATTTAGTTCTTCATCATCAGTCAATGGACCATCAGAACCTGGTACACAAGGTACACCAGCTGATTTCATTGCTTGAATTGCTGCAACTTTATCACCCATAATTCTAATGCTTTCAGCTTTAGGACCAATAAAAGCAAAACCAGATTTCTCAACCTGTTCAGCAAAGTCGGCATTTTCAGCTAAAAAGCCATACCCTGGATGTATAGCGACAGCATTAGTCACTTCAGCTGCCGTGATTATGGCAGGCGCATTTAAATAACTATCTAAAGCTGATGGCTTACCAATACAAATCGTTTCATCAGCTAATAAAACATGCTTTAAGGTTTTGTCTGCTGTTGAATGAACAGCAACAGTTTTAATACCAAGCTCTTTACAAGCTCTTAATATTCTTAAGGCAATTTCGCCACGATTGGCGATAACAACTTTATCTAACATGGAATGACCCTTTTCGGTTGGGCTTATTCAATGATGAATAGCGGTTGGTCAAATTCAAGAGCATCTTCGTTTTGCACAAGAATTTCTTTGATAACGCCAGATTTGTCAGCTTCAATTTGGTTCATCATTTTCATTGCTTCAACGATACAAAGTGTATCACCAGCGTTTACGTGCTGACCTACTTCAACAAAAGCAGGTGCATCTGGTGAAGCTGATGCGTAGAAAGTGCCAACCATCGGTGAACGTACAATGTGCCCTGATAAAACAGGTGCTGAAGCTTCTGCTGTTGGTGCAGGTGCTGCTATGGGTGCTGCTACTGGCGCTGCTTGAGCTACAGGTGCCGCGGCTACCACTGTGCCGCCACGGCTAATGCGTACAGATTCTTCACCTTCAGCAATTTCTAATTCGTTGATGCCTGACTCTTCAACTAACTCAATAAGTTTCTTTATTTTACGAATATCCATTTGAACACCTTTGTTTCAATAATATGTTGATTTAATAGTAAGTTAGCCTTTAAAAACTAACTGTAATAATTTGTTTAGCTTGGCTATCAATAGAACTAGCCATGTTATTTTTGGGGTTAATCGACTGTTTTAGCCTGTAAATATTTATGAGCTGCTTCAAGAGCATAAAAATATCCTTGAGATCCTAAGCCACAGATAACTCCTTTAGCGATATCTGATAAAAATGAGTGTTTTCTAAATTCTTCTCTAGCATGCACATTTGAAAAATGCACTTCAATAAAGGGAATTGAAACTGAAAGTAATGCATCTCTTAAGGCGATACTTGTATGAGTAAATGCAGCCGGATTAATAATGATAAAGTCGATATTTTCATGTGCTTGATGAATACGATCGATAAGCTGGTGTTCAGCATTAGATTGTAAATGCTCAAGCTTCATTTCAAATTTTTCTGCTTTTATTGTTAATAAGTTAACAATATCACTCAATGATTCTGTGCCATAAATAGCAGGCTCACGCTTACCTAGCATATTTATATTCGGTCCATTTAGCACTAAAACTTTAAATTTTGCTGTCATTTGTCGTAAAAACACGTCTAAAATTGTTGTAACGCCAATATTCACATAAAAATAGTTGGCTGTGAACAATAAACTGTTTTTTTCTCAGTTTTTTTAATATTGGCGATTATTATAGTGTTTTCGAAGAATTTAGCAGCAAAATACTGGTCTAATCTCTTAGTGGAGAAGATTTGTGGCAATAACAGAATTTATTGTCTACAATTAAGTTTAGGCTCTAAATTTGTTATTTGATTGATTTTTAAGATTATTTTGTCTGCATATCAAGTTGTTTTGCTTTCTTACAGGGATCGTACTATCAAAAAACTGTTTTTATTAAGTTTCTTAATGATTGGAATGTTTATCACTTCTACAGTGTATGCTGTTGAAGTAATAGTGAATGTTTCAGTTAAAGATACCACTCTCACTACCTCGCAGTTAAAGCGTATCTATACGATGCGACAATTACGCTGGTCTGATCAAAGTGTAATAAAGGTATTCGTGTTGCCTAGCCAACATGAATTACACCGACGCTTCACAAAAGAGCGACTGCAAATCTTTCCATATCAACTCAATCGAATTTGGCATAAATTAACATACTCAGGACTTGGTGTTGCACCAACCATAGTGAACTCCCCAGAAGAATTATTCACAGCAGTATCGTTAACACCAGGGTCTATAGGATATATAGATATGCCAGATAGCAATCTTGACGAAGGAGCGGTTAATGTTATCAATATTGAAGACTAATACAGCTACAACCCAATGCATCATATTGTCTATTGTGGCACTGGTTATATTCTCAATTCCTGTATCAGCTCAAGAAGCTATAGCGTCGACTGAATATAATGCTTATCAAGAAAATACATCGAATAATGGTTTATTTAATGCGGGTGATCTGAAATTACATGGCTTTGTTGCTTTAGGTGTTATTGATGTAAATGGTAGTGATTTTGTTAATGACGATGGTTCATTATCAACGGAGCTTACGGAAATAGGTTTTAACGCTTCTTGGCAATTGGACTCACAGTTTAGATTAGCTGGACAAGTTGTTTATTTAGATGGCGGTAATCGTTATGAAAAAGGTGTTAGGGTTGACTATGCGCTAATTGACTGGTCTGCCATTGCGACAGAGAATTGGCAACTTAATGTTTATGCGGGTCGCTCTAAAAATAATCATTGGCTTTATTCTAGTACGCGAACAGTACCATTTGCCCGCCCAAGTATCATTCTTCCCCAGTCAGTCTATTTTGATGGCTTTAGAGATATCGCTGTAGGTCATGATGGAGCAGGACTGAAGCTAAGTCATAGTAACGATGATTATGGTAATTTTGATTTTAATTTAACCTATGGGCGCTCTCCAATCTCTGATGAGCAAGAAGAAATACTTCTAAGCCAGCTTGCTACGGGTAAGGCAAAGCAGGAGTTTGATCTTCAGTCTAGTTTTTATTGGCAACCGGCTTTTTCTCAATGGCGTTTTGGTTTATCTCTATTAGACTCTGATTTCTCTTATGAGAGTGCTAGGCCTGAAAAACCAGATGCTTTCTTTGATGCCGAGTTTTCGTTTCAATTTTATACATTTAATGCACTTTACGAAGGTGAGTTCTGGGAGTTTAGTGGGGAAATATATCAATCAAGATTCGAAACGACTGGCTTCTATTTTCCTCAGCATCATACCGACAATATTGCTCAGGGTTATTACTTACAAACTCGATACAAATTAACGCCTGATTTAACGTTATTAGCAAGGTATGAAGATTTTTACCTTAATAAAGAGGATAAAGACGGTAAAAAATTAGAAGAAGATAGTATGGGGCTAATTCCTGCCTATTTCGGTTATCACAAAGATACTGTACTTGGATTATCATATGACTTTACAAGTAATTTAAGTTTGAGGCTAGAGTATCACTGGGTTCAGGGAGCAGGACGATTAACGCCTGTAGTAGTACCTAACCCGAGAAAAAATGATTCTGAAGATTGGCAGTTATGGGCTGCACAACTTATGTATTGGTTCTAAGAGACGCAGTATTATGACTAAAAAATTTGTTGGCGTACCGACTCAATTACTTACCCTGATCATTTCTACATTGTTGTTATTAGCAATAGGTTTTTCTGCATTGTCGTTAATGCGCCTGCAAGAAGATTATCGTCAATTTAGAGCTACGACGTTAGAACAAGGTCAAACGCAAGTTATTTTGCATAACAATATATTGAGAACGAAATTAACGCTTTGGATAGAGTCATTCACTGATCTTATTCAACTCTCTCAACAAGAGGATTTCTCCTTATTAAGTGAGCAGCTGAATCAACAATATGATGCATTGCAAATGCATCTAAATGTTGAAGATATTTGGTTAGTTGATAGTAATCATGAAATTCTATTTGCAACGGACAACTTTCCTTTAGAAGTGCAAACCAATATCGCACAAGTATTTAGACTGCAAGAGCCGAAAAACCAAATATATTGCCCTAACAATTGTCAGTTGTTATTAAGTTTACCGTTATTGAATAAACAGGGTGAAATGGTAGTTGTAACAATGAGCGCTTCTTTAGTTGATATGTTATTTGCTATTAAAACTTCGCTTAATCGAGAAGTTGCTGTATTAAGTTTTTCGTCAGCTCAGCATGACAGCTTTCAATTTGGCAATGGTAAAATCATTTCTGCATCTGACATGGAATTAACTCAAACTTTACTAACCTCAAAAGGTAATGCGACAGTGTTAGAATCTGTACTTGAACAAGGTTTATCGTCAGACATTACTAATGCAAGTTACCTCACTAATATGTTGCTATTAGCTAAAAATAAAAAGCAAGAGTTCTACTTAACATTGATTGACGATGTTACCGATTATAAGCAAAAACATGAAAGCTACCGATGGAACTTTTTATTATCGTTAACAGGTATTTTTATAGCGCTAGCAATATGGGTTTATGTTATTGCCAGCCCTTTTACTAAACGTTTATTGCAGCTTTCTAACGCTTTACCTTTATTGGCACATAAAAAGTTTGATCAATTCAGAGAGATTAAATTCAAAGGGCAAAAGATATTTGCTGATGAACTGGATATTTTGTCGGATTCTGCGGTGGAGTTAAGCTTTGAATTAGAACAGCTTAACCTTGAAATTGAACAGAAAACTAATGAACTTGAAAATATTGCAATGTTCGATTTACTCACCGGTTTGCCAAATCGTAATATGCTAAATTATCAATTAAGAAAATCTATCGCGAATATTGGCCGTTACAAAGGCGGAGTAGCTGTTTTATTTTTAGATTTAGATGACTTTAAAAAAGTTAATGACAGTAATGGGCATAATATAGGTGACAAGTTACTTATTCAGGCGGCTGAACGTGTCAGATTAAGCGTGGGTGAAATAGATTTAGCTAGTCGGTTTGGTGGTGATGAATTTGTTCTGGTGTTAAGTCACTTAACTAATATAGAAGATGCAATTAATGTTGCTGAAAAAGTGCTGATACAATTTAAAGAGCCAATCAAGCTTGACTCAAGTATTTTCTACATTTCTACCAGTATTGGTATCGCTTATACAGAATCAGCGAATGAAAAGGCTGATGACTTAGTTAGTCATGCTGACATTGCGATGTATGAAGCCAAAGATAGTGGTGGCGGCCAGTATCATGTGTATCATCAAGAGATGTTTCAGCGTGTTGCACATCGAGTGATGCTAGAAGGGGAAGTAAGACAAGCATTAGCAAGAGAGCAGTTTAGTTTAAGTCTTCAGCCTCAATTGTGTGCAAAAACCAAGAGATTATATGGTTTTGAAGCACTACTGCGTTGGAAGCACCCTGAAAGAGGGATGATTTCGCCAGAAGACTTTATTCCTATACTTGAAAATTCCCAGTATATGATTGAGTTGGGGTATTGGATCATACGTCGGTGCTTTGAGCTTGCGGTTGAAATTAAGCATTATGGATTAAATGATATTCGTATTGCCATTAACTTATCTGCGGGACAATTTATTGATACTAATTTACCTATATTTTTAAAAGCACTGTTACAAGAGTTCTCATTATCAGCTCGAAATTTTGAGTTAGAGCTGACAGAGCAAACTTTAGTTAAAGATATAGATCATACCATTGCGATGATGGAAGCACTGAAAGATATTGGATTTAGCTTTGCTATTGATGATTTTGGCACAGGTTATTCATCACTCGCATATTTGAAAAAGCTACCGGTAGACGTTATAAAAATTGATAAGAGCTTTATATTTGGTATGTTAGAGAATCATTCAGACTATCAAATTATTAAATCAACCATTGCGATGGTGAAAAACTTAGGGTTAATCGTAATCGCTGAAGGTGTTGAAACTAAAGCACAATTAATAAGTTTATCAGAAAATGATTGTGATTTAATACAAGGTTACTACTACTCTAAGCCCGTACCTGAGGCAGAATTGTTTACCTTTATAGATAAGCATATCTCTGCAGGGTATTGGAAGCTAAAGGTTGACCCAAGTGTGATAAAATCTGCATGAGCATAGTTGTTTATCCTATGCTCATGCAGGCTATTTAATTATAACACTTGTTATTTAGAAGAAACCATTGATGTGAGCAGCAAATTCATCTGAGCCCATAAACCCTGTAGTTCTCTGCTGGGTTAATTCTTTACCGCTTAAGTCAAAAAATAAAATAGAAGGTAAGCCTAAAATATTATAGTGCTTGGCTATTTCACTATTAGCAGCAGAATCAAAGGCTGTCATATCTATTTGTACCCATAAGGTATTTCTTAGTGCTTGCTGTACTTGAGGTGCAACAAAGGTGTACTTTTCAAACTCTTTACACGCAATACACCAGTCAGCATATAAATCAACCATTACTGTTTTGCCTTGATTATTTGCCTCAACCACTGTTTGTTCTAGTTCAGCCAAAGAAGCTACTTTGGTGAAGCTCGCGTGTACTTGCTCTACCTGTGAAACTGCATTGTGAGTAGGGAAAACCGTTTGGTATAACTTATTTGCACCAAAGAAAATAAGCATAAATATAACGATTGAACGCAAACCATAACCGAAGTTATTTGTGCTGTTAGAGGCTTGGTTGGTAACATAAAAATAACCACCCGTGGCTAATATTAGTAGTGACCATAAAATATCACTGGCAAGTGTTGGAATTAACCTGTCGAGTAAAAAAATAGGTACTGCTAACAATAGTAAGCCAAAGATATTCTTAATAATATCCATCCAAGCACCTGCTTTAGGTAGTAATTTTCCACCAGAGCTACCAAGAATGAGTAGCGGTAAACCCATACCTAAACTTAAGGCGTAAAGGGCTGATGCGCCTAAAACAACGTCACCTGTTTGAGAAATGTAAAGCAAGGCACCAGTTAAGGGTGCAGTAGTACAGGGCGAGGCAACTAAACCAGAAATAACCCCCATGACTAATACACCAGTATAAGAGCCACCTTTTTGCTTGTTACTTAAATTGTTAAGCTTTTCTTGCCAGCTTGCAGGAAGTGCCAGATTAAACACACCAAACATTGATAAAGCCAAAAAGATAAATAAAGCACTTAAACTAATTAACACGGCTGGATGTTGAAAAACGGCTTGAAATTTTGCTCCGGCTAATGCAACAACAATCCCTAATAAGGTATAGGTTACCGCCATACCTTGAACATAAACAAAGGATAAACTAAATGCTTTTTTGTTGGTTAATTGTTTTCCTTGTCCAACAATAATACCGGTTAAAATAGGGTACATTGGGAAAACACATGGTGTAAAAGATAACAATAACCCGCCAGCAAAAAATGCTATTAATGTTAATAAAACACTGTCTTGCATTAACATATCAACTAACTGATGCTGCTCACTTTTAGTTGCTGTTGTTTGTGCTGGCTCAGTGGTGGACTGTTCGCTCGCTATAGCTGATAAAACATTAGCGTTACTTGCACTGTTAACATCAACTTTAGATAACTGAATTGTTTTGCGCTCAGGTGGGTAACAAAGGCCTTTTTTTGCACAACCTTGATAACTTAACGTTAAGGTGGCATTTTCTTTTGCTTCTTTAATGTTGATAATAAATGAGAGAGGTTCGGTATATATTTGTTGAATACCAAAGAACTCATCTTCATGTTCAATGCCTTGTGGCAGGGCTAATGGTTCAACACTTACGTCTTGGCCTTTCACTTTAAACTGATGGCGGTAAAGATAGTAACCTTCAGCAATATCAAAAGTAATAGTGACTTCTTTGCCTTGTTGATGAAAGTTAAAAATAAACGCTTCATCAACTTTTAAAAACTCATCGTCATTACTAAATAATGAGCTACTAGACGTATCAAAAATAGAGTTTTGCGCGTGTACATTGCTAGGTAAGAGCATTAGCAAAGTAAGTATTAAAAAATAAAAGGAAATGATTTTTTTCATTAAGGTTACTTCAGTGTGTTAGATATCCAGTTTAAGTAGTTTTCATCACCTTGCTGGATGTTCAAGGCAATAATTTCTACCACTTCGTATGGGTGTAGTCGATTAATTTCATTATTTAATTGCGTAAATAATCGTTCTTCGGTTTTGATTAATAATTGAATTTCTGTTCCTTTTCGTAGTTCACCTTCCCAGCTATATATTGAAGTTAAACCAGGGATTAAATTAACACAAGCAGCTAACTTTTCATTAACTAAGTGTTCAGCAATCATAGTTGCTACAGCCTTGTCAGGGCATGTTGTCAAAATTAATTGATACAATTTTATTTCCTAGATTAAATTCAATTACTGTTATTATACGCTCAATAGCTTAAAAAAGACTTAAGACTATGTGGGTATTGTTGATTGTTATCCCTAAGCTTGCTGTGTTGACTTGAATAAGACCCGATAACCCCAATATAAGTTTCATCAGTAGTTCAGTAAAGAATTTTATGCGAGCTATAGTGTTAATTACTGGACATAAGGACTGAAAATGTTTCGATTGTTATTTGTGTTATTTATTATTGTCCCGATTATTGAAATTACGGTGATAATGCAAGTCGGTGAATTGCTCGGTGTATGGCCTACTGTTGCTATTGTCATTCTAAGTGCATGGCTTGGCGCTAAATATGTCCGTCAGCAAGGCATTGAAACGCTCCAATCTGTACAAGGAAAAATGGCACAAGGTGAGATGCCTTCAAATGAAATAGTGACAGGGTTGATGTTACTTGTTGCAGGTGTGTTGCTGGTTACTCCTGGGTTTGTAACCGATATTTTTGGCTTGTCTTTACTTATTCCAAGTGTTCGACGTGCTATTGCAGCACAAGTGCAAAAGAATATTAACGTAAACCAGTTTAATGCTGGAGCTTCTTTTCATCATACTAGTCAGGGTAATGTGTTTGAACACGAAGAGCATCAACCGCCTTTTTCAAACGACAGTAAACCGATATCGCATCATCAAGGTGACACGTTAGAGGGTGAATTTCAGCGAAAAGACTAGTCATAATAAGCTAAAGCGAAAAAAAAATCGAAGCTGACCTTGTGTCGGCTTTTTTTATCCCCATTTCTAATAGCAACAAGTTTTGCTCTACCTTATTGGTAGTGTATTTAATCAATAATTGAAAAATCTCAGGAGAGAATAAATGAGCATTCGTCCACTACATGATCGTGTAATTATTAAACGTAAAGAAGTAGAGTCAAAATCTGCTGGTGGTATTGTACTAACTGGTAGTGCAGCTGAAAAATCAACGCGTGGTGAAGTCGTTGCGGTTGGTAAAGGCCGTATTCTAGAAAATGGTGAAGTACGCGCTCTTGATGTACAGGTTGGCGATCAAATTATTTTCAGTGAAGGCTATGGCATGAAAGCTGAAAAAATTGACGGCGAAGAAGTGTTAATTTTAAGTGAATCTGACATTTTAGCAATCGTAGAATAGTCGTAAAAATTTATGTTTGAGCGTAGAGCTTTTAAATTAATTATTATTGAATAAACAAAATTATAGGAATAAATAACATGGCTGCAAAAGACGTATTATTTGGAAATGACGCACGTGTAAAAATGCTACAAGGCGTAAATGTTTTAGCTGACGCAGTAAAAGTAACCTTAGGCCCTAAAGGTCGTAACGTAGTTTTAGATAAATCTTTTGGTGGTCCAACTATCACTAAAGATGGCGTTAGTGTTGCCAAAGAGATTGAACTTGAAGACAAGTTTGAAAACATGGGCGCACAAATGGTGAAAGAAGTTGCTTCAAAAGCTAACGATGAAGCGGGTGACGGTACTACTACCGCTACTGTATTAGCACAAGCTATTGTTAATGAAGGTCTTAAATCTATAGCTGCGGGTATGAACCCAATGGATTTAAAACGTGGTATTGATAAAGCCGTTATCGCTGCCGTGGCTTCACTTAAAGAAGCATCAACACCTGTTACTGACAACAAAGCGATTGAACAAGTAGGGACTATCTCTGCTAACTCTGACGAAACAGTAGGTCAAATTATCGCTACAGCTATGGACAAAGTAGGCACTGAAGGTGTTATTACTGTTGAAGAAGGCCAAGCGTTAACTGATGAGTTAGATGTTGTTGAAGGTATGCAGTTCGACCGTGGTTACCTTTCTCCATATTTCATCAACAACCAAGAAAACGGTACGGTTGAAATGGAAAGCCCATTCATCTTGTTAGTTGATAAGAAAGTATCAAATATTCGTGAATTATTAACTACCCTTGAAGGCGTAGCTAAAGCTGGTAAGCCATTACTTATTATCGCTGAAGATGTGGAAGGTGAAGCGCTAGCAACCTTAGTTGTAAATAACATGCGTGGCATTGTAAAAGTAGCTGCAGTTAAGGCCCCTGGTTTTGGTGACCGTCGTAAAGCAATGCTTCAAGATGTTGCCACGTTAACAGCGGGCACAGTAATCTCTGAAGAAATCGGCATGGAGCTTGAGAAAGCGACTTTAGAAGATTTAGGTCAAGCGAAGCGTGTCATAATTTCTAAAGATAACACAACTATCATCGATGGTATTGGTGAAGAAGCAGACATTCAAGCACGTGTTGCACAAATTCGTGGCCAAATTGAAGAATCATCATCAGATTATGATAAAGAGAAACTTCAAGAACGTTTAGCTAAATTAGCTGGCGGTGTTGCTGTCATTAAAGTTGGCGCAGCAACCGAGGTTGAAATGAAAGAGAAAAAAGCCCGTGTTGAAGATGCATTACATGCAACGCGAGCAGCTGTTGAAGAAGGTGTGGTTGCCGGTGGTGGTGTTGCACTCGTTCGTGCAGCGACTGCAATTAAAGATTTAGAGGGTGCTAACGAAGATCAAACTCACGGCATTAACGTTGCAATTCGTGCAATGGAAGCGCCAATTCGTCAAATCGTTGCAAACTGTGGTGATGAATCGTCAGTGGTATTAAACGAAGTACGTAAAGGTGAAGGTAACTACGGTTACAATGCTGGTAACAGTACTTACGGCAATATGATTGAAATGGGTATTCTAGATCCAACTAAAGTAACGCGTAGTGCATTACAATTCGCGGCTTCTGTAGCGGGCTTAATGCTAACAACAGAAGCGATGATTACTGATACGCCACAAGATGCAGCAGCTCCAGCTATGCCTGATATGGGCGGCATGGGTGGTATGGGTGGAATGGGCGGCATGATGTAATTTATTCTGCGCCTAAATAAGCCTAATCTCTTATAACACGAAAGCCTGAATAGGAATATTTGGGCTTTTTTATTAGGCGTCTGCGAAGCAGAAGAATATCCCGTATTTATGCGGGGATGAATTAGCAGCGGCAGTATGCTGTCGCTACTGCTTCGCAGAAGCATAACAGTAAGTACCCCGTGCATGCGCGAGGGAGTCTACTACTAATAATTTGCTTAAATTTTTTCAAACTCATGGAACGCATGGGCGCAACGATAACTACACAAAATTTGTTTGATATCATTATATCTAAACAAATTTTATTTGTTCTAATGTTTCCCACGTCGTTCTATGTGCTTATTCCTTATACAGAATAGTATTATTTAACCACTCTTCAAACTCATCAATAGGAATAGGCTTACTAAACAGGTACCCCTGATAATGAAAACAGCCTTCCGTTAACAAAATATCGCGTTGTTCTTCCGTTTCTACGCCTTCAGCAATGATATCTAAACTCAAATTATCAGCCATAGCGATGATAGTTCGAACAATAGTCCGATCATTCTCGTCGACAACCACGTCACGAACAAACGATTGGTCTATTTTTAGCTGATCAAGCGGGAGGCGTTTTAAATATTGCAGTGAAGAATATCCCGTTCCAAAATCATCCAGCGAAAATTTTACGTCAAGTTCCTTTAGAGTTAACATATTAGCAATCGTTGCATCAAGATTTTCTAGCAACATACTTTCTGTAATTTCGAGTTTTAGTAACTCTGGCTTGATGCCAAACTGCTCAATAGTTGACTGAACATTTTTTACAAAATCAGCTTGGTGAAACTGTTTAGCACTGACATTGACAGACAAAACAAAATTACGCATGCGTTCTTGTTGCTGCCATACTTTTAGTTGAGCACAGGCTGTATTAAGTACCCATTCACCTATCGGTAAAATGAGCCCAGTTTCTTCAGCAAGCGGGATAAATTCAATAGGCGAAACTAAACCACGCTCTGGGTGATTCCAGCGGATCAAAGCTTCAGCGCCTAAAGGCCGATGCGAGTTGTCGACTTGAATCTGGTAATACAATTGGAACTGCTGGTCGATAATGGCATGACGAAGGTCACGCTCAAGCGTTGAACGAGCATTGATCTCCTCCTGCATTTTAGGGTCAAAAATACATATCGCATTGCGACCATCATTTTTAGCCTGATACATAGCAATATCAGCATGTTTGACTAAGGTATCTGGTGAAGCGTCATGGCCGTTAAAAATGATAACACCTATACTACTACTACTATTGTATTCATGTTCTTCAAGTTGATAGGTTTGATTAAGACTCGACAAAATTTTGTTTGCCACATGGAACGAGTCTGCAGTGGCTTTTTTAACGTCTTTATTTAGCATTTCTAATAAAACAACAAATTCATCACCGCCAAGGCGAGCAACGGTGTCATGCTCTCTTACTGTATCTTGTAAACGACTCGCAACCTGCTGTAATAAAACATCACTAAGCTCATGTCCGAGGGTATCGTTGAGTGTTTTAAAATGATCAAGATCAAGAAAAAGCACAGCACCGCTTTGTTCTGATCTCGCGCTCGAAGCCATAGCTTGTGCTAAGCGATCCATGAATAAACGTCGGTTGGGCAATCGTGTCAATGGATCATAAAATGCCAATAAATGGATTTCTTTTTCGGCCTTTTTGTTGGCGGTAATATCAGTTAAAGTTGCAACATAGTGTGTGACCTGATTTTGATCATTCATGACAGCCGTGATTGTAAGGTGTTCTGGATAAATTTGACCGTTTTTGCGTTTATTCCATATTTCGCCTTGCCAGCCCCCGGTTGTGTTAATGCTCTCCCACATACTTGAATAGAACTTATTATCATGCCTTCCTGAACTTAATATATTAGGCGTTTTACCAATAACGTCCTCAATGCTGTATCCCGTGATTACAGTAAATGACTGATTAACACGGAGAATAGTACCTTCAGCATCGGTTACAAACATGCCTTCTTGAGACTCAAATGCAATGGACGCAATATGCATTTCTTGCGCTATTTTTTCACGCTCAGTAATGTCGACAAGGACACAATGCGTCTTTACAAAGTTTCCTTTTGAATCTCTTTGAATACGACCGTTTAAGATCACGCTAATAAGCTGACCATCTCTCTTTTCGAGTGTTATCTGAGTGCTAACATGCCCTTCTTTTTTAAACGCTTTAAATTGGCAAGGAAATTGGTCCTGAATCTCATCCATCCAAATTTCGCCAAATGCTGTTCCTAAAATCTCTTCTCGAGAATAACCGAGCATGTTACAAAGGTGTTCATTGACATCAATATATCGTCCTTCTACATCTAAAGATTGATAAGCAATTGGAGTTTGCTCAAATAACTCTCTAAAGCGCGATTCACTTTCTACTAACTGCTGAAGGGCTTTTTTACGTTCCGTAATATCAGTAAACACGGTGGCAAATTGATTTGCCATGGGAGAGAAAGTAGAAATATTAAAATGGCGCTGTAGTGGTTCAAAATAGACGTCAAAACTATACGGCGCACTCGATTTTACAACCTGAGCGTAATCATCTATATAAGGTGGGGGATTAACACCATATACCTCGGTTGCCAAATTACCTTTAGCGGTTTTTATTGTTATTCCGGTCTGGGCTTCAAAAGCAGGGTTGACATCCAGTATACGGTAATCTATAGCCTGATTATGCTCATCATAAATGAGTTCATGCAGTGCTAACCCTTCGCTCATATTCAGAATAAGTGATTTTAATTTAGTTTCGCTTTGTTGTAACTCTGATTTAGCAAGGTAATGCTGTCCGGTAATGGAGAGTAATAATCCCTGTAATAAACCGGTAAAAATTAACCCAAGAAGCAATATTTGCCACGCTAAAAGCGCTAGGTGAGTTTCGATATAACTGGTTGTTGGCGTAATGGTTAATTGCCATGTTCGACCACCAAAATCAATATCGCTTTGCCATAGGTATTCTTTGTTAGTTGAGCTCAATGTTAAATAAGATCTAAATAATGTATTTTCCGTACTTAGCGCGTGTTTGTCTTCAATTAGTACCTCTACGTCTTCCATCACCCCTGAGAAAACAAAGACTTCATCATGTTTTCGATACGCACCGCTGCCACAGCAAAACCGGATATTTCAATGTTCTTAGTACTATTGCTCTGAGTGCCATTATCTTGAGTGTAATTATCTTGAGTATGATTTTCCATTGTGTTTATCGGGGATATTAATAATATGGCAGCGCTTGACGCTGTTTCTTGAACAAGATTAATAGGCGCTGTTATAGCAACTTTCCCAGTTTGACGTGCTTTAGTTATGGCTTCGAATCGGACTGAATCTGAAGCAATATCGTAACCTTGTACTTGTTTATTGGAATTCAATGGCGTGATGTAGGTGGCGGGCACATAGTGATCTCGATTTCCAGCTCGAACTGCTGTACCTTGCATGTTCTTTTGAGTGATTTCAAATGCAGGCATGGCAAGTTGTTTCGCCATCTTTGCTTCGAAGTTCTCTCTGTTTGAATCAGAAATAGAGGGGTTCCAACTCAATCCATGCAAGTCTGGATGCATGGCATATAAATTACGAGTAAAGAGTTCAAATTTCGTGTAACTCAGATCCGGATAAATACTCATCAAGTTACTGACCGATGTCACCGTTTCGGTAAAACCATTTAGCTTGGTTTTAATATGATGTTCAAGCACGTCTCCTGTGTGATGTAACTGATTGTTGATTTGACGCTTTTCGTTGCTTGCGACGTAGAAAAAGAACAGAACGATCATTGTTAGCGCGAGCAGAGTCGGAAGCATTACGGTATGTAGTCGATGTCTTCCGAGTGACTGCTTACGAAATAATAAGGTCAGTGTTAACGGGGCAAGTAATAGTACACCAGTCGCATCACCAATCCACCAACTGAACCAGTTTTCTGCAATTTTATCAGTAGAGATGATACCAAATAAATATAATGTAATATTAGCCCAAGTCGCTGAAACTAGACTCGCTAAAGCAGCAGTTAATACCAAAAATAGCGTAATTTCCCGCAGTAATGTGAGCGTTTTCCATTTTACGCCTGAAATTTTTACTAGATACCAAGCTATAGCCGCTTGAAGGCTTGCACCTATGGCAATCAATAGTGCAACCAAAACATGCTGAAAGTGCAGAGTGTCTGTGTTTCCTGTTAACCAAAGGTTGAAACAAAATTGACCTAACCAAATACCAGGCAGTAATCGAATTCCCCCATACAATATTGCGGCGACTGCGATACCTGACGCTGGAAATATTACGGTTGCATTCCCCGGAGGAATAGCAAATTCGAGACCCACGATCCCCATTAGAAAATACGTGCAAGCTAGGGCTATTATTTTGATGGGCAGTTTAAATGAAATACTATCGTTTATTGTCAATTTATCGAGTCTTTAATAAAAAGGGTTAAAATAAGTTGTTAAAAATCATTTATAATATTAATTTTTGTGTAGTTTGTTTTCATTGATGAACACAACATCTTTTGGCTATTTTAAGTCTGTTACATTTAAGTTGGTTTACATTGATCTTTGAGTAAGGCATCAAATTCACTCGCTGGTATCGGCTTTGAAAAAAGGTAACCTTGTCCATAATCACAATCCATATCACTTATTAGTTTAGATTGAAGTGGGGTTTCAATTCCTTCTGCTATTACTTTAATTCCTAGTTTTTGCGCCAATCCAATCATCGCTTCACATAAAACCATATCTTGAGCGTCATTAGATAGGTTACTTACAAATGAACGATCAATTTTCATGTAATCGATGGGGAATTTTCTAAGATAGGATAGTGAAGAATAGCCCGTGCCAAAATCATCTAAAGCAAGCATAAAACCAGCTTCTCTAAATTTTAATAGTCTATCTAAAATATCATTTTCATTATCCATTAATACATTTTCAGTGATCTCTATGATAATACTTTCACTAGATAAACCTATTTCTTTTATAAATTCCAACCAATGTTTAACTTTTGATTCAGACTTAAACTGTATTGGGGACTTATTAATACTAATTTGTAAATCCATTTGATATTTATTTTGCCACTTCTTTGTTTGAGTTGTGGCTTCTTTAAATACCCAATCACCTATCTTATTAATAAGTCCGGACTTTTCTGATAAGGGAATAAATTCATCTGGAGAAACTAGGCCTTTAATTGGGTGATTCCAGCGGATAAGAGCTTCTGCTTTGATGAGTTTTTTAGTTTTCATGTCAAAGATAGGCTGGTAGTAAAGTTCAAACTGTTTAAGTTCTATAGCGTTATGTAGGTCAGTAACAAGCCTTTGTCTTTCTTGTGCTCGTTCTTGCATTGCTGGAGTAAAATAATTAAAACGACTTCTACCTGTTTGTTTGGCTTTATACATCGCTTGATCAGCATTTCTAAGTAAGCCTAAGCTAGTGTCAGCATCATTTGGATAAAGTGTTATTCCAATACTTGCAGATACATAAACTCGATTGATACCAACGTCAAAGGGCTCTATTAATCTTAAAATAATATTTTTTGCGACTCTCTCTATAATTTCGGTATCTTTTATATCAGGTAACAATATGGTAAATTCATCTCCACCAAAACGAGCAACTATGTCACTTTCCCGTACGCAATCCTTAAGCCTATTTGATGCTTGTATTAATAATTGGTCTCCGCTTTCATGCCCCAAACTATCATTAACATCTTTAAAGTGGTCGAGATCTACAAATAGTACGGCAAAGGGCAATTTACTTCGTTTTGACCATAGTATCTGTTCTTCCAATCTATTTTGAAAAGTGACTTTATTTGGAAGGTTTGTTAATGAATCAAAACTTGCCTGTCTTTGAATAGTTTCATCCGCTTTTTTCTGCTGAGTGATATCGCTAAACAGGGCTACAAAATAGTCGATACCATCTTCTTGGTTTTTAACCGTATTTATGCTGAGGAATTCACAAAACATTTGGCCATTTTTACGTTTATTGTAAACTTCAGAACTCCAACTTCCACAACGGTTAATTTCCTCCCACATCATTTTATAGAACTGTTTATCATGAATGCCCGAAGATAAAATGCTTGGCGGTTTCCCTAAAATTTCATCTTCTTTATAGCCAGTAATTTTAGTAAAGGCTTTATTGATACTTATAATGTTATTGTTTTCATCGGTTACCATCATAGCTTGTGAGCTATGATTAAAGATTATAGAGGCGAGCTCTCTTTCAGTAATATCTGAGTGGGTTCCAACCATCCGTAACGGTTGACCACTTTCATTTCTGCTAACAACTTTTCCTCGACTCAGCACCCAAGACCAACTGCCATTACTTTTTAATTCTCGATGTTTATTTGTGAAAAACTTAGTTTTTCCTTGTAGATGGAGTAAAAAATCTTTTTTAAATAAGTCAATATCATCTGGATGTATTTGTGCGCTTTTATCATTTCCTTGAATTTTATTTTGTACAATATCTATAATCGAAGAGTCATTTTCCGTTAGGGACTTGGTTTTGTTTTCTAGGTTTAAATCCCAAACATTTTCCTTTTCTGCATCAAGTATAAACTTCCAGCGTTCTTCACTAATATGCAGGGCCGCTTCTGCTTGTTTACGGCGACTCTTCTCGCGCATAAGGTCCAAAGTTCGAGCTGAGATGCCACTGTACATGGTTAAAACTGTTCTGATCACAGTTTCCATCGAACCACTCATACCTTCAGCAGATATTGCTTTTGCTTCTTCTAATGTATTTCCCGATTTTAAAGCGATAACAGCCAGCGCCATACGTTTATCGGTATCCAAAATATGATATGCGAGCCAATTAGACAAGAAGGTGATGATGTCATAAATGACATCATCTAAAGATTTATTATCCTTGTTGTTTTTTATTTCTATCACTTTGTCAATAAATGAACCATGAGTGAGTGAGTGCTGAGTAACCCATTCATCATTTTTAAAATTGTCAACCCAAATAAGCTCTTCGCTCTTGAAGTGATAATCTGCATATTCGGCTAATTCATCAAAAATTTCATTTAAAATAATGGGAGCAGATAAGTTTGCTAAATTAGCGGCAAGACGATTAAGTATTCGTACTAGCTGTTTGTGCTGGTCATCAATTGAGTCAATACCTGTACTAAAATTTTCATTCCAGGGAAATATTTCAAAGAACTCTTGATTGTTATGGTCAATACTCATTCGGTGCCTTTTTATGAACAGAATTATTTAGGTATAAAAAAGTAAGAATAATTCTATCTTCATTATGAAATTGCTGTGTCGATATAGCCATGAAATACACAGCTGCTTTCATTGACTATCATGTAAAGTCAATCAGAGCTAGATAACTTGCAGTGGATATTTTTCAGTAACCCACTGCCTATAGTATTAATTAATATTATATAATTTCAAGTAATTATAAATTATAGAATGAAACAATTATTGAATTTTCCCTTGTTCTAGTTCTAAATCTTTTT
Source organism: Colwellia sp. RSH04 (assembly GCF_003545765.1). Taxonomy (GTDB): domain Bacteria; phylum Pseudomonadota; class Gammaproteobacteria; order Enterobacterales; family Alteromonadaceae; genus Colwellia. The sequence goes on along the minus strand of NZ_QXIO01000001.1, from coordinate 567,482 downwards.
CAACGCTGACCATGACTTTAATGATGTACTTTCATTAAAGTTCAACGGATTTAGTTAAGTGCTATATGGGCTACATGATGTAATTTATGCTGCGCCTAAATAAGCCTAATCTCTTATAACACGAAAGCCTGAATAGAAATGTTCGGGCTTTTTTATCATTTAAGTGTTTTGCCTTAACTGCACAGCTTGATGATATTGTAATAGACTCGTCACCGTAACTCATAAAGGCCAAAATATTGGTGTATATGGTAGTTACCTAATAAGTTAGGGGTAATAGTTGGTAGAATGTAATACTGTGTTTTGTTATATTTGAAATGTTGTATTTATTTTAGGTGGTTTGTTTGTTTTCTAAAGTTGCTTTAATAGTTTTACTTGTTGTATCGATTGTTTTGCAATCGTTAACTGCTGTAGCATCTGCAATAAATGAAAACCATCAAATAGATGTTGAGCATATTCAAGTAAAGCATGATCATAATTTAGACCGTTCAGAAGCAGGAAGGTTAGTTGATGCCCAAGGGCATGATGTTAATGATTGCCATCATTGTGGCCATTGCAGTGGCAGTCACTTAACTTGGATTCTCATTAAAGATATACCTAACCTCCATGAATTACCCACAGCAAACGAATTCCCATACGACTTTATTCAATATAAAGAGTTTTTTGAAGCAATTCTACGCCCTCCCATTTCTTAAGTTTTTATCATTATATTCTTTTTATTTCAGTTAACTGGAATGAAAAGGTTTGTCTATTAATTAAAAAATTTAAGAAGTCATATGTATATATTAAAAAATGCAGGTGTAATCCTGTCTTTGAGTGTTGCTCTTTTTTTTACTCAAAATGTTCCGTCTAAAGAAAACATTACAAAGCATCAAGGAGATGTTCATTCAGAAAATAAGAGTTCTGAAGAAGATCATGAGAAAGGTATAACGTTAAGTGCTGAGAAAATATCACTCGCTAACATTACGGTTGAACCAGTTACACCTAAAATTCACTTTAATACGATTTATGCACCAGGCGAGGTAAAAGCGAATGGTTATAAAAGCTATTTAGTGTCACCTAGAACTGATTCTGTCGTTATTAGCCGTCATGCTGCATTAGGAGAGTATGTTGTGAAAGGTCAAAAGCTTGTCACGTTATTCAGTGAGTCTATGGTGCAAGCACAAGCAGACTATCTTATTGCCTCAACAGAATGGCAGCGTGTAAAAAAATTAGATAATAAAACGGTTAGCGAAAGCCGTTTATTACAAGCAAAAACAACATTCAACGCTGCCTATGGGAGGTTATTGGCTTTAGGTTTGGCTGATGAAGCAATTAAGAGTATTTATAATAAAGATAGGGCATCGTTTGGTCAATATTCGTTAATTGCACAGCGAGCAGGTGTTGTATTGCAAGATGACTTCTTACAAGGTCAACGTATCGATGCGGGTGATACCATCATGTTGTTGGCAGATGAAGAAGACTTGTGGGTGGAAGCGAAAGTAGCACCCAATAAAAAGTTAAACTTAGCTATTAATTCTCCTGCACTGGTTGAGTTCAACGGACAAAGCTATTCAGCCAAAGTTATTCAAGAAGCACACACGATAAACCCTATAACGAGAACTCGAATCATCAGGTTATCAGTTGAAAACGTTGATGATAATTTGCATTCAGGGATGTTTGTTAAAGTTAATTTTCAGTTTACTACACAAAAGAAAGTCATCGCAGTGCCTGAAGAAGCATTAATCAGAAGTTCAGATGGAGATTGGACTGTTTTTGTTGAAGATCACCCCGGTGAATTTAGCGCAGTTGACGTTGAATTAGGTAGAGCGCTAGGTGATCTTCGTGAAATACATGGTATCGAAAGTGGTACACGAGTCGTAACTCAAGGTGCTTTCTTTGTCGCATCAGAAATCGCTAAAGGCGGATTTGATCCGCATAACCATTAATGGGAGTCGGTATGTTTAATAGAATAATTGATTGGTCGATCAATAACCGACTTCTCATTTTAATAGCGCTAATGGCAACCCTTGTCGGTTCCATTATGTTAACTCCAAAACTGAATTTAGACGCGTTTCCCGATGTAACTAACGTGCAAGTTGCTGTGAATACTGAAGCGCCAGGGCTGGCAGCCGAAGAAGTTGAGCAACTCATTACTTATCCAATTGAAGCGGTCATGTATGCATTACCCGATGTGGAGCAAGTAAGATCTATTTCCAAGACTGGATTATCAGGTGTGACGGTTGTTTTTAAAGAAGGCATTGATATCTACTTTGCAAGACAGCTCGTATTTGAAAGACTGCAAGCAGCAAAAGAGCTGATACCTGATGGTGTCGGTACACCTGAAATGGGACCGAATACTTCTGGGCTAGGGCAAGTTTTTCAATACTTGCTGATATCAGACGAAGACGCTAATTACGATTCAATGGCATTAAGAAGTTTAAATGATTGGATAGTGAAGTTGTTGATTATGCCTGTTGATGGGGTAACGGATGTTTTATCTTTTGGTGGGAATGTTAAACAATATCAAGTGAATGTTGAGCCTTCTAAATTATTGTCTTATGAACTGACGCAACAGGATGTGGTTCAAGCGCTTAATCGTAATAATGCTAATGTTGGAGGTTGGTTTATAAACCGAGGGCAAGAGCAGTTAGTTATCAGAGGCACAGGTTGGTTTAAAAGTGGTGAAGCTGGCATTAGTAACATTAAGCAAGTACCTGTTAAAACAGTTGATGGTACCGTGGTAACTATTTCAGATGTCGCTAACGTTGAATTGGGCAGTGATATTCGCCAAGGCGCAGTCACCATGACTAAGAAAACCAAGGGTGGTGAAATAGAAAACTTAGGGGAAGTTGTCTCTGGTATTGTTTTAAAAAGAATGGGATCAAACACTAAAGCCACCATTGATGGCATCAATGCAAGAATTCCACTGATTGAGCAAGCATTGCCAAAAGGCGTACGTTTTGAGCCTTTTTATGATCAAGCAGATTTGATTAAAAAAGCGGTAAGTACTGTTATAGACGCCCTTACCCTAGCATTTATTTTTATCTGCATTGTCTTAGTACTTTTCTTAATGAATTTACGAGCAACGTTTCTGGTGTTGATATCAATACCAATATCGATTGGCATTGCTTTGATGATTATGGCTTGGTGGGGGATATCTGCCAATTTAATGTCTTTAGGTGGCATTGCGGTTGCGATAGGAATGCTTGTTGATGGCTCGGTAGTGATGGTTGAAAATATGTTTAAGCATTTAAACCGCCCTGAGCCTACGTATTTTAAAAGTGTTAAAAAGCAGGATCAAACTTCTGATACAGATTTACATCGAATTGAATCATACGATCACGAAATTGAATTGCGTTTGAAAGAAGCTGGTAAAGAAGTTGCTCGCCCTGTATTTTTTGCTGCTGCTATTATTTTAGTCGTGTTCATGCCTTTGTTTAGTTTCGAAGGGGTTGAAGCCAAACTATTTCAGCCTATGGCAATCAGTATTATTATAGCAGTTGTTTCCGCTATTTTTGTCGCATTATTTATAGTACCTGCTTTGGCAACTTTTATGTTTAAAAAAGAGATGAAAGAAAGGGAAAGTTTTGTACTAAAACCATTAGATAAACGCTACAAAAAGAGTCTTAAAATAGCACTTAAACACACGAAAACTGTGGTGTCAGTATCTATGGTATTGGTTGTTTCAATATTTGTAATTATCCCGCAAATTGGCACAGAGTTTGTTCCTGAATTAGAAGAAGGCACTATAAACTTGAGGGCTACACTAGCACCATCTTCCAGTTTGGAAACGGCATTGTCTGTCGCACCAATATTAGAAAAAAAATTGATGGCATTTCCCGAGGTTACCTATGCATTAAGTCGAATAGGGCGAGCAGAAATAGGAGGTGATCCTGAGCCGGTAAACAATATAGAAATATATATTGGTTTAAAGCCAGTTTCTCAGTGGACAAGTGCTAATAATAGAGTTGAGTTGCAAGATAAAATGGAACGTTCTTTAGAGGAATTTCCTGGCCTTCTACTTAATTTCTCTCAGCCAATTGCAACACGAGTTGACGAATTGCTCTCAGGAGTAAAAGCGCAATTAGCAATAAAGCTTTTTGGACCAGAGCTTAAAGTGCTTGCTGTTAAAGGTCAAGAAATTGAGTCGGTCATTAAAGGCGTAGAGGGAGCAAAGGATGTAGCGCTTGAGCAAATAGAGGGAGAAGCACAATTAGTTATTGCACCTAAAAGGCAAGAGCTTTCACGTTTTGGATTTTCTGTTAATGACATTATGAAAATTGTTCGAGACGGTATTGGCGGTGTTGAAGCAGGACAAATAATTAATGGTAATGAGCGGTATGATATTTATGTTCGAATAAAAGAGGAATATCGTAATAGCAAAGAAGCGATAGCTGATATTCGAATTTTGTCACCAACTGGCGCTTGGGTTCGTCTTGGTGATGTGGCAACGGTAACATTTGAGTCGGGACCTCCACAAATAAGAAGAGATGATGTCCAAAGACGAGTCGTCATTCAAGCCAATGTTCAAGGTCGTGACATGGGAAGTGTGGTTGCCGATATAAAACAGTTAATTGCAGAAAAAGTTGAGTTACCCGCAGGTTACTCGGTTGCTATTGGCGGTCAATTTGAAAGCCAACAACGTGCACACAATAGGTTGGCAAAGGTAGTCCCATTGTCTCTAGCTTTAATCGCATTGTTGCTTTATTTTGCTTTTGGTTCTGTCGGTCAAGCAATGCTCATTTTAGTCAATGTTCCACTTGCTGTTATTGGTGGTGTGTTCTCCTTATATTTCTCTGGACAGTACTTGTCAGTGCCAAGCTCCGTTGGCTTTATTACCTTATTTGGTGTTGCTGTATTGAATGGTGTTGTCATGGTGGAGAGTATCAATCAACGGATAAAAGTAGGACTTGAAACTTCACAAGCTGTTTTTGAAGGCGCTACTTCTCGTTTACGCCCTGTGCTCATGACAGCTTTAACTTCTGCACTTGGTCTAATACCTATGTTGATGTCTAATGGTGTAGGTGCTGAAATTCAAAGACCATTAGCCAGCGTAATCGTCGGGGGGCTATTGACTTCAACATTGCTAACACTTTTTGTCTTACCTATTTTATTTAGTTGGTTTTCTACATTCAAAATTAAGGAGTTAAGAAAGAAATAAAATCGATCTTTACTCAAGTGTAATATGGTCGGTATGTAGTAAGTCAGCTTATCAGCTTGTAGCTAGTTTTAATTTTCTAGAGTTCTTTGTTAATTTTTAACTAGCTGCATTAATTCATCAACCCAAGCAGCCGATTGCCAATATGCTTCATTTAGTTCACGTAATGTTTGAATAGGTGGCTCTTTAGATTCAACATATTGACCTTTTTCAAACTGAATAACTCTTTTTAGAATGCTGTTTTTATTAGTGTTTAATAACTCTTGCTTGATGTGCTCTGATAGCTCCATTTGATTTATAAAAGTTTCTGTATCTATATCGAGTATTGCATCTAACCCTGATAGTAATCCGATAAGAAAGTAGTTCTCTTTATTTTCTGAGTTTAATGTTTGCGCTTGTAATTCGCATATTTTTGCTCTAATTAACAATGTTCTAAATAACTCACTCGGTTTACTTGAAACAGATAGTAATGAAAATATTATTGCCCACCGTTTAACAATGACAATGCCAAGTTTGATTACGGCTTCTTTCAGTGATGTGATTTCTCGTTTAGAAGGGTAGATAGGGCTGTTAACCATTTTTAAAATTTTAAAAATTAAAATGGGATCGGTTGTGATTAAATCTGTTACCTCTTGTACTGAAATATCTTCTTGGCTTAATTCGTTAACAACATGAAGCATTGTTTGCTTGCCTGCATTAAGCTTGTTTCCCTTTATGCTAGATGGCTTTTCAAGGTAATACCCTTGGAATAGGTCGAAACCGATAGCTTTACATGTATCAAAAACTTCTTTCGATTCAACTTTTTCAGCAAGTAACGTTTTTCCTGTAAAGTCGAAATGTGACATTTTTTCTTTTATAGAATCAATATTTTCCTCTAATACATCAACCTTAATAATAGAAGCATAAGGCATAAAAGCATGGTTATATTCTTCAAAAGTGAAGTCATCAAGCGCAATAATGTAACCTTTACGATGTAGAGACGAAATAACCTTTAATACGTCAGGCGTTGGTCTAACTGATTCTAAAATTTCTAAAACTACAAATTCGGGGGCAATTGGAATGTCTAAATCAGAAGTAATAAAAGTTTTATCTAAGTTTATCCATAAAGGAGCAGTCAAATCACTGCTTGCTGATAATAAGCCAGTACAGCAATTTACTATAACATCAAGTGTTGCTTCTTTAGCGTTAGACTCTAACGATAAGTTTCCACGATAAAGTAACTCAAAACCTTGTAAATTGTTATGCTTATCTAATATTGGTTGGCGTGCGAATAATACTTCTGATGACATATAAATTTCTTTTTATTTTTGATCATGTATTACATCAGTATAGATGAAGTTTTTAAATTATTTTGAGTATCATTTTTGAGGAAACGTTGAATGGGCAAGCCACCGTTGTAAAGTAGAAAGCCTTTTCTTAGTGCAAATTCTTAATGAAAGTTATTAGTAAAAGTTATTAGTAAGAAGGTATCGTTGCTTTTATTTTATATGCTCTTAATCATCTGGATAGCAATATCAGTTAAATCAGTCACTTCTCCGATACCTATCGTGTTTTCTAGTTGGCTTTGGAGTTCATCAGCAAGATCTTTGTCTAGGTTTTTTAAGTAACCAATCTCATCGCGATAATACATATTTTTAACTTTATCACTTTTTTTGAGTTCAATTTTTAAAATAGCGGGTTGACCATGCTTTGAAACTTTGTTGGTGTATTCTTTTAATTGAGCTGCTTTTTTTAATACCAATAGATCTCGATACCAAAATGAAAATTCTTCATTCTCATCTTTACCTTTAGGTAGTACCAAAATATAAAAAGCCCTAGCCGGTAGGTTTTTATAGGCAAGAGCAGCGATAATAGATAAACAAGATGTTCTAAATTTATCATTACTTAATAAATTCAAAATAATTTCTTCACTATTTTCGTTTTTATACACAAGATGCTTCAATGCTGAATTACCACTAAAACTAGCTGCATTGATATATTGCTGATGCTTTGTTGCTTTTAAATAAAAAGGGATAGAAAAATGGTTGTGTGCGTAAATGTTTCTCATGGCTTTTTGTAAACCATAAATACGACTACCTCGTTGCCCACAGGTTTCTAAATAATCAATATGCTGAAAAAGATATTTACGAATAGCCCTACAAGCTAAATGTTTACTTTCTATCGTATTAATGAGTAATCTTACTGCACCACTTTGATCGTAACCTAAAACAATATATTTTTGTTTTTTTAAAGTACGTTCTTGCTCTGCAAAAGGTACGGTTAATTCTATTTCTATTTCTTCACCAGCCCTAAATTTCGCCTCTTTTTCAAGGTTAACTAATAAACCTTGTACTGACACATTTTTAGTTTTTCCTGGTATATGAGTTACCACATTATTGCTTCGAGTTATGGCCATTGAAAACGATAAAATAAAGCGGTCCTCACATCTTGACTCATTATCCTCTGCGGTTACTATTTCAGTTTCGCTGAGACTATTAACTGCACTAAGCTGATAGCGTTCAGGAAGTGGCTTTTCTAGTTCTATAACTTCATCATTAATCGGGTTATTAATGGTTTCATATAAACTGGTTATGTTTGACACGGTAAGCATGTGGTCGCAATTACTTATTTTATCTAAGGCTGCTTTGGGTGTAGCTCTATTTAACACCGCCATTTTAGGGTGAACATGACAGGGTAATGCTGATGGAACATAGGCATCTTCAGCTGAGTTTATAAATGAAGAGGATATTTTAATGACTCTAAAGCAGTTTGGCTGAAAATAACGCTGAAATATAGCTTGGACACTTGAGTCACTCATCAACTCTTCATGCCAAATAAGTGAATATTGATCACTACCTTTATAAACCGACTTTAAAATAAAAGCATACTTATCAATTGTTTCTTTTTTATTTAATGCGTTGACAATTTCTTTGTTTCCTAACAGCACGGGCAAGTGAAATTGTTTTTCATCATCGCTAAAAAAGTGCCATAGCTCATCATTGCCAGAAGTCTTCATGGCCACTTTAGCGTGCCAACTGTTAGTATCTTGATAACATAACAACGGAATGTCGTGTGTTTTGTTCAGGTAAAGTTGCTCATACCCTTTTGAAGTGACTGAATCAAATAATGGTGTAATAAATCGTTCAGTTGGGCCTATTATAGCGAGTTTTTTCTGGCGCAGGTAATGGCTAAATAATATGCGCATTTGCTTATCGGTTAGCGGACTGGAAAACTTTAGCAAGTAGTCAAACGAGTTGTTTAATGAAGATTCTTGGCTATCAATAATTTCAAAACCAAGCTCAAGCTCTTCATCGAAGGCTATTTCTTCATGGTGATCATATAACCATAGGTATACTTTATTTGCTTTAACCCCGGTTAATTCATTGTCAGTTCGAATAACCACTTTCAGGTTAGTCATTTTTTCTATACTTGCCGATATACCTACTTCTTTTTTACCTTGTGAGGTCATGCCCATAATAGGATTAATAAAAACCTTGCAAGAAGAGTTAAGTTTTTTCATTTCTTGTGTTATTCGGTTTTTATTAACTAATGGTTTTGGTTGAGTCTTATCTATTTTAAAGTCTGAAAAACTACTGCTTGGGTTACTTTTATTGTTGGTTTCGTTATCTTTTTCACCCTGTATGATTTTATAGTCATTATTTTTTTTTGATGCTCTTAAGTGGGCATCTTCACTTACTTCATGGTATGCAGCTATAGTATATATATTATTATACTCAGCCATTTTTTCTTGGAATAACGCTTTACCTTCTTTATCTAGGTAATGAGTTACTTTGTTATGTTCTATTTTTTGGCAGTCGCTAAAGAGCTTGCGTAAATCTATCGACTTTGTGGATTGTTGCGCGAGTTTTTTTATCTCATTTTTAACGGCAAGGTGATGGCTTGGGTTTTCTTCAGGGAGTAGTTTTTTAATTAAATACTCTAATCTATCGTTAGTAGCATAAGGAACCAAACTTAGTATCTGTATTTCAAACCGCTTTAAGTGTGGACTTATTACACTGCTCATAAATCGTATTACCTGATCATTTAAGTTACCCAAATATAGAAAATCGTTAAGAAGTAGTTACTTAATATCAAGACTATAACTATCAAGCATAGTTGATTTCAGATTGATAAATCAATAATAAGTGTAAGTCAGTGGCAATAATTAAGTAAACTGGCCAATAATAGAGGCGGTTGCCTCGTTGTGAATAATTGTTAACACTGATTTTAACTGAGTGATAATGTTGATTAATGAGGCACCCAAAGTTGAGTCTAACTATGCTTGAGCTTGCGCATGTAGTTGAGTCTAACTATGCTTGAGCTTGCACATGTTCTGATGTTGCGGCGATATTTGTGCATTCTGTTTTAGTTAATAACGCATTTAATTTCTCTTTTATCGCTAATTCTTGTTGCTCAGATGATTCAATCGCTTGAGTAAGTCGATTCTTAACTTCGTTAATACGTATTGGCGAAATATTATTGGATGAGAGTGATACGTCTTCAACGGGAGATTTTACATTTCTACTCTTTTCATTCACGCATGATTTGGGTTCTTGTTCGATACTAGTAAATAAGGGTAACTCTAAGCAATTATCAAAATTATCGCGAACTAGTACGGCTTCAGTTAAACAAAGTGTATTAATGTAAGCAATCAGATGAGAGATATTTTTTAATAAGAAAACATCAAATACAGTTATTTCATTTAATTGTGCTGGCATAAATTCGTGGTCGCTTTCTTGAGGTAAAAGTACTCCTTGTTGACGACGATTAGCCAGTAGCTCTGCTGTAGGTGCGGATAAAAGTGCAATAACATGTGTAAAATTATCTTTGATTATTATCCGCTCTTGGGGAGTTGTTTGTTGTAAAGTACTCTTTAACTTTGCTTCACTTGATAAAATTGTAAACATACTGAAATCCTTATAATGCAGCTGATGTTGGTATTCTATGCGTGTTATGTTGCAAAATTATTAAGTCGCTTTTACTTAAATATAAAAAGTGGTTAATCGCTATAGAAGCCAAACCTCGACTCGTCTGTTACGCTTTCTTCCTGCTTCAGTATTATTATTTGCAATAGGTAATGCTTCACCAAAACCTTCCACAGACATAACGGGAATTCCGCGAGAAGTGAGCTCTAACTCAACAGATTTAGCCCTTTTTAGTGAAAGGCTCTGGTTTTTAAGCTTCGCGCCGACACTGTCTGAAAAGCCTAATAAGGCTAATCGACGCCCAGGGTGCTGCTCCATAAAGGTGACTAAGCGCTGTAAATCTCTTTTTCCTTTGTTATCAAGATCCTTTGTTGCATAGTCAAAACGAAAATTAAGCGAAAGACGTTTGCCATTTTTAACATAGTGACTGTACTGCTCTGGCGCGTCACTTTGTAGGTAAGTCTCCTCTAATTTAATGTTTTGTGAAATTAACCCTGTCGCTGCAACGATATCTTGTCCTTTGGCTGAAATAGCAAATTGAGCAAAGCTTTTTACTAATGATGAAGCCGAAGTAGGGGTATAAAAATACAATCGTCTAGCTAAGGCGTAATCTTCAGTGCTTATGGTAAAACGAGTTGGAAATATTGCTGTTGTGTCTTTTGACGCAGCAATAGCTAATGCTTTGTTATGTAAGACATAATTTAAACCAATAAACCCAATGGCACTTTCATCTTGAGAAACTTTAGCTGACAACTCAGAGCTTGATTCAAACCGAATGGCTTCAGGAGAAAGCTGCTTTTTATATTTTTTTAAAACTAAGTTCTTAAAGGTATCCCAAGTGCCTGAATGACTATCACGAGAATATATTGTTATTGTTCTATCCTCTCCGCCTAATTGTGACCAATTATTAATTTCACCCGAGAAAATTTTTGCAAGTGCCTCTGTGGAAACTTTCTTTATGGTGTTGTTTTGATTAACAATAATGGCCAATCCGTCTAAGCCGATAATATGTTCATTACCAACTTGGTCTAAAGAACCAAGCGAAGCACTTAGCTCTTGGATTTCTGGTGCTTTTATACGTCGAGAAGCCATGCCAATATCAGCTTTTGCTAATTTAAGATCGGTAAAAGCGGTACTAGAGCCATGCGCATGTAACTCTATGACTTTGTTATTACCATTCTCTATAAAATGCAACTCTCGTTCTACTAAGTTCTTGCCTTTTTTCCATGAAAACTGTGTTACACCTTGTTGTGTTAAAAATGCTTCTAGTAGTGCAGGCGCTAGTTTCTCGCCAATTGTATTTGAGCCATGCAGGCGAAAAGCAACGCTTGGCGTTGGCTTTGCAATGGGTGCAATGGGTGCAATGGGTGCAATAGTTGCAATAGTTGCGATGGTTGAAGGTTTTGTTGTTTGTTTTGCTTGTTCTGTCTCAAAGGAACTTTGCTTAATAGTGTTGGTTGCTTCAGTGCTTTGTTCATTCAATAACGTTGAGTTTGAATACCAATAGCCACACCCCACAATAGCGATTAAACTTATTGTTGCAGCTAACAAACGAAAAGGGCTGGCTTTTTTTTGTTCCTTTTGCGTCATTGGCGTTTGTAACCATACAATAATATCGTTAATTTCTTTATGATCTAATTTAGCTAACTCACTAAGTACCAACTCTCGATAATGACTATCTGAAAGCATTTTATCTGGTGATATTTCAATGTCGAAATGTTTGTCTACAAGTTGTGTTAAGGTATTCAATACCGACGAAAGTACATTATTTTCTGCACTCCATATGCCAGAAAAGGTTGATTTCATGTGGTTTACTTCCTAATGCCATAAAAATACGCACAGCTTAATTACAAAGCGTTGCAGTTTTATGACGAATAGTACTTTCTTGTAATCATTTACTTTGTATAATGAAGCACAGTAACTCATTGTTGGAAATGAAATTTCATGAATAAACTTTACAAATTATTGCTAGTGGTTGTTAGTGTTTCACTAATCGGTTGCGTCCAAGTAGTGCCTGAAGCTCCTAGCAAACAAAGCAACTTAGCTATTTCGAGCGTAAGGGACTTGCCTGTTTTATACCCTCAAGGTAGTGTATTTTCGCTTGATCCTAAATATGTTAAAGAAACGTCATTAAAGCCTACACAAACACAAAGTGTTTATAAGCAGTATTCTGATGCAATTATTCAAGAACTTGAACAACATGGTTTTACATATAGTGCGTCAGCTAACGGGGTTGCATTTCATGTAGGTTTTGGCATTGCCTTAGCGTCTGATTTATCTGATGAAACAATAAATGAGAAGTTTGGCGTTAGTCCTGGTCTACCTTCAAGTGAAGGTTTAGCTAAAGGTAGTTTTTTAATTTATATTGAAGATGCACAAATGATTAAAAAAGTGTGGCGTGGTGCAGCACAAGGGTTTGTCCATCAAGAGTTAGATATTACAGAACGCAAAGTCAGGACAGAGCATATTGTTCACATGGTCATGAAGCAGTTTTACGCTACAAATAAACACAATTAAACAACATAAAAGTGCAAATGAGTTTTGGCTTTTTTGTTTTAATGTATCTGAAACCACTATAAAGAGGGATTGATGATGAATAAACCAATTTTATTAGCCGCTTTTGTCTCTGTTGTTATGTCAATACCATCAGCTTGGGCAGCATCAAGTGAAGTCGAGTGGAAAGATTATAAAAGCTATCGCGATATTCGTGAAGGGACTGAAAACCGTACTCGATTTAGAGAACGTACCTTTAAACAACTTGAAGATCACTTCGCTGAATTAGCTGCACAATTACCGGAAAAACAGTTACTGAAAATAGTGGTAACTGACGTTGATTTAGCTGGCGATACGTTAGCTGGTGGAATTAATCAGATGCGTATCGTTAAACAGATTTATCCACCACGCATGAATTTTTCGTATCAATTACTTGATGCTGAAGGACAAGAAACAAAGGCAGATACTGTTAAAGTCAGAGACATGAATTTCATGAACTCTACTAACTTGAAATATCGTAATAAAGCCTTAGGGTATGAGAAGAAAATGCTAGATGACTGGTTTAAAAAAACCTTTTCGGCTGAGCTTTCAGACTCTACCAAATAGCATTGGCAACCCAACAATTAAAAGTCGCATTAGCGGCTTTTTTTATGCCCAGAAAATTTTGTGTTAATTATTTCTTGAAAGAGCAAAGGGGAAATATGATTTACTCACATGAAAAAACTGCGTTATTATTTAAGATATAAGTGTCATTTCAATTATCAGGATCGTTTTTTAATGGTTTTTTATACATCTCGTGTTCGACGCCCTTCAATTATAATGGCTTTATGTTACTTGTTTATTTCAACCTCGGTAATAGGGCAAACGGTTAACCAGCAAAAGAACGTTTCTGTAAAAGAAATTCTAGACTTGCAAGAAAAGTCCTCGCAAACAATAGAAAAAATGGCCGAGAATAAAAGTGCAGATGTCCCTTTTGATAAATTTGAACGAGGACAGCCACGAAGTGCTATTGCAGGGTATTTATTGGCGATGCGTTCAGGGGACTTATCATTAGCGAGCGAATATTTAGATTATCGCAATATTTCCGAAAAAACATTAGCGATAGGAAAAGAAGAATTAGCAAGGCAGTTATATGTTGTATTAAACCGACAGTTATGGGTTGATTTATCGAATGTCAGCGATCATCAAAAAGGTAATGTTAACGACGGTTTACCTAGATATCGAGAGTCTATCGGTAGTGTTATGGTAAAAGAAAAACAATTCAGTATATTGATGCAGCGAGTTCCTCGTAAATCTGACCGCGTTAAAATTTGGAAAATATCTAATGCAACGGTTGAGAAGATCCCATTCTTATTTGAAGAGTTCTCGTACTCTCCTTTAGGAGAATGGTTAGCTAAAAGACTACCCAAGGTAGACTTTTATGGCGTTATGTTATGGCAGTGGTTGTATTTTACTCTTATGTTATTTTGCACTTATATCGCATCGTATATAGGTGCATGGTTGTTAGTACGCCTCATTAAGCGTATTTATCCAAATACCTCAAGTGCTCCGTTAGCGTTTATTAAAGGGCCTGTTGCTTTTTTATTCGCCGTTATCTTTTCTAGGAATCTGATAGATAGTTCTAACGTGACTTTAGCAGTTAAAGCCATCATGGAAGGGTCTACCATTCTTATTATTGCTTGGTGTTGGGTTTGTTTTCGATTTGTTGATTTATTAAAAGTTATTTTAGCTGAAAAGTTTGTTGCACAAGATAAACCGTTAGCTGTTTATTTACTAAGGCCAGCAGGTACGGTAACTAAACTATTAATGGTTATTTTTGCCTCCTTAATTTGGCTGGAAAACTTAGGTTTTAATGCATCAACGTTACTTGCTGGTTTAGGTATTGGTGGTTTAGCGCTTGCTTTAGCTGCACAAAAGACTGTTGAGAATATGATTGGTGCGATAACTCTGTATACGTCTGCACCTGTTAAAATAGGAAATTTCTGTCGATTTGGCCAAAATTACGGAGTAGTTGAAGAAATTGGATTACGATCTACACGTATTCGAACCCTTGATAGAACCGTTATTTATGTTGCTAATGCGCGATTTATTGACATGGATATTGAAAATTTTTCAGAGCGAGAGAGAATAGCGTTTAGGCCTAAAATATTATTAACACCGCAATGTACTCGAGAAAATATTAATAACTTTTTAGATGAGTTAAAGGCACATTTACAACATCATGAAAAAATTGCAAATGAGCCACTCAGAGCTCATTTTAAAGCTTATACAGAGATAGGTCTGGAACTCAATATTCTTGCTTATGTCAATACAACAGACTTTGATGAATATCTGGATGAAATCAACGAGTTGAATTTAACCATTCTTTCGTTATTAGATCAGCATCAATGCCCGTTGCAAGTGGTTAATGATCGAGGTTTAATATCAGTTTAAAAACGCTAAACGTTATAGCTTTGCTCTAAATTACCGAGTACCGTGAAAAGTTGTTCAATTTTCTTCACTAAAGAGATCAGTACTTGCTGATCTTTGTTAGCCTGCCATTTTAATAAATCGTCGGCAACTTCTTCAACGTAAGGTTGAAAAGTATTAGCGTGGCAATGAAACCCACTGTCTTTTTTAAATATCGCCTCAAAGCTGGCTTTTTTTTGTTCTCTTAAGTCAGCTAATGTTGCATCCGCAGATAATGATTTTTTTAAAATAATAGAAATATTTTCAATAAGTTGTTGTTCAATTGCTTTCGTCATAATAAATCTTTTTTGTTTCAAGTGTTGCTGTGCGGGAAGTCTTTGGTCGAATTATGCCAGATTAATTGGCGTTTTGTTAGGTTGTCCTGCTATTTCACGGACTAATTTAGGCATCATGAAACCTGATAGCTTAGCTAACATTTCGTTGGCAATGATTTTCGCTTTTTCTTCTTCAACATCAAAATGAGCTGCACCTTGAACGGCGTCGAATAAGTGTAAATAGTAGGGCTGAATGCCCATATCAAATAGGTTCTCACATAAGGATATTAAGCAAGAGGCATTATCATTAACGCCTTTGAGTAATACGCTTTGATTGAATAAAGGTATGCGGGCTACGCGAAGTGACTCTAAGGCCGCGCTCAATTCCTCATTGAGTTCATTGGGGTGATTAATATGCAGCACTATGACGCACTTTAAGGGAGATTTTTTTAATGTATTAACTAGCCCCATTGTTACTCTACTTGGCATAACAACAGGTAACCTAGAATGAATTCTTATCCTTTTCACATGAGGAATTTGTTCAAGTTGGTTGATTAACCATGCAAGATGCTCATCTGAAGCCATGAGCGGATCTCCACCACTGAAAATAACCTCAGTAATACTATTGTGTTGAGCGATATACGTTAGCGCCTCATGCCAGCGTTGCTTGTTAGGGCTATTATCTTGATAAGGAAAATGGCGTCTAAAGCAATAACGACAATTAACAGCACAGCCTGCTTTTACCACCATTAATACGCGGTTATGGTATTTATGAAGTAAACCTTCTGCGACAGTATCATGTTCTTCTAAGGGATCAGTACTGTAACCATCAGCAATGATAAACTCCTGTGAAAGTGGCATCACTTGTTTTAATAAGGGGTCGTTAATATCGCCTTTGACCATGCGATTGATAAAGGATTTTGGTACGCGAACAGGAAAGAGTTTTCTTGCTTTAAAATGCTGTAAATAATCATCAGGATTAATATTTAACATTTGCAATAAAACTTTAGGTTCGGTAACCACTTCACGTAAATCTTTTTGCCAAGAAGTGTGCAAATTTTTTTCTATTTGAGGTATTATCTGCGGCAATTCTAAATTCAATTTATAATCTCGGTTATGTTATCTAAGATAAGTTGATAGCAATATGCGAATAATAACGCAACTGAGATCCAATTAATAAAAAAAGAGTATATTTATGGCTAATTTCAGTACTAACCAATTTAAAGCCGGTTTAAAAATTATGCAAGACGGCGAACCTTGTAACATTCTAGAAAATGAATTAGTTAAGCCAGGCAAAGGTCAGGCATTTAACCGTGTTAAAATTCGTAAACTGGTTTCAGGCAAAGTGTTAGAAAAAACATTTAAGTCAGGCGAATCTGTTGAAGGCGCAGACGTAATGGATGTTGAATTAGCATACTTATATGCCGATGGTGAATTTTGGCACTTTATGAACAATGACACCTTTGAACAAATTGGTGCTGAAGAAAAGGCTGTGGCTGATGCGGTTAAATGGTTAGCTGAAGGTGATATTTGTACGATTACATTATGGAATGGTACGCCTATCTCAGTAACGCCACCTAACTTTGTTGAACTAGATATTGTAGAAACAGACCCAGGTTTAAAAGGTGATACTGCTGGTACGGGTGGTAAGCCGGCAACATTATCAACGGGTGCCGTTATTCGCGTGCCATTGTTTGTGCAAATAGGTGAAAAAGTAAAAATCGATACACGCTCTGGAGAATATGTTTCTCGCGCTGCAAAGTAAGAAAGAGGTATTTAATTAGTAAATGTAATAAAAAGGATGCTTTTAATGTTTACCAAGACAATGCTATTGAAAATAACACTGCTATGTTCTTTGTTATCAACCAGTGTAGACACGCTTGCCAACTATACTAAACGTGAGAATAGGTGGGAGTCTACTTTTCAATTTGTTAATGCCCAATCTACTGATGTTAGCGGTACAAATGGCTCATCATTAGATCTAGACAGTGAATATGGCTGGGGTTTTACTTTAGGCTATAACGTTAATGCACACATTTTAGTTAATTTTGATTTTTCATCAGTGAAACCTGATTATCAAGCTAAGTTAGTTGAAGGTGATGGTGATGTTTTTGAAATAGATCATCAGATGAATATCTATCAAACACAGTTTAATGTTGTTTATCATGTATTAAAAGAAAGGTTCACGCCGTATGTGCAAGCTGGTTTAGGCTAGAGCTTTCTAGATAGTAATATTGCCGATGGTCCTCCTGGTAGCATTTGTTGGTGGGGTTACGTGTGTGATAGCTATCAAAATACTCATTCTGATACACGCTTTTCATATAATGTAGCTGCAGGCTTTCGTTATGAGCTTGATAACAGTGTCTTCTTTAGAGCAAGTTACAAGCAAAGTTGGATTGATTTAAGCAGTTAGACGATCTTAGTCTTGGCGTGGTAAGCTTAGAAGTCGGTTCTATTTTTTAATCGTTTCCTAATTAATTGTGAACGTTTTGAAAGCCTAAGTTGAAATACTTAGGCTTTTTTGCATTTGTGACTTTCAATCTAATTCAAGCAAGTATATTCTTGTAAATACTGTTGTTTTGAGTATAACGATGTGAAAGATAAAGCTACTTCATTTGATATTGCATACCAAGCGGGGGTTTCGCAATCTACCGTATCAAGAGCATTGCGCAATAGCCCGCTTGTGAATGAGGCTACTCGTACAAAAATACAAGCTATCGCGAAAGAGTTAAATTATAAGGTCGATAAGAACGCCAGTAATTTACGTACCCAACAAAGTGATACTATTGCGTTGTTATTGTTTGAAGATCCTACCAGCGATGATTCAGCAATTAATCCGTTTTTTCTATCAATGCTTGGCAGTATTACTCGCGCATGTTCAAATAAAGGTTACGACTTACTTGTATCTTTTCAACAAGCAAGTAATGACTGGCACGCAGATTTTGAAGACAGTAACAAAGCCGATGGTTTGATATTATTAGGTTATGGTGACTTTGTCGACTTTGAAGAAAAGCTAGTACAACTAACAGAGCAAGGTACACACTTTGTACGTTGGGGCGCTGAAGTAGAAGGCTTGCCAATGGTAACGATTGGTTGTGATAACTTTCAGGGTGGGAAAGAAATTACTGAACATATTATTAAGCAAGGTCGAAAAAACATTGCTTTTTTAGGTAGTGCATCAACTCATGCGCCTGAATTTTTTGATCGCTATAAAGGTCATTGCGCAGCACTTAAATCACATCAACTAGTTGTCAATCCTAACCTTCAATTTAATGCGCTTTATACCGAAGAAGCAGGGTACAAAGCTGCTTGTCGACTCATTGAAAGTAACGAGGTATTTGATGCAATTTGCGCAGCGAGCGATTTGATTGCCATTGGTGCTATGAGAGCACTAAAAGAACATGGAAAAGCAATCCCTGATGAAGTCACTGTTGCAGGGTTTGATGATATTGCTGTGGCGAGTTTCACTTTTCCACCATTAACTACCGTGAAGCAGGATACAAAAATTGCTGGCGAAATGCTGGTTGATAGCTTACTAGAACTTATTTCAGGCAAAGAGATAAGTACAGCGTTAATAAAACCTGAGCTCGTGATTAGAAAATCCTGTGGAGAATAACGATACCCATACAAAGGTTATTTGTTCTCATGTCACCATGTCGTTCTTAGCGACCAACAAACGCTGTCCGAAGGATTCGGCTAAAAGCATTTTACGCTTTGTTGAGTAGTATTTGCTTAGAATGACTAAGCAAATACTAGTCGCCGCGAATAAAACGCTTTTAGCTCGAACAAAATTTAATCGCGAAAGATCAACAGACCCTAGTATTTTTCTTTAGTAACTTATAAGTCATTAACTATTTGCTACTGCGTTATCATTACTTGTTACAGGTATTGCTTGCTCGCTACCTTCTTTAACAAAGTACACAGATACCGCTGCTAATACCATCGATATACCTGCTAGCATAATGATGTAAATTGCTTGGTTGTCAAATACCGCAGTTAAAATCCAACCAGCAAATATGCCGGAAATAATTTGTGGAGCGGCAATGGTAAAGTTAAAAATACCCATGTATACGCCTGTTTGTTTGGCGGGCAATGAACCCGCTAAAATAGCATAAGGCATAGCTAAAATCGCTGCCCAAGCAATACCGACACCTACCATAGGTAAAAATAGAGAAACAGCACCTTGTGGGACTTCTATTTGAGTAATTAATAGATTTACCATCGTTGGCTCAGGGTTTTGCATTAACATAATGCTTAAGTAGCCTAAACCACCAGCAAGTAGTGATAAAGAGTAAGTTAGTTTTCTACCAATTTTGTTCGCAACTTTAGCTAAGAAAAGCGAAGCAATGGCCGCGAATAATGAGTAAGCTGCGAAGATAATACCTACCCAGTCACCTGCGGTACCTTTAGCGGCTGCTATTTCTTGTGGTACAACTGCAACTGAAGATAAATAAGTGGGATCAAACCATTTTGCTTCAATTCCCCAAATATGCTGAGCAATAGCTGGCATAGTATAAACCCACATAATAAATAGCGCGAACCATGAGAAAAACTGTACTGTCGCTAATCGCTTCATTGTCGTTGGCATCGTTTTCATTAAACCGAAAAAGTCAGCTAATTTTTGCAACAGTGAATCTTCAGCGTTACTTGAATCTAATTCTGCCAAGCCATTGCAACCGGGAGCGTATTCTTTGGTTCTAAATACTGTCCATAGCACCGAACCAAGCATTACCGTCGCACCAATATAAAACGCCCAAATGACTGATGGCGCAACTTGTCCAGTGCTTGCAGTATTCTCTAAACCGATAACATTGGTTAATACAAACGGTAAAATTGAACCTAGTACGGCACCAATATTAATAAGAAAAGATTGGATTGAGTAACCTATATTGCGTTGTTCTGCTGGTACCATATCAGACACTAAGGCTCTAAATGGTTGAAACGCCAGATTAAATGAAGCATCCATAATGGCTAACATCATGGCGCCAAAAATTAGAGGTGTGATAAAACTAGCTAGGGTTGCAGAGTTTGGCATTAATAACATGCCAATAGCAGCCGCAATACCACCTGCTAAAATATAAGGTGTACGTCGACCTAATCGATTCCATGTTTTATCTGAAGCTGAGCCAACAATTGGTTGAATAATTAACCCCATAATTGGAGCGACAAGCCAGAATAAAGATAAAGAGTGAAGGTCTGCACCTAGATCTGAAAGAATTCTACTGGCATTGGCATTTTGCAAAGCAAAACCAAACTGAACACCAAGAAAGCCAAAACTAACATTCCATATCTGCCAAAAACTGAGTTTAGGTTTGCCAGTGACTTGGGAACTTTGATTGCTCATAATTGAATACTCTTATCAGGTTAGTTTTATCATTATAATTATTAACTCTATTTATCTTGATAAAAAAAGCACTCATAAGGAGTGCTTTTGCCTAAAAACTGGGCCAATATCAAACAGAGTGTGCATTGAAAAATCATTTCCAATAACACTAATATACTAACTATAAGCAGTTTGAACTAGCGTTTACATACGTATTCAAAAGGTCATTTTGCTATGTAAAATCACGTATTCAATCGTTTTTGCTGTTGTAAAATGTAAGCTGCAGCGCCTAATAAACCGGGTTGAGCCTCAGTGATGACAAACGTAGGTGTTGATTTTGGAATATTTGACAAACGACCTTTAAGCTCAAAACGTTTTCTAAATTGACTGTTTTGTATGTATTCAATAAAGCGAGGCACTATACCACCAGCGATATAAACACCGCCTTGGCTGTTTGAAGTTAAGGCAAGGTTACCAGCAAAACTTCCTAAGACACAACAAAAGGTATCTAACGTTTGCTGGCATAGGCTACAGCTTGCTGTCGTCGCTTTTTCACTTATTTGCTGAGCGGTTAATTTTGGGGGTAGATCACTGTTGTGTATTTCAACTAACGCGGTATAAATTTGTTCTAAGCCATAACCTGAAAGTAGTTGCTCATAAGAAACACGATCTTTGATTTTTTTTAAACTAGCAAGGATTTGTATTTCTTCATCACTCACCGGTGCAAAATCAACATGACCACCCTCGCCGCTGATGCAGTGCCACTGTTCATTGATATTAATTAAATTTGCCACACCTAAGCCAGTACCCGGTCCACAGACTGAAATAGGCATACCCGATTTAGGTTCACCTGAGCCAATTTGTACTTTTTGTTGATCACTTAATAATGGGATTGCCATGGCAATGGCGGTGTAATCATTAATAAACGACAAACTTGCAAGGTTCAACTCAGCTTTTAACGCTTGTTGAGAAAACTGCCAAGGCAAGTTAGTCATTGAGATAATATCTTGATCTGTTGGGCAAGCTATTGCTAAACAAGCATGAATTTCTCGGTCATGAAATCCTTGGTTATTAATATATAAAGCGAGTATTTCGCGTAAACCAGAAAAGTCTGCACAACGATAGGTTTCAATGTGGGTAAACTTTTGCTCGGCAGTAGCATCTGCTAAGGCGATGCGAATATTGGTTCCGCCGATGTCGGCTATTAAATTTATCGTGTTAGGCTGACTATTATTCATGGCTTACATTACACTTAATGTGAGTGGCTTTTGCTGGTATTGTTGCCCATGTTTCTCATGTTGCCAAGTGAATTTTATGGTAAAAGTTTTCGTAGTAGCATCCCAAATTGCTTGAGCTTTATCGTTTTGACCAACCTTAAGTGCTCGACCGTTTATTGAAACCGTTTTCGGCATGTCTTTTAGATGGTGAATAACCAAGTGAATATCTCTTTGAGCGGGCATATTTGGGTATTGCCCTTGATGTGAGAAATTAAATGTTAACGCTTTAGCATGCTCTACAGAAAAATGAAGTAATTCATACTGATTTTTTGCCATGTTATTGATGCTAATGCCATCATCTTCATACATTTTTCCTGCACTTTTCTTAACCGATTTATCGGCATAATAATGCAATGTTAACGCTTGGCTACTGTATTGTTGAGTAGATTGAACAGCGGGTACCATCGGAATAAATGAACCAGCGCGTACTAGAACAGGCAAGGTGTTAAGAGATGTAGCGATGGTGATAGTTTGATTACCCAAGTATTTTTTGCCAGTGAAATAATCAAACCATATCCCTTTAGGAAGTTGTATTGTCACCTCTTTTTGCTCAGCACTTACAATAGGTGTCACCAGAAAAGCATCGCCCCAAAGATAACTTTGAGCATTTTGAATAAGCTGACTATTCTGCTCATCTTCGAAGAATAATGGGCGCATGAGTGGCATACCCTTAATGCTGTTCTCATAAGCTAAGGTGTAGTTATAAGGCAGTAATTGATAACGTAGCTTTATAAATTCACGTAAAATATCTTGTGTCTCTTTATCATGAAAAACGACTTCAGCGGCAATGTTGTCTTGCGCATGCGGACGATAAATAGGTTGAAAAACACCATACTGTAACCAACGAATGTACAGCTCTTTATCAAAGCTTTCACCACCAGCGAAGCCGCCTAAATCTGAATGGGTGTAACCTAAACCCAGTAAACTCATTTGTAAGCTAAGCTCTACTTGTGGCTGTAATCCACCCCATGAGCGACTGACATCTCCTGTCCAAGGGATCATGCCATAGCGCTGTGAACCCGCAAAACCAGAGCGCATTAAAATGAAAGGGCGTTTATTTGGATGTAATGTTAATTGGTGTTCATAAAGCGTTTTGGCCCATTGATGACCATAAACATTATGAATAGCATCGGCATTAACTTGAAGGCCATTATCTAATGTATGCAGTGTATCGCTAGGGTGTACTTCAGGCTCTCCTAAATCACCCCACCAGCCGCTAACACCTTGTTCATCTAAGGTTTTGTAAATATCAGTAAACCAACGGCGGCCGGTTTCGTTAAAAACATCGATTAAGCCAGTGTTGCCAAAGTAAAAGTCAAACGTTTTAGCATTACCGTCAACATCCTTAGCTAATGCTTGATTATCGGCTGCCTCTTGCCATTTTTTCGAATTGGTTAGTACAAAAGGCTCAGTAATTAGTACCGTTTTAACGCCTTGCTCTTTAAGTGTACTCATCATTTTTTCAGGTGCAGGGAAGGTCTCTTTATCCCAAGTTAAATTACCCATATGCCCTTTAATATCTTTACCAAACCAATAAAGATCAAGCACTAACGCATCAAGTGGAATATCTAAATCAATAAATTTTTGTACGGTAGTGGTGACTTCTTTTTGTGAACGATAGCCAAACCGAGAAGCAAAATTACCTAAAGCCCAGCGAGGTGGCATAGGTTGAGTACCTGTTAATTTTACGTAGTTGTGAATAATATCGGGGTAATTGTCGCCAGAGAAAACAATATATGAAGATCGGCCACTTACGGCTGAAAATTGCAAAATGTTAGGGTTAGCTTTACCAATATCTAACCACCCTTTAGCGGAGTTATCAAATAACAGTAAGTACTTTTTATTTGACAGCACCGCAGGTATTGAGAAGTTCATCTGGCTTGATTCTGTTGTGTAGCCGTAATGAGCTCTGTTATAGAGAGGTAACCGATGGCCTCTTCTGTCCATACCTAGCACACGTTCACCAGCGCCAAGGAGTTTTTCATCCTGACTTAAGTGAAAACGAAAACCGTGATAATTCTCTTGTTCGTCCGCTTCTTGTATTTGCTTCACGTAACCAGCTTCTTCACCAACAAGCAATTGACCTTGACGATAAAATTGAATAGCAAAAGGACTTTTTGTTATCACCGCAGTTAACTGCCCAGCAGAGAAGGTTAGTTTATGAGTGGTATTTTTAACCTGTGCAGTGTGTGGAGTCGCATTCTCTTTTATTGCGTAAGAAGGTAAAGGCGTTTTATCATTTTGATAATGCACTTCTATGGCATTGTCATAAGCTGTTAAGCGAATCACATTTTGCGTTGTGTTAACCAGTAGCGATTGTTGCTCTAACGTATGGCTTTGATAAGCGTCTGGCCTCTTACTCGCTAAAACATGTGTACTGGTAAATGTGCTGACAAAAAGCACTAAAGAAAATAGCAAAGCAAAGGGAGATGTTCTGGCAAATAGTTTCAAGCGATTCTTCTTATTAATAGTGCAAAGATTTTATGATAATAACCTCAGTATAGTTGTAGTCACATCTTGAATACGTATGCAAACAGCATCTATAGCAAAACTTCATGCAAAGCCTTAAATATTCGAGGGATCATTAATCAATACATACGTATGTAATTGCAAGCATTAATGATGCATACGTATGCAAGCCCTGTTACCTCTGTGGGTTATTGCGTATTCTTTTTAATAGATTAACGCACAGTGGTCAGTCACTTGTTGAGGCTGTGCTTGTTATAACTAAATGTATTTAATAACAAAGTGTAAGCATTGAATGTTTACAGATAATTTTCCGGGGTATATACATGAATGAACAATTGTGGTGGCGCGGTGCGGTAATTTATCAAATATACCCACGTAGCTTCAATGATGCCAACCAAGATGGTATTGGTGATTTACCCGGTATAATTGCCAAATTAGATTACATTGCCAGCCTTGGCGTTGATGCGATTTGGATCTCTCCTTTCTTTAAATCGCCAATGAAAGATTTTGGTTACGATATTAGTGATTACCGTGATATAGACCCATTATTTGGTACTCTCGCAGATTTTGATGAACTGATCGTGAAAGCCCATGCGTTAGGCATTAAAATTATGATTGATCAGGTGTTAAGTCATACCTCAGATCAACATCAATGGTTCCTTGATAGTCGTGAAGATAAAACCAATGACAAAGCTGATTGGTATGTATGGGCAGATGCAAAAGAAGACGGTACGGCACCAAATAACTGGTTATCAATTTTTGGTGGCACAGGTTGGACGTGGGAGCCTCGTCGTCAGCAGTATTATTTGCATAACTTTTTATCAAGCCAGCCAGATTTAAATTTTCATAACCCAGACGTACGTCAAGCCGTGCTAGACAATGTAGAGTTTTGGTTAAAACGTGGTGTTGACGGTTTCAGGCTTGATGCCATTAACTTTTGTTTTCATGACGCTAAGTTGCGTGACAACCCAGCAAAACCAAAAGAGTTACGCCAAAGTATCGGTTTTGATGAGAAAAATCCTTATGCCTATCAGTATCATTACTTTAATAATACGCAAGATGAAAATTTAGGCTTTATTGAATCTATTAGAACCTTATTAAATAAGTACCCCGGTGCTGTGGCCTTAGGTGAAATTTCATCAGAAGATTCATTAAAAACCATGGCGGAATACACCCAAGGTGATACGCGTTTACACATGGGGTATAGCTTTGATTTATTAACTGATAACTTTACAGCAGGTTATATAAAACAAGTTGTTGAGTCGTTAGAGTCACGTGTAAGTGATGGCTGGCCTTGTTGGTCAATTTCCAACCATGATGTTCAGCGTGTAGTCTCTCGTTGGGGGGGATATGAAAACCCTAACTTTGCCAAAATGCTATTCGCCATGATTGCTTCATTACGTGGTAGTGTTTGTAGTTATCAGGGGGAAGAGTTAGGCTTAACTGAAGCTGATATTGCTTATGAAGATATTCAAGACCCTTATGGCATAACCTTCTGGCCTCAATTTAAAGGCAGAGATGGTTGTAGAACACCGCACCCTTGGCAAGACTCTGAACAAAATGCTGGCTTTAGTAGCGCTAAACCTTGGTTACCTATGTCGCCAGAGCATGTCGCTAAATCAGTTAATACACAAGAACAACCTGCTGATTCTATCTTGAATAGTTACCGTCACTTTAATGCATGGCGTAAAACACAACCTGCTATTTTGTATGGTGATATTAAAATGTTAGCGAGTGAAGAGCCCATTTTGGCTTTTGTACGAACCTATCAGCAAGAGCAATTAGTTGTTTGTTTTAATTTAAGTGAACAGGTACAAAGGGTCTCGTTAGATTTAGCCAGTGTTGGTG
The DNA here is from genome assembly GCF_003545765.1 of Colwellia sp. RSH04. GTDB lineage: Bacteria > Pseudomonadota > Gammaproteobacteria > Enterobacterales > Alteromonadaceae > Colwellia. The sequence continues at coordinate 541,308 of NZ_QXIO01000001.1, read as the reverse complement.
GCGCACAAGCGAGTAACTTAACCGCCCTGACTGATCACAATTTATTATCAGGCAAGCTTGAACAAGTTCAAAAAGATAATATCACTATTGAACTACCAGCTTTTGGTTGTTATTACGCAAAACTATAACGCTTTTTAACACCTCGATGATGATAATCATTGAGGTGTTTTGTTTTGGTTCACACGAACACTATGAATAGAGCATAATAAAAATGATAAAAGTCACCAAATATACGTTGTTGTTATCTTCTCTGCTAACCTGTACTTTAGTATTACTTCCTAGCGCTTGTGCATATAACGAAAGTAGCCTACAAGCGAATAAAAATTATCAAGCTAAGGCTGAAAAACTTGCACCCTATCAGCAACGTTCTTTTCAAGATGAAGTTTTCTACTTTGTCTTGCCTGATCGTTTTCAAAATGCCGATAAATCAAATGATTTAGGCGCAAAAGCGACAGATAAAAAACGTATTTTATCTCATGGTGGTTTAGATGTTACTGATAAAGGCATGTATCACGGTGGTGATTTGGCAGGTTTAACCCAAAAATTAGATTACTTAGATAACATGGGCATTACTGCTATTTGGTTAACGCCAGTATTACGAAACCAAGCCGTTCAAACAGGTAGTGCAGGTTATCACGGGTATTGGATTTTAGATTTCACTGAAATAGATCCCCACTTAGGTACCAATGCTGAATTAAAGCATTTTATCGACCAAGCTCATCAACGTAATATGAAAGTGTTTTTTGACATTATCACCAACCATACTGCTGATGTTATTAAATATGAAGAGTGTCATGGTAAAGATGGCTTAGGTTGGTTAGTTGAGGGAGATAGCTGCCCATTTAAAGCGATGGCACAAGTGGCAAAAGGTGATACTTATACGCCGCTCATTCCTAAGGGGAATGAAAAAGTTAAAACACCTGATTGGCTTAATAATGTTAATGCTTATCACAACCAAGGTGACTCTTTTTGGCAAGGAGAAAGTGCACTAAGAGGTGATTTTTCAGGCTTAGATGATGTTGATACTGATAGTGATCATGTTGTTCAAGGCATGATTAGCATTTATCAAGATATCATTGAAGAATTCAAACCTGATGGTTTTCGTATTGATACCGTTAAACACGTCAATATGGAATTTTGGCAAGCCTTTTCACCCGCGTTGACTGCTCATGCTAAAAAGCTAGGCATAGACAACTTCTTTATGTTCGGTGAAGTGTATAGCTTTGAACCTGAAGCATTAAGTAAGTATACCACCGAAGCAAAATTACCTTCAGTGCTTGATTTTGCGCTACAAAGTGCGTTAGAAAAAACCTTAGTTAAACAAGAGGGAACGGACGAGCTAGCAAAACTCTTTGCTAAAGATCACCTTTATAATAGTGAAACAGCTAACGCGAATCAGCTAGTTAATTTTACTGGCAATCACGATATGGGACGTTTTGCTCACTTTGTAAGACAAAGCGAGTTTAATTATAGTGAACAAGCGCAAATTCAAAGAAATATGTTAGCCAATGCGTTAATTTTCTTTGCTCGTGGTGTTCCCGTTATTTACTATGGTGACGAACAAGGTTTTATCGGTTTAGGTGGTGATCAAGCATCAAGACAAGATATGATGCCATCAAAAGTGGCTAGTTATAATGAAGATAATTTATTAGCTACCAAACGCACCACGGCTGAAGATAACTTTGATGCAAGCCATCCTTTTTATCAACAAGTGGTTGAACTTTCGGGGTTATATCAGCAAAACCCTGCGCTACGTTTTGGTCAACAAGAAACGTTATACTCGCAAAAAACTCCAGGTTTGTTTGTTATTAGTCGTGAGTATCAAGGGCAAAAGCTGATTATTGCCTTTAATACTGATACAAAAGCACAAACGTTGGCACTAAACTCTGATGCGTTAACGTCGTTACCGCTGACCTTAATGCACGCAGCAAATAGTGAAACTACTTTTAATCAAAACACGGTCTCAATTGCACCATTGAGTTTTGCTATTTTCAATACTAAGTAGCAGGCAAACGCTTTAACTTAGGCTGTACATCACTGTAATATCCTTATATGCTAATAACGTTATAGTATATAAGGATATTTTTTATGAAAGGCTTTCTAAAATCTTCGTTTAAATGGCTCGCTATTTTGCTCGTTGGCTTACCTTTATCGCTCTATTTTATTTTAGTCATTATCAACCTTGTTGATGAAGACACATCTCCCCTTGTTTTAGCGTTTGAACAAACGCTTGAGCAAATTTCGCAAGTTCCTGATGAAGACAATGCCTTTATCTATTTTATGGGCATAGAAGCGCCTGAAAAGGCTGATTTTTTGGCTATAGGGCAGAAGAAAACCAAATTACTTAGCCAAAATATCACGACTAATGCATTAGGTGATTCAGCTAACAATTTAATTGTTCCCTCGCTACAATTCAGCGATGATCTTTTTGGCTGTGACATAGCTAACGCAGTAGAAACAAGGTGCAGTGAAACGCTGTCACAAAACCTTGAGGCAATTAATAGGCTGTTAGCTGATACCAAAACATTGCGTAGCCGCTATGAAAAGCTGACTCAGCTGCCCGCTTGGTATGAGGTCTTATCAAAAGAAGCTTCTGTCACTAATATTATGCAACTAAGTACATTAGTTAACTTAAATCATCTCGCAATGCTTGAACTTTGGCTTGAAGCTACGCCAGATAAAGCTCAACACGTGAAGGATCGTTTTGAGCAGCAAGGCAAGTTTCTTCGAATGCAGTTAGCTAATTCGCATTTACTACTAACTAAAATGGTTGCACTTGAGGTTTATCAACAATTTTTGCAGTGGTTTGAGTTTATTGTTATAGATAAAAAGCTACCTAAGCAATCATTCGCAAGCATTCAGAGTATTCAACAACCGTTATCTAAAGGTGAACGCTCAATGGAGCTTGTTGCAAAAGGTGAGTTAGATTTTTTTCAAAGAATGGTTAATAAAGGTTTCTTCTTGGAACAAAGCAAAGGCGACTTTGTTGGACGATTGGGGTATCAATCTCTTTTCTTGATATTTAACGAACAAGCGACTTATAACCTATACGCTGAATTTTTGCATGCTAACTCGCAGCAAACTGTTGCTAGTACTCATGTTGATATACTTAAACAACAATGTGAATGGAGCTTAAGCAATGCTGTTTTATGGTACTCGTATAATCCGCTAGGTAAAATAATGACTTGTGCAACAATCGCTTCTGATGATATGAGTAATGGTTATTTTACAAGTTATTTTGACCGAATTACTAAGGCTGAAACTGCTCGAGTTACATTAGTAGATGACATGCTTCGTCCGTAGTCATTGCATCTTTAATTGTTTATGGTGTACATAAAATAGTTATTCTTATATGCTAATAACGTATTAGTATATAAGGATATTTTTTGTGAAAGGCTTTCTAAAATCTTCGTTTAAATGGCTCGCTATTTTGCTCGTTGCCTTACCTCTGTCGCTCTATTTCATTTTAGTCATTATCAACCTTGTTGATGAAAATAAATCTCCCCTTGTTGTAGCGTTTGAACAAAAGCTTGAGCAAATCTCTCAAGTTCCTGATGAAGACAATGCCTTTATCTATTTTATGGGCATAGAAGCGCCACAAGGGGCTGATGTCTTTGATGAAGGCATGAAAAACATCGCACGATTAAGTAAAGAACCTGCTCATCATAGCATTGATAGGAAACTTTTGGACATTAGCCTATTAAATGAAGTGCACTATAAGATTATTTCTAAATGCAAAGCGGTTAATTTTGCTCAGGACACTTGTAGTAAGAGCCTTAGTAGTAAAAAGCAAGAAATAGACGCGCTGCTAAATGGTACTAAAGTACTTCAACAGCGATTTGAAACCATGTCGTCGTTAAATGCTTGGTTTGAAATTATTCCTGAAAATACCACCATGGGAATCATGGGAGATTACACTTTACTCAAGAGGTTATTTGATCTGCAAATGCTCAAAATATGGCGTAATGCTCCAAATACCAGTACGGAACAAACGCTTGAACAGTTAAAACAAGAGGCACAGTTTAGACATAAGGTGCTCTTGTCTTCTCGCACATTGATGGCAAGCTCAATAACGCTCCATTTATATAATGATTTTCTTCGTTGGGCGGATATTATTTTGGCAGACGTAATCTTTACCCAAGGCAAAACGTATCATCTAGCCACACTATTTGAACCATTACCGTTAAATATAAATTTTGAGCGTATTGCTATAGGAGAATGGCAATTTGGAAAAGCAGTGACTAAGCAAATCATAAAAGGCAGCGTCGATCATAATAATCCTTTTGAAACGATACTAGGTTTTATACTGCAAGGTTTACTCAATGAACAAGCAACGTATAACCTAAATGCCGAAATATTAAATATTAAATGGCAACAATCAATAGATAAAAAAGCGCTCATCACAATGAAGCGTCAGTGTGAGTTCAATTTTACCAATGCGCTTTTATGGTACCCGTATAACCTTGTAGGTAAAATGATGTTGTGTCCATCAATAGAAGAACCAATCGATTATAACGCTATTAGGATGCTTGTAGTCGATGAGTCAGAAGCTTTAAGAAATGAACTTATTAAAAAGTACGCTATTAAAGCAAAGGTCAACACGCCCTAAACATTAACTCGTTACATCTTTTTACATAGTTGATAAGGTCACTATTTTGTTGTGTTATTAAATAGTGGTATCATTTTTTGGTATACAACTTAGTTAAGGTTTAATCACAGGATTTTTATGAAACAACTATTTATTGCTTTATTAGCTATCGCTTTTGTTCCTTTTATGTCTACTGCTGCAAAGTATGAAGAAGGGACTCATTATTCAGTTATCCCAGGAAAAGGTACAGCAAAGCCAGAGCTAAGAGAATACTTCTCATACTACTGCCCAGCGTGTCGTCGTTTTGAATCAGTGTTACCCGATTTAAAGAAAACACTACCACAAGGTGTTCCATTAACGAAAACCCACGTGGATTTTATGGGCGCTACGGCGGCTGAAAACCAATTCTTGTTGAGTAAAGGTTTATTGTTAGCTGAACGTGCAGGTATTGCCAAAGAATATAACAATAAAACGTTTGCTTACTTACAAACAGAGCGCAAGCAAGTGAATGGTATTGCTGATGTAAGAAAGTTATTTATTGCTGCAGGCGGTGATGGTGCTCAATTTGATAAAGGTATTAAAAGTTTTGCTGTCGTAAGCCAAGCAAAGCGTAATAAGAAGATTCAAGACAAATTATCTCAAGGTCGTTATGTGAAAAGTGTGCCTACTTTTGTGGTTAATGGTAAGTATGCGATTAACTCGAAAGCACTTGATCAAAAGAACTTCGTTGAAGATTATAAAAATATCATCAGCTATTTACTGACATTAAAGTAAGTTGCGTTGAACTTTTAAATGTAAATTTTATTTAATCGACCCCGAAGAACGGCAAAGATCAACACGCATTCATATCCATTGAAATTATGTATTAATGCATTGGTGAGTAGCGCTATAAACTCACTTCTTCGCCTTCGTTTAATATATGTAATGGGATTGGTGAGCCCATTTCTTTGTGCATATGCAGTAACCGTAATAATGCCGAGTGAGAACTATGGTCACCCATTTTCCAACTAGCATTACCATAGCCCCAAGGGATCATAACTTTACAGTTTAGGTCTTTAGCTGCGTTTATACTGTCTTCAGGGGTAGTATGAACGTAGCGATACCAATCACTATGTTCTTTGTGGAAGTAAGAAGCAATGGGCATCAAACAAATGTCCATATCCCCATAGTGTTGTTGAATGTCAGCAAAATGTTTGGAGTAACCGGTATCACCGGCAAAGAATATCTTCTTACCTTGATGTTCAATTACCCAGCCACCCCACAGAGTTTTATCGTCATCTTCATATAAATAGGGCACCCATATTCGGCTACTAAAATGGTGAGCAGGAACAAACTTTATATTGAGCTTGCCAATGCGTTTAGCTGAATACCAGCTCATTTCATTGATGTGATAGCCGTTGTTGGCAAAGTGTTCTGAAAAACCTAAAGGGACAAAATATTCTGGAGTATTACCTAAGCGAGTAATATCACTTTTATTAAAGTGATCGTAATGAATGTGTGAGTATAGCACTGCATCAATGTTAGATGTTTCTTCAATAGTAGGCCATTTAGCTTTATTTCTGAAAAAACCTGCGCTCAATCGAAAAGCCCAATCAACGGGCCAGTCAAACTGTTCACTGACTGGATCTATTAGTAAACTGCTGCCATCAGGGCTTTCGATATAAAAGCTGGCATGACCAAGCCATCTGATTTTAAAACCAGCATTTAGCTTAGGTGGTGTTTGTCGCTTTTTAAATTGACATTGTTCGGCTTCGCTTTCACAAATGACATAGTTTGATTTAGGGTAGCAGTCTTTTTGACATGTTAGTGGGTAAGTTTTTTTACCGGGATATAAATTACCAAAACGATCACCCTCAGGATATTTTTTCGAATATTTCACTACCGACGTGTCTTGTTGAATCGTTTCTACATGATTACTGGCACAAGCAGAGAGCAAGATAACAGCAGATAAAATTAAGACTATTCTCATCATAAGGTATTCTTTATATTGTAAGTATTATTTAAGGTATTTGTTTAAGGAATCATTTACGGGAGTGGTTGGCCGTTACGTGCTTCGAGTAAGTGATACCAGTCTTTGGCACTATAATCGATTGTTAGCGCTTGTTTAGCTGCATCAATACGACTTGGTGTTGTAGAGCCAATAATAGGGCAAATATTAGCTGGGTGCTTCAATAGCCATGCTAGGCTAATTTGCCACGCTTCAACATTATATTTTTGCGCTTGCTTAGTCATTTCAATACCGATGCGCTGTTCATCAGCTTGAGAAAAAGTATTGCCCCAAGCAGGGTAAGCTACCGCACCTAACGGACACCATGCGACAGGTGTTATAGCCAATTGCTGACATTGATCTAAGGTGCCATCTTGTAAGCTGCTGATGTTATGTAAATTAATTTCTATCTGGTTAATTAGAAGGGGTTCATCGAGTGCTGACTGTAATAGGTTGACTTGTGATGGACTAAAGTTACTTACACCAAAGTGTTTAACTTTACCTTCGCGCTTTAATTGTTTGAAAGTTTCAGCGACTTGATTGGCATTAAATAAATAATCAGGACGGTGTAACAAGAAGAGATCAAGGTAATCGGTGTTTAACCTAGTTAATGACCCTTCGACACTTTCTATTAAGTAATCGTGAGAAAAATCATAACGCTGTGGAGACTGTCTGATACCCGCTTTAGAGGTAATAATAAGTGTTTCTCTTAAGCTCGGTGAGTTTGCTAAAAACTCGCCAAACAATTGCTCGCATTGGCCGCCGCCATAAATATCTGCATGATCAAAATGATTATAACCCGCCTCAATAGCAGCTTTAATTGCTGTCATGCCTTTATCTTTATCTGCTGTTGAGTTATCTCCAGCAATACGCATGCAGCCATAAATTAAACGGCTTGATGATAGCTGTGCTTGAGCAGTTTTCTCAAGACTTGTCATACTATTTATTAACGGTATATTTTGCATAAATATTATTTTCTATTATCTGAATGAGCAATTAACTGTCTCTATCTTAAAAGTTTATATAGAAAACTACTACTTGCTTTAGTGTTTAGTTGTAAGAAGGTGAGACAAAATTTGCTATAAAAAAAGTGCAATAACCTAAATTATTGCACTTTACTTTTAACTTTGACTTGAATTTACATTACTCAATTAGAATGAGTAGTTTACTCCAAAGTAAATCGTACGTCCGAAGTACTGAATAGTACCGGTACGTGCGGTATCACCAAAGTACGAGATATTTGGTTCATCAGTAATATTATCTGCTGAAACAACTGCTTGTAAGTTATCAGTGAAGTTATATGACGCTTGTGCCGAGAAGATTGTTTCTTCTTGGAAGTAAGCTGATTGATCAGCACCAATAGCGATTTGTTGGCTTAAGTAAGCTGAACGGTATCGACCACTAAAGCGAAGTGATAGCTTCTCTTCCCAATCGTAGAATAAGGTTGCACTAACGACTCGAGGTGATAGACCTTCGATTGGACTTGGTGCACCATCTTCTCCTGGTACTTTAGATTCCACTTGAATTTCACTGTCAGTGTAAGAGAAGTTAACATTAGCACCTAAACCAGATAGTAACCCTGGTAAGAAAGAGAATGTTTGTGTATAGCCGATCTCAATACCACGCATATAACCTGCATCAGCGTTATTTTCAGCATGCCAATAAGTACCATTAGCATAATCAATTAATTCGCCAGTAATTGGGTCGTATAATTTGTTTTCTGGTGTTGGTGGTACTTCAATACCTGCCGCTTCATAATCGAAGTCTTTATCTTCTGCATCACCTACCATGTTTTCTATGTCTTTATACCAAACGGCAAAAACAAAGGCGCCATCGGTTTCAGAAAAGTAATGTTCAAAAGAAAGATCAAATTGATTAGCATAAAACGGGCGTAAAAACGGGCTAGTAGAGCTATTCAAATTAATTTGATAGCGGCCTTCATCTTTATCTTCAACCCAATCAAAATTACCGCTGTTTGCCATAGTTGGCATATCTGGACGAGACATTACTTTCGCATAAGCAAAACGTAATTGATCGTCATCGGTCAATTTAAAGTTTAAGTTAAGAGATGGTAAAATATCACTGTAACTACCACCCACTTTTTTACGTTGCCAATTACTGTTGATTACACCTAAGTCATCAGCGATGTCATCACCATTACCAGCACCAACACTGACTAAACCTGTACTGCTTTGTTCAGAATTAACGTAACGTACACCCACGTTACCTGTAACAGGTAAGCCAAATAGTTCGGTATCAATGTTTACTTGTAAATAAGCGGCTAAAACGTCTTCTTCTACAAGGTTGCCTTGAGTCATAGTCCAATCGTGTGCCCAAGTTCTTACCGGAGTACGATCAACACCAGGGATCCATGCATCTAAAATGGCATTGTTATTTACTGATAAGAAGTTTGGCATGCCTGATAAATCGCCACCAATACTTGTAACTGTTGAGTTACTGTCATTAAGAGCATAAGGAGCAAAGTTATCTACTATGATAGTATTACCCTCTGCATCAGTACCATAAGTGAGGTATTGTCCATTACGCATATTATAGTCAGTGGTGCCGTATAAGAAGCGGCCACGGCTTAATTCATAATCGCGCTGCGATGCACGTGCTCCAAACTCGACAGAACTAAAGATGTCACTTTCTAATTGGTAAGCAAAATCTACACGAATAGCATCAGAAGAGTTTTCTTCTACATGCGGGTAAGATTCAGCACTGGTAACCATCATGTGGGCAGTGTCTGTAAAGTCTTGATTAAAGGCGATATTAGGATTATTTAAGCCATTTAATTGATAATCAAGTACAATGTTGTCATCAATTACGGGGTATTCTGCACTTGAATCTTCAAAGTAGGCCATGCGCATAACCTGATCTTTATACGTTTCATTACCTTCAGAATGCGAGAAGTCAACAACCATCATTAGGTCATCAGTAATATCCCATTCACCTTTAAGACCAAAAGATAACATTTCACTTTCAGTGGTATTATCATCAGCTTGGGTTTGAACGTTAAGATCTCTTGATGAACCAGGGTATGGAGGAGCAGCGGCTGTACCGTCGCGATCTCGATAAAGTGTCCCACCCACTAGTGCACCATTTGACATTAATGGGTTATCAAGTAGTAATGTTGAACCCGCAACAGCAACGTTGTTAATACCAGAAACACGAAGACCTCGATCCCATTTTTCTGAATCAAATTTTGAATAGAAGCTGTCTAGTTGGAATCTTAGATCATCTCTTGGTTCGTAATTTAATGCTAATACAAACGCATCACGTTTATCTTCACCACCACGCTCATTAATTTCAAAACCTGAAGAGATTAATATTTCTTCTGGAGCAGCGTCATAAGCACCCGATAAGTCTCTTTTATCAAATTGATAGTTAACGAATCGACTTGAGACTGTTGGTTGGAACATATTTGCCCAGCCAAGCGCAACGCCAACCGTTTCATCAAAATACTTACCTTGATACGATAACGTTAAACGACGACCGAAATCATCAGAGTCTTCGTTGTCTGCTGCAGCTTCATTATAGTTACCGTGTAAAGATGCACGGAATGAATGATCTTCGTCATTATCTAATGCATTAGCTGTTTCTAGGTTAATTGTTGCCGCAATACCACCTTCAATTAAAGAGGCTTTTTGCGATTTGTAAACTTGTGCTTGTGAAACTAATTCAGACGGGAAAATATCAAACTGTACGGCACGACCACCACTGGTTGACACCATTTCGCGGCCATTTAAAGTAGAAAATACAAATCCACCTGATAAACCACGTACGTTTAATTCGCTAGATTGACCATCTATTCGAACAGAGGTAACACCGGGTAAGCGTGTTAATGAATCAGCAATAGAGACATCAGGTAAACCGCCAATATCATCTGCAGATATGGCGTCTACAACAGTATCAGAGAAACGTTTTGTGTTCAGTGATTTAATAACACTGCCTCTAAAGCCCGTTACTTCGATGACTTCAACAGCTTTTTTATCGCTTTCTTTTTTCGATGAGCTTTCTGCTTCTTTACTGGCTTCAACTTCTGCTTCAGCGGCATAAGCAAAGCTAGGTACGGCAGCGAGCTGTATTCCGCCTATCATAAGTGCAATAGACAAAGCACTGAGATTAAAGTTCTTCATGTGTATTCCTTAATAAATACAAAGTGTATTTATGCTAAATGTTTTGCATTGTCGCAATGTGTAGTTGCTTTCTTTTATTTATCGGAATTTCTTTCTTATATACACTATAGTGTTGTTTTAATTGGTTTTCTTATTATTTTATTAGGCAAGCAAATTTAGTGTATGAACAAGTTAGTCAAAAAACAAGCAATTGTTAAATGCATACGTATTCATAAGGCCGCATTCCCATGCATACGTATTCAATGCGATTCAAAGGGGTTGTTATATATACATGTTTGTTTTCTTTGTGTAGCTTTAAGGTGTTACCAAATTTAATAAATCGGAATCTTGAGTAACAATTGTAGCCCTACTTAGGCAGCGAAGTGAGTTTTAATACATAACGATGAATTAAAACAAGGGTATGCAAAACAACTTATATGCACATAAACTAAAACCATATAGTTAATGGAGTTATAAACTCATGAAATATAATTTAAAGCCCCTCATGCTTGGGTCTGTTATTGCCGTAAGTACCGCACTTACTGGTTGTGGTAGTGATCAAGAACAGCCAGAAATAATTGACGTATTTGAAGAGGTTGGTCTTTGGTGTAAGAGTCCGTCGATTGTTCAAATCGCAAGCCCAGACTCTTACGCTTTATCAGAACAAGAGCAAGCTGATTTAGCTGCGGCTAAAGCAGAAGCTAAAGCTGCTGCACAAGCTGAACAAGGTGATGACTTTGATGAAGTCGCTTGGGAAGCAGATTTTAAATACGAACAATTAGATTTATACGCTATTTTAGGTTTGACACTTGAAGAAAAAGAACGTCAAGCGATTGCCAAAGAAGAGGCTAAAGCGTTTAAAGTAGGACAAGGTCAAGACGTTATTTATGGTGACGGTTTTGATGAATGGTTTGAACAGTGGTTTGCTGCGATACCGCCAGCAAACTATTTAGGACCTTCACAACGTATTGAACGATCGGTCAATGAAACGACACCAGAGATGGATGGTGAAGAGATTTGTTATACACCACCATTATCATGTCCTAATTATAAAGTGATTGATGAAACAGGTACGTATGAATGTATCGTACCTGAACAAAACCCTATATTAGGTGTTCCTGATCCTGAAGTAACTGCCGGTGCAAATGAGGCTATCGCATTTTATCGCCATGAAGATCATGTTGAGGGTGAAGATAACTCTGCATTGTATGAAAATATGGTAGTGCATACCTGGAACAATGATGACTGTACAGCATATCAAGAAGATAGTATTGCCAGTTGGGGATCGAACTCTACCTATGCAAACGACAATAAAGGTATTGATGGTAATTACGGTCATTACTGGAAGTTGCATCTATTAGAAGAGCCTAGCAACTGTGCCAATATTATTTTTAATGATACGGCATCAGGTAAAAAGATTTCAGATAGTGATTTAACTATGCCTATTGGACCATCTGGTAATGTAGTACTTCACAACTTAGATAAAAATGCTTTTGCCCACGATGACTTTCCAGTGAATGTTCTTGATGGCATGTTATTAATTAACCAACACCCGTATTTAGGTGCTGAAGCATCGTCGGGTATCAAAGCATGTGGTTGGGGATTAGCAGCAGATGATTCAGGTGAACTTTGTTTAGGTGAAGAATTAATGTGTCCTGCTGATACCGTTGCTGTTGGTGTTGGTGCAGTTGATGTTGCTTCTAAATGTGTGACTATCTTTAATCCAGAAGAGACAACTTTATATATTAAAGGTGGCTTTAATGGTTGGAGTGCAACTGATGATGCAATGTTTGAATACACTGGTGAAGGTCAGTACCGCTTAAATTACTTATACGATACAGAGTGTGAAGTCGTTGCTGCTACAGATGACTCTGAGGGTGAAGATTGCACAATGATTCATCAATTTAAAGTGGCTGATGAAGGTTGGTCAGAGCCAGCAAGCTTCGGTAGCATTAAAGGTGGCGATCAATCAGGTGTTGGTAAAACTATTACCATGACAGTTGGTGAAGGTGTAGGTCAAAACATGTCAGTTGAAATGGCAGAAGAAAAGACTTACCAATTCTTAGTTAACGCGACAGATACAACAGCAGTTGAACTAACCATTAATGAAGTACCTGTTGCTGCATTCCCTGTAGTAACGATGGGCGATGAAACCATTGAATTAGTGTACAGCTCTAATGGTCAATATGTCTTTAGAAAAGCATTAATGGCTGAAGAGTACAGCTTTACTATTGCTGATGAAGCCGCTGGTTTTGCAGTAGGTGCTATCGGTACAGACAATATTATTACAGCAAGTATGCCTCTAGCGCTTGAAAATGGTGGTGGTGCGTTATCATTTACACCTGATAGTGCTGCAGAATATGACTTTGTATTAGATTTATCTAACCCTGAAATGCCTAGCATTGAAATTAAACCAGCTTTACCATTTGGTACAACACCTGTGTTTATTCGTGGTTCAGTAAATGGTTGGTCTTCACCTGAAGCTGATGAAGTATTGTGGAATGCTAGTGAGCGTAGTTATAGCGTACTATACGGCTTAGAAGCGGGCGGAAACCACGCCTTTAAATTTGCAGATGCCTCTTGGGGTACGGTGAACTTAGGTTTTAACGACGTAACGATTGCCGATGATTCAATTGCCGTGACTGATGATGGCGGTAACATGCGTGTCGTTGTAGAAAAATCAACTTCTTATAAGTTTGAAGTAAATTTTGATACAGCAGAACCTGTTGTTAAAGTGTCAGAAGCACCATTGTATTTACGTGGTAGCATTACCGATTGGGGTGCATCAGATGCTAACCAGTTAATGTTTATGGGCTCTGATGCAGGTAATACGGCTGAAACTTCACGTACTTACTCAATGGAAGTTACTATTTCTGGACCAGGTGAGTTTAAAGTTGCTGATGAAGGTTGGGGTGGTTCTCTAGGTTATAACTATGGTGTTGAAGTTGCCGGCACTAAAGTAGAGCTTGGCGTTGCTTTAACGTTAGTTCAATCAAACAATAATATTGGTATTGATTTACCAGCGGGCACCTACCTATTTTCTTTTGAAGATGGTGTAAGCAAGACGATGACCGTAACAGCAAAATAGCATACAAAGTTAAGTTAGTTTCTACTTGCTTACAGTAAATGCATTGATAATAAAGAGCGCTTCTTTTTGGGGAGTGCTCTTTTTTTACATCTTAGTTACAAAAGACTTTGTTGAATACGTATGTAATCACTGTTCAGCAAATAAGCAAACCGATAGCATGAAGGTAACCTTATAACGATTATAAAAATTAGGATTTTGTTATGAAAATAACAACCAGTGTTAAGCAGGTTTTCCTCTACACTTCTTTGAGCATAACGTTAGCTGCATGTGGCGGTGGAGGAGGTGGTGAAGAGACAACACCCATAACACCGCCAACACCAACAAACAGTGCGCCAACGATTAGCAGTTTTGCCTCAAATATTGATGACTTTGCTGTCACCTTTACTTGGTCTGTTGCAGACAGTGACAATGATGCGCTTTCTTGTGTGTTATCACCTGGTGGTACATTAGATGATGTTACAATCTCAGACTGTAGCGCAACAACATCAACAGTGGTTACTTACCCAAGTGCAGGTGAATTTTCTGCGTCATTCTCAGTTACTGATACTAGTAGTGCTAGCGCACAAGACAGCTTAGTAATTAATATCTCTGATCCTAATGCACTGCCTGAGCCCATAGTGACCGCTGGTGATAACCAATTAGTCATTTTTTATAACCGACCTGATGCTAACTATGAAGGCTGGATTTTGCACTTATGGAATAATAGCGAGTGTGATGCTTATGCTGATTTTGCTAGCGATGCTGGAACCGACTGGGCGACAGGCCAAGCTCAATCTGGGTTAGATCCTAATTACGGCGCCTACTGGCTCATTGAATTAAAAGACAATGCCAGTGATTGTGCTAACTTTATTGTTCACAAAGGTGATGACAAAGATATTGGTGGCATTGATCATAAAGCTGACTTAAGCGGTGAGCGAATGATTTGGACACTGTCAGGTATTAGCGAGCTATATAGCCAAGCTACGCTATACCCTAGTGGCGTGTTAATTGCTGATACTGCTGCACACTGGGTGAACCTAGAGACTGTTTTTTGGCAAGTAAATAGCAACACACAAAATACAAGTGTGAGTAAAGTAAGAATTTACAGTAGCGATGTTGATGACATGGGCTACGATGGTGAAGCGGGTATTGCAGGTGATAATTATATCGAGTTCTTGGCACAGGCTAATAATGCCACAGAGTTAGGTATGCCACGTTATAAAGATTTATCTGGCTTTGTTGCCGATTCTGCTGATTCAAGTAAAGCCAAGCAAATGTTAACATGTAAGCTACTAGCGATTGCTTATGACAGCAGTGATAAAGTGCTTGCGGCAACGTATGTGCAAACGCCACGTGTGCTTGATGCGCTTTATACTGAAAACAGTGATGATGCTGACGAAGCTACCTTAGGTGTTAGTTATAGTGGTGATACTATTGCAGCCGCGCTATGGGCACCAACGGCGCAACAAGTTAACCTTAAGGTTTACCAAGCGGATAAAACCTTATTGTCTACTCATGCCATGGTAGTAAACTCAACGACAGGTGTTTGGTCGCATTCACTAAGTAATAATCACGATAGATTATTCTATCGTTATGAGTTAACCGTTTATCATCCACAAAATCAAAGCTTTGAAACCATTGAATCAACAGACCCTTATTCAGTGTCATTAGCAACCAATGGGGACTACTCTCAATTTGTTAATTTAGCTGATAACGACTTAAAACCAGCTGGTTGGGATGAACACGCTATTCCTACTGTGGCTAATCCAGAAGATGCCATTATTTACGAAGGTCATATTCGTGACTTTAGTATCTTCGATCAAAGTACCTCAGCAGAAACTCGTGGTAAATATCTTGCCTTTACGGAAGAAAACTCGGTGCCAGTTCAGCATTTGAAATCATTAGTCGACTCAGGGCTAACTCACTTTCAATTCTTGCCTGCAAACGATATTGCTAGCATAAATGAAGATAATGCCAAAACCGTTAACTTAACTGACACAGTAGCCGATTTATGTGCTGTAAATAGTGCGGCACCTGTGTGTGGTGTTGAAGATAATAGTGCGACATTATTTGCTGTGATGGAAAGTTATTCATCAAACTCTGAAAGTGCACAGGCATTAGTTGAAGCGATGCGCGGTATAGACAGTTTTAACTGGGGATATGATCCAAAGCACTTTTCAGCACCTGATGGTAGCTATGCTTCAAATCCTGATGGCGTAGCACGTATTATTGAAATGCGAGCAATGAACCAAGCACTTCATGAAATGGGCTTACGCGTAGTATTAGATGTAGTCTATAACCATACTAATTCTTCTGGTTTGTGGGATAACTCCGTACTCGATAAAGTCGTACCGGGCTACTATCATCGCCGTGATTTAACCTCAGGCAATGTAATTAATGAGACCTGTTGTCAAGACACTGCACCAGAGCACACTATGATGGATAAGCTAATGGCTGACTCATTAGTGCTTTGGACACAAGCCTATAAATTTGACGGCTTTCGTTTTGATATTATGAGCAACAACTCGGTAGAGTCTATTTTGTCTGCCCGTGAAGCAGTACAAGCTGTAGATGCAGATAACTACTTTTATGGTGAAGGTTGGACGCGCACAGACCGAGGTTATTTACAAGCACAACAAAATAACATGGCAGGAAGTGAAGTGGGCACGTTTAATGATCGCCCTCGTGATGTCATTAGAAGTGCAACCTTATTTAATAGCGCTCCAAACCTTGCTGATATCGATATTATGCGTTTAGGCCTAGCTGGCACTTTAGCAAATTACTCACTACAAGATAAAAGTGACAATATTAAGTTAGCAAGCAGTTTTGCAAATCATCCTTCATATGCAAAAGATCCTGCGGATATCATTAACTATGTATCAAAGCACGATAATGAAACCTTATGGGATCAACTGCAATATGGTATTGAAGATGACACAAGCATTAGCGAACGCGTACGCATGCAGAACATTGCAGGTACATTGCCGTTAATGAGTCAAGGTATTACCTTTTTACAATTGGGTGGAGATTTAATACGTTCAAAATCACTTGATAGAAACACCTATGATGCTGGCGATTGGTTTAACCGAATAGACTTTACTAAGCAAACGTCAAACTGGAATATCGGTTTACCGCTAGCACAAGATAATCAAGGGAAATGGGCGCAAATGTCTGCCTTAAATAACAATCTTGAGACTCAGCCAATGAATCAAGACATTGCTTTTTCATCGGCCATTTTTCAAGAGTTTATGAGTATACGTGCAACCAGCCCATTGTTCAGATTAACCTCAGAGCAAGCTGTGCTAGATCGTGTTGGCTTTCATAATACCGGCAGCAAACAAACGGCGGGTTTAATTGTGATGAGTATTGACGATGGCACAGGTTTTACTGATTTAGACAGCGCAAACGATGCTATTGTTGTGGTGATTAATGGTAGTGATAGCGAGCAATCTCATACCATTTTAACGGCGCAAGGTTTTGAGCTGCATTCAGTGCAACAAAATTCAGCAGACAGCATAGTGCAATCGGCGAGTTTCAGCCAAAATCTGAATGAAGGCACGTTTACTGTTCCTGCATTAACAACGGCCGTATTTGTTAAACCGCAACAAGGTGCACAAGGTACTGGCTTAGCTGCGGGTGTAACACGCGATGCGCCTGATATTGCTCCTTTTGGTGATACCGCTGTTTACTTACGCGGTACCATGACGAGTTGGGATGATTCTGGTTTAACCCTTGATGAAAGCTTTGAATACCAAGGTAATGGTATCTATCAAATGGAATTAAGCATTACGGCAGGTGCGCAATCATTTAGGTTAACTTCGGCTGATGCAGTGGTATTAGATCTAGGCTTTACCGACCTCAATGTTACCAATAGTGCTATTGCTTTAACTAATGCCAGTGGCGATATTGGGTTTAATGCTGCAACTTCGGGTAGTTATCAATTTATCCTTGATGCTTCATCAGAGATTCCGAGTTTAACTGTTACCAGTGTTTCTCCTTCAGTTGATTGTTCTGCTTTGGCAGACTCAAATGATGATATACCTTTTGATATCGCGGGTAGCGGTCAATTATTTGTTAAAGGTGATCATTCAGGTTGGGGAGCAGATGAAGCGTATCGATTACACTATAAAGGCAATAACACTTATCAAGCGGTCGCTGAATTCTCTGGCGATATGCAATTTAAGCTTGCGTCAGATGATGGTAACTGGGCAACTCAGTTATGGGCACAAGCAGACAATAGCAGTGATATTAACGGTGAAAACCTTGTTTTAGGTGTCAGCTATTCAGTCGCATATGAAGATGCAGGCACTAACAATAACAAAACATCATTAGCGTCAGGGCAATACAGCTTCTTGTTAACGCTTAATGAAGACAACCCAGCGAAAGGAAGTGATGTCGGTTCGTTGATAATTCAACAATGTCAGCCATAACAGTGATTGTTAAAGCAAGGCCATAATCTTGCTTTAATTCAAAAGCAATACAAACACGCTCTAATTAAAAAGGCTTACTGGTTTTATTCAGTAAGTCTTTTTTGTTAGGACGTGTTTATTTGAATACGTATGCAAAATGACAAAAAGTGTTCTTTTATTTTTACTGAACAAGTAAGTTAGTTATATAAATTGTTAATTAAATATTTATTATGAAACAGCATTCAACTTCATTACTCACTGTCGCCGCTTTGTTAGCTCCTTTATGTTTATCAAGCTGTAAAGATAACGGACAAACGGTGGATTCACCTGATCACAGTGCAACAACGATAACATCTGAAAGTACTGGTTTAGCCGTGTTATCTGATGCGAGTACATTAGCAAGTCAAGCCACTGACAGTGCAGCTCATTGGCTAACGCCAGAATTATTACTGTTGCCCAAAAATGAAGATAGTGTCGTTTATCAGCTTGTTAAAGCGAATAACGCCATAACAGATGCTGTTACGCTGCAAACCACTGATATGCCAGCTAAGCTTGCTAAAAAGTTTCCTCATTTAGCTGATTTTCAAGCCTATAAAGTTGACTTAACTGCGACTGAAGCAAAAGCTTGGTTAAAGCAGCAGTTAATGGTGCTTGCGCTTGATAAAGCAAAGCAGGTACAGAATGTTTCTTTTGTGCAAACAGGGGCAGTAATTGACGCCTTATATACACAAAGCAGTAACGATGCCGATGAAGAACAAGGCTTAGGAGCCACCTTAACCGCGCAGCAAACACATTTTAAATTATGGGCACCAACGGCCCAACAAATTAATGTACTCTTATTTGATAAAAATACTGTTGAATTAAATGAACAACGCATCTCTGCTAGTGAGACATTTGCACTGACTGAAGATGAAAACACTGGCCTTTGGCACGTAGCAATCCCCAAAGCATTAAACGGCAGTTATTATCAGTATCAAATCACGGTTTATCATCCTGCGAGCAAGCAAGTAGAAACCCTTATTACCACAGACCCATATTCTTTAAGTCTTTCAATGAATAGTAAGTATTCACAAATTGTTGACTTAGCGGCTAGCGATACTCAACCACCAAGCTGGAATAGTCATCAAATACCCACAGTGAACAATGTTGAAGATCATGTATTATATGAAACCCATATTCGTGATTTTAGTTCGATTGATAGCAAACTGTCAGACAGCCGTTTTCGTGGTAAATACAAGGCATTTAGTGAGCAAGACTCTTACGGTATGCAGCACTTAAAATCACTGCAAAAAGCGGGATTAAATACCGTTCACCTATTACCCACTTATGACATTGGCACCGTCAATGAAGATCAAAGCAAAGCTATTGATCTGTATGACAGTATGGCCAAAGTATGTGCTATCGCACCTCATGCCTTTGTTTGCCAAAAAAATAGCAGTGTAACGATTACGCCAGAGCAATCACTATTTTCAGTGCTTTCAAGCTTTGATCCTAATGGCACCCAAGCACAGCAACTTGTGAGTGAGTTACGCGAGTTAGACAACTATAACTGGGGATATGATCCTTACCATTACACGGTACCTGAAGGAAGTTATGCGCTAAACCCACAAGGTAAAGCACGTATTATTGAATTTAGAGAAATGGTGCAGAGCCTTCATGGCTTAGGATTTAGGGTGATTATGGATGTTGTTTATAACCATACTTATGAATCGGGTTTAGAAGAAAAATCAGTTCTCGATAAAATCGTACCTAATTACTATCATCGTCTTGACCCAATCTCAGGTGCTATTGAGCAATCTACCTGTTGCGACAATACCGCGACAGAGCGAGTTATGATGGCTAAATTAATGACGGATTCATTAATTGTTTGGGCGCGAGACTATAAAATTGATGGTTTTCGTTTTGACTTAATGGGGCATCAACCGAAACAAGCAATGCTTGAAGCAAGAGCAGCGGTAAGACAAGTTGATAGTGATAGTTACTTTTATGGCGAAGGCTGGAACTTTGGTGAAGTCGCCCATAATCGCCAGTTTGTACAAGCTAGTCAGTTAGAGCTTGGCGGTACAGAAATTGGTACGTTTACTGATAGGTTAAGAGATGCAGTTCGAGGCTCAGGCAATAATACCCGTAAGGGGCAAGGTGTAGGTAATGGTTTGTTAACCTTACCGAATAACCAGCAAAGTCAGACAAAAGATTTAAGTGATTACCACCTGAAAATGGCGCAATTGCGTTTAGGCTTAGCAGGAAATTTGGCTGAGTTCACCTTAACCAATGAACATGGACAGCAAGTATTAGGTAAAGAAGTTCCCTATGGTGATCAACCCACTGGTTATGCCTTAGATCCTGCGGATACCATTAATTATGTGTCAAAACATGATAACCAAACACTATGGGACAACAGTCAGTACCGTCTGCCGTTTGAACTTTCAACAGAAGATAGAGTACGTTTACATTTACAAAGTATCTCGTTCGCACTCTTTGCACAGGGTATTCCATTCTTACATTTAGGCGCTGAGTTCTTACGTTCAAAATCTTATTTACGCGATAGTTATGATTATGGCGACTGGTTCAATAGAGTTGATTTTTCTAAACAAAATAACTTTTATCATGTGGGATTACCACCAGAAGCAAAAGATAAAGACAATTGGCCATTAATAAAAGAAGTGATGGTAGGGCATCAGGGTAGAGATAAAGTGTCTGCAAAGCATATTACCTTTAGTAGTGATGTGTTTACACAAATGTTAGCGATAAGAATGTCTACTCCTTTATTTAGGTTGGCAACAGCACAAGAGATTATTGAAAAAGTAAGCTTTTTGAATACTGGCGAAAATGCGCAGGCAGGATTAATTGTCATGGCGCTAAACGATAACCTAGGTGCTCAAGTCGATAATAATTATCAAAATATATTAGTCGTTTTTAATACCTCAGCAAAAAGCCAAACCTTTAGTGGTACAGCTGAACAAGAGTTAACTTTCTCTGGTTATCAATTGCATAAAGAACAAGCGGCAGGGGCCGATGATGTAGTCAAGCAAAGTGTGGTTAAAGAGCAGAGTATTACAGTACCTGCGTTGACAACGGCAGTGTTTGTTAAGCCTAGGTAGGGTGTGTTTATCTTTGTTTATTAATTCAGCTAAGAGATAAACTCACTTGAATGAAGGCAAAAAATGAAGGCAAAAATGAAGGCAAAAGTTGTGTAGTTTACTCGCTACATCAGCAGCATTAGTATTCACTTATTTGGAACAATTAAATAAGTGAATACTGCTTTGCTATTATTAAAACTATCTCGAAGCTGAGCGCTATTAGGATTTTACTATCGTTTTAAAGCTAAATCCCACCAGTAACATCTAAAAAATTTCCGGTTGAAAAAGAAGATTTATCTGATGCCAGCCAATAAATCGCTTCTGCGACTTCTTTTGGCTGTCCGCCTCGTTGCATGGGAATATTACCCTTCAGGCGTTCAATGCGCTCAGGCTCGCCGCCATCGGCGTGCATATCAGTATAAATTAACCCTGGTCGTACGCAATTAACACGGACCCCTTCGTCAGCCACTTCTACTGAAAGCCCTTTAGTTAAGGTATCAATCGCACCTTTTGACGCTGCATAATCGATGTATTCATTAGGAGAGCCTGTTCGCGCTGCAGCAGAAGAAACATTAACAATAACACCGCCTTTGCCGCCGTATCGAGTCGACATACGTTTAACCGCTGCTTTACTACATAAAAAATAACTGGTGACATTGTTAGTGAAGATGGCATTGATTCGCTCTGCAGTCATTAGGTCTAGCCGAGATTGTTGCTTCAACATACCCGCATTATTCACAAGAACAGTAGGCGTACCAAGTTGTTCGTCCACGGTGATAAATAAACGTTCAACATCAGCCTCACATGAAACATCAGCTTGCACAACGATGCATTGTCCACCTTCTTGTCTAATAGTGTCAGCGACTTGGTTGGCAGAGTGGGCATCATTTTTATAGTTAATACACACGGCGTATTGGTGTTGGGCAAACAGTTTTGCTGTTTTTGCGCCTATACCTCGACCCGCCCCGGTAATAATGGCTACTTTGTTATAAGTCATGACATCTCAGTTATAGTTTTGCAGTTATGGGGTTGTAGTAATTACTTTAAGTAATAGTTTTCAGTGATAGTTTTAAGTAATGGTTCTCAGCAAATAAAAAATAGGCTGATAAATAAAGTTATCTATTGTTGTATAACATTCTTTGTCTTCGTTTTATAGTAAGTTAAATGATAATAAATTTGGGCTACTAAATATGAAGCTTGTTGAAAACGGTAATGAGCCAAGTCAGCAACAACAAGAAGTATTATCTTTACTCGCTAGGTGGCAACAATATCTATCTGCTAAGAAGTTAGATGATCTTTGCTCACTTTATGCTGCTGATGCAGCACTGTGGGGAACATTTATTTCAACACAAAGGATCACTAATACAGCTATTCGTAGTTATTTTGAAGAATTACTTCACAGTCAATCATGTAAGGTACACTTTTTAGATAAGTACCTGCGCTGTTTCGACAATACTGCCATTTGTTCTGGGCTTTATTCGTTTGTACTTAATGATGATGATTTTGAAACCGAAGTGATAGCTCGTTTTAGTATGACTTTTCATCAGCGAAATGGACAATGGCTTATTGTTGAGCATCATTCATCGAGAAGAGATGCTTTGCTTCCTAATAATGTCCATTAATACTAATTACAATAAAGTAAGCTATGCTAACAGTGACTGTTTAGGAATTTATTCATACATGAAGAAACTTATATTTGCACTATTTTTTCTCTCTCCTTTTGTGGTTGCGCAAGAGAAAGTGGTATTACAGTTAAAATGGTTTCATCAGTTTCAATTTGCTGGGTTTTATGCAGCGAAAGAGCAAGGTTTTTATCAAGATGCGGGATTTGATGTTGAAATAAGAGAAAGAGATATTAAAACCAGTGCCATTAATGATGTGCTAGAAGGGCGAGCTGATTTTGGGGTCGCAGACTCGTCAATTGTTGTTCAGCGACTTAACGGTAAACCGTTAGTTATCGCAAGTACTATTTTTCAATCAAGTCCGTTGGTTTTTCTAGCATTAAAGGAATCAGGTATTTCCAGCCCCTATGATTTAGTCGGGAAAAAAATCATGTTCCAACGAAGTGTTGATGATGCCTCACTACAAGCATTATTGCACATGTTTGGTATTTATGAAGACAAATATGAGTTTGTTCCGCATAACTTTGATGACTGGGTGCTTACTAATGGTGTAGCAGATGTCATGTCTGCTTATCGCTCTAATCAGCCTTTTAATTATCAACAAAAAGAGCTTGCGACAAATATTATTGATCCATCAAGTTACGGAATCGATTTCTATGGCGACTTATTGTTTACCTCTGAAAAAAGAGTAACTCAGGACTTCGAAGGTGTTGAGCGATTTGTTGAAGCAACGCGAAAAGGTTGGAGGTATGCATTAGAAAACCAGCGTGAACTTACTTCGCTTATCATGAATAAATATCGTTCAAGATCTTCTAAAGAGCAATTACTCGAAGAAGGCAGAATTACTGAAAGTTTAATCAAACCAAGCTTTACAGCCATTGGAAATGTTTTCCCAGAAAGGTTTGATCGAATTGCGCAAACGTATAAAGATTTGAAAATGGCGCCTTCATCAGCAAGTATTGAAGGCTTGTTATTAGAAGAATACGTCGCTAAACCGTTGGAGTTTGATAATAGGTTTGTTTATTTTGCTTTGCTACTGCTCTTTTTGTTTATTAGTTATTCCATTGTACAAATGCGCTTTAATAAACGGTTGAAG
The DNA here is from genome assembly GCF_003545765.1 of Colwellia sp. RSH04. GTDB lineage: Bacteria > Pseudomonadota > Gammaproteobacteria > Enterobacterales > Alteromonadaceae > Colwellia. Next base: position 517,341 of record NZ_QXIO01000001.1, on the reverse strand, counting down.
CTTAAAGTAATGGAGCAAACAAAAAAGTTAGCACTCAGTAATGAACAACTGCAAGAGCACAATGAAGCACTTTCACAACAGAAACAGGAAATTGAACAAGCTAAGCAATTTGCAGAAGAAGCAAATAAGTCTAAATCATTATTCTTAGCGAATATGAGTCACGAAATTAGAACCCCCATGAATGGTGTTTTAGGGACTCTTCAACTGTTAAAACAAATGCCACAATCAGTTGAAGCAAATGATCTACTAAATAAAGCCATGTACTCTTCAAAAACGCTATTAACTATTATTAACGATATTTTAGATTTCTCTAAAATTGAGGCGGGTAAATTAGATTTAGAGCAAGCACCGTTTAGTTTAAACCTTCTTGTTGATGCTATATACGGGGCACTAAAGCTAGAAGCGGATGAAAAATCTATTACTTTAAAAGTCATCAAAGGCGAAAACTATCAAAATGGTTGGCTAGGTGATGCGGTCAGAGTAAAGCAAATCCTGCTTAATGTATGTTCAAATGCAGTTAAGTTCACTGAGCATGGTTCGGTAACTATTGTTATTGATACCAATGAACAAGGTAACCTTGCGTTTTGTATTGAAGACACAGGTGTAGGGATGTCAGAGGATGCGGTTAAACGATTATTTAATCGCTTTGAGCAAGCGGATAACTCAACCACGCGAAAATTTGGTGGTACGGGGTTAGGGATGGCAATTAGTCAAAGCTTAGTTGAATTAATGAATGGCTTTATTGTGGTGAACAGTGAGTTAGGCAAAGGTTCTACTTTTAAAGTATTGCTACCTCTTTCACCTGCGCAGGTAAATGAAGATGACTTTAAGGCTGATTCAAAAAAGGTTCCTGATCTTAAAGAAAAAACGATATTGTTAGCAGAAGATAACAACATTAATAAAGTCATTTTTAAAACTATGCTTGCACCAACTAAGGCCAAAATAATTGTTGCCAGTAATGGTCAAGAAGCCGTTGATTTAATGGCAAGTAACCACGTTGATATGGTTTTTATGGATATTCAAATGCCGATATTAGATGGTGTCGAGGCTTGTAAGATAATAAAGCCCCTTCACCCTGATACTCCTATCATTGCTTTAACGGCTAACGTGATGGAAAGTGATATTAAATACTATTTAAAACATGGCTTTAATCAGCATATAGGTAAACCTATCAATATTGATTTACTTTATCAGTGCTGCCGAAAATATTTAGCATAAGTCGCAAAGGAGCATAATCAACATATGCTCCTTCTTATGATGAAATACATCTAACTACTATAGTGAAAATAACGACTAATGAGTTAATAGATGTTCTTTAAGAAATTGCGTTTTCATGGTTTTATAATGCAACGTAGTGCCTTCACCTTCACGTAAACTATGACTACGGTTTGGATATGACATAAATTCAAACTGTTTATTATGCTTGATTAACTCATTAATTAATCGCTCAGCTCCTTGATAATGTACATTATCATCACCGGTGCCATGTACGAGTAATAATTTACCTTCGAGATTTTTAGCATGAGTTATCGGCGAACCTTGTTTATAACCTTGAGCGTGGTCTTCTAATAATCCCGAGTAACGTTCTTGATAAATAGTATCGTAAAGCAGTTGGTCTGCTACTGGGGCAGAAGAAATGCCAACATGATATTGCTCAGGATATCTAAAGAGCATATTTAACGTCATTGAACCACCACCTGAATGCCCCCAAATTGCAACACGGTCGGTATCAATGTATGACCAGCGTTTGCTCATCGCTTTTAGTGCATCGCTTTGGTCACGAGAAGATAAAATACCAACACCACCATAAATAGATTTACGCCACGCTTGCCCTTTAGGGGCGCGAGTTCCTCGGTTATCGATTGAGGCGACAATAAAACCTTGCTTAGTGAGATATTGATCCCACATAAAAGCATTGCCACGCCATTTGTCTTGAACAGTTTGCCCCCATGCTTCGCCATACACGTAAAATATTATCGGGTACTTCTTATTGGCATCAAAGTTGGCAGGTCTTGTAATATAACCATCTAATACAATGCCATCTTGCGCTTCAACTTGAAAAAACTCAGTTTGAGCTAAATTAAGCTGGCCTAACTTAGCTGATAACGCACTGTTCTTCATTAGTGCGTGTTGACTTACATGCGTACTGTTGGTTTCTGGTGAAATACTTACCAAATATTTCGTGGTGGGTTGGGTAAAGCTTGAGTGAGAATGTATTGCCCAGCTGCCATTGTCAGCCATTTGATAAGCGTTAAACCCTTGATGATTTTTTGGAGTAACACGCTGATTACTTAAAGAGCCATCAAGTTTACTACGGTATAAATAACGTTGACTTACATTGTCTGGAGAAGCAATAAAGTATAACCAGCCATTTTCTTCATCAATAGCTTTTATGTCAGTAATATCAAAGTTACCTTGGGTTAAGTTGACTATTGAAGAGCCGTCTCGTGCTATACGATAAAGATGACGCCAACCACTGCGTTCACTGGTCCAAATAAAGCTTTTACCGTTATCTATCCATCGAGCATCATCAAAAAAGTCGAGAAAGGTTTCTTCTTGTTCAGTCATCACAAGTTTTACTTTACCTGAATCTGCATTGGTTAAATAAAGGTGGTTGGTGTCTTGTTTTCTGTTGACATGCTGAATGAGTATTTCGTCACTGTTACCAGACCAATTCATTCGTGGAATATACATATTGCGAGAATTATCAGGCAACTGACTCCACGTTGTTTTTTGATTGCTAATATCAACAATACCAACTTTGGCTAGTGCATTTGTTTCACCCACTTTAGGGTAGGGGAATTTAGTTAACGTAGGGTATAAGCTATCAGTATTATTGATCATAATAAACTCTTTACTACCGCTAGTATCAAGTTGCCAATAAGCAATTTTTTTACCGTTTGGGCTCCAACGAAAGCCATCACGAATTAAAAACTCTTCTTCGTAAACCCAATCAAATAAACCATTAATAATGCCCTTGCCAGCCGAATTGGTAAGCTGGGTAATGTTGAGGTTTGAAAGGTTTTGCAGGTAAATATTATTATGCAAAACATAAGCTACCTTGGTGGCATCAGGCGAAAACTTAGCAAACATTAATTGACTCGAATTGCCGTGCTCGCCGCCCAATTGCGTTAACTGGTTTTGGTTTATATCAAATAGCCAATAGTCACCTCGGCTATTTGATCGCCAAACCTTTTTACTGTTGGTGTAAATGAGTAATTTGCTGCGATCGTCTGAAAAGCGATAATCATCTATCGATAATGCTTTGTCTTGTCCGTCAGGTGTTAATTGTTCAGCACTTACTAATATCGTCGCCTCTAACGTAGTTGGATTATATTGAACTATGCTTTTGCCATGACCTTTTGCTTGAAGGTTTTGCTCAACACTTAAATAGCCACTGCCATCACTTAACCAACGAATTTGACCTATTTTCTCTGATTTAAAGGTTTTATCTTTATAAATACTTTCCAGCGATAATTGGCTCGATTTCATCGATTGTTGAGCCGTTGTCTTATGGTTTGCTGTAGTTTGGCAAGCACTTATAGAAAGAGCTATCGCAATAGTAACAGTTATATTGAATTGCTTGAAAAAGGGTGTCAGCATTAAATTTCCTTAAGCTATCATGTTATAAAATTGATATAAATTGACCAGTTATAACATGAATTTTTTGGTTAAATAAAATCTTAATGGCACTATAATTTGTATACAAAGTCATGACAAGTGAAAGGCGTTAAGTGGTGTGAATACACTGGTGGATAGCAGAAATCGCAAAATATAATTATCACGAGTGGCTATTGAAAATACTAGTTTCACCACCATATTGAGTTACCATAAAGAGATATTGATGGTATTGAGATAGCTTATGACCTACGCACTAGAAATTACAGGCTTAAAGAAAACCTATAAAGGTGGCTTTCAGGCTCTAAAAAATATTGAACTTAAAGTTAAACAGGGTGATTTTTTTGCTTTGCTAGGACCTAATGGCGCGGGTAAATCAACTACCATTGGTGTAATGACTTCTTTAGTGAACAAGACAGAAGGTCAGGTGAAAATATATGGCCACGATATTGACAACGCTTTAGAACTGGCGAAAAGTCATATCGGTTTAGTACCACAAGAATTCAATTTTAATCAGTTTGAACCGCTTACAAATATACTGGTAAACCAAGCAGGTTACTACGGTGTAGAGAGAAAAACAGCGTTAATACGTGCTGAAAAATATCTTAAGCAACTCGAGCTGTGGGATAAACGTGATGAACCAGCTCGTGCACTTTCAGGTGGCATGAAACGTCGTTTAATGATTGCTCGCGCATTAATGCATGAGCCTAAAATGCTGATATTAGATGAACCAACCGCTGGCGTTGATATTGAGATTCGTCGTGCAATGTGGGACTTCTTACAACAGCTCAACGAAGAAGGGATCACTATTATTCTCACAACTCATTATTTAGAAGAAGCTGAAATGCTTTGTCGTAATATTGCAATAATAGATGGCGGTGAAATTGTTGAAAACACCACAATGAAAGGTTTACTAGCACAATTAGATATTGAAACTTTTGTTCTCGATTTAGTGCCAACGCAACATCAAGTGTCGATTGATGGCATAGTGTCAAGACAGCTTGATGATCACACGTTAGAAATTGATATCAGCAAGCACCAAAGTTTAAATCAAGTGTTCGCACAATTATCATTACAAAATGTTGAAGTTAAAAGTATGCGTAATAAGAGTAATCGCTTAGAAGCATTGTTTGTCAGCTTAATTAATCAATCAGGCAGCGCGAAAGAGAATAGTAAGGTAGTAGCATAAATGAATAACACCATTGCATTAAAAAGTATCTTACATAAAGAAGTACATCGTTTTATGCGAATTTGGGTACAAACTTTAGTACCGCCAGCGATAACGATTTGTTTGTACTTTGTTATTTTTGGCTCGCTTATTGGTAAGCGCATTGGTGAAATGGGCGGCTTTGACTATATGTCGTTTATTGTTCCTGGTCTTATCATGATGAGTGTTATCACCAACTCTTATTCAAATGTCGCGTCTTCATTCTTTAGTGCTAAGTGGCAACGTAACGTTGAAGAAATGCTCGTTGCCCCCGTACCTAATTGGGTGATTGTTGCAGGTTATGTGGGCGGCGGCATGTGTCGTGGCATATTAGTTGGCTTAATTGTTACCTTTGTCGCGCTATTTTTTGTTGATATTCAAGTCCACAATATCTGGGTCATTATTGCCACGGTGAGCTTAACTTCTGCCACGTTCGCTTTAGGCGGTTTGATTAATGCTATTTTTGCCGGAAGCTTTGATGATATTTCAATTATTCCCACCTTTGTATTAACACCACTGACCTATTTAGGCGGCGTATTTTATTCCATTAGTTTACTGCCTGAGTTTTGGCAAGGTGTGTCGCAAGCAAACCCTATTGTCTATATGGTTAATGCTTTTAGGTATGGATTTTTAGGTATATCTGATGTAAGTATAGTGACGGCTTTTGCTGTAATTGGTATTTTTATTGTCACTTTGTTTACCATCGCGATGGTGTTAATCAGCAAAGGTATAGGGTTAAGAAGCTAACATGGACAACGAGATGAAAGAACAACTGACAGGCGATTCAAAAATCATCGTTACTAACCAAAAAGGTATACATGAAAAGCTGGAAGAGATTGTTGAAAAGCATTTAACTCATCCTTTTCAAAAGCCGTATCAAGCACATACAAAATCAGCTTTTGATGAGATCAATGCCATAGTACAAGCATTTGATGGCCCAATTATTTTAGATTCTTGTTGTGGTGTTGGGCAAAGTACACGCTTACTTGCTAAGCGTAATCCTGATGCATTAGTAATAGGGGTTGATAAATCGGCCCATCGTATCAATCGTAATGTTGAAGAAATCTATGATGGCGATAATTTTCATTTGATTCGTGCCGATCTAAATGATTTTTACCGTTTAGTGAAAGCGGCTAACTGGCCGATTACCAAGCATTATATTTTGTACCCAAACCCATGGCCCAAATCGAAGCATATTCAACGTCGCTGGCATGGTAGTGCAGTATTTCCGGTATTGATTACATTAGGTGAGCAAATTATTCTTCGTAGTAATTGGCGACTTTACCTTGAAGAATTTGAACAGGCTGCTGATATTGCTGGGTTAGTGGCAGAATTAACTAAGGTAAACGATGCTGAGCCGATCACGCCATTTGAAGCAAAGTATCAAGCGAGTGGCCAGCAATGCTGGCAGCTACTTGTTAAAGAGGCAAGCTATTAGTTGCTGTTTGTAACCAGTAGTTAAATTTACTAATACTTATTGAAACTGACTAAAAAGCCATTACAGCAATGTAATGGCTTTTTTGTTGGTATTCTCTAGAGCCCTGTATATTAAAGCTTTATGACTTTGGTATGTGATTTGCTTTAATTTGAATCATAGTGATCTTTTTTGTGAGATTTACACTATATATAATTACTCTTCATTTGTGTGTTTAAGGAAAAGCAATGACTGTTATCAAATATAAAGTTTTAAAAAGTGCACTTGCGATTCTTGTGCTTGTGCAAGCTGGTTTAATTTATGCTGCGTCATGGGTGTAAATTGTTGTTATTACCCTGTTAATAGCCATTACTCGATAGTAATGATGACACTTACCGTATCACCGTCGTAAATGGCTGAAACAATTAACGTACCCGTTGCATCTTTCGCTGTAGTAAGCTGATATTTACTATTGCCAGTACCTTGTTCAATTAATTCAGCGCTTACTAACTCACTGCCATTAAGTGACCACTGAGTAAACTCAGTAACATTTAGCGATGAACTCGATTCACTAGTGTATTTGGCGAGTAAGGTTAAATCTAAGGTAGTGTTTTTACTGATGGTTATATTGGTTTCGCCATCATTAATTTGCAGCTCATCTAATTCTGCATCGCCTGATACATTAACGGTCGCACTGACTTTTTTACCGCCACAAAGTGCGCTTAAGGTTGTTATACCGGGTTTTAACCCGAGCATAGTCCCTTTGTTTTCACCTTCAGCAGTTAAACCATAAATAGTTGAGTTACCTGATTGCCACATAACACTGTTATCAATATCGAATTCTTCTTCTGATATTTCGGCAAGTAGGGTTGCCTGTGCGTTAAAGCTTAAGCGATCACCCACCTCTAAAGAAATGAGATCTACTTTTTCTTCGTTTCGTAAAATTGTGAGGGTATTTAAACTACTTGGATCAGCCGTAACGGTTAATTGATCTGATATTTCACCGATTTTTGCCGTGACTATTGTACTTTCAACTTCTTCGCTAGAGGTAAAAATATTACCTTGAGCATCAATGCTAGCAGTAGTCATCTCATCGACAGAAAAACTCATACCGCGAACTGTATTTAAAGAAGTATAACCATCTTCGTAAGTCACATTGCCATCGATACTCGCATCAATACAGGTTAAGATATTCCCTGACTCTGGAGAGCTTTGCTTTAATTCTATTGCGCTGGCAGCTACATCGCTTACTGATATTTCAGTGTCATTAAACATGTCGTTAATTGTAGTGCCTGTAATGGTAACGATACCTTGATTCGCCGTAGTATTGCTAATCGCTGTAACAAGGCCTTTTGTGCTAACTTTAGCAATACTTTCATCACTTGAAGTCCAGACAAGTTCATTGGTGATATCTCGGGTATCACCATTGCTATCAACACCTGTTGCACTGAGTTGGTGAGTTTCAGTGGCCACTAAACGCGTTTGCCCGCCATGAATCGTCACAGTTTCTATAATGGTACCAGTCTCTCTAAGGCGTTCTAGTTCTACTGCACGGGCTAATTCAGCAGAGTTTGTGCTGTCAGTATCACAACCACTAAGTAAAAATCCTGAAAAAATTAATGCGATGAATGAGCTTTTACATAGTAAGTTAACGTGTTTAAACATGATATCTGCCTTAGAAAATGTGAATGATAAAATACAGCTAATCAGTAGCTTAAAATTGGTAGGTTAATCCGAGTGAGATAGCTGTTATTTCTAAATCGCTATCTTTATATAATGATTGGTAACCTAGTCTTACGTGTGTATTTTGTAAAAAAGGAAGCTCTTGTTGAATAGCAACGCCCCAAGCAAAACCATTATATTCATCTTTACCGTTATAGGTATTTTCGGGACCTGAAACATTTAACTCATTCATGGCATAGCCTAGTGAAACATCAAAACGAAAACCGTTCATCGATTCAGATTGCAGTACAGTAAACAAACCGACGCTCTGCTTTAGATCAAACTCCATACGGTAAATATTATCACTGTTATTAGATAACAAATATTGTGCCTCAAAAGCAATTTGATTATTACTTACACCTGCTCTTAGCGCTGTCATTGTAGGTTCAGCATTTTCACTTGAGATATCAATATCACCTAAAACATAGTCAACGCCAATGTAGGGGCTATCGGCATAGCTTGATAAAGGCATAAACATGGCGAGTGATAACAGGACAGAGCTGGTGATTTTTAGCATGAATTTTTTCCCATCTACAAAGATAGCTGCAAGGATATACAGCGTACTAACAATGGTCAATGACTTCTCTTTTTTTTTCTTAATTTTCAACGTGATTAATGATTTAGTGACTTTTTATTTCTTGATTTGTAGCTTAAATAATACAAATTTTGTGTTAAATGGCGTATAACTTTAGTGAATAGTCGATAAATAACGGTAAAAACACGAGACTTTTCGCTCTTTTTTTATTAAAGTGCAGGGCTTATTTCCTTGGGTGTTTTCTTAAATGGAGTTATGAGTTTACACCGTGAACGACTCAGTATTAACGTAAGTTAATCCTTCACACGACGTGTTGAAAAGTGAACATTTATGAGAGCAGCTAAGCGTACAGCACAGGCAACGCCAGAATCATTACATCAAATTTTTACCATTGCTGAAGCCCCAGATTCAACGCTAGGGGTTATTGAGCAAGAGATGTCGCACAATTTGGCGGGATTTTTAGGCAACCATATTGTTGCGACTAAAAATGCCTTAACTGATATTGAACAAGACTTTATTGATGCTCAAATACCTGAGCAACCCGCTTTTGTGTCTGATCATATGGATCATTTACTTGATAAACTGGTTGCGCAATCTGTGCATACGTCAAGCCCAAGCTTTATTGGTCATATGACATCAGCATTACCTTCCTTTATTTTGCCTCTTTCTAAATTGATGGTTGGCTTAAACCAAAACCTCGTTAAAGTTGAAACCTCGAAAGCTTTTACGCCCCTTGAGCGTCAAGTGCTTGGGATGATGCATAATTTAGTTTATCAGCAAGATGAGAGCTTTTATCAAGCGTGGATGCATAGTGCCAAACACTCTTTAGGCGCTTTTTGTTCAGGTGGTACGGTTGCTAATATCACTGCGCTTTGGGTAGCACGAAATAAGCTATTAAAACCTGACGGTAACTTTAACGGCGTTTCTCGCTCAGGGATTTTTGCTGCACTGCAACATTATGGTTATAACGGCTTAGCAATTCTTGTTTCTGAACGTGGTCATTATTCATTGAAAAAGTCGGCAGATATTTTAGGTATCGGGCAAGAAAGTGTCATTGCCATTGCAACGGATGAAAATAATAAAATTGACTGCCAAAAGCTAGCTGAAAAATGTCAGCAACTAGCAAAAGAAAATATTAAGGTACTCTCAATTGTTGGTGTTGCTGGCACCACCGAAACAGGTAATATTGACCCGCTTGAACAAATGGCTGCTATTGCTAAGCAGTATCAATGTCATTTTCATGTTGATGCGGCTTGGGGTGGTGCAACTCTGCTTTCTAATAAATACCGCCCATTACTTAAAGGAATAGAATTGGCAGACTCTGTTACCATTGATGCACACAAACAAATGTATGTGCCTATGGGAGCTGGTTTAGTGATTTTTAAAGATCCTGAGTCGGTCGCAGCGATTGAGCATCATGCTGAATATATTTTACGTAAAGGTTCAAAAGATTTAGGTAGTAATACATTAGAAGGTTCAAGACCTGGCATGGCAATGCTGGTTTATTCTAGTTTGCATATTATTAGCCGCCCGGGTTATGAAATGCTAATAAATCAAGCGATTGAAAAAGCAGAATACTTTGCTGACTTAATTACCCAGCATGATGATTTTGAGTTGATAACAAAACCTGAACTTTGTTTATTAACGTACCGTTATGCGCCGAAACAAGTGCAAAACTTACTGACTAAGTTCAACAATGAAAATGACAAAGAAGCATTAGCGGCAGTCAATTTATTATTAGGTAAATTAACCAAGTTTATTCAAAAACGCCAACGTGAAGATGGTCGCTCGTTTGTTTCTCGAACTCGTATTGAGGTGGCGCGCTATAATGGCGAGAAAGTTATCGTATTTAGAGTTGTACTAGCTAATCCATTAACAAGTAAGGAAATTCTTCACGATATTTTAGCTGAACAATGCCAACTTGCTCAAGAAAGTGAGAATTTTTTACCGCAACTTTTATCAGCAGCAAGCTAATATAGTTAACCTATACTCGGGTTAAGAGATAAGTTAATCGTCTGAAATTGTTAGACTTGTAGTTTTAGCAACTCACTAGCTTGATAGTTTCTTTCATTCAAAGAAAATTCATTAAGAATAGTTATTCAATTGTTTATGAATTTAACACAGAAGTAAGGAAAATAGCTGCTAGGGAGCTATTTATTATCCCTAGCTGAGGTTAGTTACTTTATTCCATTAGTTGTAAACGGTATAAAAAAAGAGCTTCATGATAATGAAGCTCTTTTTGTTTTTAATGCTTTTTGCTTAAAGAAATAATTGTAAATTATCTATGAGCCTTGCTTTACCACAATGCGCAGCGGCTAAAATGACTAATTCAGTATCATCTTCGCTGGCGGGTTGTAATGTGCGGGCATGGCAAACATGAATGTAGTCTGTTTTCATTCCTGTAGCATCAATTGCCATCGAAGCCTTCTTTGTTAAGCCAATAAAATCAGGGCTATTATCAGGGCTGTTTTTACGACTAAACTCAATCTCTTGCGCTAACCATTGCAGATTTTGCTGTAACGCGGGTGCAATGGCTTTTTCTTCAGTGGTTAAATAACCATTTCTTGAACTTAACGCTAAGCCATTTGCTTCTCGCACTGTCGGTACAGGGATAATTTCAATCGGCATAGATAAATCTTCAACCATCGTTTGTATCACTTGAACTTGTTGATAATCTTTCAAACCAAAACACGCAACATCTGGCTGTACCAGATTAAATAGTTTACAAACAACGGTTGCCACACCGCGAAAATGTCCAGGTCGACTTTCACCACAGTAACCATCTGAAACATTAGGTACTTCAACAAAGCTTTGTTTCGCAATACCTTTAGGGTAAATAATCTCAGGTGTGGGAGTGAAAAGTAAATCGGTACCTGCAGCAATAAGCTTTTGTTGGTCGTTTTCCATTGTTCGAGGATAGCTATCGATATCTTCATTAGCACCAAATTGCATTGGGTTAATGAAGATACTGGCTATCACTTTATCAGCGTGGTTATGGGCTTCATCGACTAAAGAAATGTGACCTTCATGCAAATTGCCCATGGTCGGAACAAAAGCGATGGTTAAGCCTTGTTGTCGCCAAGCTTTGACTTGTTGGCGTAATTCTGAAATATCGGTAACTGTAATCATAAGGAGTCAATTAGTTATTTGAAAATATGGTCTTCACCAGGGAAGTTTCCTAAAGAAACTTCACTGATATAGAGTTCAATGGCTTTTTTTATATCACCCGTATCTTTTAAGAAGTTACGAGAAAATTTTGGCATGTAACTGCACGAAATACCAAGCGCATCATGCATTACAAGGATTTGACCGTCAGTCTCTTTACCAGCCCCTATACCTATAGTAGGGATGGTTACAGCAGCAGTAATGGCCTTACCTAAATCACTTGGAATACATTCTAATACGAGTAATTGTGCGCCAGCAGCTTCTAGCGCTTTCGCATCATCTATCATTTTTTGAGCTTTATCTGCGTCGCGACCTTGTACTTTAAAGCCGCCAAAAACATTCACTGATTGAGGCGTTAACCCAAGATGAGCACAAACAGGAATACCACGCTCAACAAGTGCTGTAATGGTTTTATTTAACCAAGCACCACCTTCCATTTTTACCATTGAAGCACCAGCACGCATTAGTTTTGCAGCGTTGTTTAGTGCTTGCTCTTTATTGGAATAGCTCATAAAGGGCATGTCAGCGATAATTAATGTTTCTGTTACGCCGCGTTTTACACATTGAGTATGATATGCCATGTCTTCAATAGTAACGGGTAAGGTGTCATCTTGACCTTGCAGTACCATACCAAGAGAGTCACCAATTAAGATAGCGTGAATACCTGCTTGATCAAATAATTTAGCAAAGCTGGCATCATAGGCAGTAATTGTCGAAATTTTTTCGCCTTGCTGCTTCATTTTCAGCAGACTTGCAGTGGTAATTTTAGCCATAATATTTCCGAATTTATCAATTTGTTTTGCTATACCCAACAGGCACTTTGCCATTCATTGAATATAGTATTAAGACTAGTTTATCCTATTTATTACTAATAAATAACATTGCTGCGCATTATGTAGAAAAGAAAAATGGTGAATTATTAAAAACAGATTGCTTCTTGTTTTATCATTTCATTGATATTGACGTTATCAAGCAATGATTTTAAAGATTGTCCTGAGGGTAAAACTAACTCTGGTGCAATTTCAATAAGGGGGTAAAGGACAAATTCACGCTCAGTCATACCGTAATGAGGCACCGTTAGTCGTGAGTTTTCAATAATATCATCGCCGAATAAAATAATATCTAGATCTAAAATACGCGCACCCCAGCGGTTATCTTTTCTTACTCTTCCTGCTGAATTTTCTATTGCTTGTAATTGGTCGAGTAATTCAATCGCAGATAGGGTTGTTTCTAAAGCTAACACCGCATTGATATAATCATCTTGGTCTTGAGGGCCCATTGGTTTGCTCAAGTAAAGAGAAGATACAGCCACTATGTGGCTTTGCTTTATTGTGCCGATATGAGCAACGGCTTGTCTAACCTGATCTTTAGGGTTAGATAAATTGCTGCCCAAACCTATATATGCAGTCGTCATAAATTGCTTTTAGCCGTCGTGAGTTTGTACTGCTGGTTTTCTGCGTTTTCTTGGCGTGCGACGTTTACCACCTTGTGGTGCTTTGACTGATTTTATCATTTGCAACCTAGCTTCTGATGAAACTTGCTGAAAATCGGTCCACCATTTAGCTAGTTCAGCAAGCTTTTCATCCTCTGATTCAATTTCTGCTCTGAGTAATAAGAAGTCGTAACCGGCTCTAAATTTAGGGTGTTCAAATGTTTTAAAAGCGCGCTTACCTTCTCTTCTAGAGAGTTTATCTTGCAGTATCCAAATATCTTTAATAACCGCTTGGAAACGCTTAGGAATAGCAATTGCTCTTTGTTGTTCAGGCATAACTTCATTTAATCCAGCAAAAAAAGCGTCTTGAGGAGTTAATGAGTTATGTAATTTTATTTGCTTAATCTGCTGTTGCAGTGGATACCAAAGCATCGCTGCAAATAAAAATGCTGGCGTGACACGTTGTTCATTATTAATGCGTTTATCGGTATTACTTAAGGCAAGGTTAATGAAAGCTGGCATGTAAGGATAATTGTTTTCATCATCTTTAAATGCTTGTTCAACACCGGGGAAGAAAAAGTTGAATAAATCGTACTCACGCAATGCCTGATAATTCTCAATCGCTTTGCCTGAAATAAACATTTTTAAGAATTCTTCAAACATTCTGGCAGGCGGTATATTTGCCATTAAAGGAGCAAGTGCTTTAATGGGCGCGCGCGTTTCTTCACTAATAGCCATATCAAGCTTTGTGGCAAAGCGAATGGCTCTTAGCATGCGCACAGGATCTTCACGGTAACGTGTTTCAGGATCGCCGATTAAGCGAATTTGCTTATTTTTAATGTCTTGCACGCCGTTAGCAAAGTCATAAACTTTAAAATCTTTGCTGGAGTAATAAAGCGCATTAATCGTGAAATCACGACGTTCGGCATCTTCTTCAATGCTGCCATAAATATTATCTCTAAGTAGCATGCCATGTTCACTTTGTTTAGAGGTTTTCTTGCAGCTTTTTTCTTTTTCAGTTGCGCTGTCGTGATGGCCTCTAAAAGTAGCGACTTCAATAATCTCTCTGCCAAAAACAATATGTGCTAAACGAAAGCGTCGACCAATTAAACGACAATTACGAAATAGTGCTTTAATTTGCTCTGGCGTTGCATTGGTGGCTATATCAAAATCTTTTGGTTTTAGGCCAAGTAAAATATCTCGTACACCGCCACCAACAAGGTAAGCATCATAACCACCTTTATTTAAGCGATATAATACTTTTAGTGCGTTAGGGCTAATGAATTGACGTGAGACAGGGTGCTCATCACGAGATAATATAATAGGTTGCTCAAGTGTTTTTGCATGTTTTGAGGTTTGTGATTTTTTGCCTCTGCCCGTTAAAACCTTTTTACATAAATTGATAACGCTTTTGATAGTGGATGACCTTTTAAAAAACACTTAAAAATAATCGAGCAATGATATAACAGTGCGCCGCAAAAGAGAACTATAGCGAGGCAAAACAGCATAAAAAAACGACAGTTTGTTATGAGCGCAGCAAACGGTGTAAGTTTTTTAGCTAAAACCTTGTGTTGCAGTGGCCTGACCGTTCAAGGTTTTAGCGACAAATTAGGGGAAGGCGCCTTACCAAGGTAAAGTTTCACCGTTAGAATGTTTAAATACACCCGTTTCGGCTAGTGTTAATTTATCCATTAAACCTAGTAGGCGTGTCGCAGCTTCATCGCTACTAATATCTCCCCCATGGTTAACCATATCTGTTTGCACATAACCTGGGTGATAAATGCCTACACAAATACCTTGGCTTTTTAAATCTTGTGCTAATGACATACCGGCGATATTTAATGCCGCCTTCGACATTCTATAGCCATAGCGACTACCCGAAGTGTTATCAGCGACAGAGCCCATTCTTGATGTAATTAAGGCAACCTTGCTTCCTGATGATAAGTTGTTTAATAAGGCATGGGTTAGACATAAAGGAGCAAGGGCATTTACTTCAAACTGTTCTTTAATAGTATCTGTATTCAAATCTTGTAAGCTCTCATTACGCAATATGCCAGCATTATTTATCAATAGATCGATAGAGACATTATTCAAGGCGGCTGTAGCATTATTTATTCCGTCTTTGGTGGCAACATCAATATTTTCGATAACGTGTACGCCTAACGCATTGAGTTGAGCAGAAGAGTGGCGACATAAAGCATAGACTTTGTGTCCTTGGCTATGAGCCAGTTTTGCCATAGCAAAGCCGATACCGCGGTTTGCTCCTGTGATCACAAGTGTTTTAGACATATTCTTTCCTTAATTGGTCGACTTTTTTCTTAATTGAGTGATAGACATTAAACTTAAATGACTATTTGTGCCATTTTCGGCACGTAATTTCTTTGCCAGTGGGTAATTGCCCAGTAGATAATTTCGTTAACACTCGCATGAACTAATTGGTTTTCAGGTTTTTGCCCCAAAAACTTCAGAGCAGCAATTAACGAGGCTTGTGGTTTATTTATATCAATCGCGGGCGCTTTATTTTGCTTACTCAGTTTATAGCCTTGTTTTGTTACCGCTAAGGGGACATGGCCAAATTGAGGTGCATTATGCTGAAGCGTTTTAAATAGTGTTAGTTGTCTTGCTGTTGGTTCAAGTAAATCACAGCCACGAATTACATGGGTAATACCTTGTTCAATATCATCAGCAACCACCGCTAATTGGTAAGCAAATAAGCCATCTTTTCGGTGAATAATAAAATCTTCTTGAGCTAGGTTTATATCGCAAGTCACGCTCCCTTGAAAAATATCATCAAAGGTATGAATGGCAAAATGATTTATCAAGCGAATTGCGCTGTCTTGAGCTGGAAGTGATAGAGGTTTGCAATGACCTTGGTATATCCCGCCGACCTGCTTGATTTGCGCTCTAGTGCATTGGCAATAATAGCTAAGCTGTTGTTTTTTTAACGCAGACAGTAGAGCCTGATAGCGTTCAGACTGTTGACTTTGATAGCGAACTTCTTCGTCCCAGTGAAGCCCGTAAGCATCTAAAGTTTTTAAAATGTTAGTGCTAGCGCCAGTTAACTCTCTTGGTGGATCAATATCTTCTATGCGAACGAGCCATTTTCCTTGATGTGCTTTTGCATCAAGAAAGCTTGCTAGGGCGGCAATGAGTGAACCAAAGTGAAGTAAACCAGAGGGAGAGGGAGCAAAGCGACCACGATAACCAGCAACAGTGTTGCTCGTTAATGGTCGCTCAGGCGAATTGAATTCCATAGGGAAAGGTCAGCGTAATTAGCCAGCCATTTGACGTTCTTTAATTTCCGCTAAGGTTTTACATTCAATACAAAGATCTGCAGTCGGTCTTGCTTCTAATCTGCGAATACCTATTTCGATACCACAAGATTTACAAAAACCGAAATCATCATCTTCGATTAACTGTAATGTTTTCTCTATTTTTTTAATGAGCTTACGTTCACGATCTCGTGTACGTAATTCAAGACTAAACTCTTCTTCTTGAGCTGCTCTATCAACAGGATCAGGAAAATTAGCAGCTTCATCTTGCATATGAGTTACCGTACGATCAACTTCTTCACGAAGTTGTACACGCCAAGCATCTAATATTTTCTTAAAATGCTCTTGTTGTGGTTCGTTCATGTATTCTTCATTAGCTTTTTCTTGATATGGCTCTACGCCCGCTAATGCTAAAATACCTAGTGCTTTGTTTGTGCTGTTTGGCATGCTTAATCTCCTAGTGCTACATAGACCAAGACTATTTATAAATATATCACATATTTCCGTGACAGTGCTTGGTTGTAAGTGCCAATATTTTTATATATGACTTAATTAATTTGCTATATATTGTGACGCAGCTAAAAAAAATCAACTGCAGATAGAAAAATATATATTTAACTTAAATTAATCAGTGCTTTATAATTATTTTTACCTATAAATAACTTTTGCCTTTATTTATGGGCAAGCTTTTTTAGCAATTTTTACTAGTGTTAGTCAATAAATATCTCGCCATTATTCAACTTTACTCACAAAAAACTTAGGATATTAAAGAATCACCTTTTATCATTACGGCTTTATATTTACAGGTATAGCTGACGTTAAACTCATTGCAGAAGCATTTATTTGAGCTTTATAAGCTAGAATCTCGACGCCATTAGCAGCAGCTTCGGCTAATAATTGTGCATATTTTATATCGATATGTGCTGCGGGCTGGATGTTATCGATACCCGTATGAAGTATTGTAAATAATAAAACCGCTCTGTGTCCTTGCGACACCATATCAATCAGTTCTCGTAAATGTTTTTGCCCTCGGGTTGTTACTGCGTCAGGAAAGTAGCCTTGCCCGTTGTCTTCAAGTAACGTGACAGATTTAACTTCAACATAGGTGTCGGGTTTGTTTTCATAAGTTAATAAAATATCGATTCGACTATTTTCATTACCGTACTTTACTTCGCGTGTTAAAGAAGAGAAACCTGATAACTCACTGATGATGTTGTTATGCAACGCTTCTTCTGCTAACTGATTTGCTCGTTGCGTATTCACACAAATATAGTCGCCTAGTTTGGTTTGAGTTAACTCCCAGCTAAAGGGGTATTTTCGTTTAGGATTATCTGATGTGCTATACCACACAATGTCATCAGGTTCGGCGCAGCCTTTCATTGCTCCTGTATTGGCGCAGTGTGCTGTATGAACTGAGTTATCAGGTAAGGTTAAATCAGCGAGAAAACGTTTATATCTTTTAATTAACGTGGCTTTATCAAGTGGTGGAGAGAACTGCATAACACATCTTTTTGGTAAACTATGGGCAAAGTATAATTTGTCGTTTCACTAAATGTAAGAGGGGTAATGATGAAGGAAACTAGAAAGAGTTTTATCGTTGTGAAATAAACTGCCAACATCTAGCTGACAGTGTTTTCTTTTATTGATACTTTTTTGATAAATGCGTTTGTTTCATTTTGATAGGTTGAGAGGCTTGCTCTATAAAGCTATCTAGCCATATTTTTGCACTTTCTTGATCACTAAATACGTGAAAATTGATTTGGCATTCTTGATAAATTCGCTGTAGTTGCATTTGTTGCATGTCGGCATTTGCGCTATTTAAGATAACAACAGCAATGGCAATCATTCCTCGCTTTATGCGGTAGCGGGTTGTTTCGATAAGTTGTTCTTCAGCGTCAGGGGTAAAGACGCTATTTCCTCTAAAAGTAATTAAAGATCCCCAAGGTTCGCCAGTCATTTTTTCAGTTATTTCGGTAATATCTTGGTGATACTGTGCGGCAAGTATCTCGTTAAAGGGGCCTTGTGCATCTACGAGAAGAATATTGTTTTGTTGTTCAATGGCATAACGTCCGTGTGCTGAATATTGCATTAATCTATCTCTTTTTATTCAAGGGAACTGATATTAATATCAACTTATATAACCCTTGCCAAGTAAGCATATTTTTATATCTTTGCAAGTTTTATTTAGCAAATAATAATAAGGACAATTAAAGGTTCACGGTAATAGCCATGTTTGTTTTGGCGTGTATTGCACACCAGTATCAGAAGATACTGATTCATAAAGGCTAAAGCTATTTATGGTTAAATAAATGTCAAGTGAAGGTGCTGGTATAGGCAGTGATTTTGCTTTACGATAAATGCTAACATGCGGCACGTATTCTTTGTGTTGAGGCTCATCGTTTTGTCGTATTATATGGTTAGGTTTATCAATGCAATGATTTGTTATTTGCTCAATGTGCTGTTGCAGCGAACTTAACCATTGAGGTGTATTGCTTAGCCCTAAATATAACACTTTGGGTTTGTGAAAAAGTGCTACGTGCGACAGTGAAATTGCGTAATGGTCACTAATTTTTTCACGCGATATTGAATTTGATAGCGCCGATAGTATGTTTGAGTAATTATCTTTAGACATGTTACCAATAAACACTAAAGTGATATGAAAGTTTGTCAAAGCAATTGGTTTTGCATACAGAAAGTGTTCGTCAATATGCTCTGTTCTCCACTGAGCTATTTCTTGTTTGCTTTGCTCTGTTAAATCTAAAGCAAAGAAATATCGACTCATTTCCAGCCTAACTGATTTTCAAAATCTTGATCTAATTGAATGGCAAAATCTTTTGCATGCATGGCTACTTGTTCAAGTTTTTCTTCTTCTTCGGTTTCAGGAGTATATTGAGGAACTTTAATGGGATAACCACTTTCGTCGGTGGCCATGAACGTAATAAAGCAACGGTTAGTCACTACATAGTTATGATCTTTAGGATCACAAGCCCGTACTACCACATAAATATGCATACTACTTCTGCCTGTATGCACAATGCGGGCGCAAACGGTAATCATTTGGCCAACCAAAATAGGACGAATAAATCGAATGCCATTGGCTGAAATAGTGACGCTATAACGCTTACTCCATTTAGCCGCACAAGCGTAAGATGCTTGGTCAATCCATTTCATTACCATGCCACCATGTACTTTGCCGCCAAAATTTACATCTGTAGGCTCGGCTAAAAAGCAAAATTCAACACTATTCTCTTGTGTTTTCTTCATCATAAAAAAACCTTAACGTATTTTTTAAGAGTTCATTGTGTTAATTATAGGCAAGTTCAACGAGTTAGCGATTTTTGTTCAAGATTTTTAGTTAGGTATTTGTATCAAAGTAGCAAAGTAGCTACACTGGCGCAGTTGTAAGTTGAGACCTTTTCCTTATGTCAGTACCTTCTTCATTACCTATTGAAGCCATAAAAGACACTTTTTGCCAAACCTTAAATCAGCATAATACGGTTATTTTATCTGCGCCGCCTGGTGCAGGTAAATCAACTTGTTTACCTTTATGGCTGTTAACTATGGCAAAATTTTCTCAGCAGAAAATTTATTTGCTACAACCTAGACGCCTTGCGGTGAAAAACATTGCGACTTTTTTGGCCAGTCAATTATCTGAGCCTGTTGGCAAAACGATAGGTTATCGAGTACGAAATGAAAGCAAAGTATCAAAGTCTACTCGCTTAGAAGTGATCACCGAAGGGATCCTTACGCAGTTAATTCAAAATGATGCAGAATTAGCGCACACGGCGTTAATTGTTTTTGATGAATTTCATGAAAGAAGTTTACAAGGAGATTTAGCGTTTGCGCTTGCGCGTGAGGTTCAGCAAGCTTTGCGTGAAGATTTAACCTTATTGCTTATGTCAGCAACGTTAGATATTAGCGTATTATCAGCGGCGATACCTGATGCTATTGCGATACACAGTGAAGGGAGAAGTTTCTCTGTCGACATAGCGTATATGCCAGCCAACGCTAACCAGTTTTGGCGCGAGCATGCATTATTCGTTATCAAGCAACAACTAGCGACACATCAAGGTTCTATTTTGGCATTTTTACCTGGTGTTGCTGATATTAAATATATTGCGACTGAACTGTCGAGGATGGAATTTACTGATGTTGTTATTTCACCTTTATATGGTGAGTTGCCACTTAAAGAGCAGCAACAAGCTATTCAGTCTTGTAGCATGCAGCAACGAAAACTAGTGCTAGCAACCAATATTGCTGAAACATCGCTAACGATAGAGGGAATTGATTTAGTAATAGATAGCGGTGTTGAAAAAGTAGCTATCTATAATAGTGCAACGTTAACCAATAAACTTATTCAACGAAATATCGCCAAAGCATCAGCAGTACAACGAGCAGGTCGAGCAGGTCGACTTATGCCGGGTAAATGTATTAGGTTATATGCAAAAGAGGATTTTCAACGACGTCCTGAGCAAAGTACTCATGCGATACAGCAAGAAGATTTGTTACCTACTATTATGGAAGCAGCAAGGTGGGGAGTTAATCAATTAGCAGATTTACCCATGCTTGAATTACCTAAAGCCATCATTGAGCAACAAGCATGGCATGAATTACTCAGCCTTAATATTATCAACGAGCAAAGACAATTAACTACACATGGAGAGCAGGTTTCACGCTTAAACTGTCATCCTCGGTTTGCACATATGATTTTATCTGCAAAGAGCAATTTTTCTCCTCAATCACAGCAAGTAGCGCTTGCGTGTTTAATAACGGCAACACTTGAAGAACGTGATATTTTTACGAAAGAGCAAGGACAATATAATTGTGATTTTACACTACGATTACAAGCATTAATTGGTGGGAGTGCTCAACGAAAACCGAGTTACCAAAGAATTTTTAAACAAGCTAGAAATCTTGCTAGTGCCTTATCTATAGAGCTAAATTTCAATAATGTTTCACTGGAACATAGCGGAATATTACTTGCTTTTGCTTTTCCAGAGCGTATCGCTAAAAGTAGAGAAGTGCGAGGCGAATATATTTGTACTAATGGCAAAGGTGTTTCTTTAAATGAAGATGATGTACTCGCTGGCGAACCTTATATTGTTATCGCCGATATGATGCAACTGAAATCAGGCGCTAAAGTAAGACTTGCTGCTAGTGTTTCATTGTTAGCTCTTGAACAATATTTTTCAGAAAAAATTATTGAAAAACAGCATGCTTTCTTTGATGAAAAACGAAATAGAATTATTCAGCGAAAGCAGCGAAGATTTGCTGCAATTGTTATTGAAGAGCAACCGCTATCGCGCAATGAAAGCTTACAAGACTTCTCACCTGTTTGGGCTGAGCAGATTGTTAGGAAAGGGATAGGTTTTCTTAATTGGAGTAAGCAAGATAAGTTACTTATCGCGAGGTGGCAGTGGTTAGCTCATTATCAACAGCAAGATAGTAAGATAACTGTACCATCGTACAGTGAAGCAATGTTACTTGAGCAACTTTCGCTTTGGTTTCAACCTTTTGTTAGTGATGTGGTCAGTAAAGAGCAATTAGATAAACTAAATTTATCGACTATGTTGCTGTCATTGTTTGATTATCAGCAGCAACAGCTACTAGAACAAGCGGCACCTACTCACTATATAGGTCCGACAGGGCGCCGTTGCCCAATAACGTACAGCATGGAGGCGTCACCTAAAGTGTCATTACCCATGCAAGAGCTTTATGGTGAAAGTGTTACACCTGTTATTGGTATCTATCAAAATGTTAGTGTAGTACAGAATAAACAAGGCATGCCGTTATTATTAGAGTTATTATCTCCAGCCCAGAGACCTATACAATTGACTCAAGATCTTGTCGCTTTTTGGAGTGGGAGCTATGAGTTAGTACAAAAAGACATGAAAAGTCGTTACCCTAAACATTATTGGCCTGATGACCCAGCAAATGCAAAAGCAACAAATAAAACCAAACGTCACATTCAACCATAGACTTTAATTACATGCCTAGAAAAAAGCCCTCAAATAAAACAACACCACAACCGAAAAAGTCATGGTCAAATTGGCTAATGATGACACTGTTAAAGTTTAGCTTTGCAGTCATTATGTCCCTAGTTATCTATATGATTTATTTAGATGCTAAAGTGACAAAAACTTTTGAAGGCCAGCGTTGGCATATACCTGTTCAAGTGTATGGTAAAGCAGAACAAATTGATTATGACGCGTTAATTGATTTACCTAAACTTGCTGCATCATTATTGGCCAATGGCTATCAAAAAGTCAGTGAAGTGAAGCATGCGGGTGAGTTTGCGCAATCGAAAAGTCGGTTGATTATTTTTCAGCGCGCATTTGAACATCAAGAAGGGCTAGTACAGGAAAAAATAATCACCATAGATCAAGAAAATAATCGGGTAGTGCATATTTATGTCAATGATGAGCGTGTTCAGCAAATTTTTTTAGAGCCCGTTCTTTTAGCAAGAATAGTCGCAAATAATCAAGAAGACAGAGTGTTAGTGGGTTTGGAAGATATACCTGAGCAACTGCTTGATACCTTATTGTTAATCGAAGATAAAAATTTCTACCATCATAAAGGCGTTTCCCCCTTTGCTATTTTAAGAGCGTTTTATAACAATTTACGTGCAGGTCGCACGGTTCAAGGTGGTAGTACGCTCACTCAGCAGCTTGTTAAAAATATGTACTTAACGCGAGAAAAGAGCTTAACGCGAAAAGTTAAAGAAGCCTTGATGGCTCTTATTTTAGAATTTAGATACAGCAAAGATCAATTGCTTGAAGCCTATGTTAATGAAGTCTATTTAGGTCAACACTATGCAAATGGCATTTATGGCTTTGGTTTAGCCGCAAAATTTTATTTTGGTAAACCCATTCAAGAATTAAATCATGCACAAACTGCCTTACTTATCGCCCAAGTTAAAGGGCCAAGTTATTATGATCCTTGGAAGCATAGAAATCGAGCAAAAGAGAGAAGAGATTTAATTCTCAGATTAATGTTTGAGCAAAACTTTTTATCAAAAGATGAATTTGTTTTAGCGTTAGAGTCACGATTACAAATTCGTAAACAGCGCCGTTTTAGTCAGCAAAAATACCCAGCCTATATGCAACTGGTTAAAAAAGAATTAAAACAGACTATTCCTTTTGAGTTACAAAAATCGGGTATTAAAGTGTATACGGGGTTTTCTCTACATAGCCAGCAGTTAGTAGAGCAAACTATTGCGCAGCAATTACCGTTACTTGAAAACAAACACCAGCAGACTAATTTGCAAACAGCCATGATAGTTACCGATATATCTTCGGGTGAGATCAAAGCGGTTGTGGGTGATAGGGATACAAACTTTGCTGGGTTTAATCGAGCACTCTCAGCAAAAAGACCGGTAGGCTCGTTGATAAAGCCAGCAATATACCTTGCTGCATTAGAACGGTATGAAGAATATAACTTCGCGACTTTACTCGATGATAAAGCCATTACTTTAAATAGTGAGAAAGGGCAGCAATGGCAACCTAAAAACTATGATGGTCAATTTCGGGGGCAAGTGCCGCTAATTGAAGCCTTAATTCAGTCCTTAAATGTACCCACGGTAAACTTGGGGATGAGCCTAGGGTTAAATAAAGTGGCTGATGCTATTCATTTATTAGGTTACCAACAAGATATAATAATGAGACCCTCTATGTTGCTAGGGGCTATTAATATGTCGCCTTTGGAGGTGAATCAATTATATTTGCCTATTGCCGCTAAAGGACAATTCATTGAAGCTCATGCAATGACTAAAGTTGTTTCATCTCAAGGTGAGACTCTCTGGCAATATGCCAATGAAATTGAACAACGTTTTTCGACCAACGCAAGTTACTTAATGAACTTTGCGCTTAATCAAGTCACGAAAACAGGTACTGCAAAATCATTATCTTGGCGGGTTAAGGGTGCAAATTTAGCAGGAAAAACGGGCACCAGTAATGATTTAAGAGATAGTTGGTTTGTAGGGTATGACAATAATAACTTAGTCACTACATGGGTAGGAAAAGATAATAATAAGCCCACAGGCTTAACAGGCAGTAATGGTGCTTTGACGCTGTTTGCTGATTTCATGAAAAAGCATGGTGTAGCATCTTACCAATTATCAACACCTGAAAGTGTCGCTATGACATTATTTGAGTTAAAAACAGGTAATGCTGTAAAACACAGTTGCGACGGTACTGTTAGTTACCCAGCTATTTCAGCAGGTATTAGAATCTCAGAGCAGTGTTTAAAAGTTAAAGAAGATAATCGCTCTTGGCTTGAAAGGATCTTTGGTGATTAGTGAGCTATTGGAGTGGTAAAGATAAACAAGCACTCAATAGTTTTTATTGAGTGCTATATTACTAATCGCATTGCATTTCTCTAATTTAAGTTAAAAAGTCACTTTTAATTTAGATACTGCGGCGATATCGGTGATACCTACTTGTCCTATGCTATGTTGAAGTTTCGCTGCTGTTTTATCTGCGCCGTTACTTTCGGCAAAACTAATCACATCTTCACCATTACACATTAATTTAAGTGCAACAGTTTTATTTTTTAGACGGTAACTTTTAGTTGTTTGGTTTAACTTTTGTACGCTATTGCTTTGTGCTGCTTTACAGACTTCAATTAATGCTGACTCCATATAAGGATTCATAGCTGCTTGACTTGGTGCGCTGATTGCAATTGCTGATACGGCTGTAGTTAATGCTAGTAATGTTGCTTTTACGTTTTTCATGGTCTTCTCCCTAGATTTAAAATTACGAGACATCATATGTATCGCTCATGAATAATAGTGGCTTGTTTTTCGAAAAAGGTTACCTGTTTTTTTGACTTGGATGTAAGCAAAACCCCTACGTAAAAACTACGTAAAAACACTAAGTGGTTGAAAGGTATATGGAACAATTTATTGAGGTTTAGTAGAGTTGTTACAATTATTTACACCTGTTGATATTTAGACATACGAAAGCTGGTGTAGTTGTTGTTGGTCTTACGATGAGGGTCTTAAATTATGACTAAATTTATGCCCTTTTTAGGGAGATATGATTTTTTTAACGAAAAGTTTTTAGTGTTATTTGTTAAGCTACAGTCGGCTTAACTGGAAGTTAATCGTCACTCTCAGAGAGTAAAGTATTGAAGGTAACTCAAAGTTCATGAGCAATAGAAGTGGGGTGCTGGGGAATAGTGCTAGAGAAGGTAGACTAGGCATTTACCGGTAAAGAGTAAATGCCCTATCTGGTTTGTTCATCAAATGCTAAATCCTTCAATGAGTCTACAATTTAAAGCTCACGTTAATTTTAGATACAGCCGCAATATCGGTGATGCTGACATTACTAATACTTTTTTGCAATTTAGCTGCTGTTTTATCCGCGCCATGTGTCTCGGCAAAGCTAATGATATCTTCACCATTACACATAACACCTAAAGCGACGGTTCTTTTTTTCAGTCTAAATGTTTTCGTTTGTTGATTGAGCTTTTGTACACTATTACTTTGTGCTGCTTTACAAACGCTGATTAATGCTGTTTCCATATATGAAGGTGTTGCTGCTTGACTCGGTAAGCTCATTACTAATAGTGATAATGTTGCTGTAATACCTAGTGTTAATGATTTTGCTGTTTTCATGATTAATCCCTATTTTCATTAAGTTGTTAAAGTGACGAACTGTTCAGTAAGTTCGTACTCATAATAGTGATGCTTTTTTCAAGAAAAGTTGTACGAATTCTCTTACTGAATGTAACTAAAGGTAGGTTTGTAACAAGTATGAAAATACCCAACTCTATGTTTTTCATCCACTTTGCATTTATTTAAAGATTTAAACGGGGATTTTTTATTTACATTTGCTGTTATTTGTACATAAACAAAGTACAAAAAATGACATTCATCTTGCGATAGGTGTCAGTGTCAACACTACTTTTTTTGAGTTTTTAAGTTTGTTTTGATTTAAAATAGTTTTTCTTACTGTTTTTATATACAGTTTTTACTGATAATGTGATACTGTTATTAAGATTGTTTATTACCAAAGCAGTCATATTATGTGAGCAACGCAAAAGTGAATAAGGAAAACTAATGGCAGTTGAAAGTCGGTTTGTTGTAATTAGACACGGGGTAGAGGCTAAGACGTTTATGGATAAGAAATCAGCAGATGAATATGACAAAATGTTGGATATGGCTGATAACTTAGCGGAAGTATTTGCCCAAGCTCCTATTGAATTAGCAGATAATCTTTCTGAGGAATTAAGTATTTACTTAGCACAGAATAGAGAGGAAGTACTTGTTGCTTTGCTTGCAAAAAAAGCAACAAAGAAAGTTGTTAAAAAATCTGAGCCTACGGAGAATGTAAGTTCAGATGCAGAACAAGCAGCCGAGCAGAACGAAGAGAAAGTAAAGAAAAAACCAACCAAGGCAAAAGCTGTAAAATTAAGTGAAGCCAGTTAATCATAAATTGGGAATCTAATTTATGATTAACTACCAGTTGATCCGCAGTGAAAGACGAAAAACTTTAGGTTTGCAAGTTAAAGCGGGCAAAGTTTATGTTCGAGCGCCTAGTTATGTCTCAAAAGAATTCATTCATGACTTTGTTGCTAAAAAATCATCGTGGCTAAAAGCTAAAGTAAATGAGCAAGTTAACGTTGATGATGGTTGTTTGAGTTTTGAACAAGGCAGTAAAGTGCTATTTCAAGGAGAACTATTAACGTTAGTTATAGACTTTGCTCCTAAACGAAAAACCTTTATTAAGTCTGATAAGTTAGATAGCAAGTATTTAGTCGTTATCTTGGCCAACCGTCAGAAAGAAAAAGCTCAGAACGTGAAAGTACAAACTTTATTAGTGAAAAAGCAATTAGAAGAGTTTTACAAAGAACAGGCGCTAAGTACAATACCATCTCGCCTTGCACAATTAAGTGAATTAACCTCACTTAAACCAGTAAGTTTTAAAATTAGGCAGTATAAATCACGGTGGGGTAGTTGTAACAGCCGTGGAGAGTTAAGTTTTAATTATTTATTAATGATGGTGCCAAATGATATTCTTGATTATGTCATTATCCATGAACTATGCCATTTAAAGCACTTGAATCACTCTACAAGGTTCTGGCAACTTGTGAGTTGTTATTACCCAGAGTATGTTGAAGCAAAACGTTGGTTTAAAGAACATCAAGCACAACTTCAATGGTTACCCCTAACTAGTTAACTCAAAACGGTGTCGAAGGTTTATTAGCGTAGATTGCTTATTCAGATTAAAACGAAGGTATGTGAAAATTTAGACTTGAGCGTAATTAATATTCAGTGGTTAGAGTCAAGCAGTAAAAATTAAGCGATAAAAATTAGTTGTAGCATACAGTGAAAATAAGTAATAAATAAACTCGGCAGATATCGGATACATTATAATGTTAAGGGGGGATAACTACCTGTTTGCTGATAACCTCCACCTTTTAAAGGTTTTTTATTTTCTCCATAGCGTTTATTTAAAAAAAATACAAATGTTGATTAACAATTTGCCTCATTTAGGGTAGATTGTCTTCATTAAAATAATAAGAATCCAAGGATTGTTCCGCTATGAACCCTGCAGTACTTATTTGTGACGATTCAAATATGGCTCGAAAACAAGTGCTTAGAAGCCTTCCTGAACAGTGGCACAATAATGTTCAAACAGCACAACATGGCGCTGAAGCGTTAACGATTTTGCGAAGTGGTAATATTGATATACTGTTCCTTGATTTAACAATGCCTGGCATTGATGGCGTCGGTGTTTTACAAGGTATTCAGAAGTTAAATATCGATTGTCATGTCTTTGTCATTTCTGCAGATATTCAACCTGAAATGCAAAGTAAAGTACTCGGCTTAGGTGCAAAAGAGTTTTTAAGAAAACCCATTAAGCCAGATGTGCTTCACGCTAACTTAGAGAAGCATGGTTTATTATGAATCAATTACGCTTAACAGAAGATGAGCAAGACTGCCTACAAGAGCTAATTAACGTAGCAATGGGTCAGGCGAGTGATCAACTCGCTCGTTATTTGGATAGTTTTGTTTACTTAAAAGTACCCAGCATTGAAAGTGTTGATGCTGATAGTTTAGCCACTACGCTAGATCAACAACAATCAGCTATGGCGGTTGTTAGCCAAGGATTCTTTGGTTATGAAGGTATTCGTGGTGAAGCGCTTTTGGTCTATCAAGATGAAGATTCTGAGCGTTTAGCTGATTTACTTGGCTATGAACCAGATGAATTATCAAAAGATGAGCAATTAATTGATATCAGTTCAATTCTTACTACAACATTTTTAAATGTATTTGCTAGCCAAATAGAAAACCAAATTTCTTATAGCGCTCCGAAGCTTTTACCAAGTAGAGCTAATAGTCTTTCTGAACATCTCGACCAATTAACCTTTAATTGGGATTTAGCGCTAAAAGTTAATATTAATTATCAGGTTACTGATTATTCGTTCAATTGTAATATGGTGCTACTCATTCCAGAAACAGCAATAAATAATATCAAAGTTGTGCTTAATAGAATATTGGAAGAGCTATAATGAACCCTGGCGTATTAACTGATGAAATTAGTAAAAAATTTGCTGAGAAGCTCTCAAGCAAAATAACGGATCAGTTAAATACAGGTATTTTAATTGTAGATACCGAATTTAATATTGTGATGTGGAATAGCTACTTACAAGTACATTCCACTAAAGTGTCTAATGATATTATCGGTAAGAATATTTTTGATATTTTTTCTGAGTTACCTCAACGATGGTTATCACGAAAACTTGCTAGTGTTCTGCAATTAGGTACACCAAACTTTTGTTCTTGGGAACAAAGGCGACACCTGTTTGAGTTACCCCATACAAGACCTATCACCACCGATTGTGAGTTTATGGCACAGAACTGTACGTTTCTTCCTATGCAAGATGATGGAGATATTGAACATATCTGCATACTGATAGAAGATGCAACCGATGTTTGTCATTACCAAGGCCAACTGCAAAAGGCATTAGATAAGCTCGCCTTGATGAGTCGTATTGACGGCTTAACACAAATATATAATCGTAAGCATTGGCAAGAGTCACTAGAGCAAGAATTTGCTAAAGCACGTAGGCATGAAAAAGCACTATCGTTAATCATGTTTGATCTTGATAACTTTAAACACCTTAATGATCATTATGGTCATCAAGGTGGCGATGAAGTCTTAATAGAAATAAGTAAAACTATTGGTAGTTTACTTAGAGTTGAAGATGTTTTTGGCCGTTATGGCGGTGAAGAATTTGCAATTGTTCTGCCAGAGACACCAATAAAAGGTGCGCTTGAATTAGCTGAACGGATATGCCAGACAGTAGAAAAAAGCACTATAACGTTTAAAGATAAAGATATTAATGTTACTGTAAGTCTTGGCGTTGCCCAATTGTCTGAGTCAGATACAAGTTTTGAAACGCTCATTATGCATGCCGATGATGCTTTATATCTCGCAAAAAACAATGGCCGAAATCAGGTCTGTTCTGCAAAAACGACAGAGTTTTTACAACAAGCTTCAGCATAAAAAATACTTACCCTCTTATATTCCTAATATAAAAATTATTTTTTATTCATAAACTATAACTTTTTATTCAGAGTAAATGCTCGAAATAGGTTGACACCTTTATCGGTATCAGGCATTTTATACCTATGAAAATTACAAACAGCCAACTTACCATTATTATTACAACCACCACCCGAATTAGGATGGCGGTCGCTGGCTAACGTGTAAAAAAAATAAATTTTATCGAAGCCCGTGACCTGAAAAAGGTTGCGGGCTTTTTTTTGTACTAAATAAATGCTGTATAAAACTGCTTACTTTTATAAACAAGGGAAACAAAATGCGTGTACTTAAATTTGGTGGCTCATCACTTGCCTCGGCAGAGCGTTTTCGTCAAGTTGCGAATATCATCATGGACAAGGGGCAAACATCAAATCTTGCTGTTGTTGTCTCTGCACCACAAGGTGTAACTAATCACTTAGTTGCGATGGCAGAAAATATCAGCGATGAAGCAAAGTTGGTAACCGATTTAGGGCATTTTAAACGTGCAATTACCACAATTATTGATGACTTATCAGCTTCTATTGCGAACTTCAATCATCAGCATTGTGAGCAGGCTTTAACTAATTATGAACATCAATTAGAGCGTTATATGCAAGGCGCGACAATGTTGTCATATTGCCCAGATCATATACGTGCACGTATTATCAGTACAGGTGAACGTTTAAGCGTTGCGATATTAGATGCTGTACTTCAAGCAGAGGGTGTTAATGTCTCACTCATTTCGCCAGAGAAATTTTTATTTACCAATGAATCATCACTGAATGCGGTTGCAGATCTTGTTCTTTCTAAAGAAAAATTTGCCCAAGAATATCCAAAGTTAAACCCTGTGGCGTTAATGCCAGGTTTCATTGGGGTTAATGCTGAGAGTAATTCAGAAATCGCTGAAGTGACAACGTTAGGGCGTAATGGCTCTGACTATTCTGCAGCGGTTTTAGCCGTTTGTGCAGAAGCAGAGTGTTGTGAAATATGGACAGATGTTGATGGGGTTTATAACGCTGATCCGCGTATGATCAAAGAAGCGAAACTACTAGATTACTTATCATATCAAGAAGCTATGGAGCTTTCTTACTTTGGTGCGAGTGTACTTCACCCTAAAACGATAGGTCCTATAGCGCAGTATCACATCCCTTGCTTAATTAAAAATACCAGTAACCCAAGCGCAGAAGGCACACTCATTTCAAATGAAAGTGATCAACAAAAACGGGTTAAAGCGATTTCAAACCTTGATGATTTAACTATGGTTAATGTTTCTGGGCCCGGGATGAAAGGCATGGTAGGGATGGCTAGCCGTGTATTTGCCACTATGAGTCGAGAAAACATTTCTTTAGTGCTAATAAGTCAGTCTTCTAGTGAATATTGTATCAGTTTTTGTATTTACTCACACGATGCTGAACAAGCTAAACAAAGCTTACAAGAAGAGTTTGAGTTAGAGTTATTAAATGGTTTACTTGAGCCATTAGCGTTAAAAAGCGACTTATCTATTGTTTCTCTTGTGGGTGATGGTATGCATCATCAACGTGGCGTTGCGGCAAAATTCTTTAGTTCACTTGCACAAGCGCGAGTGAATGTTGTCGCTATTGCCCAAGACTCGTCAGAGCGAAGCATCTCAGTGGTTGTTGAACAGCGAAAATGTACTGATGCGATGAAAGTGAGCCATCAAAACTTCTTCTCTCATAAACCCACCATTGATGTGTTCTTAGTAGGCTGTGGTGTAGTAGGCAGTGAATTAATCGCACAAATTTCAAGACAGCAAGCTAGCTTGAAAGAGCAAAATATAGCGCTTAAAGTTTATGGTATAGCTACAAGTAAAGGTATGGTCTTTGAAAAAGAAGGAATAGATTTAGATAACTGGCAGTCAGTGTTAGAGCAGGGCATTGAAAACAAAAAAGCGTTGCCAGTTACCATTGATAATTTAAAAGGCTTTGTTAGAGATAACCATTTAATTAACCCTGTGTTTGTAGATTCGACCTCAAATGAAGCACTGGCTATGAGTTATGTTGATTACTTAAATGAAGGGTTTCATGTGGTTACGCCAAATAAAAAGGCAAATACTGATTCATGGCAGTATTATCAAGAGCTACGTAGTGCAGCGCAAAGTACTAATAGAAGATTTCTTTATGAAACAACAGTGGGTGCAGGCTTACCAGTTATTGATACCTTGCAAAGTTTAATTAAAGCGGGTGATGAATTACAGCGTTTTGAAGGTGTATTATCAGGTTCATTATCTTATATTTTTGGTAAATTAGATGAAGGTATGGCACTGTCAGAGGCAACCGCAATAGCAAAAGAAAATGGCTTTACGGAACCTGATCCTCGCGATGATTTAAGTGGTATGGATGTAGCGCGTAAGTTATTAATTATGGCTCGTGAATCAGGCATGCAATTGGAGCTTGATGATATTACGATTGAATCTGTATTACCTGATGATTTTGATGCCAGTGGTGATGTGAATCAGTTTATGGATAACCTCGCTCAAATTGATGGCAGCTTTAGTGAGCGTATAACAAAGGCAAAAGCAGAAGGGAAAGTATTGCGTTACATTGGCAATATTGTTAATGGTCAATGTAAAGTGTCTATTGAAGCTGTTGGTGCTGAGCACCCTTTATATAGCATTAAAGACGGTGAGAATGCCTTAGCAATTCACAGTCGTTATTACCAGCCGTTGCCTTTTGTACTTCGTGGTTATGGTGCAGGCGCTGCGGTTACCGCTGCAGGCGTTTTTGGTGATTTACTAAGAACATTGGCTTGGGAGCAACAACACTAATGGCTAACAATAAACAAAAAGTCTCAGTCTTTGCTCCAGCCTCTATCGGTAATGTTAGCGTTGGTTTTGATGTACTCGGTATGGCGGTTACGCCTGTTGATGGTACCTTATTGGGAGACGTCGTTGATGTTGAGTTGAGTGAATCACAAAGTGATTTAATTGTTGTAGGTCAATTTGCTGATAAACTGCCAAGCAGTAAAGAAGATAATATAGTATGGTCATGTTTATCATTGTTTAATCAGGCATTAGCTAAAGCGAAACAAGATGTCGTTGAAGTGACTTTAACACTCGACAAGAAAATGCCAGTGGGTAGCGGTTTAGGTTCTAGTGCATGCTCCGTTGTGGCCGCACTTGCCGCACTGAATTTGTACTATCAAAAATTCCAAAACTTCAGCTTTTCAAAGCAAGTTATGTTGGAAATGATGGGGCAGATGGAGGCGCAAATTAGTGGCAGTTTACATTACGATAACGTAGCACCTTGTTATTACGGTGGCTTACAGCTAATGGTACCTGACGAAAAGGTAATATCGCGTACTTTACCCAGTTTTAATGATTGCTTTTACGTTATGGCTTACCCTGGCATTGAAGTATCTACAAAGGCTGCAAGAGAAGTGCTACCTGAGCAATATTCGCGTGCTGATGTTATTCGTCATGGGCAAAACTTAGCAACCTTTGTGGATGCTTGTCACCGACAAGACAAGCAACAAGCTTTCTCTGTGTTAACAGATGTTGTTGCAGAGCCATATCGTACAAGCTTGTTGCCAAAGTATCAGCAAGCACATGATTATTTAATAGAACAAGGGGCATTGGCTGTAGGTATTTCGGGCTCGGGTCCAACATTATTTAGTGTCTGTCAAACAGAGCGACAAGCCAATGACTTTGCTCAGTGGTTAGAAAAACATTATTTACAAGAAGTGAACGGACAAAACCTTGGCTTTGTCCACGTGTGTCAGGTTGATCAAAATGGCGCTGCAGAATTAGCTGTAAAATAACTATTTTAAGAAAAGAATTTTTAGGAATAAATGAAGTGAAATTTTATAATTTAAAAGAAAATGATGAGCAGGTTAGTTTTGCTGGTGCAGTAAAACAAGGTCTAGGTAAGAACCAAGGGTTATTTTTTCCAACAGAATTACCTAAATTCAGCGAAAGTGAAATTGCACAGTTATTAGCAATGCCATTAGTAGAGCGTAGTGTCAAAATATTACACCCTTTCGTTGCTGAAGACTTATCTGCGAAAGAGCTAACAAATATTGTTACCGACGCCTTTAATTTTCCAGCATTGTTGCAACCGATAAGTTCTGATAGGGCTGTTTTAGAATTGTTTCATGGTCCGACACTAGCTTTTAAAGACTTTGGCGGCCGTTTCATGGCTAAGTGCTTACAAGCCTTTTGTAAAAAAGAAGCGGTAACGACGGGTGTTGAAAAGAAGCTCACTATCTTAACAGCCACTTCAGGTGATACCGGTGCTGCAGTAGCACATGCATTCCATGGTATTGATAATATTCGTGTCGTTATAATGTACCCGAAAGGCAAAATCAGCTTACTTCAGGAGAAAATGTTTACGACATTAGGTGGTAATATTGAGACTTTAGCTATTGATGGTAGCTTTGATGATTGTCAGGTGATGGTAAAACAGTCGTTTGATGACAGTGATTTAGCCACAACAATTGGCTTAAACTCTGCCAATTCAATAAATATAAGTCGTTTACTTGCTCAGGTTTGTTACTACTTTGAAGCCGTTGCACAGCTATCTCGTGCGAAATCAGATTTAAATAGTATCGTATTTTCTGTACCCAGCGGTAACTTTGGTAATTTAACCGCAGGTTTGTTTGCTAAAGCGATGGGCTTACCTATTAAGCGATTTATCGCAGCGACTAACGCTAACGATACTGTGCCACGTTATTTGGAAACAGGTGAATGGTCACCACACGAGACGGTAGCAACCATCTCTAATGCCATGGATGTAAGTAATCCAAATAATTGGCCGCGTGTTGAACACATGCTTAAATCAGGCATAGTACCCGCAGACTGTGTAAGTTCAGTATCTATTGACGAAGAGCAAACGCAATCAACGGTTATTCAATTAGCTAAGTTGGGTTATATTTCAGAGCCACATGCAGCTGTTGCATGCAAAGCTTTACAATATAGTGCTCAAGAAGGTGAATTTGGTGTCTTCTTAGGTACTGCACACCCGGCAAAATTTAAAGAAGTTGTTGAAAGCATTATTGGTCAACCTATCGGTTTGCCAAAAGAGTTAGCGGACTGTGCAGGTGAACCTATTTTATCGGTAGATATGTCGGCTGATTTTGCACAATTACGTGCCTACTTATTAGCTAAGTAATCGAATGACAATCGCCAACAGTTGGCAAGCAGTGATTGATGAGCAGTCGCTGCTGCCTTATTTCAGTGATCTTAGCAGCGACATTCAAAAACAAAGAGCTGAAGGAATTGCTGTATTTCCTCAAGAAAAGGATGTATTTAATGCCTTTGGTTTTTTTGAGTTAAGCGAGACAAAAGTCGTTATATTAGGTCAAGATCCTTATCACGGTATAGATAATGGGATATGCCAAGCTCATGGCTTAGCTTTTTCAGTGCCCAAAGGGATTAAAGTTCCGCCATCATTAGTCAATATGTATAAAGAGCTTGAGACTGATATTGATGTTTTTTCAACGCCGAGCCATGGCAATTTAACGACTTGGGCGCAACAAGGAGTTTTATTACTCAATACCGTATTAACGGTGCAGCAGGGTAAAGCACATTCTCATGCCAAACTTGGTTGGGAAACTTTTACTGATGCTATTATAAATACAATAAATGAGCAGCATGAAGGTTGCGTATTTATATTGTGGGGGGCACATGCACAGAAAAAAGGAAAGCAAATTGATACCGCGAAACACTGTGTTTTGAAAGGGCCGCATCCATCACCGCTTTCTGCTTATCGAGGTTTCTTTGGCTGTCAGCACTTTTCAAAAGCGAATGCATGGTTAAATCAACAAGGTAAAACAACAATTGATTGGTCACTCCCACCGTCAAGTTAAGAGCTATTAAGGTGGGCTGTTGTAAGTCATAATAGTGGTCATCTGCTACCTTTAAGGGAAGCATGATATTTATTTATACTAATGGGTATGAATCAGTAAAAAAGTTTAAAAACTAAGGATCAACAATGGATGTTCAATTTCAAAAATTTGATGTAAGTGCAGTCAAAATATTAACAAGCTTAATGGAGAATTTCCCAGCCTCGACAAAGATTGGCTATGCTGATTTATATCCTGAGGAACAAGACAACAGTGAAAAAAGAGAAGCTCACATCGGTGTCATCGCTTTTTTGCGACATGAAAACCTTATTGCACATGAAATGGGTAGCGCTTCATCATTTATCTTAACAAGTAATGGCTTAACGTTGTTTGGTCGTGACGTTAAAAATCACTTAGCATCACTTTTACAGCAATATGAGGTTGATTAACTTTATTGAGGCTATGTCTTATCGAAGTAAATAATCATTTCAGCTGCTTCGCATTGGCAATCGTAACCACAGAGTACACAACTATATCCCTGCTTACTTTCTTCATTCCATTTGCCCACATGCGAAGCAATAGGTTGCCCTTTGCAACGGCTGAAATAGTTAACTGCGCTGTTATTAGGGCTTTGCTTCCATAAATGACTGATTCCAGCAAGTGCGCCTTGAGTTTTAGCCGCTTCAATCGCCAACATTAACAGTTTTTTGCCGACACCTTGACCTCGAAATTGTTCATCTACGGTATTACATTTAAAATAACAGCACTTATCTTCTGCTACTTGCCATTGCGAAGGACTACACCACTCATCAATAGGCCATTTTTTGGCTGAGTATGTTATTCGAAAGCCAATCACTTGTCCTTGATGTAATGCGACAAAACTCGTATTAACCGTTGAGCCATTCACTTGCTCAATGCCTTTAGTAGTCCAAAGGACAATTTTTTCTAGGGTGAGGTAACCATCACCGTGTACCTTATTGCCTAAGGCGATAACTTGCTCATAATATTCAGCGGTTAATGGCTGGTAACTTATCTTTTCAGGCATATTAATCGTTCTGTAGACCCCGATTATAATTAAAGTAATTCAACACTGGTTGTCATGGTTGTAACATGGTTTTTCGGCGTAGTCACTGTTACAGTAATTATTGCGGTAGTTGCGTTTCCGCCAGCTTCATTTGTTAACCAAAACTCCATATCACTAAAGCCTTGCCCTGCATTATTTGTTACAACTGCATTGGTATTTCCTTGTAACTCACCTGCGCTCGCTGTAATAGTGACTTGTGTACCAAGAGGCATGGTTTGATTCGGTGTACCAGTATCAGCAAAGCTAAAAATAAAGGCTTTACTAGTACCGTCATCAATATCAGGAATAGGAGAAGAAGCACCTGAACTTTGCTCGTAAATTGTGTTACCTAAGTCGTCAGTTAAGTAGTACTCAGCCCTTGAACTGGCCATGACTAATACTAATGCTTTTCTAACATGACTTGATTGCATGGCTTCGTCGGCGCATTTATCGCCCTGACATTGTGGGCCATTAAATAAATTATCTTCATTATTAAAGGCGTTATCATTATTAAAATCGATAAACTTTTCACCAACTTCGTAAGTACAGTTTTCATTATCATCGCGCCACGCTTCAGGCATATCAATAAAGCCAGAAGCTTGCGCTGCAATGTTACCAAAACCTGAAGCAACATTAGAAGCCTTACAGCTACCGTTTGCTGAAATGGCTGTACCATCATTTTCATCGAAAATATTATTACCGTTAGTATCAAAAAAAGTTTCATGGCCAAGGGCTGTGGCTAATATTGTTACGCGGTGATCGGCGACTCTTGGTTCTGCACTTTCCCACTCTACCGAACAACTACCATTAACAGTTGAACAGCTTGGTACAATTAAACCACCTTCGGTAGTGAAATTCACCGTGGTGCCATCAGGTACTGGGTTGTTAAAATTATCAGACAACCAAGCCGTGATAATTGATTTTTCACCACTGTAATTATGCGCTTCAGGATTTAAAACAGTAGCGGCTATTGTCATTGAACGTTGCTCTGCTAATCCAGTATTTATTGACAACAAATCTGATTGGGTTTGAACTGTTTGGGTTTCACCACTAATATCCATTGATGCCGTAGCTGTAACTCTAACGGCTGTTGGTACTGAGCCAGCTGAGACTTGTGTGGTAACGAATCCTTGGCTGTTGGTTAGGCCTGAAGTACGGCTTAATGAAATACCACCCGCTGTTGTGCTTAACGTAAAGTCAACGTTCTGCTGAGGAAGAATATTACCTAGGTCACTTTTTACTTTAAAAGTTAAGGTTGACGTTTCTTGCTTATTTTGTCCGCCTGTTCCCTTTAAAACTATCGCATTAGGTTCAGCAGAAATAAACTCAATAGAGCCTAACTGCTCACCACTAATACTAATGGTCTCACTGGCCGAACTGGTAATGCCATTAAGGGCTACGGTGGCTAAAATAACATCGTCTGTCCCTGTTGAGCCAGCACAACTAATATCTTCAAAGGTTGAGCTTGCTGTACCATTTATACTCAGCACAGATGCATCAATAGAAGCGTTTTCGTTTTGAACACAATTAGAAGTAAACGTTACTGGAATGGGTGAGGTAATCCGAGTTCCTGTTTCATCAATTAAATCAACACTTAATCCTAGCGTGCCACCAGCACTAATTTGATTGTTGTTTATCGATAAATTTAATTTCCCTTCAATGAAGTTGTCATTGTCGTCGAAATAGCCTAAACGAATATCGCTATCAACAATCGCATCGGCAGGTAAAATCTGATAATTAAAGGTGCTACTGATTGTCGCGTTTTCAATATCATTAGTTAATGAATAAGAAGCTGTTACTACGCCAGCACCAATTGACAGTTCATCGCTACTGGTAAGATTAACACTTGCAACACCTTGTGCATTGGTTAACGCTGTTGCTGGCGACACTGTGCCAATATCAGCAGTAAAACTCACTAATTGATTTGCCAAGATTTGGTTGTTTTCATCGGTTAACGTTGCAATTAACTGCACCTGTTGATCGGCTTTAAATTGATTTACAGCCTCGCCATTTAGCATCATGGCACTCGTTATTGTTGGTGAAGTCGATGGAACTTCGGTATCGATAAATTCAAACTCAATAGTATTAGATAGCACATCGCCAATGTTGGCACCTGAAATGCCCGCACCTAGCGCACCCTCTTCATTCGTTAAAGTTACTGTTGCGATACCATTACTGTCTGAAAGCTTTGAACTTACTGTTAAGGTACCTAGAGTAGCACTGAAGGAAACGGCTTTATTCGCGACGATAGCATCATTTTTATCAAATAATTTGGCCTGTAAGGTTATGGCTTCGTTTTTATTGAAGCTTTGTTTAGCATTACCTTGGCTGTCTAGCATACTGAATTGAATACTTGTCACAGCATTTGTTGTTGAACCATCACCATTATCAGAATGGCCATTACAACCCGTGAGTAGTGTTAAACAAAATAAAATCGATAAAAAGCTGAGTTTTCTCATGCTTACAATTCCTAGGCAAATGGTTGAGTACATTAACAAGAATAAAGGGCTATAAAATAAAAGTCCATGAATAACGCCCTAAATTATGTTTCTAAGTCAACGCGATTGAGTGCAGTGTTTGATTTAAAACCAGCAATGTTTTCTGCTAATAAGTTGATGAGGCGTTGCTGCGCTTCGTTACTTGCCCATGCGATGTGCGCAGTAACTTTTATGTTACTAAGCCGGGTGTTTAATAAAAGGTGGTTAGCAGGCGGAGGCTCTTGCTCAAGCACATCTAAAACCGCAAAAGCGATTTGCTCAGAGCTTAATGCCTTTAGTAATGCATGGTTATCAATTAAAGCACCCCGAGCGGTGTTGATAAGCATGGCAGTAGATTTCATTTGCTTTAAGGCTTTTTCATTAATTAATTGCTCGGTATCAGGTGTTTGTGGGCAATGTAAGCTAAGAATATCTGCTTGCTGAATAACCTCTTCAAATGTAAGTCTGCCTTGTCTAGTTAAAGTGGCATTGGGTCTTTCGCTTATTAAAACATTCATTTGAAAGGCGTTAGCTATTTTCGCTACGGCTTGACCTAAATTACCATAACCAACAATACCTAAATTTTTACCTGCTAACTCGGTAATGGCATTGCCGTGATAACAAAAAGTTTCTGAAGTTGACCATAAACCTTGAGCGGTATTGTTGTTGTGGTGCTCGGTTTGTTGAAAGTAATTTAATATTTGGGCAAACACATATTGAGCAACAGAAGTGCCAGCATAACCACTAACATTTGTTACGCCAATATCGAGTGCTTTCGCTGCTTTAACATCAATATTGTTAGTTCCCGTTGCGGCTATGCAAACTAGTTTTAGTTTAGGGAGCTGTGTTAATAACTCTTTAGTTAATAATACTTTGTTAGTAATAATAATATCAGCATCAAGGCTACGCTCAATAACTTGTTCCGCATCAGTAGTTGCGTAACAGCTGAGTTTACTGACCTGTTGCTCAATGGCTGAAAAATTGACAGATGAGCTAAACGTTTGTTTATCAAGAAATACAGCATGCATTTTGTCATGACCTTAAAAAGTAAAAAGCCTCAGCAGTATAATTATTGCTAAGGCTTTGTGAAAGTTTATATACACTTAATTATCAAGGTTAACCTGGTCGGCCATCTAACCTTGCCTTTGTTAGCATCGGAGCATATTTAACGACAAAAATAGTAAATGCAAGCATCCAAAAAGTACCACTAATATCAATAAATATTTGGGTCTTTTCTGGTAAAGCCCATGGGCCAAATACACGAACCATTGCGGCAATATTAATGGCAAGATAAGCGATAGTCATTGATTTAGGTGGTGTTAGTGGTCTACCAGAATGACCTAATGATACACGAGAAATCATCGCTAGAATTAAGCCACCCATGCCACCTACAGTAAGTAAATGCCAAGCATGGTTACTCGGTAGCTGTGGAATTAAATAGCTCGCACCCAATACAATTAGACCAAAACAAATAAATTTGATTGCTGCATGGATAGACCAAAGTAACGGAACATTTAGTGTTATCCAAGGACGCCACCTTAACCATCTAATGGTTTGAAAAACACCCGCAATAATGAGTAATACACCAAAAAACGTTGGTGAAAACGCTAGCATTGGATGAAAAACTAAATAGAACATAGCTATGGCTAAACTGCCATTAGTTAATAAATCTAACCAAGGGAGTGGGGTTGCCTTTTGTGTTTTTGTACCGTTGGCGGTAAACATTGGCGCAACACGCCCAGCCATAACAGACATTAAAAAGGTCACTAACATCACCCCAGCATAACCAGAATAGATGACTGAAAATGATTCAGGGTTATAGATTGCGACATGCATCTCAATATTAACCAGTGTTAATAATAATAGCAGTGGTGCAAAGAATAAATTTCGATATTGTTTTACCGCTAAAATAGGTTTTGCTAAGACATAAGCAACTGCGGGTAAAAAGCTTAAATCGACTAAGGTCGTTATCGTATTGCCAAGTAATTCAGGGAATAATAAAACCCCCCGCCCTGCTAACCATAA
Source organism: Colwellia sp. RSH04 (assembly GCF_003545765.1). GTDB lineage: Bacteria > Pseudomonadota > Gammaproteobacteria > Enterobacterales > Alteromonadaceae > Colwellia. The sequence continues at coordinate 476,080 of NZ_QXIO01000001.1, read as the reverse complement.
GAGAAAAAGCACAAGTAAAGTCTTGCCTTGAGCGCCTCTAACGCCAGTCCAGTTCTGAACTGCGGTTAATAAAAAACCAGCAATAATGGCACCGCCAAAGGCAAAAACCATTTCATGGATATGCCACCAATAACCACCACCCATGGGTGAAAGAGTAATTACACCTCGATACATTAAAAGCCATAATAAAATGGCGAGTACACTAAATATCGCACCACATAAGAAAAATGGGCGGAAACCCAGACGTAATAACGGAGTAATTTTTTGCTCTTGTTGCAGATCAGTGATTTGCATCATTTTTATGCCTTTCTATCGGAGAGGAACAATATGTTCCTGTTGATGAATTCTGCGCTATTGTAATCAATAGCGCGAAATGTTGCCCGAATTAGATCAATAAATTATTTAACCGTGAATAAATTGCTGCACTTGCTTTAAAGAGGCAGCCCCAACTTGCGTTGCTTTAACCTCACCATCTTCTATCAATAATAGGGTAGGTATGCCTCGGATACCATAACTTGCCATTAAAGTTTGACTGTTATCCGCGTTTACTTTTACTACCTTTATATCGGCTTCTTGTTCAGCAATTTGTTTAACAATTGGTGCAATCATCTTACAAGGGCCGCACCAAGGTGCATAAAAATCTATTAAGACTTTACCTTTATATTGAATAACTTCTTGTTGGAATTGCTCGGCAGAAATATCTAATGTTTTTGTTGTGCAGTTATCGTTCATAAATGACTCCTTGAATTACCTTGTTATGGTTTGCTTAATTTAAGTTTATTTCATTTCATTTCAGTTCATCTAGCCCAACGGTGGCGCTATGAACTGATGTGGTAACTATAGTAATAAAGTTAGTATTAATTGATTAGATGGTGATAATGGAATTGTTTGTTCTATAAATAGAACAATAAAGCTGGTAAGTTGACTTTATTGATGATGATTGCTGTTAACAACGAGATCTAGGATTGAAATTAATACGATGAACACTATGACGAATATTGATGATTTACGCCTTTTTGTTATTTTGGTTGAAGAAGGCTCTTTTACAGCAGCAGCTAACAAACTTCATATGGCAAAATCGAAGTTAAGCCGTCGATTAGTACAATTAGAAAAACAGCTAGGTTGTGAATTGCTCATTCGAACGACAAGAAATCAACAGCTAACTGAGAGTGGGCGTTTACTTTTTTGTGAAAGTAGGCAACATATTGAAGCCTTGTCGCAAGTAGAGGAGACGTTAGCTTTGTCTCAAAATCAACTGCAAGGGCACATCAATATCTCATTACCGTTAGAGTTTTTTAATCGAGCAATTAGCCAAATTATTGCTGATTTTTTGCAATTACACCCTAAAATAGCGATCACATGCCATCATTATTCAGGTTCATTACCCGTATTCGATCCTCACTATGATCTTTCTTTTGTCTTGCATGAACAAACGTTACCCGCGTCTAATTGGATTGCGCGTGAATTAGCGAGTTTTCCTCAAGCTATTTACATTGCAAGGCAATATTTTAATCAACATTTTCCCAGTAAAAATGATACAGAAATGCAGGCATTAACCATTGAAACTTTATCTGCGTTAGATTGTGTTTTAGCAGAGCATAATGAGCCTTGGTTTTTTAGACAGGCAGAATCAGAGCAGGTTATTTATGTTAAAGGCCGTGCGGTATTGTCTAGTCCTGAAATGCGCCTGCAAGCTTGTCAACAAGGCTTAGGCGTATGCAAACTGCCAGAGTATGTTATTAATAGCCAAAATCAAAACCAAAATATTAAAGTGTTGAATTTAACAAGTCCGCCTGTCGCTCAACGGTTGTCGGTATTATATCAAAGTAGAAGTATTGCTATGAAAACAAGATCTTTTCTGGATTTTTTTCAAAGCCGAATTGGTCAATTACTGTGATTATTTGCTTCCAACTTATGTTTTGCCTTATATTGAATATGACACTACGAAATTACAGGTAGTTTAGCGAGCAGCTTATTTTTAAATCATAATTTTAATAATAGTTTTTATATAGTTTTAAATGCTAGTTTTATGTCTACCAGTAAGTTAAAAACATTAATATTGAGTCGCTAACTCATGTAAATTTACCCTACGAACAGAGAAAGGTTGTTAAATGGAGTTATCACCAGAAAAAGCCCCCCTTGCTGCATCAAAAGCAATGAGCTTGCAAAGCAATGCTAAAAAATATCGTACCCGCGCTAAATTTTCTGTGGATGTCAGTGATGTTTTTAAGCTAATTGTCGTGCTACTAATTCTGTATTTTATTGGTTCAAAAATTAATAAAATTGATATTGAATACAGTGAAACACAGGGCTATATTGCGCAGCCTAACGTAGATGATATCTATTTTTTAGATTTACAAGAATTAACCAGTAACCTTCGTCCGAACGAACGCTACAGAGTCGCTAAAGTTGTTGATATCACAGGGCATATAGTTACTTTACAATATGGCAATATGTTGTACCCCAATAAACAATCGGTTATTGATGGTATTCGATATGGGCAATTAAGGTACAACGAGTATTTAGAGCCAAAACGTTATGATTTCTCACTTCAATCACTAACAAACTTATATAACAAAGGGGCTATTTATAAAATAAAAAGACCTGTGCATGATGTGTTATATGGTAACAATGTCAGTCCCGATAAGAATGATATTTATAAAGAAAACCCGGCGATATATATTCCCGGAAAACGTCAGTATATTGAAGCCAATGCCATAGCAAAAGCAGTACATACTGAAGATTATATTGAGCAAAGTTTAGCCTTATGGCAGCAATCAGCTGAACTTGGCTATGCTAAAGGGCAGGTTGCGTTGGGTGAGGCATATTTATCTTCAGAGTACACTGAAGGTTTAACACAAGCACTCTATTGGTTTAAGCAAGCATCTTTGCAAAGTAATAAAGCGGGAATACTTAAGTATGAAATTGTTTGTAAACAGGTTGCTCACTGTAATATCGTTGACTTTTACCAGCAGTTGGTGGCTGCTGGCGTTAACATAAAAGTAAGAGCGATTGACTTTTCACTGAGTGAATCAACAGAGGTTAACAAGCCTTAACACTATGTTTTAAACAGTTAGCTTTCACGGTAGCTTTCAGCGACTAAATGATGTTTATTGAGTAACTTATAAAATTCTGTTCGGTTGCGTTGCGCTATTTTGGCTGCTTGTGACACATTACCTGCGGTTATCTTTAATAATTTCGCTAAGTAGTCTCTCTCAAAGTGATCTCTTGCTTGCACAAACGATGGAAACTGGGTGGTCTCATCACGTAAGGCATTTTTTACTAATACTTCAGTAATGACGGACTCTGTTGAAAGGGCGACGCTTTGTTCAACAACGTTTTGTAATTGTCGAATATTGCCAGGCCATGGCGCGCTGATTAATATTTCCATCGCTTCTTGGCTAAAACTTTTTATGGCGGCATTTGAACGGGTCATCGCCTGCTTTAAAAAATAGTGTGCAAGTAACGGAATGTCTTCTTGTCGCTCGGCAAGAGGCGGTAACTCAAGCTCAACTACATTTAAGCGATAGTAAAGATCTTCCCTAAAAGAGTTGTTTCGAATAGCGTGTTGCAAGTTTTTATGGGTGGCAGAAATCACTCTAACATCGACTTTAATCGATTGAGTGCTACCAATGGGGCGAACTTCTTTTTCTTGTAACACCCGCAGTAATTTAACTTGAAAACTGGCAGGCATATCACCAATTTCATCTAAAAACAGTGTGCCTCCGTCGGTTGCCTGGAATAAACCTTGATGATTTTTTTCCGCGCCAGTGAATGCACCTTTGCAATGTCCAAATAGTTCAGATTCAAGTAATTGTTCAGGTACAGCAGCACAGTTTATTGCCGTAAAAGGTTTATCTTTGCGGTTACTCGCTAGATGAATCGCTTTAGCGAGCAGTTCTTTACCGGTACCACTTTGGCTATGAATTAATAAACTGAAATCACTAGGCGCTACTTGTTTCGCTTGTTGTAAGAGTGATTCCATTACAGCGCTTCGACTAATTATATGTTCTCGCCAATTATCACGGTCTGATTCTTGTGAAACTGAAGGCTGTAAACGAATAGCTTGTTGAACAGTATCGAGTAATTCTTGGCTTTCAAAGGGCTTTGTTAGAAAACTAAAAACCCCTTGTTTGGTAGCATTAATTGCATCTGGAATCGTGCCATGGGCGGTCATAATTACCACAGGAAGGTTAGGGTGAAGCTGTCTGATTTGTTCAAACAACGCCATGCCATCCATACCTTCCATGCGTAAATCACTAATGACTACTTGTGGTTGATAATTTTGTAATATGCCTAAAGCGATTTTTGCATTGGCCGCCGATTCAACTTGATAACCAGCGGCATTTAAGCGAATGCTTAGTAGTCGAAGTAAGCTTGGATCATCATCGACAATTAAAATTTTACTGGCACTACTTTTATTTATTGTTGTGTTCATAGGGGGCGTCGCTAATTATGCTGGTTAATGTTTTTTTCAATATTTTTTAACTGTTCAAGTTGTAAGGCTAAAAGCTCTAGTTGAATCGTTAAATGTGTCAGCTCTTTTTGTAGCTTGTCTACTTCTTGTTGCTTCTTCTTGTGCGTGGCTTTGTGTTTTTCAATTAATAATAGTTGCGCATTGAGTTGATCTTTCAACAGCAATAAAAAAGCAAGATTTGCTTCGTTACCAAAATTTGCTGAAGATATAGTGTACTGATTCAGCATGGTTTTTGCCTGATATGGTTGATAAATTGGCGAGCTTGGCAAACTATGAGCTAGCATTAATTTAATTGACGATTTTTGATCTTTTTGCGATGAAATTATATTTTTTTGCTTATTAATTTCTATCGTTAATTCTGCTTGCGTTAATGTTTTAAGCCACAAGTAATAGCTACTATAACTAAATACTGGGATTGGTGATTGCGGTGTTATCTGACAAGCCGTTAACAGTGTTAGTAGCAATCCACAAAGTAAATTTTTGCAGGCGAAAGCCGAGTTAAGTGAATGAGTAAAATTAGGTAAAAGCATTAGGTTAATTCTCGACAGTCTTGCTGTTATTAGGCAAGGTAATTGTGGCCACTGCACCTACGTCGCTATTGGTTAACGTAATAGTACCTTGTAAACGCAATAGTAACTCTTTAACAATGGTTAGCCCTAAGCCACTACCTTTAATTTGGCTATGCTCTGGTGGAGCACCCTGATAAAAGGCATCAAAGACTTTATCTTGATCTTCAAGGGTTATTCCTGCCCCTTCATCAATAAAGGAAATTTCAACGCTATCGTTATGGCAGCGACTTAATAAGGTAATAGTGCCTGATTGCGGTGAATACTTAATCGCATTCGATAATATATTATCAAACACTACTTTCAATTGAGTGGCATTTGAGTGCAAATGAATATCATTGGTGGGTGTAATGATGGTTAAATCTTTGCGTTTTATATCGAGCTGCCTTTCATTGATTACCTCGGTAATAATCGCTAATAAAGCAATGTTTTCATTAGCCACTAAGCTGGTTGAATCTAAGACAATATTGAAATCTAGCAGATCTTCAATTAAGCGCTGTAACCTGTGGACACTCAGTTTAATAATGTCACAAATTTCTTGTTGATCGCTGTTTAATAGGCCTACGCTATTATCATGAATCAACTCGGTACCTTCTCTTATTGCCGCTAGTGGAGTCTTAAGCTCATGAGAGATATGGCGAATAAAACTCGATTTTTGTAACTCTAACGCGTGAAGCCTTGCGCGCATCATATCGAGTGCATTGGCTATTTCTTCAAATTCAGCAGCGCCGGTAAAAGTGATTTTTTCTTGAAAGTTACCTTGCTCTAAGTCGTGAATACGGCCAATTAAACGCTTCAATGGACGAATAATTATTACAAGAAAGAGCAAAGCAATAAACAAGCTCAACGGAATAATATACAAGCTATTAAATATATTACTGCGCGCGGCTTCATTCGATAACTTAACATCATCAGCTTTTTGTTTAATTAACGAGTCGCTGTAGTGTTTTATTTCAACTTTTAGCGCGATGAGCGCTTTGAACTCTTGCTGTAATTGCACAAGGGTTATGCTGTTAATAAGCTCTGAACTTAACTGGCTTTTTATTTGAATGCTTGCTGTTAACATTTTAGTAAGCAATTGAGCTAATATTTTATTGTGATTATGCTTTAAGGTTTTCTTAATTATTTGACTTAACGCTTGCTGTTGATTGAGAAAAAGTTGCTGTAACTCATCATCCCTAAGAACTAAATATTGGCTTGCAGAACGTTCAATATTACTCAAGGTATCAGACAACTCAGTATTAAGCTGGGTTAACGAGGCAACTTCAAAAATGGTTTCACTGCTTTGTTTAGCTAAATGCGATAGTTTATTTGCAGTAAATAATAGTGAAATAGCTAAGGGAAGTGCAACAAATGAGAAACCCAGCAATATTAAATTGACCATTGAAATTTTGGTAAGTTTATTGGCTAACGTCATTATAGTGTTACTAAACGCGTGATTATTCACAGGGTAGAGTGTCCTGAAAAAGTTAATATGTAAATCAGCCTCCCTTTTTATGTTAATTTTAAACAGAAAACAATGTTGTCGCTAATAAGAGACAGTCATTTAGGTTGCCTAGTATCTTGTTAAGTGCTTGTTTTTTAGGCCTAAATTGTAATTATTACCATTGCGGTATGTTTAAAGATAAAAAGAAAAATAAATACTGTTGTTTATCAGAGACAGTATTGCATCGATTTATATATAGAAATTCACCTTAACTCCATAAAAAACATGTAGTTATCTAAGTTGGTACGGCTTGTGCTATATCCACTGTAATACAGACACTGTATTACCCCTACTATTGATTGATATATGCAAGGAACAACAATGAGAAATTTAAGTTTAACTAAAGTAAGCCTTTTCGTAGCAACCGCAATAACGGCTTCTTTTATCGTGAATGCCAATGAAAAAATTGAAGCTGATGTGGTTAAGGCAAAACAAGCAACAACTGAAGTAGCTAAAAAATCAGATGCAGTGGCTTTTAGCTCTTTAGACGCCAATAAAGATGGCGAATTAAGTTTAGCTGAAGTTAAAGCAAGTAATAATCAACTATTAGCGCGTACGTTCAGTGATATAGACCGTAATGCTGATAATTTATTAAGCCAAAAAGAACTAGAAAGCTATGTCGCGAGTGCGAAGTAATAGCTCATTTTAAAACATGGTTACCTTAGACCAATTGTTATAAAGGGGACTCCCAACCAACATCCCCCTTTTTTTAGCCGGCACTTACCATTGAGTTGCCGGTCTTTTTTTATTTAAAACCTTCAAAGTAAATAGCTAAACACGTTTAGTGGTAGCAATTAAGCGGTGAATCACGCTATTGAAAGTATTGCTAACGATAAATACTTGTTAATATGGTGTTATCTTATGGGAAGTGTTTATTTGAAAACAGTAATGTGCGCAATAATTTTAGCGCCTACCTTTCGCATAACGGTAAAGCAATAATAAAGAGAATATTTAATCTACATAACATCGAGATAAAGAAATGAATAAACAATTTATTAGTGCCTTTTTAGTATCAAGTATACTAATGGGCTGTAGTACAAGTGAAGATACAGTGAGTGCACAGGCGAGTACTGTTGTAGAAAAAAGCGCAGTGGAGCAGTCTAAGGCGTTATTATTAGCAGAATGGCAAGGGCCATTTCAAGGTGTACCAGCGTTTGATAAAGTCACTATTGATGGCATCATCCCTGCGATGGAGCAGGCAATGGCAAGCAACTTAGCTGAGATTAACGTTATTGCAAACAATCCAGCAGCACCGACATTTGAAAATACTATTGTAGAAATGGAAAAAACGGGGTCAGAATTAAACCGTTTGTATGCTTACTACGGTATTTGGCGTGCAAATAAATCAACGCCAGAGTTTCGAAAACTACAAGCTGAATTAGCACCGAAAATGTCAGCTTTCTATTCAAAAATAAGTCAAAACGATAAGTTATTTCAACGTATTGCCGCTGTATACAACTCAAAAGAAGTCAAAGCACTTTCACCTGAAAAGCAACGTTTAGTTTTGTTAACTTATAACAGCTTTGCGCGCAATGGCGCGACATTAAATGCAGCAGATAAAAAGCGTTACGCTGAAATTAATCAACGTTTAGCTCAATTACATACTAAATTTGGTAACAATGTTTTAGCTGATGAAGAAAACTATGTTGTTTATTTAACAAAAGAGCAGCTAGGTGGATTACCCGAGTCTATTGTTACTGTTGCGGCTGCCGCTGCTAAAGAACGTGGTCAAGAAGGTAAGTATGCTATTACTAATACACGCTCTTCTATGGACCCATTCTTAACTTATTCAACAGAACGTAAATTAAGAAAACAAGTATGGGAAAACTATTATAGTCGTGGTGATAATGGTGATGAGTTTGATAACAACGCCTTAATTGCTGAAATTTTACAATTACGTCATGAACGTGTTGGTCTTCTAGGTTATAAAAACTACGCATCATGGCGTTTAGAAGATCGCATGGCTAAATCACCAGAAAATGCGATTAAATTAATGGAGGCTGTATGGCCTGCAGCCATTGCTCGTGTTGATGAAGAAGTTGCCGACATGCTAGCCATTGGTAAAAAACAAGACGGTATTGAAAACATTGAACCGTGGGATTACCGTTTTTATGCTGAGAAAGTACGTAAAGATAAATACAACCTTGATTCTGATGAAGTAAAACAATACTTACAATTAAACAACTTACGTGAAGCAATGTTCTATGTTGCTGGTCGATTATTTAACTTTAGCTTTAGTGAAATAACAGATGGTTCAGTACCGGTTTTTCATGAAGACGTACGTGTTTGGGAAGTAAAAGATAAAACGTCAGGTGAACATATTGGTTTATGGTATTTAGACCCATTTGCTCGTAAAGGTAAGCGCTCTGGTGCATGGGCAACAACGTATCGTAGCCACACTACCTTTAACGGTAAGAAAAATGTATTGTCTTCAAACAACTCTAACTTTAGTAAAGGTGTTGAAGGTCAACCAACCTTAATTTCATGGTCTGATGCTGAAACATACTTCCATGAATTTGGCCATGCACTTCATTTCTTAGCGTCAAAGGTTGAATACCCAACCTTAAATAGTGGCGTACGTGATTACACTGAATTCCAATCTCAGTTATTAGAGCGTTGGTTATCAACTGATGAAGTGATAGACAATTACTTAGTACACTACAAAACAGGTAAGCCTATGCCTGCTGATTTAGTGGCTAAAATCAAACAAGCGGCTACCTTCAACCAAGGTTTCAAAACCACTGAGTACTTAGCGTCAGCCTTAGTTGATATGAAATTCCATACGGTTGATCCAACAGGTATTGATGCGGATAAGTTTGAGCGTGAAACATTAGATGCATTGAAAATGCCTAAGCAAATTGTAATGCGTCATCGTAGCCCGCACTTTGGTCATGTCTTTAGTGGCGAAGGTTACTCATCAAGCTATTATGGTTACATGTGGGCGGAAGTTTTAACTTCTGATGCTGCTGAAGCCTTTGCAGAAGCGCCTGGTGGTTTCTATGATGAAGAAGTGGCGCAAAAACTTGTTGACCATTTATTTAGCGTGAGAAACGCAGTAGATCCAGCTGATGCATACCGCGCCTTTAGAGGCAGAGATGCAAAAGTTGAAGCATTAATGCGTGATCGAGGTTTCCCGATTAAATAGTGTAATTTACCACTTAAGAAAAACATCTCAAAGGCTCGTTTTGCGAGCCTTTTTTAGTTGAACTTCTATAACCTCATCGACCTGAGCACAACAAAAATATCCGTAATCAAAACGTTCCAATTTATTAAGCCTTAAATAGCCGTTATCAATTTCAATCGATATGCTTTTTCGTATAATTTATCTCGTATATTGTATTATAAAAAGATATTTAATTAATGTAATATCCTCAAAAATTAATTACAGCTTATAGGGTATTCGAAGTGTCTTTTACAAAAACAAGGAATAAGTTACAACGCTTTTTTTGGGTACTTATTCTTAGTACTACATGGTTATGTCACGCCTCTTCCACGGTAAACAGTTCAGCAGGTCTTTCGGACGATGAAACCGCACCTTGGGGAGGGGTTGATCCAGCTAACCGAAATCAAAACCTTATTAATCGCATGAAAATTGATGAAGGATATAGCGCTGAAACTACAGATTTAATTGGGGAGCGAATAAATAATTTAACAGGTGCCTTATCATTTTCTCATACCGATGTTTCAATTAAAGGTAATAGTAATTTACCGATCTCAATAATACGAAATTTCTCGACAGGTTTAGGTAGTAAAAGTGCCATTAATAATGCGAGCTTATCGATTACGATTGACGGCTCATTATCAAATGGGGGCTTTGCTTTAGGTGGTTGGAATTTAGAAATTCCTCGTGTTGAAACGTTAGCATTGTCTGACTACGGTTGGCATGAAGCACGTTGTAGTGATGCTTTTTACACTCCAAATAATAATATTAATATAGCTATTGGTCAGTATGGTATTGAGCCAAGCCAGTATTGGCAAGGGATCAGTTTTTTTGATGCTCAAGCTAGCATGCGTCGTTTATTAGATCCTACTCCTTGGGTACCCGGTTCAAAGTTAGCTGATATTGCTCCCAATGCTGAGCTTGTTAGTAATGCATTTGACGTTGTTACATGCATCCCTTCAGCCAATACTAGTGGAGAAGGGTTTTTAGTTAAAACGGCGCAAGGAATTACTTATCAATTAGATCATATCCGTAAGCAGAACTATAGCCCAGTGCCATTTGGGGTGAAGTTTAATGCAAAAAGAGATAAGTATTCGGCCTTGGTGACTAAAATAAGTGATAATTTTGGTAATTGGGTAAAGTATCAATATGATACTCAAGATAGGCTGATTCGTATTTATGCCAATGATGAAAGAAATTTATGGCTACATTACCGTAGTGATTATAGCCAATTATTGAGTAATGTTGAGAGTAGCTTTACTGGCGAAGGTACACGTAAAGAGGAAGTACGCTATCATTATCAATTCCTAAAGACGTATCCAGATAATGAAGAAGCCCCTATCACTCGTGCCGTATTAAACCAAGTAGATATTGGCGAAGGACTTTCTTGGCAATTTGATTTGAACTCTCTTGCTTGGTATAGCGCAACAAGCAACCACACAACAGATAACCCTTGTGATCCATCAGCTATTGAAAGTGGTATATCAACGGGCAGTATTACTCATCCTTACGGTGCAATTGCTACATATGAACTAGAAGCCATCGAAAGTGCCACTAAGAATTTACCTAATGATTTAAATAATAAAGTGGCGCCAGAATGTTCATTTTTTGATTTGCATGAGCGTAGTTTTTTACCGGCGATAAAAATGAAAAGCCTATCAGGCGTGGGTACAAACTACCAGTGGAATTACAGTTATAGTGGTTATACTTATGGTAATAGTGGCGCTATAGGGGAAAGAGCCACTATAGTGACTCAAGACGAAAATAATGGTAGAAATAAAACTACAAAATATACTTATGATGTTGATTATAACAATATAACTAATGGCAGTTTGATAAAAACAGAGATTTTTTCTGGCAGTAGTACAAGTCCAAGTGCATTGTTGCAAACGTCAACTACAGCCTATGAACAAGGCCCGTTAATACTTGGTAATCCGAACGGCAATGGCCCAGGGTTTAGTTATCATTATGCGTCCGAATCTTATTTAGTCCGCCCTAACGCACAAATTGTGAGTATTGATGGTAATACTTATACAAAAAATACCTTGGCTTTTGATAATTATGGTAACGCATTAACTGTTGAAAGTTTTGAAAGCGAGGTAAATAAGCGCATTGAAAATTTCGGCTATCAACATGATTTAGTCAAATGGCAATTAAGTTTACCTACAACAAAAAAATTAAACGGTCTCGAAGTTAGTAAAACTGAATACAATGGTAAAAATAAAGCTGAAAAGTTATATCAGTACGGCAGTAAACAAGTAACATTGACTTACCACTCAGATGGTACATTAGCAAGTCAAACAGATGCTTTAAGCAACACTTTCACCTATGATAACTACAAGTTAGGTACACCTCAGTTAATCACATTACCTAACGCAACAACGGTGCAATATAGCATTAACCATGATGGCACAGTCGCGTGGGAAAAAAATGAAAATGGCTTTAAAACGCTTTATCAATGGGATGATTTAAAGCGTATTAAGAAAAAAACATTACCAAAAGACAGCGCCAATGTTTGGCCTGATATTAATTACAGCTATTCTTTTGCTTTGGGTGGTGAAGCTACTGGTGTTATAGCAGGGCAACCTGTACGCACCATAACCCAAGGTAGCAAACAAAGTGTCAGTTACTATGATGCGTTTAAACGGCCATTACTAACACTACAGCAAGACATAACTACAGGCCGTAAAATTTTCAATAGTGTTCGTTATAATTTAGCTGGAGCAACCGTATTTTCGGGATATCCTTCATATACTGTAAACACAAGTGATGGTACAGAGAGTACTTTTGACGAATTGGGTCGACTTACCTCTCAAAAAGAAACGACACAAAACTTGCTTACTACAACAGAGTACCTTGCTGGCAATCAAGTTAAAGTAACTAATCCCAGAGGTTTCAGTACCACCAATAAATCAGTAGGTTTTTCTTCACCTTCGGATGGTTATTTACAAAGTATTACTTCTCCTGAAGGAGTTACTACAAGCTTTACCTACAATAATCAGTATAAAGCGAAAACTGTTTCTCAAAGTGGTATATACGGTACAAATATTTTAAATTTCACACGACACTTATATTACGATGAGCAGCTTCGTTTATGCAGAGTGACAAACCCTGAAGGCCATAATACCGGGTACGGTTACGATAATGCTAACCGCTTAGCTTGGAAAGCTTTTGGCGCATCTAGCTTAACTACTGACAGTTGCCTGCCACCTACGAATAACCGTACTATTTTTCAATATGATACATTAAGCCAGTTGAAAAATGTTAATAACCCAGCAGGCACTGACGATATTAGTTATCAATATGATAATGTGGGTAATGTTTTAAAAATAGCGACTAACAATACCGTATGGAATTACGACTACAACAGCTTAAATCAGCTTAAGCAAGAAAGTTTAAATGTTGATGAACAAACCTTTACTTTAAAATACTTATTTGACAGTTTAGGTAATACTAAACAAGTTACTTATCCTGTCGATAATAAACAAATTCATTTTGATTATGATGCTTTAGGGGCTGTTACAAAAATTACTGAAGGGATTAATAATACGCTAGCAGAGCAAATTACTTATCACCCAAACGGGCAATTAAAAGCATTCATTTATGGTAATGGTCTTAGTTATCAGCAAACGATCAATGCGCAGCAACTACCAGAGGACATCAAGGTTAGCAATAACTTAATGGAGTATAGTTACCTATATGATGATAATGGTAATGTTCAGACAATTGAAGATAACTTAAATAGCACCTACAACCGAGGTTTTTCCTATGATGGACTTGATCGTCTGACATTAGCAACGGGGCAATGGGGAACAGGCAACTATAGTTATGATCCCATCGGTAATATAAGAAGTAAAGAAATAGGCAATTATCACCTTATATATAACTATGATGTTAAAACCAATTTATTGACAGATGTGCAAGGAAGTCATAGTAAATCCTTTAGTTATGATAATCGAGGTAACGTATTAACGAATGGTAAAAATTCATTCATAGTTGACCAAGCTAACCAAGTGATTCAATTAAATAATCAAAGCGATAATAGTAAGGTTGCTAGCTACTTATATGATGGACATAAGCGTCGAGTGAAAAAAGCACAAGGTGATAATATTGATTACAGTGTTTATGGACAAGGCGGTAAGTTATTGTTTAAGCAAGACAGTAAAGGCACACATGCTTATGTACATCTTGCGGGACAAAATCTAGCGAAAATAAGTGAATTAACATCAATTGAAAATCCTATCGCTTCACCTGTTTTAGAGAGTGAAAGTGCAAACAATTACAATGGCAACATTAGCTTAAATTGGACTAGTGAATTATCAGGCTATTACTACGAGCTTTATAATGGTGAAATACTGCTTGAAACTACGCAGCTTGATATAACCACTGCTACCGTTGATATGCCACTAGGTCAATATAACTTTAGCGTAAAAGCGTGTAATGTTGACAGTGTATGTAGTGACAAAAGTAATGTGGTTACAGTGAATGTAGCTGTTGTTTCAGCACCTACCATGCTCGGCTCTGACTTTACCGATACTGATGGTAATATAACGTTAAATTGGTCAAACATTAGTCACAGTACTTCGTGTAAATTGCTCAAGGACAATAATACTCAACTCCCTTATAAAGTGATTGAAGCAGGCATATTCACTGAAAACACTATACTAGAAGCAGGTGTATATTTATTTAGTATTCAAGCGTGTAATTTAATATTGGCAGTAGAGCACTGTAGTGAACCCAGTGAAGCAATTAGCGTCACAATAGAACTATTGGATAACCCTATACCTGAGCCGCCAGTTTTTACAGGTAATGACAGAATTGATTATGACGGTAATTTTACCCTTAGCTGGGATGCAGTAACTCATGCAACAACCTATGAGTTAAACAATGGTACCAACACAGCTGAATTATTTACAAATATATCTAATATGCCCTCAGGTTTATATAACTATACGGTTAAAGCGTGTAATAGTAGCGGCGAATGTAGTGCAGCAAGTGAATCTCAAACGATTACCGTAAGCGTGATAACGCCACCTGTTATTACTCCGCAAGCAACCCCAAATTATGATGGTAACTTTACTGTTGCTTGGGGTGCGGTTGAAGGGGTAACGGATTATGAATTTACCTTAAACGACGAGATAGAAACTACAACGGACACTTCAATATCATTTAATGGCTTATCACTAGGTAGCTATACTTTTAAGGTTCGCGCCTGCATTAATGATGAATGTTCTAAATACAGTACTACTATTATAAATGTAGAGCCACCAGAGCCACCAGAGTTTATAGGTCCTAATATTATCGATTATGACGGTAATATTACAGTGACATGGTCAGAGTCAATAGGAGCAAGTTATTATGAATTATTTCAAGGGGCTACAATACTGACACCAAGCCAAAATGCGCTTTCAAAAAACATAACGTTAACAGAGGGTACATATATTTTTAATGTTAGAGCTTGTAGTGCCGTAGGCTGTGGTAATAAGAGTAACCCATTAAACGTTGTTATAAGAGTACCAGATGCCCCAGTTATAAGCGGGATTGATTTTAGTGATTATGATGGTAACTACACTATTACTTGGAACGATGTTAACCATGAAACTCGTTATGAATTGAAAAAAGGTAGTGATGCTCCTACAGCTTTAAGTGCAAATATCACCTCTGAGTCATATAGTAACGTTGTCGAGGGAATATACCTTTATCAAGTGCGAGCTTGCTCAGCTGTGGGCTGTAGTGATTATAGTAATACGCGAACGGTCAGTGTTCTTAGGCCTTTACCGGGGCCCGTATCTATTATCGGCAACAATTATAGTACTTATAACAGTAGTGTTTCGGTAAGTTGGAATACCGACAGTGATGCTAGCTATTATAAAGTATATAAAGGTAGTAGTTCTTCGGTTGTAAATAGTATTGCTAAAGCCAGCAGTCAATCAAAAACCTTTTCCTCGTTAACAGCAGGTGCTCATACGTTTAAAGTGCAAGCGTGTAATAGCATAGGTTGTGCACCAAACAGTAATAGCATTACGGTTACAGTAAAGGCACCAGCTAAACCGAGTATTAGTGGTAGTAATTATACTGATTATGATGGCTCGGTGAATATTAGTTGGAATAACGTAAGTCATGAAACATATTATGAGTTATATAAAGGCAGCACAAAGTATCAATTAAGCGCTAATGTTGTCAGTAAATCATTTAGCTTACCTATAGGTAGCCATGCCTTTAAAGTTAGGGCTTGTAGTACGGTTGGTTGTAGTGCTTTTAGTAGCATAAAAACCGTCACGGTAGCGAAGCCTTCATCGCCAAGTATCAGTGGTTTTGACCATACAGTACATGGTAGTACGGTTAATATTGCCTGGAGTAATGTCACAGGTGAAAGCCGCTTTGAGGTGTTTAAAGGAGCTAGCAAGTATGACGTGACTGCTAATACACTTTCAAAAAGCTTTAATAATCTATCGGTAGGGACCTATAGCTTTAAAGTGAGAGCCTGTAGTGCAGTAGGTTGTAGCGGTTATAGTAATATTCGTACAGTTACCGTAAAGCTCCCTTTACCGGGGCCCGTATCTATTATCGGCAACAATTATAGTACTTATAACAGTAGTGTTTCGGTAAGTTGGAATACCGACAGTGATGCTAGCTATTATAAAGTATATAAAGGTAGTAGTTCTTCGGTTGTAAATAGTATTGCTAAAGCAAGCACACAATCAAAAACGTTTTCCTCGTTAACAGCAGGTGCTCATACGTTTAAAGTGCAAGCGTGTAATAGCACAGGGTGTGCAGCAAATAGCAATAGTATTACGGTGACGGTAAAAGTGCCGGCAAAACCGAGTATTAGTGGTAGTAATTATACGGACTATGATGGCACGGTAAGTATTGGCTGGAATAACGTTAGTTATGAAACAGGTTACGAACTCTATAAAGGCAGTACCAAGTATTCGTTAAGTGCTAATACGGTAAGTAAATCATTTAGCTTACCTGTAGGCAGTCATGCCTTTAAAGTAAGGGCTTGTAGTGCCGTAGGTTGTAGTGCTTTTAGTAGCATAAAAACAGTCACGGTAGCGAAGCCTTCTACGCCGAGTATTAGTGGCAGTAATTATACTGACTATGATGGCACTATAACCCTTAATTGGAATAATGTGGCAGGTGAAACCTCTTATAAACTTTATAATAATGCCAGCTTGATCGCTAATATAGGCGCAAATGCTACGAGTAAAACCCTTACACTGAGTGCTGGTGCACATAACTTTACCCTTAAGGCTTGTAATGCGCTGGGTTGTAGTGCAAATAGTAATACTAGAAGGGTGACGGTTAGTGCTCCAGGAGTAACCTCTATAGGATCTACTACGGCCTCTTATAGACGAGGGTTAATCTTGAATACTAGATGGTCTAGTGTTAGCGGCGCTTCTACTTATAAGTTATTTGTTAATAATATCTTGGTTTACTCGGGCGGTGCAGTATCTTTTTCAGGGTTATTGCCGCAAATTCCAGATGGACCAATGTTCCTTATTGAAGTTCAAGCTTGTAATGGAAGCTTGTGTGGCGATAAAGCATCAAGAGCCGTTTTTAACTAACGTTTAACCTATTGAATAGCCCCTATAGTTTTGTAGGGGTAAGGAATAAAAATGATTAAAAAATTTATAACAACAATAGGTTTGATTACATTATTGTTGGTAAGCATAAATACACAAGCAGAGACTAAAATTACGTATTTCCATAATGATTTGTTAGGGTCTCCTGTATCTGCTAGTGATGAAAATGGTGAGCTGTTATGGCGACAAAACTATCAACCTTATGGTAGTGAAATAGAAGTAAAAGCACCGAATAGTCAAAATGATATTAACTATACAGGCCATCAAAGGGACGATGAAAGTGATTTAGTTTATATGCAGGCACGATACTATGATCCAGTTATCGGTCGTTTTTACTCGAATGATCCGGTTGGTTATACGTCTGCAAACCCAGTCATGTCCTTTAACCGTTATTTGTACGTTAATAACAATCCATATAAATATACTGATCCTGATGGTGAGTTTTTGAATTTTGCTATCGGTGGTATTGTGGGCGCTGCTGTAGAGGCGTTTAGTCAAATCGCCACGGAAGGTAGTGTAACAAACTGGACGAAAGTTGGAGCAATGGGAGTGGCGGGAACTGTTTCAGGTGGTTTAAGTATTGCTACCAAAGGGTTATCTTACGGTCAAAAAGCTTTAGCTGTTGGAGCTAATACAACAATAGATGCAACCTCTCAAGCTACTGCTAGTTTGATTTCTGATGGATTAGCTGGAAATACGGAAGGCTCTTTTGCGAATGCTGGTGAAACTGCTTTAAATGCTGCTGCTGGACCGGGAAAAGCAACCGTTTCTGCGACTAAAGGAAAGCTCGGTGTCATCAGTAAAATAGCAGGTGTGAAAACTCCTACAGTTAACACTGGAATGAAAGCATTAGACAAAACCATAACAGAGACTGGTAAAGGATTGGTTAAAACTGCTGAGGGTGTGGCAGCGAGCAAAATCAATTATGAACTCAAGGAAAATAATTAGTGAAAAAAACTACAGCTAATGCTGCTTTTCTTAAAGGGCTTAGGTATATGTTCTGGTTCGCCCTTGCGGTGTTGTCAGCTTTATTTATTTTTAGTGTGAGCATTAGTGCTGACGAGAAATTGAAACTTACAAATGTCTTACTCGGATATATTGGAGTCGTAATAACTTCTTTAGTAATTGCTTTTTTAGTCGCTTATACGGGGGTCAAAAAAGGTATTGAAGAAGGGGAATCTTCTGACACTGATATTTTTAGAAAAAATGGGAAGTTAAATTTGAATTTTTTTAAACGAGAGTAATGCTTTTCTATTTTGAATCCAAAGCCTCGCACTAGCGGGGCTTTGTTTTGTCTGGGTTGACTGCCTTGGGGGTTTGTTTTCAAGGGAGGGCTAATCTGACTTAACCGATTTGAATCCAATGCAACCATCTCAAAATGATATCGTTTGTTTTTCTGCTTAATTCCGTACCAAACTTTTTCCAAGCATTAAATTAACTAGGACACCCATCGTTAATTGATAAAAGTTAAGCCCTTTACTAAGTGAATATAAATTAACTAGGACACCCATCGTTAATTGATAAAAGTTAAGCCCTTTACTATGGTTAGTGAATAAACCAAGTAAGGGGCTTTTTTATTATGACTACGGCGAGAAAGCAGCAAATCAGTTTATCAGACACGCCTTATTATCATTGTATTTCTCGCTGTGTACGGCGCGCTTTTTTATGTGGCAAAGATAAGGTAACGGGTAAAAGCTTTGAGCATCGTCGGGCATGGGTTGAAGAGAAATTATTTGCCTTAAGTGAAGTGTTTTCTATTGATGTATGTGCTTATGCGATTATGAGTAATCATACTCATGTGGTGTTTCGTGTAGATGAAGAGGCTGCAAACAGTTGGAGTACTCAAGAGGTGTTAACGCGCTGGCATACGCTATTTAAAGGCACGTTAATTAGCCAGCAATATTGTAAAGACGGCTCGGTACCAGGCTACTTACAATCAACCTTAGAAAGTACAGTTGAAGAGTATCGACGTAGATTAATAAGTATTAGCTGGTTTATGCGCTTGTTAAATGAAGGTATTGCCAGACAAGCCAATAAAGAAGACAACTGCACAGGCAGGTTTTGGGAAGGGCGTTTCAAATCACAAGCTTTATTAGATGAAGCCGCCCTTGCCGCGTGTATGGCATATGTAGATTTAAACCCTGTTCGAGCTAATATAGCAAAAACGCCAGAGACTTCAGCGTTTACTAGTGTAAAGCTGCGCGTATCTCAAGCGAAAGTAGGTAAGCAACCTAAGGCTCTCCTCCCATTTGTTGGTAATCCACGTAAGGCTATGCTTAAAGGTTTACCGTTTGAGCTTAAAGATTATCTTGCATTAATTGAACTAACAGGTCGCAGTATGAGAGAAGATAAGGCAGGGCACATTGAACAGAGCCAACCTGCTTTATTGCATCGACTGAATATAAGCCCAGAAAATTGGCTCTCGTTAAGTAAAGATTTTACCCGTTTATTTAATGGTGCTGTTGGCAGTGGTGACGTATTAACTCCGTATTACCAACATCAAGGAATAAGGCGGCGTCACAATGTGTCTCGTTGCGATAAGTATTTGGCTTAGTCAGGGAGCCTCTATGTCGACTAAAACTCAGAACTAAATGGGGTCAGGTACACTTAATTTATCCAACCTTCGATTGCATTAGATAATAAAGCAAATATATCACTAGCTGTAAAACTAAGCGTGAACAATTTATCCATTAAAGATCAAGGAAAATTAGATGGTGCTAAAGTGATCAATAATAAGAGTGTAGTTATTGATAAAACAGTAGAAATGATTAAAAAAACAATTCCTATAATGAGGTGATTATGAAGAAGGTGTTATTTTTACTATTGAGTTCTTTATGTCTTACAGTGGTAAGTAAAATAGCCTGTTAAATAATACTGAAGTCATTATTTAACAGGCTTCTCTATTTCAAATAACGCCTCATTAATCACTTCAGCAACATTTTCAAGTTTATCACTGACAATCGCTTGCGCATCAAATACACCACGGTTATAAAAATAGCCACCTACCTCCTTGGCGAAAAAATCTAATAAAAACTCCGCATCAAATTGGCCAATGTCTTGGGCAAGTTCATCGTTAAAGTAATTTTGTATTTTTAGTACTAATTGCTCTTTTTCTTGCTGGTTAAATTGTATTTCAGACATGTTAGGTGAAGTAGGTTCATATCGAGTAAACATTGTAAGTGAGATAATACAGAAATAATAACGCGATTAAAATAATGGATAAGGCAAGTCGTTAGGTTTTTCTCTAAATTAAGGGCGTTAAAAAAGATACGTTTGCATAACCGTTTTTATCCCAGTATGCTACGCGGCCTTTTTCTTTTGCATGGTAATAATATGATAGGTTTTGATTACGGTACCTCTAATTGTGCTGTAGGGGTAATGGCAGATAACCAACCTGAGTTAATAAAGCTTTCTGAAAATAGCCATTATTTACCGTCAACACTTTATGCGCCAAGTCGTGAAGTTATTGTAAATTGGCTTTACCAACAATTGCCCCCTGAAAAGCAGCAAAGCTTTAAGAAGCTACGCATGATGCCGTTACAAAAAGGGCAGAGCGTTGCACGTGAACTTGCTTTAGATGGTATTTCTACCGAGCTTGCCTTTGGACAATCTGCTTTGGTTGCATACTTAGCTGAGCCTGATGAGGGCTATTATATTAAATCGCCAAAATCTTTCTTAGGTGCAAGTGGCTTAATGCCGATGCAAATTAATTTATTTGAAGATATTGTTGCCGCCATGATGAGCAATATTAAAACCATTACAGAAGAGAAGCTTAACCGCGAAGTAACGCAAACGGTTATAGGCAGACCTATTAATTTTCAAGGGTTAAAAGGTGAAGACAGTAACCAACAAGCGATAAATGTTTTGACTAATGCAGCAAAACGCGTTGGTTTTACTGATATTGAATTTCAGTATGAACCCGTTGCTGCTGGTTTTGAGTTTGAAAGCACGCTAGATAAAGAAACTAAAGTCTTAGTGGTAGATATTGGTGGCGGTACTACCGATTGCTCAATGCTGTTGATGGGGCCTGAGTTTTCAGCACTGACTGATAGAAAAGATCATTTACTTGGTCATAGTGGTGTGCGCATCGGTGGAAACGATTTTGATATTCAATTAGCGCTAAAAGGCTTAATGCCCTCATTTGGTTTAGACAGCTCATTGAAAACCAATAAGCCTGTACCTAGCTACAGTTATTGGCAGGCGATGGCAATAAATAACATTAATGATCAAACTGAGTTTTATAGCCAAAGTAATAGACGTTACCTTGAACAATTAAAACGTGATGCCAAGCAACCAGAACTCATTGAAAGGTTATTACGTTTACAAGCTGAAAAATTAAGCTATCGCATAGTGAATGGTGCCGAGCAAGGAAAGATTGCTTTAACTGATGTTGAAAGTACCCCAATAAATTTACATGATATTAGCCCGCAGTTATCGGTGAACATTTCAAGGGAGTTAATGGCCCAAGCTTCACACCAAGAACTAAGAACCATTGCGCAAATTATGCAGCAAGCAATTGATGAAGCGCAGTGTCAACCTGATGTGATTTTTGTTACTGGCGGTACGGCAAAATCGCCTGTCATTAATCAATTTTTAGCACAACAAATGCCAAACATACCTGTTGTTATTGGTGATCATTTTGGTAGTGTTACGGCAGGTTTAACGCGTTGGGCAAATCGTATATATCGCTAATTTACTCAGTAGTCATAAAAGCAAATTAAAGATTAATAGATATAAAATTATTCCATTTAGTTAGTAAATGTTTTGAAAATGTAAGCGAGTGTCTCAACGACTATCTTCTTATATTTTCTTTATATAGAATGCGCAGCAACTACTTAGTAATTAAGTAAAAAATCAACCTAAAAGGATATTAAATAATGAAATTATCTCTCGTTGCTGCTGCAATTGTCTTATTACCTATTGCTTTTTCAAGTCAAGCGACTGAAACAAAAAGTTTTCAATCGTTTTCTTCTGTTAATTACTCCAACAGTGATTATAACTATGGTGATGCTTTTAATGTAGGCATTGCATCACAATACTTTTTTGATGAAAGAATAACCAAAGGGCCGTTAAATGAATTTGATTATATTAATACGTTAAGTAATATCTCAGTTGACTATCAATACACGTCTGCAGAGCATTCCCGTAAGATGAGCCTACCCTATAATAATCAATCGGTTGAAATGTTTTTAGTCCAATTTGAAAATGAAATAGAGTCTAATAATGTAAATATCAGTGCAGATTGGTTTGTAGGTGATTTTTTATTAGGTGGCACTTATAGTTACTCTGATTATGATGGCACATGGAAAACCGCTTTACTTGAAGGAGATGCCCCTAACAATTGGGATGAAGATTATTCTAAAATGAGCGATAGCGATAGCGCATACTCATTAAGTTTAGGCTATTTAATTTCAGATAACTTTCTTGTTAAGTCAACGTATCATCAAACAGCTGAACTGTTTACCTTTATGGCCAGCTATGACTTAACGTTAAATGACACTGACTATATTGGTTTTAGCTATGAAACGGATGAAAATTTTGATGTGCATGCGCTTTCAAGTAAATATTTTATGTTGCTTGCGAATGACAGCTATTTAACGGTTAGTGCAGCATATACTGTTGATAATATGGATGATGATTATTTTGATGAGGATAATTATTGGTCGGTTGGTTCAAGCTACTATTTTAATCAATATACGTCTATCTCAGCGAACTATGATGAAAACGAAAATTATAGTCTCGCGGCAACGCATTTCTTCAATGACAACTACTCATTAAGTGCTGGTTATACAAGTACTAACGATAGCGATGATGATTTTAAAAGCTATGGTATATCGTTTTCTGCTCAGTTTTAATACCTTCAATGCTATTATGTAAATAATTAATAGGGCGTGTTGACCTTTGTTGATATTTTTTATTAAACAAAGGTCAATACGCCCTAGTCTAGTGGTAAAAATTAAGCCAACGGTATGTAAATGTCGTTGGCTTTTGTATATGCTGAACATTGAAAATCGTAAATCTAGTCTCGATGAGTTATCAGTAAAAGTAGAACTTTTCCTGTTTTGTATCAAGCCTAAATAATCACTAATCAGTTAAGCTGATTGCAGTATGGCTTTAGGTATAAATATATGACATTGCAACCACCTCAATATTCAATTCGCCAATGGTTAGCTTTTGGCTGGCGTAGTTTTCTTGCTTCAAAAACCATCAGTATTCTCTTTAGTAGTCTTTTTTGTTTAATAGGTGGCATATTATATTGGCTATTGCTTAATGTTGATGCAGCATTAGTGATTATTCCTTTTATTTCTGGCTTTTTTTTAGTTGCGCCTTTATTGATTATTGGTTTTCAACAAGCTGCGGCTTTAATACAACAAGAGAAGAAACCACGCTTTTCTGATTTAATAAAAATCAAAGGTGAAAATAATCAAGGCATTTGGTTTTTGGTCTTTATTCTTTGTCTTTGTTACTTTATTTGGATAACCGATGCTTTGGTGATTTATGGCTTGTATTTTGGCGTTGAACCCATCCCGTTGAATGAGAGTTTTTTCACTGACCCAGAATTAAGAGATTCTATTATCTCATATCTTTTCCATAGTGGTTTAGTGGGCATAGTGATGGCTATTATCGGCTTTTCATTAGGCGTTTTTGCCATTCCGTTAATTATTCATCAGCAAATAGGCTTTGTGAATGCGGTCACTGTGGGGGTTAAAAAAGTTTTTTCTCATAAATGGTTAATGCTTAAGTGGGCGGCTACTTTGGTCTCAATTATGGCGTTTACCTTGATTATTGCGCTGCCATTATTAGTGGTTGTGCTACCTATATTAGGGTATGCAAGTTATGCGGTTTACGCGCAGATGATTGAAGAGCTGGATATTACAAAATCCGTTTAGCTATGTGCAGTTAAATCACTAAATATAATCAATAGGTAGTGCGGTGGTGTATTTAATTTCTTCCATGGCAAAGCTTGAGCTGATATCGGCAAAGTCTGTTTTCGTGATTAGTTTTTTGTAAAAGCTGTCATAGGCTTTCATGTCTGGCACCACAACACGCAGTAAATAATCTACTGCGCCACTCATGCGATAAAATTCAACAATTTCAGGGAATTCATCGGCAATTTCAGCAAAAGTGGCTAGCCATGTTGGGTTGTGCTGATTGGTTTTAACCATAACAAAAATAGTTAAGCCAACATTGAGTTTTTCAGGATCAGCCAAGGCTACTCTTGCTTTAATGACACCTGATTTTTCCATTGCTTGAATTCTGCGCCAACACGGTGTGGTTGAAAGGCCAACCTGCTGGGCAATTTCACTGGTTGAAAGCGTACTGTCTTTTTGCAATATGCTTAGTATATGTTTATCAAATGAATCCATAATGACAGTAGCTCTAAATGAGTAATAAATATATTCTACATAATAACGAATAAAAGAAATAGCATTCTAATTTACGAGCTAATTTTTCAATAGTAAGCATTTATTTATCGAATACTTGTAACCACATTTAGCTAGTTTTTATTGTTCAGACTTTCATATACGGATTGGTATTATGCTATTTATCCTTCTATATTTCCTGATAAACTAATTTATATTTTTTACGTAGTTCACTCCCTAGTTTAAGGTGTTAATTACAAGTAGTTAATTGGTTATTATTAATGAATAAATTTATGCAATGGTGGCAAACTGATTGCCAGTTTTGCCGAAAAACGAGAATGATATTGTTGTGGTTAGCCTTAATGCTAATCGCAGATTTTTTTTGGTTTCATTTAATTTTTTAATGGGAGTAAATCGTGACAAAATCTCATGGCTTGAAGTGGACAGATTCTCTAGAAATAGCGCTTGATTTAATAGATCAGCATGAAGAAGTCGATCCCTATAAATTACACTTTACTGAACTGCGGCAATGGGTACTTAACTTAGAACGGTTTGATGACGATCCTGCTCATTGCGGCGAAAGAGTGTTAGAGGCCATTCAATTAGCTTGGATAGATGAAATGGATTAGAGGTGATTGAGTTAAATAATTATCTAAATAGTTAGGATAAATTATCGGTATTGAACTGGTAAGACTATGCTATAACTTTTAGATCTATTATACTCACGCGCTATAGATTCAATCTATTTTCATTATTCATCAAAATTATTCATTCAATAGATAAGTAGCAGCCACATGACACAAACAAAGCGTCCTCTATATATTCCACATGCCGGTCCCGCCCTTCTTGAAACTCCGTTACTCAATAAAGGGAGTGCTTTTAGTGACGAAGAGCGCATTAGCTTTAATTTAACGGGTCTTTTACCACCACGCTTTGAAACCATTGATGAGCAGGCTGATCGTGCTTATCGTCAATACAGTTCATTTCATACCAATATTAATAAGCATATTTATTTACGTGCTATTCACGATAACAATGAAACCTTGTTTTTTAAATTAGTACAAGATCACTTAGCAGAAATGCTACCTATTATATATACCCCTACGGTGGGCGATGCTTGTGAACAATTTTCAGATATTTATCGTAGCTCCCGTGGTTTGTTTATTTCTTATCAAGACAGATACAACATTGACGACATTTTACGTAATGCGACAAAGAATAAAGTTAAGGTTATTGTTGTTACCGATGGCGAACGTGTTTTAGGGCTTGGTGACCAAGGTATTGGCGGTATGGGGATACCCATTGGTAAGTTATCGTTATACACCGCATGTGGTGGTATTAGCCCTGCGTACACATTACCTGTGATGCTTGATGTAGGAACAAATAATCAAAAACTGCTTGATGATCCTATGTATATGGGAGCGCGTCATAAACGTATTGATCAAGATTCTTACGATGAATTCTTAGAATTATTTGTTAGCGCTGTTAAACGTCGCTGGCCACATATCATGTTGCAATTTGAAGATTTTGCACAGCCCAATGCAATGCCTCTATTAGAACGTTATCGAAATAAAATTTGCTGTTTCAATGATGATATTCAAGGAACCGCGTCGGTTACCGTCGGTACTTTATTAGCGGCTTGTCGTCGTAAAGGCGTTAAGCTATCGCAATTAAAAGTTGCGTTTGTTGGTGCTGGATCTGCTGGGTGTGGTATTGCAGAACAAATTATTTCTCAAATGATCAGTGAAGGGATCTCGCCATTACAAGCGCGTAGCCAAGTATTTATGGTTGATAGACATGGCTTACTGACACAAGGTATGAAAGGCTTACGTGATTTCCAAGAAAAACTAGTGCAAGTACCTATCGCCCTTGAAAATTGGGATATTGAAGGTGAATATGCCTCGCTTGTTGAAGTAATGCACGGCGCAAAACCCGATGTACTTATTGGGGTGTCAGGGCAAGCGGGCTTGTTTACTGAGGAAGTGATTACTGCAATGCATTCTCATTGCCCTGTACCGATTATTTTTCCATTAAGTAATCCATCACGCCAAGTAGAAGCAACCCCTAGCCAAGTTATTCATTGGACTAAAGGTAAAGCGGTTGTCGCTACTGGTAGCCCATTTGAGCCAGTTGTTTATCAAGGTAATTCATACCCTATTGCACAATGTAATAACAGCTATATATTCCCAGGTATCGGTTTAGGCGTAATTTCAGCCAATATAAACCGAATTACCGATGAAATGTTAATGGTGGCCAGTGAAACATTAGCGAAAGCATCACCTGTAGCAAATAATGAAGGTGAAGAGTTATTACCGCCGTTAACAGGTATAGGGCAATTAAGTAAAGATATCGCTTTTGCTATTGCGAAAGTATCCTTTGAACAAGAGTTAGCATTAGCACTTTCAGACGAAGAACTTTTAGAAAAAATAGAACGTAATTATTGGACTCCAGAGTATCGCCAATATCGTCGTACGAGTATTTAGTTTACATTTTATTTAGGGGTTGCTATGAATAAAAAAGCGTTAGCTATTGATGAACAGGCTATTTTAAGTCAAGCAGACTTAGATGACCTATTACGCATTAATGAATTTATTGAATCTCATGACGAGCACTCTTTGGTTGAAGAATTAAAATGCGCGATATTAGATTCAGGAAAACTAGAATTAACCCAATGGCAAAGTCTCAGACAACAGCTAAAAGAAATAGAAGCGCTGATTCCGCACATTGATCTTATTATTCAGTTAAAGCGAGAAAAACCCTAAATAACTGAATTCAAGCTGCTGTTTGCTGCTATTTTGCTATCGCTACACAAGTAAAAGTCTATTATGATTTTTTGACTAAAAAGTATCATTAGGCTTTTACTTTTTTTTCGTCTATAATCGCGCCCAAAATTTATACCGTATTTTAAACCATATTTTAAAATACGAATTTTATTCACTTATTTTGAGAAAAGAGGGCTTATCATGGCTATCGAACGTACTTTTTCTATCGTAAAACCTGATGCAGTAGCTAAAAATGTTATTGGTCAAATCTACAACCGTTTTGAAACTGCTGGTTTAAAAATTGTTGCTTCTAAAATGGTTCACTTAAGCAAAGAAAAAGCTGAAGGGTTCTATGCTGAGCACAGCGAACGTCCTTTCTTTGGTGCTTTAGTTGAGTTCATGACTTCTGGCCCAGTGATGGTTCAAGTGTTAGAAGGCGAAAACGCTGTTCTTAAAAACCGTGAAATCATGGGTGCTACTAACCCAGCTGAAGCATTAGCGGGTACTTTACGTGCTGACTACGCTGATTCAATCGACGAAAATGCATGTCACGGTTCTGATGCTTTAGAATCAGCTGCTCGTGAAATTGCATATTTCTTTGCCGACGAAGAGATTTGTCCACGTACTCGTTAATTAGCATTTAAACTTCACATTTAGACTTACTTTTTCGTCGAGAATGCTCACCTACACTTGTAGGCTCTGCGTTAACTTTTCAAATTAAGTTTAATTGTATTGTTTAAACACTAATTAATTACAGAAGTTAATTCTGTATAAAGGATTTTACTGACTTGTTGGTAAAATCCTTTTTGTATTTTTTAGCCTCGCTTATAAAGCGAGGCTATAATTGCAGCTTTTGTATGAAAAGCGTACAATCTGCACCTTTGCAAAATGCTTTCTATTGCGTTAAGCCTTTTGTTTAGTTCCTGTTACAGTCAAGTTGTTGAGATATCATTGTATGAGTAAAGTTAACTTATTAAATTTCGATCATAAAAGTATGCGTGAGTACTTTGATTCTATTGGTGAAAAACCTTTTAGAGCAGATCAGTTAATGAAGTGGATTTACCACTTTGGCTACAGTGACTTTGAGCAAATGACTAACTTGAACAAAAAGTTAAGAGAGAAATTACAACGCAACTGTGAAATTGTTGCACCAGAAATTTCCGAAAAACAAGTCTCAACAGACGGTACGATAAAGTACGCCTTAAAATTAGAAGGTGGTCAGGAAGTCGAAACCGTATGGATCCCTGAAAATGATCGCGCCACCTTGTGTGTTTCTTCTCAAGTAGGTTGTGCCTTAGAATGTACTTTTTGTGCAACAGCACAACAGGGTTTTAATCGTAACTTATCAATGGCTGAAATTATTGGCCAAGTGTGGCGTGTCGCTAATGATATTGGCGCTACTCGCATTGCTGGCAAACGACCTATTACCAATATTGTCATGATGGGAATGGGTGAGCCTCTGCTTAACATGAAAAACCTTATCCCTGCCCTTGATACGATGTTAAATGACTTAGGTTATGGCTTATCAAAGCGCCGTGTTACGGTAAGTACTTCGGGTGTTGTACCTGCATTAGATATGCTTAAAGAAAAAATTGATTGTGCATTAGCTATTTCAGTGCATGCGCCAAATAATCAATTACGTAATGAGTTAGTGCCACTTAATAAAAAGTATCCTCTAGAAGAGTTCCTTGAAGCTGCAGGTCGCTACATCGATGGTTCAAAAGCGAATAAACAAGCGACAATTGAATACGTTATGCTAGATCACGTTAATGATAGTACTGAGCAAGCACATGAACTAGCTCATGCATTGAAAGATTTACCGAGTAAAATCAATTTAATACCTTTTAATCCTTACCCTGGCTCACCGTACAAGCGCTCAAGTAACTCTCGTATCGATCGATTTGATAAAGTATTACAAAGCTATGGTCTTACCGTGATAACCAGAAGAACTCGTGGCGATGATATTGATGCTGCTTGTGGGCAATTAGCGGGCGATGTGCTTGATAGAACCAAAAGGACTGCTGCTATTAGTGAAGCAAATGCATTGAAAAATCAAACTAATGCTGACAGTATCGCCATAAAAACGTTATAGTGTTTAGCTTTAGTAAAAAATAAATACAAGAGGCGTTCAGCGCATTGGAAATTATGGATAAAATTAACGCAAAATCATTTTTTTCGAAACTAGCTATTGCGGGCTCAGTGTTTTTATTGTCTGCTTGTATAACGCAAAATTATGAAAATGATTCGCCTGTTGTAGAAAACCAAGCTAACTTAGATGAAATGGCCGCTACCCGTATTTCGTTAGGTCTTGGGTACTTGAAAATGGGTAATATGGCCCAAGCAAAGTTGAACCTTGAGAAAGCACGTAAATTTTCACCTGAATTAGTACAAGTTTATACTGCTTTTGCACATTATTATGAAGTGGTTGGCGAGAATAAGTTAACCGAAGAGTCCTACCAAAAAGCGTTGTCGATAAAAAGTGATGATGCAGACACATTAAATAATTACGGGGTTTTTCTTTGTCGTCAAAAGCAAGTCGATAAAGCGGAAAAACAGTTTTTAAAAGCAATTGCGGTGCCTAGCTATATTTTAGTTGCTAAGAGTTATGAAAATTTGGCTTCATGTTATTTGCAAGTCGATAACTTTGACAAGGCAGAGCATTATTTAGAAAAGTCTATTGATCACAGTCCAAATAATTCAAGCACACTATTTCAAATGGTACGATTACAATACGCTAAAGGTGATTATAATTTAGCGAAGCAATATCAACAAAAATTTGAAAGATATACCCGTCGGTTTACACCAGAATCTTTAGCATTATCTTACAAACTGCACATGAAATTAAGGCAAAGTCGCGTCGCTAAAAACTATGCCACTATGCTTGCTAATATGTACCCTCAGTCTTGGGAAGGGCAGCAATATTTACTTAATGAATTAGAGTTGATTGAAGCTGATAATTTGGCTAAACGTTATCAAATTACGCAACGTAAAAAGCAAAATTTCACTCAGCCAAGTGGTTCAAATAAGCGCGTGGTGAAATTATCTCCAGGTAAAGGTAAAAAGTTACCTTCAAGAGAAATCATTACTAAAAAATATCCAGAGCAAAATACATCGTTGGATGTGGGTAAGGCATCAGCGACTACCGTAAACACAACAGCGGCTAAGTCAAGTAATACACCGGCAATTGCAGCGGTTGTCGTTGCAAGTAACATCGAATCATCGACAAACCAAAGTAGCACGAGTGAGGCTCAAGCGAATGAGGCTCAAGCGAAAGAAACTAATGCAAGCGATGAAAAGTTAACTCAGCCAATAGAACAAAGTAATACCACATCAATTACATCAGAGCCGAATAAAACTGATGAAAATGATATGGCTATAGTAACTACTGCTTCAACAGACGAAATCGTTAACGTAAACACAGATAATATACCCGCAGAAAGTATATCAACAGAAAATACGGCTCTGTCATCGATAAATGACTCTGAAGTACTACCAGTAAGTACGAATGAACCGGCTGAGAAAGTGGCTGTATCGAAACTTGAGCCAACAACAGAAACATCGCCAGATTCAGTTAGTTCATTGGTTGTACAGCAAAGTGCCGTTGAACCCATAGAGTTAGTTGAGCAAGAAGTGACTGCAGCGAGCAAAACCGAGTTAAGTGACGATAGTGGCATAGAGCCAACCTCAACAGCACCTATCCCTGCAAAACGCGATGCGCCATTACCTGAGGCAAAAGTTACTGTCATCAATAATGAAACATCAAATGACGTAGTGACTAACACTGAAGTTAATTCGGCAGAACGTAAATCTGATGATTCAGTAAATAGCACGATTACCGATGAAGAACTGGCTAGAAAAGAAGCTGCGATGGCGCAGTTGTTGTCAGGTGACACTTTAGTTATTGATTCAACTACAGAGAATAGTGCTGATAATAAAAGCGAAGTGATTACTAGTGAAGCTGCGTTGGTTACTGAATTAGATAGCAAAGTTGACGTGTTGAAAAGCGATACCTTAACCGAACAAGTCAAAGAGCAAGCGAGCAATGAAACTTCTACTGCGGTAGCAGCAGAAGTTAAAAAGGAAGATTCGTTAATAGATTCAGAAACTGAAGTAGTCGTTGAAGAAACAACAAATAACCTTGTTGATGAAAACGAACAATCGAAGTTACCTACGACGCATAAAGTCAGTAAGGGAGAAACCCTTTTTGCAATATCGGTGAAATATAACGTTAAAATTAAAGCGTTACGTGAATGGAATAACATTTCGTCGAATAATAGAGTGCGAATTGGCGAAAAACTATATGTTGTTGACCCTAATACAGTGACAGAAGTAAATGAATAAGAAAAAACAATCTGAGCTAGAAGTAGCAGAACTTAGTGAAGATATGGAAATGATTGGCCCAGGTGCCATGCTCCGCGATGCGCGAGTTAAACTGAAAAAGAGCCAAGAAGATATCGCTTTACGGTTGAATTTTAAAATCTCTTTAGTGCAAGATATTGAAGCAGATAATTTAGATAAATCATTACCGGCTACCTATAACCGAGGCTATTTAGCAAGTTACGCCAAAATTGTTGGGGTAGATAAAGAAGATGTTTTAGCAAGCTACGATGCATTGGGAGCAGCGCATATTCAGCGCAGTGAAATGCAAAGTTTTTCTAAAGCAACTGCAAAGCAGGCTGAGCATAGTCGGTTAATGTGGATCAGCTATTTTATTGTAGCTGTACTTATTGGTTTAACCGTCATGTGGTGGGTGCAAGAGAGCCGTGATAAGGCCAAGGTATTACCTGAAGCAGCAGCGCCCAGTGAAATTACGAAAGTCTCTGAAGAAAATGTTGACTCTACATCAGTCGTTGTTCCCCCTGAAGTCTCTCCACGAGGGACAACGGTTAAGCCAGCAGAAAGCGATGCAACAATAGCTGAAGATGTCTTAGCAGAACAAAGCATTCTCGAACCAAATGATGAGCAGGTAGTTAGTCTAGAAGGGCAAACTATTCAAACGTCTGATAAAGACGCTAATATTGCTTCAAAGAATACAATGACCGAAACTAATACCCTCGATATTATCACTGAAAGCACTGCAATCTTTACCTTTGCGGGCGACTGTTGGGTAAATATTTACGATGCGACAGGCGAAAGGGTTGCTTGGGGGGTTAAAAAAGCAGGTTATGTGATGACAGTTTCAGGGCAAGCACCGTTAAAAGTAACTTTAGGTAAGCCTGAATTGGCCGCTATTGAGTTTAATGGTGAAGTTATTGATATGTCGACGTTTAATGTAGGTAATATTGCAAAGTTTACCTTACCTTTATCTCCTTAACGTAAACGGTCTATTTGTGCTTTCTTAAATGGCACGAACAACGTGATTAAATTTTAAAAGTAAAAAACTATGTTTAAAGAATCTCCAATTATTCGCAGAGTATCTCGCCAAATTATGGTGGGTAATGTCCCTGTAGGTGGTAATGCACCCATTTCAGTGCAATCAATGACTAATACTCCTACGACTGATGTAGCGGCTACTGTGGCACAAATTAAGGCACTAGAAGCCGTAGGTGCAGATATTGTTCGTGTTAGCGTGCCCACAATGGATGCGGCAGAAGCCTTTAAAGAAATTAAACAACAAGTGAATGCTCCACTAGTTGCTGACATTCACTTTGATTATCGTATCGCATTAAAAGTGGCAGAATACGGTGTTGATTGCTTGCGAATTAACCCCGGTAATATTGGTCGTGAAGATCGTGTTAGAGCAGTTGTTGATTGTGCTAGAGATAAAAATATTCCGATTCGTATTGGCGTAAACGGTGGCTCTTTAGAAAAAGATATTCAAGAACGATATACCGAGCCGACCCCTGAAGCTTTGCTTGAATCAGCCATGCGACATGTGGATATTCTCGATAGGCTTGATTTTCAAGAGTTTAAAGTAAGCGTTAAAGCCTCTGATGTCTTTCTTGCGGTTGAGTCTTATAAACTGCTGGCGAAACAAATTGATAACCCACTGCACCTTGGTATTACTGAAGCAGGTGGTTTACGAAGTGGTGCGGTAAAATCGTCAGTTGGTTTAGGTATGTTACTTTCACAAGGCATCGGTGATACGTTACGTGTGTCTTTATCTGCTGATCCTATTGAGGAAGTAAAAGTCGGTTTTGATATTTTAAAGTCTTTAAAACTACGCAGTCGGGGAATTAATTTAATTTCATGCCCGAGTTGTTCTCGTCAAGAATTTGATGTGGTTGCCACCGTCAATGCATTAGAGCAGCGTATTGAAGATATTATGACGCCAATGGATGTGTCGATTATTGGTTGTATCGTTAATGGTCCTGGTGAAGCGATGGTTTCAGATTTAGGTTTAACGGGGAGTAGTAAAAAAAGTGGCTTCTATCTTGATGGCATTCGCCAAAAAGAGCGCTTTGATAATAATAATTTAGTCGACCAGTTAGAGCAACGCATTCGCAATAAAGCGCAAATGCTTGATGAGCAGAATAAAATAAACATTAAACAAGTTGATGAGTAAGTCATTAGCCCAACTGATTTGGGTATTAATAAGTTATTGCGTATAATGCGCGACATTAATAAACAGCAACATAGTTTAAGCGTGTGATGAATCGTTAAATCGCACCAAGACAGCAAGA
Organism: Colwellia sp. RSH04; assembly: GCF_003545765.1. Classification (GTDB taxonomy): domain Bacteria; phylum Pseudomonadota; class Gammaproteobacteria; order Enterobacterales; family Alteromonadaceae; genus Colwellia. Next base: position 442,056 of record NZ_QXIO01000001.1, on the reverse strand, counting down.
GAGAAGTAAGTGTCTAAAAGTAAAGCATTACAAGCAATTAGAGGTATGAATGATTGCTTACCTAGTGAAACAAATATTTGGCAAATGGTTGAATCTGTTTTACGTAGAGTCGCCAGTAATTACGGTTTTGCTGAAATTCGTATGCCAATCGTTGAGTCGACATCACTTTTTAAGCGATCTATTGGTGAAGTAACCGACATTGTTGAAAAAGAAATGTACACCTTTGATGATAGAAACGGCGACAGTTTAACATTGCGTCCTGAAGGCACCGCAAGTTGCGTGCGTGCAGGTAATCAGCATGGTTTATTATACAACCAAGAACAACGTCTTTGGTATATGGGGCCAATGTTTCGTCATGAAAGACCACAAAAAGGTCGCTATCGTCAATTTCACCAATTTGGCTTAGAAGCCTTTGGTATTGCGACTCCTGATATTGATGCCGAAATTATTTTACTTACTGCACGATTATGGCGGGAACTTGGCATCAATGAATTTGTCACACTAGAGTTGAATTCTTTAGGTTCAAATGAAGAGCGAGCAAACTATCGTGATGCTTTAGTCGCTTTTTTAACCACCAAAGAGTCGCTATTAGATGAAGATTCAAAGCGTCGTATGCATACTAATCCGTTACGTGTATTAGACAGTAAAAACCCGCAAGTGCAAGAAGCCCTTGTTGGTGCACCAAAACTGTCTGACTATTTCGGTGAAGAAACACAAGCACATTTTGAAAGCTTATGTAAGCGCCTAGATGCCGCTGGCGTAAAGTATGTTCTAAATGAGCGTCTAGTTCGTGGCTTAGACTATTACAACAGAACAGTTTTTGAATGGGTTACTTCAAGCCTTGGGGCTCAAGGTACTATTTGTGCTGGTGGTCGTTACGACGGCTTAGTTGAGCAACTAGGTGGTAAAGCAACACCTGCATTTGGTTTTGCCCTCGGTATTGAACGTTTAGTGTTAATGTTGACTAGTCTTGAAAAAGTGAATAATGTGCGTCCTCAGGTTGATGCATATATTGTTATTTTAGGTGAAGCAGCAGAAATAAAAGCCAATGCACTAGCAGAGCAATGGCGCGATTTAGTGCCAGAGAGTCGAATACAGTGTCACTGTGGTGGTGGCAATATGAAGAAACAATTAAAACGAGCTGATAAATCAGGTGCTCAAGTAGCTTTGATTTTAGGTGAGAATGAAATAGCAGACCAACAAGTGATGGTTAAATACTTGCGTGGTCAACAAGAACAGCAAAACTTGGCATTTGATCAAATTCCAAGTTTGTTAGCAGCGTTAATTTAAGGGTATTAAGTGGAAGTTTATCAAACAGAAGAACAACAAGTAGAAGCGATCAAAGGCTTTTGGAAAGAAAACGGTAATACAGTTATTGCAGGTATCGTTTTGGGCTTTGCTGGTTTTATCGGCTTTAATTTATATCAAGAAAATGTATTAGAAAGTGAATTAGCACTTTCAGATAGCTATCAAACCTTGATGGAAAATAGCACTAAAAATGCACAAGAGTTTACTGCTAATGCTGAGAAATTCATTAGTGAAAATGGCGATACAAGTTATGTGTCTTTAACGGCACTTGCCCTAGCAAAAGAAGCAGCAACACATCAAGATTGGCAACAAGCGCAAAAACAACTCACCATTGCTATTGAAAAAGCTCCTAATGAAGGTATTAAAGCCATTGCGACGATTCGTTTAGCGCGTGTACAAGTTCAACTTGAAGATTACGCTGCAGCGTTAGCTACGTTAGCAAAACCATTACCTGAGTCTTTTACTGCTGCAAAAGAAGAAGTAAAAGGTGACACATACCTTCAACAAGGTAAAAAAGATTTAGCCCGCACAGCTTATCAAGCGGCAATTGCAGCAGATGGACTTTCAACGAGTCCATCACTACAAATGAAACTTGATGATTTAGCGCAAGCCGTTAATTTACCAGTAGTGGCCGAAGCAAGTAAGTCAGGCGAATAATAAGGGTATCTATGCGCTTTTTTAATAAAAGTATTTTTAACGGCTTAAGTATTGGTAAAATTTCAGCAATGATTTTTATGTCCACTGCGTTAATGGCCTGTTCATCAACAGATGATGAAGACCCAAGTACCAAAATTGCCGAACTTACTGAAATTAATCAAGCATTTCAGCCTGAAGTTATCTGGGATGCCAGTATTGGTGATGGAGTTGAAGGCTACTTTTCGCGAATAAAACCCATTGTAGCCTACGGTAAAGTTTTTAGTGCGAGCCGCATGGGCGATGTTGTTGCTTTAGATAAAGCTACAGGTAAAGAAGTTTGGCAAGTTGATTTAAGTGATATCAATAATGAGCGAAGCTTTTGGGATGGTCGCACTTCTGCGCTTGTTGCTGGTGGTCCAGTTGCTGGCATGGATAAGATTTTCCTTGGTACCGAAAACGGTAAAATATTTGCACTTGTTGCTGATACGGGTGAGCTAGTTTGGCAAGCTAATATCAAAGGTGAAATTATTACTGCCCCTGCCATTGATAGTGGCATTTTAGTCGTAAACTCTGCTTCTGGCATTTTAAAAGCTTTTGATGCAAATACGGGCGACGAGCTTTGGAAAGTTCAGCAAGATGTACCAGCGTTAACTTTACGCGGTATAAGTGCCCCTGTTATTGCATCAGGTGGTGTCTTACTTGGAACGGGTAAAGGCGAAGTTTCAGTATTTATTCTTGAAAAGGGGCAACAAGGTTGGTCAACATTAATAGGTGAGCCTACAGGCTCTACTGAATTAGAACGTGTGATTGATGTTGACTCTGCACCGGTAGTTTTTGGCGATAAAATTTATTCAATCTCTTCAAGAGGTAACTTGGCTGCGATTGATTTAGCATCAGGTCGCGTATTATGGAAACGCCAGTTCTCTTCATTTAGACAAATCGCGGTATATCGTAATGATATTTTTATCACGAATACGCGCGGTCATGTTTATGCTATTAATCGTAATAATGGTATTGAGCGCTGGAGCAACTTAAGCTTAACTAATCGCGGTGTAACAGGCCCAGCTGTGGTAGATGATTATATTGTTGTTGGTGATTTTGAAGGTTATCTTCATTGGTTAAACCAAGAAACTGGCGAAATAGTCGCTCGTCATAATGTGGATGGAAGTGGTGTACATTCAACACCCACCGTTGTTGATAATATCATTTATACTCAGTCACGTGATGGTGATTTAGAAGTGATTGAAACACCAAAGATAATGACAGTAGAACAATAGGCGAAAAAGCCTTTTTAAGCTAAAATTAAATGTACGGCTCCTAGACAAAACGTTTAGGAGCCGTTACTTATTTCTGAATTCGATAAATTTGAGGTTTTCATGCTTCCTGTAGTAGCCCTTGTAGGGCGTCCAAATGTGGGTAAATCAACACTGTTCAATCGGCTCACACGTAGCCGAGATGCGTTAGTAGCCGATTACCCAGGCTTAACTCGTGATCGACAATATGGTCAAGCGGAAGTAGAAGAGCACCCGTTTATTGTTATTGATACTGGTGGTATCAATGGTGACGAAGAAGGGATCGATCTGGTCATGGCAGAGCAATCACTCTTGGCCGTTGACGAAGCAGACGCGGTGTTGTTTTTAGTTGATGCGCGTGACGGTCTTACTGCCGCAGATCATTCCATTGCAGAATACTTACGTAAACAGGATAAGAAAGTCTTTTTAGTAGCGAATAAAATAGATGGCATCGATGGCGATTCAGCGGTTGCAGAATTTTATTCACTCGGTTTAGGTGAACAAGTACATCAAATAGCAGCAGCACACGGCCGTGGTGTTACACAGTTACTTACCTTAGCACTAACTCCTCATATTGAAGCATTAGCGAATCCAAAAACTGAAGACGATGAATTCTCTTATGATGAAGATGAATTGTCGCTAGAAGAAAAGTTAGCCGAAGCACCTGATGAAAATGACACGATAAAACTTGCCATTATTGGTAAGCCTAATGTAGGTAAATCAACCTTAACAAACCGTATCTTAGGTGAAGAACGTGTTGTTGTTTACGATATGCCAGGGACAACGCGCGATAGTGTTTATATACCTATGGAGCATGACGGTCGTTCTTATACCTTAATTGATACTGCTGGTATTCGACGCCGTAAAAATGTCACTGATGTCGTTGAAAAATTCTCAGTGATTAAAACATTAAGAGCGATTGAAGACGCTAATGTTTGTTTATTAGTAATAGATGCCAGAGATGGTATTAGCGATCAAGATTTAAGTTTATTAGGCTTTATTCTTGAAGCTGGTCGCTCTCTAGTATTAGCGGTAAATAAATGGGATGGTATGGCAGAACATGATAAAGATCGTGTTAAAAGTGAGTTAGATCGTCGTTTAGGCTTTATTGATTTTGCTCGTATTCACTTTATTTCTGCACTTCATGGTACAGGGGTTGGTCATTTATATGAATCTGTTGAAGAGGCATTTGTTTCTGCGACAAAACGTATCTCAACAGCGATGGTTACAAAAATACTAGATATGGCGGTTTTTGATCATCAACCACCAATGCACCAAGGGCGTCGCATTAAATTAAAATATGCGCATGCAGGAGGGTACAACCCGCCAATTATTGTTGTTCATGGTAATTCAGCGAAAAAACTTCCTCATTCTTATAAAAGATACTTAATGAATTATTATCGTAAATCATTAAAGATTATGGGAACACCAATACGCATTGAGTTTAAGGAAACGTCTAATCCTTTTGCAGGTAAGAAAAAATTGAATTACACCCAGCAAAAGAAAATTGCCAGAGCGACTCAAGGTTACAAAAAAGAAGAGTAAAAGTATTCGCAGAGCTAAATCAAAGAGAAGAGCATTTGTTGCAATTTTTCTTTGATTTGGCTATGGTCAATAAAGGAATTAACTGATTCAAAGATAAGCAATATGTTATTGTTTATCTCTTACTTACGGGTAGTTATGGCTGAAAAAGCATCTAAAATAGAAACGGCTACTCGCTTAAGTCGAAATTTGGCTTTATTAAATGCTGGTTCAAACATAACAATAGATATCGCCACCCCCGCAGGACAAAAAAATAAATTTCGTACCACCTTCATTGGCTATCTGCCAAAGCAATATGTTCTCGTTCAATTTCCTGATAGCAGTAAACTCGGCAATTTCTCGCAATACATCAAACAAGGTACTGCGGTAACTGTTCGTGGCTTAATAGAAGGTCATGAAGGGGCTATTGTCGCTTTTGTTAGTGTTGTAAAGCAAACACTTCAGCTGCCTTCACGCATTATGGTGTTAGACTTCCCCCACACTGTTTCGTTACATCAATTGCGTTCAGCTATCCGAATAGATACCAATATTATCGGTAAAGTCAAAATAGATGATTTGTATTGGAATACGACGATCACCGATCTCTCTATTTCTGGATGTCATTTAGATGTAGCAAATGGTGAAAAGTTAGTTTTAGCAGAAGATAAAGATGTTGAAATTGTCGTTGAGGGTGTTGAAGGTACAGGAAACATCAAACTCATTGGTCGTATCTGTAATTTAAAACAATTATCGTCCGGTGTTTCATTTGGAGTCAAGTTTAATAGTAACTGCAAAGAGCAAGTGGTTGATTTATTAAATTATGCATTAACTGAAAGCGCGGAATAAAAACTAACTGGTTGATTTATCACCAAATGATGTCAGCTAATTTTACAATCCAGCTTTGGTCGTAAATGGTATGTAAATAAGTTATTGATAATAAAGCTTATAATATTGTTGGTTTGTAAATTGCATATTCAAGAGGTCACTTTGCTATCAAGCAAAGGTAAGTATTTAATAAATGAGAATTTAAAATGACTTTTTCTAGTTTAAAACTTGCAGCGGTTGCTGCTCTTTTTGCGGTATCTAGTGCTGCTAATGCCAGCTTACTACTTGTTGAGCAATACGATAACTTTTGGTCTACCAATGTAAATGCGTTAATTGATTATGCGAATAACAATGAAGCTGATACCAGTGCTTATTGGAGCCATATTGATTTTACCGATGATCCAAATGGTTTTGCTGGTGATATTGCCGGTAGTAACCCGTGGCCATCTGCGAAAGCTGCCGGTGCAGCAGGTAAGAACCATGGTTTAAACCAAACATTCTTTGCACGTATCTCTGGTAATATTGCTACCGATGCAGGTGATTTTTATTTTAGAACCTTTAATGACGATGGTTTGTTTCTGTTTGTAGACGGTGAGTTAATTATTAACGACAATACGCTACACCCAGAAAAACGTTTCGAAGGCTTTAAAACATTAACTGCTGGTGTACATAATATTGAGTTGTTTTTCTTTGAAAATGGTGGCGAAGCTTCTTTAGAGTTTTCAATTGCTGATGCTTCTCGTCAGTTTGTTCACTTTGATAATATCAATAGCCCTGCAACGTTAGTACCAGAGCCAACTACTTTAGCTGTGTTTGGTTTAGGCTTGTTTGGTCTTGCTATGCGCAGAAAGCGTAACGCTTAATTCGTGTTTAGCTAACGTTTAGTTAGCGCTTAGTGAAAGCATGTGAAAAGGTGTAAATTGATACTTATGCCTTTTTTTGTTCGTGTATTTTACGCGATTTATTTGATGATACAATTGCGTTAATACTGCCGTCTTCCACTTGTATTATTAACTCTTCACCTTGTTTTACTTGTTCTACAGAGCGAATAACATTGTTATCGTTATTTCTGGTAATGCTATAGCCTCTCGCAATGGTCGCTAAAGGACTCACGAGTTGTAATTGCTCTATAACATGTACAAAAGCATCCTGCTTATGCTGTAATAAGTTGATGGATGCTGTCTGCAACCGTTGTTGTTTGTCTTGTAAACGCTGAGTGTCTTGGAGAATGCTTTTTAGCGGTGATGCTTGCAAGAGCCTTTGTTGTAGATGCTCAGGTTGCATTGTACTATGTGATAGCTTGCGCGACATTCCATTGTGCAACCTCATGCTTAATTCATCGAAACGTTGTTGTTGTAATTGTAATTTGTGTTCTGGCTGAACCTGCGTTAATCGATGATCAATATGTTGAATATCTTGTTTTTGATTAACGAGCTTTACAGACATTTGTTTTACTAAACGCTGTTTTAATAGCACTACTTTGTTACTTAATTCACTGGTATCGGCTGACACTAACTCAGCGGCAGCTGATGGGGTAGCAGCACGCATATCGGCAGCATAATCACTTAATGTAGTATCTATCTCGTGGCCTACCGCACTTATTATAGGGATATTACTGTTATAAATTGCTTGTACAACACTTTCTTCATTAAATGGCCATAAATCTTCTAAAGAGCCGCCACCTCTACCTACAATCATTACCTGGCATTCATTACGCGCATTTGCTGTATTAATAGCATAACAAATATCGTTTTGGGCAAGATTGCCCTGAACGAGCGCGGGATAAATAATAACTTCAATACTCGGATTTCTTCTTTGTAAAACACTGAGGATATCTTTTACGGCGGCACCTGTTGGGGAAGTTACTACACCAACACGACGAATGTGAGCTGGAATGTCTTTTTTATGAGCGCTACTAAACATGCCAAGGGCATTGAGCTTTTGCTTTAGCTGCTCAAAACGTTGCCTAAGTAGACCTTCTCCCGCATCTTCCATTTGCTCAATGATTAACTGAAAGTCACCCCGAGGCTCATACAAAGAAACTCTCGCTTTGACCAATACTTGCTGACCATTACTGGGGGAGATCCTTACGCGACGATTATTCCCTTTAAACATCGCACATTTAACTTGAGAGTTGCTATCTTTAAGTGACAAATACCAATGACCCGAACCAGCCGAAATAAAATTAGATATTTCACCTGTTAACCAAACGGTATTTAATTCACTTTCAAGAATAAAGCGAACTTTTTTTGTTAATTCACTTACTTGTAAGATGTGCTGTTGGCTCATAAGTTGTGTAATGCAAGGGATTTATGACGGTATTATTTCTTGAATGACCAGCTTATTCAAATTTTTTATGAAATTAACGTGCCTTTATGCAATTTTATGTTTACCTAATCCAATAAAACGGTTAAAATTCTGCCGCAATATTCACTCCCTAACCACACCTTTTTAGAGAGATGTTGCGATGTTAAGAATTGCCCAAGAAGCACTAACTTTTGATGATGTACTATTGGTACCTGCCCACTCGAAAGTTCTCCCACATACGGCTGATTTACGAACTAAATTAACCCGTAAAATAGATTTAAATGTTCCTATGGTTTCAGCCTCTATGGATACTGTTACTGAAGCTCGCCTAGCTATTACGTTAGCTAAAGAAGGTGGCTTAGGCTTTATTCATAAAAATATGACTATTGCTGAACAGGCGAACAATGTTTCTAAAGTAAAGAAATATGAAAGCGGTATTGTGACTGACCCTTCAACTGTCAGTATTGATTACACCATTGAACAAGTTATGCATAAAGCGGATGAACTTGGCTTTTCAGGTTTCCCTGTTGTCGATGATAAAAATAACTTAGTGGGTATTATCACTGGTCGTGATTTACGCTTTGAAACAGATTTATCAAAGCCAGTCTCAGCGCTTATGACTAAAAAAGAAGATTTAGTCACTGTTAAAGAAGGCGCAGCTCGTGAAGAGATCCTAGGTTTAATGCATGAAAACCGTATCGAAAAAATACTGTTAGTTGATGACGCCTTTAAATTAGTTGGGTTGATTACAGCGAAAGATTATCAAAAAGCTGAGAAAAAGCCGAATGCGTGTAAAGATGAATTTGGTCGTTTACGTGTTGGTGCTGCCGTTGGTGTTGGTGCAGGAACAGATGAGCGCATTGATGCACTCGTTGCTGCAGGTGTCGACGTGTTACTCATTGATACCTCTCATGGACACTCTCAGGGCGTAATTGATCGTGTTAGTGAAACGAGACAAAAGTATCCTGACTTACAAATTATTGCGGGTAATGTCGCTACTGGCGCAGGTGCAAAAGCGCTTGCCGATGTTGGTGTTGATGCTGTTAAAGTAGGTATTGGCCCAGGCTCTATTTGTACTACACGTATTGTTACGGGTGTTGGTGTACCACAATTAACTGCTATATCTAATGCCGTTGAAGCACTTAAAGGAACAGGTATTCCTGTTATCGCCGATGGCGGTATTCGTTTCTCAGGTGATATTGCAAAAGCCTTAGTTGCGGGTGCTCACTGTGTCATGGTGGGAAGTATGCTAGCAGGTACAGAAGAATCACCGGGTGAAGTTGAGCTTTATCAAGGTCGTTACTATAAATCTTACCGAGGTATGGGATCTTTAGGTGCCATGGCGCAAAAAGAAGGTTCAAGCGATAGATATTTCCAAAAGACTGATGGTGAAGCTGATAAGTTAGTGCCAGAAGGTATTGAAGGTCGTGTTGCTTATAAAGGGCCTGTTGCAACCATTATTCATCAGCAAATGGGCGGCATTCGCTCATCAATGGGCTTAACGGGTTCTGCAACGATTGAAGAAATGCGTACTAAACCAGAGTTTATGAAGATTACTTCAGCGGGTATGGGTGAGTCGCATGTTCATGATGTGACCATCACCAAAGAAGCACCGAACTACAGAATGGGATGATTCTTTGCTATTTAACGTGATAGCGGCATCGAAAATACTCACCTAGTAAACTAGGCTCCGTGTGTTCTCTTTGCTTTAACGTTAAATCGCTGCGACTAATCCATTCCGATTGATGTTGCTATAAAGCTCATCAAAAAAATTTAAGCACCTTGGACTTAGTTAAGTTCAGGGTGTTGTTATTTATAAATAATACCTTTTGGTATAAATATTAGGAACAAAAAACATGAGTAAAGACATTCATGATCACCGCATACTAATTTTAGATTTTGGTTCTCAGTACACACAGTTAATTGCGCGTCGAGTACGTGAAATTGGAGTTTACTGTGAATTATGGTCGTGGGACGTAACTGAAGAGCAAATTAAAGGCTTTAACCCAACAGGTATTATTTTAGCGGGTGGCCCAGAGTCGGTAACGGAAGCTAATTCACCACGTGCTCCTGAATATGTTTTCAATGCCAATGTTCCTGTATTAGGTATTTGTTACGGCATGCAAACTATGGCAGAACAACTTGGCGGTGGCGTGCAAAGTTCTGATCATAAAGAGTTTGGTTATGCTGCTGTAGAAGTAGTTGAAAAATCAGAGTTATTTAAAAACATTGAAGATCATATTAGTAGCAATGGTAATGCATTGTTAGATGTATGGATGAGCCATGGCGATAAAGTGTCAGCCATTCCTGAAGGCTTCGTTACCGTAGCAAAAACCGATAGTTGCGCTTATGCTGCTATGGCCAATGAAGAGAAAAACTTCTACGGTGTTCAATTTCATCCTGAAGTCACTCACACCAAACAAGGCTTACGCATTTTAGAACACTTTGTTGTTGATATTTGTCAGTGTGAAAAGCTGTGGACCCCTGCTTCAATTATCGAAGATGCAGTGGCTAAAATGAAAGAACAAGTTGGTGACGATGAAGTTATCCTAGGTCTTTCAGGTGGTGTTGATTCATCAGTTGTTGCCATGCTTTTACAGCGCGCAATTGGTGATAAGCTTACTTGTGTATTCGTTGATAACGGTTTACTACGTTTAAACGAAGGTCAACAAGTAATGGACATGTTTGGTGATCATTTTGGTCTAAACATCATTCATATCAATGCAGAAAAGCGCTTTTTAGATCGCTTAGCCGATGAAAATGATCCTGAGAAAAAACGTAAGATCATTGGTAATGTGTTTGTTGAAGTGTTTGATGAAGAATCGAAAAAGCTTAAAAATGCAAAATGGTTAGCACAAGGGACAATCTACCCTGATGTAATTGAATCTGCGGCCTCTGCAACAGGTAAAGCCCATGTGATTAAATCTCACCATAACGTGGGTGGATTACCCGATGATATGGAGCTAGGTTTAGTTGAACCACTGCGTGAATTATTTAAAGATGAAGTACGTAAAATTGGTTTAGAGCTAGGCTTACCTTACGACATGCTTTATCGTCATCCGTTCCCAGGTCCTGGTTTAGGTGTGCGTATTTTAGGTGAAGTGAAGAAAGAGTACGCCGATTTATTACGTCGCGCCGATGCAATCTTCATTGAAGAGTTACACAAACATGACTTGTACCACAAAGTAAGCCAAGCCTTTACAGTGTTTTTACCAGTACGCTCTGTGGGTGTGATGGGCGATGCGCGTAAATATGACTGGGTTGTTAGTTTACGTGCCGTAGAAACCATTGATTTTATGACTGCGCATTGGGCACATTTACCTTACGATTTCTTAGGTGTAGTGTCGAACCGTATTATTAATGAAATTGATGGTATTTCTCGAGTCGTTTACGATATCAGCGGCAAGCCGCCTGCCACCATCGAGTGGGAATAAAAATTAGCGCTCTTTTTTGCTACTTCGCCTAACTTCAGCGTTGGTTGTACTCACTGACATGCGTCAGCTCCGTGCAACCGCCTTGAATTAAGACGAACTAACTGCAAATAGCACTATTTTACTAGCGATTAATAAATGTAATTTATAAAGCCCCAAAACTGAAAGGTCTTGGGGTTTTCTTTTAACAATCACCAAAAGGAGCTCGAACTAGTTGGGCTTTTAGCAAAGCTGTTGAGCTTTTAATTTTTGAGCTTATTGTTATAAGTGATGAAATAAAAAGAGACAACAATGCGGATAAAAGTTCAAGTAGGAAGGCGAAGCGTATGATAGAAAGATTAGAAACAAAACAACGTATGAGCCGTATCGTTAAACATAACGGTACTATTTATTTATGTGGTCAAGTAGCTGCGGATGCGACTAAAGATATTACAGAGCAAACACAAACCATGCTTGATAAAGTGGACGCTTTATTAACACAAGCCGGCAGTGACAGAGAGCATATATTATCAGCGACAATTTATGTAAAAGACATGAGCTACTTTAGCGATATGAATGCGGTTTGGGATGCATGGATACCAGAAGGACACGCACCAGCACGTGCTTGTGTTGCAGCTAAGATGGCACGTGAAGCGTTACTGGTTGAAATTTCAGTTGTTGCCGCTGAAATCGAGCCATGTTGTTAGGTAATTGTTACAGCTAAGATAGTGTGCTAATTTATTCGAGCTAAATCAGTACACTATCAATTGGAAACTTTGTCTAATAAATTCAAAACATAGGGATATACCGTGTCAGAATCAGGATTTACTTCTCAAAAACTTAACCTAACGCTTGCCTTGTGCGCCATATTAATTTCAGCCGCTTCTTTTTATGCCACCTATTTACAAGCGAATGCAGCAGAGAAGCAAGTAAAAGCAATGACGTTACCGTTAGTACAAACGGCAACAGGTAATGTTGATGAAAAAACAAAAGAAAAAACTATTTATTTTGAAGTAGAAAATGCAGGTGTTGGTCCCGCGTTAATTAAAAGTATTTCGTATTTTTATAAAGGGAAAGAGTTTCAAACGCATTCTGACTTTATCAAAGCCTGTTGTTCTAAAGAGCTAGCGCATTTGAGAAAAATAGGTGTGAATAATGACTATGTTACTCTTACCAGTGCGGTAATTAATAACATTATACCAGCGCAAAGCAAGGTGAAGTATTTTCAACTTTTTCATAATGATTCAATGAATGAGTATTGGGAAAAGCTTAATGATGAGCGTTTTAATATGCAGACTAAAGTTTGTTACTGCTCTTTACTTGAAGAATGCTATATCACTGAGAAAAACGGTGTTGTAGAGCCTGTTGCTGCTTGTCCTGTCGATTAACCATAAAGACTAATAGACTGTTTAACAGATATTGAGATTGTGGTACTGTTCATAAAAACAGTGGTTTATGCTTTGTCACAGTAAAAAGGATATATGATGATTAACCTCTATGGTTTTGGTGCAAATTTAGGCGTGACCGATCCTAGCCCGTTCGTGGTGAAAGTAGAAACCTTTCTCAAAATGGCAAACTTACCATACCAGCGTATTGATCGTGGTAGTAATTTAAAAAAATCACCGAAAGGAAAGTTACCTTTTATCTCAATCAAAGATGCCAGCCAAGAGCAAGTTGTTGCTGATTCTCAGCATATTATTGAGCAATTAACTAAAAAGTATCAAGTGAGTTTAGATGACCACTTAAGCGCTGAACAAAAAGCTCAGGCTTATTTGATGACCAAATCCCTTGATGAGAACCTTTATTGGTGTTTGGTTTATTCAAGATGGGTTCAACAAGATACTTGGCCTAACATCAGGCAAGCATTTTTTGGTAAGTTTCCAGTTTATATACAATGGTTTGTGCCCAATTTAGTGCGTAAATCTGTAATTAAAACACTTAATGGCCAAGGCTTAGGCCGCCACAGTGAAAATGAAATTTTAGCGATTACCGATAAAAGCTTACAGGCGTTATCTCAGTTGTTAGGTGAAAAAGACTACTTTTTTGGTCAGCAAGTTTGTTCGTTTGATGCCGCTGCTTATGGTTTATTGTGTCAGTTTCTCTCAGTGAATTACCAAGATAAATTTAATCAAAAAGCGAAGAGTTACGCTAATCTCATTCAGTATTGTCAACGTATTGAACAACAATACTTCTCATAAGGTGGCAAAAAGCCATAAGGTCATGCATTGCAAATTTCAACCCAGTATTTTCAGTTAGGTAAGGCGTTTTCCGAGCGTACTTCCCCCGTTCCTGTTGCTAAGCCTGAGTTATTACTTTTCAATAAAGTGTTAGCAAGTGAGTTAAAGATTCCGTATGAACAGTATGATGATGAAACCATTGCACAGTACTTTTCGGGCAATCAAATTATCAAAGGCTTTACCCCAATTGCCCAAGCCTATTCTGGTCATCAGTTTGGCCACTTTAATCCTCAGTTAGGTGACGGTCGTGCCCATTTACTGGGCGAATTAACCGATACCACAGGGCAGATTAAAGATATTCAATTAAAAGGCTCAGGTGTTACTCAGTTTTCTCGCCGTGGAGATGGTCGTTGTGCTTTAGGGCCCGCTTTACGCGAATATATTATGAGTGAAGCGATGTTTGCCTTAGGCGTACCAACAACACGCTGTTTAGCGGTGGTAGCCACAGGTGAGCAGGTTTATCGTGAAAGGCCTTATGCAGGCGCTGTTGTTACCCGAGTTGCTGCAAGTCATATTCGGGTTGGCACCTTTCAATATTTTGCTGCACGTAAAGATACAGAGTCATTAAACAAGTTAACCCATTTTGCTATAGCTCGACACTTTCCTGAAATTGAAAAAGAGCACGAATCATCACAAGGCAAACTTTCTTCAGAGAAAGTACTGACCTTTTTTAATGCCGTCGCACAAAAGCAAATACCGTTGATTATTTCTTGGATGAGAGTTGGCTTTATTCATGGCGTAATGAATACAGATAATACCGCGATTTCTGGCGAAACCATTGATTTTGGCCCTTGTGCCATGATGAATAATTATCACCGAGATACGGTGTTTAGCTCTATTGATAAATATGGTCGCTATGCCTTTGGTGAACAAATGACAATCATGCAATGGAATATGACCCGCTTTGCTGAAACGCTATTGCCATTAGTGAGTGATGATGAAGAACAAGCTGTTGAATTAATGCAGCCATTATTAACGAAACTTCATCAAAACTTAACTGACAACTATATGAAAATGATGGCAGCAAAACTTGGCATAACGAATATGACAAGTGAAGATCACACCTTAATCTCTGCTTTGATTTCGTTACTTGAAGAGCAAGCTTTAGATTACACACAGACTTTTGTTAAGCTAACGCAATCTACCCTTGATGAAAGTCTTCATCACGAACTTAAAGCAGTGCTTGGGCAATGGTTTGAGTTATGGCAAAAACGTATAGCTGTTGATAAAACCGCTGCGCATGCACTAATGGCAAAGAATAACCCGCTAGTGATACCAAGAAATCATCATGTAGAATCAGTGTTGGCTAGCTGTCAAGAATCAGGTGATTTATCTTCATTACATGCCTTGTTAAGTGTATTGAAACAGCCATATCAACAGCTTGAACAAACGATTAATTATCAAGATGCTCCGATAGATAATGATGAGAACTATCATACTTTTTGTGGTACGTAATGTTTAATCGAAAATAACCTTGTTGCTTGATGCAAACACATTAGGGTCTGTTGATCTTTCGCGATTAAATTTTGTTCGAGCTAAAAACGTTTTATTCACGGCGAGTAATGTGTAGCTTAGTCATTCTAAGCAAATACTACTCAACAAAGCGTAAAATGCTTTTAGCCGAATCCTTCGGACAGCGTTTGTTGGTCATTTTTACGGCGTTATCGCCTTTTTATGTGGAATAACCACATGACAAAGGCTCTGCCTTGTACAAATATCCAACAAAAAGCTGCAAAAACAACCCCGAAAGATCAATAGCCCCTAGCTAATTGAGAATACCATGGAAAACTCTCTAGAATCTTTGTTAAAACAATCTTTTGGCTATGATCATTTTCGACCAGGTCAAGCTAAAGTTGTGTCGCAGTTACTTGCGGGGAAATCATCTTTAGCTATTTTTCCTACTGGCTCTGGCAAGTCATTGTGCTACCAATTAACCGCGCTGCACCTGCCACACTTAACGTTAGTTGTTTCGCCTTTATTAGCACTGATGAAAGATCAGCTGGCTTTTTTACAAAGCAAAGGGGTAAAAGCGGCTAGTATTGATTCGACGTTAAAATCAAACCAAACGCAAGAAGTGATGCAGGCGGTACGCAGTGGCGAACTTAACATTCTTATGGTGTCGGTAGAACGCTTTAAAAATGAGAGGTTTAGACAGTTTATTCAATCTGTACCTATATCGATGCTAGTCGTCGATGAAGCGCATTGTATTTCTGAGTGGGGACATAATTTTAGGCCTGATTATTTAAAGTTGCCCAGTTATTGCCATGCGTTAAATATTCCATTGGTATTGCTACTTACTGCCACCGCGACACGACAAGTAAAACACGATATGGCGGCTAAATTCTCGATTGAAAATAAAGATATTGTTCAAACAGGATTTTATCGAGATAACTTAGACTTAACGGTGCTTCCAGTACCACAAGAACAAAAAAAACAGCAGCTCTGTGAAACTATTCTTCAACAAAGTGGTGCAGGTATAGTTTATGTAACCTTACAACAAACTGCAGAAGAGGTCGCAAAACACCTTCAGCAGCAAGGTATAAACGCGAGTGCTTATCATGCAGGTTTTGATAGTGAAACACGGCACAACATCCAACAACAGTTCATGGCTGATAATACTCAGGTTATCGTCGCTACTATTGCTTTTGGTATGGGGATAGATAAAAGTAATATCCGTTTTGTCATTCATTACGACTTATCTAAATCGATTGAAAATTACAGTCAGGAAATTGGTCGCGCAGGACGTGATGGCCAAGCATCTTTTTGTATTACTTTAGCAAACCTTGATGGCTTAAACGTCATGGAAAACTTTGTTTATGGTGACACGCCAGAGTTTAGTGCTATTGAGCAAGTGTTGGCAGCAATCTCTCAAGAAAGCGAAAACACGGCTTATGATTGCGAATGGCATACGCAAATTCTAACCCTATCAAATCACACTAATATTAAACAATTACCGCTAAAGACCTTACTTGTACAACTCGAACTGCAAAGCATACTTTCTCCTAAATACAGCTACTTTGCCGATTATCGAATAAAGTTATTGCAACCCAAAGAAAATATTTTAGCGGTATTTGATCAATCTCGTCAGCAATTTTTAAACAGAGTTTTCTCTGCTGTTCAATTTAAACGAGTCTGGGGGACGTTAAACTTTGAAGCTTTATTACAGGATAAATCTATAGATAGAGGGCGGGTGATTAGCGCACTTGAATACTTGCACGAGCAACATTTTATTGAGTTAGAAAGTAAAACCATGACAGAAGTGTTCAGTGTTAATAGAAAACTACTTAACAATGAAAGTTTAGCTAACCAGCTTTATCAATACTTTTTAGAGAAAGAGCAAAAAGAAATAAATCGAATTGCTCAATTAATTTCTTTCTTTCAACATGAAACTTGTTTAACGACTTATTTGGCTCATTATTTTGATGATAAAAATTATTTCAACAACTCGCATTCATCAAGCTTATCAGCCGTTAATAACTTAACTGAACAAAGTAACATGGCCTGTGGTCATTGTAGTGTTTGTCGTGGAAAGCCCGCACGATTAATGGCATCGGCTACAGGAGAGTGGCCAACAGACGCACAATTAAATGAAGATATGAAAATGCTACAACAACAATTACTGAATAAAGTCGTTGAGCCTATCACACTGACTATTTACTGCCGATTTTTTGCGGGTTTAGCCATGCCAATATTTAGTCAAAATAAAGTCAGGAAATTACCGGGTTTTGCACGTTGCCAGCAGTTTAGGTTTATAGAAATTAAAGAAAAAATTGCACAATTGATGACTTTCTAAATGACTAGTGAAGATATTAAATATGAAAAGAATAGCTTTTATTAGCGAACTCGATGCCACAGCTAAAGCAAATTGGCTGGCTATATTACAAAAGCAATTGCCTAATGAAATAGTTTGTTTACCAGAGCAAATTAACGATGCGCAAGCGAAAACTGTTGATGTAGCTATTGTAGCAAACCCTGATCCTAAGCAACTAGATCAGTTCCCAAATTTAGTATGGATTCACAGTGTTTGGGCAGGGGTTGAGAAATTACTTGATAGCACATTGAGTACTTCTATTAAGTTAGTACGATTAATTGACCCAAAAA
This sequence comes from Colwellia sp. RSH04, assembly GCF_003545765.1. Taxonomy (GTDB): domain Bacteria; phylum Pseudomonadota; class Gammaproteobacteria; order Enterobacterales; family Alteromonadaceae; genus Colwellia. The sequence goes on along the minus strand of NZ_QXIO01000001.1, from coordinate 424,419 downwards.
TGAGCCAAACCATGGCAGAATCGGTTTTAGCTTGGACATTATATTTACAGCGAAATATGGCTGAATATGGTCAGCAACAACAAAACCGACAATGGCAGCAATTGCCTTCAATCGCATCAGGAGATCTTAGGGTAAGCGTTCTAGGAGTGGGCGAATTAGGTTTAGCTGCTTTACAAATACTTGGTCATTTAGATTATCAGCTTGCCTGTTGGAGTAGAACACCAAAGCAACTTGCAGGCATTGAACATTATTCAGGCCATACTGAGCTGAAAGGTTTATTGGCTAAAACCGATATTTTGATAAACCTTTTACCACTAACGGCAAAAACCCATCACTTACTTGATGAAGCTTTATTGAGTGAGCTGCCACAAGGGGCGAAAATTATAAACTTCTCTCGTGGTGCAGTGATTGATTCAAACGCACTAATTAAGTTACTCAATAACGATCATTTGGCTCATGCAGTACTTGATGTTTTTGAACAAGAGCCATTATTAGAAAATGATCCGCTCTGGCAACATCCTAAGGTTACTGTGTTGCCTCATATTTCAGCACCAACGGATCTCAACTCTGCAGCCAGTATTGTGGCAGAAAATATTACACGTTATCGACAGAGTAATATCTTGCCTGATTGCGTGGACAGAAAAGTAGGCTATTAGCTTAAGCTGCTTAAGATGGATTGCTAACATAACCTCAACTCGGGATAATAAATAGCTCCCTAGCAGCTATTTTTCCTTACTTCTGTGTTAAATTCATAAACAATAGAATAACTATTCGTAATGAATTTGCCTTGAATGAAAAAAACTATCAAGCTAGTGAGTTGCTAAAACCACAAGTCTAAAAATTTCAAACGATTAACTTATCTCTTAACCCAAGCTGAGGTTAACATAGTCATTAGGCAAGCACTTCGGTATATGCATAAAAGATAAGGACATAAAAAAAGCTTGGTAAAACCAAGCTTTTTTTATGAGCGGGCGATTAGTCTCAATAGCAATTAGTGACTAGTGCCTTTCTCGTAGTTTATTTTGTTATAGACGTTATATTTTCCCGAAGGCTTTTTCATCGGCATACGGGTAACAATTTCTAAGGTATTGGCATCATAAACGATTAATTCACCATCCATATCCCAGACACTTAACAATACGTATTTTCCATCTTTCGTGAACTCTACGTGCGCTGCATTTTTACCAGGAGAAGGAGCTAATGTTTTAACTATTTTCAGCGTGCTTTTGTCAATAACATGTACTTTGTCATTATTAGGGCCAAAGAATACATCAGTCCAAGCATAGGGAGAGTTGCTATGGCTACGCATAAAGAAACCAGGACCTTCGGTTTTTATTTCTTCAATAACGTTCCAGTTTTCCATATCAATGACGGTAATTTTACCTTCCTTGATGTTCGGTGAAGCAAACACTTCTTTGTCTTTATAATGCCAAGTGATACCTGAACCAAGGTGAGGCATACCCGTTAACGCGATAGAAGCCACTTTCTTTTTGGTGTCTAGATTAATTACTTGGCCATTATGATTATTTCGCGCCGTACCGATTAAATTAATGTATTCGGGGTCAAAGAAGAAATCATTTAAGTAATCATCAGTTTCAATGCGACGAATTGGAAATTGATCGTTAACTTTCCATCCTTCAGCTTTCGCTTCATTTTTATAATCGTGCGCCCAACCTTTGTAGACCTCAACGCCACCTTTATCAGAATAGGGAATTTCCCATACTTCTTTGACATCTTTTAAGGCGACAATAAAGCTATAACGAGGAGGTGCATTATAAACAGCGCTAACGCGTGAGCTATTGCCTTTGCTGTCTACGGCATCAATAACCTTAATTGGTGATAAGTCATCAGCACTTAAAATAACGACATTTTGCGGTAAGTAATTCCCTACAATTAAATATTTACCATCACTTGAAATAGCGATATTACGGGTATTAATTGCCGCACGTACTTCACTGACCGTTTTACGGTTATAGATATCGTATTTGCTTATCCAGCCGTCGCGAGAAGCAAAATATACGAAGCGTCCATCAGGTGAATATTTTGGACCACCATGTAAAGCAAAACGTGTTTTAAAACGATCTAAACGCTCGAAAGTATCACCATTAAGTAATGTTGCACTATGGTCGCCTAATTCAACAACAATGAATAAATTCATTAAGTCAGCTTCAAATTGAGCGGTATTAGGGAGCTTGCTTTGATCAAAGTGCTGTATTTTAGACGCATTTATATCTGCCATTGACCACTTAAGAGAGGTTTTTGATGGGGTATAGATGTAATCGACTAAACTGGCTACCTCTTCTTTACTTAATAATTGACTAAAGGCTGGCATTTGTGTTGCTGCACGACCTTTATTAATCACTTTTATGGCTTTCTTTTGGCGAAAACGTGCTAAATTTTCAGGCAGTAAAGCTGGGCCCATGGCGCCTAAGCGATCTACACCATGACAACTTTGACAATGCACTTCATATAATTTTTCTGCTTTACTATGATCAACAACCGCTTCTGTCTTTTTAGATGCTTTATCAGTACTGTTGTCAGCACCATATGTATAGCTGCTTAATGCGGCAAATGAGAGGCAAAGGGTTAAAACAGAGCGTGTGAATAAGGAAGTTTTCATTAAAAAGTCCTAGAAGATAGACTTGCCCAATGTGAGTGGGGCAAGTCTACAAAGATTTATTACCGTTTATTATTTTTAAAGTTAATAACCTGAATTTAACTGGGTTAATACTTATTAAGCACTCTTAATTTCTTGTGCCTGAATATAATCATTAGCATCTAAAAAACCTGGTGTAGATAGCTGTTGCTCGGTTAGTTGATTAACTACATCACCGATAACGATTAACGTCGGTGGAGTAATGTTATGTTTTTCAACAAGTTCAGCTAGGTTACCTATAGTTCCGCGATATGTTTTCTGTTCAGGTTGTGTACCTTTTCTAATTAAGGCTGCTGGCGTATCAGCACCACGACCATGCTCAATTAATTTCTCGGCAATTTTAGGTAAGGTATTAATCCCCATATAAAAAACAACAGTTTGTGTTGAGCAACTTAAACTTGACCAAGGTAAGTTTAGTTGACCATTATTTTGAATATGACCAGTGATAAATGTACAGCCTTGCGCCACACCACGGTGTGTTAAAGGGATGCCTGCGTAGGTAGTACAGCCAGATGCTGCTGTGATACCTGGGCAAATATGACAGCTAACACCACGTGATAACATGAACTCAGCTTCTTCACCACCACGACCAAAAATGAATGGGTCGCCGCCTTTTAAGCGCAATACTTTTTTACCTAATTTAGCCTGTTCAACCAATATTTCATTAATTCTGTCTTGTGGAACGCAGTGCTTGGCTTGTTCTTTACCGACATAAAATTTTTCACAATCTTCAGGTAATAACGCTAAGATCTCTTCGCTGACTAAACGATCGTAAATTGCAATTTCAGCTTGTTGAATAAAGCGCATTGCTCTGATGGTTAATAACTCTGCATCACCAGGACCAGAACCAACTAGGGCAACTTCCCCTTTATTTAAGACAGATTTACCTTTTGAGGTGATTTCCATGCCTTTAGATAAATCTGTATTTGTAATATTTGTCATTTATTTGCTCTCGTTTTCTTGAACACGACTTGAGTTTGGTATCAATTATCGTGATGAATTCTGTTAAATGCTCAAGCTATGATAAAAATAGCATGAGTGCCCACGGGTTAAATTTGCACCATTGGGATTTCTTGATTACTTGAAGCAATTTTCTCGCCATGAGTTAATATACCAATTTCATCATCATTTAAGTAACAACCTGGATCTTCAGCCCATGCGTCTCCTGATTGAGCGAAGGCGCGAGTTCGGGTATTACCACCACATATAGCTAAATGCTTACATTCGGCACAACGCCCCTTAACTGGACGTGGACTTTCCCTAAAACCGAGCATTAACGGATCTTGAGTATTACGCCATACATCTGAAAACTTCTCGGTTTTCACATTGCCGATAGGATGGTTCCACCAATATGTATCAGGATGGATGGTTCCAGTGTTATCAATGTTAGCAACATTTACACCACTCGCATTGCCACCCCAATTTATTAGGCGTTGTTCTAAATTTTCTATGCATTGAGGGTAGTCTTTACCAAACTTTTTGACTGCCCATTGCAGTAAAAAAGGACCATCTGCATCATTATTACCGGTAACAAAATCAGTTTCGATGCCTTGAGATATATGCGACCAAGCACGCTCATAAAGCATTTCCATCGCATCTTTAGTCATTTTAAACATGGCATCATTTTCAGCATTACGTTTACCTCGACCTGAATAATTCAAGTGAGAAAGGTAGAATTTATCAACGCTGTTTTCTTCCATTAAGTCTAACATGGCAGGTAAGTCAGCAAAGTTTTCGCGTGTTAAGCATAAACGCATACCAATTTTTATGCCGGCTTCTTTACACAGTTTGATGGCATGCATTGATGTTTTAAAACTGCCTTTTTGACGGCGAAATTCATCATGAAACTCTTCAAGTCCATCAATACTGATACCAACATATTGATAGTCAGCTGCTTTTATTTGTTCAATGTTTGATTCGTCAATTAATGTGCCGTTCGTTGATAAAGCAACATAAAAGCCTTTTTCTTTAGCGTAAGCCGTTATTTCATAGATGTCTGGTCGTAAGAGAGGCTCACCACCAGAGAGAATTAGCACCGGTACTTGAGCAACTTTTAAATCATCAATAGTCGCTTTGATTTGTTCGGTTGTTAATTCATCTTTAAAATCAATATCAAGTGATGTTGAATAGCAATGTTTACAACGCAAATTACAACGACGGATTAAGTTCCAGATAACTACTGGACCAGGCATTTTTCTTGCTGGCTTCACCGGTTGAAAGTTAGCCATATCGTCATGTAACGTTTTTAATAATTGTGAAATTCTAAACATATTTCTACCTTTTGCTCTCGTTTACTGACAACTGGCATAATGTACTTGCTATGATTTGCATTAGTATAGCCATCATTTGGCGTGTTACGCCGTTTTGTCTTTTAATCTTAAACCAGTTTTCTTCAGTATTGCTGTACTGGTTAACATATCATTACTTTGTATAGGGTGTTGTTGACTTGAATCATTATTGCGATCGACTAATACGTCTTTTAACAATTCTTTGATCTGGCTTCGCAACTCGTGCATTTCTTCGGGAGTTTTACCGTGCACCATAGCAAATAAGTTGTAATTCCATTTAGGTAAAAAGCGAGGTCTTAAATAGCAGTGACTAACAAAGGGTAAATTTCCAACCATTTGACCAAATTTTTCAGCATGCTCATCACTGATATCCCAAACGGTCATGCCATTATATTGATAACCTAGTTTATAATGGTTAGGTACTGCAGCAACACGACGAATAATGCCGCGCGCTTGTAAGTCTTTTGTCATAGCGAGAACTTGGTCAACTGTTATATTTAGTTGCTTAGCTACCGCATGATAAGGCTCAGCAACAATAGGCAAACCTTTTTGTGTTGCTATAATATATTCACGTTCTAGTGTTGTTAACGCAATGTTGTTATTTTCTGACATAAATCTCTCGGGTAACTTGAGTAGTGGCCATGACTAAACTGGCAAATATAAGCCAACAAAAAACTCTTGTAATTTTGGTACATTTAAAACGTGTAAACCTGTTTTTTCTTCAATGCCTTGTACCACTTGCTCGATCTCTTCTTTTGACTCGGTGCCGATAACAAACCACATGTTGTAGTAATGATCACGTCGATAATTATGGGCTATTTGTTCGAAACTATTGACTTGTTCAGTCACTGTTACAAAGTCTTCTTCAGGTACTGCAAGCGCGGCAAGGGTGAAAGCACCACCGAGATAAACGGCATCAAACATTGGGCCAAAACGAGATAGCACTTTACGTTCTTTTAAGTCAATTAATTGAGCGATAACGTCTTCTTCAGTGCTCTCAACTTGCTTAGCAACTTCAGCAAATGGGCGTTCACAAACAGGTAAGCCATGTTGCAATAAGTTGATAAGTTTTTTATCTAAGTCAGATAATACGGCGACTTCTCTTTTATTATCCATGAGCACGTCCTTTTGAGCGACCGTATTTGGCACCGTTTTGTTTATAGGCTTTAAAACTAAACAATACGTCATGTTCAATATGGGTTAATGTCAGTGATTCACGAAGTTGTTTAATTTGTTTAAGAACGACATCACGGTCTCTACCATGAATCATACAAAATAAATTATAAGGCCAGCCTTCACGACGAGGGCGCTGGTAGCATAGTGACACTTCTGGGCATTTCGCTAATCGATTAGCAATGTTATCCAATTCTTCAGCTGGTACATCCCATACCACCATAGCGTTTGCATCAAAGCCTAAGCTTCGATGTTTTATAACTAAGCCAAAGCGGCGAATTAAACCTTCTTGAAGCCAAAGTGCAATTTGTTGGTGAACTTGTTGCTCGCTTGCGCTAATTTGTTCTGCAAGCTGGGCATAAGGAGCCAGCACTTTTGGCAAGCCTTTCTCTATACCGTTTCTTAACTGACTCTTTTGTGTTTCCGTTAATTTGTTGAGCTTAGCTTTTTCAGCAAGGTTTTGTTCAGAGGTTAAATGATTGCTATTAACTAAAGCGCTATGCTGTTCTGTGATATTAATACTAAATGCTAAATCAATATGATAAGACGCTTCCATAGGTAAAACTAGAACTGAGTATCCTGTTAATGCTTCTATGCGAGATATAGTCTCATTTAAGGCAACTAGATCACTTGCGGTAACCACAAACCATAAGTTGTAATCATGTTCACGACCATAATTGTGGTTTACTTGTTCGAATTGGTTAACGATACTTGCAACGTTATCTAGCTCTTCTGGTGGTGCTGCGATTGCGGCGAGTGTGCTTGCGCCTGCTTTTTTGTGATCAAATACCGGTCCTATTCTTGAAATGATATTTAATTCATCTAAGCCTTGAATCGCATCAAATATTTGCGTTTCGCTGAAAGTGCATTTTGGAGTCGATAATTTTTCAGCCATCACTTGATAAGGCTTTTCACACAAAGGTAATCCGCGTTGAAAGTTATTAATAATGTCTTGTTGTAACTGGCTGATTAAGCTGTTGCTTTTTAAATCAAGTGGTACCGATTGATGTATAGCCATAATTAAAGTCCAATTTGATGAGCGCGATTAGTAAAGAAAATGCCACTTGGGCTTTTTGACGGCATTGTTTTAATTAACGCTTGTGTCTTGGTGTCATAGACATGTATTTCATTACTGTCTCTTACTGACATCCATACATGTTCACCTCTTGGGGTAAATTCCATATGTAATACCGCAGGACCTGGCGTTAATGTGTTAACAAGTTCAAAGGTTTCGGTATTAAATACTTGAATAGTATTATTGTCAGGGTAGGCAAAGTTCACCCAAATTTGACGATTATCAGGTTGAGCCATAACGAAAATAGGTTGGCTATGTGCTGGGATTTCAGCAACTTGCTGCCAAGTTTTGGTATTGACTACCAGTACTTTATGTTGACCAACTGCGGGCATAAACGCGTAGTCACCAGCCATTGCCCAACCTTCTAAGTGAGGCATTTTATAAACAGGTAACTTTTTATCACCTTTGCCATAATCACTTAATATGCGGGTAACACCTTTTTCTATGTGCCATAAATCAAGTAAGGCCATACCGTCTTCACCAAATAAACCGGCAATATAATAACGACCGTCTGGGCTAATAAGTGCATCGTAAGGAAAGTAACCAATATCAGTAAACTTGGTGAGTTTCATTTCTTCACCGGCTTCACGGCCAGAGAAGTCTGCGACCCAAATTTCATGACTATCAAATAAGCTGAAAATAAAGCGATTGTTAGGAGCATCTACTAAGCCAACTACTTTTGAACGCACTTGGCTGCCATCTTTATTTAGTGGCTTGCCTTTAAGGATGGTGCTATCGATAACGGCAACGGTTTCTAAGGTTTCGCTGTCAAAAACCTTAACGCCACCTGGTGTGTAATTTGAAACTGCAACAAGCTTACCATCTTGGCTAATAGCACCACCGATGCTATTACCTGATTGAATAACGCGGTTATCAATTTTGTCTTTTAAAATATCAATCTTGGTTAAGCCACCATCGCGGCCAAATACGTAGGCATAACGTTGATCACGAGAGTAAACAATTGAAGCATGAGATAAGTCACCTAAACCATCTACTTCACTTAATACTGTTTTATTGGTGTGATTGACTATTTGCACTTGGCCTGTTGCACGTTCGATAATTACGCCCATATCGCCCGTAGAGCGTAATGGAGTATTTTGTTCTACAGTGTTTACACACGCCGTTAAAGCACTACCTAATATCAATGCGCTAGTTATGTGGAGAAAGGCTTTTTTCATGTTTTATCCTTGATTAATAATGACGCAGAATAGTTAATGCTGAGACTCAGCAACTTTGCCTTCTTTCAATTGTTCGGCAATCCAAAGGGCTTCTTTTTCTGTTAATAGGCTTTTCCATGGCGGCATAGCGGTGCTAGTTCGGCCATGTAATATGGTGTATTGCAAGAAAGGGACTGTTTTACCTTCGAGGTTTTCAGGTAACAAAGCAGGACCTAAACCTCCTTTAAGTGTCATGCCATGGCATGAGCCACAATCTTGTTTAACAATATGAGTTAGGGCTTGTTTACGATCTTCTGATAATGAATCATCCACTTTGGTATCTTTGGCAACACTTGGCAACACCATGAGTAATTGCGACATAGCCACGCTAGCAATAGCGACTAACGATAATATTTTTCTTATCGGTTTGCTTGATGTGGGTTTCATTATTCTATTTCCAAACATAATTTTTGCTTGAAAAAATATTAACACTTCACTTACTGTGATTTTTTGTTAAAGATCATGGTTTGAGAATTAATCGGGGTTGTTTTTTGATATAAATCACATAATCGATATTTTGTTGTTTTTTGAAATGAATTAAAGTGCAAGGGGTAACTCTTGAATTGGCGTGATTATTCAAGACAAAAAAAGGGTTAATGTGACATTAACCCTTTTATCGTGAATAAAACTTCACTGAGATTGAGCAACAAGCCCTATAAACATTTTGTTTAGTAAAACGTTAACGGATTTTTTTAATTAATGCCACGTTGATGTAAATGCTCAGTATATTGTTTATCCGTACCGTTAATGTGATTAATAAGCCAGCCTTTTAAGAAATCGACAATTTCATTTAATGAATCATGACCTTTCTCTTGATAGAGACTAACAAAGCTTTCTACTTCAGCAATCATTTTTTCATGTTGTACTTTATGTGCGTCAAAATCAGGGTAGTTATTTTCACTCATTAGCTTTTCTTCGCGTTCAAAATGATATTTGGTATAGCTTACAAGTTCGTCTAGCGCTTCTTTTTCGAATGTTTCGCTCATGGCGTAATCATAAGCAATGCTGAATTGATTAAGTAAAGTGATCAATTTTTGATGATCTTGATCGATATGCTTAATGCCTACGCTATATTCTTCTTTCCACTCTATCTGGTTTTTTCCTTCTGATTTTTTATTAATCAACGGGATCATTATAAGGACAGCAATAAGGATCCAAGAGATCGGATTCGTCAAGCTTGATAGAAAGCCTAAAAATATTGCAACGATGATGAGGCCAATCACGGCAGCATAAAGTAAAGATTTGGTACGGTTGTTCATAAACAAGACCTTAATAAAATTTTGGTTAATTGATCTGAGATCACGTTAATAATGGCGTTAAATACTTTGCATGTTAATTATTTTCATTTAAAAACCGTTATTTATTGACCTTGATCAAGTTGTGCAGTCATTAATAGTTATTTTTTTTTAAACTTGATCTGAATCAGGTTATTAAAAGCCAATTTGATTGATAGTTACAATTACTTACACAAAGTTGGTATTTTGTTACTTTTAGAGCTTAGGTAACTTTTCCAATTCTGTCTCGTTTAATGCTTATATCAGCTGACTTAGAAAAAGGTTCTTAAATCTGCTGATATAAACATTAAAAACAGGTGGTTTAAAAATAAAACTACTTGTAAAAGCACTTAAAATAACATCTGGAGAGTAACCGATGAAAAAAGTAAAATATGGTCTTTCAGCACTAGGACTAGCAATTGGTATGGCTGCTACGGGTATAAGTATGTCAGTATCTGCTGCTGAGCCTACTTTATCTGAAGCTGATTTTGAAAAAGCACAATTACACTACTTCCAACGCTGTGCAGGTTGTCATGGTGTTTTACGTAAAGGTGCAACAGGTAAAAACCTTGAACCAAAAAACATGCTTAAGAAAGGTCAAAAGCGCTTAGAGAAAATTATTTCTTTAGGTACTGAAGGTGGCATGAATAACTTCGATGATTTATTCAGTAAAAAAGAAATTGCTAACTTAGCAACGTTCATCCAAATGACGCCACCAGTTCCACCAGAAATGTCTTTAGAGCAAATGCGCTCGCACACTAAACAATTTGTTGCGTTAAAAGATTACCCAACTAAGCCATTACACGGTTTAAACTGGAAAAACTTTTTCGTAGTTATCGAGCGTGATGCTGGTAAAGCCGCAATAATTGATGGCGATACTAAGAAAATCATCACTCACATTGATACTGGTTACGCCGTACACGTAATTAAAGGTACTGAGCATCACAAGAAAGATCATGCAAAAGATGTTGGTCGTTTTTGGTACACCATTGGTCGTGACGGTAAAGTTAACAAAATCGATTTATGGCAAAAACCTGAAAACATGTTAGTTGCTGAAACTAAAATGGCATATGACGCACGTGATATCGCTGTTTCTGGTGACGGCAAATACGTAATTGCTGGTGGTTACTGGCCTGCTCATTTCGTTATTATGGATGCTGATACGTTAAACCCACTTAAAGTTGTTTCAACGCGTGGTTATAACACCAAAGGCGAATTCATCAACGAAGCACGTGTTGCCGCTATTTACACTGCACCAAACGAATCTGCTTTCATCGTTGCGGTTAAAGAAACAGGTAAGATGCTACAAGTTGATTACACTGATTTAGATAACTTAAACATCACTGCAATTGAATCGGCTGAATTCTTACATGATGGTTTCTTCGACCCTTCAGGTCGTTACTTCCAAATTGCTGCTAACGCATCAAACAAAATGGTTGTAGTAGATACTAAAGACGGCAAGCTTGAGAAAATGATTGACGTTGATAGCTTACCTCATCCAGGTCCAGGTGCTAACTGGATTGATGAAAAATGTGGTCCAGTTGGTGGTACTACTCACTTAGGTGTTGGCTTAGTTTCAGTTTGGGGTAATGATCCAATCAATCACCCTGATCAAGCTTGGAAACTTTGTTACGAAGTTGAAACTGATGGTGCAGGTGTATTCATCCGTACTCATGAGACTTCAGACTACGTATGGGCTGACCAACTTAAGCACCCAGAGCCAGAAGTACAACAATCAGTACAAGTTTTCGATAAGAAAACTCGTGAAATCGTTAAAACTATCCGTGTAACTGAAGAAGAAGGTAAAGCAGCTCTTCACATGGAATTCAACGATGATGGTACAGAAGTTTGGGTTTCAGTTTGGAACCGTACTGATGCGAAGAATCCTACAGGTGAAATCGTAGTATACGATGCAAAAACTCTTAAAGAGAAAGCACGTATTAAAGGTTTAACTACGCCTACTGGTAAGTTCAACGTATTTAACCGTTCGAACCACAAAACCTAGTAAATAAGTTTACAAAGCCAACGTTTACCGTTGGCTTTTATTGCTAGTAAAGGGCATGGCGGATGCCATGCCCCTTTTACATTTAGGATGAATGTAAAATCTTAAGACAAGCTGTCAAAAAATTGGTTAAAGCAATGGGTATTAGCTGTGTCAAGGTTGACAACATGCACAGTGACTTTTAATCATTAATCGTTAATTCTTATACATTAACAATCACGAGTTCATTATGGCGAATAACACATTTACAAAACCTAGCTTCTGGTCACGCAGACTTGTACTAGGTACTACCGTTGCCGGTGCCGTTATCTTTTTCGTTGTGGGTATTATGTTTTGGGGTGGATTTAACACCGCAATGGAAGCCACAAACACCACAGAATTTTGTATTGGCTGTCACGAGATGGAAGCCAATGTTTATCAAGAATATACACCAACTATTCACTATTCAAACCGTACTGGTGTGAGAGCAGGCTGCCCTGATTGTCACGTACCAAGACCTTGGATTCATAAAATTGTACGTAAAATTCAAGCATCAAGAGAAGTATTCTTTTGGTTGACGGGCAAGATCGATACGAAAGAAAAATTCGAAGAACATCGTTTCGATTTAGCGCAAAACGTTTGGAAAGCCATGAAAGATACTGATTCTCGAGAATGTCGTAATTGTCATAATTTTGAATCAATGAACCCTGAATTCCAAAAACCTCGTGCACGTAAGCAGCATTTAAATGCTTTTGAAACAGGACAAACCTGTATCGATTGTCATAAAGGCATAGCCCATCATAATGTTCGTGACAAATTAACTGATGAACAATTAGAAGCGATTGAAGCACCAAATCCAGATTATATTCGTGAAATTCCTCAAGCGTATCGTGATGGTTTAGCTCGTGTTGAAGCGAAAGAAGCTGCTGCTGCGGCTGAATTAAAAGCTCAAAAAGCGGCTGAGAAAGCCAAAGTTGATGAGAAAATTGCTAATGCTGTTGCAGAGGCGCTTGCCAATGCAGGTACAACAGGCGGAGCAACTGAAGCTGCTCAATCATCGGGTGATAGCTCAGCAAGCAATATTAATGTTGACTGGGGAAAAGCTAATTCTGCGGATATTGGCGTATTCTATCCAGGTACCGCTTCATTAGAGTGGATCTTAGGTCGCAAGCATGGCGGTAAACGTGCCTTCACCAAAGGTGATCGTTGTATTGAATGTCACGGTGAAGAAATTGCTGACATTGGTAACAATATTGTTTCAGGTGAAAGTGAAAAAGATTTAGAGCCAAACCCGATTCCAGGTAAACGTGGTAGCTTTGACGTCACTATTGATGCTACGCACGATGAAGAAAACTTATACCTTCGCTTTAGTTGGGCTGAGGGAGAACATGCGCCAGTGCCTTTTGTTGATGGTGGCAAAATGGACCCTGAAAATCCAATGAAGTTAGCCTTTATGCTTGCAACTGATGATGCTGAGTATGCTGATAGAGCAGGTTGTTGGGGTACGTGTCATGCTGATGCGAATACAATGCCATTTGCTCCAGCATTAGATACGCTAAAAGGTAGTGATTTAGCTGCACGTTTAGACTTTAATTCAGGTGTAACTAAATACGTGAAAGAGTCTCGTACAGAGCTTGAACTTAAAGGTCGCCGCGGTAAAGCACTAGGTGGCTGGGATAAGCTTAAAGGCGATGATGAGATTAAAGCAGCGCAAGATGCTAACCAATATATGGATTTAGTTCGCTACAAATCAGGTACTAAAACCGTTGAAGATGGTCAAATTTTAGCTCAACGTGATATGCATGGTGGTCAAGGTGCTGAAGTTGAAGCTTCATTGAAAGGTGGCACGTGGTCTGTGGTTGTTAAGCGTAAGCTTAAATCTGACAAGCCAGGTGACGTAAGCATAGAAGCAGGTAAAGTTTACAACTTTGGTTTTGCTATTCATGACGACTACTCAAGTGCTCGTTATCATCATGTATCATTTGGTTATAAATTAGCTCTTGATAATGATGAAGCAGAAGTTAATGCGACTAAACAATAAATTGCTTGAGGCCAGCTTAAACCGCTAGTCTATAAAAAAATCAGGCATTTAATGTACTAAACTCAGTAAATGAACTCCCATTCGTTTACTGAGTTTTTTTATTTATGATTGTTAAACTCTAGAGTAGAATAATTCGTATAAATCTCAATTATGCAAAAGCAACGCGCCCTAAGTTAAAAGTAACTCGTTGAAAAATTGAGTTTATTTTTATTTAAACATTCATTAACCCACGTTGAGGTTAATAAGCAGTATATGGCACTCAATAATGGATTTGTTTTCACAAGAACTAATCACACCACTCAATATATTACCCCGTGACGGGATCGTGCATTATTATGGTGAGGTAATGGATTATTTAGAGGCTGAAAAATCATTTGAACAGCTATTCAATAGCTTGCCTTGGCAACATGATCAAGCGGTTATCATGGGAAAACTTATTTCAACCAAACGCAAAGTGGCTTGGTTTGGAGATTTTCCTTTCCAATATACTTATTCACAAATAACGAAGCAGGCTGAACCTTGGACTAAGCAATTGTTAATGCTTAAAGGATTAGTCGAAGAAAAAACGGGTGAACGTTACAACTCATGCCTAGCAAACCTTTACCATAGTGGTGAAGAAGGCATGGCTTGGCATAGTGATGGTGAAAAAGATCTCAAAAAGGAAGGTGCTATTGCGTCTTTGACGTTAGGCGCAGAACGAAAATTTGCCTTTAAGCATAAAGAGAGTAAGCAGGTGGTTGCGCTAATGCTAAAGCATGGCAGTTTGTTAGTGATGAAAGGAACAACACAGCAGCATTGGCTGCACCGATTACCACCGAGCAAAAAAGTGACGGATCCTCGGATAAACTTAACCTTTAGAACGATCGTAAAGTGATAGTTACCTGTTTAGGCTGATTAAATTATTTTGGCTCAATTTATGCTTTTGTATTAACAAGTATCAAATTGCTGCTAAATAAGTGCAGTAAGGGTAATTGTTATGACAACATCAAGACAGCGCTGTTATTTATTGTATTTGAATCGCGCAGTAATATACGTAGTTAGTTTAATTGGACTCTTTTGGGATGCGAATACAGCTTACATCATCGCATTAACATTATGGATTTGGTTGCCTCAATGCTTACAAGTTGAACTAAGAATTATAAAATCATTAAAGCAACACTATCATTTTATACATACGAAAACTCATTAAGCACTTAAGTGCAAATAGCTTTCTTTTGATTGACGTGATGTTTGGTTATATAAATCAAGCTGATTTTGTTTTTCATGAAGAAAATTATCAGAGGAATTATATGGCATAGGCTGGCCAATAGAAGGCATGTCATCACTAGGATCTGTTATTCGCTTATGTAAATCTAACATTAACGAATACATATCGGTTAGTGTACCTACAGCATTAAACTTTTCAGAGTGTTGAGCGTCTTCTTGACTTGATTGCAAATAGATATCTAATAGCTTTTGCTGCTGTTCATAATAAGCTTGAGTTAAGGTAATATCTTTTGCAACTTGGTAGTTTGATTTTATGTTTTCAACGAGTTCAACATGTTTATCAGTGAAAACTTCTTCTCCGTTATTTTTTTGTTCAGGGGATAAATGATTACCGTTGACCGTATTTTCAGAATGATGCATCTTAGTCAAAAACTGATGTTCGCGGTTATCGCTAGGGTAATATTGACTACTGCTGGTTGAAGTAATTGTTGGAATGGTCATTGTTGTATCCTCGGTTTCTAACTCTGGTTATAGTGTAACTAGAGTCATGAAAAAGGATGTTGTTGTTTGTAAACTAAACGCAATAAATTGCTACTTAGCTTTTTGTTTAATCTTAACCTTAACCTATGTCGGTAGCCATTTGATAAAAACTACGTTGAACATTTTCAATTGCAATGAGCCTTGCTTTAGCAATAGCACTTTTAATTTCAATACCTTTTAACCCTTGCTCAACAAACTCTTTCGCGTTAACAGCTGATGCTGCTCGCATCACTGCTAATAAAAACTGCTCTTGTGGGTAAGGGCGGTTTTCAAAATGTAATCTACCTAAAAAGTCAGCTTTACAGGTCATAATAAACGCATCGAATTCCTCAGGTTTACGCCACGCATCAAGATGGTTAAGCATTTTTAGTATGGTAGAGGCTTTTAATTCAAAGGCTTTGTGGCTATGCAAATGATATTCGCAGACTTTCAAGGCAAGTTGTTTGTACTGATTAGGTATTTTTAGTTGCTGACAAATCTTTTCGACCAGCGGTAGACCCGCTTTTTCATGACCATGATGACTTGGCCACTTATTACCTGGTGTTAACCCTTTACCTAAGTCGTGACAAAGTGCTGCAAAACGAATGATAGTTGAGTTTTGTTTAATAGAAGTGTTATCTGATTCATTGGTTAAACGTACTGCTTGCTGAAGCACCATCATAGTATGTACGCCACTGCATATTTCAGGGTGCCATTTTTCAGGGTTAGGTACGCCCCATAAGCTATGCAGCTCAGGCCAAAGGGCTTTTAATGCATGACACTTTAATAACGTCTCAAAGAAAACTTCTGGGTTATCTTCAGCTAAACTACGCTGCATTTCTTGCCATATGCGTTCTGCACTTAGCGTACTCAACTCACCACTGAGGCTAATCTGACTCATTAAGGCTAATGTTTCATCGGCAATAGTAAAGCCGTATTGGTGATATCTCGCAGCAAAGCGAGCCACTCTTAAGACACGAAGAGGGTCTTCAACAAAAGCATCACTGACATGGCGCAGTATTCGGTTTTCAAGATCTTGTTGCCCATGATAAGGATCGATAATATGGCCTTTGTCATCCATAGCCATTGCATTTACGGTTAAATCGCGTCTGATCAAATCTTCTTCAATGGTAACATCAGGTGCAGCGTAGCATGTAAATCCTGTATAACCATGACCTTGTTTACGTTCAGTACGCGCTAAAGCATATTCTTCTGTTGTTTTGGGGTGTAAAAACACAGGAAAGTCTTTACCGACTTGTTGAAAGCCTAAAGCAAGCATTTGCTCTACTGTGGCACCGACAACTAAGTGATCTTTATCTTTAACAGGCCTATTTAATAATTTATCACGCACAGCGCCACCTACTAAATAAGTGTTTAATAAATGACGGTGTTGTGAATTTTCACTATTTGGGTTATTCGAGTCGGCTGTTAACAAAAGTTCACCTCTTTTAGTACTGCTTGTATTTCAGTTTATCATATTCACAGCAGACAATTCATTAGACATCTTACTAACAACAAGGTAATTTCTATCCATTGAAATATTTTTGCTAGTTTTGGTTATGTATCGTAATTTCTTCGCGTTAAGCGAATTACCTTTTTCTATCTCACCTGATCCTAAATATTTGTTCATGAGCGAAAGACATCGTGAAGCATTAGGACACCTTACCTATGGTTTAGCTGAAACAGGCGGCTTTGCTTTATTAACTGGAGAAGTTGGTACGGGTAAGACCACGGTAAGCCGTTGTTTAATGGAACAGTTACCAGAAAATACGCAAGTGGCGTTTATTTTAAACCCAACATTATCTAGCCAAGAACTGTTAGCAACCATTTGCGATCAATTGAAGATTAAATATCGTAAAACAGGTGCAACGGTTAAAACACTCACGGATAAAATTTCTGAAAAATTATTGAGTAATCACGAACAAGAGATTAATACCTTATTAATTATTGATGAAGCACAGCATTTAGACCCCGAAGTATTAGAGCAACTCAGGTTATTAACGAATTTAGAAACAAATACTAAGAAGCTATTACAAGTAATTTTAATTGGTCAGCCTGAACTGCAACAGTTATTACAACGTCGAGATTTAAGGCAATTAGCGCAACGGTTAACTGCACGTTATCATTTGCTACCGTTAACAAAACAAGAATTAAAACAATATATAAATCATCGGTTATCGGTTGCGCAGTGTCATCGTTCACTTTTTAGTGATAGCGCAATAACTAAAATCCATCAATTTTCTTTGGGGATTCCAAGGATAATTAACTTGTTGTGTCATCAAGCACTGATGCTGGCATACAATAAAAATGAGAGCTTAGTTAGTAAGAAAACAATTGTTGAAGCTGCGCAGCAAGCGTTAGGTGATGAGTTTCATCAACAATCTCACCAAAGTAAATCTTTATGGCTTAAGGCTACGGCAGCATCAGCGGCTTTGTTTGCGGTGTTAGTTGCTGGCTTTTGGTGGGGAAATTATAATCAACAACAGTCTATTGTAAATAATACCGTGGCGAGTACCACAGGTGAAACAAAAGCAGCGGTTAATATAAGCAATGTAACTACTCAATCTGATGAAATTAAAGACGTTGCTGTGCCAGAGCTCGAAAAAACTGTTACCTTAAAAGCTAGTGAAGTAGAGCTTTCATCGGGGCAAGAAACAGAGCAAATATTAGAGCAAGCAGCAGTTGAACATGAAGAGTCACCCGATGACTTAATGCCTGATACTGAAAAGGTAAACCATTCTTTAAGTCAAGAAACAGCAAACACCTCACAACAAGCGGAACAATTTGTCATTGGCGGTGAAAAGAAAACATCAGAGCCTGTTGATTTTGCTGCAACAGCTAACGAGCTTGATGATATTGACGGTGTTTCACCCGAACTGCTTGCTTTATTCAAAGAAGCCATAAATGAAACCGAAGGTGAGCTAAACAAAAGCGAGTCATTAAACACTTTAAATAATGCTGATGTAGAGCCGCTAACTAAAATGCCTAACTGGGTACAGAATGGCGTGCCACGTTTGAATTTTGAACAACATATATATGCTTCAAACGGTGAAGGTTGGGTAACGGTAAATGGTAGGGATCGTTATGAGGGTGATATGATCACTGATGATCTGCGTGTTAAAGCCATTTTGCCACAAAAAGTGATTTTGACTTACCGTGGCAAGACGTTTAGTTTGCCAGCATTAACTAACTGGTAGTGATAAAGAAAAGCCGTTACAACTTAATGTGTAACGGCCTTTTATACTTAATTAGTCATTTTTATGATTAATTACTGCCAAGCAGGCATTTTAGCTTCAAAGGCTTCAATAATATCAAGCTTGTTTAATGTCCAGCCCACACTATCAACACCTTCTTCAAGGCTGTATTGTTGGAATTTACTTAAACTGAAACTAAAGCTTAATTCACCACAGCTTACCGTATTATTAGGTAAATCAATGTCTAATGTTAAATCGCCTTGCGCTGATTTTTGAAATAACTGCTCTATTTCATTTTCAGATAATTTAATCGGTAATAAACCAATGTTAATACAGTTACCATAGAATATGTCAGCAAAACTTGGTGCAATAATTACTTTAAAGCCAAACTCTTCTAGTGCCCAAGGGGCATGCTCACGGCTAGAGCCGCAGCCAAAGTTTTCTCTAGCAAGTAAAATACTAGCGCCTTGGTATTGAGGTTTGTTCAATACAAACTCTGGATTTGGCTTTTTGCCTGCGCTGTCTAAATAGCGACTGTCGTGAAATAGATGCACACCAAAGCCAACACGTTCAGTTTTTTGTAAAAACTGTTTGGGAATGATTTGGTCAGTATCGACATTAGCAATATCTAATGGTGCAACTAAACCTGTATGTTTGTTAAATTTTTCCATTGTTATTCTCTACCTATTGCTTATGCGTTTAAATCAACGAAGTGACCTGTTAATGCAGCAGCAGCTGCCATTTCAGGGCTAACTAAATGCGTGCGACTGCCACGACCCTGACGGCCTTCAAAGTTACGGTTGCTAGTTGATGCACAGCGATCACCTTCACCCAGCACATCGTCGTTCATACCTAAACACATAGAACAACCAGGTAAACGCCATTCAAAACCAGCGTCCATAAATATTTGATCTAAGCCTTCGTCTTCTGCTTGTTCTTTTACTCGGTATGAGCCCGGTACTATGATGGCATCTACGGTGCTCACTACTTGATGGCCTTTTGCGACAAATTTTTCTACCACATTAGCTGCTGCGCGTAAATCTTCAATACGAGAGTTAGTACATGAACCAATAAACACTTTGTTTACTGATATATCAGTGATTTTAGTGCCAGCAGTTAAATCCATATATTTAAGGGCATTAACACAAGATTCTTTTTCAATGGGGTCAGAAAAATCTTCAGGAGCAGGTACTACACCATCAATACTGATCACTTGACCTGGTGTGGTTCCCCAAGTGACTTGTGCTTTAATATCTTTCGCTTCAAGGGTAATGACAGAATCAAATACTGCATCGTCATCAGATTTTAATTGTTTCCAATCTGCAACCGCTTGTGCAAATACTTCACCTTTTGGCGCGTATTCTTTGCCTTCTACATAATCAAACGTGGTTTTATCAGGCGCAATTAAGCCCGCTTTAGCACCAAATTCAATACTCATGTTACACACGGTCATGCGCTCTTCCATGCTCAAAGCTTCAATCGCTTCACCACAATACTCAACTACATAGCCAGTAGCACCAGCGCTGCCAGTTTTGCCAATAATGGCTAAAACGATATCTTTAGCGCTAATGCCTGCACCGACTTGACCTTTTACTTCAATTTTCATGGTCTTAGCTTTGTTTTGACGTAGAGTTTGGGTTGCAAAAACATGCTCTACTTCTGAGGTGCCAATACCAAAGGCTAATGCGCCAAATGCACCATGTGTTGCAGTATGTGAGTCACCACAAACAATGATAGTACCGGGTAATGTTAAGCCAAGCTCAGGCCCCATTACATGAACAATACCTTGGTTTTTATGACCCATGCCAAAAAGTTTAATACCGAACTCTTTACAGTTCTTTTCTAACGCACGTAATTGGTTTGCTGCGCCTTCACCTGCGGCATTTATTTCAATAGAGCGCGTTGAAATATTGTGATCCATTGTTGCAATAGTACGTTCTGGGTGCCTTACAGGGCGGTTTTGAAAGCGCAAGTTGGCAAAAGCTTGTGGAGACGTTACTTCATGAATTAAATGTCTATCGACATAAAGCAGTGGTGTTTCACCTGCTTTATCTTCAACTAAATGGTTTTGCCATAATTTTTCATACATTGTTAAGCCATTTGCCATGATTATGCCTCCTGTGCTGTTGTGTGTGGTTGAGTGCTTTGTTGTAAGATTTGTTGGCAAATATAATCACCAACTTCACTGGTTGTTTTAGCTTGAGATCTTTTATCACTTGATAATAAATCGGCAGTTAATATGCCATTATCTAAAGAAGCGGCAACAGCATTTTCAATTGCTGTAGCAGCTGCGCCTTGATTTAAGCTATAACGTAACATTAATGCGGCAGATAAAATTTGCGCTATAGGGTTGGCTATGCCTTTTCCAGCGATATCTGGCGCGCTTCCGCCAGCAGGCTCATACATGCCAAAACCGTCTGCGTTTAAGCTTGCAGAAGGCAATAAGCCCATGCTACCGGTAATCATGGCGCAAATGTCTGATAAGATATCACCGAATAGGTTAGGGCACAGTAAAACGTCAAATTGATTAGGGTCACGAACCAGTTGCATTGCCGCATTATCTACGTATAAATGCTCATAACTCACATCAGGATATTCAACGGCAACTTCTTCAACTACTTGGCGCCAAAGTTGGCTTGTTGCTAATACGTTAGCTTTATCAACAGAGGTGACTTTGTTATTGCGTTTTTGTGCTGCTTTGAAAGCTAAGTGTGCAATTCGCTTTACTTCTCGGCGCGAGTAAAACATTGAATCAAAACCTGTTTCTTCTTCGCCTTTACCACGTCGACCTTTGGGCTCACCAAAGTATATATCGCCAGTTAATTCACGAATCACTAATACATCAAACCCCTGCTCAGAAATATCACTACGTAAAGTAGAAAGGCTTGAAAGTGCTGGCTGTAATGTTGCAGGTCGCATATTACAAAACAAATCAAAATGCCCACGTAAACCTAATAGCGCGCAGCGCTCTGGTTGTTCGGTTGGTGGCAAGTTTGCCCATTTAGGGCCTCCGACTGAACCAAATAAAATAGCATCACTGGCGATACAGCCTGCCATAGTTGATTCAGGTAAAGCGTTACCATGATTGTCAATGGCTGCGCCACCTACATCATAGTCTTGGGTTGTTATTTCAAAATTAAATTTGTCTGCAACGGCTGAAAGCACTTTTTTTGCTTCAACCATAACTTCTGGGCCGATTCCATCACCGGCTAAAATTGCTATGTTCGACATGATATTTATCTAACCTTTTATTTTTTAAATTTTTGTGGGCATCTTATCTTTAAACTATGCCTCATTAACCATGCTGCTCTTGTCTAGCAGACTTAATATCGGCAATTGTGATTGCTCTATGAATACTATTTAATGCATGGATAAGTGCTTGACCTGATGCTTCAATAACATCGGTAGCTAAACCATAACCATGGAAGTTTCTGCCTTGCCAAGTGATGACTAAATCAGCCTGTCCTAAGCCATCTTCACCTGAGCCTTTATTTGAAATTTTATAATCGCTAACCTCAAACTCAACATCGACCGCTTGTTTAATTGCTTGATATAAAGCATCGACAGGGCCATTACCTGTGGCAGAATGTATGGTATTACTGTCTTCGCCTGCTAATAACTTGATGCTTGCTGTTGCAAATTCACCATCACCACATTGCACATTTAATCGCGCTAATTGGTAGTGATCTTGTTGATCTTGCTGCTGTATATTAAACAGCAACGCTTCTAAATCATCATCGAACACTTGGCCTTTTTTATCGGCTAGTGCTAAGAAATTAGCGTATAGCTGTTCAATGTTATAGTCGCTTTCTTGATAACCTAAACTTTCCATACGATGTTTAATAACATGACGCCCACTGCGTGAGGTTAAGTTCAGTTTTGTTTTCGCTATACCGACACTTTCAGGTGTCATAATTTCATAAGTGTTGCTTGCTTTTAACATGCCGTCTTGGTGAATACCTGAAGAGTGGCTAAAGGCATTGCCGCCAACTATGGCTTTATTTAATTGCACTGGCATATTACAGATGGTGCTAACCAATTTTGAGGTTCTGGCAATTTCTTGATGATTAATGTTGGTATTAACCCCTAATAAAGCTTCACGGGTTTTCATTATCATGGCAACTTCTTCTAATGAACAGTTACCAGCACGTTCACCAATACCATTAACGGTACATTCAATTTGACGTGCGCCTGCTTGTACTGCAGCCATTGAGTTAGCGACGGCTAAACCTAAGTCGTTATGACAATGCACGGAAATGATGGCTTGATCTATATTAGGAACACGGTTAAATAAGTCAGTAATAATACCTTGAAATTCAAACGGTAAAGTATAACCAACTGTATCTGGAATGTTTACCGTTGTTGCCCCTGCTTTAATAGCACCTTCTACCATTCGGCATAAGTTATCGATTGGCGTACGACCGGCATCTTCACAAGAGAACTCAACATCGTCAGTGAACTTTCTTGCGTATTTTACTGCATGTATAGCCATGGCTTCTACATCACTAAAATCTTTACGTAATTTCTGCTGAACATGAACATCAGAGGTTGAAATAAAGGTATGTATTCTGAATTGTTCTGCAACTTTTAAGGCTTGTGCACAAGCATCAATATCACCTTCCATTGCACGCGCTAAACCACATACTCTAGCATTTTTAATGGTACGTGCTATTTGTTGTACCGATTCAAAGTCACCGGGGGAAGAAACAGGAAAGCCGACCTCCATTACATCAACACCAAGACGTTCAATTGCTTGAGCTATTTGTAACTTTTCATGTACTGAAAGGCTGGCGTTTAACGCTTGTTCGCCATCTCTTAAAGTCGTATCAAAAATAATGACCTGATCTTTACCTGCTTGTGCTGCACTCATCTTTTTGTCCTTTATTTCAATGTATTTTTTATTGTTGTGCTAATCGTGCGGACATAAAAAACCCGCGGAGGTTAGCGCGGGTTCTTATTAAATTCTGCTTTGTTTAGTAAGTATAATAATTAAGCATGATTAACCGAGCCGCGCATTGGTAATGCGAGGAGGAGGTTAAGAATAATGTGCTTAATAGTTGGTGTCATGTTACTTACTTAGTTACTAAAAATTGTATAATTTTTTTCTTTATTCATTTTATGTGTATATTAATAACGCATTTACTCTAACTATGTCAAATGAAAAAAATAACAAAAATTGAAGCTTTGGTTATAACAATGATTTCGAGTCGATATTTTCTATTCTAGGGACGCCAATAATTAAGCTTTTTACGTTGCTTAAGATTACGAAATAAATTTAAAGGTTTGTTTTTTTTAGCTTGGCTACCTTGATTAATTAATGATTCAGTTGCCGTTAAAATCCGTTGAGCTGCTTTACCGTCATGATATGGGTGTAAGTCGTCAGCGTAGACTTTAATTGCTGCTTTTAATTCTTCTGAAGGATGAAAAGCCAGTGCTAAAGCACTTGATAACTCCTCTGCTTTTTGGATGTTGATTAAGTAATCACCGGGTTCTTTATTATTTAAGCTAACAGTAGGTTTGTTCAATAAAGAGAATTCACCAATAACTGAAGAGGTATCGGACAACATAATATCGGCAGTTTGTAATAATTCATTAATGCTTGAGCTATTAATTATCTCAACATTTTCTGAAACTAACGTTTGGTATTTATCACACCACTCTTTAGCCATTTTAGGGTGAAATTTAATTAACCAGTGATGATTTTCTTCTTGGCTAATTCGCTTGATTTCATCGAATAATTCTGGAGCAGAAGTTAATGCTGGAGAGAATGTTGGAGCATATAATATTATTTTCTTCTCTTGCTTAGCTAGCTCTTTTTTAAGAGGCATTGCTTGGGTTGTAAATAAGTAGTCTAGCTTGGGCCAGCCAGTTTCAACAACATCAAAATAACCGTGCTTATTTGCCAATTGTTGGAATCGAGATGTGGTTGCAGGCCCGTGAGTGCAATAGAGATCAAAAAAGTCACGTATAATAAAATGACCTTTCTTTTTCCACTCTAAACCATGAAAAACTTGAACCTTATAACCTGGAATGAAGTTTGGTATTTCATTTCCTGGGGCAAAAGTTGCATCAGGGTTATACATTCTTGCATCATCAATGGTAGGTAAAACCTCTTCGTCAGCTTTAAAGAAACTTAACGTTACCTCTTTGCCAATGGCTAGCCACTTTACTTGGTCGCCCTGAGCTAAAATAGCTTGTTGCAACGGGCGTAATATCTCAAATGAGTAATTATGGGCAATGTAAAATAAATAACGTTTTGAACTCATAGGATGGTATTCGCTATATAAGATTAGTTAGCTTATGTACGTTTAGTCTTAACAACTTCAATAATTTCTGTTGTCGAGATCGAAGGCGTTCTTGGTAAATAAATCACTTGGCAAATATCATTTAAATGATCAAATTTACCTTCCCAATCATCACCCATCACTAGGATATCAGCGTTATAGTATTTAATATACTCTGCTTTTAGTTCAAGTGACTCTTCTAAAAACACATCGTCAACACATCTTAAAGAACGAATAATGTGTTGGCGGTCATCTTCAGAATAAACTGGAGGACGGCCTTTTTTAGCAATATTCAATTTGTCTGATGAAACCCCAACAATGAGGTGATCGCCATGCAATTTAGCTCTTTCAATAATATTTACATGGCCAACATGAAAAATGTCGTAGGTGCCAAAGGTAATTACTCTCATAAAAAGTGTCCTTGTCTAATAAGCATTACTTACCAAGTATAAGATATGCCTGTTTGAACAAACTTCTCACCGTTATTGTTTTTGCCTAAATACAATTTTAATCCTAAGAAGTTTGACCAAAGAATTTTACTGTAATTAATTTCTAACTCATGAGAAAGTTCATAATCAGCATATTTTGAATCGTTAAAATTAGCACTGCGATAAAGAAATGATATTTGTGAATCGTTGCTATTATTCCAGTCTAAGCGAATACTGCCAGCCTCACCACCTACAAGATCTTTAGCGCCTTTTCTTGTACCCCACCAGTGTCCCATTCTTATATTATCATTACTATATCCTTCACCATAAATATGATGGTTATACCAATGACTTTGAAAAGTAGTGAACTCCATGTTTAAAGACATAGATTCATTAATATAAGGTAAAAATAGGCCAAAGCTATTCGCTAAGTTAGCTAACTTATAATTGGTATAGTTATTGGTATCTTCCCCAGCATATTCATAATAGAAACTAAAAGGTGTATTAAAAAAGTTAAGGTCAAACTTATTGGTAATTGATGCCTGTTGGTTGCCAAACTCTTGGCTACAATCTTGTAAGTCAGTACCATCGCCGCCACAGTTGTCATTATTTACGGGATCAATGATTGCGTTCCAAATATCCTTCAAACTAATGCTTTTCTCACCACCAGCAAACATAAAGGTACGGTTAAACCCTATGGTCCACCAAGAAAAAGGCTGCGCACTTAAGTGCATAGTAAGTAACGCTGGTTCGCCAGAAACTGAGGGGGTTTCTCGGCCAAATTTAATATCATCTTGCTCGTCTAATAAACCTAGAGATACTTCATACTTGATCTTGTAATCGGTGAATAAATTATAATTACTTAACGTAACACTAAGTGGTGGCTTGGCTTGCGTTGATAAGAGGGTTGCGCTTTCTTGAAAAGGCGACATCCAATGCTCTCGATAGCCGATATCAACCTGAAATACGTCAGCGCCAAATGAAATAAAGCTGCTATTTCGAAGATAATCACCATTCTCATAATACATTGCTCCCGTATTAATGATGAGATACTGACTTGCTTGCCAAAAGCCACTAAAGTTTGCTTGATAGTTAGCATCTGCCATTTGCCCACGTTGATTCGGTAAGACAATATTATCTTTATTCGCATAGTTCAATTGAACCGAAGCGTGGGTTAAAGAGGCTTCTTTTTTATAACGTTTTAAGTATTTATTAATACGCATATAAAGTTGTGGGTGGCTATCTTGAATAGTACTTAAGTAATTATTAATCGTTGCAGCATGATAAGGCTTGGTTAATATAGGAAGTTTAGCGACTGTCGCTAATCGATGTAACTCAAGCTCTATTAATGGTTCTACTTTTAAAGGTAAATAAGGTGAAGGGCCTTTGGTAAAACCATTGAAGCTAAATAAAGCAACGCACAGGAAAAAAGTAATTTTGGAAATGTTTAACAAACTAGCAATCACTACAAGAAAAAAAAGCTATTTTACCTAGCATAGCGAGTAATTACCAGAGCCGTTACAATTGCTTAACAAGTACTTTTTTCACTTTGCTTGTTTATCTACGAAAGTATTCTTTGAAAAAAAGCAGCCATTTGTTTTACGGTTTCTTCATGAGACATTTTCGTTTTTATTGTATCAACAGCACCCTCTGATAATTGCTTTTTGATAGCTGGATTATTATATAAAAACCTAATTTTATCAGCGATAGCTTTGCCATCTCCAATAGGTACAATATAACCATTCTGTCCTTCTTCAATAATCTCCATTGCACCTTCATTGGCAGAGGTAATGACAGGAGTAGCATTAGCTAACGATTCAAGTACAACCCTAGGTAGACCTTCTCTTTCTGAAGGTAGTATTAACACATCACAAGCCGCAGCTATTTGTGGCACATCACTTCTAAAACCTGTTTGGATAATTTGTTCAGCCATTCCTGTTGCCGTTACCTGAGAAGCATAAGGTTCACAATCAAAATTATCCCCTACTAGTACTAGGTGTAAGTCAGTTAGATCGTTTAATTCTTTCATTGCATCTAACATATAATGCATGCCTTTATAAGGTCGAGGGCTACCAATACAAAGAACCGTGAATTTGTTGTTTTCGGGTTCAAGCTTAGGGCTTAAGCTTGATAACTCTGTAGGCTTATCTTGATACCAACATAGACTGTGCCCTTTATAAATGGTTTGTACTGTATTTTTGATACCAGTACGGACTTTTTCTTTAATTGTTTTTGTTACTGCGTTTGATACGCCAATGTAACCATTAATACGAGGATGTAATGTACATAAATAATTACTGGGATCGGTTTTATACATTCCACCTGTTGTGCCACGATAAGCGATCATTTTTGCTTTAGTGCCAATACAACCAAAAGCGGCATTAGGAATGCCATTTGATTCAGTAGCATAGACAATATCAATATTATGCTTTTTGATATACTGATGAACTTGCTTAATAACCACCCAGCTATATTTTTTTAAAGAGTTTAATTCAACAAGTTTAAGCGGTGCTTTTTTATATTCATCAAAATACGCGTTACTATCACAGGTCATTACCGTGACATCATGTCCTGCTTGAGCAAGGCTAATATAGCACTCAGCTTCTGGACGAACAGCATTATAGGAACGCCCTCGATTGGGAATAACCAATATTTTCATTTGGATAGTTTCTTTTTAAAATAAAACGATGTTAATTATTGCCAGCTATCAAGAGAACTCTTGCGGCGGCCAAACAATTTAGGAAGAATTAAGCCAAGAAGCAAACCTATACCTAATACCATTGCTCCCATATAAAACCATTGTTTTTGGATATTAGTATCTTGGTCTTTTAATTTACTTTGCGTGTTATTAAGGGTTCTTTCTAATTGGGCGGTTTCTTTCGTTAAAGTGGCATTTTGTGTTTCTAAATCGACAATAGTTGCTTTTAATGCATTAACTTCGCCGTCAAGTTGGCTAGAAAATTCTTGACCGCTGGTTATTTTCTCATTTAATTCTGCAACAACAAATCGTAAGCCTGGTTTATCGGTAATATATTTTGACTCAACCCATGTGGTTCTATTTTTATCATCGATAATTTCGCTGTAACCTTTATCGCTGTTCCCGGTTACTTGAATTTGGGTTCCGGCGATAATTGTACCTAAAATACGGTAATTTGTGCCAGGGCCTGCATGCATAAATATGGTTAAGTCATCTGAAATAAAGCCAGATTGAACAGTTTCTATTGACTCGAGCTCTTCAGCTTGAACCAACACAGTTGCTGAAAGTGATATAAATAGACACGTAAGAATTCTAACAACGTTTTTCATGAAACTACCAAGTAATAAAATAAACCATTAAAGACAAGATATTATGTGTTTGTCACTTAGTTGGCAAGTTAAATGATTCGCTTGGTATCTTCTTAAGCACAAGGTATGCTGTAGTGGTTATCACTCACATTTTTAAAGCGAAATGAGCACAGAAATAGAATTAAAGTATTTATTGTTAAATGATGAAGCGAATGAGCAAGGTAATAATCTTACCAATGTTATTTCTAAGTTATTGTCAGATAACAATATTAATTATACCTGCCAAAAGAAAACCTTGACGAACTGTTATATGGATACCAATGATTTGGCCTTTCGAAAAATGGACATAGGCTTACGAGTAAGAGGAATTCAACATAATGGTACTCAGTGTCGATATGAACAAACCATTAAAACCTCTGGTCAAGTGATTGGTGGTTTGCATAAAAGGCCGGAATATAATGTTGATATTGAAAATAAGCAGGTAGATTTATCACTTTTTCCTGACGAAGTTTGGCCTCAAAATATTAATGTTAAAGAGTTACAAAATAACGTCATTAGTGTATTTAATACACATTTCACCCGTACAACATGGTTGATTAATGTGCAAGGTGCTGTTATTGAATTGGCTTATGATCAAGGAGAAATAAGTTGTGATGGCTTTGAAGAATCAGAACGTATTAATGAATTAGAATTAGAGCTTCAGCAAGGCGAAACATACGTGCTGATGGATACTGCAAAACTGCTGATGAGCCAAGTTTTGATGCGCTCAGGATTATTAAGTAAAGCAGCACGAGGTTATCGTTTAGCGGCAAAACTTTCAGAAAGTGGCGTGCAATCTAATAATGATAAGTTAGCTCTAAAAAAAGGGCTGTTAATTAATGAAAACAATCATTTTGAGTCTTTAGAAATCATACCGATGAAAGAGATTAATACAATATCAGCTGCTTTTTACCATGGTATTGAATTTTCACTGGAGAAGTTACAACAACAAATTAATTTATATGTTGAACGACCTTCTTTAAAAGTGTTGAGTAAACTGAATGAATTATTTGTTCTATTAAGACAAGGTTTTTGGCTTTTTGAACAGCACTTGTCACCAGAGGCAGTGAAAGTTAGAGATGAGTTAAGTTATTTTATTCGTGCAACTCATTGGGTTGACAATGCCAAACACTTAAAAGAACTTACGACAAAATCTGGTGTTTATCGAAAAAAAATAGATCATAGTGAAGCCTTAATTAAAAAGTTAAAGTTAGAACGAAAGCGATACCCTAATATTCAACAGATGTTGACCTTATTGATGAGTGAACGAAGCAACCGACTACAACTGTCTTTGTTAAATCTTATTTTAGAAAAGAAGATTATTATAACCTCTGAGAAAGAAGGGCATGATTCAACACTAGCGCTTAGAGATTTTGCTCAAGGTGGCTTATCAAAAGCACTGAATGAGTTAAAAGCAGAAGTTGCATTATTAGCCAATGGAGACACCTTAACCAGTCAAGATTATTTGGCAATATACCCATTACTGATTCGTAGTTTATTAACCGGTAGTTGGTTTATTTCACTTTATAATAATGAGGGAAGTAGTTCGTTACTTTCTGAAAAACAAAAAATTTATCGTCTTGCTTGGTTAGATGTAAAGCAAGGTATTAGTGAATTGCAAACATTGTACTTACTTCAGCAACAGTTAGATATTTTGCCCGTTAAACAAGAAAAATTAGCCAGCTGGTTGACTGCTAAGGTGGATAACTTACTTGAAGCAATAGAGCAATCGAAGGAAAACGCCTTGTCAATCACACCATATTGGCAAGGTTAATGTTTATGACTCAGTTAAAATCACTTTTTTATACCTGTATTACTACTTGTTTTTGTTTATCGTTAACGGGTAATTTATTAGCAGCAGAATACGATATTCCCGCAGGTAAACAACGATTAATTGGTAAATTACAATATCACCATGTAAAACAGGGCGATTACTTTCAGCAAATTGCTGAACAATATAATGTTGGTTTTTTAGCGTTACTCGCTGCCAATCCTACTATTGATCCATTTTTACCTGAGGTTGGCTCACAGGTTGTCATTCCTTCAGCGATGCTTTTACCCTTTATTAAGCGTGAAGGAATTGTAGTTAACCTGCCAGAATTAAGGTTATATTACTTTGATCCTAATAAAAATAAAGTGCATGTATTTCCCGTTGGAATTGGGCGACAAGGCTTAGCAACGCCTAAAGCGACTAGTTATATTAGTGAGAAGAGAAAAAATCCTGTCTGGCGGCCGACCAAAGCGATGAAAGAGCGATACTTAACAGAAAAAGGCATTATTTTAGCTGATGAAGTCCCTGCTGGGCCAAGTAATCCTTTTGGTAAATATGCGTTAAGGTTAGGCACCAGTGAATATTTGATTCACGGAACTAACAAACGCTTTGGTATTGGCATGCGAGCAAGCTCAGGGTGTGTTCGGATGTATGATGAAGATATTAAATGGCTATATGAAAATGTCCCATTGCAAACAAGAGTGAGGATCATCGATCAACCGATTAAAATGTCTTATGAAAATGGTCAGCAACAGTTAATAGAAATTCATGAACCGTTAACTGAAGAGCCAGGTAAGCCGACCATAAAACTTGCCAATGCAGTTCAACGCTTTGTAGGCTCAAATAGAAGCTATTGGCATCAACTTCTACCTGTCATAGAAAAACCGACAGGCCTAGTAATTGAATTAGAAGAAAATGAGGAAGGCGAAAGCTCTCGCCAAGATGAATTGATACAGTAAAGTATCTAAACACTCGAGTTCAGATACCAAAAAAGCACTCATGAGTGCTTTTTTAGTATCTAGATGGGAAAACCAATAGATTATTTTTTATATGAAGAAACGACATTGTCAATTCTATCATTTGCACTTTTAGCCGCTTCTTTAGCTGCACTAACATCTTTGCTAATTGCTTTTTGTTGTGATTCTAAATCAGCAACTTGCGTAGATAACGCATCGACTTTGTTTGTTAAAGAGGTAATGTTCTCTTCTAAAGCACTAGTATTAGAACAGCCTGTTACTGCAGCTGCAAAGGCAACAATTGCAATTTTTTTCATTAACATAATGATATCCCTAAGTTTGTTTTTAATATAATAACCGACTCAATTATGGCATAAAAAAGTATTGATGCATAAAAAAATATCTTTGTTTTTAATGTTCCGTTTTAGCTATATTACATGGGGGCTTCGGTAGAAACATGGTTAATTTAATCGCTCATAAGTTTCTTAGTTATTTAAGTTTTTTTGAGCACATCTAAACCATATTTTTCAGCAAGCAATACACAATCAACAGCGGAATATTCATCGTTAACCGAGAATGCTTATTAATAAGCATCCCTTATTTAAGCGTCTTTTTGTTATTGTGCAGTAAACTATTTAACTCATCTTATAAGTTTGCATACCTTGCATGATAAACAGACTCTCAATTATTTGAACAAGTCATTAATATAATTAGCATATTTTATTACATACCAAGGCCTTAAATGTATATAGTCTTTATAATAAAATTCTTGGCTATTACTCATAACCTTACATTCGTGATCTGAACATAACGTATCTATGGGATCTATAAGTTCAATATCATACTTATCGGAGATCTTATTCATATAGGTATAAAATTGCTGATGTTTTTTCTTAAAATGATTTACTGAAAAGCTTTGTCTTAAAATATTTTTTTGCCAAATATCTTTGTCGGCATTGCTAGGAGAGAACATTACTCCTTGCGGAGTGGGTAATAAAAAATAGAGTTTTTTGGTATGTGCGTTTAGCATGGTGATTAAATCTTCTATTTTTTGCATCGCAAACTGTAATCCTTCCTCTTCAGCCAAAGAGTAATGTCTACCTTCATGTTCTATTAAATAATAAGCGGGATCATTAGCCACATAGTACAACTCTTTTGATGAAAAACTGAGGTATTCAAACCAGTTGCCCCCTAATACAATTTGATCATAATGAGTGTCTTCTAACTGTTGAAGTAAGTTTTCAAAGCCACAAAGTCGACCTTTACGGTACATTCCACTGATAGGGATACAACCCGCTCGAGTAAGAAAAGTCACTGAGCCTATATCCTGCTCGGTACTCAATTGTAAGACCTTAGGGTAATAATGTTCTATTAAGCTATCTCCTAAAAAGAGTGTACTCTTATTGCCTTCACTTTCTATTTTAGCTGTATATAAGCCATTTGCTGCTTTTTTACCTAAGTAGCCCCAGTCATCTTTTGCTGTCAGCAGTTTTGAAAATTGACTTTGTTGCTGTTCATCTAATCGTAGTTGGTATAAACCGATAGTTTTATTTACGCCAAACCCCAAAATAGCAACACATAAAGCTGTTGTTAGAATCGCTTTTACTGGCAACTTCAATTTTTGCTCAATACTATAATATGAAGCGAAACCTAATAAAAACGATAAGCTAATACCGAGTATAATGTTATTGGAGGTCATCAAGTCATTACTATACAAGTAAACAACAATAGGCCAATGCCATAAATAGATTGAATAAGAGCTTCTGCCAATAAACTGCATTATTCTATTGTTTATTAACCAAGAATCGTTCCTATTAGCTTGAATAAATAATACGGTACCAATAACAGGTATTAAGGCTAAATATCCAGGCCAATAATCAGCTTTATTTAAATTGATGAATGCATAAGAAAATAAAATTAAAGCACAGATTTCTAATAATTTACTATGCTTGTTACTCAATTTCCAAGGGTAAAAGTATATTAAGCCACCTAGGGTCATTTCCCATGCTCTAGCGGGTAATAAATAAAAGGCTGCCGTTGGATGGTTATAACTTTGATACAAGTTTAACAAGAAGCTGGTAAGTGTTAATCCGAGTAGATAAAATTTTATTTTCTCAATACCAGAGAGTTTCTTAAAAAGGAGAATAATTAAGGGATAAAGTAAATAGAACTGCCACTCAACTGACAGCGACCAAGTGTGTAATAACCATTTCTCTTGAGCGATAGAGTCAAAGTATCCTGCGTTTCGATAAAACTCAATATTTGATAAAAAGCTAATAGCATAAGCTACTTCATTACCAATCGCTTGATAGGTGAGTGGTGATAAGAAAAAGAAAGCAAAGAGCAATAATATGATACAAAGAAAAATAAGAGGCGGAATAATACGCTTTGTGCGAGCACTATAAAATTTAGCCAAGCTAAAATTATCTTTGGTAATCCCTTGCATTATAATACTGGTCATTAAAAAACCAGATATAACAAAGAATATATCTACGCCAGCAAAGCCGCCAGGAAGTAAGGTGGTAGAAAAGTGATACAAAACAACGGCTATAACTGCAACAGCCCTTAGACCATTGATATTTTGTTTAAACTGCAATGTATATCTTCTCTATAAAAATTTAGCTATAAGCGAGTATTCTCCACACTTAATAGGTGAAAACAAGTAGTAGTATTTAAATAATAGCTATGCCTAATTATATTTATGCTTAATTCGTAGTTGAAAGGTCAATGCACCCTAGAATGATGATTGTAATTAGATCAAATAATTAAGTGCTTTTCAGAGTATAAAAAACTCTCTCTAAAAATTTTAAGCGGTACCCATTAAGTAGATTTACATCGTAATGTGTTGAATTAAATCATCCATGAGTCGCTTTTTTATTTCTAGCTGTTCATCAACAGCCAAACCGTATTTCTTAGCTAAAACTTCGTAATCACTTGGTGCTAGGCTAACTGTTAGTCTAGGTCTTTTAGGGCGTTTATTGACAGGTAAACCCAGTATATCTCGTATTTGATCTGAAGGGCTAAGGCCTGCTTCTAAGGCTTGCTTTCTTATGGCTAGTTGAATTTTTTCATCCATGTCAAAAGCAACTTGCACGGCTTTCATTGCTTTAACTGAAGATTGCCATTTATCAGGTATTTTTCTGCTCATACTTGTTATCCAAAGGTTGAAAAAATCGAATGATATTTGTTATTTCGGGTAATTAACTGGCTGGGTACATATCAACAATATCTGTTAATGGTCTAAAAAGTGTTAAGCACACTTCAGTATCACCATCATCCCACACTTCAATATCAATACCTTTACTTTGATCTTTGTTATAAAGCACATATTGTTCAAACTGCTCTCCGCTACCTTTACCTTGATATGCAGATAAGTTTTCGCTGCGGTGATCTTTACGGTGGAAGTAGCCAACTTTGGCAAAGGTAGTTTGCTGATACTGCTCACTAGACCAATCACTCGTTAAATCGGTATCAGCTTGTTTATCAAGGAAGGCTTGACCAGGCTCTTCAAAAATTTCTGAGAATTTATCTAAATCAAATAAGCTTTCAACGTCTTCATGAGCAATTTTAATAGAAAACTTTAATTCAGTGGTATCTTCAACATCAAGAGATAGGAATAGCTCTAAATTATTAGTGCCTAATAATTGCCATTCAGTTTGCACGCTATGTTCAAACTCATAACTATTGATGCTTTTTACTTGAAACTGTTGGCCACGCAATGTTTCTGGAAGTGCAAAGCTGTCAGTTAATACAATGATATCACCAACAAGTAATTGATTAACCTGAGTTAGCTTTCGCTCACTTTTCTTTTCTTTATTAAATAGTTTATTTAGAAAACTCATTTTTTAGCCTTTATTACGTCATTGAAAACAACAAAACGAGCTAGGTGAGTAGCTCGTTTTCGTTAGCAAACATAATGGTTACTTTTGCTTCGCTTTGATGCGATCAAGCACAGAGTTTGCACTGCTATCTTGAGCACCGATGCCTGCTTCTTTTAATTGTGCAGCAAGTGATACATCTGAATCTTCCGATTCAAGCATTTCAGCAGCTTTCATTTTATCATCAAATTTTTGTTGCTTCGCTTTAATACGTTCTAATGAGTCTTTTGCACTAAGTAACTTTGAGTTACTCGATGAAAAATTATCAGTAATCGCTGAGGTAGCTTTTTGCACGCTTTCGGTCGTTTTCACCATAGAAAGTTGACGTTTATGCTCAGCAACTTGGCGTTCACTTTTCTTGACTAATTCTTTTAGTCTATCAGCATTGCCAGTAAAGCTTGCTAGTGCTTGCTGTTGCGTAGCAAGTTCACCTTCTAGTGTGGCAATTTTTTCAGCTACCGCTAAAGCTAATGTTTCATCGCCTTTATCAAGGGCTTGACCTGCATAGCCTTCATGTTCAGTAATTTCACGGTTTAAGCGTTCAACTTCACGTTGAGCAGCCATTTGTTCAGCAACTACGCCAGTTAAGTCACGCTTTGCTTTTGTTAAGTGATTTTCTGCATCACGAATCTCTTGTTCGAAAATACGAGTCGCATTGGCATCAATAATCGCTTCACCAGCTTCAGAAGCACCACCACGAACAGCTGTCATTATCTTTTTAAATATACTCATTTTATTCTCCAAATAAGCTAACAAAAACTAGTAATTTGTCTGTTTAGTTTAAGTAGTCACTCATATCATCAATTACTTCTAGGGCATTGTTACTTAGTACGGCTAATTCATGCTCAACATCTGAAAAACTAGAGTTGATTGATAGCGCGCCAAAAATTACATATTTATCACCAATTTTTGAGAATGATGATAATGGCATTGGAATGTTCATTTCCAACATGCTTTCATGCATAGCTGCTACAGAGTCACTTTTCACTTCGTCAACACCCCATAAGTAGCTAATACATAGAATTTGATCTTCCGTAACCGATACAAACACTGGGATTTCTTCACGGCCAATAATACTGATTTGCAGTACATCCACTTCACCTGAGATTGGTTGACAATCAAAGCTCATTCCTGTGTCTGAATTATCTGCCAAACTGTTTAAATGATCGGCTATAGTATGAATATTCATGTATTTCCTATCCTTATTGTAAATAAACTTACGTATTATAATGATTGATTATATCGGTAAGTATCGATGACATATTATGTCGTCTTGGTTAAATTTAACACTTTGACATATTATGTCAAGCGTTCAATTGTGATTATTTTAAATTAATTTGTGATTAAAGGTGTTTTAGTGCATTGCTGAAAATATCAACAAAGGTCAACACGCCTTAATACTTGCTATCGGTTTTCTGTTTTCTGTTATCTGTTATCTATTTCTTCCTAATTGAGTCCTTGTTGATCTTTCCATGCATTTTGATGTAACTGATAAATAGTATGACTGCCTAAAGTATTTTCTTTAATATCCTCTTTATTTAAATAAAAGTTTTTTGGAAAAATAAAAGCAGCTTTTAACGTTTCTAGGTTCAACCATTGATGTGCTTTACTCAGTTGAGACAGCTGATTCAACCTCATTGATGGGCTTGCGCCATTTTTAGCTGCAATAGTCCAGCCCCATTCGCCAAAGCTTGGTACATTGTCATGATATTGTTCTACAGAGGCAAAACCTGCTGCTTTGACGGTTTTTCCTATAGAAATAAAAGTGTCTTTAGCATGATAAGGGCTAGTTGATTGTATCGATATTAAACCATCACCTGAAAGTAACTGATTTAATCTAGCGTAAAAGTTTACAGAATAGAGTTTATTTAAATCAGGATGGCTCGGATCAGGTAAATCAACAATAATGCTATCGAACACTTTTCTTTGTTTAATTAATTCATTTATTTCAATAAAAGCATCGGCTCTTTTAATGGTCACTCGTTCATCTTGGAGGCTCGCTCGATTTAAGTGAATGATATTTTCAGCTAAATCGTGTTCAACAAATTGATGAGGGTTTTGAAAAATATCAATCAGTTCACTATCTAAATCAACTAAAGTAACGCTTTTAGGGTTATAGGTTAAAATATCCCTAAGTGCTAAACCGTCGCCCCCTCCAATAATTAATATATGTTCTTGTCGCGCTGAGGCTGCGAGTGCAGGGGCTACGAGGTAGTCATGATAGATATGTTCATCTATCGATGAAAACTGTAAACGACCATTTAAATAAAAGTTAATTATACTGCTATTTTCAAGCCCCATATAACGCTGAGTAAAAGTGAGTTGTTGATAGCGGGTTTTTTGGGTATGAACCACTTTATCCAGATATAACAGACTATTCATCTGGTTAAGCCATTGGTTGCCATAATTGAACATGATGACAATAATAAGTGCTAATGCTATATGTAAGCTAACAAAGGTTTTTTTCCACGTTAACCTTTGCCAATATCGACCAATAAAAAAGGCACCAGCGATGAGGTTTAAACTGGCCGTTAATGCTGCCGCTTTACTGATATCAATACTTAATAAAAATAATACCCAAACGGCGGCACCAATGCCTGCGCCAACATAGTCAGCACCATAAATTGTCCCTAAATTATTAACGAGGTGTTTTTGGTGTATGTCTTCACGAATACGGGCGATAAGCGGTATTTCCATGCCAATAAAAAAACCAAGTAACACACCGAATAGGTAAGGTGTTTTCATTGCTAACCAGTTTAATTGCTTAAAGATCCCACCTTGGGGCAGCATATCAGGCGGCATTGCAAACATATCAGCGATTATATGCGGGAAGATTTGGGTAATAGCAATCAATCCACCGATAAGTAAAATAGCAATACTGCCTAATAGGGCAATAATTAACTCTAGCCAAACGAAACCGTTAAAAGCACATTTTACTTTTCGTGCTGCAAAAGCACCGAGCCCCATAGAAACAATCATTAGGCCTATCATGGTGTAGATAGTGCTCTCCATAACGCCTAGTACTCTTCCTGCGTAGTGAGAAAGTAGGTATTCATAAACCAAACCACAGCCAGCGAGCACTGCCATGGTAAGTATTAATAAAGTATCGTCGAGATAGTAGCTTTTTTTGCTCGTCATATTATGAGTAAATTAAATAGAGTTAATGAAAATGATATTGCAGAAAGTAAAAAAGTAAGCAAATTTCTTTGCTTACTTTTATTTTACTCATCGATTAATATCTAAGATGAATTACGCCATTAAGGCCGTTAAGATAAGTGCGATAGCGATACTGGTTGCCATTTCAATACTCGCAACACCAATATTATGCTGTTGATCAACTTCTTCAACTAAGTTAATACCCCATAAGACAATGCGTTTAGCAATTGCTGTTAAGATGGCAACAAGTAGCGTCATGACAATACCAATGATTAACCAGCCAAGTAAGTTCATAACTAGCGTTTCAGGGCTGTAAATTAAAAAGTGGCTCGCTGCTGTTACAGCTAATGCAGTACTTATAACTTGTCCGCTATAACGAATAGCAAGCGCTAGCTGACCCTTACTTAATGCTTCTTGTAGACAATCTTCTTGATTGTTTTTTGCATACTGATTTTCTCTAATGCGTGTCACAATAACCAAGACCGCTTGAGCAACAATAAAGCCACTGGTAATTGCAATGAAAGT
Source organism: Colwellia sp. RSH04 (assembly GCF_003545765.1). GTDB lineage: Bacteria > Pseudomonadota > Gammaproteobacteria > Enterobacterales > Alteromonadaceae > Colwellia. The sequence goes on along the minus strand of NZ_QXIO01000001.1, from coordinate 385,473 downwards.
ACTCAGGTTCAAACCATCAACCCAAAGCAGTACCGCTCGAATGACAATAGCTGTAGCAATTGCGCCAGCGGCATCGATAATACCAATGGTTAAGTTCTTTTCTTTAATTAAAGCGGTTTTATCTAGGTGCTGTAAGGCAATTTTATCATGAACTATACGGCCAACTTTAATCAAAATTAAACCGTATGCGCCATAGGCAAACATACCAACAACTTCCATAAGGTAGCTACTGGCTGCTTCACCAGTAATTGCACCAGTAAGTACAATACCTAGTGCTAAAATACTGCCTGCGACACTTAAACCAAACGCGAAGTTGTCATGTTGCGCTAATTCTTCCGTGGTATTAACTTTAGCCGATAGGCCAGTGAAAAAGCGCATTGCGCCTAGTAAAATTATTGCGATAGTGACATCGATAGCTAAATAAGTCAGTAGCTCCTGATTAACACCAACGAGTTCTATAAATGTATTCATAAATTGTCCTATGTATCCTATTATTCTTACTTGCCTCGGCTAAAGCCGCGTGACGTGTTGGTATTACTATTGCGAAAGCTTGAATTTTTACTTGAGCTAGATTTTTTCGCATAACTACTTTTTTTCACGGTGTTACTACGAAAGCGATTAGCGCTGGTTTGTGCTGTTTTACTTTGGCTTGATAAACTTGATGAACCGCTACGGTTTTTACTGTAAGGGCTAGTATATTTTTGTCCTCTGCTAGCGAAAGATTTTTTCACTCTACTGTCAAGTTTGGTTTGTTTTTTCAATTGGCTTGGGGAGCTATAACGGGTTCTACCGTAATCGTTATAATAACTATAGTTACGGTATCTGCCCCAATCATTATAATAAGTACGACGACCAAACAAATCGCCCATCATTGAGTACATACCATACCAAGCCCAAAATGACATACCGTTACTGCCTGTTGTCCATTGGCCGTAATTAGGATTACCAATTAATTGCTCACCAACGCCAAAATCTTGTGCTTTGTTAGCAAGCATACTTTGATCTTTGGCAAGCGAATTTATGCGCGGAAGCTCACCATCAGACATATCGGCTAAAACATTAAGAGGATCACTTAATGCATCAGAGTAAAGTACAGGATCTGCCGCTTGGTAAATATTAAGTAGTTCATTGTAAAGTGCCTGACTTGATTCGAACATTTGTGGTTGTTCTTTTGCCGTAGCTACTCTATCTAACAGGGCTTTGTACATTGGCCCTTGAACTGATGCATCTTTTTGAAACTCTGCAACTAAAGGTGACAGGTTAGGTTTTAAGGCTAATACTTTCTCAGCATATTGCTGAATTAAATTAGCATTACGAATATCACCATTCTCGAGTGCTTGGCCTAGTTGGGCCACTCTTTGCTCGGTGATTGGTAGCTGCTGGGTTATTTGTTCTTTCACAGGATCACCACCACAAGCAGACAACATTAGAACTGTTATCAAGGCAACACACTGTTTAAAGTAACGTTTTAATCCGCAGCAGAATAAAAAAACTCTATTAAAGGCCTGCATTTATGCCATTATCTCCTCAAAAATGCTAAGTTATCACATTATTACTGATTTTCTTATTAATATCACCATTGACATATTATGTCTATAGCCGACATAGGAATGCCCATGAATTCTTCTGAATCAATATCATCTTTATCTGAGCCGTTAACTGTTTTGTCAGAAAAAAAATGGCAACATTTTACTGAGCAACATCCAAATTTTGCTGAGCAGTTATCTGAAAACCAGTTATGCCAATTTAAAAAAGCAATTACCCTTAGCGACTTCGTTTTTAAAAGTGCTCAACAAGCTCCTGATTTAGTACTCGCACTTTATAACACTCAGCTATTTGATAATAAAGATAATTTTACAATGCCTAATTATCAGGTATTACTAAGTGAACTGCTCAGTGATTGTCAAGATGAAGTGCAGTTACACCGTTTGTTAAGGCGTTTTCGTTTACAACATATGGTACTTATCGCTATGGCAGATATGGTACTTGATATTGAGTTAGACACTTCACTTGCTTGTTTATCGTCATTGGCAGATGAGCTTATTTTAGCGAGTTTGCATTGGTTAACAACTTTTTGTCAGAGCAAATGGGGTACACCAGTCAATGCTCAAGGTGAAGAACAAGTTTTGTTGGTTTATGGCATGGGGAAGCTTGGCGGGAAAGAACTTAATTTCTCATCAGATATCGATTTAATTTTTACTTACCCTGAAAGTGGCGAGACAATTAATTGTCGTAGAACACTGGATAACCAACAATTTTTTACCCGTTTAGCACAAAAGCTTATTAGTTCGTTACATCAAGTAACAGCAGATGGTTTTGTATATCGGGTTGATATGCGCTTAAGACCTTTTGGTGAAAGTGGTCCTTTGGTTCTCACTTTTAATGCGATGGAAGACTATTATCAAGAGCAGGGCAGAGACTGGGAGCGTTATGCCATGTTAAAAGCACGTTTGATTGGTAAAAGCCCTTATCATGATACGTTATCAACCATGCTGCGACCTTTTGTTTACAGACGCTACATCGATTTTAGTGTGATAGATAGCTTGCGCCGTATGAAAATGATGATTTCTCAAGAAGTTCGACGTAAGCAATTAGTGAATAACATTAAATTGGGTGCTGGTGGGATTCGTGAAATTGAATTTATTGTTCAAGTATTTCAATTAATACGAGGCGGTAGAGATAAGTCGTTGCAACAAAGACGTTTGCTAACCGTACTGCCATTATTAGTTGAGGTAGGTGAAATCAGCGCTTCTAGTAGAGATGTGCTCGAAAAGGCCTACCGTTTTTTAAGACGTGTTGAAAATATCATTCAAGCCTTAGATGATAAACAAACACAAACGTTACCTGATGATGAAATTAATCAACAACGTATATTGTCGGTCTTAAATATTGCAAGCTGGACTGACTTTTTAAGTGTATTGCAAGGGCATATGGATGCTGTTCATCAAGAGTTTGACTTGCTTATTGGCATTGAAAGCCCAAATCATCAAGTGCTTGATGAACATTGGACTACCTTATGGTTAAGTCGTTGGAGTGATGAAGAGTCTGTTGCATGGTTAGATCAAGAAAAGAAACCTTGGAGTAGTGAAAAAGTTTGGTCACTTTTAAGTGATTTTCGACAAGAAACAGAAAAGAGAAGTTTAGGTAATCGAGGACGACAAGTCCTTGAAAAACTGATCCCATTGCTGATTTGTCATATTCAAGACAAAGCACAAGCAGAGGTTATGCTTGAGCGTGTATTGCATGTGTTCACTAAAATTGTTACCCGTACTGCATATCTTGAATTATTGTTTGAAAATGAAGGGGCGCTAAAACAATTGATTCATTTATGTCAGGCAAGTAGTTGGGTCACAGATTATATTGCCAAATACCCAATATTATTAGATGAATTGATTGATCCTAAACTATTGCATAACCCACCACAGCTTAGCGCTTATGCATTAGAGTTGCGTGAGCGAATGTTACGGATACCTGAAGATGATTTAGAAGCGCAAATGGAGGCATTAAGACAATTTAAACAATCTCAGCAGTTACGCATTGCCGCAGCAGATATAGCAAACGTGCTTTTGGTGAATCAAGTCAGCCAACACCTTACTGCATTAGCCGAAGCGATTGTTGATGAAGTTATCAGTATCGCTTGGCAACAAGTCGCGCAACGATTTGGCGTGCCCAGCTCATGTGCGGATGACCAAAATATTGCGCATAAAAATCACTTTGGTGTGATCGCTTATGGTAAAACAGGTGGCAGTGAATTGGGTTATAGCTCTGATTTAGATTTAGTTTTTGTTCATCAAAGTGAACGTGATGAGATGACAACTGGTGATAAATCGGTTTCAGCAAGTCAGTTCTATATGAAGTTAGCTCAACGCATTATGCATATCTTTAACACCCGAATGAGTAGCGGAATTCTTTATGAACTAGACATGCGCTTAAGGCCTTCTGGCAATTCAGGGGTTTTAGTTGTTCATCTTAATACGTTTGCACAGTATCAGCATGAGGATGCTTGGACATGGGAACACCAAGCTCTTGTCAGAGCTAGAATGATATATGGTAGTGAAACAACACGCGATAAGTTTGCAGAAATTAGAAAAGAGGTTTTATCATTAGCAAGAGATACTGAAAAGCTGAACCATGACGTGAAAGAGATGCGCGAAAAAATGCGTACACACCTTGATAAATCAACACAAGATTTAGTCGATATAAAGCAAGGAGTTGGCGGCTTAGTTGATATTGAGTTCTTAGCTCAATACTTAGTGCTTGCTCACTGTCATCAACACTTAGCTTTATGTCAGCATGCGGATAATATTGGAATATATAAGCAGTTAGCAAAAGAGGCTATTCTATCAGCACAAGAAAGCTCGGTACTAAACGAAACTTATCAGGAATTAAGAGCTTTAGGTCATCAAGCGAGTATGCAAAATGCAGAGCAAAGCATATCTCAGGTAGATTTTGAAAACCAACAAGTGATTGCGTCATTATGGCAAAAGTATTTGCCATAATGTTTAAGTTAATTTGCGCTAAGGGATATACCTAAAGGATGAATAAATACGAAATTAATAAAGCTTTTCAGTGCCTTGACGGATGCATTCTTCATCAAGAAAAGGGTTGTTTTCATCTTCGATAATGACAATAGTGCGCTGGCGATTACAAAAATATATCGCTAGCCCCTCTTCAAAGTGACCTTCAACGGCTTTTCCTATTTGGTAAGCGGTCGACAAAAGATCTTTTTTAATACGAAAAGGGTCTTTAACAATAAAGTCTCGATTTAGCCACCAAATAAGCTCAATTCCTGCTTTTTCAGTATACTCAGCCAGTTTAATGTTTAATGCTTGTCCTTTTCTAAAGGGGCGAGATTCAATGCTGCCTTGCCAATTCTTTTTATATGGGCGAACAATCATTTCCCTTGCTTGTAACAATTTGTCTAAATCACCTTTAGGATCGGGTAAGTAAACAATATTGTTTTTAATTTGGGGTCCTTCATCATCCATGTCGCCATGTAAATTAGCGTAAAACTTTGATAGACCAATGGCAGCTTTATTGGTGGTTTTTGGTGTGGCAACTTTTGCTTTATTAGTATTAACAGCTTGGTAAGCTTCCGTTGGTGCTTTGTCAATCACCGAGGGTTGCTCTTCAACTTCGGCTTGAGCCATTGAGCCATCAAGTGATAATAGAAAATCTTGGTTGGCAAAGAATGCCCATGCTAATCCAGATAATATAATTGCCAGAATGACATTACGCAGCCAAAAATTCATTATCTCATCAATGCCTTAAATAGTTATAGTATTTATAACTTTACGCAAAGAAGTTTATTTATACAAACTTTGGCTGGTTATTTATGTTTTTATCACTATTTTCTTAACTTTATCTCTGTTATTTGTATAAGGAAGGATCTTCTGGGTTAGGTCTTGTTTTGAAACGTCTATGTAACCACATATACTGTTCAGGCTTTACTGAAATGGCTTTTTCTAATTCTTGATTAACTCTAGTTACATCGGCAATGTCATCATTTGTCGGGAAGTTTTCGAATGGCGGTAATATTTCAAGGGTATAGCCACTCCCATCATCGTTTCTTATTGGCACTATCATCATGGTTTCAACATTTTTTTGTCTAGCAAAAATAAGCGTACCTGTTGTCGATGCGGCTTCTTTTACGCCAAAGAATGGCACAAAAAGACTACGATTTCTGCCATAATCTTGATCGGGTAAGTAAATGCATACTTCTCCGTCATGCAGTGCTTTAATTAAACCTTTGACATCACGTTTGCCAAGCATGTACTTGTTGGAACGACCTCTTCCTCTAAATTGAAAGTATTCCATTAGTTGGTTGTTATGTGGACGGTAAAAAACAACCATAGGATGACCATAACCTACGCCACGAGCATTCATTTCCACACTAAGGTAATGCATTGCAAGTAGTAAAACGCCTTTCCCTTCTTTTTTGGCTTTCTCTAAATGATGCAAGCCTTTAATTGTCATTTTCCGTTTAACGCGCCAATCTGGCCACCACCAGCCCATGCCTGTTTCAAGCAATGCGATACCTGTGTTTTCAAAATTTGCCTTTAAAATGCGCTGTAATTCAGCTTCATCTTTTTCAGGGAAACATAACCTAAGGTTAGTTAAGGCGACGCGTTGACGTTTTGAACCCAGCTTGAATAATAACCGCCCGATAAGTCGGCCTAAAGACAGTTGCAGTTTATATGGTAACCAAGAAATGCTGTACAGAATAAAAACACCAATCCAAGTTGGCCAATACTTAGGTAATAAAAAGGATAATTTGAAATCGGGCTGTAAAACTTTATTTCTGCTCACTACAGGTATCACTTCGGCTTGTTTGATGCTGGCGCTGATTATACCCAAGTAAATGAGAATAGCGAATAGCTGTTACCAGGAGAAAGGTTGATGTTTTTTGTAAAAGCACTATTTTGATTGGTCTGTTTTACAGTAGAATACCTCTTTCAAACGATAACAGTTGAATTAATGAGTTTATTAATGACAAGTAACACAAACCAAACCGATAATGAATCTGAAGTAGAGTTAATTATAGGTAACTCAAATAGTAACTTTTCAGGGGTTACCTCGACCATGTTACAAGTATTATCTCATCAGCGTGAATTGATTAACTTACGTGTTATGGGCAAACATCATTTACCTGACTCAAGTTTAGCGATTAGTTTTTGGCAGGTAGCAAGTATGTGTCGAAAACCGCTAAAGAATGGAAAGTTTAGAATTTTTCATGCTCGCCGTGTTGATGAAATGATACAAGCGTTGATTTTGAAATATGTGTTTAGAGCAAAAATAAAAGTGGTATTTAGTTCTGCGGCTCAACGTTATCGCTCAGGCTTTACTTTATGGTTAACCGATAGGATGGATGCGGTATTAGCCATGTGTAAAGCATCAGCAAGTTATTTGCATCGAAAACCTGATGCGATTATTTATCATGGTGTTAAAACGGATGTATACGTACCGCCAGAAAATAAAGCGGCAGCGTGGCAATCATTATCACTATTACCTGAAGGAATAGATAAAGGTAAGCGTGGTATTGCGATTTTAGGTCGGGTTAGAAAGCAAAAAGGCGTGCATCTTTTTGTGCAAGGTTGTATTGATGTCTTAAATGATTATCCAGATTATACCGCAGTGATTGTCGGTTCAATATCTGGATCAAATGAATCGTTTGTTGATGAATTAAAAGCTCAGATTGCTCAAGCTAATTTATCTGACAGAATTGTGTTTGCAGGTGAGCAAGACTTTTCTGATATTCCTGGTATTTTTAGCGCACTTTCTTTAGTAGTTGCCTTAAGTGAAAATGAAGGTTTTGGTTTAACGATTCTTGAGGCAATGAGTAGTGGTGCTGCTGTACTTGCATCTCAAGCTGGTGCATGGCCTGAGGTGGTAAGAGAAGGCGTTGATGGCTTTGTTGTTCCTATTAATGACTCAAAGGCCGTTAAAGCTAAACTGAAAATATTACTTAGCGATGATGACAAGTTGGCTGAAATGGGAGTGGCAGGTAGAGAACGTGTGCTTGAACACTATTCTGTTGAGCGTGAGGCGAATGAGCTTTGTAATTTCTTCAGAAGTTTGATGTAGTTTTGTCTGTTATTTTATAAGTTTAAGTGCATTTTCTAACACATATCGTATCTGCTATTTTTCTTGTTTGTTTTTTTCGCATTCAAACAATATGCATAAGTTACTATATATGCCTGTAATTAATATTTAAAAGCCATTAATTTCATATCAGTAGAATAAATATTATTTTTCATATAGTCTAAAACATACCATCTTTATTTATAGTTTTTCTATAAGGCGAGTAGGATATGGGACGGAATGTTGTCGAACAAGACTATAGTGCTGATGATTATGCGAATTTTAATCGTAAAATTCATGATCAACTTGATACCTTAAAGCAAGTTATTGCTAAACCTACCTTTGGCCAAGGCGATATTTATATTGGCGCTGAATTAGAGGTTTACTTAATGAATGCTCAGCATCAAGTAAGCCCAGTCAACCTTGAATTATTAGCACTGCTAAAAGATGAGCAGTTCCAGTCAGAGTTAAACACTTATAACCTTGAATTAAACCTATCTCCAGTTAAAGCAGCAGGTAAGCCTTTTAGTCAGTTAACTCAGGAAATTTTAGCAAAATTTGTTCATTTAAATTCAACGGCAGCTAAATTAGCGACAAGACCTGTTGCTATTGGTATTTTACCTACCTTAGCTGAACACCATCTTTCAAATGAGTACATGACCAATTTAGGTCGTTATAAATCCTTGGCAAGAGAGTTAAGTAAACTTCGGGGCGAACCTTTTCATATAAAAATTGATGGCGATGAACCCATTGATTTTCATACGTCAGAGCTGTGTACCGAAGGCGCGAATACGTCTTTTCAAGTCCATTTAATGACTGAAAAAGAACAGTTTGCAGATACCTTTAATGCAGCCCAGCTCAGCTTGCCCATGTCATTGGCTATTTCTGCCAACTCAGGTGTATTTTTAGGTCATTGCGCGTGGGATGAAACCCGAGTTGCTTTGTTTAAACAATCAACGGATAGTCGTATGCCTGATCATAATAACTGGCGAGAACCTGCCCGAGTTACTTTTGGTCATGGTTGGGTACGCAAAGGAGCGTGGGAGTTATTCTCTGAAACCGTTAATTTATATCAACCGATAATGCCTGAATCGTTTCCTGAAAAAGCTTATGAGCAAAATCCAGAGCTTGCAGAGCTTAACTTTCATATGGGAACTACTTGGCCGTGGAATCGTCCTATTTACTCTCCCTCAGGCAATGGTCATGTACGGATTGAATTTCGTGCCTTACCTGCAGGCCCAACAGCTCTTGATATGACTGCTAATGCCGCTTTTGCCATTGGCATGGCCGTAGGTTTAGCACCAAAAATAGAGCAGTATATTTCTAGAATTCCTTTCCAATTTGCTAAATATAATTTTTATCGGGCAGCCAAAAATGGTTTAGATGCCACTATTTTATGGCCACAAAATTATCAAAATAAACCGGTAGAAGTACCGATAAAAAATGTCATTGATGAAATGTTGCTTATTGCTAATGATGGATTAAGCGCTCTAGGAGTGAGTTGTGAAGAGCGTGATAAATACTTACAAATAATACAAAAGAGATTATCTGTAGGTGTTACTGGCGGACACTGGGCTAAAAAGACATTAATGCATTTACGAAAAACATTACCTAACGATAAAGCATGCGAAAAACTACTAGAAATTTATTATGCTAACCAACTTGAAGGCCAGCCTATTAGTGAATGGTATCGGTGCTGGCAATGAATAAATTTTTACCTCATATCACTTATGTTGATGAAGCATTTGCAAAAGAAATTCCAACAAACCCGTTAGCGTTTCTTAGACAATTAACAGGCTTAACTATTTTTGATGTGAAAGGCGTTGATAAAACTCGAACTAGAGTGATTACCACATTAATTCATGGTAATGAGCCGTCTGGTATGATTGCACTGCACCAATGGTTACTTGCTAAGGTTATACCAGCAGTTAACATACGCTTTGTTATTTGCAACCCTGAAGCGGCTAACTTGCTTCCTGAGTTTTCTCATCGTTACTTACATGCAGCCCAAGATTTGAATCGATTTTTCGATCTAAAAAAAGAGTCAGATAGTGGTATTCATCGTAGAGCTAAACAAATAATGGATGCTGTATCAGAGGTGAACCCTGAAGCTATTATTGATTTACATAACACCTCAGGCAGTAGTCCAGCATTTGGCGTGTCTATTTCAGATAGTGATAAGGTTCTAGATTTAATCTCACTGTTTACTAATAAGGTGATTCTTACCGGGTTGAATGTTGGCGCTATTATGGAGCAGGACTTTTCTGCTCCTATCGTTACCATAGAATGCGGTGGTGCTACTGAGCTGTTCTCTCACCAAATAGCTATTGACGGGATTAATCGATTTACTAACCGTGAAGTTATTTTTGATCATCATGCAGCTCAAGTAGACATTCATCGCTTTCCTTGTCGTGTAGAATTAAAGCAAGATGTTACCTTAGGGTTTGGTGATTACGCCTTACTCACCGCAGATATCACTGTAAGAACCGATATAGAAAAACTAAATAACCAGTTAACAGCTGCTGGGGAGTTAATTGGATGGTACAACAAAAATAATGAGTTACCGTTAACGGCTAAAGATGAGCAAGGAGCTGAACAGCTTTGTAACCTACTAACATTACAAAATGGTTGTATTTATACCAAGCAATCTTTGCAGTTGTTTATGGCGACCACTAAACTAGATATCGCCAATAATGATTGTTTATTTTATGCAACGATAGAGTCATCGTTTTTTCATGATAAAAGTTAAAGAATTTTCACATAAAAAAACGGCTCATCTTTAATGAGCCGTTTCTAACTAATACATCATCTTTCTTCGATTAATTCTGTGCTGTTAAACCTGAATTAATTGCATTGATATCTTCTTCGGTAATGGTACCTGCAGCACGCTTTAATAATAAAACGTTTTGAATGTAGCCATAACGAGTAGATGATAGGTTTCGTTTAGCATTATAAAGGTTACGAGTACTGTCTAATACGTCAACAATGGTACGTGTTCCCACTTCAAACCCAGCTTCTGTTGCTTCAAGTGCTTTTTGCGCACTCAGTACTGATTGCTCTAGTGCTTTAATGGCAGAAATACCCGCAATTACAGTATTATAAGCATTACGTGTTGTACGAACTACGCTACGGTGCGTTAATGATAAGTCTTGGCTAGCGGCAACAAATTGATTTTGTGCTTTTCGTACCGAACTTTCGATAGCGCCACCTGAGTAAATAGGTACATTTAACTGAACACCTATTGAGTAGTCATCAAGTCGTGGGTCGTTAGAATTTAAAAGAGGGTTATCACTACTGGTTTTACCATCATTACTATTATAGTTTGCACCAAAATCTAAGGTAGGGTAATGCCCTGCACGTGCAATATTAATAGCGTCTTTAGCAATGTCGATTCCTACTTTAGCCGCGATTAAATCTAGATTTTTCGCTTCTGCTTTGGCTTGCCATTCATCAGCGCTGCTTGGTGTGGGTACACTGGTACTAAAACGCTCCGTATTTAAAACGCTAATATTTTGAGGGTACGAATTAGTAATAACTCTTAGTTCTTCTTCAGCTTGGTAAATTGCATTTTCAGCACGAATTTCTTCAGTGACCGCATTATCGTACTGTGCTTGAGCTTCGTGAACGTCTGTTATTGCAGTTAAGCCCACAGAGAAGCGTTGTTTAGTTTGCTCTAATTGACGAGCAATGGCTTCTTTTTCTGCTTTGGCAAACACTAGATCATCTTTAGAGCTTAATAGTTCAAAGTATGCTTTTGTTACGCGAGTAATTAAATCTTGCTTAGCAACTTGGTAGGTTAAATCACTCTGATGCGCTGACTTTTCCGCATTATCTAATCGTAACCAACTATCGTGATGGTATAGCTGCATATTTAAACTAGCGCCATAACCTAAGCTATTAAACTCTACCGTTGAACTATTACCAGTTAAGTTACTGTATGATTCACGTTCACCGTCGCTGTATGAGCCGTTTGCACTTATTTGTGGAAGTAGCACGGCACGCGCTTGAACAATATCTTCTTGAACTACTTTAAATTGTGCTTGTGCTTTTAACACAACAGGATCATTTAATAATGCCTGTTGATATACTGAAAGTAAGTCATCAGCCAACACATTTGCGCTCGATAGCGCACCAGTGATGGCTATAATTAGGGTACTTAATGATTTTTTCATGAGTAAGCTTTTCCTTGTGTGCAATGCACGCATATTACATTTTGTTTTTATACTCGGCTATGTTACAGAAGTTTTTATATTAACCAAATAAAATAACGGTCTACTAGTGTAACAAATTATTATATTTGTTTAATTAACATAGCATAATACCCCATACCTTGAAGGTTTACTCTAAAAAAGGACTATAAAGTGAATATGTTAGATAAGAATACAGCTATGCTCAGGTATAGCACCAGTGATGTAGAAGTTAGAACCATTGAAACCCAGTATCAAGGGTTTTTTGCCATTAATGTCTATCAATTAACCCATAAGTTGTTTTCGGGAAAGCAAAGTCAACTGATTCAGCGAGAGATGTTTGAGCGCGGTGATGCTGTTGTAGTGATACCTTATGACGTTAAAGAAGATAAGGTTTTATTAATTGAGCAATTTAGACCAGGCGCATTGCGCAGTAATCAGAACCCTTGGTTGTTAGAGTTTATAGCTGGCATGTTTGGTCAAGACGAAAGCCCTATTGATGTTGCCATTCGAGAAGCGAAAGAAGAGGCTGATATTCAGATCACTGAAAAAGATATCACTCCAATCATGAAATACCTTTCTAGCCCCGGCGGTATGAGTGAATGTATGCACCTTTATTTAGCGAAAATTGATTCCAGCCAAGTTGACGTTGGTGGTGTCTTTGGTTTAGATGAAGAAAATGAAGATATCTTGTTACATCTTGTACCAAGAGAAGAGGCATTAGCTTTATTATCTGCTGGAAAAATAACCAATGCATCAACGATTATTGCGCTGCAGTGGTTAGCATTGAATTATCAAAATCTGTAATACCATTTTACATAAAGAAGCGAACACTTTCTTATACGGAAAGGTATAAGTAATAATCTTAAGTGCCGTAAAAGGTAAATTAGGGTAAACTTAGCTGTGAAGCTTTGGTCATTCACAACAATTATGAGAACGTTAACAGGGGGGGGGATGAGTTTTTTTCTAAATAAACAAAAGCAAAGAAAGTATCAACCTAACCTAGTTAGTTTGATGACGCTATGTAGCAATAATTATATGTTGCTGACTAAATTATTAGCAGGTAACGATAAATTAAACGAGCAACGTCAGTTTTTTATTAATGAGTCACTTGCTTATCGCATTAAAATTATAGAAATTACCCGTTATACGTCGGTTGTTACTATCGAGCAGCAAACTATTAAAGCGATTAACAACGCTAAAATAGCTAATTTATTTAAGCCACGTATGGAAATTCGTTTATATCATGATGCTAGGATGGCAGAAGTGATTAAAAGCCAAGATGTTAGACAAATAAAACCTCGTTATGATTACCCAAATCGGCATATGCATCAACAAGATGAAAAGCAACAAATTAATCAGTTTTTACATGACTGGCTACATTTATGTTTGTCTATGGGGCAAACGTTAGTTGAGTTAAAGAAATAGTTTTTTACTGTTTTTTTTGAATAAAAGTGTGATGAAAATGCCACAAAGCCACTTGAAGCAACCACTTACTATTGCGCAAGTATCAGATAGCCATTTGTTTGCTCAATCAGGGCAACTGCATTGTGGCGTTGATGTATTAGCTAATCTAAAAGCAGTGCTTAATTCACTCGCCAAAGATGACTCTATTGATTATGTCGTGTTTACTGGTGACCTCACTCAAGATCATACTGAGGCGTCATATCAGCAGTTTGCTAACGCATTTACCCAAGCCAACATTCAAGCACCAAGCTATTTTCTTGCAGGTAACCATGATGAGCATGCATTGTTGAATAAACACTTAGTGGGCAGCCCATTTAATCAAGAAAAAACGATTACACACCGTAATTGGCAAGTTCAGTTGGTTAACAGTAAAGGGGAAACACCATCGGGGTATTTTGCCAGAGAAGAAGCCATTAGATTAGCAGGGGCAATTAACGAGACTTGTCATCAATTGGTGATGATGCACCATCATCCTGTTGATGTTGGTTACTTTATTGATCGACACGGTTTAGAAAACAAAAAGGCCTTCTGGCAAGTGATGGCACAACATCAAAATATTCGTGCAATAAGTTGTGGTCATGTGCATCGTGCCCATTACTTTGCCGTAAATGAAGCCTCAAAACCAAGTTATCAAAGTGTTGATGTTTACACATGCCCTGCAACATCAATACAGTTTGATCCCAATGTTGATGGAGTCTCTGCGTTAGCATTAGGCCCTGCATATCGCGTTTTCACTTTATTTGATAACGGTCAGATTACTAGTGAAGTTGTTAGGTTATCATGTTAAAAAATTTAAATGCTAGAGGTGATTAATGGCTAAACAACATATCTTATATATTCATGGCTTCAACTCATCACCACTATCTAATAAAGCGGAAAAAACCAAAGCTTATTTCGCCAAGTATTACCCAAAAGTTATCTTTCATTGTCCTCAAGTGGCAACCACACCCATTGAAGCAATAAAACAATTGGAAGCGATTATCGAGCAAAGCCCGAATGAAAGTTGGTCATTAATGGGCTCTTCATTAGGTGGGTACTTTTCAAATTACTTGAGTGAAAAATATAATATTCCTGCAGTATTGATTAATCCAGCGGTAAAACCTTACCAGTTATTAAGTGACTATATTGGTAAACAAATAAACCCTTACACTGAAGACGTGTACTTTGTTACTGAGCAGCATATGCATCAGCTTGAAGCTATTGAACAGAATGCTCCAAGTAAAGAAAGTGAAAGAAAAAATAATTACTTAGTTATGGTACAAACTGGTGATGAAGTGTTAGATTACCAGCAAGCTGCAACTAAATATCAACATTGCCAACTTATCGTTGAACAAGGTGGAGATCATAGTTTTATTAACTATGAAGAGCAGTTACCTGCTATTGCTGAATTTTTACAATTAAAGTAAAGTTTACCTGCATGAACAATTCATGAATTTTATGGCATTTACAATAACGTTAAGTGCCATAATAACTAAAACTAATAATAGAAAGTGCTATGACTGACCAATATAACTCAGAATCCATTGAAGTCCTTAGTGGCTTAGAGCCTGTACGAAGACGTCCTGGGATGTATACCGATACAACGCGCCCTAATCACCTTGGCCAAGAAGTTATTGATAACTCTGTCGATGAAGCTTTAGCGGGTCATGCGCAGAATATTTTGGTCATACTCGATAAAGATCAATCGTTAGAGGTTGTTGATGATGGTCGTGGTATGCCTACCGACATTCATTCTGAAGAAGGCGTATCGGGGGTCGAGTTAATTTTCAGTAAATTGCATGCTGGTGGTAAATTTTCAAATAAAAACTATCAATTCTCTGGTGGTTTACATGGAGTCGGCATTTCTGTTGTTAATGCGCTTTCAACTCGTGTTGATGTTACCGTTAAACGCGAAGGCAAAGTATTTGAAATGGCTTTTGAGAATGGTGACAAGGTTGAAGAGTTAAAAGAAACAGGCACCGTAGGCAAACGTAATACCGGTACTAAAGTAAAATTCTGGCCAGATGCTAGTTACTTTGATTCACCAAAATTCTCAGTACTTCGTTTAACACACTTACTTAAAGCTAAAGCCGTATTGTGTCCGGGCTTAACTATTAAGTTTCATGACAAAATAGAAGATAAAAAATATCAGTGGTGTTATGAAGATGGGTTGACTGATTACTTAAAAGAATCTGTTAAAGGTTATGTAAATTTACCTGAAGAGCCTTTTGTTGGTAGCTTTTCTTCACAGCATGAAGCTGTAGATTGGGCCGTTACTTGGTTACCTGAAGGAGGCGAGGGTATAGGTGAAAGTTACGTTAACTTAATACCCACAATCGCAGGCGGTACCCACGTTAATGGTTTACGACAAGGCTTGTTAGAGTCAATGCGTGAATTTTGTGAATTTCGTAACATTATCCCACGCGGCGTAAAATTAACACCTGACGATATTTGGGATAAATGTAGCTATATATTATCGATAAAAATGCAAGACCCTCAATTTGCAGGACAAACGAAAGAACGTTTATCATCAAGACAATGCGCTGCTTTTGTTACTGGTGTTGTTAAAGATGCTTTTAGTTTATGGTTGAATGAACATACTGATATTGCTGAGTCGCTGGCTGAATTTTGCATTAGTAATGCGCAAAAACGTATGCGTGCTAGTAAAAAAGTAGTACGTAAAAAAGTGACTCAAGGGCCAGCATTGCCGGGTAAACTTACCGATTGTGGTAGTCAAGATATTACAAGAACAGAATTATTCTTAGTGGAAGGGGATTCTGCAGGCGGCAGTGCAAAACAAGCAAGAGATAGAGAAATTCAAGCGATTATGCCTCTTCGAGGTAAAATTTTAAATACTTGGGAAGTCGACTCAGGTCAAATCCTTGCATCACAAGAAGTTCATGACATTTCTGTTGCCTTAGGTATAGACCCTGATAGCGATGACTTATCTGAATTAAGGTACGGTAAAATCTGTATTCTAGCGGATGCGGATTCTGATGGCCTGCATATAGCGACTTTACTTTGTGCGTTGTTTACTCAGCACTTCTTGCCATTGGTACAAGCTGGTCATGTCTATGTAGCAATGCCTCCACTTTATCGTATTGATTTAGCTAAAGAAGTTTTTTATGCCTTAGATGAGGCGGAAAAAGATGGCATTTTAGATCGCATTGAAGCAGAAAAAAAACGTGGAAAAGTTAACGTGCAGCGCTTTAAAGGTTTGGGTGAAATGAATCCAATGCAATTGCGTGAAACAACGATGGACCCCAATACGCGACGTTTAGTGCAACTGACTGTTGATGAGCACAGCGATACAATGGAGTTAATGGATATGTTGTTATCTAAAAAACGCAGTGGTGATCGCAAAGAGTGGCTACAAACCAAAGGTGATATGGCGGTTGTCTAAATTTAAGGCCACTTGTAAATCCTTTTTTATTCAAGGCATTTTCTTCTTTTTTGCTTTGTCACACGGCCTCGCTTACTCAGTAGAGGCCGACCAGTTTAATAGTGAAGTTAAACGCCTAGATGTGCTTAAAGACAGTAATCTCACTTCAGCCATTGAACAACTTTTACTTTTCCAACCCTTGTTAAATGAACTTTCGATTAAAGAAAAGCTTCTTTACTATAAACTACTTTCTGAAATGTACGTTGAGCAAGCACAATATACATTAGGAAAAAAAATTGCCAACCAAGGGTTACAGTTAGCTAAGCAACTGGCTAGTCCAAGCATTAAAATATCAGAGCTTTTATATATTCGCGGTTTTGCCCTTGAAAGTTTAGGTGATCTTAGTTCTGCAACAGAGGATTATAAAAAGGGTTTAGAAGTCGCTGAATCCCTGCATAATAAAGTTTTTATTGCTTATGGTTTGATAAACCTTGGTGCGGTGTATTATTTAACGGATGACTTTCAACGATCATTGGTGGTTTTAAATGATGCTTTCAATATTGCCGCACAAACCAAAGATGAAGAATTAAAAGGTTCAGTGAATTCTGAGTTAGGTATTTTATATTCTTATTTAAAACAAGACGAACAGTCTACGCGTTATTACCAAAACTCTTATAATCACTTCAAAAAAGCGGGTAAATTACTTTCTGCCCATAACAGCTTACATAATATCGCAATTCACCATCATGCCAATGGTCGATATCAACAGGCTATTGACGTATTTCAAACTATCATCGATGAGTCGAAAACA
Organism: Colwellia sp. RSH04; assembly: GCF_003545765.1. Lineage (GTDB taxonomy): Bacteria > Pseudomonadota > Gammaproteobacteria > Enterobacterales > Alteromonadaceae > Colwellia. Next base: position 368,066 of record NZ_QXIO01000001.1, on the reverse strand, counting down.
GTACATGATAATGAAGTTATGTATGGCGTGTATTCAGGTATGGCATGGTCGCAAATTGAAAAAGAAGATAGTAACCCAGAAGCGGCCTATGGATATATTTTAAAGGCCAAGCAATACCTAAATTTTACTGAACAACATGGCCTCGTTTTACAGTTTTATATAAACCAAGCCTTTATTTTATTTGAATTAAAAAAATACGATGAAACCCTATCAAGCATTGCTAAAGCGGAAGAAATACTTTTAGCGCAAGAAGAGCTGCCAAATGCACGGGTTCAAGTTCTTTTAAGTTTACTTAACCTTAGAGCGAATACTTTATTTGAACAAAAAGAGTTTCACAAAGCCTATCAGTTAAAAACATCAGTAATGGCACAAATTGAAGCGCAAGATGAAAAAGAAGATATCTTATCTATTGAGAAGGTACGCTTAAATTTAGAAAGTGAACAAGCCGATTTACGCAATAAAATGTTGCAAGGCCAAAAATCACTTAACGAAGCAGCGTTGACAGAAGCTAAGTTAGCTAATGAAGAGCAAAATATTTATCTCACTATTAGTGCCCTAGTTGCTCTTGCATTTGCTTGGTTACTCGTTAAGTTGCTGCAAAGCCAGAAAAAATTGAAAGTAGCTACCAGTATTGATCCGCTAACAGGCACGGCTAATCGACGAAGCTTAATGTATCGTGGTAATAAAATGTTCTCTCTGGCGTTGAACAAAAAGGCTAGCTTTAGTGTGTTAATGATCGATGTCGATAAATTTAAAACAATTAATGACAGGTTAGGGCATAGTGTTGGTGATCAAGTTCTGGTTCAAATTGCTGAACTGGGCTTAACTATGATGAGAAAAACAGATGTGTTTGGCCGTTTTGGCGGTGAAGAGTTTATTGTGTTTTTACCTAAAACGTCATTGAAGCAAGCGATGGATATCGCGAGCCGTTTACAGTGTGCTGTTGAAGAAAAATCTTGGCAAATAATGGGTCTTGACTCTGTGACCATAAGTATTGGTGTTTCATCTATGGCTGAAGGAACTGAGACTGATTTAGCGACACTAATAAAAACAGCAGATGAACAACTCTATTGTGCTAAAGAGCAAGGGCGGAATAGAGTATGCGGGTGAATCGTTTAAAGAAAGGCTATGTACTTGGTTTATTGGCAATTACCACGGGAACTTGTCATGCGGTATATCAAGAATCAGGGCAGTTAAACCAACATCAATTTGTTGATAGCGCACCAGTAACAGAGCAAGAAATATTAAACCCTGTAGAGTATTTACCTTATGATTTAAAGCTGTCTACTTTACTTGAACAGCTTAACAAAGCAAATTTTGATCACAAAGCGATAGATAGCGAGATAGAGTTGTTATCATCGCGTGCGGCATCTTTTAACTATGCTGAACAATATTTATTTCTGCTTGCTCAGGGGCTATATGCTCAAAAACTTAACAATATTGAGAAAACGATAAATTACTTTGAGCAAGCAATTGTTCTTAGTGAGCAGCTTTCAAAAAAGCAATTAGCACAACCTTTGTTTAAACAATTGCATACAGTAATGGCTGATGCTTATGCTGAAAATAAGCAGTATGAAAAAGCATTTCTTTCAAGAAGAGAATATTTAAAAAGTTATAATATTTACCGAAGCGAAAATCGAAAAAAAATGATTGATTCAATGAAAGAGAATCATGAAATAGAAAAAAAGAACGAACTTAATAAAATATTAACACAGCAAAATAAACAAAAAGAACGAGTTATTGAACAGCATCAAGCAGAGAAAGAACAACGTAGAATTAACTTTACTATTATTTTGGCAACAGCAGTTTTGTTTATTTTATTAATGGTGAGACAAGTTGCTATTCGCAAACGATTACTAAAATTAACGAAAATAGATTCGTTAACGGGCGTTTATAACCGTCACTCTCTGTTTAGACAAGGTCAGAAAATGATTGGTCAATTTAGAGATAATCACCAAGAGTTCACGGTGCTATTACTCGATTTAGATCACTTTAAATCGATCAATGATAACTATGGTCATCAAGTTGGCGATCAAGTGTTAATTAAGTGTGCTCAGTTGATATGTGAAACAATGCGAACCCGTGATGTATTTTCTCGTTTAGGTGGAGAAGAGTTTGCTGCATTATTGCCGTTCGCCGATCATAATAAAGCAAAGGCTATTGCAGAAAGAATTCTTGAGAAAATAGCTCATTATGATTTTTCCGAATTTTCAGTTGAGCATCAAGTCACCACAAGTATTGGTGTTGCTACGATGGAGTCTGCAGAAATGAGTTTTGATGATATTTTGCACTGTGCAGATTTAGCAATGTATCAGGCCAAAGAGCAAGGACGAAATCGTGTTGTGAGTTATCATCATATTGCTAAAGAGCAAGAAAGGCGAACCGTATAGCTAGGTTAGATGTTGTGACCTTATTAAGCAACTTTCAGGTTAATTAGCACATTATTGCTTATTAGCTATTTTTTCACATAGCATAATCATATAAGCTATAGAATGTGTAAAAGAAATAACAAGAATAAACCCACTTTCAGACGAACGTTTGTTAGTCATATCAGGAAATTCAATTCATGTCAGATGTACTCGAATATAGCCTTGAAGGCGTAGAGCAAGTTCCTTTAAGGCGCTTTACCGAAGAAGCTTATTTAAACTACTCAATGTACGTAATTATGGATCGTGCATTACCTCATATTGGTGATGGTTTAAAACCGGTACAACGTCGTATAGTTTATGCCATGTCTGAGCTTGGGTTGTCTGCGGCCGCTAAATATAAAAAATCAGCACGTACTGTAGGTGATGTCTTAGGTAAATTTCACCCTCATGGTGATTCCGCTTGTTATGAAGCCATGGTCTTAATGGCTCAACCTTTTTCATATCGCTATCCGTTGGTTGATGGGCAAGGTAACTGGGGTGCGCCTGATGATCCTAAGTCATTTGCCGCAATGCGTTACACCGAATCGCGTTTATCTCGTTTTAGTGAAGTCTTACTGGCTGAATTAGGTCAAGGAACCGTTGATTGGCAGCCTAACTTTGATGGCACTATGAAAGAGCCTAAAACCTTACCTGCGCGTTTACCGCATATTTTACTGAATGGTATTACCGGTATTGCTGTGGGTATGGCAACTGATATTCCGCCTCACAACGTCAGAGAAATTGCCGATGCGTGTGTGCATCTTATTGATAAGCCAAAAGCAGAAGTTGCTGACTTACTCGAATATGTAAAAGGCCCTGATTACCCAACTGACGCTGAAATTATTACCCCTAAGGCTGACATCGAGAAAATTTATCAAACGGGTCGCGGCAGCATTAAAATGCGCGCTGTATATGATGTTGAACACGGTGAAATCGTTATTACAGCATTACCGCATCAAGCTTCTGGCGGTAAAGTTTTAGAGCAAATAGCGGGGCAAATGCAGGCTAAAAAGTTACCGATGGTTGTTGATTTACGCGATGAATCAGATCATGAAAACCCTGTTCGTTTAGTGGTAGTACCAAGATCTAATCGTGTTGATACTGAGCAATTAATGCAACATTTATTTGCCAGTACCGATCTTGAAAAAAACTATCGTGTAAATATTAATATGATTGGTTTGGATAACAGACCCGCTGTTAAGAATTTACAAGTTATTTTGTCGGAGTGGTTAGAGTTTAGACGCGAAACAGTGCGTCGTCGATTACAATATCGATTAGATAAAGTGTTGGCACGTCTTCATATTTTAGATGGTTTATTAATTGCCTATTTAAATATTGATGAAGTTATTGAAATTATAAGAAACTTTGATGACCCTAAAGCCGAGTTAATGTCTCGCTTTAATTTATCTGAATTACAAGCCCACGCCATTTTAGAAATTAAACTACGCCAATTAGCGAAGCTTGAAGAAATTAAAATTAGAGCTGAGCAAGATGAGTTAAATAAAGAGCGAGAATACTTAGAAAAAATTCTTAACTCAAAAGCGCGTATGAATACCTTAATGAAAAAGGAAATACTCGCTGCTGCAGAACAATATGGCGATGAGCGTCGCTCGAAATTAGTTGAACGTAGTGAAGCAAAAGCGTTAACAGAAAAAGATTTAGTGCCTAGTGAGCCAGTTACTGTCGTCGTATCAGATAAAGGTTGGGCACGATGTGCTAAAGGGCATGATATTGATGCGAAAGCGTTAAGTTATAAAGCAGGCGATAGTTACCTATGTTCTGCTAAAGGGCGGAGTAATCGCCCTGTTGTCTTTATTGGCTCAGATGGTCGTGCTTTTACTACCGATGCTCATACGCTTCCGACAGCAAGATCGCAAGGAGAGCCATTAACCGGGCGATTTAATTTGTCGACGGGGCAAACATTTGTTCACAGCGTTATGTCGGATGATGAAAGTAAATATTTACTAGTCAGCGATGCAGGTTATGGTTTTGTCGCTAGCTTTAGCGATATGGTTAGCCGAAATAAAAACGGTAAAGCATTAATTAGTTTACCCAATGCGGCAAAAGTAATGACACCGCAACTTGTTGAAAACCTTGATAGTGATTATTGTTTGGCGATAACCACTGAGGGGCGTATGTTAGTTTTTCCAGTGAAGAACTTACCAATACTTAGCAAAGGTAAGGGGAATAAAATCATTAATATTCCTTCAGCGAGAGCTAAAACTCGTGAAGAATATGTCACTTTGTTGGCGATTATTCCAGATGGCTCTTCTGTAACACTTCATGCGGGTAAGCGAAAACTGACTTTAAAAGCAGCTGATATAGAGCATTATCGAGGTGAGCGAGGGCGTCGAGGCAATAAGTTACCTCGTGGTTTACAGCGTGTTTCTCACCTTGAAGTTGAAGCCCCTAAAGCGCCAGAAATTAGTGATGATGCTGGTGAAGATCAAGAGCAAAGTTCACAAAGCTCTTAACCTTACATTCCAGTAATTATCTCTTTATAAGGCTTTAGGATTAAATATTAGTTAATCCTAAAGCCTTTTTTATTCATATTAATTTCTATTTTTTATATCTGTTTTTTATAACTGCTTGAGAGCTAAAATGTATGTACTTTTAGAAAGTGATATCATTTCGCATAAATAAGTGACCACATAGAACAACATCAGCGACATCAAAATATGTTTATGAAGTTATCATGGTGCCTATGCGTTCTGAAGGGCGAATTTTAAAAGGCTGGTATGCATTGTTATTGATTTTGACAAGGGAATAACCATGCTCTGCAATCAATACCTGTTTTTAAGTCTTTAAATTCTAGCTAAGGAGTGTTTAATGGATTATAGCTTCATAGTTAATGGCTTGAATATTGGCTTTAGGGTAACTGTCTGGCAACTTCGGTGTGCAGTGCTAAGCTGGTAATAAATTGATTCTCTTGTCGTTGTTGATAGAAAAGCTGATCGCTTTGTTTCGCTATAGCCACTTAAAAGTAAAAAAGCACTGTTCATTAATAAACAGTGCTTTTTGTTTTCTAAGATAGTTGATGGTTAACTTATTACGTTTTTACTTCTGCGTTGTGGTAAACCTCTTGTACATCGTCACAGTCGTCTAACATCGCAATGAATTTTTCAAAGTTTGCAATATCAGTCTCATCAGTGATTTCTGCATAGGTTTGCGGTACCCATGTAATTTCTTCAACTTCTAAATCAAACTCAGGCATTGAATTAGCGAACTCAGTTTTAATTTTATAAAATTCAGTATGTGGTGCGGTAACAGTAATAATACCGTCTTCAAGTTCCACATCGGTTACATCAATGTCAGCCATCATTAAGTTTTCTAATACCGCTTCGTCATCTTCACCTTTAAAAGCAAATACTGCAGCATGGTTGAACATGTGAGATACGGTGCCAGAAGAGCCTATTTTTGAATTAGTTTTAGTAAAGCATTGGCGAACGTCTTTAATCGTTCTATTACCGTTATCGGTTAAACAGTCAATAATTACCATACAGTTACCGGGTCCAAAACCTTCATAACGTGCTTCGCTGTAATCTTCACCACCAGCGCCGCTAGCTTTGTCTATTGCTTTGTCAATAACATGCGTAGGTACTTGATCTTTCTTTGCGCGATCAATTAATCCACGTAAAACAACATTACCATTGGGATCGGTACCACCATTTTTGGCACACACATAAATTGCTTTACCGTATTTTGAATAAACTTTAGTTTTAGCTCCGGCAGTTTTTGCCATAGATTCTTTTCGGTTTTGATACGCTCTACCCATGATAAATGCTTCTTTTTGTGTTCTGAAAAAATAATGCCCTAGATTCTACCAGCGTCATTTCGGTGTTGCTAGTGCTCTTGTTTAAATATTATCAGGATTTTTTGATTTATAGCATGAAAAAAGTCTATGCTTATTCGGTTGGTAAAATATCAGGAAGATTAGATGAAAAAACTTATTTTTTGCTTTGATGGAACATGCAATGAACCCGACGATGCGCTTGATTACTTTGAAGATGGTAGTATCAGTAATGTTCTGAAATTGCATCTGTATTTTGGTGGCCAATTAGCACCATTAAATGGGTTAAATATTGAAATGCCTGAGCAGCAGAGCTTTTATTTTAGTGGTGTGGGTACTCGTGGTAACTGGTTGAAACGGAAGTTTAACGCACTTTTTGCTCCATCATATGGTGATATGGATGATATTTTAGTACAAGCTAATAGCTATTTTAAAATGCATTATCAAAAGGGCGCAGAAGTCTTTATTTTTGGTTTTAGTCGAGGTGCGGCAATAGCGAGAATGTTTGCTGCACAGTTATCACATCCTATTACATTTTTAGGTGTTTTTGATACGGTTGCAGCAACACGCGATTCACTTGATTTAAATCCAGCAACGTTTCCAGCCAGTGGTATTGTATTTGAAAATGATATCTTAGGTGAGCACATAACAGAAGCTGTTCACTTACTTGCGCTAGATGAAAAACGTATTGTCTTTCAACCAACACTTTTTAATAAAGATAAACGAGTAACAGAGTTGTGGTTTGCAGGTGCTCACTCTGATATTGGTGGTAGTTATTGGTTAGATGGATTATCTGATGTCACTTTATCGTATATGCTATCTGCAATCGCTAATCGATTGAATATTATTGCACCTGAAAATATCAACTATTCGTCCTTAAAAACTAAAGGGGCACAAGATGAAATATGTTTTGATGATTTACATATTAAGCCATTAGTTACTGGCAAACTCCATAGTCAACAACGAAGTAATATGTATGCGAAAACATTGGCGCCTCGCGTTATTCGAGTCAATATTACAGAGCAGAAATCAAGCTATTTACCTATAATCCATTATTCAGTTGCACAACGTTATCAGTTAATTAATGACTATAGACCTTACTCATTAAGAAACTTACGTTATCAGGTGATGTTAGCATCAGGACAATTAAGTGAACCCAAATATGGGGTGCACGATTTAGCTAAAATAGAGTAATACTAAGCTTGCTAATAAAGCGCTAAGCTGACCAATTCATTATTTGAATTGTTATAAGTCAACTCAATGATATATTTAAGATTAAGTTTTAGCCTATTAAGACTAAAACTTAATTTTTGCCTAACTTTTTTAGTAGTACGCTGTACTGGTTTATTATGGTTCAGTGGGTGTTTCTTCGATGCTTTCTTCGTGTTGAGATAACCAATCCATCATCAACTGATAACCTAAAGCTAATACAACAGCACCAACAAATAAGCCAATAATGCCAGAAAGTAACATGCCGCCAATAGCGCCTAATAATATAACTAACATTGGAATATCCATACCTCTACCTAAAAATAAAGGCTTTAAAAAGGCATCGCTGCTACTGACAAGAATACTAAAAATAAGAAATATTATAGCGGGTGTCGTATCTGCTACAGAAAAATAATAGGCGGCTATAGGCCCTAGAATAAGTATCGGTGGTAATTGAGCAATAGCTAAAATGAGCACTGCAATAGCCCATATTCCCGCTCCAGGAATCCCCGCAATTAGTAAGCCTATACCAGAAAGTAAAGATTGAATAACGGCAACACCTAATACACCGGTAGCGACACTTCTAATAGTAGCAATTGTGGTGTCAATGGTACGCTGTCCATTATCACCCATTAAACGAGTCATTAAGCGCTGAACACCTTGGTGAGAGGATTCAGCTTTAGACATAAACACCACCGCAATAATTAAAGACACAATAAATTGTAAAATGCCTCCCCCTAAACCAGCGACTGCTGATAACAATGAAGCAGACAAGCTTTTAATTTGTTCGCTATATTGCCCAGCTACTTTTTGAATATCTTCTGATGCGGCCTGCCATAATGCAAAACTTTGCTCTCCAATAATCGGCCATTCTTTTACGCTTTCATTTGCCTGAGGAATTTTTAACGTGCCTTGCTCTATACCATTATAAAGGTGCTGAGCTGAATCAATGGATGAAGATGATAAGTTCACTGAAGGAACGACAATTATAGTGATACCTACTAGCGCAATAATAGTTGAAGCAATACCCGCTTTCCCTCTGACCATTCGGGTGAGTTTATTATGTAATGGCTTTAAGGCGACTGCCAAGATTGCCCCCCACATAACAATTAAAATGAAGGGGCGTAAAATAGCAAAGCACCAACCTATTAGTAGTGCAACTGCGCCAAGCTTTATTGCTATATCAATCACTTGTTGGTTAATTGTTGGTTCTTTATTTAAGGAGCTCTCTTGCTTCATTTTATGGTTACCTTTCTATGAGGGGTAGTAAATTAATTTTTATTTTGGAGGTTATAGGGTTGAGCTGACATTCTTGAACCGACTAAACTTGCGACTAATATTGCTAAATAAAACTGTCCTACAACAGCCTCTAAATAAACTAAAAATCTCGCAACAGGTAGTGTGGGAGCAATATCACCAAAGCCTAAGGTAGTAATGGTAACAAAGGAGAAATATACGAAATCAGGAAAAAGAATGAACCAGTTGTTCTGACTACTTAATGCTTGGAATGATTCTGGTACTGACAACTGAAGTAAAGTATAAATAATAGCCCAAATTAGTCCCATTAATAAATAAAGACAGATCGCCCCTAAGATTTTATTACCATCGATATTGCCAGTGAAAAGTACTTGTTTAGCGGTTTTTATCGCCGTTGAAATAAAGAAACTGAGTAGCAAGAATAAATAGAAACGATCAAACCCAGAATCATCCAACCAATTGCTAAAAACAGCTACTGTTAAAATCGCTAATGGAAAAGCAAAGGTTTTCCTAAGAAAATGTTGCTTAGATTTTACTCCCCATACGGCAACCAACAAGGTGATGACAGTTGCCGATTGCACTAACCTTTGAACAGAATGGTCGAAAAACTGCTGTGCAGCAGCGGTACCAAGTAATAGTAATATTAATGCAAAAGTTAAGTAGACAAAATTGTCTCTTTCATCCATTTGTTTCAAAGTTAAGACTCTAATTATTGTTATTTAGGGATAATGCTAACGTTTACTTTTAGATTATGAATTATAGTTCGTTAATGTCCATAACAAAGTAACTATCTGGTTTATGGTAAAGACTGGGGGTTAATACCAGCCAAGTACATCTTTCATAATTGACCACCTAGGTTTTTTTGCTTTAGGATTTTTGCCAAGGATCCAATAATCATATACTTTTTGCTGAAACCCATTATCTTGTTTTAGCTTTAACCATGTGTTGATATATGCAACGTAATCTAGCTGACCTTTTGGTAAACTAAAACCAACAGGTGCACGTAAAGACATGCCTTTAGGTATAACGGTTGAATAGCTAGGATAAAGCATTGTCCATGCAGAGCCTGCTTCAGCAGAAAAAACTAATGCATCAACATTATTATGGTGCCCTTTAAGGTATTTTCTAATATTGGTAATTTCAGTCAGTTTAGCGTTAGGAAAATATTCCTTGATAGCATCTTTGTAATACTTGCTGTTTCCCACTGCAAGATTAAGGTTTTTCATTTCTTTTATGTCATATAAATCAGAAAAACTATCACGCTTTGAGTCATTGAGTAATAACCCCGCGGTATGATGAGTATAAGAGTCAGAAAAAGCGACTTTTAAGGCGCGTAACGGCGTAATAATTTTTCCACCAATGGTAATATCGACACTACCATTGGCTAATAGCGTTGCTTCATCTTTTTTATCTTTTATATGTAAAAAATTCGTTTTTACGCCTAAATCTTTCGCCAACTCATTGATAATTTCGACATCAAAGCCGACCATTTGATTGTCTGAATTACGAAATGCATAAGGGAGTGTTGCATCAAAATAACCAATACGAATGTTGCCGCGGGCCAAGATAATATCTAACCTTGGTTCATTTTGTTCGGCTTTAGTTAAAGGATGTATTTCACTCTTTTTAACTGTTATGGCGGGTTGAACCATAGGCTTTAAAGATTCAAACGTTTGTACACCTTCATACTTGTATGGTATGAGTGATTTTAACAACATCCCAACGACTATCATAACGCCAAAAGTAATCGTTAAATGTACGGCGATAGCCTGAAAAAAACGATGCCATTTCATTCGCTTAATAACGGCAGACGCGACTAGCAGAGTAACAACAAAGCCATGCAAAGCTGCCAAACCCACTGCGAATCTTGCGGTAACAACACTGCCTAATAAATACAACTGGAATTGATCGGCTGGCAAGTCATAAAAATCAAGTAAGAAAGGAATTGCAATAGCCATTTTACCAAAAGCGGTCAGCGCTCCCATAGTCACAAATGAGAAATATTGATCTAAGCCCAAAGGGGTACCAACATACCAAGCTGAAAATAATACAAAACCTAGGCCAAGCAGGGTGCCAGAGTTTGGGAAACTATAGGCTGTTGGCACAAGTACATCTACTGTTGAGTCTGTTTCTTCACACTCCATATTGTGCTTTTTAAGTAACTCTTTTGAGCGATCAATAATCATAGGCAGAACAACTAATACAGAGCCAGTTGCAATAGCGGTAATCATCGCTTCACCAGCGGTAGAGAGAACTTCTCTATATGAAAAAGGTGTGGCCCAATGAATTAATAAAGGAAGAAGTACAAAAGCTAATAATGCCGCTGCGGTAATGTAAACCCAAAGGAATACTTGTAATCGACCGAGCTCTTCAACTTCTAGCGTACCTGCAGCTGAGGCCGAAATAGCAAAAATACCTAAAGGCGCGAGTTTAGTTACATAAGAAGCAACCTTCATTAAACTGTCGCTGATATTTGTTGTAAGGGTTAAAAACGTCTCTTTATTTTTTACCTGGATAAGCGCAACGCCCATAAGTAATGAGAACAAAACCACAGCAGGGACTATGGTTTCAGACAAGGAAGAAAAGATATTTGCTGGAATATATAGCTTTATAAAGTTAAATACCGTGGGTTCAGCAACCATACTGCTACTAAAGAAACCACCCGTTTCCCAGTTAGGGTAGGCAAGAGGCAAAAAGAGTAGGGTGGTCATTACTGCAAGCCATATAACTAAAATGATTTTGACTGCTCTTGAGCCTATGGTTGTTGCCATATTTCGGTTTAAACGTCCTAGCCCACCAATAATAGAAACAAGTACGTAAGGTAGAACCGTCATTTGTAGTAGGCTAATATAAATATTACCTAAAATCTCAATTTGACCTGCTGGCTCTCCAATAAATATTCCAGAAGCTATACCAAGCAACAAAGCAATGATAACACGCTGAAATGGGCTGAATTTATTGTAGATGTTTTTTATTGGTGACATGCACTCAAGACCTTTGTATTCGTAATTATTAACTAATTTATTGCTATCGTTACTTTTTATCTGTATTTACTAAAACGTTTTGCTTAGCAATTGATATTGCCTTAAATAAAAAGTGATAAAAATAAAATGCAGATAAGACTAAGCTTAACGGTATGATATATAAAAGCTATTCCTTTTGATACTTGATGTTAAATAAACTAAATAAAAAGGTATTTTTTATTTAGTTTTGTACTTTAGCGTTTAAAATATACAGAAAAGATCAACACACTCTATTGCTCATCGTTGTATGCAGTAAATGTTTATATTGAAAAAGAGAATTGGCATAACAAATTGACTACTCTTTGGGTTATAGACAATAATCAGCAAACTTAAGCTCATTTTGGATAGTTGTAAATGACAGAAAAAAATTTAAATCAAGACAGCACAAAAAAAGATACTGAAGATCCCGTACGAAAGGTTACTAAGTATTTGTTATTCGTGACCGTTTTTATACTAACTTGGTACATCATTGCTGATCGCCATGCACCATGGTCAGATCAAGCTAGACTACAAACTTACGTTACGCCAATTGTTCCCCAAGTATCTGGGCGTATTACCGATGTGTTAGTGAAACAAAATCAAGTTGTGGAAGCAGGTGAGGTACTCTTTCGAATTGACGTCAGTGATTATGAATTAGCTGTTGAAAATGCAGAAGCTGCACTAGAAATGGCTGGTCAAGAAATTGGTGCAGGCATGGCAAGTGTTGTAACTGCTCAAGCGCAATTAGTTGTTGCAGAAACTAATGTTGAACATGTTAAAGCACAAAGTGCGCGTGTATTTGAAATGGAAAGAAAAAACGTGTTGTCACATTCAGATGGTGACAAAGCTAGGGCAGCTATTAAAGCCAGTAAAGCACAAGTTGTTAGCGCTAAAGCAAATTTAGATAAAGCTAAGCAAGCACTAGGTAAAGAAGGTAATGAAAACCCAAGAATACGCTCAGCCATAGCCTCACTAAAAAAAGCGCAGTTAGATCTTAGCCGCACAGTTATTGTTGCTCCTGCACAAGGTGGAATAACGAACTTACAAGTTGATACTGGTTATTTTGCTACAGCAGGTGTACCTGCGATGACCTTTATCGAAGCAAATAATGCTTGGATACAGGTTAACTTACGTGAAAATAATTTAGCTCACTTAGCCGTAGGTAATAGGGTCGAAATAGCCTTAGATGTTAATCCTGGTAAAATTTATCAAGGAAAAATTAACAGTATTGGCTTTGCTGTTGATACAAACTCAACCAGTGCTGTTGGTGGGTTAACTTCAGTTGAATCTAAAACCGGCTGGCTTAGAGACGCACAGCGATTCCCGGTGATGATCACCTTTGATGACGATTCATCGAGGCCATTTCGACGTTTAGGCGGACAAGCCGATGTACAAATTTACACAGGTGATAATTGGTTTGTTAATGCAATGGGTTGGTTGTGGATACGCGCCTTAAGCATTCTTTCTTATGTCTATTAAAGCTAAATTTGTATTGTTTATGCCAGTTATTACCTTTGCGAATATCTTTGACAATGTCAATACAATGCGAGTTTTTAGATTCGCTTTTGGTGTGACTTTTTCGGGAGCGTTAGCTTATGGGGGGAACTGGCCGTTATCTTTTCTGACAATAGTCTTTAGTGCCATGATATTGGCAATGCCATTACCAAAGCCATCTTTGCGAGCCAGTGCATTTAATATGATATCAACCTTGGTTGCATTCGCTCTAGGCTTGGTATTCTCATTATTCTTTTTAAATTTTCCTGTAGCCTACCTATTAACACTGGCTATTGTTTTCTTTCATCTTTATTACTATTTGAACCGTGGCGGATCTTTTTGGTTTACTTTGATGTCGATGATCGCCATTTTAATTTTACCCATGATTGCAAATAGTCATGAAGGATTAGCGATCAGCTTCTCGGTCGGTTTTGTTTATTCAAGTTGGTTAACAATCGCAATAATATGGCTTGCTCACTTTGTTTTTCCAGATCCTGAATTTACTCAATTCCCAGTGAAACCCAAATACAATAAAGCGTATGTTCCATTGGCTGCAAAATTGGCGTTAAAAAGTACTTTAGTCGCATTTCCTATTGCAGCAGTATTTATTATGTATGACTTAAGTGACTATTTATTGGTAATGGTATTTTCTGCCATTTTTATATTGAAACCTGATTTAACTCAAGGGAAAGAAGCTGGTAAAAATTCGTTATTATCAACGTTTCTCGGCGGTATTTTTGCATGGCTGTTTTACTGGCTAATCGTTGCGGTGCCACAATTTCACTTTTATTTGTTAATTTTGTTAATAACGAGCTTGTTTTTTGGTCGCCAAATATTTGCTGGATCAAAAACCTCTAAATACTATAACTCGGGTTTTATTGCATTATTAGTGGTAGTGAATAGTAGTATGGCTGCTGATGCTAATTTTAATGCTATTTTAGCGCAACGCATATTGTTGATTACAGGCGCTATTGTATATATTGTTTTTGCATTAAAGTTTATAGAAAAGTTTTTATTAAAGGTTAAGGCAAGTTGACCTTTGTTGTTCTCTCAGCTGAATGATTAAATAAAAGTAAAATAAACGAATTTACTTTTAAATGGATTAGATTACATTACATTGTAAGTTTAAATACAGAGTCAACCTGATACTAATTAACTAAACCTGGTAATTTAGCTCTAGCAACCTCTAAAAGGAAATAATAATGATAAACAAAATAGCACTAGTGTTGGTACTACTTGCGACTAGCTCATGCGCTCAAAATAAAGGGACAGTAGCAAAAATTAACCAAGCAGTGACTAATACGAATATAGGGGTGTGTAAAGATCCTCGGCCACAAATGTGTACTATGGAATATTTACCTGTGTGTGGTTTAATTTCAAACAAAGCGGTAAAAACTTACGGTAATGCTTGTGGTGCTTGTAGTGATATTCATGTTACACAATATGTTAAAGGTGAGTGTGAAAATGATGCGCTTGAGCGCTTTTTAGATGGTTCTATTGGAGACGCGCTACCAAAAAAGAGCACGCATTAACTGAGCAAGGTGTTTGGCAGAAGGCCAAATTGCGTGGGGTAAATTTTCGTGCAATTGGTCAAGAGCCTGCTTGGTTAATAGAGATAGTGACAGAAAAGCACATATACTTAAGCACTGACTACGGCCAACATGAGAAAACATACCAGTATGTTAAGCCGACCATTGTTACAAAAAAGCGACAAAGTACTTATCATTATAACGTGAGTGATGAATTTATTATGACAATTAAAGAGCAGCCTTGTAGAGACATCATGAGCGGTATTGAGTTTGAAACCCAAGTCAATATCACCTTGAACAATCGCACACTAAAAGGCTGTGGAAAAATATTAATGTAGTCTGGTTTGAAAGGTATTAAAGCTGTTAAAGGCTCTTTTTTAGCAGAGCGTGTTGAATTTTGCAGAACTTTTTACCGCAAAAAACAACACGCCCAAATAATACCTTACTTATTTTTCAGTAATTTGCCAAACAGCAACTGAGCCCGATATTTCATTACCAACGACTAATAAGGCTTCATCGGTAGGGCTATCTTCAGCATTAATAAACTTCATCCCTTCTGGCGCTAAATCTCCTGTAATATCTGCACCTTCAACTAAACCTCTATTGTAAAAGTATTCAACAAATTTCACGTTGTAAGGATTAGTTATGTTGTAAGTGAGTATGCCACCCATGCGCTCAAGCCCGATAAAGGCATATGTTTGTGAGCCAACTTGACCTATTGCTAAAGTTTCAGGCTCAGCGCCTTTCGCATCTGAACGAGTATCACCCTCATTTTCATCTTCGTCATTATTAAATGATTCTCCATGAATTGAAGCAGTAATACGTGCTATTTCATCGCCTGAATCGAACACAACTAGACCATTTGAATCCCATATCGTGAAAGAGCGTGCCCCATAAGCGTAAAGTGTTGAGTATTCATCACTACCGTTTTTACCTAATGCATTAGTGACCAATAATCTTCCTAACCCTTTTTTACCGCCGTTTTCACTAACATAGGCATCTAATTCAGCGCTAACAGTGCCAAAATCTTCTAGGTCTTTTACGCGAGCTTCATCGGTATAAGCAATACAGATTTCTTCACCGTTATCCCATTCATAAATGCCATTTGGGAAGTCAGCTTCACATTGAGACTTACCCGCATCCTCGTCAGCTTCTTGTTCAAAGGCTATATATTCACGCCCGTCACCTTCATTTGCAGTAACAATAAAGTTAGTGCTTTGCCATTGATAACTCGCAATAGTATCGGGTTGATACATGCCATATAAATTTTGGTAGTGTTTAAAGTTTATCCCGCCATCTTTATCTGAAACATCAATTTTGTACTGACTCCAATCTTTAAAGCCTAAACCTTTAACCGTTACACTATTGTCACTCAAATCAACAATTGCTAAGGCATTATTTTCCTGTAAAGAAACATAGGCAAACTGGTTATCTTGTGAAATAGCGATATATTCAGGCTCTAAATCTTGTGCCACAGTGTATTGACGGACACTGCCCTTAATAGTGTGGCCTGATGGATTTGAGAATTTAGCACCTTGGCTTTCTAATTCAGCTTGTTGATCGTTAAAGGCTGCAAAAGTAAGGTTTATAGCGGCATCTTCAGGCATAGCATCAACAATATTGATCACTGATATTGACCCTTCTGGGTCGATGACATAATCACTACTTGGTTCACCTTCATTGGCGACCAATACTTTAGCGCCATCGTGGGTAAATACGACGTTATCAGGTAAATCACCCACTTCAACATTTTTAATGAAGCTAGGCGCAGCACCTGATATATCAAAAAAGGCAATATGGCCATTAACTCCCGCTGAGCCAGATGATACCGCAACAGCCAATAACTCATTGATATTATCAATTGCGATGCTGTTGGCATCGCCCGTTAAATTAGCGGTTTGTGATAAATCCAAGGTAATTGATGCGGTTAAATTTGTATTATTTATAACACCCTCAGCATCCGCGGTTAACTCATTTTTATCAATACTATTGGCATCTATAACCTCAACCACAGCAGGAGAAACTGAGCTATTGATGGCATAAATTGAATTAGTTGATTTTTGAAAGTCGACAATTTCAGCCGCACCTTCAGGAGCCTGTGCATTTAATACGCTACGGCCAACTAATTCAATGATGAGTGATGTGGGGGCATCTTTTCCATCAGTGCCATCAGTGCCGCTTATGCCAATAGGGCCAATATCACCCTGACCACCATCATCACCGTCAAAAGTACAGGCTGTTAAGGCGGTTAATAGTGCTAGTGTTGTGAGAGATTTAGTAAACTTCATTGTTTTTCCTTGGTAACTTATTGATAAATATTGCTATATCAACAGTGCGAGGTGACAACTTGAAGACAGTTTTATGATGAGATTATGACAGTCGCTGTAATGCAAGTTGATTTTTTCATAAACATATTGATAAAACATAAACGTAAATAACAATTATTATCATTTGTGTTTACTTTGTGGGAGAAGTTGATAGAATGCTCGCGTTTGATTATCACTCTCCAATATATTAAGGAAAAACATGAAACGTAGTTATTTATCGGTTGGTATTTCCCTCGCTCTTTTATCTCTAACAAAACCTGTTATCGCTGATGATGAAGCTGGTATTGAGGTCATTAAAGTACATGGTAGTTACTTTAATGACTACAAGGTTGATAGTGCATCGGGCGCTATGCGTACCAATGCTTCTTTATTAGAAACGGCTCAAGCAGTAACCGTGATTCCTGAAACTATTATTGACGAGCAGTTAGCAACAACACTTGGTGAAGTGCTCAATAATGTCGCCAGCTTATCGCCCGGCTCTAAACAAAGAAATCGTGAAGTGTTTAGCTCTCGTGGCTTTGTTTTAAGTTCATCAAATGGTTATTTACGTGATGGTCATCAGCATTGGTCTCATTATCAGCAACCTATTGAAACTCTATCGCATGTTGAGGTTATTAGAGGGCCTTCAAGTATTTTGTATGGTCAATCTGCGCCAGGTGGTTTAATTAATATGGTGACCAAGAAACCAACGAAAAACAGGCTTTTTGAACTTAGCGCAGATGTTGACCAACACGGTTCAAGTCGTTTGATGCTAGATGCCGGCGGAGAAATTGTTGAAGCGTTGAATTATCGTGGTGTTTTGGTTAAGCAAGATGTTATTTATGATCGTGAATATCAAAATGGTGAGCAGCGCGAGCGAGATCGCTTATTGGGTTCATTAAGTGTTGATTATAATATCAACGAGAATCTATTAATTAACGTGTATTATGATCAAACCAACGATAAAGCGGGGCTAGATACTGGCGCTTGGTTAGACAATAGTGGTGAAGTCATAGGTAACGATAAAACTATTCGAGACTTTTCTTGGGCCTTTACCGACATTACAGTGAGCAATGTCGGTAGCAGAGTGCATTACTTTTTTAACCCCGAATGGGAATTTAAACTAGGTTATAACGAGCAAACATTTGAGCGTCAACGTTTTGAGTCTTCGCCCAAAATGCCAAAAAACTATCAAATCGGTGATAGTTATGTTTCTAAGCCATACGATAGGTTTGATGATTGGCAATTCAAAACTTTTTATGTTGATTTAGTGGGCGAATTTTCTTTGGCATCAATGGATCACCAAGTCTTAATTGGAGTAAACAGCTTAGATTATTATTACGGGCAGTTAAAAACCAATGCTGCTCCTATTGATTATGTGCCCGGCGCTGTTGAACCAAGTAGGCCTGATATTAGCTATAAAACCGATGATAGTTTATATACCAGCGAATATGATTATTACGGATTGTATTTTCAAGATTTAGTGACCTTTAATGAGCAATGGCAAGCGGTATTAGGTGGTCGTTTTGATAAACAGAATAAAAAAGGTGCTGATAGTGACTCATTCGTGCCAAAGCTAGGTGTACTTTATCATCCAGTTGAAGAAGCGACTGTTTATGTTAATTACTCAGAAAGTTTTGAGCCGGCCTCAAGTGAAACCCTCAATGATGATACCGATGTGAACCATGGTATGGCGTTAGATGCGGTGACCTCTGCACAAATTGAATTAGGTGCAAAATGGCAAGTCTCTGAACGATTATTAATTGAAACGGCTTTGTTTGATATTGAAAAAAGTGGGGCGTTGATCAAAGAAACATTAGAGGATAACCCTGATTATGACACGATTACCACACAAGCAGGCTTGCAGCGCCATAAAGGGATGGAGCTCTCAGCACAGGGGGCACTAACCGATAGGTTATTTATGATGGCATCGGCAATGTACTTAGAGGCTGTTTATGAACGCGATACTAAATATCAAGGCAAAACACCTGTTGATGCGCCGAAGTGGTCAGTTTCTATTTGGTCTCGTTATGAACTTACTGAAGCGTTAGCGTTAAATGCGGGAGTGTTTTATCAAGGAGAACGCTATGCCGATAGCGATAACATGGTGACTAAAGATGCTTACGCACGAGTCGATTTAGGGGCAAGCTATCAGGTAGATATTAGAGGAACGCTAGTTGATTTTCGTTTGAATATTGAGAACGCATTAGATACTGATTATCTTGCCGGCGGTGGTATTAATAATGTCACCATAGGTGATAGTAGAGCCGCTCGTTTTGAAGTGAAGGCATCGTTTTAACGAGTAATCTCAAGTGAATTAATAAAGCATTAAGCTGACTAATTCATTTTTAATGGGGTTAACTATATTACCCAGCTTAGCGCTGGGTAAATCGTCAATATAGATTTTATTTTAATAAGTGCAGTTAAAGCACTTTTCTGGGTTGTTATCTTGTATGAAAATTAGAAAAACGTTCTTTTGGTTACACCTTATTTTAGGTTGTAGTGCTGCACTATTTGTCTTGTTAATGTCAATTACTGGCGTTGCGTTAACCTATGAACGCCAAATGATTAAAGCAGCTGAAAGGGCTGATTATGTGAAACCACCAACAAACGGTGCGCAAGCCTTAACACTTGATAATTTCATTATAGTTGCAAACTCCCTTGTTGCTGAGAAAGCCAAAAAAACTGAAAAGAAACCGTCAATAACGCTGACAAATGAGCTAGGTGCGCCTGTTGTTATTAAAGTTGGTCGTAAGGTGCTTGCCTACCTTAACCCATATACAGCTGATGTGATGGCAGAGCCGGGGAAAAACACAAAAATATTTTTTAAGAAGTTACGAGGCTTTCATCGCTGGTTGACTTTAGATGGTACTTTTAGTGAAACGGGTCGCTGGATAAATGGTGTGGCTAATGTGTTTTTTTTCATCTTGCTATTAACGGGGGGATATCTTTGGTTACCTAAGCGCTTCAAAACTAAGGCCTTCAAGCAAAAATTAACGATAAGCTCAAAGCATGCTTCAGTAAAAGCGCGTGATTATCAATGGCATAATGCTTTTGGTTTTTATATGTCGCCCATCCTTTTTATTGTTATTGTCACGGCGTTCTTTTTTTCATTTAAGTGGCCCGGACAAACGTTAAAGCGTGTGGTTTCATCAGAATCGATAGCGATAACTTCTGCTCAAGCTTTGACAATAGCTCAGCAATCGCAACAGTTATCTCAACAAGCGTTAATCACTGCGTTATCAGCAGAATTTACTGGTTGGCAGAGTATTCAATTTTTAATACCGACTTTAAACCAAAGTATACAAATATATCAGGTGGATAATGGCAATGGTGGCGAGCCGCAAAAGCGGCTATCTGTTGCTCTGAGCACATTAACAGGAGAGGTTGTCGAGAAGCAAACCTTTGACCAAGCATCAAATTATCGACAAGTGCGCAGTTATATCCGTTTTTTACACACAGGTGAAGCATTTGGCTTAGTGGGGCAAACGCTAGTAGGTCTGGCATCATTGTTAGCTTGTTTATTGGTTTACACTGGCGTGATGTTGTCTTGGCGTCGCTGGCAAGCGAGCCGAGCTGCAAAGTTAACTTAATTAGTTATCACTTGAAAGCCCTTTTAACTTTTCACTAGCTAAGGTTGATGCAGTTATAAATTGATTAACTTGCATCAACAATGGCTGGCAATTCAATTATCGTTTACTATGTAAGTAAGCATTTATTGATTGGTGAAAGCATTGAAAAGGATTTTTTTGGTCTTAATAGCCTTTGCATTACATTTTTTGTTAGTACAGCTTGGCTCTTTGTTTGTATTACCATTTGGCATTACAAGCGTTATATGGCCAGCAGCAGGGGTTATCTTAGGGCTTTATCTGGTCTATGGTTTTCCTGTGCTTGTGGGTGCATTCTTTTCTACTCTACTATGCTATTTTTTAGATGAAAAAATGGCAGCAATGCCACCATATATTTTACTTGTTTTAGCACTAATCAACATCGCTAAATTCTATATTAGTAGAGTATTAGCAGAGCGCTTTATTTTACCGATAAAAGTACATCTCGCGGCTGATATTATTAAATTCTTAGTATTTATAGGCCCTGTTGCCGCATTTTTGCCTGCCATTGCTTTTTTTGCAGCCTTAATTTGGCAAACAAACCTATCTATTGATGTTATTACTTTTATTAGTGCATCAAAATGGATTGGTGAGTTCATAAGCATGGTGTTTATCACACCAATCATCTTATTTTTAACCCAAAATAAGTTCGTTAGAAAAGGTAAACGGCCCTTAGCGTCAACGTTAACCACATTTGTCATTATCGTTGTCATATATGCCATTTATTTCTTATTAAATTTTTTACAACAGTCAGAAAAGGAGCAGCAATTTAGGGCGGCAACAGCGCCATTTATCGAAAGAACTTACTTAGCCACTGAAATAATTAACGCTAACTTGAAAAGCTTAAATGGTGTAATAAAGGTAAATGAACACCTCTCTATAAAGCAATTTTCTGGCTTTACTTCACGTATTATTAATGACGATATTAAACTTCGGGCTTTGGGCTGGTTACCTTTAGTGTTAGCAAGCGAAAGAGAAAAATTTGAAGCATTACTTGTAGAACAATCATTGTCCTCTAACGGCATTAAGCAGTTAACAACTACCGGGCTAAAACCAGCGGCTGAAAAAGATTATTACTTACCGATTAAATATTTAAGCCCGTTAGAGGTAAATCAAGCGGCTATTGGTCTTGATGTCTCATCACACCCTCTTATTAAAGAGAGTGTCAGTAGCGCAATTAACAATAAGCAATCTGTGATAACGCCTATGGTTCCTCTTGTGCAGCAAATGGATAAATATACCGGTGTTATTGTTTACTCTCCTGTTTTTTCAAGTTTATCAGGTGCTAAACCTACTCTTATCGGTTTAGTTGAAGCCGTTTTTGAGTTAGATAAATTGTTTTTTAATGTGCATCAACGTACTGCCCATGATGACTATAGTTTTCAATTATCTTATGGCGAGAATAATGTTTTTCAATCACCACTATATAATGAAAATAATGTGTTTAAGTATAAAGTGAACCTGAAGCTTTTCGATAAAAAGGCGACTATTACCTTTACTAGTACTCAAGAATTTGAACGCCGTTTGATTAATTGGCAAGGTCTTATTGTTATTGTTATTAGTTGCTTAATCGGCATAGTTTGTGTGATGTTTGTCTTTTTTATCGTTACGTATAACACATCACTTAAGAAGACGGTTGAGGATAAAACGAAACAACTGGTAGAGCAAAATAGTGAGTTAATGGCAGCAAACAAAGCTAAAAACTTGTTCTTAGCTAACATCAGTCATGAATATAGAACACCATTAAATGCGATTATTGGCTTTACCGATATTGCTCAACGGGAAGTTGAGGATAAAGCCGCTTTAGAGTATTTAGCACAAATTCAAGCATCTTCAGACATTTTGCTTAAGATAGTGAACGACGTTTTAGATACTTCTAAGATTCAATCTGGTGAGCTGGCATTAGAAAGTAGAGCCTTTAATCCTAGTGTGGCAACACAGCAAGTTGTTGATATGTTAAATGAAAAGGCAATAGAAAAATCGATTGTTGTTGAAACAGAATTAGCAGAAAGCTTTTCATTGTGGGTGTTAGGAGATGAAACTCGATTTAAACAAATTTTACTTAACCTATTAAGTAATGGGATTAAATTTACTAAGCAAGGTCGTGTGCTCATCAAAGCTGAAACAAAAGCTGGTGAACAAGGTATGAGAGTCTTAGTTGTTTCGGTAAAAGATAGTGGCATTGGCATTAATAGAGAGGCGCAAGAACAGTTATTTCAACCTTTTACACAGGCTGAGCATTCAACAACGCGAAAATATGGTGGCACGGGGTTAGGGTTAGCTATTGTTAAGCAGCTTTGTGTCATGATGGGGGGAGATATAAAACTTAACAGTGAAATAGGGCAAGGCTCTGAGTTTGTTTTTGATATTACATTACCTGTTACTGATGCCATTGTTCCCTCTAAAAGTTCACCGGCAAGCTCGACAGAGAATAAAGCATTAACAAATTTAAAAATATTAGTGGTTGAAGATAATAGAGTTAACCAAATTGTTGTGAAAAAACAATTGGCATCATTAGACCTTACGTGTGACATAGCAGGAGATGGCCAAGACGCGCTGGAATATTTGGCTAAACACATCCCCGATTTAATATTGATGGATTTACAAATGCCTAATATGGATGGCTTTACTGCATCAGAAATCATTAAGAATGATGCCAAGCTTAAACATATTCCTATTGTCATTTTAAGTGCTAGTGTTGGCGCTGAAGATAAACAAAGAGCCGCCGAATTAGGGATTTATGACTTTATTCATAAACCGTTTAAACTTGACGAATTATTAAAAATTCTCTGTAAATATGCTTCTTAGAAAGTCTTATTGATATATTAATATTGATAAATTAACCGGTGCGTATTTGGGATGTAGTTTGTTGTTTTAACAACACCTCTGCTTTAGCACCTAGGTAAACATAAATACCTAAACCAATCAGCAAACCGACTGATGTTGCCATCATTGCGACAGCATTAACTAAGTACTCTGACGATCCTAGTACCGATTTAAACATTAGCAATAACGCTTCAATCGATACGGCGATAAGTATTGTGGCAATAAAACGAGTAATTGTTCTTCTTGTTGAGCTATGCCTTAAAATATCTTTTTGCATTAGTACTTCTTCTTCGATAGTTGTTTTACCTAAGTCAAAAATGGCTAAAGCCAAGGTTAAGAAGATGATGATGCCAAAGGGCTTGATTTTTAAATCTTCAGGGGAAGGAGTTATTATCAAACTCACAATTTCATTGCCGGCAGAAAAAAGTAAAATTGCGACGATAAAAAATAGGCCAATTACTATTGAGGTATAAATAACACTAAAAAAAGGGTGGAACTGTTTGCGCTTTATATCACCCATTAAGAATTCAATAGCATGGGCAAGATCAATATCTATTACTAATATGCCAATCACAGCTCCCGAATTATCGGTATATTTTATGGCGGTAGAAATACAAAGGTTATGGCTAGAGGATGATAAATACGGCTCGGTAACGACAATGTGTTCATTTTCACTGGCTTTTATATAGTAAGGTCGGTAAGAGCGATCTGTGCCTTTACCTTTATTAGCTGTTTTTTTTCTTAGTTTATTATGAGAAAAGTTATGGCTATTTTGTACCCCGTGTTTATCTAAAGTAAACATCAGTTCTATAAAAGGGTAGTGTGAACTTAGCCAATTCATAGAGTCGCTAAGTAATTGCTCATCTTCAAAGAAGTTTTTATCAAATGAGCCTGCAATTATTGAAGCCATTAACTCATGAATCGCTTCTTTATATTCATGATATCTTTCCATCACGCTAATGTAATTCATAATGCAATTTCTACTCTATTGAACAATAACAATAACAATAACAATAACAATGACAATAATTGTCTAAGTCTAAAGACATCTAAATTATTGCTATTTTTAGATGTCTTTATTTTTATAATCGAATTGTAAGCAATCACCTTTGCTGTCGAATATTACCGGTATTGATATTGTGCTCATTTTGCTCTATATCCCATTGACTGATCGATATATGTTTTAATTCACTGAATAAATAGATCATTGAAGTTAATTGTTGATATATATTTTTCATCATTTTTAATTACTCTATAAATACTGTTGATATTAGTTAGGTGCTAGTCAGAAACTTCGCTAGATTGAGTTTCTAGTAACGTGTTTTCTTCTAAAGATAACTCTTTTATCAGTGCAAAATTACTTTTCGTTATGGTATTTGAGTCAATCAAAATAGCGTTAGATAAATCAGCCAGCGCACCTTTATTGTCACCTTGAAAATACTTTGAAATAGCACGGTTACTATAACTTAGTGATTTGAAGTAGTTTACCTTTGAATTATTATCCAAGTTTATTGATTCAATGATGGAGACGGCTTTGGTGCAAGCCTTATCAGAAAAGCTATTTGTTGTATCAGTCAGGTAGCTGACGCATAAGGCCATGTTATCGTTATATGCTTTTACTGTACTGCTTTGAAAACCAGCAGACTTTTTGATTTTAGCAATTTTAAATTTATCAGGGGTTTCAGTAGCCATTGCAGTATTGCTTAGTAATGCGGTTAAGATAATTGTATTTACAAGAGAAAAAGATAATTTCATGTTGTTGCTCCATTAATTAACGTATCAACGCGATACATCACCACTATAGAAATTTATAAAAAATCTGACAAACGATTAAACTGAACTTATAAGGTGAAATTATTTCACCTATTGTGTGTCATTTAGTCCTTAGCAAAGGTTTGTTGAACCCAATCAGCAAAACGTAATAAGTCTTCATTGTTTTCCATATTTTCATGCTGAATTAAATAGTATCTGTCTCTTGTATTAAGCTCTTCATCAAAGAGCCTAATCAATAACTGCTCACTAAACCATGTTTTGCTCATAGGCAAGGGAACTAAGGCAACTCCCATGCCTTGTTGGGCAGCTCTGGCTACTCCGAACATACTGTCAAACTGAATGATTTGTTTAGGGTCGAAATCTTCAATACCAACATTGTCTGCCCATTGGTGCCAAGACCATGGTCGTGAACTATGCAAGATTAGCGGTGTATTGCTTAATGCACTGAAACCTTTGCTCTTAAGCTTTTTGTACAACGCTTTATTACATGCTGGAACATACCGTATAGGAAATAGCTCATGTACGATACTCGCATTAGGTTTGCCGCTAGCTAATACAATCGATAAATCAGCGACTTGAGTATGTTCATTGCCTGCCTTTATTGTTTCTAATTGCAAGTTGATATCAGGGTTTGTTGCCGACCATTCACTGAGTCGAGGAATAAATAATTCGCTGGCAAAGAATTCAGGCAAACTGATAATAATAGTTTTATTTTGCTGCTTATGAGTAAACTCTGAAATGGTCGATTCTAATTGATGAATTATTGGTTGAATTGATTGATAAAATTGCTTGCCAGCACTGGTGAGCTCAATTGATCGAGTACTTCTTTTGAACAATGTAATACTTAGCTGAGATTCGAGTTGCTTAATTTGATGACTTACTGCAGACGGAGTAATAAATAATTGGCTTGCGGCATGTTTGAAGCTCAAGCATTTTGCAGCCACACAGAATGAGCGAAGACCTCTAATAGGTGTTTGTATAGACATAATAATTAAAAAATTTGGATTGACTATTAAGAAATAGCAATAGGTATGCCATAACTCAAGTTGTTGTTTTTTTTGGGTTTAATTATTCAAGGGAAAGGCTGGTGGAAGTTTGTTGCACTGTTTTAGGGCACTCGCACTTCGATGAAACTGACTATAACAATTTTAGCTGTGACACTGCAATATATTAAATTTAGGGCAAAAAAAAGGGCATCAAAGATGCCCTGTAAGCAAAACCATATAATTATTGACTAACTACAATGCTTATTAAAAAGAATCGGGGATGATTCAGAACCAAGTTAAGTGTATAGATAGAAACTCTGTACAGCAAATGAGATGATTTCATCTTATAAGTGAATAATATTCATGTGGTCATTAGGGCGTGTTACTTCAAAGCGATCCCTTTCTTATACCAGTTGGTATAATCTTTATTGGCCACTTAACCTTTTCCCAAAAGAAATAGCATAGGCTGCTGAACGCATTCTTAATATAGGATCTTCGCTTGGTGTAAAACCTGCTGAAATAATATTGGGGTCAAAATTAATGTTTTTGCACAGCTCTCCACCACTCGTTTTAACAGTAATAGTGCCAAGTTTTTCCTGAGGACGATCACTAGGCCATATTTGTGAAGGATCAACGGTGCTATCTTCTGTCTTGCCTATCGTTGCCATAAGGGTAAAACGAATAGTTTCATCTTTAAGTTGTTGGGCAAAAGTATCTGCTAAAAATCTTGTTGGCATTTGAGCAACTTCTGCTTTATCTAATGTCTTCACACCTAAACTAGGCTCGATATGCC
The DNA here is from genome assembly GCF_003545765.1 of Colwellia sp. RSH04. Classification (GTDB taxonomy): domain Bacteria; phylum Pseudomonadota; class Gammaproteobacteria; order Enterobacterales; family Alteromonadaceae; genus Colwellia. Next base: position 341,085 of record NZ_QXIO01000001.1, on the reverse strand, counting down.
AGCGAAATTTAGTTTTTTGACCATTACTTTTTTCATAAAAAAATGTGTGGAGACCAAAAAACTCAGTATTGGCGTATGATGAAGCAGTTTTAGCTGATTTATTCCACATAGCATTAGCTTGTACGCTTGGATGTTCTTGAATATATTGTAATGTTTTAGATGGATCGCGCTGTCCGTTTTTATCAGGTAGTAATGTTGATAAAAAACCATAAAAGATTTCTGGGTTTTTGCCTGCAAACACTGGAAAATTATTTCCAGTGAAAGTGTGTAAGGAACCATTAGGTAGTTTTATTTGAAAGCCCATTCCACGTGCACCGGGTGACTTTTCATTACTATTAGGGTTAGCACCACCCAACGAAAATCGAATAGATACAGGGAGCTCACCTTTTGAAAGTAATTCTGCGCCTTTAAAATTTTTATTTGGCGATGGAGTAAAAGTTCCAGAGGCACAAAGACCATTAGCATGTGCTTTTCTATAACCTAGATGTTGTCCACCCATTTTTTCGAATAAATCTATAAAATCAGATGCCTGAATGGTATTTTGGTTTGCAGCTTCATTTGCCTTTAGAGCCGTACTTAAAAGTAGAACAGAAGTAGCAATACCAGCTGTAATTAGGTTGTTTCTCATTCAATTGCCTTAATATTTATTTCGTAGCCATTACGAGTAATCTGACTAAAAAGATCAGGATATTATCTAAAATATTAACAAAAGATAATATGACTAGTATGTCAGAATTAGATCACGCACAGGGTGCAGAATAGATGGGGTAGGTCGTTAGCGTATTCATTGTTAAATTTCAGACGAAAAAAAAACCTTAACATCATTGCTTTTCAGACGAAAAAAAACCTTAACATTGCTGCTAAGGTTTTTGTTCTTCCTCTCGGGATGAATGGTGCCGACTGCCGGAATCGAACTGGCGACCTACTGATTACAAGTCAGTTGCTCTACCAACTGAGCTAAGTCGGCACACAAAACTGTGTGCGATATCTAAGGATATCCTGGCACCAAAATAATGCTTTTACTGTTAAATAACTGAAGCACCATTTCTAAATATGGTGCCCCGACCCGGAGTTGAACCAGGGACACGCGGATTTTCAATCCGCTGCTCTACCAACTGAGCTATCGGGGCTAACCTGTATTAACTTGGCTTAATTTGCTGCCTCGTTAAGACGGGGCGTATTAAACTGTTTTTCCTTTTCCCCGTCAACCCTTTTTTTGCAATTTTATAAGAAAAAATGTTTGTTTGCTTACTTTTAATACGTTTCAGTCATAAAAACAGCAAATTATTCACTTGGAGGTACGTATCCTTCAATTTCAGGTTCTTTTCCTTCGAATAAATAACCAACCATTGCTTGTTCTAAAAATGCTCTATCGTCAGGATTCATCATATTCATTTTCTTTTCATTGATTAACATGGTTTGTTTTTTTTGCCACATGGTCCATGCTTCTTTAGAAATATTATCAAATATTCTCTTGCCCACTTCACCGGGGTAAAGTTGAAAAGCTAAACCTTCTAAATCTTTGTTGAGGTGTTGGCAAAATACGGTACGGCTCATAATGTTCAATCTCTAATGTTAATTTATTAATAGTTTATCAATATTCTATGATATCGATAATATTGAATAGTTAGTTCTTAAAAGAGGCTTAGCTGTTTAAGCAGTTTTTCTGTAGAGGCAGCTAAACCGACATTTTCTTTAATTGATAAATCATACCACCTTTGCTGTGCCGGTTCGTTTATTTCTTTTGGTTTTGTTTCAATACAATCAACGACTATTGGGGTGATATCTAAATGAAAATGGCTAAAAGTGTGTCTAAATTCTTTTAATGGGTGCTGTGTTGATTCAGTTAAATTTAATGAAGTTAAGAGTGATTGAAGTTCATTGGTTTCACTGATCTCATAAAAACACCATAATCCCCCCCAGATACCTGTTGGTGGACGTTTATGCATTAATACCTTTGTTGATTTATCGTTGGTTACACGTGGAATAACCATAATGGTATTTTTTTCTGGAATTTTCTTTTTAGGTTTTTTTTGTGGAAATAAAGCTTGTTGATCACTAGCTTTCGCTAGGCAGCTTTTTTCTACAGGGCATAAAGTACATTGTGGTTTGGAGCGCGTGCATACTGTTGCACCCATATCCATCATTGCTTGATTAAAACTTGCCGTTTCTTTTGCTGGGGTAAGTGTTTCACTTAGTTGCCAAAGTGCTTTGTCAAATTTACTCAGGCCATTGTAGCCTTCAACTAAATAGCTACGTGCTAATACGCGTTTAACGTTGCCGTCTAAAATGGGATGATGTTGGTTTAATGATAGGCTTAAAATGGCTCCTGCGGTTGAGCGCCCTATACCCGGTAGCGCAATAACTTGTTCAATATTGGTTGGAAAAATACCATGGTATTCATTCGCGATTATTTTCGCTGATTTATGTAAGTTTCGAGCCCGCGCATAATAACCAAGCCCTGTCCAATGGTGTAATACCGTATCTTCATCAGCATTTGCGAGATCAGTTATTGTAGGAAAACTGGTCATAAAGCGTTCATAGTAAGGAATTACGGTTGCAACTTGTGTTTGTTGCAACATAATTTCAGATATCCATACGCTATAAGGGGTCTTATTTTGCTGCCAAGGTAAATGTTTTCTACCTTGCTTGTGATACCAAGTGACAATATTAGCAGCAAACTGCTCGGCTGATTTTTTTGAAATATTAATAGATTCATTCATAGAGGGGCAGTGTAGCAAATTTGTTATAAGGCTCAAATAGGCAAAATTGTTTGTCAGTAGACTATGCTACATCATATAATACGCGCAATTCTTGCCTTATCTTTTAAAAGGCGAACCAGAACAGTAACTCTTAAGGCTAAATTATGAAACTTGAAGCAAAAAATCGCAGTCGTCGTTTACGTAAAAAATTACGTGTAGATGAATTTAAAGAGCTTGGCTTTGATATAGCATGGAAGTTTAAAGAAGATATCACTGATGAAGAAGTAGATACCTTTATGGATCAGTTTTTTGCTGAAGTCATTCAGCCGAATGGCCTAGGTTTTGGCGGTGAAGGTGATACGTTATGGCATGGCCTTATTTGCACACAAAAGTTAGGCTCATGTACTGAAGAGCATAGAACTGCTGTTGAAGCTTGGTTAACTGAACATGGCGTTAAGTCAGTTTCTGTCAGCGCATTATATGATGTTTGGTGGGCTGAATAGTCATGACAGAAAAAACACATAAAACCATTGAACAAGCTGAGCAAGAAGGTAAGTACATAAGAAAAGTTCGTAGCTTTGTTAAGCGTGAAGGACGATTAACTAAAGGACAAGAGCGAGCTTTAACAGATCATTGGCAAGATATGGGACTGAATCATAGCGATGGCTTGATTAACCCTAAAACGGTCTTTGGCAATGATAACCCTGTCGTGCTTGAGATTGGTTTTGGAATGGGTAAGTCACTGGTTGAAATGGCAAAAGCAGCACCAGAATTAAACTTTATTGGTATAGAAGTGCATAAGCCAGGCGTTGGTGCATGTATTTCATTTGCTGTTGAACAAGGGGTTAAGAATTTACGTGTTTATGAACATGATGCGATAGAAATATTAGCTGATTGTATACCTGAAAAAGTACTATCAACGGTACAGTTGTTCTTTCCCGATCCTTGGCATAAAAAGAAGCATCACAAGCGAAGAATAGTTTCTCTGACTTTTGTTGAAACTATCCGTCAGAAATTAAAAATTGATGGTGTATTTCATATGGCAACAGACTGGGAAAACTATGCTGAGTGTATGCTAGAAGATATGCAAAACTCACCGGGTTACCAAAACCTATCTGAAACGAATGACTATGTGCCTCGTCCTGAATCGAGACCACTGACTAAATTTGAAGATAGAGGTCATCGACTAGGCCATGGCGTTTGGGATTTACAGTTTAAAAGGTTACCTTAGCAGAAATTAAGGTAAGAATTGTTGCTCAACATGAAACAAGTGTTGAGCATTACGTATGTTCCCCGACTTTTCTAACCATTCTTTAGTAATTATTTCTCTCTCTAAAGCCGCATGTAATATGCGGCTTTTGTATTGCGTCCAATAAAATATAGTTGCTTGCTCATGGCAGGCATTATTTGGATATTGCTCTGAGCGCGTTTCAGCTAACTCTTCTTTAATTGCCATGATAACTTTAGCTTTAAGGTTTTGCTCTATGTTTTGCTTAAATTGAGTGAATTTTTTAGCTTTATAGAGTTGCCATATAAGCCAAAATAGAGCGCCAAAGGCTATTAACACAATTATTTCCATTCGTTTTTCACCAAATAATTCTAAAAAGCATAAGACATAAGAGTAGTTATCTTAACATTTTTCTTCAGTACGTTAAAAATAACTGCGAAACCCACCTACATTAGTTAGACTGTGCTGATAAATCACAAGGAATTTACACCATGGTAAGAATAATATTACTCTTGATAGTGACTTTACTATCATCGAAGAGCTTCGCTGAAAACTCAATTCAAAAACTTTTTAAAAAAGTGAACCCTGCCGTTGTCGAATTGCATGTTAAATCACTTGCTGGCCCACAAATGGGGCAAGTCACTTATAAACAAAAAACAGCTGAATCACTTGGTTCAGGTGCTTTAATAAGTAAAGAGGGGCGTATTTTAACCGCTGCTCATGTTATTGATAAGGCAACAGAGATTCAAATTGAATATACAGATGGAACCAAGACGTCTGGTCATGTGGTTTGGATAGAGCCATTAATTGATTTAGCCATGATCCAAGCTGGAGAAGTGCCTTCGCATATAAAGCCAATTAAGTTAGCTAAAAAGGAAAGCTACGAAGTGGGTGAGCAAGTGGTTATTATTGGCGCACCATTTGGTGTAAGTCATAGTTTATCAGTAGGTTATTTAAGTGGCATAAGAGATGGCAAGGCTATTCCAGGTTCAACTTTAACGCCTAGATTACTGCAAACTGATGCTTCTATTAATGTAGGTAATTCTGGTGGTCCTATGTTCAACCTTAAGGGGGAAATTATTGGAATTGTTAGTCATATCCTTTCTAAAAGTGGTGGAAGTAATGGTTTAGGGTTTGTGGTCTCGGTAGATACAGTTCAACAAGTTATCGATGGTGATCCTGGGACGTTTTCAGGCTTTATTCCACTGTTACTCACTAAAGAAAAAGCGCTGGCCCTTAATAATAGCGCAGGGCACGGTATGTTAATTCAGCATGTAATTCCAGGCACGCTAGCTGATAAACTAGGATTTAGAGGCGGTAACCTTAATGTGATTATTGGTCAAGCTCCAGTGTTACTTGGTGGAGACATTCTGTTATCTATCGGCGGACAAAAAATTACAGACTTAGCATCAGCTGTAAAAATTAAACAGCGTTTTTCTCAAGTAAAAAAAGGAGAGAAAATTGTTTTTAAATTTTTAAGAAATGGTGAATTAAAAGAAGTTTTTTGGCAAGTGGAATAAAGTATTTATGAAGCCTACTCAATACTTGTAGGCTTCATATAAAAGTCTTTTTCTGTCATTTGTTGTTAACATTGTGTTAACTGCAGTGGAGTTTGTTGACATTTGTCGTAAACACGCATTTAATGAGATATACCTTAAATAAGGACAGCGCTAGTTTTATTACTATAAATGTAAATGGACGATTATAATGATGATTAAAACTGTGGGGTTAAATAATAAGTTAAGTCGGCGTCTGTTGATTTATATATTATTATGTAGCATATTTTTTTCAGTTTGTTCTACTTTCGTGCAACTCTATTCATCATTTCAAGATGATCTTTCCTTATTAGAGCAACGCTTTGATAACATCAAACAAAGCTATCTTCCAGCCATTGCCACAAGTTTATGGGATTTCAATGAGTCGCTTGTTATTGTGCAACTACAAGGTATCGTCGACTTACCCGATATTAAATATGTAAAAATATTCAATGACTATGATTATCAGGCACAATTAGGTAATGCTGATATTGAAGTAAAAAAATACGTTGAATATCCCGTAATGTATGGTGATAACCTTGTAGGTAAACTTGAAGTATATGCTGATTATCAAGATATTTATCAGCATCTATATCAACAAGCCGGTTTTATTCTTACCAGTGAGTTTATTAAAATATTTTTGTTAGTTTTTTTCATCGTCATTATTGTCAATAAACTGATTACAAAGCATTTATTTATTATTACAAAATTTGCACAACAGTTAGATAGTCAACATCTAGAGCAAGAATTAATTTTAGAAAACCGTTATGAGCAAAAAGATGAGTTAGACTTTTTAGTTGATGCTATCAATAGCATGAGACTTAACCTTAAAGATGAAATAGGTAAACTCGAAGAAGCTGAGAATGCCTTATTAGCATTAAATGGCGAGTTGGAAGCTAAAGTTTATGATAGAACATCTAAATTAGCTGACAGTAACGAACAATTACAGCAAAGTGTGGATGATCTAACACTAGCTAAAGATAAAATAGTGCAATCTGAAAAAATGGCTTCATTAGGGCAGTTAGTAGCAGGAGTAGCTCATGAAGTAAATACACCTTTAGGTATATGTGTTACCTCAATTACAGCCTTAAAAGAAAAAGTTGTTGAATTGCAACGTTCAATTGATGATGAAAAGTTAACGAAATCATTTTTAGTCGATACCTTACATTTACTTACTGAATACCAAGAAATTATCGAACGAAGCTTAGTAAAATCTGTTAACTTAATTCGAAGTTTTAAGTCGGTCGCGGTCGAGCAACATAGTGATCCTGAAGTCGTTGTCCCACTTGCTAAGCACATACGTGATGTAGTGAATACCGTTAAAACGATGTTTAAGCAAAAGAACTATAATATTAAACTGGATCTAGATGATGAGTTGAATGTGTTAACTTTTCCTAGTGCATGGAACCAAGTGATTACTAATTTTTTAGTTAATTCACATATTCATGGCTTTGACGGTATAAAAGAAGGTGAAATAACGATATCTCTCGCTGAGAAAAATGGCTTTATAACGTTACTATATACCGATAATGGTAAGGGTATTCCAGAAGAAGTTAAAAATAAGATATTTGAACCTTTTGTAACAACTAAACGTGGTCAAGGGGGCTCAGGGTTAGGTCTAAATATTGTGTTTAATTTAATTGATGCCAAACTCGGTGGTACAGTAGAGTTACTTCAAGTAGAGCAAGGGGTATGCTTTAAAGTAAAAGTGCCAATTAATATAGCGAATGAAAACACTTCATTAATTGGCACGGGGTAATCGTATTAGTATATACCTTTATGGCGACATACCTTTAAGGCAAAGAGTTCAGTTAATTAAATCGCGCTAAACTATAGGGCGTTAAATCAACATCAGTTTTCTCACCTGATAATAATTGCCCAATCAGGCTTCCTGTAATTGCACCTTGTGTTAAACCGAGATGTTGATGACCTAAAGCACAAAAAATATTTTCATGCTTGGGGGCTTTTCCTATAACGGGTAATGAATCAGGTAACGAAGGTCTGAACCCTAACCAACGCTGATCTTCATCTGCACTTTCAGGATCAAAAGGGCTTATTTCATTAATCAACTTCTCAGCATGCTTAAAGAGTAAATCAGCACGTTTATAATTTGGTTTTTGTTTTAAACCCGCAAATTCAACCGTACCTGATAGTCTTAAACCATGTTGCATTGGTGTCATGATAAACTTTCTTTCAGCTGAAGCAACAGGCCTCGTTAAGGAAGGAAGGTTACTTTCATTTTTAGGTAAATCTAAAGAGTAACCACGTTCAACTTCTAATGGCAGTTTATAGCCCAATTTAGCGAGCACTTCTTTAGACCATGCCCCTGTAGCAATAACTAATTGATCATAAGTAAATGATTTATCTTCACTGTGTATTATTACCTTATCGTTATTTGTGGTTATATTTGAAACAGTAAGTTTTTGATATGACACTCCCTTAGTAAATGCTAGCTCTGCTAATACGTCACAAATTTTTGCAGGGCTTGCAGTATGGCCTACATCAGTGAAGAATAATGAGTAGTTAACGCTATCACTCAATTTAGGCTCTAAAGCCAGTGTCTTTTCTCTGTCTAGTAATTCAACATTTACACCTGCACTATGATAATGTTGCCAGTGCTTTTTGACTTGCTCATAAGGCGTACCTTCAAACACTAACAAACTACCATCGGTAGTCAGTAAATGCTCAGCATTAGCTTCTTTTAGTAGTGGCTTATAATATTCTATTGCATTTTTATTTAATGCTTTGATTGCGTTGCTATTTTTATTACGTGTACGGGCAGGCATATTGGCCATAAAGCGTAAAAACCAAGGTAATGCTTTAGGGAAATAAGCGGGTGACAATGCCATTGGCCCTAAAGGGTCAAGTAATAGTTTTGGTAATTGCCAAAGCAAACTGGATTCTGCTAGCGGAAAGACTTGCTCAGTGGCAAAATGACCTGCATTGCGCTGAGAGCAGCCTGCGCCTATACCTTCTTTATCGATTAACGTTACTTCAAACCCCAGAGTTTTAAGTGTTAGCGCGCAGTTAATGCCGACTATACCAGCACCTAGCACAGCTACATGTTTGTGATTACAGTTATTCATCGTATTTTTCCCATATTACAACTCAGGCGGTTGAGACATTATATAAAATTTTTTATACAATACTGAAATTAAGACTTGCTTGTTAAAAATAATTGTATACAATATGCTGTACGAATACTAGCGATACTTATAAGGTATTTTGATTTTTTTTAAAGCATAGCCGATAAATTAACAATAACTATTGATTGGCAAGGTGTTTACCTTGTCGTTACAACACAACGGTGATTTATCAATGACCTGTTAATCAACTAATTTTGAATCAACTCAAACTATGGTTGTTATGCTTATTATACAAGGCTTTGTTTCTTGGCTATCAAATACTCCACGTATACTATTAACTAAAAATAACATGCAAATGTTGAAATAATTAACAACAATACGTTAGTAATTCGTATTGATTTAACAAAATTTAACCTGTAGTTCTTTAGACAATTGTTTAGTAGTTTTTGGAATTAAGTTACCGTTAAGTGAAAGTAGTTTGCTTTATTTTTAAGGTGAGCTTTTTGGCAGATAAACCGAAGGGAAGATTATGATAAAAGGCACATATGCATGCATAGACGCTCACACTTGTGGAAATCCAGTAAGGTTAGTTACTAGTGGTCATCCTAATTTGAAAGGAAGCACCATGAGTGAAAAACGTCAGGATTTTTTAGAAAATTATGATTGGATAAGACAAGGGTTAATGTTCGAACCTCGTGGTCATGACATGATGTCTGGTGCTTTTATATATCCTCCTTGTAGTGAAAATGCAGATGCAAGCATTCTTTTTATCGAAACTTCTGGTTGCTTACCTATGTGTGGTCACGGCACCATTGGTACTGTGACATCAGCACTTGAAGCTGGCTTAATAACACCAAAAGAGACGGGGCACTTAATTCTAGATGTTCCAGCAGGTCAAATTCGCATTGAGTATCAACAAGAAGGCAAAAAAATTACTTCAGTTAAAATATTTAATGTACCAGCTTATCTTGCTCATCAAGATGTAACGCTAGATATTGCTGGCTTAGGTCAACTTACGGTAGATGTATCTTATGGCGGAAATTACTACGTTATTGTAGAGCCGCAAGAAAACTTTCCAGGTATTGATGAGTGGAGTGCTAGTGAAATATTGCATTGGAGCCCTATTGTTAGAGAAGCAGCGAGTAGAGCCGTTTCTTGCGTCCACCCAGATGATCCAACAGTATGCGGTGTATCTCATGTGCTGTGGACAGGTAAGGGGCAGAATGTGAATTCAGATGCAGCTAATGCAGTTTTTTATGGTGATAAGGCTATAGATAGGTCACCTTGTGGTACAGGAACAAGCGCACGTATGGCTCAGCTTTTTGCTAAAGGGCATTTACAAGCGGGCGAAACCTTTATTCATGAAAGCTATATTGGAAGTCAATTTGTTGGAAAAATTGAAAAAACTATTCAATTAAATACACCAAATGGTGAAATAACTGCGATTAAACCGAGTATTCAAGGCTGGGCACATGTCTTTGGTCAAAACACAATAACCATAGATGATGATGACCCTTATGCGTTCGGTTTTATCGTGAACTAAGCTGCAATACTTTTAAGAAATAAATTCAAATGCATTACACAGTACGTGTAATTTAACTAATGAAGAGAAAATTATGACTATTTCAGGAAAAAATTTAGTTGCTGGTGAATGGACTGGCAAAGTTGAAGGCGGTTTTACTGCATTCGATGCAAATACCGGTGAAGCATTAGCGCAATCATATGCTGATGCAACTGAAGCTGAAATTAATGAAGCAGTAACTTCAGCGAATGAAGCGTTCAAAACATTTGGTACTTTAGCACCAGCAAAACGTGCGCAATTTTTACGTACTATTGGCGAACAAATTGTAGCGCTAGGTGATGAATTAGTCGATATGGCTACAACAGAAACTGGCTTACCTGCAATGCGCATTCAAGGTGAACGCGGTCGAACTGTTGGTCAATTAAACTTGTTTGCTGACTTATTAGATAGCGGTGAATACCAAGGTGTTATTGATTTAGCTGATGCAGAGCGTCAGCCTCTACCTAAACCAGATACACGTTTAGGGTATCTTCCATTAGGTGTTGTTGGTGTTTTTGCAGCGAGTAACTTCCCGTTAGCATTCTCTACTGCAGGTGGCGATACTGCATCTGCATTAGCCGCAGGTTGTCCTGTTGTGATGAAAGCTCATGCCGCTCACCCAGGTACTGCTGAATTAGTTGCACAAGCTATTTTAAAAGCGATTGAAATCTGTGAATTGCCAAGAGGTGTTTTTTCATTACTTCAAGGTAAGAATTATGCCATTGCAAGTCAAATTGTTACACATCCACTAGTTAAAGCCGTTGGTTTTACTGGTTCTGAACGTGTAGGTTTGATTTTACAACAGCAAATTAACGAACGTCCTGAACCTATACCATTTTATGGTGAGTTAGGTAGTTTAAACCCGCAGTTGATCATGGCAAATAAAGTTGCACAAGATGGCGAAGCATTAGCACAAGGTTTAGTCGCATCATTAATGATGGGGCAGGGCCAATTCTGTACTAGCCCTGGTGTTTGGGTTGTTGTTGAAGATGAAAATTATGCTACTTTTGAAGCGGCGGCGGCTAAAGCAATTAGCGAGCAACCAGCAGGCGTAATGCTTACACCTAAAATGGCAGAAGGGTATATCGCAACTGTTGCTGAGTGGAAAAACTCAGGTGCTAATTTAGTAGCAGAAGGCAAAGCTGCTGATGTTGCCCATCATGCGAGTGCTTACTTATTCTCTGCTGATTTAGCTACATTTAAAAATACTGATTTACTACGTGAAGAAGTGTTTGGTTCAACTGCTCTTATTGTTCGTTGTAAAGATGGGGCTGAGCAACAAGAATTCATTTCGTATATAAAAGGTCAATTAACGGGTGTTATTCATGCTGTTGATGCTGATTTAGACGCAACTCGTCAAATTGCACAGTTATTAGTACATAAAGTTGGTCGTTTAATTTATAATCAAATGCCGACAGGTGTAGAAGTATGTGCATCAATGAACCATGGGGGGCCATTCCCAGCTTCAACCGATTTACGAACAACTTCTGTAGGTAGTAAAGCGATTACTCGCTTCCAAAGACCAATTTGTTATCAGAATATGCCGAAAGAATTATTGCCCGAATTGCTAAAATAAGGCAAAAATGGGTAAATAATTAAAAAAAATGAGGAGTTATTGAAAAATAGCTCCTTTTTTGATGGTTTTATGCAAATGAGTCCTTATAATATAATGCATATTTTTTAGGAAGAAAGTTATGACAATAGTTTATAAAACCAGAACACAGCTAGTAGTTGAAACGCTAAGAGAAAAAATACTTAGTGGTGAAATCAAAGCAGGTCACCCTTTAAGGCAAGCAGCCTTAGCAGATGAACTTAATGTAAGCCGAATTCCAGTACGAGAAGCATTACTTCAATTAGAAGCAGAAGGATTAGTTTCTTTCGAACCACATAAAGGTGCGACTGCAACAGAACTAAATGCTGACCAAGTTGATGAGCTTTTTGAATTACGCGCTATGATAGAGTGTAATTTATTGGCATCATCACTACCTAATTTGACTGAAGCAAAGATTCAAGAGGCAGCTGATATTTTAGCGAGCTTAGATAAGGCATTAGGTAAAGAGAATGCAGCTAACACTTGGAGTGAGTTAAACTCAAGCTACCATAACTGTCTATATTCAGCAGCTAACCGCCCTCAAACACAAGATTTAGTCAACACCTTGAATAAGAATGCCGATCGTTATATTCGAATGCATTTACTATGGGCTGGCGGTATTTCAAAGGCAGGGCCTGAACATAACCAACTGTTAGAATGTTGTAAAAAAGGTGATGTAGACCAAGGTGTTGAAATATTACGTCAACATATTCTTGGTTCAAGAGACGAAATAAAAAGCTTCTTAGAACAACGCGAAGCTAATAACAGCTAATCAATTTATATAATGATTAATTTGCTTGCTTTCTATATGCTGTAAAGTGTATTAAAAGTAGGCAAATATTGACATTTTTCCTTATAATCTATAGTATTCCCGCCCCTCAAAATCACAAAAAATCTTAAGCTTTTGCCTATAATGTTTTTATGGGTTTAGTTAAGAATACCCTAAATTCTCTTAGTCTTTTCGGCTGAGTTTGTTATCTAAACAACGAGAAAATAATGTTTGAATTACACGCGAGTAAAGTCGCAAATTTAAAGAATGATGTTCTATCTGGATTAACTGTTGCTCTTGCTCTTGTGCCAGAAGCTGTTGCATTTGCTTTTGTTGCTGGAGTTGAACCTTTAGTCGGTTTATATGCGGCGTTTATGGTAGGTTTGATAACGTCTATATTCGGTGGTCGTCCTGGGATGATTTCTGGCGCTACAGGCGCTATGGCTGTTGTTATGGTAAGTCTTGTAGCAATTCATGGAGTTGAATATCTATTTGCGACTGTTGTGCTCACCGGGCTATTACAGATACTGGCAGGGATATTTAAGCTGGGCAAGTTTATACGCTTAGTGCCACATCCAGTTATGTTGGGTTTTGTTAACGGCTTAGCTATTGTTATTTTCTTGGCTCAGCTCAGCCAATTTAAAGTCACTAATGATGCTGGTGAATTAGTCTGGATGCAAGGTAGTGCATTATTTACCATGGCAGGCCTTATTTTATTAACTATGGCTATCATTCATTTATTACCAAAATTAACCAAAGCAGTGCCATCATCTCTCGTAGCGATTGTTGTGGTAACTGTATTAGTGCAAAGTTTAGGGCTTGAAGCAAGAACGGTAGTTGATTTTGTCCGAGATATGACTAACGATCCTGCGGCATCAATCGCAGGTGGATTACCGCAATTTTCAATTCCAAACGTTCCATTTAATTTAGAAACATTGAAAGTAATTCTCCCATTCGCATTTGTTTTAGCAGCGATTGGTTTAATTGAATCTTTATTAACACTAACCTTAATTGATGAACTAACGGGAACACGCGGTCGTGGTAATAAAGAATGTATGGCGCAAGGTACAGCAAATACGGTAACTGGCTTCTTCGGTGGTATGGGTGGTTGTGCCATGATTGGTCAATCAATGATCAACGTTAACTCGGGTGGTCGAGGAAGAGCTTCGGGTATTACAGCAGCATTAGCATTACTTGGTTTTATTTTATTTGCATCAGGCTTAATTGAAATAATTCCATTAGCTGCACTGGTTGGGGTAATGTTTATTGTTGTTATTGGTACATTTGAATGGTCAAGTTTTAGAATTTTAGGCAAAGTGCCTAAAGCCGATGCTTTTGTTATTATTTTAGTGTCTGGGGTTACCGTTGCTACCGATTTAGCAATTGCAGTAGTCGTTGGTGTTATTGTTTCAGCACTAGTGTTTGCCTGGGAACATGCTAAGCATATTCTTGTTACGCGCTCTATTGATGAGCAAGGTTCAACAATATATGAAGTAACAGGCCCAATATTCTTTGGTTCTATTTCTAACTTTTTAGAACAATTCACGCCTGATGATGATAGCGATGATGTTGTTGTTGAGTTTAAGAATGCAAGAGTGGTCGATCATTCCGCTATTGAAGCCATAGACACGCTTGCGGAACGGTATCTTTCTCGCGGTAAAACAATGCACCTTAAACACTTAAATCAAGAGTGCAAAATTTTATTAGAAAAAGCCGATAAACTGGTTGAATTAAACGTAATTGAAGATCCTGATTATCATATTGCAACAGATAAACTAGCTTAGGGGCTGTTGATCTTTCGGGTTTTTTTTGCAGCTTTTTGTTGGAAATTTGTACAAGGCAGAGCCTTTGTCATGTGGTTACTCCACATAAAAGGCGATAACGTCGTAAAAATGACTAACAAACGCTGTCCGAAGGATTCGGCTAAAAGCATTTTACGCTTTGTTGAGTAGTATTTGCTTAGAATGACTAAGCGACACACTACTCGCCGCGAATAAAACGTTTTTAGCTCGAACAAAACTTAATCGCGAAAGATAAACAGACCCTAGTCACATTGAAAAATGTTGCTTTATAAAAATGTGCATTAATACGTTATACTTCTATATATAGTGACGTTTAGTGCACTTTTATCGAGATATCGTTAAGGAGTAACCTATCAGTAGTATGCAGCTAGATTTTTTTGATATACCTAGTCCATGTGTAGGCATTTGCCAATCAGATGATAAGGGGTATTGCCTTGGTTGTATGCGAACGCGTGATGAACGTCAAGATTGGCGTAATTTTGATAATGACGATAAGCAGAAAGTTATTAAACGCTGTATTCAACGACGAAAACGTAAGTTAGGTCAAAGTAAGTCTAAAGCGGTAAAAGAGCAAACAAATGACCCCGATCTTCAGCCTTCATTACTCGATCAACCTAAATCACGGCCAATTAAAGACAACGACTTAGATTTTAGTGAATTTGAATTGTAACTAAGCGTTTGAATTCACTATTAACCAGTTATTATTATCTTATTGAAAATAATGGTTGCTAGCGATAATAATTATCGATATTATACGCGCTCTTTAGAGGAGCTAGAAAAGCTTTTCTTATAGATGCCCCGATAGCTCAGTTGGTAGAGCAGCGGATTGAAAATCCGCGTGTCCCTGGTTCAATTCCGGGTCGGGGCACCATATTAAGCCTTAGCATTTGCTAAGGTTTTTTTGTTTATGTCGAACCATAATCACCCATGGTGACTGTTTGGTTTCTTCCGTTAGCTTTCGCTTTATATAGATATTTATCAGCAAAGTTTATAGCATCTTTTATATGTTGTGTTGGTGCTAACTTACTAATCCCCATACTCACTGTGACATGTATTTCGTGATCTTCATGTACAATAGCTAGTCCTCTTATCTGTTGATGTAATTTTTTAGATAAGTTATCGGCATTCTCAATAGGTGTCTCAGGTAAAATAACTAAGAACTCTTCTCCTCCCCACCTTGCTACAATATCTTGTTCACGCATGAGTGATTGAAAACACTGAGATAATTTAACTAAAACTTCATCACCTATGTTATGACCAAAGGTATCATTTATTACCTTAAAATTATCAACATCACACAATATCAACGAGATATCCATCGGGTTTCGCTTTTGTCTACTGTGCTCTTGCTCTAATAATAGCAGTGCATCTCTTCGGTTAGAAAGCTTTGTTAGAGGATCTAATTTAGCTAGGGATTCATATTTTTTACTAAGTTCTAATGTGTATTGAAAGGTTCTATTACGAGAATACTCATAGAAACTTGATAAGAAAGTTACCGTAAGGTAGCTGTAAATAAGCCGAGTTTTAAATTCAAATGAATACTCAGTAATTAATAACTCACCCTGTTGGAAAAACATTAAAAAACATATTGCAGTAACAAATATAAGATTATCTATTAACCCTCGTTTTAAACCGTGCATAAATAAAGCTACAGGCGGAATTATAAAAATCCATAATGGCCCAGTATTATTAACTCCACCACTATAAACAAGATATATCATTAAGAGAACTAACGAGTAAAGTATAAAGCCTGTAGCCAAGGCCAAGTTTTGACTCTTTTTTTGTACAAGGAAGCTTGAGATATAAATAAGGCTTGCAACTAAAAGTACCCAAGCAAGTAATAAATCGCTTTGTAAAAAAGCATTGATCGACATTGCCCCAGTAATAGACATACCAACAAACGAAAATAAATTTACGACGAAAATTCTACGGTTTTGATCATCGTGTTTTTTTTCTGTTAAACCTGTCTGAAAATAAGCAGTGAGCAGCGCTTTAATTTTGAACATATCTTTCAAATGTTTTTATAAATTATCATGAAAACTAGTGGTTATTAATGAGTGTAACTCACTTATATTCAGATTGATAATTAACCAATAATAAAAAGGGAAAATTAATTTACTCTCCTATTTTTATCGTGATTTTAATCACCATCCTTCATAAATAATGCTCTCTTTTAATTACGAACTTTATCGTAAATTATAGTAAGTGGCTGTTAATAATAGTTATATCTAATTGTCATATAAAAGGGGGAAAAAGGTATTGATCCTAAGATTCACCTAAAATATACTCAATACCAATATATTGTATGCAATATATTGGTGGTCTGGGTTATCTGACTACTAAACATTAAAATTACAAAAATTATAAAAAACAAAATTATCAATTTAAGGGGTAATAATGTCTAAGTTAACAAAGGGTGGTTTCCAACCACGCAAATCGCTTGCAGCACTAGCAATAGGTACTGCATTAATGATGACTGCACCAGCAGCGATTTCTGCCGATAAAATTAACGGTAGTGTTGTAGGTCAGGTTGCCGTACAAAACGGACAAAATCTTTCCAACGTGCAAGTTGTATTAAAACATGAGTCTAAAGGTATTTCTCGTACAACAACTACTGATGAAAATGGTAAATTCTCAGTTAAAGGTCTACCTATTGGTAATTATACTGTTACTTTTTCAAAGAATGGTTTTGAAACACTACAAGAGAAAAAAATTCAAGTAATGGCCGGTAGTACTGCTGGCTTCAATGTTGCTATGAATGAGTCTGGTGTTGAGCGAATTCAAGTAACAGGCTCAAGTATCCAGGTTATTGATTTTGAGAGTTCTACGAGTAAAATTTCATTAACTTCAGAAGAGTTAGCTCTTCTACCTGTACAACAAGATTTAACATCTGTCGCCTTACTATCTCCTGCTTCTTCATTAGCAGCTGACCAAGATGGTGACTATGGTCGTGGTGCTTCATTTAATGGTTCATCTGTAGCTGAAAATGGTTACTTTCTAAATGGTTTAAACATTACTGATATTCGCACAGGTTTAGGGCATGTCGAATTCCCTTGGGAAGCGATTGCACAAGCGAACGTTGTTTCAGGTGGTGTTAGTGCAGAATATGGTCAATTTATTGGTGGTGTTACCGATTTAGTTACTAAGTCAGGTGATAACGAATTCAAATTTGGTGTTTCAGTTGATTATGTTCCAGGTTCTTTAGGCTCTCAATCTCCTGATACATGGGGATATAATAAGAATCCTGATGAAAATGGTAATTATCCTTTTGAAGATAAATTAATTACTTATAATCAAGAAGACTCTTACGATTCTACGAAATATAACATTTATGCTAGTGGTGCAATCATTGAAGATACTTTATTCTTTTATGGTATATTTAACCCGCAAAGCGTAACAAGCGAGTACGCGTCAACAAGTGATTATTTTGAAAGAACAGAATCTAAAGCAGATTTCTGGTTAGCTAAAGTTGATTGGTTTATCAATGATAATCATAGTCTCGGCTTTACTGCACTTAACAATGAGTGGGAAAAAGAAGTTACTCAAGCAGACTATGATATGGACAGCCAATCTATCTCTGGGGAATTCAGTGAACCAGATTCATCATTCTCAGGTGGTAATTTATGGTCTGTTAATTATATGGGTAATCTTACTGATGATATTTCTCTAAGTGCTGTATATGGTGTAACGGAACAAGAAGAGGGTGCTATAAACCCGACTGCCGACATTAATCGAGTTTGGTGGGAAGATCAAGACGGTTGGAGTAAAAAAGGTGGTTGGGTTGGCTGGTCACGAGATAATATGTCAAATGATAAGCGAACACAGTTCCGTTTAGATTTAGATTGGGAATTAGAAGACCACACTATTCGCGTAGGTTATAGTTCAGAAGTTGTTGAAGTAGCAGATAATATAACTTATTCAGGTGATGGTTATCGCTATGAATATTACCTAATGACTTCAGGTTGGTTAAACTGGATTAATGGTGAGCGTGCAGGTGCTGGACAAGCGCCCGTTGAGCATGAGTTAGGCGAAAACTTCTTATATAGACGTGAATATAGCAGAATTGGTACTGCAGAATCAGGTACTACGGCATTTTACATTGAAGATTCATGGCGAGTAACAGATGAAGTAACATTAAACTTAGGTTTACGTAATAGTTCTTTTACTTCTGAAACAGGTGAAGGCGATAAATACGTTGATATGTCTAACCAATGGGCACCTCGTTTAGGTGCTATTTGGGATGTAAACGGCGAAGGTACAACAAAAGTTTCTGCAAACTTTGGGCGTTACTTTATGCCGATTTCTCCTAATACTTCTGTTCGTATGACGTTAGGTGAAACTAACCAATATCATTCAATTAAGTTTGATTCAGTAGATGAAAACTACTTACCTGTAAACCCTGAAACAATGTGGGTTGAAAATTATGGTGATGGAACATTCACACAGCCATACCAAACATTAGTCGATGCAGATTTAGATCCTATGTATAGTGATGAATTTGCTCTAAGTGTATCTCATGAGCTTGATGGTAACTGGGTACTTGGAGCACGTTATATCTATCAAAACCTGAAATCTTCTATTGAAGATACTAATATGAAGTATACATTAGATAAATGGTCTGCTGCTAATCCTGAAGAAGCAGCTAAGCTTGATCCAAACTGGGACACTAGTTCTGATTGGGTAGGTATTGTTATAAACCCTGGCTCACCAGTTCATTTAGCATATGACCAAAACCAAGATGGCGTGATTAGCGATGGTGAAGGTGTAACGTGGTCTGCTGATTATGTTGGTTTACCGAAGGCTAAGCGTACATACCAAGCTTTAGAGTTTACAATTCAAGGCTCACCATTTGAAGGTGCGTATATGAATGCATCATATACATACTCCAAATCTGAAGGTAATACTGAAGGTTTAGTAAGTGGTACTCACTCACAGGCAGATCCAGGCTGGTCTGGTTCGTTTGATAGCCCTGAGTTTACAGATCATTCATATGGCAATACGTCAAATGATATTCCTCATAAGTTTAAGTTTTATGGTACTTATGAAATTATTGATAATTTATATGCCGGTGCTATTTTCCTTGCTCAAGAAGGCCGTGCTCGTAATATTTTAGGTTATCATCCTCAAGATGTTGATTCTTGTGCTCCTGAAAAAGATATCACAGCATGTAAAGACTGGAACCGTAATAACTTCTATTCCAATGGTAACCCTTCACCACGAGGTTCAGGTGGTCATGGGGATTGGATTTATAGCTTAGATTTAAGTATTAGTTATGCAATTGATTTAGAAGAGTCTGGTGCGATTACTTTATCAGGCAAAGTGTTTAACGTATTAGATGCTAATACTGCAACAACGTATAATGATATGTCTGAATTCAACAATACGATTGGTCAAATGGACCCTAACTACGGTAATCCTACAAGTTACCAAGCTCCACGTAGCTTCTTATTTACTGCACGTTATGATTTTTAATAGATAGTATATTTTTTAAAAATTAGTTTTTATGAAATGCCAGTCAACTGTGTTGTCTGGCATTTTTTTATTCTTAAATAATTATTACAAAATACTTTGTAACATTTAACTCCGAAAACCTTAGTAGTAAATTGCTTTCTCTGTTGTAATAAAGTTATCCATATAGTATATATCTTATATTGTATCCAATTAAGTGTTTGCAAATATAATTGTAAGCCAAAACTGCTCTATGGATGCATAAGTAAAATATAAAAATAAAACAATGAAATAATTCAAGGAATTACAATGAGAACCCCAAACAAATTTAAGCTTTCAACATTATCTGTTGCAATGCTTTCTGTTGCTTCTACTCTTGCTATGCCAACAATGGCTGCTGAAGAAGAGGAAGTAGAAAAAATTATGGTCACTGGTTCACGTATTGCACGTGCAGAAGTGGCGTCAACATCACCTATCACTGTAGTGTCAAAAGCGCAAATGACTAAGCTAGGTATTAGTGATGTAAGTAGCGCACTACGTCGTTTACCTGCAATCACTGGTGCAAGTGCTAATAACCAAAGTAGCTCAGGTGCTGTAAGCATTCAAACAGCAACACTGCGCGGTATTGAAGCGACAAACACTTTAGTGTTATTAAATGGTCGCCGTATTGTTGGTTCAAATGAAAATGGCTTAGTTGATTTATCGACTATCCCTTTTGAAGCGATTTCTCAAATTGAAGTACTAAAAGATGGTGCTTCCGCGATATATGGTTCTGATGCTATCGCTGGTGTTATCAATATTATTACCCGTAAAAATTACGAAGGCTTTGAAGTGAATGCTCGCTGGGGGCAGTCTTCAGAAGGCGATGCTGATGAACGTGAACTTGGCTTAGTTATGGGCTTTAGTGCTGATAAAGGCAGCATAATGATTGCGGCTTCTTCAAGTAATAATGATGGTTGGGAAGAAAAAGATCGTTACATGACTAAAGATACTGACCGTCGTTACATGGGCGGTACTAATGTTAGTTCAGGTACAACACCTTATGCTCGGTTATCTGGTTTTGGCTTAGACCCGAGTGAAACATGGACTGTTCCTGATGCGAGTAACCCATCAGCGGTTATTCCTTTTGACTATGACACTATGGGGTATAACTATCGTGGTGCTCAATCAGGCGCAAATGCGAATAAAACTAATAGCGTGTTTGTAACAGGTGAATATGAATTAAGCGAAGATGTCTTATTCTTCACTGAATTATCTTTTCATGATGGTTTTGTTCAAGGTAACCAAGCGCCTCCAGGCACTGATACCGGTTGGTATGGTGATAACGTAGATACACCTAATGCGTTTAAGCGATACCCTGATGCAGACGGTAATAATTTTGGTGTAGGTCCAAACCAAAAATATAACCCGTTTGGTGAAGCGGGTAATGTGACTCGTCGCTTTAGTGAATACGGCTCACGTTTATATAAAACGGATAACAGTATTAAGCGTTATACCATCGGCCTTCAAGGGACCATTTTTGAAGAATTTGATTGGGAGGTTAACTTCTCTAGTCAGTCTGCTGAGCTAATTACTCGTGGTGGTGCACAACCATCAATTAATCAAATAGAACGCGCTTTATCAGATGAATGTGAAACAGAAGCTGATCCAACGTGTGTTGCTTTAAATGTATTTGGGCCAGAAGGGTCTATTACACAACCCATGTTAGACTTTATTAATACAACAGCACCTGTTGTAACGAATAAAAATGACCTAATGTTTATGCAAGCGCATATATCTGGCCCAGTAGTCTCAATGCCAGCAGGTGATTTAATGTTCTCATCTGGTATTGAGTACCGTGAAGATCAATTATCAATGGAAGTTGATCAAGCGCAGCGTACGGCAACGTTTGATGTTTCTTGGGGCGGCTCAAGTACACCTGTAATTTCGCCAGTACGTGAAATTACCGAGCTTTACTTAGAGCTTGCTATACCAGTAATTGATAATTTAGAGATTGAAGCTGCCGCACGCTATAGTGATTATAGTGATATTGATGAAAGTACGTTTAATCCTAAATTAGGTGTAATTTATCAACCTCTTGATATATTAAAGTTACGTGCAACGTATAGTACAGGGTTCCGTGCGCCAACAATGGCACAAATGTATCAAGGAAGAACTTCTGCAATTAGCACCAATTTATATGATCCATGTAACCCTAGTAACGAAGCAAACTTTAGTTCAAGCAAGCCAGAGTGTGTCGCTTTAGGGTTAGATCCTCAATATAGTCAAAATGCTATTCAAAGTTTTGACATTATTGGTGGTGGTAATGCTGATTTAGAGCCAGAAGAAGCAGAAAACATGACATTAGGTCTTGTTGTAGAACCACTAGATAATTTATCGTTCACGCTTGATTATTTCGATATTCAACAAACGAATGTGGTTTTTGCAAGTACCAACTATGTTATTGATCAAAATGTTGGCGGTAATCCAGAGTACTCAAGCGATGTACTTAGATCTAATAATGGTACAGGTTATATCCAAACGGTTTTTGCTCCAGCTAATAACATTGCAGCGCGTAATTTATCGGGCTTTGACTTTAATGCTAATTATATCCTTGAAACCGACATTGGTGAGTGGCGTATTAATTTTGATACAACGTTAATGGATAAATTTGAAGTACAAGATACCAGTGATACAGCGTTTAGAGACATTGTTGGTACCTACGATGGCGCCTTTGGTAGTATCCCTGAGTGGAAAGCTAGTATGCAGCTTGACTGGACTATGGGGAATATTCGTGCAACTTGGGACTTTAATTATAACAGCGATATTGCTGTTGTTGATGGCGAAGGTAAAACAGTAACTTACACTGTTAATGATATTAAAAAGCAAGACGTAATGGATGCAACAATGATTCATAACATGCAAGTAGGTTACTTTATCGATACTATTGGTACCGATGTACACTTTGGTATTCAAAACGTATTTGACCAAGAACCACCATATCTAAATCAAGGTGTGACTTCGACGGATGATAACTTGTATTCATTCCGTGGTAGGTTCTTTTATTTTGGTCTTAAGAAAGAGTTTTAATTACCAATACTTAACTCAATTTAGTTAAGTTGACTTACCAAGCTCACCATTAATCATGGTGAGCTTTTTTATATTCTGAAGGAGAAAAATCACTAATAGCGTTATTTAAAGCGAACTAAACATACCAATAGATCATAAGAAAATGACAAATTGCTGCTGCCAGTACAAATAAATGCCAGATGGCATGAGTATAAGGAATATGCTTTTTAACGTAAAAGATAACCCCAACACAATAGATGAAACCACCCAAGGCTAGTAAAAAAATAGCTTGTACTGGTAACTGCTGGCCAAGTTTGCCAAGAATGCCAAATGAAATAAACCCCATGCCAATGTAAGTGACAAGTGATAACTTTTTATAACGGTTACCAAACTTTATCTTAAAAGCAATGCCTGCAATCGCTATAGCCCAAATAATAGTAAGCAAACTATAGCCTAATGGACCAGCAAGGGTAATAAGCAATATGGGTGTATATGTTCCAGCAATAAGTAAATAAATCGCACAATGATCTAGCGTTTTAAAAATTGGCTTTAATTTGGCGTTGTTAGTGGCGTGATAACATGTTGATGCTAAGAATAAAATAAGCAAGCTTAAACCGTAAACAATGTAGCTAAAAAGCGATAGGCTATTGTTTTGTGATATGTCTGAAGAAAGTGACTGAGAAACTAATAAGAAAAGTGCAATACAGCTTAAAAAGGCACCAATTCCGTGACTAATGCTATTTGCCTTTTCTTCTGTAGGAGAATAACTAGAGATTGCAGTTTGCATATAAATTCCTGAGCCGTAATTTTATAAATAATAATTTAAGCGTACAAGTGTACACTAAAAGTGTACTTTCTTAAAGACGAGTTTGATCATGGCTGGTAGCCATAGGTGAAATAATACTAATATGTAGTGGGGATTTTAGGTGAGAAAACGGTTAGGGCTAACTAAAGCCCTAAATAATAAGTGAGTATAGGAGACTAAGCGCTGGGCTTATTATAAGGTATGGCTAACACGACATTATAAGGCGAGTTCGATAACCATATTTTTTAATTCGTCTTTTGAAATTGAATTAGTGTGGTCGGTATCAAAGCGATTAAAAATGGTTTCACACATGCGAATCCCTTTATCTTGTAAAAGCACATCAATTAGCTCTACAAACTCGCTTCGACTGATAACGCCATCCTTGTCTTCATCGAAAACTTCAAATAATTCATCCACCCATTGGTTTAATTCCATAACATCTCCAAGACAACAATAAACTCAATAGTTTAACCATATCTTTAATTGAAACATATTGGAATGCCTTCGTTAAAAAAAAAGTATTTTTTAGTTAATAATTGATTAATTTTTAATTAAAATAGCCTGTTAAAATTTTTTTATAGAAAAAAACAAAAAAATTGTAATAAAAGTGAAAATGCAGTGACTACCTGTTTGAGCTTTATTAAGGAAATTAAAATGAAAAAAATGTGGAAACAACTCATTGCTATTAGCTTATTAGCGACAGCAAATACTAGCTGGGCTAATGAAAAAGCGCTCACCATTGAAGATTGTCATTTAGGTGAAATTCGTTCAAAGGTTAAATGTGGCGCATTGTTAGTACCAGAAAACTATGTGGATGAAACAAGCGATAAAATATCAATAAATTTTGCAGTATTACCCGCAATTGATAACAGCGAATACAAAGCACCACTGATGTTCTTAGCAGGAGGCCCGGGTCAAGCGGCAGTTGAACTAGCAACAACGCTAAATCGAGTCTTTAGAGAAATAAGAAAAACGCGCGATATTATTTTAGTTGATCAGCGTGGTACTGGTAAAAGTAGTGCCCTTGCCTGTGACTTAGATGATGAAGAAGATGTTTATAGAGTATTGCCAGAAGAGCTAAATACTGATGATGTAAAAAGCTGTATTAGCCAATTTAAAGGTGATGTCACTCAGTACAATTCTGAAAATGCCATTCGCGATTTCGATGCGATTCGTGCAGCCTTAGGCCATGAAAAGATTAATATATATGGTGGTTCATACGGTACAAGAGCAGGTTTAGTTTATTTAAGAATGTTTCCTGAGTCGTTAGAAAGTGCAGTATTAGATAGCGTAGGCCCAATTGAAGTACCTATTGGTATGTTTGGACAGTCAGGTGCGAGATCATTTAATTTGCTATTAGAAAACTGTAAAAACAGTGAATCATGTCATAACGCTTTTCCTAATTTGGCAGAAGAATTTCAAGCGGTTAAAACACGATTAGCTAAAGAGCCAGTAAAAATTGACATTCAGCACCCTAGGTTAGGTACACCAACACAATTTGTTTTAGATGATACAAAGTTTACTGGCAATTTACGTTTTCAACTTTATGGTGTTGAAGGCCGCTCTATGGTGCCTTTAGTGATTCATCAAGCATACTTAGGAAATTATCAACCACTAATTGGTTTAATTGCGCGTACAGAAGGTGAACAATTAGTGTATACCGGCTTATTGTTTAATATTGTGTGTAATGAAGACATTCCTAGAGTTTCGCCGCAAATGCAAGAAACTGATGCTGCGAATGAATTTGATGGAGCAGCTAGTCACTTAGCGTGGGAGCTAATATGTCCGTTATTTCCACAATACCGCCCAAGTGAAGACTTTTACCAACCAGTAACAGCAAATGTACCTACATTAATCTTATCTGGTGACTTAGATCCTGTGACACCCCCGAGTAATGGTGACTTCCCAGCAAAAACACTACCAAACAGTAAACATATTGTTGTTAAAAATGCTTCACACACAGTCGCTATGAGTACATGCGCGAGTGACATTATTGGTGAGTTTTTAACAAGTAAAGATCCTAAATCTCTTGATGAGTCTTGCCTAGAAGACGTTCCAGAAGAAACTTTTATGACCAGCGTAAATGGCGTTGAATAGGTTAAATAAGGAAATTAATAATGATTGAAGTAAATAATTTACATAAAAGCTTTAAAGATAAAAAGAATACCGTTAAAGCACTTGATGGTTTGTCATTCACCGCAAAAGATGGAGAAATTACCGGAATATTAGGGCCTAATGGCGCAGGTAAAACTACCTGTTTACGCACATTATACGGTTTACTTTCTGCTGATGAAGGCTTTGCTGAAATTGATGGCATTAAAGTAACCGAAGAACCATTAAAAGCGAGAGCTCGGTTAGGAATATTTCCCGATAAGTTTGGTTTGTATGAGCGTTTAACTGCCTATGAGCAAATTGATTATTTTGCCAGTATTCACGGTTTAACGGGTGATAACAAAAAACAAGCCATTGAACAGGTGATTAAAGATTTAGAACTTCAAGAGTTGGCACATCGCAAAATGGTTGGTTTTTCACAAGGTCAACGAATGAAAGTGACGTTAGCGCAAGCATTAGTTCATCAACCAAAAAACTTTGTTTTAGATGAGCCAACTCGCGGGCTCGACGTGATGAGCACTCGAATTTTACGTAAGCATTTAGCTAAATTTAAAGAGAAAGGCCACTGTATTTTGTTTTCATCTCATGTAATGCAAGAAGTTGCTGCGTTGTGTGATCGCGTGATTATTGTGTCAAATGGTCGATTGGCTGCTCAGGGTACACCGCAAGAATTATGTGAGTTAGCGGGCGAAACACAACTTGAAGAAGCGTTTGTTAAACTCATTGGTTCAGATGAAGGAGTAGCTGCATAATGAATTCAAATATAGGTCAGTTTAAAGCACTACTTACCAAAGAATATAAAGAAGCGTTTCGTGATAAGCGCGCCTTAATGGTTGCCTTAATGATGGCGTTTATGGCACCGATTATGATTATGGTGATGTCAAAGGTCGTTATCGAAAAAGCGGTTGATAAACCTCCCGTTTACATTAAATTTACCGGCGCAGAATATGCGCCAAAATTAATGGCGCATTTGCAAAAAGAAAACTTACTCAACTTTGCCGATATTCCTGATAACGATAAAGCCATTTGGGATGAAAGAAATATTGTTATTAATATTCCTGAGTCTTATGGCCAAGACATGGCAGACGGCAAAACGATTAAAGTACATTTACAAGCAGACTTTAATGATAAAGCCGTGTCACCGCCAGTTCGTCGTATTAATAATGCTATAAGAGATTTCTCGCTTTCTATCGGTTACAAGCGATTATTACTTCGAGGTGTGGATATCCGCTTGTTAAACCCGGTGAAACTTGTCGAACAAGACACCTCAATGCCAGATGCAACATTTATCATGATTTCTATGATGATGGGTCTGTACATGATAATGGCTGCTTTTATGTCAGGTTTATCAGTCGCCATCGACTCAAGTGCTGGCGAAAGAGAGCGTAACGTACTTGAAATGCTATTATGCCAACCCGTTAGTACCCTAAAGATTGTTTTAGCTAAATTGTGTGGTGCATCGACTATCGCTATTATTGGTGTTGCCTTAGTGCTAGTGCTGTCGTCAATTTCAGTCAGTTTTGTTGACTTAACCAAAATCGGTGCAACTTTTAGTTTAGGTTTTACTAAAGGATTAACGCTATTCTTATTGTTATTACCCATATGCTTCTTTGCATCAGCTTGCCAATTGTTTTTAGCTTTTCAAGCAAAAAGCTTTAAAGAAGCACAGTCTACAGTAAGTATGGTTATTGCTATTCCAGCGTTTGTGCCATTTGTATTGATGATGATGGATGATCGTCCTCAATGGTTAGACTGGGTTCCAATTGCTGGGCAATCGTTGATCATGGAAGATGTATTTAAAGGTGTAGACGTTAACTGGTTAGCTATTTTGGCAACAAGCGGCGTTACTATCGCGATAACTGCGGCTTTAGTGGCGGTATTAACTCAGAAATTAAAATCTGAGAAAGTTGTGATGGCATTAAGTTAACGCTTGCTGTTTAGCAGTAAATAAAATTAAAGATGAAAGCCAAACTACTATTATGTTAAATTCGCAATCAATAAAAATATCGACATGTTCTAAAGAGTTATTAAAAAGAGCGCAAGTTGAAGCGAAGGATAGTGGTTTGGATTATCAAATAATCTTTACAAAATGGATGACGGAGCATGAGAAATTGCTGCGTCATATCATTAATGGTTTTGAAGCAAAACCGGCATTACAAGATGAACTCTTTCAAGATATCGCCTTAAATATTTGGCGTGCATTGCCAAAGTTCAGACAAGATGCCAGCGTAAAAACGTTTGTTGCCCGTATTGCTCATAATATTCTCGCTACTCATGTAGCAAAATCAGTCAAATCGGTGAAAGTTACCCATGATTTATCTGAGTTATCGCAAGAAGCTGAGCAAGATCAAACGCAAGTTACACCTTACCAAGAGCTAAACCAACAACAACGTCAGCAACGTCTTTCTAGCGCCATTCGCCAATTAACATTAGATCAGCAACAAGTTATAACCTTGGCTTTAGAAGGCATGAGTTATCAAGAAATGGCTGAGGTATTAGATATTTCAACTAATTTGGTTGGTGTGCGATTGCAGCGAGCAAAAGCTGCGTTAATGACAATGTTGGAGGCAGTATGACCAACAAAAATAATGATGAAGCCGTGAACTTAACACAGCAAAATGAAGAATTAAATTCAGCACATGACCAAGTAAGCTCAATCGATGATGCTTGGGCTGAACTTTCGCAAGATTGGCAAGCGCAACCTACGCCTAAAACCGATATTCAAGCACTATTAAAACAAACGCGTCGTCGTACTTTCGGAGCAAAACTATGCTTCGCACTTAATGTTATTGCAACCTTGAGTTTAATCGGCGTGTTTATATACGGCGTCTTTGATAATCAATTAGGTGATCCATTTAATACTTATATAGGGTTCGGCGCGTTACTCTCGGTGTTCTTTGTCTCTTTTGAAATTAAAATTCGAGCGGCAACATGGCGTCAGCTTTGTGATAGTCCTGATAAAGCGATTGAAAATGCCGTCATTGCCTGTAAATCGTCAATGAACTATATGCGAATGACCAAATACTCATTTATTCCATTTCTCATCTTAGTTAATTGGTTTATTTTTGCCCTTGAAGAAACGACTGAAAAAAGCATCATTCCTCCTTTGATATTCGTTAATAGCTTTATGTTAGCGATGTTTGTTTTATTTGAGTATTTGCATCGTAAACGCAAAAAACAGTATCAACAGCTTTTGTTGTTGTTGTCTGAATAAATAACAGTTTCTTAGTTGCTATTCGAATTTAATTTTGAATGCTGGTCTTGGTGTTGTTTTTATTATATTGCCTTTCTGATTTTTATTCGGTATATTGCTTCATCTATGAAATTTGATCTATAAAGTGAAAGTTTCTATCGAATTAAACACTAGGAACTACGGAATAATCCATTGCTAAATGAGATAAGCCACATGGTTTTTATCATGTACAAAACGGCTCATTTCAGGCAGAATACGCCGCATTAATAATTGGAATCATCTCTTAACCGTTCCTGACATTGGCAGGCCACTTGAGGAAAAAACATGTTTACTCGTGATATGAATATTGCAGATTTTGATGCTGAACTTTATCAAGCAATGACTAAAGAAGTTGAGCGTCAAGAAGAGCATATTGAATTAATTGCTTCAGAAAACTACTGTAGCCCGCGTGTTCTTGAAGCACAAGGCTCACAATTAACTAACAAATACGCTGAAGGTTACCCAGGTAAGCGTTATTACGGTGGTTGTGAATATGTTGATATTGCTGAGCAATTAGCGATTGACCGTGCTAAAGAGTTATTTGGTGCAACGTATGCAAACGTGCAACCTCATGCGGGTTCTCAAGCAAATGCTGCTGTTTTTCAAGCGCTTGTAACGCCAGGTGGCAAAGTGTTAGGTATGAGCCTTGCTCATGGTGGTCATTTAACTCATGGATCACATGTTAACTTTTCTGGTAAATCATACGAAGCATTTCAGTATGGCTTGCATCCAGAAACAGGTGATATTGACTATGAAGAATTAGAGCGTTTAGCACAAGAACACAAACCAGAAATGATTATTGGTGGTTTCTCTGCTTTCTCTGGTGTTGTTGATTGGGCACGTATGCGTAAAATCGCTGATAAAGTAGGCGCATACTTTATGGTTGATATGGCTCACGTTGCAGGTTTAATTGCAGCAGGTTTATATCCAAACCCAGTACCACACGCACATGTTGTAACAACAACAACACATAAAACATTAGCTGGCCCTCGTGGTGGTTTAATTGTTTCTGCTTGTGATGATGAAGCTGTTTATAAAAAGTTAAACTCTGCAGTATTCCCTGGTGGTCAAGGTGGCCCATTAATGCATATTATTGCTGCTAAAGCGGTTGCATTTAAAGAAGCATTGGCGCCAGAGTTTAAAACGTATCAGCAAAAAGTGTTAGATAACGCTAAAGCGATGGTTGCTGTACTTCAAGAGCGTGGTTATAAAGTGGTATCAAACGGTACTGAAAACCATTTATTGCTTCTTGATTTAATTGATAAAGACATTACGGGTAAAGATGCAGATGCTGCTTTAGGTCGTGCTCACATCACTGTAAATAAAAACTCAGTGCCTAACGATCCTCGCTCTCCATTTGTGACGTCTGGATTACGTTTAGGTACACCAGCGATTTCGCGTCGTGGTTTTGGTGTTGAAGAAACACAAGCATTAACGGGTTGGATTTGTGATATCTTAGATGATATTAACAATGAATCAGTGATTGAAGCAGTTCAAGCACAAGTTAAAGAACTTTGTGCTCGTTTCCCTGTATACAAATAGAAACGATTGCTATCAAGCTGTTAAGCAAACTAATTTACTAATTCAGTAAAAATTATATTAAAATGGTCGCTATTGAGCGGCCATTTTTTTTGGTTGTATTTTAATAGAGGTATCTTATGTATTGTCCTTTTTGTTCGGCACTTGAAACGAAAGTTATCGATTCAAGGTTAGTAGCCGATGGTCACCAAGTAAGACGCAGAAGAGAATGCTTAGCATGCCATGAGCGTTATACTACCTTTGAAAGTGCAGAGCTTGTTATGCCACGTATTATTAAGCGTGATGGTACGCGAGAGCCATTTAATGAAGAAAAAATGGCAAGTGGTTTAATGCGTGCCCTTGAAAAAAGACCTGTTGGCACTGAGCAAGTCGAAGCGGCTATTAATAAGTTGAAGTCGCAAATGCGTGCTACCGGCGAGCGAGAAATTACCAGTGAAATGCTGGGTAATTTAATTATGGCGCAATTAAAAGAGTTAGATAAAGTTGCTTACTTACGTTTTGCTTCAGTGTATTTATCGTTTGAAGATATTAGTGAGTTCGCTGATGAAATTGCCCGTTTGGGTAGTGAAAAAAATGGTAAAGATAAAAAGACTCGTCAGAAAAAAGCCTAAGGTAAAAAGATTTTGACCAAAACGACGCCCGATAATGTTAATGCCTTTTCTAAGGCTGACTATTCTTATATGGCACAAGCGACTCGCTTAGCACAAAAAGGACTTTACACCACATCACCCAACCCTAGAGTTGGCTGTGTGCTTGTGAAAAATAATCAAGTAATCGGTGAAGGGTATCATCAAAAGGCGGGTCAAGGTCATGCCGAAGTTAATGCTATTGCCGATGTAAAAAAGAGATACCCGGAATCGTTTACTGAACAACTAAAAGGGTGTACTGCCTATGTAACGCTTGAGCCGTGTAGTCATTTTGGTTTAACGCCTCCTTGCGCCCAAGGGTTAATTAATGCCAATGTTGGTCGTGTTGTTTCTGCAATGGTTGATCCTAACCCCAGTGTTTCGGGCAGAGGTTTAGCTATGTTGGAAGCAGCTGGTATCACAAGCCAGTTTGGTTTATTAGAGCAAGAAGCGAAAGCACTTAATGTTGGCTTTATTAAGCGTATGACCACTAATTTCCCCTATGTGCGCTGTAAATTAGCCGCCAGTTTAGATGGAAAAACGGCAATGGCTAATGGCGAAAGTCAATGGATTACAGGCAGCCATGCAAGGCAAGATGTACAACGCTTAAGGGCAAAGAGTTGTGCCGTTATTAGTGGTGCAGATTCCGTTATTTTTGATAATGCTAAAATGAATATACGTTGGCAGGAACTTGGAGAGCTTCGTCATCAGTATGCACAAAACTTAGTACGACAACCTGTACGGGTGATCATCGATAGTCAGCAAAGGTTAACGCCAGACCTTGAGATTTTTCAGCAACATTCTCCTATTATCATTGTTGGCATTGAAAAAAATAAAAGTGTTATTCAAGACCTTGAAAAACCGCCTCAATGGCCACATTTTGTAGAGCATGTAACGGTAAATGAAAGTATTCAAGCTAAACATCAGTTAAATTCGTCAGATAAAGCAAAAGTAGACTTGGCTGACTTATTAAAAACTTTAGCAAAAAGAGGTTTTAACGAGGTTTTAGTTGAATCAGGCGCTAAACTTTCAGGCGCATTTATCGAGCAAGATTTAGTTGATGAGCTTATTTTATATCAAGCACCCAAGTTAATGGGCACCGAAGCAAAAGGGCTCGTTAATATGCCAAGCATTGAGTCGTTATCAGCGGCAAAAAATCTTGATATTGTTGATATTAACATGGTTGGTAATGATATTAGAATTACCGCCAAACTGATTAACTCATTTGAAAACGTTAGTTAGAAAACACATTTTATAATTAAATTGAGGCACTATGTTTACTGGAATTATTGAAGCCGTAGGAACTATTAAAGCAATAGATATCAACGCGAAAGGCGCCCGTTTAGTTATTGCGACCAATACACTCGATATGGGCGACGTAAAATTAGGTGACTCTATCGCGACTAATGGTATTTGTTTAACGGTTATTGCTTTTGACTCAACTAGCTTTAGTGCTGACGTTTCTAATGAAACATTGACCCGTACAGGGTTTGCTGAGTATCAAGTGGGTGCTCACGTTAATTTAGAAAAAGCCATGTTAGCAAGTACCCGTTTTGGTGGTCATATGGTTTCAGGCCATGTTGATGGCGTTTCTGAAATAAAATCAATTACGCATAATGGTAATAGTATTGAATATTGGTTAACTATGCCTTCTGAGCTGGCTCATTATATTGCTGAAAAAGGCTCTATTACGGTTGATGGTACTAGTTTAACAATCAATGCCCTGAGTGATGATTGCTTTCGTTTAACAATTGTCCCTCATACAGTTAAAGAGACCATTTTTGCTCATTATAAAGCCGGAACTAAGGTAAACATTGAAGTTGATTTAATTGCTCGCTATTTAGAACGATTATTACTTGGTAATAAAGAATACGGTAAAACAGATGAGCCTAAAAGCTCAAACATAAATGAAGCTATGCTAGCAAAAGCGGGTTTCCTTAAGTAACACATAGTAGAAGCCTGATATTAAGGCTTAATAAAACATACAAGCAGCTAAACGTTAAACGTTGCGACAAGCAAGAGGCCAACATGAATTTAAATACCCCGCAGGAAATAATCGAAGATATTGCTTTAGGTAAAATGGTTATTTTGATGGATGATGAAGACCGTGAGAATGAAGGCGACTTTATCATGGCTGCTGAGAAAGTAACTCCAGAAGCGATTAACTTTATGGCAACTCATGGCCGTGGCTTAATTTGTATGCCGATGAGCCAAGAAAAGTGTCAAACATTAAAATTACCGTTAATGGTTGATAAAAACGACGCGCAGTTCAGTACTAATTTTACCGTATCAATCGAAGCTGCCACCGGTGTTACTACGGGTATCTCAGCCGCTGATAGAGCAACAACCGTGTTAGCGGCAGCAGCGAGCGATGCTACACATTTAGATATTGTTCAACCAGGACATATTTTTCCGTTAATTGCTAAAGATGGCGGTGTGCTTAATCGTGCTGGTCATACTGAAGCAGGTGTTGATATTGCAAGAATGGCAGGACTAGAGCCAGCGGCGGTTATTGTTGAAATTCTTAATGAAGATGGCACTATGGCGCGTCGTCCAGATTTAGAGCTTATCGCTAAAAAGCACGATATAAAAATGGGCACCATTGCTGATTTAATTGAATATCGTAATGCGACTGAAACAACCATTGAACGTATTTCTCAATGTAATTTACCAACAGCTTTTGGTGATTTTGATTTAACGGTATTTAAAGACACTATTGATGGGCAAGCACACTTTGCTTTATCAAAAGGTGAAATCAAAGCTGAGCAGCCAACATTGGTTCGCGTACATTTAGAAAATACTTTTAGAGACTTATTATTTAGTCAGCGTGAAAGCGTTGCGACATGGCCTATTGCTGATGCCCTAGAAAAAATAGGTAAAGAAGGTGGGGTATTAGTGTTACTTGGCAAGCACGAATCAGCAAATGAATTAATTAACTTAGTTGAGAAATACGCGAAAATTGATGCGGGTGAATCGGTAAAAGAAGTAAACCGTCATGTTGGCTCGCGTAACGTGGGTGTGGGCTCACAAATCTTAGCAAACCTAGGCGTAAGTAAAATGCGTTTATTAAGTTCGCAAACTAAATACCACTCTCTATCTGGTTTTGGTTTAGAAGTAGTTGAGTACATCGCTGATTAATCACGGTTTCTATATTAAAAATCCTTATTTAGGGTAAGTAATAAATAAGCGTGTTCTTGCGTTATTACTTACCTTAATGCTAGGATTATTTTAATTACGAGATAACAGCTTATATTAAGGCTTTAATCCCCTTGTTTATCATCAAAAGAACATTATGCTTGCTACTGTTATCTTTGACCTTTGTTGGTCAAGGTATAGCTGCGTCATTAATGTCTTATCAGATGATTGCAGTTAAAGTGCAAAGTATGGAGGCATCTCAAATGCCTTCACATCACGGTCATATGATGAGTCAACAAGACCAGTCAATGGCCATGATGACTCACGATATGAGTACTAGTAACGATAATTGTTGTAGCAGTGACTGCCAATGCATAACCAGTGGGTGTTTTAGTGTCTTTGCTTTTTCTAGGCTTCAAACTCCCTCAGTCATTCTCGATATAACGGATAAAATCAATCAAAATACCATGTTGCTACCCCAGCAAATCATGCCCTCTCTTTTTAGACCTCCGATCGTAAGCTAATACGGCACAATTGCGTCTAAAATTCACGCTTTTTTTCAGTGAAATAAACATTAGCGTAAACGCAAAAGTATCACGTAATAATTCTATTAACGGTTTAGCCGCAGTAAAACCTGCTGCTTATTTTCATTTCAAGTCTAAAAAAATTGCCATTTGGAGGCATAATGTTTTCAGTTAATTTTCAGTCGTCAGTTATTGTACGATCTTATGTTCTAGCACTTACTTTATTAGTACTTGCTGGATGTTCACCCGTTGATGAGAGAAAAGAGTCTCATACGGCTTCAAGTCATAATAACGATGAAGTACTCACTATTTATAAAGACCCTAATTGTGGTTGTTGCGAAAAATGGATAGAGCACCTGTCTGCTCAAGGTTTGCAATCTGATGTCATTAACCAAACCAATATGGGAGTGATTAAACAAAAATATGGGGTGGCAACTCGATACCGCTCTTGCCATACCGCTTTATCTTTGCAAGGTTATGTTTTTGAAGGACATGTGCCTGCTAAATTTATCAACCAATTCTTAACTGAAAAGCCCATAGATGCACTTGGATTAGCAGTGCCAGCTATGCCAGTTGGTTCACTTGGTATGGAGGTGGGCGATAAGTTTATGCCTTATCACATTCTGCTATTGAAAGCTGACGGTAGTCATGAAATTTACGCTGAAATAAACCAGTATCAGGAGCAGTTTTGATGAATAAACTTATTTCAACACCTTTGATGTTGTGCAGTATATTTTTGGTTCATACACAGGTGCTAGCAAACAATGAAAGTGAGCCGTTAACATTAAATAAAGCAATACAACTCGCTTGGCAAAATGATCCTTGGCTTGTGGGTAATAAACATCAGCAAAAAGCGCTTGAGTTAAGAAGTGACGCAGAAAGTACCTTGGACGATCCGAAAATATCAATGGCTTTTGCTAATTTACCGACCAATGGTTTTGATTTGCAGCAAGAAGCAATGACACAATTTAAGCTCGGGATTTCGCAACAATTTTCTCGCGGTGACAGTTTGTCAATAAAGCAACAACAGTTACGATTTGAAGCAGAACAATATCCATTAATGAGAGCCGATAGAAAAGCCAAAGTTGCGGTGAAAGTAGGGCAATTATGGCTAGATTTATTTCGTGTTAAACAGAGCATTATTTTAATTGAAGAAAATAGAAATTTATTTGAAAAATTAGGACAAATAGCAGAAGCAAGCTACGGCAGTGGTGTTGGGAAAAGTAGACAACAAGATATTGTTAGAGCGCAACTAGAGTTAACGCGTTTAGAAGATAAGCTATACCAATTATCTGAGCAACAAGGCAGTTTTCGAGGGCGCCTACTTCCTTGGCTGGTTAATACATCACTTGAATCGCAGTTAAATGCGCCTATCAATTTATCGTCCTCGGTTATATTGTCCAATGCATTACCCACTATTGATTTGTTGGTGGATGCATCTTTTCTCAATGAAAACTATATGAATGAAAAGAAAACAACGAACTATTTGCTTGAACATTCTTTCAATCAAGCGATTAATCAAGAACTAGTAGAGCATTTCACACGTCACCCTGCCGTTAAAGCGATTGATAAGCAAGTAAATGTGAGTGAAGCAACAACAGCGTTAGCGCAACAAAAGTATCAACCTCAATGGGGAGTAAATGCCAGTTATGGCTACCGTGATGACGACCCATATGGTCAATCAAGAGCCGATTTGTTTTCTGTTGGAGTAACCTTTGACTTGCCTTTGTTTACCCAGAATAAACAAGACAAGGCAGTTATGTCGGCACATGCTCAAACAGAGTCTGTTAAAACGCAAAAACAATTATTAATACGTGAGATGCTAACAGGTTTTTTTAGTGCGAAAGAGCGATTAGCTAGGTTGAATCAACGTCTTGATTTATACAAAGAAAAATTATTACCTCAAATACATGATCAAGCTCAAGCGTCATTAACGGCCTATACCAATGAAGCAGGAGACTTTGCTGAAGTTGTAAGAGCAAGGATTGCGGTATTAACGGCTCAACTCGAGCAGTTGTCGATTGAAGTAGCCAAGCAAAAAATTATTTTAGACGTAAATTATTTCTTTATTGGAACGCTACCGATAGAAAGCACTCAATCGGTAAGTCAGCTAAATAGCAAAGGAGAACACTATGACAAATAAATTGAGTAATACGTCAGTAAAGTACCTACTTATCGCGTTTGTTTTAGGTGCGTTAATTCCTCTTAGTTATGTATTTATCTCGGCCAAGACTGACAACTTAGTTTTAGATAATGGCTCTGGTACTAATCACGATAGTAAGGGGGAAAAGCCTTTATATTGGGTAGCTCCTATGGATGCAAATTATCGACGAGATGAACCAGGGAAGTCTCCTATGGGAATGGATTTAGTTCCTGTTTATAAAAATGAAAATTCTTCAATGGATGAAGGTTCTGGAACTATAAGAATTTCAGCTGATGTGGTTAATAATCTCGGTGTCAGAATTGCACCCGCTAAAAAAGGCGTACTAAATAATATAATTAAAACCGTTGGCTATGTAACCTATGATGAAGATAAGTTACATCATATCCACCCTAGAGTTGATGGTTGGATAGAGAAACTTTATGTCAAAACAACGGGCGCAATGGTTACTAAAGGTCAGCCGCTTTATGATATTTACTCACCTCAGTTAGTGAACGCACAAGAAGAGCTACTAGTCGCACTTTCTCGCAACAATAAACAATTAATTACAGCGGCCAAAAATAGGTTGGTTGCATTACAGTTACCAGCATCAGCTATCAAAGAAATACAAGAAGCTAAAAAGGTAAAGCAAAGTATTACTTTTTTTGCTCCACATAATGGTGTGGTAGAAAACTTAAACGTACGCGAAGGCTTTTATGTTAAACCGGGTGCAACATTGATGTCTATAGGTGACTTATCACAAGTCTGGTTAGAAGCGGAAGTGTTTGAACGCCAAGCGACAAAAGTGCACCAAGGTAGCCCTGTTACGATGACAATGGATTATTTACCGGGTCAAGCCTTTGAAGGCGAAGTTGATTACGTATATCCGGTTCTAGCTAAACAAACACGTACCATTAAAGTGAGGGTACGATTAGATAACCCTGACGGGCAATTTAAGCCGAATATGTTTGCTCAGGTAGTTATTCATGCAAATGATAATGAAGAAAGGTTAATAATACCTAAAGAAGCGTTAATAAGAACAGGCAGTCAATCTCGCGTTGTTTTAGCGCTAGGTGAAGGCCATTTTAAATCTATTGAAGTAGGGGTAGGTCGTTTTGACTCGGATTTTGTTGAAATATTATCAGGACTTAACGAGGGCGATACTGTGGTTACGTCTGCACAATTCTTATTGGATTCTGAATCGAGTAAAACCTCTGACTTTAGGCGTTTACATCATCAAGTAGAAGAACATCGCATGTCTGAGCCAGTGAGCAAGGCCGAAACATCGGGTGTTATTAATACGCTAATGACACAGCATAAAATGGCTAATATATCGCGCGAGGCGATCAGAAAATGGGACAGGCCTGCTGCAACAATGGACTTTGTTTTTGCTCCCTCTCTTGATTTAAGTAAATTAGACGTTGGAACAAAAATAGATTTTACGTTTGAGATTCGTGATGGTGACTTTGTTATCACGCATTTCTCTTTAACGGCCGAACAGGAGTAAGCCATGATTGCCGCAATAATTCGATGGTCGGTATATAATCGTGTGCTTGTGCTCATTGCGAGTATTATGCTGGTTCTATCTGGACTTTATTCGATAAAAGAAACACCTGTCGACGCATTACCTGATTTATCAGACGTACAAGTCATTATAAAAACCAGTTACCCAGGTCAAGCACCACAAGTTGTTGAAGATCAAGTGACCTACCCTTTAACAACGGCGATGCTTTCTGTACCGGGCGCTGAAACCGTTAGAGGATTCTCCTTTTTTGGCGACTCATATGTTTATGTCATTTTTAATGAAAAAACTGATTTATATTGGGCTAGAACGCGTGTGTTAGAATATTTAAGTCAAGTTTCTGCGCGTTTACCAAAAAGTGCTACCTCAGAACTTGGGCCAGATGCCACTGGTGTTGGCTGGGTTTATCTGTATGCCTTAGTTGATAAAAGCGGTCAGCATGATATTAGCCAATTACGAAGCTTACAAGACTGGTTTTTAAAGTATGAATTACAAACCGTACCAGGGGTTTCTGAAGTTAGCGTACTTGGCGGTATGGTTAAGCAATATCAAGTGCAAGTTAATCCCGACAAATTAAGAGCGTTCGATATCCCGTTATCTTTGATTCAAACAGCGATTAAACAAGGTAATCAAGAGATAGGAGCTTCAGTGATTGAAATGGCTGAAGCGGAGTATATTGTTAGGGCCACAGGTTATATTAAAAGCGAGCGAGACTTAGAAAATATTCCTTTAGGGGCCAATAAAAATGGAACGCCTATTTTATTGAAAGATGTAGCCGATGTGGTCATTGGCCCACAAATGCGTCGCGGTATTGCTGAGCTTAATGGTCAAGGTGAAACTGTTGGCGGTATTGTAGTGATGCGTTATGGCGAAAATGCACAGCAAGTTATTAATGGTGTTAAAGAGAAACTAGCACAATTAAAGCAAGGTTTGCCTGACGGGGTGGAAGTGATCCCTGTGTATGATCGTTCGGCGTTAATTGAGCGAGCAGTGAATAATTTATCTGACAAACTAATAGAAGAGTTTGTTGTTGTTGCGCTCGTATGTATGATTTTTTTATTTCATGTGCGATCTTCATTGGTTGCCATAATTAGCTTACCCATAGGTATTCTTACCGCATTTATTGTGATGCATTTACAAGGTTTAAATGCCAATATTATGTCGTTAGGGGGAATTGCCATTGCTATTGGCGCTATGATTGATGGCGCTATTGTAATGATTGAAAATATGCATAAGCACATTGAAGCCCAGCCTGATAGCGAGAGAATATCAAGCCAAAAGCGCTGGCAAATAGTGATAGACTCAGCGACAGAAGTAGGGCCTGCCTTATTTTTCAGCTTATTAATCATTACGGTAAGCTTTTTACCCGTCTTTACACTTGAAGCACAAGAAGGTCGCATGTTTTCCCCGTTGGCCTTTACTAAAACCTATGCCATGGCAGCCGCCGCTGCATTAGCTATTACCTTAGTTCCTGTACTCATGGGGTATTTTATACGAGGCAAAATAGTTAAAGAACATGATAATCCAATAAATAAATTTTTGACTTATTTATATCTTCCGTTGCTTAAAAGTGTGCTCAATTATCCTAAAGTAACCTTAGTATCAGCATTTCTCTTTGTGTTACTTGGCCTATGGCCAATAAACAAAATTGGCAGTGAGTTTATTCCGCCTCTTGATGAAGGTGACTTAATGTATATGCCGACAACTTACCCTGCTATTTCCATAGGACAAGCACGGCAGCTTCTACAGCAAACTGACAAGTTAATTTATAGTGTGCCAGAAGTTGAGTCTGTATTAGGCAAAGTTGGCCGTGCTGAAACGGCTACTGATTCAGCACCGTTAACTATGATCGAAAGCTATATTCAGTTAAAGCCTAAATCGCAGTGGCGTGAAGGTGTCACTATGACAAGTTTAAAACAAGAACTCGATACGTTAGTGAAGCTACCAGGGGTTACTAATGCTTGGGTTATGCCAATTAAAACCCGTATTGATATGCTCGCAACAGGTATTAAAACACCTGTTGGTATTAAAATATCTGGCCCTGATTTAAATAAAATACAGCAAATAGGTCAGCAAATAGAAACGATACTAGCTGATGTAAAAGGAACGGCTTCAGTGTACTCGGAACGTGTTGCTGGTGGTCGATATATCAAAGTAGACATTCAACGAGAAAATGCCGCGAGATACGGGTTGAATATTGCTGATATTCAGCAAGTTGTAGCAACGGCTATTGGTGGGATGAATGTTAGTCAAACGGTAGAAGGGTTGGAACGCTATCCTATTAGTTTGCGTTATCCGCAAGCATATCGCGACTCTCCAGAGCAATTAGCCAAACTGCCAATCGTTACCCCCAATGGGCAGCGCATAGTGCTGGGGGATGTTGCTAATATATTTATCGAAGAAGGTCCACCAGGGATTAAATCTGAAAACGCACGATTAACGGGCTGGTCGTATATCGATATTAAACCAAAAGGGCAGGGAGGAGTCGATATAGGCCATTATATTGAAGATGCGCAACATACGTTAAAAGACAAACTTATGCTACCTGCGGGTTACTCTATTACTTGGGCTGGCCAATATGAGTATATGCAACGTGCTAAAGAAAAATTGACCTATGTAGTACCACTTACCTTAGCCATTATTATTATTTTATTGTATTTAAATTTTAAAAATATCGTTGAAGTTGCAATGATCATGGGGACTTTACCGTTAGCTATGGTGGGTAGTATGTGGCTTATGTATCTTCAGCAATACAATTTCTCTGTTGCGGTCGGTGTCGGGTTTATTGCACTCGCTGGTGTAGCTGTTGAAATTGGTGTAATAATGTTGGTTTACTTAAACCAAGCTTATCAATATGCGTTGTTGAGTTGTGAAACAAGCAAACAAAGCATAACAAAACATGTTATTTATCAAGCTGTGTTAGCAGGTGCAGGTAAACGGGTCAGACCGGTGATGATGACTTCTCTTTCGATCATTATTGGTTTACTGCCTATTTTATATGGTACAGGAACCGGCTCAGAAGTGATGAGCCGAATTGCTGCGCCAATGGTTGGCGGCATGGTCAGTGCGTTACTGTTAACGCTGCTGGTACTGCCGACCTTATTTTATCTGTGGCGTTGCGCTTTAATAAAAAATAATAAGGATTTTTAATGTTTTGCTTTGTTAAAAAGTTAGTGCTTACTTTGTTACTAATATCATCAATAACTGCTTGTAGTGTGAATAATGGGCAAAATGCCAATCAGGACGGTTCTAGAGCAATGGGTAATCAGCAATACAAACCCATACCCTTAACTGTTGAAGAATTACGTATTAGCAAAGCTTTAATAGCAATGCCAGATATTCAACATTTTTTCGATTGGGCTGATTTTAAACAAGATTGGGATAAGCAAACTGACTTCTATCAAGCAAAGCAAAGGGTTAGTGCTTTAGCAGGTGAGTTATGGCAATACAGCAAGCAACAAGCTCAATTAGGAGCCTTAGTTGATGATAGACCCTTATATTGGACTCGTTTGACGATTAATGCCTTTATCAAACAGCATAGTCAAGCCTTTAGTCAAAGTGAAACAATGGCATTAGTTGAGGTGTTTGAAAATGCCTCAAGGGGGCGAAGTGATTTAACTTATCGTCAAAAGGGTGATAAACGTATTTTAATTACCGGTTTTGACCCTTTTTTACTTGATAGAAATATTGATCAAAGTAACCCTTCAGGTCTGGCTGCGCTTCTACTTGATGGCACTGTCATTGAGTATCAAGATGAAGGCGGTGTAGTGAGCGCTGAAATCAATGCGGCTATGATCCCCGTGAGGTATGAAGATTTCGAGCAAGGTGAAGTGGAGTCGTTGTTAGCGCCTTTTTATGCTGTTAATCGTGTTGATTTAATTGCCACGATATCTATGGGGAGAACAGATTTCGATCTTGAACATTTTCCAGGGTTAAGGCGCAGTGCTAAAGCGCCAGACAATGTAAATATTTACACTGGAGCAAGTAAAACAAATCCTATTGTACCTTTGTTGTCTAAAAAGCCATTATCAAACAAAGAGTTCGTGCTATTTAGTTTGCCTGTTAAAGCGATGCAGCGCGCAAAAGGACCTTATAAAATTAACGATAACAAGCAAGTGACCACAACGACAAAAACTTTTTCACCGCAAAATATTAGTGATTTATCTGGGCACATTGCCGTTGAAGGTGGCGGCGGAGGTTACTTATCTAATGAAATATCATATCGCAGTATATTATTGAAAGATAAACTCTCATCTTCAATTCCGACAGGGCACATCCATACACCAAGAATTCAGGCGTTTAATGAACAGGTTAATAAGGATATTTTTTTACAAATTAGATCGATGTTAACTGAAGCACTCAGCGACTTATAAGGAAATTGAAGTGTCTTGGCATAAGAAAAGCAGAACGATTCATAAATGGTTAATGTTGTTTGTCGGCATTCAGTTTTTAATTTGGTCAATATCAGGGTTATATATGGTGGTGATGGACATACATTATATCCATGGAGACTCCTTGATAAAACAACCTAATAAGGAACAAAGCACTAATGTTAACAATACTCAAAATAGTATTTTGATCAATACCCAGCGTCCCCCCCAGAATAATATACAGAGCAATAGAGCTTTACCTAGTTTAAATAGCCTTCACAGTAGTCAATTGACGTATTCTATTAAGCAATTGATTAAGCACTATCCTCATGCTGAGCAGATTGAATTAGGGCGATTACTTTCGCAAACGGTATATCGATTTAAACTTGATGGACAATATCATGTAGTGGATGCAAACAATGGCGATTTGCTATCACCTATATCAAAAAGTATCGCGATAAAAATAGCACGACAACAGTATAACGGTGATGTCAGCAGTAGCGACGTTCATGTGAGCTATCTGTCTGATGAAGCTCCAAGAGAATTGAGTGCAAGACACTTACCTGTTTGGCGCATTGATATTAATGATTTTGCGAGCCCCACTTTATATGTGAGTGCAGATTCAGGGCAGGTTATTACAAAGCGTCATAGTTATTGGCGTATTTTTGATTGGATGTTTGCGTTTCATGTCATGGATTATATTGAAGAATCTGCCGATAATACATTGCTACTTATTGTTAGTGTTATTGCATCATTGGCAAGCTTTTTTGGATTAGTGTTAATTTACTTTCGCGTATTTTCTCAAGGAAAACCAAGAAATGTTGCGGTAAATAACTCATGAGGTTAAGTCGTAGTAAAAAGCGAAGTATGAGCAAATTCCCCTCTTTAGCTAAACTGCATAAATGGTTAGCTGTCTTGGTTTTTATTCAAGTTGTTATCTGGCTTGGCACAGGTCTGTTTTTCAATTTAATGGACCATGATAAAGCGCGTGGAAATCAATATCGAACTCAACCAGCTAAAGTTGAGGTTGATAGCTCTCGATTGATAGAGCCTAAACAAGTATTAACACAAATAGAGAAAGGCTCTAAGCAAACCGTTAATTCAATTAAGTTAATACAGCTGCTTAATACACCTTATTATCTAGTAAACCATTATCAGGGGCTATATAAACACTTTTTTAATCAGCACTCACTGGTAAATGCTTATAGTGGTCAAGAGCTTGTCATTGATGACGGTATAGCAAAGCAAATTGCAGAACAAAGTTATAGTGGTAATGCTGTAATTAGCAAAATCCAACGGTTAACTCCTCCTATTGAGGACTTTCTAAAAGAGCAAAACCCCGTTTGGCAAGTTAACTTTGCTGATGAGATGAATACTAGTGTTTATATTGAGATAAGTTCAGGACGAGTGGTTGGGCATAGTAACGACGATAAACGCTTTGTTGATTTGTTCTTCATGCTGCACTTTATGGACTATGGCTTATTTGGCCAAAACAGAACTGGAGGGTTTAATAATCTACAAATTGTTTTATTCGCACATTTAATGCTGCTGTTTTGTTGTACTGGTATTGTTTGGGTCATACGTTTATGGCGTAAGGGGCAGTACAGAGTATAGTGTTTTAACTAAAAAAATATTAGTGATATAGAGACGAGATTGAAAGTATTTGGGTGGCTAGCTTTGAACTTTTGAAAAAATTTTACTGCTGTTAAAACGAAAAAAGCGAAGATGAAATGAATCAATCTTCGCATTTTGCTTATTAGCGTTTTAAAAAACGCGAATAATTATAAAGCAGTAACGTTTTCTGCTTCAGGTCCTTTTTGACCTTGTTTTACACTGAACGATACTGATTGACCGTCAGCTAGAGTGCGGAAACCGTCACCCGTGATTGCACTGAAGTGAACAAACACGTCAGGACCATTTTCTTGCTCAATAAAACCGAAACCTTTAGTTTCGTTGAAAAATTTAACTTTACCAGTAACTGTATCTGACATACCAACATTTTCCCGTAGTCATAATTAAAAATGTGATCCTAATTTAAAAACATTATTAAATTAGTAATGATCGTTATACCCGAGTAAATGCCCTCTACCATAAGTAGTACAGGAAGAGGAAGGAAACAAACTATATTCGTCACAAACAAAATTTAG
The DNA here is from genome assembly GCF_003545765.1 of Colwellia sp. RSH04. GTDB lineage: Bacteria > Pseudomonadota > Gammaproteobacteria > Enterobacterales > Alteromonadaceae > Colwellia. Next base: position 296,163 of record NZ_QXIO01000001.1, on the reverse strand, counting down.
CCTGCATCGCCTAAATTCGTCTGTTAAGAATATTCAAGTACATCAGAAGTACCCGATAAACCTACAACAAAAGTTAGTGTAAAACCTTCATCTGCAACGCAAGAACTCAACGCAGAGACAAGTCTAGCACAGTTATTTTTAATATGCTTTATAAAATATTAGAATAGTTCAATTTTTATTTGATAAAAATTAAGTTTTTGATAGGTGTTTAAGCAAGAATGCGGCGACCAGTAAGGTTTTGGCTTACTGGTCTATCCACATATTAATAGATAAAAAATAATAAAAAAAATTTTATAAGGCAGCGATTTGCGCTTTTTGTTCTTGCATTTTGGCAAGCGCAATTTCAGCATCCGCTAATTTTGTTTTCTCTTTTTCTATAACCGCTTCTGGTGCTTTACCAACAAAATTTTCATTATTTAACTTACCGCTCACTTTGGCGGCTTCCTTAGTTAGTTTTTCAATAGCTTTGTCAAGTCGGGCTAACTCGGCTTCTTTGTCAATTAAACCAGCCATAGGAATTAATAACGATAAGTCACCAATCACTGCTGACGCAGAAGCAGGACCTTGTTCATTTTCAGCAAGCACCTCAATGCTTTCAAGTTTAGCTAAAGCACTTAAAAATTGTTCATTGTTTTCCAAACGACGTTTATCTTCACTAGAAACATTTTTAAGGAATACAGGTAATGGCTTGCTTGGTGCAATATCCATTTCACCACGAATATTACGTATTGCAATAATAAACTGCTTAACCCACTCTAAATCATCAATTGCTTGTTGATCACAATTTTGCGCATTATATTGCGGAAATGCTTGTGTCATGATCGAATCGCCATTCTTAGCAAAATTGGTTAATGGCTGCACCCGTTGCCAAATAGTTTCTGTGATATATGGCATTATTGGATGCATTAAACGCAGTAAGCTTTCTAGAATGTTTACTAGGGTATGGCGTGTCGCACGTTGTTGTGCTTCATTACCTTTAAATAAAACCGGTTTTGTTAATTCAAGGTACCAATCGCAGAATTGATTCCAAGTAAATTCGTATAGCGCTTGAGAAGCTAAATCGAAACGATAAGAATCAAACGCTTCGTGCACCGTTTTAACTGTTTGTTCAAACTGACCTATGATCCAACGATCAGCAAGGGATAACTCCATATCGCCACCCTTAGCTTCAGGTGAAGAAGCACCGCAATCATGCTCTTCAGTATTCATAATAACGTAACGACTGGCATTCCATAATTTGTTAGTGAAGTTACGATAACCTTCTAGGCGCTTCATATCCCAACTAATGTCACGCCCCGTTGTCGCTACCGACGTGAGGGTAAAGCGCAACGCATCAGTACCGTGTGCTTCAATGCCATTTGGAAATTCTTTTTTAGTGAGTTTGGTAATTTTCTTAGCCAATTGTGGCTGCATCATATTACCGGTACGCTTTTCTAATAGGTCATCTAAGCCAATGCCGTCGATCATATCTAAAGGATCAATAACATTCCCTTTAGATTTACTCATTTTATCGCCATTTTCATCACGAATAAGGCCTGTAACATACACTTTTTTAAATGGTACTTGGCTTTTGCCATTTTCATCTTTATTAAAGTGCAATGTCATCATGATCATTCTGGCAACCCAGAAGAAAATAATATCAAAACCTGTCACTAAAACATCGGTAGGATGGAAGGTTTTTAAATCTTCAGTTTCTTTTGGCCACCCTAATGTCGAGAAAGTCCATAATGCAGAAGAGAACCATGTATCTAATACGTCGTTATCTTGTGATAACTTGCTGTTAGCACTAATATCATTGTTGGCACGCACTTCTTCTTCACTGCGACCAACATATACTTTACCGTTTTCATCATACCAAGCAGGAATTCTATGACCCCACCAAAGCTGGCGTGATATACACCAGTCTTGAATATCGCGCATCCACGAAAAGTACATGTTTTCGTATTGTTTTGGCACAAATTCAATATCACCATCTTCTACGGCTGCAATGGCAGGAGCAGCAAGTTTTTCAACGCGAACATACCATTGATCAGTTAATAAAGGTTCAATGATTACACCACTACGATCGCCATACGGTGCCACTAAATCGTGATCTTTAACTTCAACTAATAAACCTAACTCATCAAATTTAGCTACTATGGCTTTACGAGCAACAAAGCGATCAAGGCCTGCAAACTCTTCTGGTAAATCAGTACTGTAGTCGTTCGATGGTTCGCCTTTATTATTATAAACTTCTGCTGCAGATAAAATGGCCGCATCTTTGTCTAGAATGTTGATTAATGGCAAGTTGTGACGTTTACCGACTTCATTATCATTGAAGTCATGGGCTGGGGTGATTTTCACACAACCTGTACCTTTTTCCATGTCAGCGTGATCATCACCAACAATAGGAATCAAACGGTTAACTAATGGAAGTAATACTTGCTTGCCGATAAGATCTTTATAACGTGGATCCTCAGGGTTAACTGCAACACCTGTATCACCCAGCATGGTTTCTGGTCGTGTTGTCGCTACCACTAGGTAGTCTTTGCCTTCGGCTGTTGTTTCACCGTTTGCTAATGGGTAGCGTAGGTGCCACATATGACCTTTTTTATCTTTGTTTTCAACTTCTAAATCAGATATTGCCGTATGGAACTTAGGATCCCAGTTAACTAAACGTTTACCGCGATATATTAAGTCGTCTTCAAATAAGCGTACAAAAACTTCTTGTACGGCTTCAGACATACCATCGTCCATGGTAAATCGTTCACGAGACCAATCGATAGAGTTTCCTAAACGACGCATCTGCTGGCCAATTGTGCCGCCAGATTGTTCTTTCCATTCCCAGATTTTATCAATAAAGCCTTCACGACCATAATCATGACGAGTTTTATCTTCTTCAGCTGCTATTTTACGTTCAACCACCATTTGTGTAGCAATACCAGCATGGTCACAACCAGTTTGCCATAAGGTGTTTTTACCTTGCATGCGTTGGTAGCGGATTAAAGTATCCATAATGGTTTGCTGAAAAGCATGTCCCATATGTAAACTACCTGTGACGTTAGGTGGTGGAATAGCAATGCTATAGCTATCACCTTCACCAGTAGGGCTAAAATAACCTTGGCTTTCCCAGCTTTGGTAAAGAGATTGTTCAATATCAGTAGGGTTAAACGTTTTTTCCATCAGACTATCCGGTATAAAAATTTTATAAAAGCTCTAAAATTAAAGCAATTCAATGTGTTACTTAGGTAGCATTGTCGCTACTGTGCTATCGTCTGGGTATCAACTTGAAACCCCCACTGACGACAGGTTTTAAATCTTTCTCTGGCTAATTGTTTTAATTCAGCGTCGCTAGGTACAAAATCAACAACAAAATTAAACTGTTGGGCAAAGTTTGGTACGGTATTAGATAAATTAATTAATACACTTTTTCTGCCTTTTGGGGCTTGCCAGCCTATTTCAACAGCACTGCCTTGTTTAGGTCCTTCGCCAACTAAGTTGTGTGGAACAAAACTATCGCTATCAAATGCCCATAGCAATTCATCAATAGCTTCGGCTGCTTTTTGCTCATCACAATAAATATAAACCTTTTGCCCCTGACGATAAAAGTAACTTGCTTGAAGGCAAGCTTGATATGCACTTGAAAAGCGCTCAAGAGTGTCTTTGGTATCATCAGTATTATTACTTAATTGCTCTGAAGCTTCTTTAAGTTCTGGCAATTGGTAAAACATTACTTGGGTTTGCATTTATTTGCTGTACCTAATTATTTGTTTTGCGTAAAACTCATCAAGGCGGCATAAGCCGCCTTGTTTATTTGGGCACGACTAGGCTATTCGCCTTGTTCAACACCACTTTTGTTCATCAAAAACTGTGTAAGCATACTTACAGGGCGACCTGTAGCACCTTTGTTTTTACCACCACTTCGCCAAGCGGTACCAGCCACATCTAAATGTGCCCAATGGTACTTTTTAGTGAAACGAGATAGGAAACAAGCCGCTGTGATAGTACCTGCTTCTTTACCACCAAGGTTTGTAAAGTCAGCAAACGGGCTTTCAAGCTGTTCTTGATAGTCGTCCCATAATGGCATACGCCATGCTCTATCACCACTTTGCTCAGACGCATTTAATAGCTCGTGAGCTAATGGGTTATGACTACTGAGTAAACCTGATGCATGCGCACCAAGTGCGACAACACAGGCACCTGTTAAGGTTGCCACATCAACCACCGCTTCTGGTTCAAAACGCTCAACATACGTTAGCGCATCACACAACACTAGACGACCTTCTGCATCGGTATTTAATACTTCAACTGTTTGGCCAGACATGGTGGTTAAAATGTCACCTGGGCGATATGCATTACTGCTTGGCATGTTTTCACAACCCGCCAATACGCCAATAACATTAAGTGGTAAATTCAATTCAGCTAATGAGTGCATCGCACCTAAAACACCAGCGGCACCCCCCATATCGTATTTCATTTCATCCATGCCTGCGCCTGGTTTTAACGAGATACCGCCACTGTCAAAGGTTAAACCTTTACCAACAAGGACTAATGGCTTACTGTCATCGCCAGCACCATCATATTTAATGATACTCATCATGGATTCATTTGCTGAGCCACGGCCAACAGCAAGGTATGACCCCATACCTAACTCTTCCATTTCTTTCTCACCAATGATTTCTGTGCTGATGTTGTCATAATCATCGGCTAGAATTTTGGCTTGTTCAGCTAAATAAGCAGGGTTGCAAATGTTTGGTGGCATGTTGGCAACATTTTTACAGGTAGTAATCCCTTCAGAAATCGCTAATGCATGAGCAATAGCACGTTCACCAATAGGTAACTCGCGACGTGTTGGTACATTAAATACGATTTTACGAAGTGGGCGACGAGGCTCTGCCTTACGGGTTTTTAAGCTATCAAAGCTGTACAAACCATCTTGTGTTGCTTCTACTGCTTGGCGAACTTTCCAATAAGTATCGCGACCTTTAACATGAAGTTCTGATAAGAAACATACCGCTTCCATTGAACCTGTTTCATTTAAGGTGTTAATGGTTTTGTTGATAATTTGACGGTATTGACGTTCATCAAGTTCACGTTCTTTACCGCAACCTACTAGTAAAACGCGCTCACTTAAGATGTTAGGCACATGATGTAATAACAACATTTGGCCTGATTTACCTTCTAAATCACCTTTACGTAAAAGGTTGCTGATATAACCTTCGCTGATTTCATCTAATTGCTCAGCTGTGGCACTTAGGCGGCGAGGTTCAAATACACCGACAACAATACAGGCACTGCGTTGTTTTTCTGGGCTACCGCTTTTTACACTGAACTCCATGGGCTTTCCTTTTACATAGTTATTTGTTTTTAATAAAACAGCGAGCGAGGCCTTTTTACGCTAGGCTAAACTACTATATTGTCTCGCTGCTTACTTGTTAGAACATTGCGCAATATCGATTACTTTAGGCAATGAACATCAATTTATGACAAATTAATTTGCTTTAACTTGCTAAAATAAGTAAAAAATAGCACTGTTGACTATTAAATTGATATCGCTCAGGGCTATAATTATAGCCGCATTTATCAATAGTACTTAGTTAGTGACTATATAGTTTACTTACAAAAACGACAAGTTTACTTAAAAATTGTCGATATGTCAGAAAAAAACTAAGTTTTTACGGGATCTTTTTGTGATCATTTTTCGTTATTTATTAAAAGAAGTTGCTAAAACACAAATGGCGGTATTTTTTGTCTTGATGACAATCTTTATCAGTCAAAAATTTGTACGCGTATTAGGCGATGCGTCAGAGGGTAGTATACCGGGTCAATTAGTCATGACTTTCATTGCGCTTAAAGTACCTGATTTGGCTGGCATGATGCTGCCATTAAGTCTATTTTTAGGCATTTTACTTGCTTATGGTCGTATTTATGCCGATAGCGAAATGACGGTGCTACATGCTTGTGGCGTGAGTGAATGGTATGTAGTGCGCGTTACTTTAGTGTTAGCTTTTATTACGGCTGTTTTTACGGGGTTATTTACCTTATATCTTGCTCCCATGGCTTCTGAATATCAATATCAAGTAAAAGAGGATCTTGCTGCAGATTCTGGTCTTAGTGCGCTTGTTGCAGGACGATTTCAACAAACCGGTAACAAAGACGCGGTAGTATTTATCCATGATAAAAGTCGCCAAGACAACAGCTTTAACAAAGTATTTGTAGCGCAGTTACCTGATGAAAATAGTGCTGATGAACATATTATCAATTCAAGTTTAGTCTATGCGGATAAAGGGCAAGTATTTGAGGATGAGAAAGGGGCGCAACGTTTAGTGCTAGGTGATGGTACTCGATACCATAGTGATGCTAAAAATGGTGAGTTTCAATCGGTAGCTTTTGAAAAGTATTATATTGAAATTAAAGATCAAGCCGTTGAACACCAATATCGTAAATTGTCTGCCTTACCGACAAGCCAACTATTCAATAAAGTAGAGCCTGATTTGTACGCACAATATCGAGCTACTATTCAATGGCGGATAGCGTTCCCCTTAGCGTGTATTATTTTAACTTTTATTGCGGTTCCACTGAGTGTGGTTAATCCGAGACAGGGAAAATTTGCTAAAATGTTGCCTGCTCTGATGTTATTTCTGGCTTATTTTTTATTATTAACAGCAATGCGATCAGGCGTAGAAAAACAGGCTATACCCAATTATGTTGGATTATGGCCAATACATATTAGTGCATTATTTTTAGGAATCACCCTCTTGATGAAAGAGCGAACCAGCGGTCGAAAAATTAAAGCAAAACTACCAAAAATTAAACGAAGAACTGCTCTGCCTTCAAGCAAAGGTAAGGAGTCTGAATGAAAATTTTAGATCTTTACATTGGCAAAGTTATCGCATCTACAACCTTTTTAACCCTTGCTGTTTTTGTCAGTGTTAGCGGAATTATTAAATTTGTTGAACAAATGCGCGCCGTAGGTCGTGGTAATTATGATTTATCGCATGCTGCCTTATATGTTTTGTATGCTATTCCGCGTGATGTTGAAGTGTTTTTCCCTATGGCAGCATTAATAGGTGGGTTAATTGGAATCGGCATGTTAGCTAGCAATAGTGAGCTTGTTGTTATGCAAGCTGCCGGGTTGTCTCGTTTAGATATTATTAAATCAGTAATGAAAACAGCAATTTTGTTAATTGTGGTTAGTATGGCTGTTGGTGAATGGTTAGCACCTAGTGGAGAAGCAAAGGCAAGAGAGATAAGAGCACAAGCAATATCAGGTGGTAGTTTAATTTCAGCAAAAAATGGGGTTTGGGCTAAAGATGGTGATTACTTTGTCAACATTGGAGAAGTGTTAGAAAAAGGGCAATTAAAGAAAGTTCAAATATATCGCTTCAATGAGCAACTTAAACTTGAAAGTTGGATATCTGCACAAAATGCTTTTTATCAAGGTGAGCAGTGGTTACTCAATGATGTGGTGGAAACAAACCTTAGCGGTGAACAAATAACTACAGCCAATTTTGAGCAGCAGGTGTGGCAGTCTTCATTAACGCCGAAAAAACTTGGAGTTGTTACCGTTACACCTGAGTCATTATCGGTAAGAGGGTTAATAGATTATTTAGATTACCTAGAGGCGAATGAACAAGATCCAAGTCGCTATCAACTTGCCTTTTGGCGTAAGCTTATGCAGCCATTAACAGTAGCCGTTATGCTACTTGTTGCATTAAGTTTTATCTTTGGTCCATTGCGTTCAGTATCAATGGGCGCACGTATTATGATGGGAGTTTTTACAGGGATATTGTTCTTTATTTGTAATGAGGTGTTAGGCTCTATCAGTTTGGTCTATCAAATTCCTCCTGTTATCGGTGCAGTGATGCCAAGCCTGATATTTATAAGTACAGCGTGGTACTTTATGAATAAAAAAGTCAGTTAACAGAGCTATTTTGTTGTTGATGACTCAACAACAAAATAGCTAATAGAATGAACCACTGCAATGTAAAATCTTGCAGTGGTTTTTTATTGAGCGGGATTAGTTCTTAAAGTCTACCGCGATTGGCTTCTAACGACAGTGTTACCACTTCTGTACCAGTTAAGCGGTCTTGTAAACTTAATTTGTTTTTACGATCAAATATTACAGCGATATTACCTAACCCTAGTAGCGTTGGAATAAGTCGCTTTAATCCTGTCGTTTTACTAATTAAAGAGCCGTCAGTGTTTTGCAGGCGCAATCGCCAAGCTTTCATACCCAATGTTTGACCACTTTTCGCCCAAAAATAAATAAAGAAATAACTAACCCAAGCAGCCTTCCAAAGTTCATTTGACCACTTCAACCAAAAAGTATGCATGATAGTATCTGAGAAGTGATCATAGCCTTGCATATCGAATAGCCCAAAATACAGTCCTATATACATTAACAAAAAGCCCATAGCACCTGCGACCATATAGACTGCAATTGCGATAAGTACGTCATACACCCATGAGCCAAAACGGCGTCGAAAACCAGCACGAGGAAAAGAGGTAAAATCAAAGTGATTCATAATTAAGAGTTTACTTAGTATTAGTTGTGATAAATGCGTCTTAACATTTTATCTATAAGTGATGGCAAGAGTTTAGCAAAAATACATTCTTTTGAGTATCACTGTAAATGCAATTTGTACTAAGTGTATTAATGAATCTTCACCTTCGCTAGCTTATTAGCAACCCGATGAAGACTCAAAATGAAAGATATACAGAACAATACTGTATAATTCATTTTTGCTTGCTCTAAGCTCGCCTATCAACGCTGAACTCGGTAACTTGTTATTTCTATTGGTTTATCTTTCAGGAAAAAGCCATTTACCCGTAAGGCAAATGGCTTTAAAAGTGAGATGGTATACGCTAATGATGACTAATAACGAGATATTTTATAAAACCAACAATAAAGCACTGGTACCACAGCAAGGGTTAATATTGTGCCAATTGCTAAGCCAAAAGCAATGACATTCGCCATACCATAAAACAGAGGATCTTTACTGATAATTAACGGTAATAACCCCATAACAGTAGTGATTGTTCCCATGGTTATGGGCCTTAAACGCGTTAAACAGGCAGTGATAACTGCTTGGTATTCGGTGTTACCACTATCAGTTTCAATTTTTATTCTGTCTATTAAAACAATGGCATTATTAATAATTATGCCAGCAAGGCTATATAAACCAAGCGTAACCATAAAACCAAAAGGAGCTTGCATAACTAATAAACCAATAACCGCACCAATAAAGGAGAGTGGAATAGTTAAACTGATAACGGCAGCCTTTCTAAAAGAATTGAATTGGGCAACTAAAATAATAATAATCAAACCAAGTACAATAGGCATGTTTGCACTTAATGCTTTTTGTGCCGCTAACGACTCTTTTATTACGCCATCATATTCAATAGTATGATTGACAGGTAAATCCAGTTTTAATGCTTCAATTTTGTCATCAATAAGTAGCTTTAAGTCTTCGGCAGCCATGTCTGTATTTCTTGCTTGAATACTTATTGTCCTGAATAAATCTTCATGCTGTATCATTGAAAATTGATGATACGGTGCTAATTTAGCTACTTGAAATAAAGGCACCGTTTTACCCGTTTTACTTGAGTAAATATTTAATGTTCTTAAACGGTCAAGGCTTTGTCTTTCACTTTGCGGAGCTCTAAGTACAACAGGAATTATTTCATCACCTTCACGGTATTCAGTAATTTGAGTGCCAGAAAAATAGGTTTCAAGTGCTTGCGCTATATCAGCGGAACTTAATCCTGCGCGTTTTGCGCGGTGTTGATCAATTTGAACATCAATTTTTGTGATCAGGTTTTCCCAATCAGTTCTAACATCCATCGTATTAGGAATGCTATGGAGTAAATCCATAACTTGTTCGGCTTTTTGATAAATCACATTTTTATCAGGGCCTTTTACTTGTATTTTAATTGTGCTGGAATCTGAAGGGCCTAAGAACATCTTTTTGACTCTTGCAGAGACATTAGGGAAAGTGCTTTCTATTTGTTCATCAAGCATTAATACCGTGTCTGAAATGTCGGTGTTATCTTTAACGTTGAGCACAATGAACCCTTTATTTGCCGCGGGATCTTCAGGGTTAAGTGATAAAACAAACCTCGGGCCACTAAAACCAACGTACCCTGAGTAACTTTCAATAAATGCAAATTGCTCTTTCGAATTCAACCACGTAAAAATCGCATTCATTTGTCTGTCGGTTTCTCGAGAAGATGTGCCATTAGGCAAGTCAATATTCACTAATATTTGGGTTCTATCTGAGTCAGGGAAGAATTGCTTAGCGACAAATTTCATTGAATAGACTGAACCAATAAATAAAGCGATCATGATGCTAATAAATAACATTTTGTGTTTAAGCACCCAGTGAATAAAACGCTCATAAGAGCGCTTAAAGAGTCCTTGAGCTTCTTCTGTTTTTTCAGTGTTACTTTGTGCTGGAACTTTAATAAAGTAGTAACATAATATAGGTGTTACACAAAGAGCGAGCACCCAACTTGTTAACAAGGTTATTAATATTACCAGCGAGATAGAACGAGTAAACTCGCCCGCAACATGTTCTGCCAGCATTAAAGGCAAAAATACAAGAATAGTTGTCGCTGAGGAGGTTAATAGCGGAATCGCTAACTCACCACTACCTTGAGTCATCGCGTTAAAGCGATCTGCTCCTTCTTCTAATCTGCGCTTAAAATCTTCGGCAATAACAATGCCATTATCAACCAATAAACCTAGCGAAATAATCAATGTTGCTAGGCTCATTCGTTCAAGTTTCATATCAGCAAATTGCATTACGGTTAATGTAATGAGCATAACAAAAGGGACAATAGCGCCAACAATCAGCCCTGTTCTCAAACCAAGAAATAAAATGACAACCACTAATACAATTGACAATGTCTGTAAAACACTAAAAGAAACATTTTCTATTGTTGCTGCAACTTGGTCGGCTTGATAGGTAGCAGTATTTATGGTGTAACCTATCGGCAATGTAGCTTCAATATTGGCAAGTTTAGTATCCATCCTAGGGGCAAACTCAAGAATGTTGTAATTCTCAAGCATTGAAATAGCAAAAAATATTGCTGGTTTACCGTTAAAGTATGCCAATTTGTCTGGTGGATCGATAAAGTCACGCTTAATACTGACAATATCTTTTAAGGCGATAAAATCTTCAGAATTAGGGATATTAATATATGTATTTGCGATTTCATCGGTACTGTTAAAATTACCCGATGGCTCTACAATAAAACTTGCTTGACCAGTATCTATTTGTCCGCCAGAGCGAATAATATTTTGACTTTGCAACTCGTTGATTAATGTATGAGGGGAAATACCTAGCTGCGATAACTTAGCATTCGATACTTCTAAATAAATTCGCTCTTGTTTTTGGCCTAAAATCTCTATTTTCTTGGTGCCGTCAACGTTATACAGCGTATCTCTAATATGTTGAGCAATATCGTACATCTCACCCAAATCAAAGCCATCAGCAGTTAGTGCAAGGGTAATAACTGATACATCACCAAATTCATCATTTACAAAAGGAGGTCTTGTACCTGAAGGCATTTTTAAGTGAGCAGCGTTGGCTTTGTTACGCACATCTTGCCAAATATCATCGAGACTAAAATAACGATCATAAATTTTGACATGTAAAATAGACAACCCAGTAGATGACGTTGATTTTATTTCTTTTACTTCAGGAACTTTTCGAATTTCTTCTTCAATTTTTTTGGTGATCAGTTGCTCAACTCTATCAGGAGCCATGCCTGGAAATGAAGTACTAACAATTGCTTCTCGAATGGTTATTGTTGGGTCTTCTTGTGCAGGTAAGGTAAAGTAAGCAAAGACACCATTAAGTAATAAAATAGTAAGAATTAAAAAGACTGATTTACGGTAGGTATAAGCGGTTTTTGTTAAGTTCATAGTATTTATTCCTTTAACTTAATTAAATCGCTGTGTTTTTGTATCGAGTAAAGTAACGCTTTGCCCATTTCTTAAAAATGCTACACCTGCGGTGGCAATGATATCGCCTTCACTTAGACCTGCTGAAACGTACACTTCATTTTCTAAAACGTTTTCTGTTTGTATTTCTGTTTTTGTGACGATTTGTTTTGCTGAATCATAAACGAAAACAAATGTCTTCTGATTAATACCTGCTCTTAATGCTGTAACGGGTATACGCATTACTTTACCTGTATAACCTGTGCGACCTACACCTTGAAAAGAAAATTCAACTTCTGCTGTCATGCCTGCACGTAATAATGGACTATCTGATTGTAATACTACGGTAACAGGGAAGGCATTTGCTGATTCAGCACGAGTGCCTATTTCTGTTATCTTTCCTTCCATCGCTAATGTAGGAATTACTGGGAAGCTAATAGCGAGGGAAGTGTCTCGTGTTAACTCTCTAATTAATGTTTCAGGTACCATCACATTAACTTCTAAGCCATGTTTTCCTTCAATTTCAAATACCGATTGACCAGCAGAAACTTGCTGTGAAGGCTCAAATAATTGCTTGGTTATTATGCCGTTATACGGAGCAACTAGAGTACTGTCTTCTAAATTTTTTGCTGCGATATCTACTTGCGCTTTAGCAACATCAACAGCGCTTTTACTGGCATCGAAGTTTGCTTTTGCATTATCAAAACCAGATTGAGATACAACACCTTGTTCAATTAGTTTTTCATAGCGAAGAAAACTATTTCTGGCATCAGAAAAGCTTGCTTTGGCTTGTTGATAATGAGCTTGTGCAGATTGTAAGCCTAATTTTAAGTTGCGTTGATTTAACTGTGCAAGTGCTTGACCTTTAATGACTTCATCACCTAAATGCACATTAATGCGCTCAATTTTCCCATTCACTTCAAAGCTTAATTTCGTTGCTTCTACTGGTGCAACAATGCCTGATAACGTTCGTACCTGATCTAACGTTGAGCTAGTCACCGTTGTCCACATAATAGGGCGTACGACTGCTGATGAACTTTGCTTAGGTTCATTACAAGCGAGAAGAAAAGTGGCAAGAAGCGACACAATAATCAAACGCATAAATATTCCTTGAATAGGTAATAGGTTATCAATACTTAGTTCATATAAAAATGTAGTACTTTTGATTAAATAGTATTAACAACGAGTGTAATTTTATATTTGGTACTATACAGTACCTTTTATTTTGGTACTATGTAGTACCAATGTCAAATGTTTGTAAACTATTTCTAACTGCCATGACTCAAGATCTCAGAAAATTAGACACTGTAGCTACATGTAAAGTACTTACTACTAGAGGCGAGCGCATTTTAGATGCAGCCCAGCAGTTATTTTTTGAACATGGCTATGATGAAACATCATTGCAAATGATTATTAATAAAACGGGTGGTTCAAGACGCTCAATTTATAATGAATTTGGTAATAAAAAGGGGCTGCTCGTTGCGGTAATTCAGCGTCAAGTTTATTTTCAAACAGAAACCCTAAATGCTATTGATAGAAGTCTTTCTGCTTCAGACTGTTTAAATGACGTATGTTTTCGTTTTGTTAAAGGTATGTGCTCACCTGAAATACGTTCGTTATTTAGATTGGTTGTTCAGCAAACAGTTAAACACCCTGAGCTGGGGGAAATGATCTACCAAAGTGGTCCGATAATGGGGGTAAAACCTTTAGAAGACTACTTAATAGAACTTAATGAAAAACGAATATTGGTTATTGATGATTGTCACTTTGCCGCACGTTTTTTATTAGAGATGGCCAAAGGCCCGTTATACACAAACTTACTTTTACTACCTCAAAAACAAGCATCTGATGAAGAGATAAAAGAACAAATCAATATAGCAGTAAAAGTCTTTATTAAATCCCATTGTGCTTGATTAGTTAAATCGACAAACAAAGATTATGGATAAAATTTGTTCGCTCGATACCTTAGTAAAGATAAATTAGTTGCTTAGCTATGAATATTTCGTATAATGCCAGCACTTCAGCTTATTGCTGTAGTCACTGTGTCGCCGGAGTGGTGGAATTGGTAGACACGACGGATTCAAAATTGAACGTGTATATAGGTATTTTGAAGACATTTTAAAGTACCCAGCTAATTACATTGAGCTACAAGATAAGTTAGTATTTACTATTTTTTTGCAAAGATTTGCAAAGTTTTTACGAGATTACAAAAATTACTGACCTAGTTTTAAGGTTGGTTAGTTTATAAAGAGTTCGGTTTTTAGATACAAAAATTGATTTCTTTGCAAACTGAAAAGTTAGCTACAAGCCTTTGCCGGTGTGGTGAAATTGGTATACACGACGGATTCAAAATCCGTTGCAGCAATGCGTGGCGGTTCGAGTCCGCCCACCGGTACCATTAATTATATAGAAAGCCCTGTCCTTAGTCGGATAGGGCTTTTTTGTTATTAATTGCCTAAATCAACTATAAGTGATAGATTTTATTTAAAATAATTTAAAAATGTTATCAAAGGATAATGGTAACTGAATTCTCTAATCAGGTATGAGTAGTTGAAAAAATTTTTATATTTCATATTTGTCAATAACAGGGTTATTGATTTTCTTAGTTCACCTTTTTTAAGTATTTTCGTTCCTCCTATACTAGGGCTTTATTATGGCACCCTAGATATATGGGGTAATGATTGGACGTGGGTTAAAAATTATCAGGATATACACACTGTTATATTCAGTATATTAGCAGGAATGACTGTTATCATATTGTTTATAAAAGGAATTGCTGAAAGCTGTAAGGGTCAGGTTACAGCTAAATACGAAAAGATTACTGAGTCTATGATTACCTTTTTTAACGAACTAGTTAAAAAAAAGCGGGATAGATTTAATAATAAGGCTAAATCTCTAAAGCCTACGGGTGACATTTTTAAAACGATTACACACCCAAGAGATCAGTTGGAGCATGTGCTGGACGGTACAAAAAGATTTTTAGTCTCAGGGTTAGGTATAGACCAAAAAAATATTGGCATTACTATTATTCAAGGCAACCTAAGTGGGCCTAAGTGGTGGTATGCATTAAAGTGTGATTCGCAAAAACAACATACTAAAGCAAGAGAGCTAATGGAAGGGAGTTCAACTGCGCGCTTCTGTTTTGAATCTGGTGATAGTTTGTTTATTCCAGATCTTAGAAAAGGAATCAAGGAAGGTGTATTCTTTGAATCGAATCGTTCAAAAAAAACAGGGAAAGGTTCCGTCTTTTGTAAACCTGTTCGTGTTACAGTTAGTAACGTCGAATTTGTTTACATTTTCACCATTGCGGTATATGGTCAATATATATGCACTCCTTATGACGAAGCTGAGTGTAGAGCATGTGAAAAGATTCTAGATGAGGTTGCGGATCGAGTGGAACTTGAACTATACCTTTTTTCAATGAAACAATTTAAGGAAAGTGGAGGTAAAGCAGCATGAGACAAATTCTTATGAGTAAGCCTAATGAGTTTTCATACCACAAAGAAAGGGATCAAATTCGTAGTGTCGCGGTAAAAATGTTTGCTAAGGTTATATCTTCATCTAAAGAAGATTCTGCGCAAGGTGACTCTAACGAAGTAAAAGTTTCAAGTACCTTAGAAAAAAAGCAGGATTAGTATATTTTATTAATTACAAGAAAGTAACGATGTATATCGTTACTTTCTTGTTCATTATCTTACCGTTTCTTCGTTAGGTTAGTAGATACTTTTTCGAGGAAAGGGTCAAATTCAGCCGATACAACAGCATCAATCACGGTGCGGATAACATTGGTTAAATTTTTTTGCTCACCAACTTCAATAGCATGGTTACCTTTGCTTAACTCAAGTGCTTTGTTGGCATAACGCACTTCAAAGAAATATTGGTTGTTGCGCTTGTAGAACCACTTGGCAACGTTCTTAGGAATTCTTACTTTCTCCTGTTGACCCGTTTCAGGATTTTTCTGCCACTTTTCACGGTAGGCAGTATAAGTTTCGCCAGCAATGTGGGCTTCTGCCATAGCCAGCTGTTGATCCAATTTGGCTAACAGCTTTTCACGGCGTTTTAATACTGGATTGTCTGAAGTTTTTTCAGGACGTGGCGCGGTCTTGAGTGTACTCAATAATGATTTAGTCATGGTTGTTTCCTTTTAAAGGTTTAGGTTGTGTGAAGCGAAATACTTCGGGTTATAAAACTGGTTGGTTTAGTTCACAAAGCCGATAGCTTTTCTTGGTAATTTACGGTTGTTTTCTTGGGTTAATATGTCGAGGTTTTTACTGTCACTTAGTGGCTTTTTATTCATCCGATTGCGTCTTGAAGTAATTGCAAAGTCTCCCGGTGTTAGGAGCTTTAACTCGGTAAGTTTGTTTTTGATAGTTGTTGAGCATTTACCAAAATTTTCTTCGT
Organism: Colwellia sp. RSH04; assembly: GCF_003545765.1. GTDB lineage: Bacteria > Pseudomonadota > Gammaproteobacteria > Enterobacterales > Alteromonadaceae > Colwellia. The sequence continues at coordinate 279,833 of NZ_QXIO01000001.1, read as the reverse complement.
ACAATGTGTGTACTTGCTTAGTTGTTAAGTATTCAAAATTCAATTTAAAATCGAAACGGCGTAGGAGTGCGTTATCGAGATTTTGAGCGTAGTTTGTTGCCGCGAACACAGTTTGTTCAGTTCGGTCTAATTCAATGAGGATCTGATTTACAAGCTGTTTCTGATGTAATTCAGAAGTAATATCTCTAGAAGTCAAAACACTATCTACTTCATCCAAGAAAATAATCGCATCACTGTTACTTGCTTGCTTAAAAAGGTTGGCAATATTTTGCTCGGCTTCACCGACATACTTTGAAAGTACATCACTAGGTTTGATGGTAATTAACTCTTGCTCTAGTGTTTCGGCAATATGATGAACCAAGGCACTTTTCCCTGTACCAGCTGCGCCAAGTAATAAACATCTCGCGCCTGTGAAGTTAGTTACTGTATCAATCACATGTTCAATTTTGGTATGTGAGCCGCTTAAGTTAATAAAGCGTGAGTCAAAATCCATTTCTGGTTTGTAGCTAGTTACCGAAGTCTGTAAACCACAAGCCGATAAACACTGGTCAATATGATGGTCGATACATTCTTCAGCATTCTTGCTTGTTAAGTGCAGTGCCTTAGCAATGTTGCTGGCGTTAACCACATGCGCAGGTGCTAAATCAGGAATATTAGCGAGCCCATTTTTGTAGTTTTGTGACAGCCATAAGCCTTTAAGCGGTGCTGCTAGTACTTTTGCCTTGATATGCTTGGGCGGCACATCAACATTTAATACATAACTAAACCGTCTTATAGCCGACTGAGGAATGCAATCAATATGGTTAGTGATCCACACCGCTGTTAATGTATTGCTCTCTAATGTGCTATTTAGTCTATCCTTGCTTACCCTTGAGCCGTTAGCGAATCCACTGAAGATATCCTCTGCTTCATCGATTAATAGGCAGCTAAACTTATCTGGCTTAAATAGTTTTTGCATTAGCCTAAAGTGCTGTAACCTTAATTGACCTGAATTTTGCTCCGAGTTTATTTCATCGGTGTATCGATATAGGTTTCCTCCTGCGGCTTTAACGGCAATCAAGCTCGCTTTTGCATACCGACTTAATACTTGTGATAAAGATGTTTTGCCTGTGCCAACACTCCCGTATAAAAGAATATTTACACCAACCGTTTTGTTAGCCACTGCATACTTCAGATACTCACTGACATAACTCAGCTCAATATGTGGATAATCGTTTAAGGTCAAAGAAGTTGTTGGTATTTGATAATACAGACCGTCGAGTAAATCATGGTATGAAGTGGCTTTTTGCTTCATTAAATTGTTAGCCAACGCATAGGGCATTAACAACAACCCAAAAATAGATTTATCGCTTTGCTCAAAAAGCGAAGTATTTGATATCAATTGAATTGCGCACGTTAGTTCGTCTACGGTTAACGTTAATGTTTCGGCAATGACAATATCGACATCACTTACCCAATGGCGAAGGTGCTCTTCGAAAAACGCATAAAGACCTTCATTTATAGTTGTAACAGCGCAAAGCTTTAATACCTGCTTACATGTTTCAGGCAATTCAAGTTTCTCGATTAAAAGTTGTAAATTATGGTCAAATGAAACTGTCAAAGATTCATCTATGTTGACCATCGATAATGCTGTTTTAAATGCGGATAGCTTTTTTTGAGGGCAATTACCGTAAACCTTCTTAAAGCGTTTTCCTGTAATTCTGCTGATAATATCTCTTGGTACATCTTCAATAAACCCTTCATCAAAAGCGTTAATATCTAACATCTTAGCCGCGATAGTTGATGCGATGTACCGTGCATTAGATTCGACTGTTTTCATGGTATTCCTAGTTGATTGCTTTGAGTCCAAAATAGCAGCCTGAAAGCCGTTTTAGTATGGTGTCCTCTGACAGATTTATTCGGCTAGTGTTTCAGTTAAATAAGGAATATCATCGACATATGGATATTTTATGAGTGCTTTGAAAACCAATGGATAATAAATTTTTTACGGACAAGCTAACCTCGCTATTTACTCAATATTTTGAATCTGTTTTGGCTAGAAAGCCCGATGCTGAACTTAAAAACCGCATTCAAGGCTTTATACAGGCAGGGGAATTGTTATCGGTAATTGATAGAGAGCAGTCTGCTCAAATAATGGAAAGTGCTCACCTTCATGTATTTGGAGAAAGTATTGTTGAACGAAAAAGTAAAAAGGAAGCATTCAAAGAAGCTTTGAAGTCGAGAGATGATAGTTACTTTGAAATACCAGCCTATGAAAGGCTTTAGAAACTAAGGATATAGTGATGAACCGTTTTTTATTATTTGTATTGTCGGCTTTGTTATCGGCAACAGCTTTAGCTGATTACCCAACTAGCTTTTCTAATGCGAAATCAAAAGCTGAAAAGGCTGTGTACTTTGATAAACACACCACCTTCTATTGTGGTTGCGATTATGTTTTTGATGATACTAAGGATAAAGACGGTGACGGCAACACACATGAAACCATGATTTATCCTGAAAACTGCGGATACAAGCCTCGAAATCCAATTACTAAGAAAGGCAAACCTAATGCCAGAGTCAGCCGTATTGAGTGGGAACATATTGTGCCTGCTCATGTGATTGGTGGTCATTTAGATGAGTGGAAAAATAAAAGAAATTACCCTGAGTGTAAGAAATCTAATGGTAAGTTTATGAGTGGTCGTGATTGTGCCTATAAGTTAAACCAAGCATTTAAAAAAGGTCATGATGATATGAATAACCTTACGCCAGCGGTAGGTGAATTAAATGGTGACCGTTCAAACTTTGCTTTTGCGGTTGTTCAAGGTGAACAAAGGTCATATGGTCAGTGCGACTTTGAAATCGATTTTGATAAAGACGTAGCTGAGCCTCCTGATAATGTTAAAGGTAATATTGCACGTACCTATTTCCATATGATTAAAGAACATAATGCTCAGATACCAGATACTGAATTAACTATGTATTTATACTGGGATAAATTAGATCCTGTTGATGAGTGGGAATGCCTGAGAAACAAACGAATAGAAACAGAACAAGGGCTTGGTAATTCATTTGTTGACGAGGCATGTAAAGTCAACCCGCCTTAAACCTGAAGTCACAATAAACTTCCTAATAAAATAAAAAACCACTATACTGTTTTTATATACAGTTAAGTGGTTTTTATTTATGAAAGTTATTCCTATCTATATTGAAGCTGGTATCTCTGGCTTTGAAAGTCCTGCGGCAGAATATAAAGAGCTTGGTTTGTCGCTTGACCAATTATTGATTAAGCACCCTAATGCAACTTTCATTGGTCAAGCCTCGGGTCAATCGATGGAAGGTATTGGCATTTTTGATGGTGATTTACTTATTGTTGATCGTTCACTAACCGCCAGAAATGGTGATGTGGTTGTTGCTAACCTTAATGGTTGTTTTGTTTGTAAGTTAATTGATAAACCACAGGCAAGGTTATTATCAGCCTCAAAAGTCCACGCACCTGTAACGATAAAACCTGAAGATGATTTTCAATTAGAAGGAGTAGTAACTCGTTCCATTAGGCTTCATCACCAAGCGCCTGAATTATCCGCATGTATGCATTAGTTGATGCGGTTTCTTTTTATGCTAGTGCCGAAAAGGTATTTGATCCAAGCATAAGAAATAAACCTGTAGTTGTTTTAACTAACAATGATGGGTGCATTTGTGCCGTTTGTCCTATTGCTAGAAAACTTGGTATTCCTAAGTTTGAGCCTTACTTTAAGCTTAAATGGTTTCTACAAAAGCACGGTGTTGTGGTTCGTTCTTCTAACTACGAACTTTATGCCGATTTAAGTGAGAGGATGATGAATATCATCGCTCGGTACAGTGATAATCATTATGTCTATTCTATTGATGAATCATTTTTACATTTCAAAAACTATGGTGGTGTAATTAAAGATTGGCACCAATATGGTCATGACATCAGAAGGGCTATATGGAAAGAAACTAAACTACCAGTTGGCGTTGGCTTTGGTACAACGTCTACCTTAGCGAAGGCGGCTAATCATGCGGCTAAAAAATTGGCTGGTTATAATGGCGTTGCAGTTATTGATAATGCTAAAAGCGGCAAAGAAATATTAGAGAAAATGGCTGTCGGTGATGTTTGGGGGATAGGGCGAAAGATATCAAAACGCTTAACTATGCAGGGCATTAATACTGCCTACCAATTATCTTTACAGTCGCCTAAAGCCATAAGAAAAGAGTTTAGTGTAGTGACTGAGCGAACCGTCAGCGAACTCAATGGCATAAGCTGTTTATCGTGGGATGAAGTAAAAGAGCCGAAGCAGGAAATCTTTTCAACTCGAAGTTTTGGTCAACGTATTACGGATATTCATACACTAAAATCCGCATTGTCAGCACATGGCGTCATCGTCGGCAAAAAAGTAAGGCAACAATCATCAACGGTTAAAAAGCTAATGGTTTTCGCATCCAGTTCACCACATGATGAAGGTCAATATTATAAGCAAGCAATGGTTTATAGGTTTCCAATCGCCACTGATAATAGTTGTGATATTGCCAAGGCCATTAGTTTGGTCTTGGATGATATCTTTGTAGAAGGCGTTCGGTTTTATCGTTGCGGAGTAGGTGCAATTGAACTTGAAAGTCGGGCATTTCAACAACCTGATTTGTTTATGCCTGACAACTCTAATCCACAGTTAATGAATTGCCTTGATAGAATCAATCATCGTTATGGACAAGGTACATTAAGGCTTGGTGCTGAAGGGCAATCAGAAGTGTGGCAAATGAAGCGGCACTTCTTAAGTCCTCAGTACACAAGTAATTGGCGAGACATACCTAAAATTCGTTGTTGAATTAACTTGGAAATTGAGCATTATTTGTAATAATGCTCTGTACAGCACAAAGTCTCTTATGGGGCTGATCGGCCCCTCATTAGCCTCTTTGAAACCTTATAGGTTTTGCAAGTTACAATAAGGTTTTGAAACAGGGTGCTCGTATACTTCGTAGTTTTCACCATATGTGGGCTTAAACCCTTTTAAAGCAAGCATAAACTTTTCGCTCACATCTATGCTAAAAAGCATTGTCTCGATAGAGAGCTCTGATGTAATTACTTTGTGAGAGCGAGATACTAGATTAAACAAGCAATAACAAAAGCCACTAATATAACGTTCATCAAATTTATCTTTAAATGTTATTTCAAGTTCATATTCTCTAACTTCTGGATAGTAGTTTATCCATAATGATTCAATACAATTTATTTCTTTTAAGTAAGCTAAAGAGCCTAACACCTTTAGCTTATCGTCAATATCGTGTTTAGACGGTTCATAGTAATCGAAGAGTACACTCAATGAATCTTCAATGACCTTCTTGTCTCTTGTGTTTAGAGTGAGGGAGTCGTCTTCGCCCTCTGTCAAATAGATAAAAATATTCTCAATCGGATGGAACTCTAAAAATATATTCAAATTCGGCTTAATAGTTAGCTGAAGTATAGTCTTTGTAGTCATCTATGTTTTCCTAAAATTAATGTATTAAATTGCTTTCATCAAGGATAATAATTAATCTGGAATACCAATATTCTAAAAATTTCCAATACGGAAACTAAAATTCAAAATATTACATTTAAAATGGGTAGGTTATGTCTAAGGGTTTGATAAAAAAGGAAATGTTTATTATTGAGTTTCTATCAGTTTTAGCTGAGGTAAGACAAAATAAAAAAGGAAGTATTCATAAAGCTAAAGCGCAGCATATAGAATTAATATGTTTCTTATTAAAAAGGCATTTAGAGGAAAAAAGCTTAGATTTTAGAGACCAACCCCATATTTGCTCTAAGTTTAAAAAAGCTACGGGAAAAAGTATTAGTAAATCCACGGTGAGTATCGGCTTAAAAATTTTTGATGAATATGAAATTTTATCCTTTAAATCGAAAGATGATGCAAGTGATGACGATTGTAACTTCAAACGCCCACTAAAGATTAGATTTAATTATGGAAAATATACTAAAGAATATTATGCGGAAGGTTGAGGTAAATAGAGCTTATAAAGTGGCGGAAGTGGTAACTATTTAACTAGACTCAAAAGCAGATATTTATAGGCGTTTTCTCAGTTGGGAAAGAGCGTCCTTGCTCTAATGAATAGTTAAACCTTAATTGTGCTAGTGAGCATTACTGGGTTTTGAATAATTCGCTGTAGCTTCGCCAATTTCATTTCAATAGCGTAAACGATAGGTTGGTGATTAAAGTAAAGCTTATAGTCAGGGTTCGATAACACTAGGTCAAGGCTGGCTACTTGTTTAACTGTGAGCTCCTTTCGAACATTAGATAAACCGTATTGAAAAACTTTCTTCACTATAGAGGGACTAAGCTCGTTAAACGCCAGCGGAGAATAAAACTCTAGTTTATTGAAAGTATGCCAACGAAGATTATGCATATCTTTAATAAGACCATATTTACTTCCTTGCTGATGGGTATTGATACGTCGTTCAATTTTAGTTATGCAATGCACAGAACTAAGCTCGGCAAATAATTTACTAAATAACTTTTTAACCTTTGTTGGTTTATTACCATTCATGAGTTTCTCTTGTAGGTGTAGAAGTTTTGCATACATACAATAAACGATGGTATGACTAGCCTGTCTATCACCCCAGTATGAACTGCCTAGAATAGCGCCCTTAATTCCCTCAAAAACTTGGCGTTTAATTGGTTTGCCTTTGTTATGACTTCTCGTGTCTACAAGTAACATAGGTAAGGGAATGCCTTTGATTAAAAAGTAGGGGTCTTTACGGGTAATTGTTGCTGTGGTTTGAAACTCACTGTAGTGACTATTACCTAGAGCTTCATAGATACAATTAAAGAAAATACATATATTACGCCGTGGTGTTTCACTTAACCTAAATGAAATTAGACAATCGCCTTTGCTACCATGCTTCATACGGTGGAATACAAAAGTACCACCCGTGCTAAAACGGTACTCTTTTACTCTACCATATCGTTTTAAATAACCTTTGTTAGTGTAATGGTTAGCTTCTTTGATCTCTGGATGATAACTGAGTTCTCGTACTATATTATCCTGCCAATCAATAGGGATACGGAATGTCATTTCAAAATCATCAATACCTGACTCAATATGGTTCGCTGGATCTACGAAACTGGTTGTCAGCATTTGATGCAGGAACATTAAATTGTCTTCTGATAATAAATTATCAAAATCATTTGATTTTAACTTAGACTGAATTAATGCTGTTTCACGTAAGTGACGATAATCATCAAATATTGACAAGACTCGTTTCCAGTTTTCACAGTGTTCATCCTCGGTCCAAAAGTAATTGTGATATTTATTAAGTAAGCTTGCTCGGCTTCTAGTAAATTTTGAAGATGCAGGATCTAAAATCTTATCTGTTGGTATATGTTGATCTAATGACTCTTTATAATTGGATGATAGGTGTGTATTAATTAGATTATAAATATCAGTGTTATCAGTAATACCACTGCGCTTATCTTTGCTCTTCATTTTGAAACTCCGTTCAATATCATTGTTTGTTGTGTAGCTATATCAAACTACGCGTACCTCATTAAAACTCTAATTTTCAAAAGTTCTAATGACCTTATAAACTTTTTACAGTTGTCAGTTAGATACGAAATTACTATTTTCAAATTTAAGAACACTATTCGTTACCGAAGAACAAATAACTCGCAATTAAGAATCACACTTTTCGGTGTGATTTAAATGTACTTTTTGGTATGTTTTCAATTATACTTTTCGGTATGTTTATTTTGAGGCTTAATTATGTCGACTAAACCTAATCAACCGAAAGATCCAATCGATTGGATTGAGCATGGAGAAAAGCTGCTTAAGTTAGCTAATAAGGCTCACGAGAAAAAAACGGCTACAAAGGCAGTTGTTAATAAATTGAGTAAGCTATTAAAGCAACTTGCCACCTTACAAGTGGGTGAGAAGAGAAAGTTATGTCAGGTATCAGCAAAACGAATAGAGCGGCATATTATTGATGGTGACAGTACTACAGCTGAAACAATAATCTATAACTTGAATGAAATTGGAACTACTCAGCTTAGTTCTGAATGGGAAAGATTTGGACGTCAGATTGCTAACACTAGATATACTGAAAAGTTTTATACGATTAAAGTTGAGAAGGAACAGAGACAATCGTTTGAAGATGCTTGTTTGCAAATGATCAATAATAATGAAAAGCAACTTAAGGATGCTTATCGTCATTCAAACAGCGAAGAGCTTAATATTGAAGGGCTAAGGTTGTGGCTTAAAGAAGGCATAGAGGATAGAAAAGGTAAACATAAGCATAAATTTGATATGGAGCTTATGTTTATTCTAGAAAGAGCCTTATGGGAAAGTTAGTTAGGCTTGATTCGCGTGTCACAATTTGAGACAACTCTTTTACAAAAGCACTAATCTAATGCCCTGTAAACTGTTGGCCTTGAGCAGCCAAGCTCAATAGATATAGCCCGTTTACTCATACCTGACTTGAATAATTCTTGGATCTTTTGATGAAGTTGTTTGTTTGGTTGTTTACCTTTAAATTTACCTTTTGCTTTAGCTATCTGAATACCTTCGCGTTGGCGCTCAAGGATCATGCTACGTTCAAATTGGTAGATGGCACCAAGAAGAGTAAGCATTAAATCATTCATCGGATTAGTTTCGCCTGAAAACACTAAGTTTTCTTTTTCGAATTTGAGTGATACTCCTTTGTCATTAAATTTTTTCACGAGACTAAGTAGATCTGCTGTATTGCGTGCCATGCGTGAAATATCATGAACGTATACTTCATCTCCTTCACGTGCATAACTAATTAGCTCATTTAGTCCGGAACGATTAGTATCTTTACCACTACATTTATCTTCGAAAGTTTTATCGAAATTCATGCCGTGTAATTGTCTATCAAGATTCTGGTCAATACTTGATACGCGGATGTAAGCTAGTTTCTGACTCATGAAATCACCTGTAATGTTTAACTTTTAAAAGTCCACATTGCATGGAATTTTTAGGAGATAATAGAGATAAAATTGACAACCTAATTCTGGAAAAAAACTGTAACGTTAGAGTGTACTTAATATATACATTTATAAAGTCAATGAATATTAGTGAACAAATCCTTCTTATAAAACAGGGCTTTATTTGGATTTACTGAACCTAATTTTAAAGGCATACTATCGAGTAATATTTTTATAATTATTCGATAGTTAATAAGGAAGATTAAGTGTCACAAGCTCTTTTATGGAAATTCGAAGCTTTTCGAGAATACATCGTTTATGAAGTGCTACAGCCAGCACTATCTGTTTTGAATTTATTTGAAGGAGAGTTCATTAGCGAATCAAACCCTAAAATTAAAAAATTAGAAAGACTTTTAGAGGAACGAACAAGAAAGAGCACATGGAAACCTAACCGTTCAGGAACAGAAGATCTGTTATGGAACCCTGAAGGAGACTTTACTAGAAATAAAGAGAGGCTATTTACATCTTTATTGCTTATGTACCCAAAAGAAATGAGTAATGGAAAACTTAAGTTAACTGAATTTGGAAAAGCTCTAGGAACAGGTAAAATTTCACGTCAGCAATTTTATGACTTTATAATCTTTAACTTTAAATATCCTCACCCTGCCTATGAAGATAACTGGAAGGAATGGGTAGCCTCAGGGAAAGAGCTGTACCCCTTGATCTTTATTCTACAAGTTCTAATTGAACTATTAGAGAAAGATGAAAGTCAATGCTTTTTAAATGTTAGAGAAATAGAATTTATACTTGTCCCTTCCCAAGATCATAAACAATGTAAAAGTTTATCCGATGCAATAATCAAATCTCGGAATAGTGATTCAATTTCTAAATTAAAGCCTAGTGGGGATAAGTTAACGCGTAAGATTACGGACTTACTAGGGTTTTTATGTATTAGTGGTTATACATATTACTTACCAAATGGAGATATAAGCTTAAATCTTATATCAAAACATTCTGTAGAAAAGACTCATTATTATTTTGAGCGTAAACCTGCCAAAAAGGATAAGGAAAGCGCATTACATAATATAAAAAGTTTGATATTGAAAAGGGTAGAGGAAATCAATGCAAAATCCAATGGATAGAAAATCTGATTTTGAGTCTATGACTCAGATAGAAAATATTGCAATTCAGAAGAAGCCAGCAACTGAAGATAAATTAAGGGATATGGTTATAAGTGGAAGTCACGTTATTCTATGTGGCCCTCCTGGTACCGGCAAAACTCGCGCTGTAGATAAATTGTTGAATGAATTGAGTAAGGATATTGCACACTATGAAGTTGTACAATTCCATCCATCCTATAGCTATCAAGATTTTATTGAAGGGTATTCTATTGTAAATGGCAAGTATGAGCCAAAAAAGGGAGTACTCTTCAATTTTATAAAAGATTCAGCTGGTTCGGACGATGAGCAGTTGAAATTGCTAATAATAGACGAAATCAATAGAGGAGATATCCCATCTATTTTTGGGGAGTTAATGATGCTGTTAGACGGTGATAGCAGAAGTGTCAAAACATCTAAATTTGGGAATGAGTTACTACTCCCTAAAAACTTTGTAATTATAGGTACGATGAATACAGCTGATCGAAATATTAAGCAGTTGGATTTAGCACTTAGAAGGCGGTTTAAATTTATCTTTGTAAATCCTGATTATGAAGGATTAGTCGAATGGCTCCACTCATTCTCCTTTGAGTTTGATGAATTTACTATAAATGAATATGTATCTTCAATTCAAAAGCTAAATAAAAGAATTACTAAACACCCTATGCTAGGGAAACATATGGCATTAGGGCAGTCATTATTTGTACCGCAGGTTGATTCAACTATAAAACTAAAAAACCTAGTGAGTGTTTACAATGAAACTGTACTCCCCCAGCTTGAGGCATATATTGGTTTAGGTAATAAAAAGGAGCTTGATGAATTATTTGGTACTCCAGAAATAAGACAAAAACTAGACTTTGGTGATGATATAAATGAGCAAGATCTTATAAATTTAGTAACCTTGTTAAATACAGCTCAGGACTAAAAATGATAACTGTTCCAAATTTCAATTTGTCAGTAGGAAAGCCTCTCTCATTAGAAAAAATAGCTTTAAATTGCTCTGAATATAATGAGAACTCAATATTGATGGTTTTAAAATCAGCAGCTAAAAAACATAAAATTAGCTTTGGTGTTGAAATATTCAAACTCCAATATCAGGTTGAATTAGATGATATTCTTATTATTCCGGGGCCAGTTGTCGGTGTAGTTGACTGTTCATATTTTAAGTTGACTTTTGAACCCAAATTTTCAGGTATTAGTGTAGGGAAATGTTTAGCCTTTGCTCAAGTCGCTGGAGCAATAGAACTGGTGAATCATAGTGAAACAATTGTTGAGGAAGAGGTCTCGTATGATGCTTTGACTACCTCTGTAGATTACTTTTCGAAAGCGTTTTTATCTTCCGTTTATGACGTCCTTAAGCAGGGAGTTATTAAAAGTAGGCAGCATATTACCAAAGTGGACCCCGAGATTAGGGGAAACATTGATTTTCAATCTACAATTTCGAATGCTTCAGAATTTCCTACTGTACAAATATCTGAACCCACTTCTGATCTGGATGTAAATCAGTATATTAAGGGTGCTATAAGTACTGTTTTGAAAGAAGCTAAGTGCACTGAAATTAAAGGTATTGCAGGTGAATTATTAAATGTGTTTCATGAAGTATCTGACTATGTGCCTAATATTAATGAACTAAGCCTTTCAAATAGCACGACCTTACACAGAAAAGATTACGAGAAATGCTTAACGCTCGCTCAAGTAATTTATGATGGTTTTCATTATGAAGGTGGAGAAGAAGATTCATTTACCCCTTATTTTACAATTAATTTAGATGCGCTGTTTGAACGCCTTGTAAGCCAACAATTAGAAAAGCAAATACTTCCAGCTAATTTTGATGTTTGCTCACAGCTAGAAATTGATCATCCAGTAGAGCCTATAATGGAAGGGAAAAGAATTAAGCCTGATGTTGTCGTCATACCAAAGGATAACAATAAATCATTTAAAAATATTATAATAGATTCTAAAAATAAGTATTCAGTTAGTGAAAACTCAAAACTATTAGTATCTAATTCAGATATCTATCAAATTACTTATTATGCACAATGCTTTAATACTGATTATGCGATTTTGGTTTATCCGGGCAACAACAAAAATTGTTCAAAGTACCCTATTCAAAGTGCTGAAGGTAGATCTTCATATGAGAAAAAAAGGCAAAAAGCTTTTGATAAAATAAAGTCAGATTCCGGTACTTTTTCAAAATTAAATTTTATAACTCATGAGGTTAACATTTTTTATTGGCGTGTTGATTTAACTGGGACGATGAAAAACACTGAGCAGTCCTTTGCTCAATTGGCTCTTTTTATTACAGATCTATCAAAAGGTGAGCTTATTTAGGCTCGCTTTTTCCCCTTAGAAGCTTCTGAATGTGAATTATAGACCCATTCTGGTTTTTCATTGATGGCCTTAATTAGCATGTTGTTTACTAGTGTTTCGACAGGTGTATCTAAGTTTAGATTCACTTCGTGTTTAAATGAATTAGGTACTGTAATTCCATATTGTTTATTTAGTATATGATAGGCTATTTTTTCTGCTAATAAGGGAGGGACTGCATTTCCGACTTGAGTAAATTGCCTTGCTATTGAACCTGTAAACTCATAACTGTCTGAAAATGTTTGTATTCTAGCGCACTCTCTGACAGACATGGTTCTTGCTATAAAAGGATGTAAATGAGAACGACCACCGCCTTTCATACCTCCAGCTATAACTGTTTTGCTTGGCTTGAAAGGGTTGAGTCGATCAACTCTTCCTCGTTTTTCCCGTTGTCCAAACTCTAGAGTTTTATAGCGTTCAACAGATAATTCTTTATGGGCTCTAGTTTCTGTATTTTTTAACTCACTACTTAGGTTACTCAAAGCTTGCGCAACCACTCTTTGAGGTGGTGAAATTAAATCAGCTGCAGAAGAGTGTGAAGGCTCTGGTAATTCAGGCTTTTTAACTTCAGTGCTTCCCCAAATAATTAAACGTTGTCTATATTGAGGAATACCATAATTTACCGCATCAATTATTTTAGGTTCGGATATGATGTAACCAGCATCTTGTAACGTTTTCAATGCAACATTCAGTTGCTTACCACCATCAACAGTTAGAAGTCCTGGCACATTTTCTATCAAGAAGTTTTTGGGTTTGAAAAATAAAACATACTCAATAAAATTAAACAATAATGTTCCTTTATCCTCACAGTCAAAGCCTTTTCTTTTGAAATTCATGTCTGTTTTTAAAAACCTTTGGGAAGCAGCTTGACTAAAAGGTTGGCAAGGAGGCCCACCCATAATCATATCTAGTTCATTAGGCTGTATACCTGTAATCTTCGAAACTTCTTCTGGTGACATGGCTTTGACATCACCCGAGTATTGAGGGGGACCAATAACTTGTGATTGAGGATTGTTCTTACGTAAAGTATCACATGCCCACTCTTCAAGATCTATACTACAACTTACGTCATAGCCAGCGGCTTTAAATCCTTCATCAAGACCACCACCACCTGCAAATATCGACATTAATTTAGGCTTATTCATTAATTTATTTCTCTGGATTTTATTGGTACTGGTTTTTTATACAGTGTATTTCGTGATAGGTAAAGTCTTATTTGACGAAATATTATTCATTAATAATTCGTTGTTTTTTAACTTATTGATTTTAAATAAAACTCATTCAAATTGAAATCTAGATACCCGATTAAATGTAGATTCTATCAGCTCTATGGCAAAGTTTATATGGTTACTATGCACACTTAATGATGTGGAGGTAAACCTTTAGTGATGTAGGAAATTTTCTCACTTAACTTAAAGAGATTTTCACGAAATTCACAAGGTTGAAACAATTAAATAGCTAAGAAAAAACAGCATGCTTTTAGTCGAATTTGAGATGACTTATAGTGTGGGGTTCTATTTAACTTGGTTGTTTAAATACAACCACGCTTTTTATATTCGGCTTCCCAGCTTTGAAAGCGGTTTTCAATAATAGCTAATGCCTTTGATGTCATAGGCTTTTCTTTCTTAATTTGATTTTTAAACTTAACACCAGATAACTCTTCTTCAAACATACTTGGTACAACATGGCTGTAATGTTGCTCAATCATGGCAACGCTAGTTCCACATTGTTTAGCAAGAATATCCAGCCTTAAATCTCGACGTAGTAGTTGCCACGTAATATATGAATGCCGAAGTGAATAAAGTGTTCTAGGTCCATCAGGTGAGTCTTTTAAATCACATTCTTCTAATGCTTTACGAAAGGCTACACCTAATTCATTGGTTGTTTCGCCATCCTCAAGTCGGAATAGTTTGTCATTAGGTTTACGGTTAGGGAAACGCTCTCGTAGCTCTTCTAGACAATCCCATATTTGGTCGCGGGCTATAACTGTTCTAGTGCCTGTATGTTTAGTTGTTTTACCTTTACGGACTTTAACTTTGAATCGAACATTATGATCTTGGCGAGCCATTTCAATATCTCCCCACGTTATACCTTCCATTTCAGTGCCGGGACGAATCCCAGTATTAACACAAAATTCCATATAGCTGAGCAGCAATTCACGGATTTGTTTAGTTTTTTCTTTGCGACTATTGCCCACCAAGTCGAGAATAGTGTCGTAAACTTTATCATATTCTTCTTGGCTGAAGGCTGCGCGCCTTTTACCACTTTCGCCTTGAGCATTAAGTGAAGGTACCTGAGCGGCAATCATCCACTTATTTTCAATAGCTTCTTTAAATACCAAATTCATTGCCGAGTTGTGAGTAAGCAGTGTTGACTTTGCAGGAACACGTTTTAACTGTTTAATTCGCTCGTTATTAAACTCTCGAATTTTATCTTGATCGATATTAGTTATATAAGTTCTATCAAAGAAAGGGATGTGGTACTTGTTAAGTGCTTGTATATAGTCACGGTAAGTAACTTTACCGAAGCCATTATCAAGATCAGCTTGAAGGTTTTTAATGACGCGATCTGCCACATCTTTAAATCGTTTACTATCAACTAGTAGATTGTTTTCAGCTTTAACTTTGTGCTCCATAAATATAATGTGAGCACGGGCGATCGCTTTATCTAGTTCCTTTTCTTTAGTGGCTTTACTATACCATTTACCGTAGAGTACAAAGCGAGCATACCAGCGCAAGCTGTTGTTTTGTTTGTAAACGTACAATCCGTCTTGGATGTCGTGGCGTTCTGTTTGAGTTGTCATAAACTTTAGTATTCAACAAAATGATTTGTTTTGCAAAGAATTTGCAAAGTGTCTTTTGATGTTTTTATTCTGTTGATATTAAAGAATAAAATTAGGCGTGTTCTTTTCAAAATCCGTTGCCTTCGGGCGTGACGGTTCAAGTCCGTCTTCCGGTACCAATATTAAAGCCTTGTTCATACAAGGTTTTTTTATGTCTAAAATTTACCTATCTAATATCTAATATCTAAATTAACTATAATTCCAATGTAGAGGCTATGTAGACCATAAACTACATTTATAATGACTGTTCTTAATAGTCACCGCTGAAGAATTTTCAGGTTTAGTGCAACTTGCTCATAGGTCCATACAAAATAGTAAAGTTTGTAAGCTACCCAATGTGTTTCCTATACTTTGAAAAATGCAAAAATGCAAAAATGCAAAAATGCAAAAATTCAAAATTCAAAATTCAAAATTCAAAATGCTAAATGGGGCGCATTTAACTTTAGCTAGTGATTTTTATATGCACGTATTAAAGCATTACCAACTAACCCCACCACAGATAAAACAGTAGAACTTGAAGTATCTGATAGTGAAGTTATTGGCTTAATCTATTATTAAGGTTGATAGTAAATTGGTGATGCTGGCCCTACAGGCAAACCAAAACCGAATACCCAAACGTAGAACAATACTATCCAACCACACAAGAAGACAATGCTATAAGGCAACATGGTGGCAACGAGTGTTCCAATGCCTATATCTTTTTTGTATTTAGCCGCAACGGCTAAAATCAAACCGAAATAACTCATCATTGGCGTGATTAAATTAGTTACGGAGTCACCTATACGATAAGCGGCTTGAATGGTTTCTGGCGCATAACCAATTAGCATTAACATAGGAACAAATATTGGGGCAGTAGCGGCCCATTGTGCAGAAGATGAGCCCAAGCTCAAATTAATTAATGCACACAGCAAAATAAAGCCAATAAAAACTTCTGGACCTGTAAGACTTAAGGCTTGTAAAAATGCAGCTCCTTTAATTGCGATGATAGTACCGAAATTAGTCCATTTAAAAAAAGCAACAAACTGTGCGGCAAAAAACACTAGCACGATATAAAGTCCCATTGAACTGATACTTTTTGCCATTGCATCAATTACATCACGGTCTGTTTTCATCGTACCAACTACTTTACCGTATACAAACCCAGGAATTGCAAAAATAATAAAAATAAAAGCGACAATGCCTTTAAGAAACGGCGAACCTGCAACCAATCCAGTATCAGGGTGCCTAAGTACACCGTTTTCAGGAATGACACTTATCGCGAGTAAAATACACATTAGCAAAAACGTCATCCCAGCCCAACGTAATCCTTTCTTCTCTAGAGGTGTTATGTGTTCTACCGTGTCTTTTGATAAATCAATGCTTGATTCACTTGGATCATACTTTCCTAGGCGCGGTTCAACAATTTTTTCTGTGATTAGGGTGCCTAATATTGCAATGAGGAAAGTTGATGCGATCATAAAGTACCAGTTGGCTTCAGGCCCAACCACATAGCTTGGGTCAATCATCTGTGCAGCTGGCGTGGTAATGCCAGCAAGTAAAGGGTCGATAGTACCTAATAGTAAGTTGGCACTATAACCACCTGACACCCCTGCGAAGGCGGCTGCTAACCCGGCAAGGGGGTGACGACCAAGGCTATGAAATATCATGGCCGCTAACGGAATTAATACTACGTAACCTAATTCGGAGGCGGTGTTAGATAAGATAGCCGCAAAAACAATAGTAAAAGTAACAAGACGTTTTGATGCCCCCATAACCATATTGCGCATTGTCGCTGATAATAATCCAGAATGCTCTGCAACACTAACGCCCAATATGGCGACTAAAACGGTGCCTAATGGCGCAAAACTAGTAAAGTTGGTAACTAAGCCTGTGATAATTCGGTGTAAGCCATCAACTGACATTAGGCTTACAACAGTTATTATTCCGTCGGGTGACCGTCCTTTAGCGCCTTCAGGGCGCGGATCGACCACACTTAAACCAAACCAATCAGCTATACCACTACCAATAATAATAGCGAGACAAAAAATGGCAAACAAGGTTATTGGGTGAGGCAGAAGATTTCCAAGAAACTCTACCGTAGCCAAAAACCGATTAAACAAACCGTTTTTTTGCTCATTATTTGGTCTGTTATCTTTAACTACAGAAGTCATAATGCATATTTCCACATTATTAAAAAAATTGGAGGCAACATAACATGAACAGGTAACCTGTTCCAATTACATAATATTAACAAAGTGTAATGATTCAGTTGAAAAACGCTTAAAGCTAACCTTATGCTTAACTACAGCTATCAGTAAGTGATTGACTCAAAGAAATAATCTTTGGATAACCCTCATAACGGCCAGAAAAACAATAGTGCACGGAGTAGGTAACTGTAAAAACAGCATAACCAGTGAGTCTATTAAACGGGTGAAGAGTTCATCTAAATAAATGAGAGAGAAATTTTAAATACAATGGCTTTTAATTGATTTAAAATACGTTGCCTTCGGGCGTGATGGTTCAAATTTATTGACTAATACCAGTATACTTAACCCTGATTCGAAAGAGTTGGATTTTTATTTCTAGAAATAAATTATTTATAGCATTATTAAAGGTTTTTCATGGCAGCTACTGCACACGCACTTCATATATTGGTTAAACATAAAGAAATTGCTGAAGATATTATTAAGCAGTTAGGTAAAGGTGCTAAGTTTCAAACACTAGCCAAAAAATACTCTACATGCCCGTCTGGTAAAAAAGGCGGCGATTTAGGTGAGTTTAAACGAGGTCAAATGGTGCCACAATTTGATAAAGTGGCTTTTAAGGGAGCAATATTAGAGCCTCATCTAGTTAAAACTAAATTTGGCTGGCATGTAGTTAAAGTGCTCTATCGAACTTAATTCACTTTCGTTTTTTTGTTGTGCATAACTTCATGCTAAGGTGTCATTCTATAAAAAAGAGTAAGAATGAAAAAATGGAAAAATACGAAGAGTTACTCATTTCAATTCGAAAAGTCATTCGGGCGATTGATTTAAGGTCAAAGCAGCTTAATAAACTGTCTGGTTTAACAGGGCCACAATTGCTCATAATGCAAGAAATTGCACGAGTGAAAGGTGTTACAGCAAGCCAAATAGCCAAACAAATAAACTTAAGTGCAGCAACAGTGACTAACATTTTAGATAGACTAGAGAAAAGGGCGCTTATAAAAAGAGTTCGAAGTTCTGAAGATAAACGCCGTGTTAGTTTGTTTTTAACTGATGTCGGTGCAAAGTCGTTAATAGATGCGCCACAACCATTGCAGGAATATTTTATTCAGGAGTTTTGTAGTTTAGAAGAATGGGAGCAATCTTTATTGCTTTCGTCTATGCAACGAATAGCGACCATGATGGATGCGACGGGACTAGACGCAGCCCCCGTATTAGAGATAGATCCCATGCATATGAGTGAAATAAGTAAAGATAATATATAAATCAACGCGCTACGCTTTAATATGTACAGCAACTTGTTGATTGTTGCCTTTCTCGCCTAACAGGCGGTCAATAACGCCTGCCCAATCATTCAAAAAATTAATCACGAAGTATTAATATCTTAATGTATCAATACTTCGTAAATCTTGTGTAATCCTCGCAAGGTTGATTACATCAAATAGATTTTTTTAATTCATTAATCAAATTACGATTCTATGTAGTACTTATTAATAAGTAGAACTCTAATTATTAATTATTAGTTGGTGCTGGCTTTTATTGGCTTAACGTAGTAGGTGTTGAGATATATAGTTAGAGTTGATACTATTAGTGTACTATTCATTAATTGGATTCAGAAATGAAACACTATTCCTTGGCCGATTTCCATGAAGTAGCAAAAGAACATGATGTACTTTATGTTGAAGATGACGAAGCTAGCTCACTTGCTATCTACGATATAGGTAATGTTGAACTCTCGCCGTTTGCTGAAAAAATTAAACAATATGCATACAAAAAAGGGATTGATAAAATCTCTATCAAAGTAAAAGAAGCACAATCCATATATTTCTTTCAACATGGTTTTCAAATTGAAGCGACAATACTTGCATACTATGGGTTACAAGATGCGGTATTTTTGGGATATTATTTGAACAATGAAAATGCAGGTTGTAATACTAAAGAACAAGAAAAAATTTTGAATAAAGTACTTTGTGAAAATGTTAATGAAGCCGATTCAGGTGCGCTTGAAAATATCACGATTTCAAGAGATAGATTAGCCAATAATGTTGAAAGCACAAAGAAAGTTGTCTATTCAGGTAGAAGCGCTTGCAAACAGTTTTCATCATTTGAACCAATGAAGTTTTTTGCTCAAATAGGAAATAAAGTGGTAGCAACTGCTAGTGCGCAATTTAATGATGAAGAAAGTGCTGTTGAGTTTTCTGATTTCACGGTAAACGTTGATTATAATATTAACAATTTAATTTCATATCTGTTAATGGATATGGAATCGTACTACCTTTCTAAGGGGTGCTTAACTGCATTTACTATTGTTTCTGCAAATAGTATTGCCATTAATACTGTTTGTGCAGAAAATCATTATGAATATGGCGGTACCTTGAAAAATGAATCTATGATCAAGGGAGAGTTAACCAGTTTGAACACTTGGTTTAAAAGACTTTAAAATATTATGAATTCAATTGCGACTATTGATCTATCAAGTACTACAGAGATAAAAGCTTACATTTCTTGCCAACAATCAACACTAGACGAAAGTTTTTTTGAAACGCCCATTGAAGAGTTACAAGTTAAAAGAGCTATTGTGTTTGATGATTTACTCGTTCAATTGTGGAAATATTATCAACTCGATTCTATAGATAACCTTTCTTTAAACGCTGTAGGAGGTTATGGCCGACAAACCCTTCACCCGCAATCAGATATTGATATTTGTATTTTATTTGAAGAGACATTAACAACAAAACACGAAGAAAAATTATCAATGTTCTTAACAAGGTTATGGGACCTTGGTGTTGATATTGGGCATGCTGTTCGCTCAATGGAAGATAATGTGTTTGCCGCAAAAAGTGATGTAACTATTGCAACAAACTTACTCGATATTAGAACGTTAAGTGGCCAGAAAACTCACGCAACAAAAATATTAAATGATTTATATAGCCACGCTATATGGAGCAGCGAGGCGTTTTGTGAACATAAACTGCAAGAACAAGATGCAAGACATGATAAAGCAAAAAATACAGCATTATATTTAGAGCCAAATGTTAAAAATAACCCCGGTGGAATGAGAGATGTGCAAACTATCATTTGGATAGCGCGCAAGCAATATAATGTTGGTGATGTGCAATCATTAAAATCACTGGGTGTACTTAAACCCGATGAATACTATGAGTTAATTGAAGCATACGATTTTATTTGTCGAATTCGTTGGGCGCTTCATACTGTGTCTAACCGAGCAGAAGAAAAGTTACTTTTAGATTATCAATTAGATGTTGCTAAATTTTTAAAGTTTGGTTTCGGTGAAAATGCGCAGCTCGCGGTAGAAAAAATGATGCGCCAGCTTTTTAGAGCAATGACCCGAATTCAAGAGTTAAACCAGATGATGATTGGTGTTTTAAAACGGAAAATTTTTATTAACGAATACAATCTCTCAAAGCCAGTCGATTTAGGTGGGGGTTACCTTCTTGAAAATAACACAATAAAAGTGAGCTTTGATGAAATTTTTCTCAATAAATCTAAAGTGCTTCGTTTATTTAGATTAATTGCTGAACATGACGAAATTAATAATATAGCGCCAGAAACATTAAGGTTAATTCGCCAAACACGCCGACGATTATTAGGTGAATTACAAGATTATCAAGAATGTAGAAAAGAATTTATTGCACTCATTAAGCATAAAAATGGCTTAAAAAGAGCGTTTAGTTTAATGCACAGGTATGGCATTTTGGCATCTTACTTTCCTCAGTGGAG
This sequence comes from Colwellia sp. RSH04, assembly GCF_003545765.1. Taxonomy (GTDB): domain Bacteria; phylum Pseudomonadota; class Gammaproteobacteria; order Enterobacterales; family Alteromonadaceae; genus Colwellia. The sequence goes on along the minus strand of NZ_QXIO01000001.1, from coordinate 258,613 downwards.
AGCTATTGAAGGACAAATGCAATTTGACATGCATAATGCTTATACCGTTGATGAACATGCGTTTAAATTAATTCAATATATAGATGGTTTTGAGACATATAAAAACAAGAAAGGGTTAATTAACAGTATTTATAAACCGTCTACTCATAAGCATATATTGGTAATAGCCGGGTTATGTCACGATTTGTCTGGCAAACAATCAAACGAAGCGAATGAAATCAGTGCAATGCATGCTAAAGAGTTCTCTGTATTGCATGAATTAAAAAAGTCTGAAATTGATTTAATTCACTGGATTGTTCAGCATCAGGATTTGCTTATTTCTACGACGCAAACACTCGATATATCAGACCCTGAAGTGATTAAAAAAATCGCAAAGCAAATACGTTCGGAAGCAAAATTGAATGCACTCTTTTGTTTTACGGTAGCTGATTTAATGGCGACTAACGATGACGTTTGGAATGAATGGCAAGAAAGTCTTCTTAATGATTTGTACTTATCTTTAAGAAACGCCCTTAAAAATGGCATAGAGAATGTTTTTGAGCAGCGAGTTGTGATTCGAGAAAATAAAGCGGATGCATTAGTTGAATTAAATATTTCAGAAGATGAAAGTCATACAGTTGAAGAGCTATGGTCGAGGCTCCCTTCAAGTTTCTTTAGCTCTAATCAACCGCAAGAAATAGCGCTATTTACAAGAGAAATAATAACTCATGATACCAATAAACACGTTGTCTCTGTATCAGGAGACTCGAATCTAGAGTGTAGTAATCTATTAGTTTACGTTAATGATAGAAGTATGTTATTTGTTGATATATTCAACGCTCTGTCGTTATTAAAAGTTAATGTAAAAGAAGCGCAATTACATAAAACTAAACATAACAAAGTGTTAGAGGTAATAAAAATACTTGATCATAATGATGAACCTATTTCTGCCCCTTATCGAATGCAACAAATTGTTAAACGTGTCGAGGAAGCTATTTTAGGAAACGTAAACGTTAATAAGCTTTCCGTGCCAAGGTTTGTTCATAATTTTGAAAATGTCCCTGAAGTTGAATATTTGGTTACCCCAAAACCTAATAGAACTTTAATAAGAATAAATGCATTAGATGACCCATTATTTATAGAAAAAATATGTAATGTCTTTAAACAGAAAGAGTTAACGATACATTCCGCAAGAATTAGCACAATTGGTGAATGTTCAGAAAGTGTTTTTTCAGTCTCATCAAAAGATAATACTGAAGTGAGTAATGAAGATAAATTAGATTTAGCAGAGCTATTAATTAGTAACATTGTTTAACGACAATGATGATATGCAAATGACAACATAGTGATTTTTTTGATTTTTTTTTGAAACTTCTCAATTGTGTTATATATTTAGATTAGGATTCATAAAATGTCAGAGCTCCCTCCTCAATGGATGAAAATAGCCAAGTCTCAGCAAGAAAGAGTAAGATTCTTTTAGTTTTTTATATGGTGGAGCTTTCAATTGCAATCATTTTTATTGTGTTGTTAGCGACTAGGCCGACTACTTCTAATTCATTGATTCTATTATTATTTGGTTTAGCATTTCTCGCTGTTCCCTTACTTATTAAATATAATAAAATTTCGTTTGCCTCATCTACTGTAATGCTGTTGTGTACAGCACTTATTTTAACGTTTGTCTGGTTACACGAAGGTTTGAAAGATGAAACGATGATGGTTTTTCCTGCTATTGCCGCCTTTTCTTTAATTACGGGGTCATTAAGACTTTTTAATTGGATCGTCGTTATTATTATTTTAAATATTATCACCATTGGATTGTTAAATAGTTATGGAATTATGGAACACAAGGCTGCTAATGGTGGAATGTTCAGTGCAATCATTTTAATTGTTATTTTTTGTGTCATCACTTTTACTACAAAACGCATAGCTCTAGAAATGGTGAATTTAATTAAAGAGTTAACCGATCACAAAGATAATTTAGAACAAAAAGTAGAAGAAAGAACTATTGCGTTAGAGGAAAACTTACTCGAATTAAAACAAACCCATGACAAATTATCTGAAGCTGAAAAATTCGCTTCTTTAGGAAGACTCGTTGCAGGGATTTCCCATGAGATTAATACACCTATAGGCATTGCAGTAACAGCATCTTCTCTTGCCAGTGATAAGATAAAATCTACCGCGGAAAAATATAAAAACCAACACCTGACACGTCGAGAATTCGAAAGTGCTTTTAGTGATATGGCAAAGGGCATGCAGTTGGTTAGTAGTAATCTCGAGAGGGCGTCAAGACTGATTGCTGAATTTAAAAGCGCGAGTGTGGTGACTTCAAACGAACAAAGACAATGTTTTGACTTAAAAGAACACATCGATATAAGTGTTGGCACATTAAAAGGATTGTTAGATGAGCACGGTGTTGAAATACATGTTAAATGCCGCTCAAATATTTCTGTTATTCAAGATCCTAATGCTATGAGCCAAATATTAATTAATTTGATAGTCAATTCAATAAAACATGCATTCAAGCAGGTCTCAAGTAAAAGGATTGATATTATTATTGAAGTGACAAATGGTTACATAATGATGGATTATTTAGATAACGGTGTCGGACTAAATAAAGAAGTAACAGAGAAAATCTTTGAACCTTTTTTTACAACGAATAGAAACGCAGGCGGTACTGGGTTAGGTATGCACATAGTTTACAACTTAATCACTCAATCGTTGCACGGCGATATTGTTATTGTCAGCACAGAGGAAAAAGGAGGTGCTTATTTTCGGATTAGTTTTCCTAAAGAGCCATTATCAAACGCATGATAAATATTCCTCAATGCCATATAAATAAGCCTCATTGCTCTGTATACCTTTTCATGTTTTAAGGTACAGTAAAAAGGTTAGAAAATACGTATTGTAAACGTTGTTTAGTTACAGCGTTGATATGTAGTCTTCACTATCTTCTTGTAGCATTTTTTCTATATGCAGCGCATTTAATGGTTTGCTGTAGAAATAACCTTGAATATAGTGACATTGTCGAGAGACAAGAAAATCAACTTGTTCAGGCGTTTCCGCACCCTCAGCGACACATCGCATTCCAAGGTTATCTGCTAATGAGATCGTTGCTTCAATAATAGCTTCATCGGTGTTTTCTATACCTATGTTGGAAATAAAGCTTCGATCAAGTTTAATAATATCTAATGGGAATGACTTCAAATACGATAAAGATGAAAAACCCGTACCAAAATCATCGAGTGATAATGTTAAACCTATTGCTTTTAGTTGTTTCATTTTTTCGATAGCGGTTTCAGGAGCTGAAATAAAGACAGATTCAGTTATTTCGATTTTTAATGCAGAAGCAGGTAATTGATACTTTTCAAGCATAGTAACAACTAAGGACACTAGATCTCCTTTGCTAAAATGACTTTCTGCAACATTAATTGATAAGTAAAATTCTGGGCGATATGTGCGCCATACTGTTAAGTCCTGAAGTGCTTGTTCTAATGCTGTTTCTGTCATTGAAATGATCAAATTTAAGTCTTCAGCAAGCGGGATGAACTCAAAAGGAGGTATCATTCCTTCATCGGTTGGCCAACGCATAAGCATTTCTACACCTATCGCTTTGCCATAACGAGCATCAACAATAGGCTGATAGTGATTAATAAACTGTTTATCTTTAACGGCTTGTTTTATTTTTGTTTCTTGAGTTAAGCGTTTAGCTGCTGCTTCATTCATTGACGCTTCAAAAAATTGATAGTTATTGCGGCCATTCTGCTTAGCACTATACATAGCGATATCGCTATTCCTTAATAATTCAGCAGAGTCTGTGCCATCGTCCGGATAAACGGCAATACCGATACTAGCCCCAATACTTACCGTAGTATCTTTTAATACAAAAGGCTTTTCTGCAACATTAATGAGTTTTTGAGCAATACCGGTTAAGCTGTTTGTTGATTTAAACTCTTCTAAGAGTATGACAAATTCGTCGCCTCCTAATCGAGCAAGCGTATCATCTTGCCTTAAAATATTATTGAACCGTGTTGAAACCTCACTCAGTAATAAGTCACCATAATCATGACCTAAGGTATCATTGATTTGCTTAAACCGATCTAAATCGATAAAAAGTACAGCTAATGATGATGAATGTCTTGCTCTAGACTCTATGGCATGTTCAATACGTTCTATAAGTAAACTACGATTGGGTAAGCTTGTTAAATGGTCATAATTTGCCATATAGCGTAGTTCTTTTTCAGCTTGCTTTTGTGCCGTAATATCTGTCATCACGACAATGTAATGTAAATCACCATGTTTATTAATGGCGACGTTAATTTTGATTAATACGTGGAATATTTCCCCTGAAGAGGCTTTAACTAGATCCTCACCTCGCCAGTAATCATCAACACCTAAGCTAGTCACTATGTCTATATAATATTTTACTTTTTGTTTATTTAAGCCCAGAGTTGACTCTTCAAAGTCGAGTTCTTCTTCTTGCCAGCCAAATACATTTCTAATGGCCTGATTCGATGTAACCTTGGTAAAACCTTGGTTGATTATTAAGACCCAATCTTTAGTTTGTTTAAATGCTTCGCCGTAATATTGAGCGCGTTCTTCATCAACTTTTGATTGGGTAATGTTAGTGTATGATCCTGTTACTCGCAGCGGGGTATTCGCATCATCTAATTCAACTAACTTACCTAAATCTCTATACCACAACCATTGATTATCAGCGTTTTTTAATCTAAATGTGGCTGAAAAAGTATCTTCAGGCTCGGTGTTAGCTATAAACTGATGCCAGCTAGTTAAATAAGCCGCTTGATCGTCAGGGTGGATAAGGTTTACAAACTCTTCAAAGGGCATTTCATATGCACTTTCATTGAAGTTGGTTGGATGTTCTAAGCGTTTAGCGGTAAAGGTGTTATTACTTGCATGCCAATCCCAAACATCACTATTACTGCCCTTTAAAGCGAGTTCTAATCTGTTTTCTCGATATTTTACTTGCTCATGAGCTGCTAGTAATTCATTGCGTTGTTTTGTTCTTTTTCTTATCCAAGCGCTTGTAATGACAATGATGATGGTTAAGTACACAATAATCGCTATTGGAGATCGCCAAGGAGCATAAGATACATTAAAGCGTATATGTGTGGGTTGTGAATATTCCCCCGTAACTGGAGATTTAGCTTTAATCGAAAGCGTATGACGCCCTGAAGATAAACTAGGAAAAATAATATGATTTTTATAGGTAGGGGGATAATCGACCTTACTGTCGTTTAATAATGAGTATTCAAATAATATGTTTTTATTTTTAGAAAAATTAAATGTGGTAAAGTCTACGCGAATACCGACATCGTCGTAAGCAATTTCTATAACGTTGTCTGTGTTAAAAATATAGGTGTCATCAAGTGAACGGGTTAGTAGCGCTACATTGGTCACAAAAACCTTGATGGGTTGTTGTTTCTCATTGTTTTTTAATTCAATGGGATCAAATATTGAGATACCTGTCATGGCACCATACATTATTTCATCTGTAGGGAGTTTTATATGGGCTCCTGCATTAAACTCCATCCCGGTAAAACCATGATGGATACCAAATTTTCTTATATGAAGGGTTTCGGGGTTAAGAACATATACTCCATTATGGGTAGCAACCCATAAATCACCTTCTTTATCTTGATATAAGCCATAGAGGTTATCATCTAATATGCTGTTTTCAGCATTGAATTTATGAAGTACTTCTTTTGTGCTTAATGAAATGCAAATAATACCCTGAGAGGTATGTGCTATCCAGATACGATCATTCTTTTTATCTATAAAAAAGCTGTCAATAAAGGCCCATTCATTAACAAGTACATCGTTGTTTTGAAAATATTGAGTAAATTTATTTAGCTTAATATCATAATGCCATATTGCATTAGGAGTACTTAGCCAAACTTCATTTTCTGATTCTTCACTGGCAATAAAATACCAAATATCTTTAATACCTTCTTTCGCTAAGTGACTACTGAGATCTGTTATTTCTTCAGTATCGGTATTCAGCTTAATGAACTTTTCCCCTTCTGTTAAAAGTAAAACGTTGCCTTGAGTATGATAAACAGGGTAATCACCTTTGATTTGCTCAATAATGTCGTCTTCAAATGGAATAGAAATAATTGATTTGGTTTTTATGTCAAATAGTCTAAGTCCTACAACGGTATTTAGCCAAATAGTATTATTTTGACCATAGTGTAATGAGAGTATATTACTTTCGATGAACGTTGAATTCGCATTGGGTGTATATAAAAACTGTTCAACAGTTTTTGTTTTTCTATCAAGTCTATTTAGCCCGTTAGATGTTGCTACCCAGAAGATATTATTATCATGTTTATCAGCTAAAATAGCTAAAACACTGTTATTGGTTAAACTGTCATTACGACCTTTATAGTAGCCATAGTTTTCGATCACTTCTAAACTTGGATTCCATTTTAAGATACCTTGACTAACACTTACCAGCCAATACATGCCATCTTTATCGACCATTAAAGAAGGTATGGTGTTATTGGCAAAAGAAGGATCGTACTCATCGAAGCCAAATAAAAACCTGCTTTTTTTCGTTTTGGTATTCAATTGATATAGACCTTTAGTGCCACCAATAACAAGTAATTCTTTGTTAGTAAAAAAATTCCAAACCGAAATGTGCTCTATTTCTAACGTATATTTGATTAAAGCGTTTGATGAGCTAATTTTTTTGTCTGTGAACAGGTTGTTTATTTTTGTTATATCAAGAGAAAATAAACCATCGTTTGATCCACGATAAAGCTTGTTGTCTATCACTGCTAATTTATAGGTTTTGTTTGCTTGTAAAGGAATAAAATTAGTTTTGTCTACATTCTGTTTAGTTAATTCAGGTAATTTGGTTACCTCATTTAAATCAATACTATAGACCAGAACACCTTCTCTACTAGCAATATATATATGTGAATTGTGGTGGAGTATTTGCTGAGCATAGGTGGTACTTTGAAAGCGTGTCGTTAAGTCAACTTTCTTGGTGTATTGATTAGTTGTTAAATCGATAACTCCGAGCTCTTTACTCGTAGCGATCCATACTTGGTTTTCATTAATTACATAATCAATCAACCAGTCTTTAGGAGTTAATTCTTTATTACTAAAGACTAAGTTGAATTTATTTTCTTTTTTATCAAAGGTATATAAACCTTTACCATGAAGTAAAAGCCAGATAAGTCCATTTTCAGACTGAACGGTTTTTCCTGCGCTGTAGTTTGAGAAATCATTATCAGGACCTTCAATTTTTTTAAAGCTATAACCATCATATATCTCAACCCCGGCTTCAGTTGATATCCAAACAAAACCATCATTATCTTGATTGATATAAGTGACTGATACCTGAGAAAGACCATCCTTTACTGTTAGTTGCTCTAAAACTAAGTTGTTAATTTTAGCATGTGCTAGCTGAAAAATAAGGCAAAGGATAGTGCCAATAAGTATGCAGCTTTGAAGTGGCCATGTATTTTTTTTGATTAATTTCAAGTTTAATAATGCCGATATTTTTATTTAATGGTTATGTAGGCTCATATTTAAATATATGTCACCTTTAATTAATGTACAAACAATTGTTTTTTATTTCATTAAACGGATTAACTCATATTTAAACATATATAACATGTTTATTATAATTAATAGTTATACGTTTTTTTTGCATTTAAATTTTATTAGTGTCATCAAAGGCATACCAGTATGTTAAGTGTTTTTTTTCAACAAATGATGGTTTTGTTCTAAATTTCGATTTTGTTATATTGTATATTTTTGGTTATGATGTTATTTGGTATTTTTGAAAGGAGTCGAATCACGCTTACTTTTGAACGCTTATTTTAATAAGGCTTCAATTTATAGGTAAGCATAAACATTAGTAGTATTAATATGTTAAGGCTTTTCATGAAACTAAAAAACTCCGTAACCGCAAAGCTAGTCGCTACCACCGCCTCTGCCATTTTTGTTATTCTTTTACTCACAACTTACTTTTTAGTCTCTAAAGTGAGTGAAAATACAAGTGAACAATTAGACAATGATATTGAGAAGTCCATCGAATTAAATGCCTCAAATATAGAAAGTTATTTTAAAGGGCATATTATTCGAGCTGAAGTTATCTTTAGAAATACGTGGCTAATTGATTGGTTTGAACAACACCGTATACGTGGAGAAAATTTAGATACCACAGCTTATAAGCGGATGATGAAGGTATTCTCTAGAGAAATGGAAGGCCGAGAAGATATTGCCTCGGTCTTTTTTGGTTCAAAATATACGGGTGAGTATTTTGATCAAGGTGGTGTATCTGGGTTAACTGACTATAATGTGCTGACACGTCCTTGGTGGAATGAAGTAAAAGACACTAACGCTTGGAATGTCAGTGGTGTCACTTACGAGCCGCAAATTGAATCTTTCTACGTAGCCATTAATTTCCCTATTCTTAATTTTGATAACCAGTTTATCGGTGCAGGTGGTGTTGATCTCTACTTGCAAGCTATTGATGAAATTGTTTCAAAAATAAAATTTAACGGTGTTGGTCAGGCTTTTCTTATTGATAACAATGGCGATATGATTGTTTTTAACGGTGAAGAATTAGCGGAGGTAAATATTGCTGAACGCTCGACGGCTAATATTCAGTTATCTAACTTAGAAGACAACGCTCTTCATGAAGGATTTTCTAATTTAAGTAATCAAATGCTCAGTAATACAAAGGGGATAGCCAAGGTAATATGGAATAATGAACAATACCATGTTCAATTTCGCGATGTTGTCGTTGAAAAATTAAACCTAAAATGGAAACTTGCTGTTATGGTGCCGCAAAGTTACATTGATGCGCCAGTAAACCAAGCAATTATATCGGCAGTATTTATTAGTTTAGGTATTTTATTAATTACGCTTTTTGTCTTATGGTTCTCGACTTCTCGCTTATTACAGCCACTAATGTCAGTAAAGCAAGCGTTAGTTGAAATTGCTGGTGGCGCTGGTGATTTGTCACAACGAATAAAAATTAAAAGCGATGATGAAGTTGGTCAGCTATCTGATGCGTTTAATCGGTTTATTGAGCAAATTCAAAAAATTGTTTCTCGTGTACAACAAACCAGTGATGAGTTAAGGGACACTACCATTAAAGTTGCTAAAGTAAGTGAGATAACTGTCAGTAAAACAAGTGACGCAGAGAAAGAACTTCATTTAGCTACAGATACAGTGTCAACTATGGCAGAAAATGCTCATACGATAAAAGAGCGTATTTCAACAGCGCGAGAAACAGCCCATGTTGCTAGTCAAACCTCTAAAAAAGGACAAGATGTACTTGCAAGTTCTATGGGGGGCTTAGTAAAACTAAATGATAACTTTGATAATGCAGTACATACTATTGAAGAGCTAAGAGTAAGCAGTCAATCTATTGGTGAAGTGATGGTAGTTATTAAAAATATTGCCGACCAAACTAATTTATTAGCCTTAAACGCGGCAATAGAATCTGCACGTGCTGGTGAACATGGTAGAGGTTTTGCCGTTGTTGCTGATGAAGTAAGGCAGTTGGCTCAACGCACACAAGAGTCTACCACGAGCATTCAACAAAATATTGAGGACTTACAGGCGAAAGCTCATGCAGCTGAAGAAAGAATGAGTAGTACGCGTGAGCAAGTTAACTTATATATGGATAATAGTAAAATTGTTCATACACAATTAGCAGAGATTGCTTCAGTTGTTGAAACAAACCGTGATGATATGCAAGAAATTGTGAATATTACCAGTGAGCAAGATAATGTTGCGCAAAATATTCACGATATGATGCAGCAGGTAAATCAATTAGGAACCGACACGAGTGATGAAGCACAAAGTTTAATGATGATAAGTACTGCATTAGAAAATAAAACCAATAGGCTTAAAGAGTTGGTAGGGCGCTTTAAAATATAGTTAATTTTATATGTTAATAAAGTAAAAACCAGCTGATATAGCTGGTTTTTGTTTATAGTTTTAGGCTAGTCGAATAGATTTAAATAAGTGATCTCATCTTGGAATAATAATAGCAACTAGTGAGTTTGCTATAACCACAATTCAAGAGTGTCAAACGGGCTTAATCCCAAGCTGATGTTAAGCAGAATTAGCTCGCTTTTAAAGCTCTGCTTGCATCATTGAGGCAGTTTTCGGCCTTGCTAGTAACGCAGTGAATTCGTGCCATAACTCCTGAGCTGATCCCGAAGAAATTTTACTGGTTAAATACTCATGCACTAAATCTTGACCGAAATTATAGGTGATAACATATGAGCGGTTCTGCTGATAAAAACTTAAGCGTTGTGTTGCTCTTTCTTTGGTACATAAGGTGTACTTCATCAATAATTCAATAGCTTGGTTGTCTGCTATTTTTTTATCACAATAGCGTTGTGCGACCATATTGTCGGCGTAAGCTAATTTCGACATGAGTTTGAGCACTTTATAATAAAGTTCACTTTCGTTAGGATCTATTCCAGCAATAGGAAATAATACATCACGTTCGAAAGCGATGCGTTCTTCCCAAGGAAAAGCAACCTCAATGCCATAGTTGGCACTACCTTCAGCGAGTAATGAGGTTGGACCAAATAAATTATAAATAGAATACTCCACCCAGTCGCGTTCGATGACAAGATGCTTTTCCATCAAAGCGTTAAAGACATGGTGACCTGGGTACCCCTCATGAGCAGCTAAATCAATAGCGCGCTCAATGTATATATTAATGTCAGTATTTAATTGTATTAGGCTATAGCTATTCCCTTTAAACCAGTTATAGGCTGTCCACACTTGGTCTTGAACAAGCTCAACATTGAAGTTTTCATTTTCAGGCAAAGAAATATACTGCAATGTTCTATTGCGAGCTTCAGTGATCGCGGCATCAAAAACGGCATTTAATTTATCTTTGTGAATAACAAAGCTCTGTCTGTAATTAACGAATCTCGTTGCAAGATCTCCAGAACCCGGCACTAGTGCATCTAATTCTGTAAGAATTTTGTCAAAGTGTGGTTCATCATATTTTGGCGGTTTTGCATCGTATAACGCTTCACACTCACTATAAAAATCAAGCGTATTGCCCATTAAAATATCGATATAAACTTTACAGGCATAGAGGTGTTTTTTTAAGTAATCTAACCTAATTTGATTATTATCGTCGGGTAATTTACCTATTGACTCAGCATCAGAAATTAACGCGATAGCCTGACTACTCAGTTGAGGTAAAGGGTGTTTGCTTACCTCATCTTGCCATTGTTTAGGACCATAATATGCGTCGACATAATTAGGACAGTGTTGCCCAATGGCTAATGACAATTTGACATATTCAATTGCAATAGAATTAATAGAATCCATAAAAAAACTTTGTGATGAAGGGTGTATGTGTAGTTAGTATTTTAACATTACAAAAAATCTATGTATACATTATGCATTGAGGGGTGGCTAAATTGGCTTGAGAAAAATAGTTTATATGTATTTTTCAAGGGGTGAGCAAGGTGCTTAAAAATAAGCACCTGATTGTTTGCTACAAGTGCGCTTTAATTAAGAAGCTCACCGTACTTTCATTGTCGAGTCCAGAAATGCCGTATTTATTGTGCCAAAAACTATATTCAATACCGACTTCTAACTTCTTTGGGTTACCAAAATAGTTACCAACATCCAGTTTAAGTTGAGGGTTGAAGTGAAAGTCTGCTTCATGATCATCAGCAGAGGTTGACCAATCAAAATATCCGTCAAACATAACATGGTGTTTTCCAAACTCCATTGGATAGCCCCAAGAGACGGTGAGCTGTTGATCGTTATCTATTTTTTCATTATTAGCATAATAAATATTGGTATTAAAAAAGCCTTTTTCAAAAAGCTTCCATGATGCACCAACACCGAATAAATAGTTATCAAAGCCAAAACCAAAATCGCCTGATTTACCGCTAGAGTATTCATAGGTGCCGGCAAGATAAACATCTTTGATTAAACCAAACGTTAAGTCGTTATCAGTAACATAGCTTAAACTTAATCTTGGAGAAAACTCGCTATAGGTTTCTTTGTGCTCAGGGTTGTTTTGATCTGCTTTACCGTTAACTCTATCAACAAAGAAAAATACATCACCCCAGTTATGACCTGAGACATGCTCAAAAGTTAACACGTTGATGTCATCGTTGGTTAGTACTTGAAAATCTTGTAAGTTCTTCAAGTAAGATAAACTATTATCACTCCAATAAGTTTCAGCATGTGCTATCGCTGTAGAGCACAGTAGGGTGAATGGTAACAGTTGAATAATATTTTTTTTAATCATGTCATTTATCCATAAAAGGCAAATTTGCCGATAAACAATAAGGCCAGAATGACCACGCTGATATTTAAGGTTTTTATCTTGCCACTAAATAAGCGTACAGCAACATAGCTGATAAAGCCAAAAGCAATACCGTGTGCAATGGAAAAAGTTAATGGCATGGTGATACAGATAATTGCGACAGGGACTGCATCAAGTAAATCATCCCAATCGATATTAACAAGCCCCGACATCATTAATACCGCAACATAAAACAAAGGACCTGCTGTTGCATAGGCCGGTACCATAGCCGCTAACGGTGAAAATAAAAGCGCTAATAAAAATAAAATACCAACAACTACCGCTGTTAAGCCTGTACGACCCCCTGCTGCAACTCCTGCAGTACTTTCTACATAACTTGTTGTCGTAGAAGTGCCTAACATGCTTCCTGCAACGGTTGCTGTTGAGTCGGCTAATAATGCCTTTCCTAAGCGCGGAAAAGTTCCATCTTTAGCTAGCAATTTACCTCGTTGGGCAACAGCAATGAGTGTTCCTGAGGTATCAAATAGATCAACGAAAAGAAAGGCAAAAATAACACTTAACATACCCACCTCGAGCGCACCAGCAATATCTAGTTGCATAAAAGTAGGCACAACAGATGGCGGCATCGAGACAATACCTTGATATTCTACTTTGCCAAGTAAGAGCGCCAAGGCCGTTATAATTATAATAGAGAGCATTACCGAACCGTTTATGCCTTTATTGGCTAGGCCTACAATAACAAATAGACCGATTGCGGCTAAAATGGGTTCTATAGCGGTAATGTCACCTAATGTCACTAATGTTGCTGGGCTATCAACGACAATACCTGCATTTTTTAGTGCAATTAAGGCTAAAAATAACCCAATACCCGCGGCAATACCTGAACGAAGCGCATGCGGTATGCTATTTATTATCCATTCTCTAATACTGAATAAACTGAGTAGAATAAAGACAATACCTGAAATGAATACGCCACCTAAAGCTATTTGCCAACTGTAACCCATATCAAGTACAACGGTGTAGGTGAAAAATGCGTTGAGACCCATTCCAGGCGCTAAAGCGATTGGGTAGTTCGCAACAAACCCCATGATAAAACAGCCAATTGCGGCAGCGATACAAGTGGCTACAAATACAGCACCATTATCCATACCTGCATCTGCAAGCATTGCAGGGTTAACAAAAATAATGTAGGCCATGGTTAAGAAGGTAGTAACCCCAGCAATAACTTCCTTTTTAACGCTGGTTTTGTGTTCTGTTAACTTAAAAACTTTTTCTAACATTAGGCGTGTCTCGTTGATTATTAACTAAGTTATTACGTTTATATATGCCCAATGATAGGTTACTTAAAAAGAGCAAATAAGTTGTTTTAGCATTGCATAAGCTAAAGAGGGTAATAAATTATTGGTTATTTTTTGACAAGGTGATTATAACAAGGCATAAGTTATAACTAAAGGTGATTTATAATTGAAGATAGACACTTTAGCGTTTGTTGCTGAAAGTTATAGTCCTTTTCGTGTTCTTTTTTGGCTAATATAAACGCCAATAAAGACAAGTGAAATACAGAACCATTGCATTACGTCAAGACTTTCACCGAGGATTAGGGCAGAAAGGAATAGGGTAAAGATAGGGATTAAATTGGTAAAAGCAGCAGCTGTTAATACCGATACTTTAGTGATTGCATAGTTATACATGCCATAGGCGCCTATGGTAACAAAAGCGCCAAGATAAATAATGCCTGCTAATGCAGCCATGTCATGTGTTGTAGGAATATCGATGAACAATAAAAATGGTGCAAAAAATATCGACCCGGCAAGCCCTTGTAAAGTAATCAAAGCTAATGGTGAATATCGTGTAGATAATTTCTTTACACTAACTGCATAATAGGCTGCACAAATCATGGCTAAAAATTCAAGGAAATTACCAAGAGCTGGGTTAGATGCATGATTTGAGCTTTCTGACACGATTGTTAATAAAACGCCACCACCGATACAAAAACTAAAACCAATAGCTAATTGTTTAGTCACTTTTTCTTTAAGCATAAAATAAGCGACAACAGCTACCAGCAAAGGAAAGCAAGAGACTAAAACGCCTGCTTGAGAAGCTGAAGTATATTTCATCGCATTACCTTCAAATAAGTAATATAAGCAGGGTTCGGCGATAGACATGCTGAGTAAATATTTCCAGTCACCTTGTTGGTAAGTAAACTTTTTCACCCAAGGCCATAACATAAGGCAGAGTAAAAGGGTGATTAGCATCCTGAAAAAAATAACAAACGCAGGATCATAAATATTAATGGCATATTTTAATGCAATAAATGAGCTACCCCACAAAAATGTGGCTATGATCAAGGCAATACTAGCAGGCATGGCTTTAACTAATTAAAAAATAGAAAAGAAGAGTGCGCAGATTAATGCTTAGTAAGCTGTTTATCAAGACGACTGGCCTTATAAATTATTCAACTGGTCTAGACTATCTCTATTGTAAGATTAAATAGAGTAAATATCGTACATAGCAATAGCGGTTAACTCATTCAAACTTGTACTGTTTATAGTGATAATCTAGTATAGAACGATATTTATTATATGTGAGTCATTGTTGGTGTAAATACGTTCGAATGCAGCATGTATCTTTAATCATTTTAAGATTTTATCTCTTTATGCGTTATTTTCTCTTTTTATTTTTTTCATGTATGCCTTTCTTAGCGACTGCTGAAAAGCTAAATATAGCTGTGGCATCTAATTTTATTAAGCCAATGAAAGCAATTGTGAGAACCTTTGAGCAACACAGTGAACATAATGTTGTTATGTCTTTTGGTTCATCAGGTAAGTTTTTTGCACAAATTAGTCATGGTGCGCCATATCATTTGTTTTTTTCTGCTGATCAAGAAAAACCAATGGCCTTGGAGAAAGCACAATTAACCGTTGAAAATAGTCGATTTACCTATGCGTTGGGAACGTTAGTTCTATGGTCGGTGAATGAAAATCTATTTACTGATGCACCAACATTCTTAGCGCAAGGTCAGTATCGTAAATTAGCAGTTGCCAACCCAAAGTTGGCACCTTATGGTCGAGCGACAAAAGAAGTGCTGGCTAAATTATCGATAGAAGGGCAAAGTCTTTCTCAACAAGTGGTTGCTGAGAATATTGCGCAAGCATATCACTTTACCAGCACAGGTAATGCTGATTTAGGCTTTGTTGCCTTATCACAAGTGATGAATAATGGCGTGATCTCATCAGGTGCTAGTTGGGTTGTTCCACAATCTTATTATCAAGCAATTAAACAAGATGTAGTTATGTTAAAGCGTGGAAAGAATAATCAAGCTGCCCATGACTTTTTAACGTTTATGAAAACAAATGAAGTTGAAAAAATTATGGCTTCTTTTGGGTACACACATTGAGAAAAATAAGCAAAAACATGTTAAATTTTGATTTAAATACTGACCTAAATAGAGCACAAAAATAGCAATGTTTAACTATTTCACTCTTTATTTTGTTAGCAGAGCCATAAGCCGATGAGTTTTTCTCAAGCTGATTTAGCGGCTATATGGTTAACCATAAAGTTAGCGAGCACTGTCACATTATTGTTATTGCTTATAGGTACTCCTATTGCTTGGTGGTTAGCTAGAACATCCTCAAAATGGAAAGGACCAATTGCCGCAATAGTGGCACTACCTTTAGTTTTACCACCGACGGTTATTGGCTTTTACTTATTGGTTGCTATGGGGCCAAACGGTGCTGTAGGTCAGTTTACGCAAAGTATAGGAATTGGGACCTTACCTTTTACTTTTTGGGGACTGGTAATTGCCTCAATTTTTTATTCAATGCCTTTTGTTGTTCAACCCATACAAAATGCTATTGAAGCCTTGGGGGAAAGACCCATTGAAGCCGCGGCAACCCTTCGTGCTGGGCCATGGGATACTTTTTTTAATGTCGTTTTACCTTTAGCAAAACCCGGTTTTATAACCGCAGCTATACTGGGGTTTGCCCATACCGTTGGTGAATTTGGTGTGGTGTTAATGATTGGTGGTAATATTCCAGGTGAAACACAGGTTATTTCGGTACAAATTTATGAGCATGTTGAAGCAATGGAGTATGGTCAGGCGCATGCGTTATCTGCTTTGATGATTGCTTTTTCTTTTATCGTGTTATTAGCGTTATATGGTTTTCAAAGAAAGGGTAAAATTCATGCGCTTTCTGTTAAGTAGTTTGTGCGTGTGCTTTACCAGTGTTTTAGGTGTGAATTGATGTCAATAAATAAATGGGATAACGCTTAACATGATTAAAGCGAAATTTAAGGTTGCTCATCAAACACCTCAAAGCAATAACTTTTCTTTAGACATTGATATAAGCATCCCGAGTCAAGGTATAACAGCCATATTTGGTCATTCAGGCTCAGGAAAAACAACGTTATTAAGATGTATTGCAGGGTTGGAAAAATCAGTAGTAGGGCATTTAGAAGTTTCACAGCAAATATGGCAAAGTGAAAGTTTTTGTTTAAAAACCTACAAACGACCAATTGGCTATGTTTTTCAAGAAGCGAGTTTATTTGAACATTTAACAGCAGATGAAAACCTGACATTTGCTATGAAACGCGCTGAGCATGAAGTGAGTAAAGCGCATTATGAAAAAATAGTTTCTGTGTTGGGCATTCAAACAATACTGACACGTTATCCTAGTGAGTTATCAGGTGGAGAGCGTCAACGTGTCGCTATAGCGAGAGCTTTGCTAGTTCAGCCAAAAATATTATTGATGGATGAACCGCTAGCATCACTGGATAACGCGCGAAAAAAAGAAATTCTCCCTTATCTTGAGCGTTTACAAGCAAGTTTCGATATTCCAATACTGTATGTTAGTCACTCATTAGATGAGGTAGCTCGATTAGCAGATCATGTTGTTGTTTTAGAAGCTGGAAGCGTAAAAGCACAAGGTGAGTTATCAAAAATATTTTCTACACTGGAATACAGTAGTTACTTTGAGCAAGGTACAGGCGTCATCATTAAAGGCTCTGTTGTGGAAAAAGATCAAACATGGCACTTAATGAAAGTTAGCTTTGCGGGTGGAGAGTTATGGTTAAGTGATAATAGCGAGAAAATTGGGGAAGAGGTTAGAGTACGTATTTTAGCTAAAGATGTAAGCCTTGCGCTGTCTAACCATTCAGATTCAAGTATTGCTAATCGCTTTCAAGGTGAAGTGGTTGAAATAGCTAAAGAGGAAGGTTCGCCCATAGTGTTAGTGCGCTTAAAAGTAGGCAATGAATATGTTATTGCCCGCTTAACTGGGAAGTCATTAGCCAGTTTAGGGTTATCTGAGGGGGCTCACTGTTGGGCGCAAATTAAGTCGGTTGCTATTGTTCATTAGGGTTCGCATATTAATAGGTCTTTTGAATAGGTCAGTGATAAACCTGCAAGGTAGCCATTAAAACTATTTAACACAGTATTAGCTTGTCGCCTTAACTCATTGTTTTAGTTGCAGACTGTTTATAAGCTATATGTAAGAAAATAGCCGATGATAAACCTGCACCGCCCGTAATCATGCACATTACAACTATTTGATATCTAACGGCAATGAGAGGCGAAACACCTGAAAATATTTGCCCTGTCATCATACCCGGTAAGGTGACTAAGCCGACAGCAAGTAAGGTATTGAATAAAGGGTTTAAGCCGGCTTTAAAGGCTTGCTCTCTTGCTTTTATCCCACAAGAGGTATGAATTATTTCATTGGTAAAACGTTCAGCGGTAATACTAACAGTGTTCATCGCGCTGGCGAAAATCATGCCTGCTAACGGAATAATGGTATCAGCTTTGTACCATGGGTTTGCTTCCAACACAAAAATAATAATAAAAGCTAAGGTTAAGCCACTTCCTAGGGCAATTGCCACGAACGCATGAGAGTATTTTACTGCCTTTCTATCATTAATAGGCCTTAAAGCGATAGAGCTGGCGACAATTAGCATAAAGGATAATAGTAGTAAAATGATGAAAGGAGTTTCAACCGCGAAAATCCAGTTTAAGGCATAGCCTATCGCTAATAGTTGAATGACCATACGGGCCATAGCAATCATTGAGTCAGTAATTTTTAACGACCAATGAAACATAATAAAAATCACTAGAATCACAGGTATAAATGAAAAGGCAAGGTTACTCAGTGGAATAGTATTCATTAGGTCGCGTTCTCTGAAAATGTATCGATGAAATAGGATTTTACTAGAAAATAAACCGTTAAAGTCAATTGTATATTTAATGACCGTTAGCGGTTTTGTTATTTCATTTTTCTCAATACAGCTTTATTTGGTTAAATATAGCTTAAGGTGAATGTTATTTAAAAGCTTATGCTAGAAGCTTTTTGCACTCTTCGATACACTCTAAGCAAGACTGTTCACATGCTTTACATTCTTTGTGTTTTGTATGCTTACCGCACTCGTCAGCACAGGTTTGACAAACATCAATGACTATTTTAGCTAAAGCATTCACTTGTGTTGATTGGTAACTGGCCATTTTTGCTAAGGCACGACACATAATGATCATTTCGTTAACGGTTTCTGCGCATTTAGCTAAAGTGGTATCTCCCATTTTAAACATCTGCATACAGTGAGCGATACATTCATCACCATGTTGGGCACATTCATTGGCAATTGCGATTAATGCTTTATTTAACTTGCTTGGCATATGGTGGTGATGCGAATGATCTGTATTAGCCATTACTGGAGCTGCAGCTAGTGCAGCAGTTCCTGTAACGATCCCTTTAAGTAAACTTCTACGTGAGCTTTGTTGTTCAATGTCATTTGACATGGTTACTCCTTTACTGATGAATCATTTTATGTGGAGTATATAATGATTCTCTCATACAAAATCGATTAATCAATAGGATGCATTAAATTTTAAGTATAAAAAAAGCGGGTCAAATGACCCGCTAAAAGTTAGTTAAACATCTTTATGTAAGGGAAGATACTTTTAACTAAATCACATCGTTATTATTGTAATAACTATTTGACATCAACCTGAACAGCAACCTCACTGCCAGAGTTTTGAACACCTATATAAAACCAACCTGAAGGTGGGTTATTTACTGTGATGCTTTGTTCTGTAGTACCAGCAATGATTGACTTATGAGTATGCGTAGCGGCAGTTGCCCAGGTACTACCCACATACAACTCAGCTTCACCTGTACCATGTGCGGTATTAATATCAATGCTTGATACTGATTCGTTTAAGTAAATGTAATAGCTATTACGGCCATTTCCAGTACACATTGCTTTACCTGATTCAATTGCACTGTAGTCATTTACAGACATTGTTGCACAAGCATTAGCTATATCCGCTGCTGGTGGCTCTACCGGCTCTTCAGGGTCTGTTACATCGCCTGACTCTGTTAAGCTCACTTTAAAGGTAACTTCAGCATAGTCGCTTTCACTATTTAACGTGATATAGCGCCAGCCTCGATTAGCCGTTACTGTTAAAGTATGCGTTACACCTGTTGCATTGGTAGAAGCTTGAGCATTACTTGAAGTTGCCCATGTGTCAGCATTGAAGTAAATACCCACATCACCTTGACCACCCGCGGTAGTTAGATAAAGGGTTGTGTTGTCTTCTTCAACCCATACATAGTATGAGCCGCGGCCACCAGAAACACATTCATCGGTTTCAAGGGTTAGTTTCCCACTAGTGATTGTTGCTGCGCCACAATCAGGTACCGTTACACCGCCACCATTATTAGGATCATTCGGGTAAGGGTCTGAGTTGTCACCCATGCCATCGTTATCGGAATCAGCCCATTCTGTAGCGTCATTAGGGAATACATCACTGTTATCTCCATAACCATCGCCATCAGAGTCAGTTGTTTCACTGCTATCGTTAGGGAATGCATCAGCATTATCACCTACACCATCTTCATCAGAATCTTTTGTTTCTGTTGCGTCAGTTGGAAATGCATCACTGTTGTCACCAGTACCATCGCTATCTGAATCTAACCATTCAGAAGGATCATTTGGGAAAGCATCAACAGAATCTAAATGCCCGTCGCCATCAGAGTCTACATCACCATTTGGTGTTGGATCTGCATTGTCACCAATACCGTCGCCATCAGAATCTTTTGTTTCTGAAGGATCGTTAGGGAAAGCGTCGCCATTGTTACCTACACCATCACCATCTGAATCAACTGATTCAGAAGCATCTTGTGGGAAAGCATCACTGTTATCGCCAACGCCGTCACCATCAGAGTCTTTTGTTTCGGTAGGGTCATTAGGGAAAGCATCTTCACTATCAATTACACCGTCGCCATCAGAGTCTACTGGCTCTTGTGTCCCACCACCTAATTCACTGGTAATAATATAATCATTACTGGTTTCTTCTTCGGTCATTACGGCAACACCTAAACACTGATTATTTTCATCAGTAATTGCTGCACGGCGGTTACCGAACCATTTCCAAGTTGTTGCACTGTCGTATGTTTCACCCGTAGCTAGGGTAGTAAAGCCAAAGCTTTCACTTAACTCACCCGTTTCAGCGTCTACTCTATGAATACGTACAGGATTTTCACTGTTGTTAACAAAAGAGAAATCAGCTTCAAATGGGCCTGTTAAGTGTTTGGCCATTAAATCACAACGACCAATTGTATTTGCAGCAGGGATTACTTCAGGCTCGGCAGCATTGGCTACCATTGCTTGATCGACAGTGAAGTTGGCAACAGGGTTGTTTAACACACCAACGCTTAAACAATTTAAATTGCTATCTGTCACCATTAAGCGACGATCACCAAACCAAACATCATTTGAATACGTTGCGCCCGGAGCTAAAACACCGTAACCATGTGTGAAGTCGGTTGCACCACTGGTGGTGATAATGCTTCCTTTGGTGTTGTCTATTCTAAATAAGCGAACTGCGGTATCAGAGGTATTGGTAATAGTGAACTCATGCGACTCATCCATAATTAAATGAGGTTGTGCTAAAGCACAGCTACCCATTTGGTTTAGTGCAGGAATGTCTTCAGTAACAACATCTTTAACTAGCTCAGCATCAATAGTAAAGGTATTACTGTTTTCAGCCATCACAGCCACACCAATACAGTTCATGTTATTATCAGATAACATCATGCGATCACCAACACTCCAAGAACTTGAAGAGTAGGTATCACCCTGATTTAACGTTTTATAGTTTTTAGCAAAGTTAGTTTCACCTGTAGTGCTGTTTACCCAGAATAAAGAAACAGGTGTATCGGTGATATTTGTAAAGGTAAAATCGGTTTTGTTTGCATCAATATGGCGAGCATATTGTTGTTCTAAATTACAGCTACCAATAGTATCTTGTGCAGGCATAGAAACGGAAGCGGGTGCTACTGTTTCTGAGTTTGCTAGCATATATGCCTCAAAGCCATCTTCTGTGCGTGCAGCAACTTCTTTAAGAGCGGCAACATATGCATTGTTATCACCCGATTGAAGTGCAGAAGCTAAGGTATTTACTTCACTCTTATGCTCTTCACCTAAATAACGCATGGCAAAGTAGCCCCATGGATATAAGTTGTCGTATTCATAGCTCATGAATAACAAGTTATATAATGGTGGAATTGTTTCACCTTTAAGGGTGTTTAATGTACGCGTATGCTCAGCGCCCATCGCCATATATTCAGCCATACCTTCAGACCATGATACGTTATAGTCAAAATCACCGTATGATCCTGCTTTTATGTATCGACCATCAAGGTAGTGAACATATTCATGTCTTAAGTTATATATTTGATCTTCATACTGACAAGAACTACCTACCCATGAGTCTGGACATTGCATAGCAATAAAGCGTGCTTGGTTACCATCGTTCTCTGGTGTGCCTTCTAGATACATACCACCATTATCAGTACTAATACCGAAAAACTCACTAGCATACTTTTCATAATCTTCAGGGCTTGCAAAAGCCACGACTTCAATGTGCGAGTTTTTATCACCTGTTACCGGATTTCCAGCGGTATTAAAGAACGCATGAAATTCAGATTCTTGTAGAGCCATATCAACACAAGACTGATTTAGTGTTGCCTGGCTTATTGAACTTTGCGCTCTAATCGTTATATTTGCTGAACATTCATGGCTAACAGTTAAAATATCTTCTTCTTTTGGTGGAACCACACAGCTGCCAAATAAGGCATCGCCCTCTTCACAAGCGCGACCAGCACTTTCAAGGTAGTTTTTAGTAATAATTGTTTCAGTGGTTTCAACAGAAATAGTATTGATAACTTTGCCACGAACTTCTAAAACAGTGCTGTCGAATCGACCTTGTGCTTCTTCTGTTGCGATAGATGAAACTTTCCCCATGGTATTAAAACTATGAGGTAGAATCCATTTAATGTCAGATTCACCACTCCAGCGTGTATCTAAAGAAGTTTCACCTAAAAATGTAAAAGAGCGTAATACAGAAAGCACATCTAACATGTTGTCATTAAAGGCGGCTTTTGTTGCAGAGTCACCATAGTAAGCAGCAGAGCCTAATGACAATAGAATTGCCATGGTAGTATCGCCCGCATTACTAATAGCAAAAGGGTTAGTCTCCAAAGAGAAATACTGTAAAGCAGCTAAAAGGTGAGGTAAGTGTTCTTTGTAATATGTGGAGCCTTCGTAACGTTCGAAATTATTTAACGCTTTAGCGTAACCTTCTTGAATAACCGTACCCGCTGGTGAAATAAAGCCAGTCATTTGTGTTACAGCCAATAATGCCGTACTTAATGCCTGAGCTTCTGATGCGGTCATTTGCTCTGCGTGATATTTATATGAGCCTAAAAAGTATAATAATTGATTTAAATCAGGGTCGGCTAAGTCATCTGCTTTTGCCAAGTAATGAATTGCATTGCTTACCTCACTAATAGGATCGTTTGCTGCGCCAGCAATGTCTGCGAAATCACTATAACTTGCAGCAAGTATCGAAGCGATAGTTGAACCATATTGAGACTTCGAGGAGATTGGCGCATTTGCTACTGAAATCTCTACACGAGTTGGGTAAACAATGTAATCTCCCATCGGCGGTGGTACATCGCCACCTGTTACTGATACCGTTAAGCTTGTTTCTTGAATATTGCCATCAACTTTAAAGTAACGTTCACCCGCACGAGAAACGAAGGAAATACTTTCTTCATTTGTGCCACTGGTAATACTACTGGCTTCTACATCCCCGTTCCAAGAGTTGCCTTGGTATAGTTTAATATCAGCGTCGCTACCCGTAAATGTACCGCCAGAGGTGGTAATGGTTACGTCGCTATTTTCATAAGGAACGTTAACGTATAGGTAATGTCCGTAATCTGTAATACATTGCGTTTGGTTGGCAGGGACTTCAGCTTGTCTTTCTAAAGTTTTGGTACCGCACATTTGTGCTGCTTGAGAAGTGCTTATTTGTAATGAAAAACAAATCGCGCTTGCTAACATCGTTTTCTTGGTAGATAAAATCATATTGTTATTATACTCGTTAGGTACAAGTGATTAGGTAAATCGTCCGTGTTGCATTTTGAACATCTTGTTTTTTTTATGGTTCAAACTGCCGCTAACCCGTACATCCATCTCTTGTGGCGCATTGATTTCGCTATATGCACTATCTATATATATTATATTTTGTATACAATTCCAAGTTAATATTTAATAAGAATTCCTTCGTAGTTTCAATGTCATAGGTTATTAGGATAGTTTTTACTAAACAAAACAGGGATTAATTCATTATTATAAAAATTATATTTAATTGAATTTTTATACGTTTTTGTGTGGTTTATTTAAGGTGGTGAGAGAAGTAATGTACTGACGTCCTTATCAGTATGAAGTAGAAAGTGAGGAAAGCGTGAAGGAACTTATTCTAGCCTCTAGGCGGTTGATTAATTGAATTTTGAGTTGGTAATGGCTTATTAGGAACACCTGGAGGCTGCGGTGCTGAGTTATGACTATGGTTATGTTCATGACCGTGCGGTGGTGCTATATTGCTTGGATCTTGATGATCTCTAGCCTTGTCTTCATTTCTTGCCACTACCGTTTTACGCGGTTCATGCTTTGAAGGCGCTGCAGCGACTTGTTGTTGATCTGATGATAATGTTTCAGCTATATTTCGCAGGTTTTGAGGTGATGGTGCTTTATTTTTGTCTAGCAATTTCTTTGGTGCAGGCATACTCACTGGTGCAGATACACTTGCTTGTTTAGTTGCTTTAGGAGTAGGCTCAGGGCTGGTATGAAATTGTTGATATGCTATGGCACCTACTGCGACAAGTGCGATGACGCTTATGGCTACTGTGCTTTTATTCATTTTGATTCTCCTGTAACTAAGTTGTGAATACTCTATTCGCTATGATGAAACTCAATCTACCGTATATTGTATAATTGATGACAGGTTAGCATGAAGATAATTGAGATTGCAATGCTGATAATGTAAAGGTTAGTAATTGAAGATAAGAGGGATAGAGTTAATTCTGCTAAAGCATCATATTAAACGTATCTTTAGGGATTTTGTTTCGGGGTAAGTGCTAATAACAGAAGGTTTTCTGGCTAACATTTAACGCGTACCTTTGATTCAGTTTAATGAGTGTTACTCTGAATCAAAGGAAGCTACTGGGGCATGTTAATCTTTGTTTAATTATTCAGCTGAGAGCTTAAATTCCCCTAATCTAAGCAAAAATAGCTCATTGCTGAAAGTATCAACAACGGCCAACACGCCCTAATGCACTAATAGTTATGATATAAACCAAACTCTTGATTAATCTTATTATTTTGTTTATTTGCCCATAAATAATACTCTTGCTCTTCAAGTAGGCTGGCAGCAGCTTTATCTAATACTACAATGGCGTTTTCATGCATTTGAAGCGCAGAGGCAGGGCACATTGCAGATAAAGAGCCTGTTACCATATCTTTTACAGCCTTTGCTTTGTTCTCACCTGTCGCCATCAGCAGTACATAACGCGCATCAAGAATTGTTGCTATCCCCATGGTCATCGCTAATGTAGGCTGAAACTCATCTGCGCGGAATAAACGACTATTATCAGAAAGAGTTTGCTGCGTTAACGTTTTTATTCTGGTACGTGAAGCAAGACTTGACGTTGGTTCATTAAAACCAATATGCCCATTGGCGCCAATACCCAAAATTTGCAGGTCAATACCGCCAGCGCTTTTTATCATTTGCTCGTATCTTAATCCTTGCTCTCTGGGGTTTTCCCCCTGCGAGCAAGCGGGTAGATACGTTTTGGCCTTGTTGATATCAACATGATTAAATAAATTTTCATTCATGAAGTGACGGTAGCTTTGGCTATTATCTTCATCAATACCTAAGTATTCATCTAAGTTAAAGCTCGTGGTATTTTTAAAGCTAATCTCACCTGATTGATACTTTAAAACAAGCTGCTGGTAAAGGCTAATAGGTGTATTACCGGTTGCTAGGCCTAAGACCGGGTTAGATTTTTTATTAATTAACTCAGCCACCCATTGAGCAGCATTGTTTGCAACTTGCTGAGCATCATCAAAAATAATAACTTGCATACATGTTCCTTTATACTTATAGAGCTCACTATGTATTGCTAGTAAACTACTGAAACTAAATTATAGGTTAACTATTTATAACTGAAAAATACTCAATTATGGCAACACTCTACCAATATATGACAGCGTTGTCATTTGTTGGTAGAGTGTTTTTGATAACTTTTTTACTAATTCATTGTAAAATTAGAGTATGTTGCGTTTACAGCATATGTTTTTGCTGCAGTTCAATAATCATTTAAACACGGAAGAATTTACGTCGTGTGGTCGCTTCATATATTGATGTGTAAAACAGTAAAAATGGTTTGAGTACGCCCAAGGGCTGAGACTAAAATCTTTTTATTCTGCGCCAAAAGGGGGACTCTGAGCTGAATGATTAAACAAAGGGTAACACTCTTTAGGCTATTTCAATTTTAAAAGGTTAATTTAATCATTAAAGGCTACACTTGAAGTACTTAGTCGACAATGAACATGTATCAAGGCATGATGGGATTACGACTAGCCCCTTTAATAAAAATTGTAGTTAATTGAAGTAACATATGTTTGCTAAAGATAAAAAAAGTACTCAGCAATGGGTGGAGTTAATTGCTCATAGCGAGTTACCCGCGATTACTTCTACTGCACAGTTATTAGATAAATTTTCTAATGATGATAAATCATCATTACCTAAATTAAGTAAAGCAATTCTTCATGATCAAGCGTTATCCTCGTGTTTACTCAAAATAGCAAACGGTATTCAACATTTAGGTGTTAATAAAGTGACGACAGTTTCACGTGCGACAGTTGTTTTAGGTATTCAGTCTGTTAAGAATATATGCTTAACTGCAAAGTTGGTCGACAGCTTACTTGCTAGCAAAAGTTTAGATATTCATGTTTATAATGAATTAACCCAGTCTATGGCAAACTCATTTTATGCAGGGATGTTAGCTAAAATGATGGTGCCAGCTTATAGCGATGAGCTTCAAGAAGAAGTTTATCTTGCTGCTATGTTGTATCGAATTGGTGAAACTGCTTTCTGGAGTATTGGTGGTGAAGATGCATCTAAATTAGCAGCGCAAGATCACCTTACGCCCAAAGCATTTAATGAATATTGCCAAGCTAATATTGGCACAACGTTTAATGACTTAAGTAAAGGGTTGGCTTTAACATGGCATTTGAGTGATATTCTAGTGAAGGCGTTAGATCAACCACAGAATAGAACAGATGAAGTAAGGATTATCTATTTTGCCGATCAACTAAGTAGCATTATTGCATCACCCGGTGATGATGAAGAGAGTTTCAATGAATTATTAGCTGAAATATCGAAAATAATGAATATTTCAGTGAGGCAGCTTAAAGCGAGAATAGAGCATACTCGTGAAATTTCTTGCAAGTTATTATCATCTTATGGAGCAGAAGTGCTTTCAGAGCGCATAAAAACGCTCCCTAGTGGTAAAATGTTTTCTTCGAATTTAGCATCTCACCAAAAAAATCATGTGGTTACCAAGGAAAAAGAGTTACTGAATGCTTTTATGCAACTGACTCAGTTAGTCAATTCAAGCCATGATTTTAATGAGTATTTACAGTTGGCATTGGTTGATATAAGCAAAGTTTTTGCTTTTGAACGTAGCTCATTTTTGATGCTGGTGGATAATAAATCAGCAGTGAAATCTCGCTTTGTTGTTGATGCTCAAGGTAATAAAGATCCATTTAAAGTGAAGATTAATTTAACGTTAAGTGACAATGTATTGGCTAAGGTTATAAAAGCAAAGCAGCCCGCATTAGTGAATGATATGAAGCATGAACACTGGCGCGATCTTATTACCGCTGAAGTTGCGAATTTTATGAATAACGGGGCTATGGCTATAGCACCCATTAAAATTTCAGGTAAAGTTATTGGTGTAATTTGTGGTCAATTCCTTGAACAAGACTCAGAAATAGCCAGTGAAGATTACCGACAATTTTGTGCGCTAATTGAACATTTAAACATGTGCTTAACAATGGTTATGATGAAATAACAACAATCTAATCGCTACGCCTTAAATTTATCATATTCAATAGGTATAAAATTCATACTTAAAAGGCCAACATGCCCTAGGGTATTTGTTGTTACTTTACTTAATCTGTTCTGTTAATATGCCTGCATTCAAATAGAACTTTAATATTGTATTGGTTGTTATGGCTGAAACGCATTCGTACACTTCGTCTTTTACTCTAGATAAAGCGCATTTCACTGAGTGTTATACGCAATCGACTACTGTCGAGCACAATCGGAAAACGTACTTTAAAGCAAATGTTTTAACAGTATTTGGCTTATTTATTTTGCTCTTTACACCTGTTAATGGTTATGCAGCTTGGTTTGTTATTTCATTAGGTTTATTGGAGTCTTTAAGTATTTATTATCATCAACCTTGGTGGGTATTTAGGCAAATGCTCAGTAAAGCGTCTAACAGTGAAGTCACGATAACTATTGATGATAAAGGTGTTTTAACAGAATCGTTTTATGATAAACGTAAAATTCTCTGGCACGATGTTAATCAAATAAAAGAAACAGAATTAGGCTATGTTATTTTCTTTTCTGTCGGAAAAAATATCAGTAAAAGTTACCTTTCTCGAGCTAGTTTGTCAGTTGAAGCTCAAGCTTTAATTAAGTCACAAGCAGGTTTTGTCGCAGCTGAATAATTGTCAGAATGAATCAAAATAAGTCGTTATTGGCTAACCCGCTATTTATTTTGCTTTTTATTAGTACGTGGGTTGGGCTTATTTTAAGCTCAAGCTTTAGCTGGCAAGTATTAATTGGTTATGTACATTTTACATTGTTAGGCGTTGTTGGCGCTATTTTTGCCAATTCTACAGGTGCTGGTGGCGGGGTGATTTTTATCCCTATGTTTAATCAGTTAAACTTTACTGAAGTAGAGTCTGTTGCGACAAGTTTTGCAATTCAGTGCTTTGGCATGACTGCAGGCGCAATAACATGGTATCACCACTATCATACTGAAAAAACAGATTTGCGTTTGTGGCAAGGCTTTAAACGTATAATTTCGTTAACCAGTATTACTTCTATTCTTACTATTAGTTTAGCGCTGTATTTATCTATTCCTTCTCCTGCCTCATTAACATTTAGTTTTAGTTGGTTTTCGCTAGTATTAGGCCTTTTCATTATTATCACCATTTATTCTTTTAAAGGGAGTAAAGAACGGAGCCAATTAGCGCCTTATGATTATATCGCATTACTAGTAATAGGTATTTTTGGGGGAGCAATTACCGCATGGTTAAGTGTGGGGGTTGGTGAAATAGTCGCGATTTATCTTATAGTACGCCGTTTTGATATTAATATGGCAGTAGCGTGTGCTGTGATTATTTCTGCTATTTCAGTATGGTTTGCTATTTTTCACTTGCAAGTAGATATATATTGGCAAGTTGTATTGTTTGCAGGGCCTGCCGCAGTAGTTGGCGGCATATTTGCTAAAACCATAGTGACACACTTATCGGCGACAAAACTTAAACTCTTCTTTGCCTGCTGGTTGTTGATTAGTGGTCTAGCAGGTGTAATTTCGTAGCGCTAATTGATTAAGTTATTAATGAGAATTATTCTCAAATGACTTGACACTATGCCTAGTGCTTGTCACAATTTGCCTCCCTTATATAAGAACTTTTTGTGGAATAATCTCAATGCTTAAATACATTATTGTAGGCTTACTATTAGTTACTAGTTTTTTGTCTTCAGCATCATCAGAAGTCAATGTCTACTCTTATCGCCAACCCTTTTTAGTGAAACCATTATTTGACCAATTCACTAAGCAAACAGGTATTAAAGTGAATGTTGTTTTTGCTAAAAAAGGCATGGCTGAGCGTTTAGCTAGAGAAGGGAAGTATAGCCCCGCAGATGTTTTGTTAACTACTGATATTAGCCGTTTAGTAGAGTTGAGAGAGAAGGACTTAGTGCAGGCTGTTAATTCAGCTGTTTTAAAAGAAGCAATTCCAGCACAATATCAAGCCAATGATAATACTTGGTTTGCGTTGACTACTCGTGTTCGTAATATTTATTCTGCTAAGCGTCTTGGTAACATTGATTTTAATTATGAAGATTTAGCTGATGACAAGTACCGTGGTCTTGTTTGTACTCGCAGTGGTAAGCATCCATATACCGTGGGATTAATTGCTTCAATGATCAGTGAGCATGGTGAAGAATATACTTTAGATTGGTTAAAGAAATTTAAGCAAAACTTAGCAAGAAAACCACAAGGTAATGATAGGGGCCAAGTACAAGCGATACATCAAAACTTATGTGATATTTCGTTAGGTAATAGCTATTATTTTGGTAAAATGCTTACCGATGATAAACAAAAAGTTTGGGCTGATGAAGTCTATATTAATTTCCCTAACCAAAATAATCGTGGCTCACATGTCAATATTTCAGGTGTTGCAATGGCAAAATATGCACCTAATCAAGCCAATGCTAAAAAATTAATGGAATATTTGATTTCAAAGCCTGCGCAAGCTCTTTATGCGCAAACTAATATGGAATACCCTGTACGTAAAGGTGTACCTGTGTCAGATATCGTAGCATCATGGGGACAATTTAAAGCCGATGACTTACCCCTTGAAGAAATTGCTAAAAACCGTAAAGCAGCGCTGATTTTATTAGATAAAGCAAAATTTGATTTGTGATAGCACTCTATAATCAAAGAAAATGGACATTTCTTAGTTATTTAATCGCACTGGTAATGATGATACCAGTGCTGATAATGTTAGTAGATGGCATAGATGCATCGACCCAATTATTTGGTCATTTATGGCAAACGGTACTACCTGATTATTTACAAAACACCATATTACTTGGTGTTTTTGTCGTTTTACTTTCATTAATTTTTGGCGTGGTAAGTGCTGCACTTATAAGTCAAACGAATCTTTTATTTAAGCAACAATTACGTTGGCTGCTTTTACTTCCTTTAGCGATGCCAGCGTACTTAGTGGCATACCTTTACACCGATTTATTTGATTATGCAGGCCCTGTTCAGCGCAATTTAAGATTATGGTTTGATTGGCAAAGCCCCACAGAGTATTGGTTCTTTGATTTAAGAACTTTGTCAGGTGCTGCAGTAATGCTTGCTTTGGTTTTGTATCCTTATATATATATGCTTACTCGGGGCGCTTTTGAACAACAAGATCAAAGCTTAATGCGTGCAGCTCGTTTATTGGGACTCAATGCAAAGCAAACATTTTTTAATGTTGCTTTGCCATTAGCAAGACCTGCTATTGCTGTCTCTGCTAGCTTAGTGTTAATGGAAACTTTAGCTGATTTTGCTACGGTACAGTATTTTTCAGTAAATACGTTAACTACTGCTATATTTGATACTTGGCTGGGGTACGGTGACATGGCTGCTGCAAATGCTTTAGCCAGTGTTCTAATGCTTTTAGTACTATGTGTTATTGTAGTGGAGCAACGAGGTCGAGCAGGGCTTCGCCATCAAAGTTCCCGACCTAATATGCACAAAGAATTGATTCAACTTTCTTTTTTACAGCAAATAGCGGCATCTGTTTTCTGTTGGTTATTAGTTATCTTAGGCTTTTTATTACCCTTCGCTTTATTAATTTCCATGGCTGTTGAATACAGTAATGCTGAGCAATTAGCAAACTTGCTCGAAACAGGCATAAACAGTATTAAAGTGTCAGTTATTGCGGCAACCGTCGCTGTTTTTATTGCCTTAATACTAGGGTTTTATCAGAGGCTTCATGGCAACAAATTCAGCCATTTACCACAACAAATTTCAGGCTTTGGTTACGCTATACCAGGCACGGTTCTTGCCATGGCAATGCTAGCTACTTTTGCTCCTCTTGATCACTGGTTAAATGATATAGCAGAGTTTTTTGCTTGGCAGCAGCCAGGCTTAATTATGTCTGGTACTATCTTTGCGATGATTTTTGCTTTTGTTGTAAGGTTTTCAGCGATTGCTAACGGTACAATCGCTAGTGGCATTAAACAAATTCCACAATCGCTTGATTATGCACCAGCGACTTTAGGCATGGGATTAATTAAAACAGTGACTCGTGTTCATTTACCTATATTAAAGCCCACTATTTTGATTGCTTGGTTATTGGTTTTTGTTGAATCAATGAAAGAGTTATCAGCTGTCTTGTTATTAAGACCCTTTAACTTTGAAACCTTGAGTAGTCAGATTTACCAGTTGATTTCAGATGAAATGCTCGAGCAAGGTGCGCTAGGTGCAATATTAATTGTGCTATTTGGTTTACTGCCCATTATTCTACTTAACAGAAAAAGAGAACATTAATGACAACCTTGCTTGAAATAAACCAACTTTCGGTGAAGTTACAAGATAAACATATTTTACAGCAACTCGATTTACATTTATGTGCTGGCGAAATTTTAGGGCTTGTTGGTGCAAGTGGTTGTGGTAAAACAACGTTGCTCAATGCCATTGCGGGCTTTGCGAAACTAACTGATGGTGTTATTCAATTAGATAATCGTATTATTAACGATGGTGAATTGATGGTGCCTGCACAAGAGCGTCAGGTAGGGATGATTTTTCAAGATTATGCTTTATTCCCTCATTTATCTGTTACGCAAAACATTGCTTTTGGTATTCGGGAGTATTCTGCTTCAGAACAATCATTACGTATTGATAACTTATTAACTTTGCTAAAGCTTTCAGATCATAAAGATAAATATATTCATCAGCTTTCGGGTGGTCAACAGCAACGAGTGGCTATCGCTAGAGCATTAGCGCCACAACCCAAAGTATTATTGCTTGATGAGCCTTTTTCTAATATCGATGCACGTTTAAGAACAGAGCTTATGCTTGAAATTAGGCAGTTGTTAAAAAAACTCAATATAACTGCTATTTTTGTCACCCATAATAAAGATGAAGTATTTACCTTTGCCGATAAAATGGCGGTGATGGCAGAAGGTAAAATACTACAGCTAGACTCTCCAGTCGCTATTTGTCAAAAGCCAAACAGTTGGCTAGTCGCTGATTTTTTGCAATTAGGAACTTGGTTAACCTGTAAATTAAATCGCAATGAGTTAAGTACACCATTTGGCTCCCTAAATTTAACTGATTCAGAGCTTGAGTACATTACTCGACGAGTAAGTAATGTTTCGAATGCTAATTTAGTGTTATTAATAAAACCGCAATACCTTCAAATAAATGAAAGCTTAACTGTTAATGCTTGTGTAGAGCATATCAGTGTTACTGAGCAAGGTTATCATTATCAGCTTTCTAGTATTGATGATAATACTAGAAAGCAAAGTAACGTGAGCCTATATAGCCAAAGAATGTTGAATATTAAAGAGAAAGTAGCACTTCAGGTGAAGCCTCATCCTTTATTAATATTTTCACAATAAATAATTTTTACCTTGTTTTAAGTAGGACGAACTTGTACTTATTTTATTGTCATAAATAAACACTCCTAATACAGCTTATATAAAACAGTCACTTACTAAGTGTTACTTAATCGTTACAAGCTATTACAATGTGATAGTCCTCTATACCTTACTATTTAATGAGAAACAAAATCGAAGGTAGTCAGTGGCGTTAAAAGTTACTGATGATATATAGTAAGGAGAGTTGTTATGGTAATAAGCACTAACTTTTTTAAGACTGAATATAAAGACCATGGTTTAACCCCAACACTCAATGAAGACAGAGTTATGTTAATTGAAAATGGCTCCTATTTATTACATTTAGTTAAAAATAATTTGGCAAATGTGGAACTGGTTCATAGCAATGTCACTCCCCATTACAAAGACTTAGTCATTGATGCTGCACCACAAATGATTATTATTGATTTAGACGCACTTGAGTCTAAGCGGTTATCGATCATAAAAGATCTAAGAAGTTTTTACTCTGGACCGTTAATTGTTCTTACATTAAAAGATGATGAAGAAGAACAATTACAAGCATTTAATCTTGGTATTGATGATTATGTAAGAAAACCAATATCAGCAACTATTTTTACGGCTAAAATAAATGCATTAAGTCGACGTAATAAAGAAAGGATTATGCTTGATGATATGGGGGCATTAACTATTGGCGCATTAACCATACAGCCCAAGTCACAGCAATGCATAGTTAATAATAGTAGAGTGAAATTAAGTGGTTTTGAATTCAATTTGCTTAAGCTATTAATGCAAAATGTAGGTAATATTTTATCTCGCGATATGATTTATGCTCGACTTTTAGGTAGAGAGTATAATGGTGTAGAGCGAACGGTTGATGTAAGAATGTCACAACTTCGAGAAAAGTTATCTCTTAAAGCTTTAAATAACTTACATATTGAAACGGTGTGGGGTCAAGGTTATATGTTAAATCTTGATTAGCAAACCACGTTAAAAAGAATAACTCGTACTGATCAAAGCAATACTATTAATTGTATTGTTTTGATCTATTGCTTTACTCGCATTTGTTGGTACTGATTGCAAGACGCCACCTGAAAGTTGCCAAGAAGAAGTCAATGCATAGCTTCCTATTAAGCCTAAATGGTGGCTTTTTTGTTGATTTTGGATATGTGCTGAAATATTGTTTACTGGTATATTAGCTGTAACTTCATTTCTTTCAGTAAAGTTTGCTGTCATCTTAATACTTAACTGTTTACTGTTATGCAAAGTTAATTGACCTAGGAAGGAATAGTTGTCTAGAGTTTCTGTAGGAGTGATGGCAGACTGAAGCTCAATGTCATTTAAGTTTTGATAGCTGGTTTCCAGTTCTATATTGCCAAATTTAACATTACTTTGTTGATTGAATAGTTGTTGTTCAATAATTAGCGATTGAGCTATTAATGCTTTCTCGTTCTCTACTAAAGAGTAGTCAAGCGAAAGAGCGTGACCAGACATAGTAATCAATATTGTTACGAGCAGTATTCTCATGTTATTCCCAATATAAGGTGCCTAATTATTTTTATTTTGCCTAATTAACTATAGCTTTAACTATAGCTTTAACTATAGCTAAAATATCCCTTATTACAGATATAATGTGTGTTTAGATCACAATAATTTTCATATAAATATTAATATATTGAAAATACGGACTATTTTTATACTGCACAATTAACACAACAAAAGCAGCGATATTACTGCAAAATTAACGAATAGCTTTACCCTATTAAGTTATTTTTCTGTATACTCGCCTTTCAATGCGTGTTGTCAGATCTTTTGGAGATTTTTTTGTTAGCATTAGTTCGTCTTATTATTTTAGCTCTTGCCATCGTTATTATTAGCATCGCATTTTGTTGCTTTTGCTTACTCAGGCCTTTTCACAGAGATAATGTGCACTATGCTGCAACAGCTTTAAGTAAGCTGAGCCTAATTATTGGTTTAACCGTTGAGGTAAGAAAATCTGCTTTTGATGAAAAAAACATACCAGTGGTATTTCTTGCTAATCACCAAAATAACTATGATATTTTTACTGTCAGTCATGCTGTTGAGCCGGGGACGGTTAGTGTGGGTAAAAAGAGTTTAAAATGGATTCCCTTTTTTGGGCAGATGTATTGGCTTACTGGTAATATTTTGATCGATAGAAATAATACCAGTAAAGCAATGGGCACTATCGAAATGACGGCAGAGAAGATTAAATCGAAAAAGCTATCTATTTGGTTGTTTCCTGAAGGCACTCGAAGTAATGGTAGAGGATTATTACCTTTTAAGACAGGAGCTTTTAGAACGGCTGCCCAAGCGAATGTTCCTTTAGTCCCTATTTGTGCTAGTAATCAACATAAAACAATAGATTTAAACCGCTGGAATAATGGTAAAGTTATTATAGAGTTTCTACCTGCGATGAGAATTGAAGATAATAGTCGAGAAGGTATACGTAAAAAAGCAGATGAAATTCATTCGCTTATGAAATCTAAAATAGACCAATTAACCAACGAAGCTGAAGCTTCTAGTTAACAGTAAATTTAATTATAGGTAAGAAAATGACAGAAGAGTTACAACAATGGATGAGCCATTGTGACAATTTAATTACTGAGTTGCTTGAAGATGGTACCAATGATGAGGTTTATCATACTATTGAGCATCATTTTGCTAGTGCTAATTTTGAGTTGCTTGAAAAGGCAGCTATTACGGCTTTTAAACTTGGTTTAGATGTTGAAGAGCCTGAAGAGGCTGAACTCGAAAATGGTGCAAGGGTTTTCGCTTTTGATATTATCACTGAGCAAATGTTAGATATTGACTTAATAAAAGCAGAAACTAAAAAAATGTTCGAACTAGCCAAAGAATGTAATGTAGATTACGATGGCTGGGGCACATACTTCGAAGAATAATTTTGAAGAATAATTGCACAATAAAATATTTTAATTTACCATTAGAATAGTTATTAACGCATAAATATCTTATTTTTTTACATAATTAAAAGGAATTAATACCATGGATTGGCTGATTAGTGCTTTTTTGCAAGAACCTTTCGTATTGATTATCGCTATTGTTTTTATAGTTGCTGTGTTTATTTTTCTTGTTAGAAGCGCGCATAAGAATCATTTGAAGCGCATGAAAGAAATAGACGAAACATTTAACCCTAAAGAAACTTTCCACCGACAATAGCCAAAAAAGCTAACAAATTTTGTTAGCTTTTTTGTATTATCAATGTTCTGCCGTAGAATCTCTTACTACCAATTGTGGGATGTATTGGCTTAAGGTTATTTTGTTTTCTTGTTTTCTTATTTGTGCAATAAGTAAACTTGCAGCATCTTGTGCAATCTCGGCATTTGGTTGATCTGCTGTTGTTAGTTTCGGCCAAGTTTGTCTTGAGAAAGGACTGTTCTCAAATCCAACAATAGATAACTGCTCAGGAATAGAGATATCCATTAGCCTAGCAGCAAATAACGCTCCAGCGGCAATTTCGTCATTACATGAAAAAATTGCTGTAGGTAAGCTATCTTGGGTGGTGTTATTAGACATCAGTTTCTTGGCACCTTGAACTCCTGATTCAAAGGAGTAATCACCTTCAATAACTAATTGCTTGTCAAATTCAATATCGTTTGCCTTTAGTGCACGTCGATAACCTTTATAACGTTCAATTGTTGACATATGCTCAGCATCACCAGCAATAAAGCCAATTTTTTTATGTCCATTATCTATTAGGTGTTGCGTAATTGTTTGTGCGGCTTCTCTGTCGTTAACCATAACACAAGGTGTTAGTTGATCGGGTGCTTCATCGCCTGACATAATACGAACGACTTTTACATCAAGTGCTAGCATGCTATTAACGAAATCGGGCATTTCAGAAAAAGGTGGCGTTAACACTAATCCTGCAGTACGAGAATGTTTAAGCATACTGGTAATTTCTTCAGTAATATTTTCTTTTTTTGAATCACACGGGTGTATCAGCAACTCAAACCCTTGCTCTTTACAAGCAGATAAAATACCTTCTTGCATATCAATGATATAGTAAGCGTTTGGATTGTCATAAACATAAGCAATGCTATAAGATTTAGTTCCCGCTAAATTACGTGCTGAAAGGTTTGGTTGGTAGTTTAATTCACTTACCGCATCTTGTACCTTATCTCGAGTAATTTGACGAACTGATGGTTCGTTATTTATGACTCTTGAAACGGTTTTTATCGACACGCCAGCATGTTTTGCTACGTCATTAATGGTCGCTTTCATGAATTATGTAAAACCTTTATCTGTATTATTCTTTGTATACTGTTTTTATAGGTATTAGGGCGTAACCTTTGTTGAATTATAAAACAAAGATAAACACGCCCTAGGTTAGTGTTTCTTGAACAAAGCAGCAATCACTAATAGCTGGATTATATAAAAAATCGTATTTTATTATACTTATTTAAGTACAATTGAACACTAATACTGATTGACAGCGCTGTCATTTTTTAATAGGGTAACATAAAAATAACCTTATGGCATAATGGTTCAATTGAGTATTTGCTCGGTACCTAAGGCGTGTAGACCTTTATTGAATTAGTTAAACAAGAAAAACACGATCTAGTAAACGAACTTATGAATTAACAGGAATTATGATGACAGCACGTCAAACCTTAGCAAGTTGGAAAAAATTACAACAACTTGCACAAGTGAAAAAGTCTCAGCATATGAATACACTATTTGCACAAGATAGTGATCGTTTCAATAAGTTCTCTATTGAGTTACCCAATATGCTTTTAGATTATTCTAAAAACTTAATTGATACAGAAACCATAGAGGCATTGCTAGCTCTTGCAGAAGAAACACAAGTATGCGAATGGCGTGAAAAAATGTTTTCTGGTGAAAAAATAAATAAAACAGAAGATAGGGCTGTTCTGCATACTGCTTTGCGTCGACAAAGTGATGAACCATTAATTTTAGATGGTGAAAATATTACTGATCATGTTCAGCAGCAATTAGTTAAAATGGAAGGCTTTGTAAATCGCGTCAGGGAAGGGCACTGGAAAGGCTACTCTGGTAAACGTATAAAAGATATTGTCAATATTGGTGTAGGTGGCTCAAATTTAGGCCCTCAAATGGTAACAGAAGCTTTAAAACACTACAGTGATAATAGCGTTAATGTTCATTATGTTTCAAATGTTGATGGCGCACAAATTGTTGAAATATTGCGTCCGCTTGATCCTGAAAAAGTGTTATTTATCGTTTCAAGTAAAACATTCACTACCACAGAAACCATGACCAATGCTCGTACCGCTATAAAGTGGTTAACAAGTTCATCTTTTGATGAATCCTCTGTGGCTAAACACTTTGTTGCCGTTACAGCCAATAAAGAAAATGCCATGGGTTTTGGTATCGAAGAAGATAATATTTTTGATATGTGGGACTGGGTCGGCGGTCGCTTTTCTCTGTGGTCGGCGATTGGCTTAGCTGTTGCTTTAGATTTAGGTTTTGAGAAGTTTGAAGAATTACTTCAAGGCGCTCATGATATGGATCAGCACTTTATTAATAAACCGTTAAAAGAGAATATGCCAGCAATTATGGCACTAATTAGTGTCTGGAATACCACATTCTTAGGTTCGCAATCTCAAGCTATTTTGCCTTATGATCAAACGCTGCATATGTTAACCGCATACCTACAACAAGCAGAAATGGAAAGTAATGGTAAATCGGTAACCTGGCAAGGTGATGATGTTGATTATGCCACCGTGCCCTCTATTTGGGGGGAGTTAGGAATTAATGGGCAACATGCTTTTTATCAATACTTGCATCAAAGTAATAATGTTGTGCCGGCTGATTTTATTGGCTCAGTTGAAAGTGTAACACCTGTACAAGGCCACCATGAAACCTTGATGTCTAACTTCTTTGCCCAAACACAAGCATTGATGGCTGGAGTTGATGAGCAACAGGTACGGGCTGATCTCAAAGCAAAAGGTCGCACCGATGATTATATTGATAAAGTTGCGCCGCATAAAGTTCACAAAGGCAATAGGCCAACGAATACGATTTTATTGAAACGTATAGACCCTAAAACACTCGGCAGTCTTATAGCAGCTTATGAGCATAAAATATTTGTTCAAGGAATTATTTTACAAATATGTTCATTTGATCAATGGGGAGTAGAATTAGGTAAAGGGCTAGCGGCGGATATTCAACAAGAGCTCGAAGAAAACAATATCTCAGATCGCCATGATTGTTCGACCGCTAGCTTAATGCGTTTTTATCAATCAGCTAAATAAATGTTTCTTGAGTATTGAATACTTTCAAGATAATCAAAAAAGCCCTGTTATGTAAAAATAACAGGGCTTTTTTATGTAAACAGAACTTTACTGTTGAAAATATATTATTTTAAACTGAATAAATATACATAAATCAAGCAATTTTGTTCTTTTATTGTGCTAAATATGCTTGTGTTTTGTGTGAATTTAAAAAGTGACAACAAAAAAATGTAGAATAAAAAGTCAATATAATCAGTCTTATATATATATATTGTTAAGATTGATACAATTTTTTGTTAATTTAATCTAGCCAAAGGTAAAAATAATCTGTATGGTTTTAAGTGTTTTATGACAACGCTGTCATGTAAAATGACAGCGTTGTCTAAAAGCCCAGAAATTATTATACTTAGTTATTAGAAATATTTTAAAAAAACAAAACGTGTGTAAGGGAAAGTCGATGTCATCAAAAACATTTAAGAAAGGTATGTTAGCAAGCTCAATTGCTATGATCTTAGCTGGCGCATCATCTCAGGCTATCGCAGCTGATGAAGCTAATGCTGAAGTAAACAAAGACGAAGTAGAAGTTATTCAAGTTACAGGTATTCGTGGCTCTAACCGTGCTAGTGTAAATGCTAAGCGTTTTAACGATGCAGTTGTTGATGCTGTTTCAGCAGAAGACATTGGTCAGTTCCCTGATTCAGATGTTGGTCAAGCATTAGGACGTATTCCAGGTGTTACTGTTGGTCGTTCATTTGGTCAAGGTGCATCGGTTTCAATCCGTGGTACCGATCCTGTTATGACGTTAACAACGTTAAACGGACAAAATGTAGCTTCTACAGGTTGGTACGATCAATTAAACATTGACCGTTCATTCAACTACTCGATGTTACCGTCTGAATTAATTGGTGGCATGGAAGTATACAAATCAAGCCAAGCTAATCTTGTAGAAGGTGGTATCGGTGGTACAGTAATCGTTAAAACTCGCAAGCCATTAGACATGGATGCAAACACTGTATACGCTGGCATAAAAGGCGAGTACGGTTCAATTAATGAAACAGTATCACCTGAATTCTCAGGCTTATATAGCTGGAAAAATGACTCTGAAACGTTTGGTGTTTTATTAGCGGGTTCATACGTAGATCGTGAGTATTTACGTGTTGGTACTGAGTCTGATTTAGATTGGGGTGGTCGTTCTTCTATTCAGCCTTCAAGCTTTTTACAAAATCAAGAACGTACTGCATTAGATGCAACGTTCCAATATCGTCCAACTGAAGACTTAGAATTTGGTTTCCATGTTTTATCTTTAGAACTTGGCGCTGATAGTATCGGTGCTAATATGTATATTAATACTGACACTAACTGGGGTGCTGGCGAGTCTAATTGTCAACAGTTCAATACGTCAGGCGTTTGTACTATCAGTGATACACCAGAAAATGCACCTACAGATGTTTTCTTCCAAAACTGGGCACGTAAAGGTGAAATGACTTCTGAAACGTTTGAATTCAACGTTAATTATGAAGGTGACGGTTATGCTATTTCAGCTGTAGCGGGTAATACTTCTGCTGAAGGTGGTACTCAAATGAGTGCAAACTTTGGTTATGGCTGGTGGG
Source organism: Colwellia sp. RSH04 (assembly GCF_003545765.1). GTDB lineage: Bacteria > Pseudomonadota > Gammaproteobacteria > Enterobacterales > Alteromonadaceae > Colwellia. Next base: position 217,654 of record NZ_QXIO01000001.1, on the reverse strand, counting down.
GTGATAACTTCAATCAAGTTAAGTGGGCTGGTAAAGTTGATGCAACAGGTAAGCAGATCGACATCAATGGTCGTGACATGAGCTTTACGCGTGATCAGCTAGATACTACAGTGGGTACTTCACAATGGACAGGTGTTCAAGGTCCTAACTCTGATGAAGAATCGTATGTACAGTTAGACGTAGACTTTGACATGGACTTAGGTGCTATTACTAAGTTTGAAACAGGTGTTCGTTTTACAAGCCATGATTTCCAAAAATCTTTCTACAATGCCATTTATTCGGATGCGCCAAATTCATTTAACTCTACCGATTTATACTCAGGTACAATGAAGTTAGGTGCTGCAGAATACACAATTCCAAAAGCAAACCTAGATGCTATGATTAATGGTACATTAGGTTTAGTTGACCACTTTACATATAATCGCCCAGGCTATGGTTTAATTGAAGAAGACAACTTCTCATTATACGGTATGTTTACGTTTGAAGGTGATGGTTTCCGTGGTAACTTTGGTTTACGTTATATCTACACTGATGTAACCTCAAGTGGTCATGAAATTGATAACTCTCCTGCAGACGACTTAGCAGCTAATGCTGGTTGGAGTGAAGAGGTTATTAGCAAAAGTGAAAGTTACAATGATGTATTACCAAGCTTTAACGTAGCGTTTGATTTATCACAAGACATTATTATGCGCTTCTCTGCTGCACAAGCAATTACACGTCCAAGCTATGATAACTTATTCTTGTCTGCTATCTCTGGTTACCCAGATGATCGCCAAGGTAATGAAGAAATTACTTATGGTTCACCGGGTTTATTACCAATGAAGTCTTCACAAGCTGACTTAAGCTTAGAATACTACTATGGTGACGGTAACTTAGTATCAGCGACATACTTTGTTAAAGATATTAGTAATTTCATTGTTGCTAGCACTGAGTTTAACCAACAAATTGGTGTACCAAATTTAGATATTGACCCTGAGGGCAATGTTGATGACTGGACAATTCACCAATATGAAAATGCTGGTGGCGGTACAATCGATGGTATTGAATTACAAATCAATCACGCTTGGGATAACGGTTTTGGTGTGAATGCTAACTACACGTTCTCAGACGGTAAAGCACCAGCTTCTGTTTATACTGATGCTATTGGTTCATTTACTGAATCTTCAGACCACACAGCTAACTTAGTTGGTTACTGGGAAAATGATGATTTCTCAGCGCGTGCGGCTTATAACTGGCGTTCAGAGTACATGGTTCGTGAATATGGTAAGTACTATGGTAACCGTATGCATGATGACTTTGGTACATTAGATGTAACTGTAGGTTGGAATGCTACTGATAACATTCTTGTTAAGTTAGAAGTAGTTAACTTAACGGGTGAAGATGATATTCAATACGGTGCTGCAGCAACGGGTACTGATGTTAAACCCGCTTTACAAGATGGTTACCCAACGTGGTCATTTAGTGGTGAAACAACATACAAACTTGGTGTTAGTTTTAACTTCTAATAATCAATTTTGATGGAAAAACCCAGTTAATACTGGGTTTTTTTTTATCTGTTTTAAGCTTACTGTTAAGTATGTGAAATTTATTCGCTTTGAGAGGTTGTGATGAAAATTAAGAAAATAGCTATTGTTGGTGCAGGAACAGCAGGCTGGCTAGCGGCTAATCACTTGGGTAGTGAATTACAACATGAAGATATTCAAATTACGGTCATAGAGTCAGATAAAGTACCGACAATAGGGGTAGGAGAGGGAACAGTACCATATATAATGAAAGGGTTAGAGCGGTTTGGCATATCAGAAGCAGAGTTATTAATATCGTGCGATGCGACTTTTAAACAAGGCATTAAATTTGTTAACTGGATGAAGCCAGAGCAAGAAAAGGAACATTTCTATTATCATCCCTTTGATTCACCCTATCCAGCAGGATTCGATATAAGTCGACATATGTCAAACCTTGAAACAAGCAGACCTTTTGATGATGTAGGGATACAAGCAAGAATTTGTGAACTTGGACTGGCTCCGAAACGAAAAAGTTCGGCTGAGTATCAAGGAGATCTTGCTTATGCATATCACTTTGATGCCGCAAAATTTGCCAAGTTACTGGCAAATAACGCAATAAAAAAATTTAATGTCAATCATGTTATTGCCACAATTTTGGGCGCGAAAAAAGACAGTGCTGGCAATATCACGCATTTACTCACAGATGAAGATTCAGAACTCGCGTTTGACTTTTATATCGATTGTAGTGGCTTTTCGTCAGTGCTGATTGAAAAAGAATTATCGGTTCCTTTCGTTAAAAAAGATAAAGAGTTACTAACCGACACAGTGCTTGTTCAACAAGTGCCTATCTCAGAAAGTGAAGCATTAAACCCGTACACAACGGCTACAGCACATAAGGCTGGTTGGGTTTGGGATATACCACTAACAACTCGACGTGGCACCGGCTTTGTTTATTCAAGTCAGCATATGTCAGAGACAGAAGCTAAAGCGTGTTATGCAAAGTATTTAGGTGTAAATGAAAAAGACTTTTCACCGAGAAAAATACCAATGGATATTGGTTATAGAGAGTCATTTTGGCAAAAAAATTGTGTCGCGCTTGGATTAGCCCAAGGTTTTCTAGAACCCCTTGAAGCGACATCTATTTTACTCTCTGATTTTTCCGCAGAGATGTTAGCTAAGAACTTTCCAAGAACATTCTCAGATATTGATTGTTCGTATCAATATTATAATAAAGTTGTCACCTATGCGTGGGAAAGAACCGTTGATTTTATCAAATTACATTATTGCTTATCTGATAGAGATGATAGCGAGTTTTGGCAACAAAATAGCGACAAAGACGCATTATCAGCTGAATTAAAACAGCGCCTCAATAAGTTTAAATTAAGACCGCCATTGCAGTCAGATTTCTTTAGTCGTTTTGATTTATTCAACGAGAAGAATTTTTTGTATGTTCTCTATGGCATGAACTTTAACACTCAAAAAGCAATAACGTCTGAAAAAGAACAACGTCACAGTGAACAATTACTCGAACAAAATGATCAATTAGTAAAACAAGCTGCGAATATTTTACTTAATCATAAAGAGTGGTTAATGGCGTTAAAAGCCGCTATGTCTGAATGATAAACATTAATTCGCAACATAATATTTAACCTCAGCTCGGGTTAAGAGATAGGTTAACCGTTTGAAAATGTGAGACTTGTGTTTGTAGTAACTCACTAGCTTGATAGTTTCTCTTACTTCAAGGCAAATTCATTAAGAATAGTTACTCTATTGTTTATGGATTTAACACAGAAGTAAGGAGAAATAGCTGCTAGGGCGCTATTTATTATCCCGAACTGAGGTTATTTAGTTTTACTTAGGGCGTGCTGGTCTTAATTTGATATAAGCTTTACAACATGGCGTTGTAAAGCTTTTGAAAGCAGAAGTATTAATAAGTCTTAGTGAGAAAAGTTTGCTTGCTTATGCGCTAATCGGTTAATTTGATGTAGAGACGTTAACTGCGCATAGATCAACGGTAATAAACCTTTGGTGCGAAGTTCATTAAAGTCTTCTGTTGTTAATTCGTTTAACTTCTTCTCATCAATCATATATAAGCCATTAATAGTGAGTGGCTTATCTGCTATTTTAACAGTGAGTTGCTGAGTAGTAAGCAGTCCTTTTTCGTTAAAAAGTTGTGTAATCGCCATTGTCTGTTGGCTAAAGCTAATCATATCAATTAAAAATTGAGAACGCTGTTTAAGAAAGTCTGTTTGCTCACCATTTTCATCAAATAAAGCATGACCTTTTTCAGTGATTAAAGCGCTCTCTGTATCAATACAAATAGCCACGTCTTCACTATCTTTATTTTGTTTAGCTAATGAAAAAGGAGCGTTTTGAAAATTCATCGGTAAAACGGCGCTCTCAAATTCTTTTTGCTGACAATATAAATTGACTCCTTCAGATAGGCCCATCATTGCTACAGGTAAAAACTGATTTGTATCGCCATTTTTAACGAAGACAATTGGAAACTCACTTGCCATCGCTGAAAACTCTTGCACAACAACCGGTATCAGGTGTTGGTCTTTAAAGCGACTAAAGTCTGTCGGTGTACTTACGCTAAGATTTTTGTGTACTTCATTATGCAAAGGAACAATGTTACTCATAAGGTCTTACTACTCATTTGGGAGGATATATTGCTCATTCTCGATAACTTTTTTAAGTCAGGTGAGTCTTGATTATTCAACATGTCCTAGTTAAAAAACGATACCAACTCATTAATTCACTTGGTATTAATTAGCATGTTATAGCACAATTTTAAGTAGACTATTAACTAATATTGATGGTTATGTTATTTAATTTTGACAGCGCTGTCAAAATTGTGGATTATGGGTATAGTAAAATAAATATTAATCATTTAATCAATCAAAATATAGAAGTTGTCTCTATGGGTTTTCAAATGAAAAAAAGTTTTTTAGCGTTATCGGTTTTAGCGACTCTTTGTTTAAGTGGTTGTAATCAGCCTGAGCAAAATAGTGACGTTATTACTAAGGAGTTAGTGCAAGAAGAAACGGCGTTAATTGCGTTACACCCCGCTAACCAAAATGATATTGATGCTATTGCAAAGCATTTAGATGTTAGCTATCGCGTTGTTACTAATATTCCTACCGATAAGTGTGATGAAAAAGTTGCTGACGGTGCCTGTTTTGAAGTGGAGCTAACGTTTACCGCAACAAAAGCAATTAATGCTAAAGATTGGAGCATCTATTTCAGCCAAATAGCACCCATTCAATCATTTGAAAGTGATGAGCTAGCCGTTAAGCATATTAATGGTGATATGCATCAAATTACATTGCAAAGTGATTACGCAGGTTTTAGTAAAGGTGAGAGCAAAACATTACTTTTTAGAGCAATGTTTTGGTCTTTATCTGAATCTGATCCAATGCCAAATTATATTGTTGAAGCGCCAAACACTATTGCTAAAGTGATAGACAGCACCAAAGCATTTATTGATAAAGACAGTGGCTTAGAAGTGTTACCTCATGTTGTGGCATTTACCAATGAAGAGACACAATTTAAAAGAACAGTGAGTGATAAAACAACATGGTTAAATAGCGCTGATTTATATAAACGAAATGAAGCAATGTTTTCAGCGGGTAAGCCTGTTTCAGTCAAAGAAGTATCACAAAAGATTATCCCTACGCCTAAAATTGTAACATTTGATGCCGATGATGGCGTTGTTGATATCAGTAAAGGGTTAAACCTTTCTTTAAACAATGTTAACCAATCAGAGGTAGACGCTGCCCTTTCGCGCTTAGTGCAATTATCGGTGAATATTGGCTCAGATAAGTCTGCTTTGCCATTAAAGCTATCTGTTATTGAAGATGAAAATAAAGCTATTGGTAGCTACCAATTATCAGTTACTTCAAATGAAATACGGATTGTCGGTGTTGATGCTAATGGGGTTTTTAATGGCTTACAATCATTAGCGGCATTAATAACTGTCGGTAGTAATACCATTCCGCTGGTTAATGTTATTGATGAGCCGCATTATAGCTTTCGTGGCATGTTGGTTGATGTCGCAAGAAACTTTCATTCAAAGGAGTTTATCTTGAGCCTGTTAGATCAAATGGCGGCTTATAAGTTAAATAAACTGCATTTACATTTAGGGGATGATGAAGGTTGGCGTCTTGAAATACCAAGCTTGCCAGAATTAACCGATATTGGTAGTAAACGATGCTTTGATACACAAGAGCAAACATGTTTAATGCCTCAACTTGGCGCAGGTGTTGACCCTGAAAGTGACGTGAATGGCTACTACACGGTTGCCGATTATCAAGAAATATTGCAAGCGGCTACAGCGCGTCATATACAAGTGATCCCATCATTAGATATGCCAGGTCATTCGCGTTCTTCGGTTAAAGCGATGACAGCGCGTTTTAAAAAATATCAAAAAAGTGAAGATGACGTTAAAGCAAAGCAGTTCCTACTTGACGATTTTAATGACACAACAAAATATTCATCAGTACAATTTTATTCAGACAATACTATAAATGTTTGTTTAGAGTCTTCGTATGATTTTGTCGTGGAAGTCATGTCACAGGTAAAAGCATTGCATGCTAACGCAGGCCAGCCATTAACTCGTTATCATATTGGTGCGGATGAAACGGCAGGTGCCTGGATAGACTCTCCTGCGTGTAAAGCCTTCATTGCTAATAATGATAAAGGTATTACTGACATGAAGGAGCTAGGTGCCTATTTTATTGAACGTGTAGCGGGTATCTTATCAGATTTAGATATTGAAACCGCAGGCTGGAGTGATGGTATGGAGCATACCCGCAAAGAAAAAATGCCTGCGATTGTTCAAGCAAATGCGTGGGATGCTTTGTTTTGGAATGGTCATGATAAAGTTCACACACTAGTCAATAGAGATTGGCAAGTGGTGATTTCTAGCCCTGATGCACTCTATTTTGATTTCCCTTATGAAGCTGACCCTAAAGAACATGGTTATTATTGGGCGTCTCGTCACACCAACACTGAGAAAGTTTTTCAATTCATGCCAGATAACTTACCTGTGCATGCCGAGTTTTGGTTAGATAGAGAAGATAAGCCTTATCAAGCGGACGACAGCAAAATACCGATGAAAAGTGGTACCAGCTTTTTAGGTATTCAAGGACAACTTTGGAGTGAAAATACTCGTAGCGATAATATGGTTGAGCATAAAGTCTTTCCTCGATTATTAGCGTTAGCAGAGCGAGCGTGGCATCTAGCCGACTGGGCTGTTCCTTATAATTATAAGGGAGCTAAATACAGTCAACAGACCAACTTTTTTACTAAAGCCAAACAACAAGCACGAGATGAAGAATGGCGCTTATTTGCCACAACATTAGCTCAGAAAGAGTTTGCCAAGCTTGAGCAGGAAGGTATTGATTATCGCTTACCTACCGTTGGGGCAATAATTAAAACAGGAAAGCTCTATGCTAATGTTGCTTTTCCTGGTTTATCAATTGAGTATCGTGACGGTGACGGCCAATGGTTAACGTATCAAAAGCCAGTAGCAGTAAAAGGAAAGGTTAGAGTTAGAAGTGTCAGTGTTAATGGTCAGCGTCGCAGTAGAATCGTAGATGTTACCGCAGAAAATCGATAGGAAAGAGCTTTAAAAGTGGCGATTTAGCCAGTAGTTAATCGCCATTAATTGATGATGTTGAGTCGAAAAAAATAAAAATGTTTAGAATTGTTAAAAAAACAAATGACAACGCTGTCATTTATCGATAAGATGAATTCAATTCAATAGTAATAAGCTTTGAAAGCATATGAAATTTATGCCAAACCAAAGTTGATAGATTTAAAACCGTTTAAATGAGGTCGTTATGCTGACAAGCAGTGACAATAAAAGTGAGTTATTTTTAGGCATCGATGGTGGTGGCAGTAAGTGTAAAGCTATTGTAATGAATAAAGATAATGAAATACTAGGTACAGGGATTTCTGGGCCTGGTAATCCGCTGCATGGTTTTGAACAAGCAACTCACTCTATTACTGAATCAGCTATATTAGCACTCGCAGATGCTGGTATGTCAGACATGCCTTTAAGTGACTTAGTTGCAGGTGTTGGTCTAGCTGGGGTTAATTTACCGGTGTTGTTCGATAAAATGACGGCATGGGAACATCCATTTAAGCAGATGTTTTTAGCTACGGATTTACTCATCGCCTGTCTAGGTGCGCATCAAGGAAACGACGGTGCAGTTATGATTTCAGGCACGGGTTCATGCGGATTTTCATGTATTGATGATGAACAATTTATTATTGGTGCTCATGGCTTCCCTCATGGTGATAAAGGTAGTGGTGCTTGGTTTGGTCTTCAAGCCGCAAAGCAAGTACTGTTATCTCTTGATGGTGTTGTTGCACCCTCAATAATGAATGATGTTTTATTAAAAAAATTACAGTGTAAAGACGACACTGAATTAGTAGAAGCTATTGCTGGTAAAGTGGCAACATACTATGCACAGTTAGCTAATTTAGTCTTTGATGCTGCTGAACAAGGCGATAAAGTTGCGTTGAGTATTGTTGAAGAAGGTGCTGAATATATTAATAGTATTGCTCGTACTTTATTAGCGAAACAGCCGCCACGTATTTCAATGATTGGCGGATTAACGCCACGATTAAAGCCATGGTTAGCACAAGAGATTAAAGTACAGCTAGCTGAGCCTCAAAGTCCACCTGAGGTGGGGGCGGTACTGTTTGCACGAAAGTCACTTTATAAACTTTCAACAAAATAATTAGCAAAGTAATTAGCAAAGTAATTTAAATGATGTAGTGTGGAATTTACCGCAGTTAAGGCACACTACTTTTAGGATTCAAGATGACTTCATTACGCTTTCATGCGCATCAATTGTTTGACGGTGAACAACTTCATACTGATCAAGTGTTAACCATAGACAATGGCAAGATTATTAAAATAGATCAAGATATTAGCAATGTTGATGTTGTATCAACAGAGCTTGTTGCTCCTGGTTATATTGATTTACAAGTTAATGGTGGCGGTGGTGTATTGTTTAATGACTCACCTACAGTAGAAAAACTGAATACCATGATGTTAGCTCATGCTAAATATGGCACAACAGCGATGTTGCCAACCTTAATTACTGATGAAGTGTCAGTGATGGCTCAAGCTGCAGAAGTAATCTCAAAGGCTATAGCTAATAAAGTGTCTGGTATCGTTGGCGTTCATTTTGAAGGGCCTCATTTATCTGTTGCTAAAAAAGGGACTCATTGTGCTGAGTATATCAGACCAATTTCAGAGGCTGAATGGCAAGTATTGTCTCGTAAAGATATTGGTCAAATTGTTGTAACACTTGCGCCTGAAACTGTTTCCGTTGCAGAGATAGAAAAAATGGTCTCTTTAGGTATTCTAGTTTGTTTAGGCCATACCAATGCTGATTATGAAACAACTGAAAAAGCAATAACGGCTGGTGCTACGGGCTTTACTCATTTATTTAATGCAATGTCGCCATTGCAAGGCCGAGAGCCCGGTGTTGTTGGTAGTGCATTACTTAACGATAAAACCAGTTGTGGGCTCATTGTTGATGGCCATCATGTTGATTATGCAAGTTGCCAATTAGCCATTAAAACGAAACCGCAAGGGCAAGTATTTTTAGTAACAGATGCGATGCCACCTGTGGGTACAGATCAAACAGAATTTGCTCTGTATGATCGAACCGTTTACCTTGAAAATGGTAAGTTAACCTCAACAACCGGTGAGTTAGCAGGCTCGTCTTTAGATATGGCAAGCGCAGTAAAAAATGCCCATCAAAAATTAGGTCTATCGTTAGAAGAATCAATCCGTATGGGGAGTGTTTACCCAGCACAATATCTTTATCAAAATACAGAAATGCCGCGAGGTAAGCTTTGTGTGGGGATGCAGGCCGATATGGTGATTCTCAATACAGATTTAACTGTGAAAGAAACTTGGATTAGCGGCGAAAAAATTTAAATACGCAAGAACAATAAAAATAAAATTTTACATTAAGTAAATTACGAGGAAGTTATGGAAATGTCTGTACCACAAGAGGAACCGCAAAGTAATGCATTGCCAATGGTAATCGTTGCAGGATTATTTTTTATACTAGGTTTTGCTACTTGGTTAAACGGCTCGTTAATGCCATACCTTAAGCAAATTCTACAGTTATCGCCTTTTCAAGCGTCATTAATATTATTTTCTTTTTATATTGCGGTCACATTTACGGCCTTGCCTTCAGCAGCTGTTATTCGAAAAGTTGGCTATAAAAGTGGTATGGCGTTAGGTATGGCAACAATGATGGTGGCTGGCTTATTGTTTATTCCTGCGGCAAAGACACAATTTTTCCCATTATTTTTGTTTGCCCAGTTAGTGATGGGCGCTGGACAAACATTACTGCAAACAGCGGTCAATCCATACGTGGTTAGAATTGGGCCAGAAGAATCAGCAGCAGCAAGAATCTCTATTATGGGCATCTTGAATAAAGGAGCTGGGGTTGTTGCACCAATCGTATTTACAGCACTTATTTTAAGTGGTTTTTCTGATACCGCAGGCGGTGAATTGTCGTCCAATCAGATAGATGCTATGGCAGATGCCTTAGTTTATCCTTATTTAGGCATGGCATTGTTTATCGGCATACTTGGTTTTGCCGTTAAAAAATCACCGTTACCAGAATTAGAAAGTGAAGAAGAAGGCGAGAACAAGGGGCATATTAAAGAAGCATTAGCGCACCCTAATTTAGCGTTAGGTGTTTTAGCATTGTTTTTTTACGTAGCTGTTGAGGTTATTGCTGGTGATACTATTGGGACTTTCGCTTTATCTTTAGGAGTAGAAAACTATAGCGTGATGACCTCATATACTATGGGTTGTATGGTCATTGGTTATATTTTAGGTATTGTGCTAATTCCTCGTTTTATTTCTCAACAGATGGCACTCACGGTGTCAGCTATTTTAGGTATTATCTTAAGTTTAGGTGTGGTGTTAGGCGATAATGACTCTTTTGCTATCGCTAATGCATTATCGTTTATTTTGGGTGATGCGCATTTCCCAGATACATTGATTTTAATTGCCTTTTTAGGGTTGGCGAATGCCATTGTATGGCCTGCAGTATTTCCATTAGCGCTTTCAGGTATGGGTAAATTAACCAGTGTTGGCTCAGCTTTACTTGTTATGGGGATTTCTGGTGGTGCATTTGGCCCATTATTCTGGGGTTTAGCAAGTGGTACTTCTATGGGGCAGCAAGGTGGTTACATTGTGATGTTACCTTGTTATGCCTTTATTTTATTTTACGCAATGAAAGGCTGCAAAATGCGCAGCTGGAACTAGGGGCTGTTGATCTTTCGGGGTTGTTTTTGCAGCTTTTTGTTGGATATTTGTACAAGGCAGAGCCTTTGTCATGTGGTTATTTCACATAAAAAGGCGATAACGCCGTAAAAATGACCAACAAACGCTGTCCGAAGGATTCGGCTAAAAGCATTTTATGCTTTGTTGAGTAGTATTTGCTTAGAATGACTAAGCTACACACTACTCGCCGCGAATAAAACGCTTTTAGCTCGAACAAAATTTAATCGCGAAAGATCAACAGACCCTAAAGTGTTTTTGAATATTTCTGTTTATTTATACTGACCAAGTATTAGACAGCTAGTTAAATTATTGAACTTGAGGGTTACTCTGGAGTTTGGTTACTTTCTCTATGTGTTCAGCTATTAAAATTAACTTTTAAAGCTGAGCAGTTGAGGGTGCGTTAAACGGTCATTTGATCGACCTCGAGAGTAGTTCGCTATCTCGAGGTTTTTTTATGCCTTATTTTGCTTGCCTTTCAAGCTTATTTATATAAGAGATAAGTTATTCTTTATTGATGTTTAAAACGCAGGTGTCTGGTACAACCAGATCTTGATAAGCTGGTCGTACCATATTATGATTAATTCATCACAAAGAGATTGTGTAGTTGTGCAGTTAAATAAACTCGTTTACAAAGGATGTTAATATGAGTGAAGCAAAACGTGTCGTTACTGTTATTTATTGTAGTGATAGTGACCTAGGCTTATTTAGGAAAAAGCAGTCGTTCGCTGTTAATGATTTTGGCGAAATGATTATCCCTCAAGACTTCAAGCAGGGAAAAACCATTGTTGCCTTGTGCGATGGTGATGTGAATATTTTAAATAGTATTGGAGATAGGCTAGTTAGCCAGTAAGCCGAAAGAGATAGTATCTTATAAAGAAGTTAATAAAAACGCGAGTTGTTATGCTCGCGTTTTGTCGTTTAGCGGGTTAAAGGTTTATGTTTATCCTTTATTCTCAAGCTGCTTATCACTGTATGTGGCTTTTTTGTGCCCTTTACCTTCAGATTCAGCAAGTTCGGCGGGCATATAGTTTTCATCATGCTTAGCAAGTACTTCGCTTGCTTCAATGCTTAAACCGGTAACACTGTGATTCACTAATTCCCCATTTGCGACAATACCTTGGCCTTCACGGAACAAGTCAGGCAGTATGCCTTCATAATAGACGGTCGTCATTGGGTCGCTTTCATTAAAGACTATTGGCATTTTCATATCAGCAAGTTTGAATGACATTTTTAAGTTGTCAGGATCTCGTTTAACTGAACCTGGCACTACTAAGCCACCAATACGAATACGTTGTCCTAAACTAGGCTTTAACCCAGTGTCTTTTTTGCCTTGAGTGATTTCAGACGGAGTATAAAATAAATCAATATTTTGGCTTAGTGCATACAATACAAGGCCAGCTACGGCACCGATACCGATTAAGACTGAACTCACTATGGCAAGACGTTTTTTACGACGTGGATTCATGAAACTTCCTCACTTAAATAAACTGAAAATATAGAATGTAATGTATTAATTTGTGGCATGCTCGGTATTGTTTTGAGCTGAGTTTGCTTGTTGTTTTCTTAACTCTCTCGCTTCGCGTAATTTGTCTTCACGTTGCTTTTGCTTAGCTATATTGTTAATGACTTTTTGATGTCCTGCTTTAGAGCTGAAAAATAAAATGATTAAAAGTAGCGCTGATACGCCAAAAGAAAGCCACACGTAAAAACCGTAACCACCCATATTGATAAATTCACTAAAACTATTAAATTGCATTTGCGCTCTCCAATATACTCTTTTATTTGTGGTTAGCTTGTGCGCTAACTAAATCTCGAACCCATGGACGTATGCTATTTCGAGCTAATATTTCATTTCTAAATCGGTAGCAAACAATAACAGCCACTAACATGGCAAAACCTAGGAAACAAAATAAAAATGGCCATAGCATCTCAAGTGACATTGAAGGTTTACCTAATTTACTCACCGTTGAGCCTTGGTGTAGTGTATTCCACCATTCAACAGAGTACTTAATAATAGGTAAATTAATTGAGCCTACTAAGGTTAAGATACCTGCCGCTTTACCCGCTAAATTTTTATCTTCAAAAGCACTGTGTAAAGCAATAACACCTAGATACAAAAATAATAAGATGAGTTCAGAGGTTAACCTAGCATCCCAGATCCACCAAGTACCCCACATTGGTTTGCCCCATGCAGAGCCCGTTAAAAGAGCAATCGCTGTGAATACAGCGCCGACAGGTGCCATGGCGGCGGCAGAAGCGTCAGCTAACTTTAATTGCCAAACCAAGCTACATAGCGCTGCTATTGCCATACCAAAATAGATACCCATTGATAACGACGCAGCAGGTACATGAATATAAAAAATCCTAAAGCTATCACCTTGTTGGTAATCTGCAGGCGCAAATAATAAAGCCCAAACTAGTCCTACAGATAATAGGATTGCGGCCAAGGCGCTAAACCAAGGTAATAATCGGCCTGTAAAGTGATATGACACTTCAGGATTTGCATAAGGGTGTAACCATTTCCACATTAGTTAGTACTCACTTTTAAAGCAGCTCCGACAGCGAATGGAGCAAGTGTTAAAGAGCCAAAAAATAGCGCCGCAATGATAGCAAGTTGACCGCTATAAGGTAAACCAATCGATGCAGTATCAATGGCGCTGGTGGCAAAAATTAAAACCGGTATATATAAAGGTAAAACGAGTAAGCTAAGCAAAACACCGCCTTTTTTTATGCCGACGGTTAAGGCGACACCTACAGCACCAAGAAGGCTTAATACGGGTGTGCCTAATAATAATGTAAAAATGAGCGCGCCATAGCTTTGTTCGTTTAAATGCAAAAGCACAGCAAGTAATGGTGCAATAAAGATAAGAGGCAAGCCCGTGATTAACCAATGAGCAACAATTTTAGCTAATACTAATAAAAACACAGGGTGTGGACTTAGTAGCATTTGTTCTAATGAGCCATCACCGTAATCAGATTTAAATAGTCTATCTAAAGATAGTAACGTTGCTAACAATGCGGCAACCCAAATAATACCTGGAGCAATTCGGCTTAATGTCTTTGCTTCAGGGCCTATGCCTAAAGGAAATAATGTGACAACAATTACAAAAAAAAGTAGAGGGTTGATAATATCGTCACGGTGACGAAGCGCTATGGTGATATCACGTTTTAACACCAGAAAAAAAGCGTCGCGATAAGATAAGTTGTTATGTTGAGTGTCTGTCATGTTTAAAGTATCTGTAGGCGCTAGCGCAGCTTTACTTGACTCTGTGAGTTCTGTATTTGTCGTCATTTTTATATCAGCTCATCATTCAAAAGCATAATCTAGCGTAATTTTTTTTACTTTATCGCTTGGGATTGCAAGTAAATCTTGATGTGTGGTTAATATTACACAACCACCTTGGTTAGCGTGTTCAATAAAGCGTTGCTCTAAACTCGCAACGCCTTGTTTATCAATGGCGGTAAATGGTTCATCTAAAATCCAAATAGGTGCCCGACTTTGATAAAGGCGCGCTAGTCCTATGCGTCTGTGTTGGCCTGCACTTAAATGAGACGCTAAACTGTCTTCAAAGCCGAGTAAGTTCATATTAGCTAAATTATCAACTGTTTGATTAGTATCTAAACCATGAAGTGCTAGATTAAATGATAAGTTTTCTTCTGCACTCATTTCGCCTTTTACACCAGGTAAATGACCAAAGTAGAGTAGGTTTTCATGAAATTCTTCTCGGCACTGGCTGGTCAGTATTTGTTTAAACTTTACCTTACCTTCATAAGGTTGCGATAGCCCTGCTAATATTCTAAGTAAGCTAGTTTTTCCTGAGCCATTAGGTCCTTCGACTTGAACAATATCGCCTGTGTTAATTTCTATGTTGAGATCATCAAATAGCAACCTATCTTCTCGAATGCAGGTTAAATTTTCACCTTTGAGTAGGATAGTTTCTTGTGTTGATGAGGTAGATTTTGGCAATGGAGTCACTTTTTGTATTCTTTAATGATGCTACGCTATATAAGGTATGCAGCAGATCTTAACCCATGTTTGTCGATTAATTCTTGATATGGATCGTATAAACGATTTGCATGATATCATACCATAGCCTTCGAAATGCAAGTTAATAAAGATGTGAAAAGTTGTAACATTCTGAAACAACTTAGCTTGAATATTTAAGCTAAAATTCTGCCACTGAAAATGTTAGCATTGCGACATTATTTTTATAACCCCTGACTGATTATGCTTTAAGAAGAGTATCTTTGTTAATGAAGATAGTCGCTTAAAGTAAAGCGGAGAGATAGATGATACCTGATCTGGTACCAATACTTATACCTGAACTAGGCCATTTTGCCTTGATCATTGCACTCGCTTTTGCCATTTGTTTAAGCATTGTGCCTTTGATTGGTTTACATAGTTCACAACAAAGTTCATTAAAAAAGTTAATGCATTATGCCAAGCCTTTAACGTTTGGTATGTTTATATTTACTGCGATAAGTATTTGTATTTTAGCTTATTGTTTCGTTATCGATGATTTCTCTGTTAAATATATTGCAAGTCACTCAAACAGTCACTTACCTTATTATTTTAAAATAAGTGCTGTATGGGGGGGGCATGAAGGGTCGCTATTACTTTGGGTCTTTTCTTTGACTGCGTGGACTGTAGCCGTTGCTCGATTTTCTAAAGGGATTGAAGAAGAGTTTATTACACGCGTATTAGCGGTAATGGGGATGATAGCCGTAGGCTTTATTGCGTTTACCTTATTAACATCAAACCCATTCGATCGTTTATGGCCTAATGTGCCAATGGAAGGTCGAGATTTAAACCCACTATTACAAGATGTTGGTTTAATTATTCATCCGCCATTATTGTATTTAGGTTATGTTGGTTTTGCTGTTGCCTTTGCCTTTGCTGTTGCAGCGTTAATGTCAGGTAAAATGGATGCGGCATGGGCTCGTTGGTCTCGACCGTGGACAGTAGGCGCATGGATGTTTTTAACCATGGGTATCGCACTCGGTAGTTGGTGGGCGTACTATGAACTTGGCTGGGGTGGCTGGTGGTTCTGGGATCCTGTTGAAAATGCTTCATTTATGCCGTGGTTAGTTGGTACAGCCTTGATCCACTCGCTAGCAGTAACTGAAAAGCGCGGTACCTTTAGAAACTGGACTATATTATTAGCGATATTTGCTTTTGGGTTAAGTTTACTCGGGACTTTCTTAGTGCGCTCAGGCGTTATTACTTCGGTGCATTCATTCGCTGCTGATCCATCACGAGGTATTTTCATCTTGATGTTATTGGCTATCGCGATGGGCGGAGCATTAACACTATATGCTTTCAAAGCAAGTGCCGTATCAAGTTTCTCACGATTTGCTTTTTATTCCCGTGAAACCGCTTTATTACTCTGTAATGTGATTTTGGTTGTGGCAACGGTTACCGTATTACTTGGTACATTATATCCGTTACTTGTTGATGCTTTAGGGTTTGGTAAAATCTCTGTCGGCCCTCCTTATTTTAATGCCGTATTTATCCCGATAATGAGTTTACTCTTTGTTATTATGGGGATAGGGCCGCTTATTCGTTGGAAGAAAGCGAAGCAAGGGGAATTACGTAAACAAGTCTTCAAACCTTCTGCCATTAGTATTGTGTTAGGTCTGCTATTTCCATTTGTCTATGGTGGTGAGTTTAATGCGCTGGTAAGTATGGGCATGATTTTAGCCATTTGGGTTTTCCTTGTTGTGCTAAAAGAGGTACGAAACCAATATAAACAATCTGGAAAATTGACTATGAGCCATATAGGTATGGCTGTTGCTCATACAGGTATTGCTGTAACGATTGTTGGTGTTACGGTTGTCTCTATGTATGAAAGTGAATCTAACATCAAAATGGCGGTAGGCGAGAAAGTTGAAATTTCTGGTTATCAAATAGAGTTTAATGGTATCAAACACGTTGAAGGTCCTAACTATAGTGCCGAGCAAGGTCAAATTAACGTTTACAAGAATGATGATTTTGTAGCGCTATTAACACCTGAGCGAAGAGCTTATCGTGTACAAACAATGGGCATGACTGAAGCAGGTATTGATCCTGGATTATTTAGAGATGTTTATGTTGCTTTAGGTGACCCGTTACCTGATGGTGCATGGGCAATTCGTGTTCATTATAAACCTTTTGTCCGTTGGATTTGGTTAGGCGCAATATTTATGAGTATTGGTGGTATATTATCTATGTTTGATAAGCGTTACCGTCAACGTAAAAAAGTACAATTGAATAAAACCGTTGTTGCCGATGCTGTCACTAATGCAGTGATAAACCCACAAGCGAATAAGGTGTAACAATGAATAAGTTAATTCGTTTTATTCCACTAATATTGGTACTTGCTTTAGGCGTAGTCTTGTATCGTGGCTTATCATTAAATCCACAAGAGATGCCTTCAGCTCTTGTGGGTAAGCCAATACCAAGCTTTTCATTACCGACACTAAATAATGCAGAAAGAATTGTCTCGACAGACGATTTAATTGGTGACGTCGTGTTATTAAATGTTTGGGCTACTTGGTGTCCTACCTGCAAATATGAACACCCTTACCTTGTAGATATCGCCAAAAAGCAAGAGCTAAAACTGTATGGTTTGAACTATAAAGATGAGCGTAATGCTGCACAAGAATGGTTAACTCATTATGAAGATCCTTATGAATTTTCTATTTTTGATGAAGTTGGAACGCTAGGTTTAGACCTTGGTGTGTACGGTGCTCCAGAGACTTTTGTTATTGACCATCACGGCATTATTAGAAAACGCTTTGCTGGTGCAATTGATACCCGAGTTTGGCGTACTGAATTTGAGCCATTAATTGCTCAAATTATGACTGAAAGAAAACAAGGTAAATAATTCATGGATAAATTAATCTTTTTAGTAAGTAAATTCGTATTGATACTTACTATTGTATTAGCGACGTCTTTTGTTGATGTGCATGCAAGCCCAGTAGATACTTATGAATTTAAAGATGAAGTTACTAAAATTCGTTTTCAAGCATTAAGCAAAGAATTACGTTGTCCTAAATGTCAGAACCAAAATTTAGCTGATTCTAACTCTCCTATAGCTGCCGATTTACGTCGTGAGTTGTATGAGTTATTACAGCAGGGTAAAGCTGACATTGAGATAGTTGATTTTATGGTTAACCGATACGGTGAGTTTGTACTATATCGACCTAAAGTGTCTGAATTAACGTATGTATTATGGTTTGGACCAGCAGTTCTTGTGTTATTAGGTATTGTTGTTGTCATATTAATTGTAAGACGAAAACCGGCCAAAAAAGAAGAACTGGCATTAACCTCAGAGCAGCAAGATAAACTCAAGCAGCTATTAAAAGATAAATAGAGTAATAAGAAGATAGTATTATGGAATTTTTACTGATTAGCCTTGCCTGCTTGATATTATTATTAGGTATTTTATGGCGACCATTTTTTAAACAATATAGTCATAACTCGACAACCGATGATGTTGATATGAAGTTACGAGAACAAACCAATATCGACTTATATCATGAGCATAAAAAAGAAATTGAACGAGATTATGCAGACGGTGGTATTGATGAAGAAAACTACCAATTTTTACTTGCTGAATTAGATAATACCTTATTACAAGATATTGAAAATAATCAAAGTGAAGCAGAAAGTGTGCAGTCTCAAGGTAGTGAAAAGTTGCTGTCTATTGTTTGGCCTGTCAGCTTGAGTTTATTTATTTTGATTTTTGCTTTTGCTGTTTATCAAAATCAAGGGACATTTGAAAAATTAACACAAATGCCTCCACAAGATAGCCAACATCAAGCCATGTCTTCTGAAGAAGCTCAACAGCAGCGTCATCAACAAGCTATAGCGTATATAAAAGAGTTACAGGAACACCTTGAAAAAGAACCACAAGACAGTGAAGCGTGGTACAACTTAGGTCAAGCGTATATTAGTGTTGCTGACTTTGATGCAGCAATTGCAGCCGTTGATGAAGTGATTAAAATAGAAGGCGAACATGCTGATCTTGTTGGTGTTAAAGCTCAAGCAAGCTACTATCGCAATAATCAACAAATAGATGAGCAAGTACAACAATATATTGATAAAGCCTTGGCGTTAGATCCTCAAGACCCTTCAACAAATATATTATTAGGTATGCACAATTTTATCGAAACTAATTATCAGCAAGCGATTAAGCATTGGCAACTGGTTATCGATGCAAATAAGCCTGGTGTTAATATTGAAGCATTGAAAGAAGCAATTGCAGAAGCAAATAAACGTTCAGGTATGCCATCTTCTATGCAAGCTGAAGTTGCAGGCCCTAAACTATCAATAAATGTTGAGCTTTCAACTAATATTGCGCAAGAATTAGCAAACGGTAATGATAAAGTTGTCTTTGTTTATGCGATTCCAACAGATGGCAGGCGCATGCCACTAGCAGCAGTTAAACTAATGGCAAGTGATTTACCTAAAGTTGTTGTGTTGAATAATCAACAAGCTATGACACCAGAAAGTAATTTGAGCAGTGTTGAACGTGTACATGTTTATGCAGTTGTCTCAAACCAAGGTGGCGCAGGAATCAAACCAGGAGACTTTAAGGGCGAGTTATTAGACCTTGATGTTAATAACACTGATACCATCAAGCTACGTATTGATAAGCTTGTAGAATAATATTTTGAATAAGCTATTTATTTAGATAATACCAAAAGGCGGCTATAGCCGCCTTTTCTTTACAATGGAATAATTCATGAAATCAAGATTTTCGGCAAGTAATAACACTAAGCCACTAGCAAACAAAGTCGGAGTTTTACTCACTAATTTAGGCTCTCCAGATGCACCTACTGCAAAAGCATTAAGGGTATACTTGAGAGAATTTTTATCAGATCCTCGTGTCGTAGAGATACCAAGAATTATTTGGTTGTGTATCTTGCACGGCATTATTTTACGAATTAGACCTGCAAAATCCGCTAAATTATACGAAAGCATCTGGCAAGCAGACGGCGCTCCACTAATCACAATAAGTCAGAAGCAGCAGCAAAAAGTACAACAAGCGCTTGCTAAAGAATATGGTGATGATGTTGTTGTTGAGTTGGCTATGCGTTATGGCAACCCAAGTATAAGTAAAGCCCTGCGTAACTTTCAGCAACAAGGGATAAGCCATATTGTCATTTTACCACTTTACCCGCAATATGCTTCGCCTACTACTGGGTCTACCTTTGATGCGGTGAGTAAAGAAATTAAACAGTGGCGCTGGGTACCTACATTGCACTTTTTAAGCGGTTATCATACCGATAAGGGCTATATTTCAGCATTAGCGAGTACGGTTATTGAACACATAAATGAGCATGGAACACCTGATAAACTAGTACTTTCTTATCATGGTATGCCAGAAGCTTTTAGAGACTGGGGTGACCCATATTATGATATGTGCTTAGAAACAACGGCATTATTAACTGAAGTCCTTAAAGATAAAAATATTATGTTAAAAAGTAATATTATGTCTACGTTTCAATCGCGCTTTGGCAAGGCTCCTTGGTTACAGCCTTATACCGACGAAACCTTAGCTGCACTCCCCCAAGAAGGCAGTAAACATATTGCTATTTTAAGTCCTGCTTTTAGTGCTGACTGCCTAGAAACGTTGGAAGAGCTTGTTCATGAAAATAAAGAAATCTTCATGGAAGCTGGTGGAGAAACTTATCATTATATTGCGGCACTGAATGATAGAGAAGATCACATCAATAGTCTTGTTGAAGTGATAAAGCCCAGTTTATATAGCATAAAAAAGTAGTATCAGTTAAAGGATTACTCACCTCAGAGAATTTAGTTGGTTTGCGTTACACTCATAATTAGGTATACTGTTTTTATATACAGTTAATTGATGTGAGATTCTAGAACATGGCTCAACTTCGTAAAATAATTCATATTGATATGGACTGTTTTTACGCTGCGGTAGAAATGCGTGATTTTCCTGAGTATCGTAATATACCATTAGCGGTAGGTGGCGATGGCCCGCGAAGTGTACTTTGTACGTGTAATTATCAGGCTCGTCAATTTGGTGTACGTTCGGCTATGTCGGCAATAAAAGCTAAGCAACTTTGCCCAGAACTGAAAATTGTCCATGGCCGAATGGATGTGTACAAAGAAACCTCCGAGCGCATTAGAGAAATATTTTCACGTTATACCAGCCTAATTGAACCGCTTTCACTTGATGAAGCATTCCTTGATGTAACCGATTCAACACAGTGTCAGGGTAGTGCGACATTAATCGCGAAAAAAATACGTCAAGATATTTTCCAAGAACTTAATTTAACTGCGTCCGCAGGTGTTGCACCAAATAAGTTTTTAGCAAAAATTGCTAGTGACGAAAATAAACCTAATGGTCAATGTGTTATTACGCCAGACAAAATTGCGGCATTTGTTGAAGAACTCTCGTTAAAAAAAATTCCGGGTATTGGTCCTAAAACCTTTGACAAGTTACAGCGATACGGTTTTCGCACTTGTAAAGACATAAGAGAAACAGACGTAAAAAACTTGCAGCCTATCGTAGGTAAGTTTGCTCACACATTATTTTTAAAAGCACACGGTGTAGATCATAGGCCATTAGAAATTTGTAGGCAGAGAAAATCTCTCGCCATCGAAACAACATTACCTGAAGACATTATGTCAGAAGTTGAGTGCTTGGCAGTAATCGAGTCGCTTTTTGATAAACTATTAACAAGGTTAGATAAACACACTAATCGACATATTGTACGCCAAGGTATCAAATTAAAGTTTAATGACTTTAACCAAACAACGGTTGAACAACAGAGTCAAAGTTGCCAAAAAACAGTATTCAAACAGTTATTAGCTAAAGCATTGGCAAGGGCTAATAATCGCGGTATAAGACTTGTTGGTTTAACTTTAGGCTTTGCAGAAGAATCAGAAAGTGATTTGCAACTTTCCTTACCCCATTTTTAAGTCGAACTTCGGAAATAACATTGAAAAGTACAGCCTTACAGTGTGCTGTTGGATTATTGGCTCGTCGAGAACATTCCGAGCTTGAAATACAACAAAAATTGAAACAACGAGAGTATCTACAAAGCGATATTGATGCCGCAATATCGCAGTTATTAGAAAAAAACTACCTGTCTGATAATCGGTTTGCAGAAACTGTGTGTCGATACCGTTCAAATAGGGGGTATGGTTGGCAATATATTGCTAATGAACTTAAACAAAAAGGTGTTTGTTCAACAATTATTCATCAATTGCATAAAAACTGTGAAATTGATTGGTATCTTCAAGCTGAGCTTGCGTATAATAAGCGTTTTGGTATAAAGACCATTTGCGATCAAAAAGATAGAGCCAAAAGAATACGCTTTTTACAATACCGCGGTTTTTCCACAGAGGAAGTTTTAGCGGTGGTAAATGCTAATTAAGCTTTTGAGTTATTAACGAAACCTCACTAGAGGTAATCGCAGTGTAGAAAGTACTACCCAGTATTAATTGAATGAACGATTGAGAGCCCCATGATTAAAAGCACCGCCGAAGTACGCCAAGCATTTTTAGATTTTTTTGCCACCAAGCAGCATCAAATTGTCAAGAGCAGCTCTCTTGTACCGGGTAATGATGCGACCTTACTTTTTACCAATGCCGGAATGGTACCATTTAAAGATGTATTTTTAGGTGCTGAGAAACGTAGTTATACACGTGCCACTTCTGCACAGCGTTGTGTACGTGCTGGTGGTAAGCATAATGATTTAGAAAATGTTGGTTATACTGCTCGTCATCATACCTTTTTCGAAATGCTAGGTAACTTTAGCTTTGGTGATTACTTTAAAGAAGATGCAATCACTTATGCGTGGACATTTCTTACGGATGTTTTAGGTTTACCGAAAGAAAAACTGCTTGTTACTGTGTATGAATCTGATGAAGAAGCCTTTTCTTTTTGGAAAGATAACATAGGTGTACCTGCTGAAAAAATAATTCGTATTGGCGATAAATCACCTAGTAAAAAATATGAGTCTGATAATTTCTGGTCAATGGGTGATACCGGCCCTTGTGGCCCATGTTCTGAGATTTTTTATGATCATGGTGAAGAAATCTTTGGTGGACCTCCTGGCTCTCCTGATGAAGATGGTGATCGTTTCATTGAAATTTGGAACATTGTCTTTATGCAGTTTAATCGCCAAGCAAATGGTGATATGGAGCCACTACCTAATCCGTCTATAGATACAGGCATGGGGTTAGAGCGTATTTCTGCAATTATGCAAAATGTTCATAGCAACTATGAAATTGATTTATTCCAAGCCCTTATTAAAGATACTGCGCATCTATTAGATTGTTCAGACTTAGAACATAAATCACTTAGAGTAATCAGTGATCATATCCGTTCATGTTGTTTCTTAATTGTTGATGGTGTTGTGCCGTCAAATGAAGGTCGTGGCTATGTTTTAAGACGTATCATTCGTCGCGCAATACGCCATGGTCATAAACTTGAAGCTAAAGGTCATTTCTTCCATAAACTAGTTGCTTCTCTTATTGAGCAAATGGGCGAAGCTTATCCTGAACTATTGCAACAACAAGCCATTATTGAAAAGCTACTACGTATTGAAGAAGAACAATTTGGTCGTACCCTAGATCGCGGTATGATGTTATTAGAAGATATTCTTTCAAATTTAGACGGCGATACTATTTCAGGTGAAGACGTCTTCAAATTATACGATACCTATGGTTTCCCCGCTGATTTAACGGCAGATATTGCTAGAGAGCGTCAATTAAAGATTGACCAAAATGGCTTTGATGTTGCCATGGGGTTACAAAGAGAACGCGCTCAACAAGCAAGCCAGTTTGGAACTGATTACAACCAACAATTAAAATCAGATCATAAAACAGGTTTTAAAGGTTATGACAATGACTCGTATTCTGCAACTGTGGTTGAATTGTTTAACAACCAAGAGCAAAGTTCAGTCAATGAACTGCAAGCAGGTGAGCAAGGTATCGTTATTCTTGATAGAACACCTTTTTACGCAGAATCAGGCGGTCAGGTAGGTGACACCGGTTTATTACACCTTGATGGTGGCGTTTTTGAAGTTGAAGATACCATTAAGTTAGGTAATGCATACGCCCACTGTGGTGTTGCACGTACTACTATGGGGGTTAATCGTCGTGTTAAAGCTGAAATAGATGTATCACGCCGTGCGGCAATTGTTAAAAACCATACTGCAACTCATTTATTACATGCTGCACTAAGAAAGGTGCTAGGTGAACATGTTACTCAAAAAGGTTCATTATGTGACGCTGAAAAACTTCGTTTTGACTTCTCCCATTTTGAAAGCGTAACCGCGCAAGAGTTACACCAAGTTGAGCAGATGGTTAATGATGAAATTCGTCGTAACCATGAAAAGCAAACTGAATCTATGTATATCGAAGAAGCTAAAGAGAAAGGTGCGATGGCTCTTTTTGGTGAAAAGTATGATGACGAAGTGAGAGTTGTAACGTTAGGTGACTTCTCAATTGAACTCTGTGGTGGTGTACATGTAAATAGAACCGGTGATATTGGTTTATTAAAGATAGTCTCTGAATCAGGTATTGCAGCAGGTGTACGTCGTATTGAAGCCGTTACAGCAACATCTGCATTAGAATATATTAATCAACAAGCAAACAAATTAAATAATGTTGCTGCGTTAGTTAAAGCAGATGCTAATAATGTTGATAGCAAAGTTGAGCAGTTAATTATTCGCTCAAAGCAACTTGAAAAAGAAATAAGTCAACTTAAGCAAGAATTGGCTGCGCAAGCGGGTTCAGATCTTGTAAGTAAAGCTATTGATATTAATGGTATTAAAGTACTTATTGCTGATTTAGATGGTGTTGAAAGCAAAGCCTTGCGTGGCATGGTCGATGAGCTGAAAAATAAAATGCAATCTGGCATTATTATGTTAGCGACTGCTAATGGGCCTAAAGTAGGCTTAATTGCAGGCGTAACAAAAGATTTAACCACTAAAGTAAAAGCGGGTGAGTTAGTTAACCTTGTTGCCCAGCAAGTCGGCGGAAAAGGCGGTGGACGTCCAGATATGGCGCAAGCTGGTGGTAGCCAACCGGAAAATATCACTGCAGCATTAGCGTCAGTTCAACCTTGGCTATTAGAAAAGCTAAGCTAAAGTCTAAACTAAGTTTATAACTATATTTTAAAAGGAGCGTAAGCTCCTTTTTTTATGAAAAAGCGATTGATTGTTATCAGGATGTAAATATATACAAATGGTTACTGACCTAGGACAATTTTTAACAGCTTTTGTGTAAAAAAAGGGCTATAAAACTATTCAAAGGTAAGTGATTATTGATATGATCCTGCTTATTAATTTAGTAGCAAATACTTATTTACTACTAATTATAATGTTTCATTTTAACACTTCATTGGAAATGAGTGTAAAAATGAATAATGACTTTTTTCGAAAACTTGACTATTACTTAAGAGTAAACAGAAAAAAGTAAACTAATCCAGATATATTACTAGCTTATATATATTTAGTGATTCTCATTATTTGAAAAGGAAGATGTATGCTTATATTAACACGACGCGTCGGTGAAACTTTAATGATAGGTGACGAAGTTACCGTAACTGTTTTAGGCGTTAAAGGAAATCAGGTAAGAATAGGTGTTAATGCGCCAAAAGAAATCTCAGTACACCGTGAAGAGATTTACATGCGTATACAAGCTGAAAAAGGCGATACTGAGGCATCAGGAAATAAACTTTAATCAATGTTTGTTTTCTTTTAGAAAAGCACCACACCGTGGTGCTTTTTTTATGTATATAGTTGTCAAAACTTAATCTTGAACATACATCTATGCACAACGAGTGCGTTTTCGCTTTACAATGTTTATTGTATACAATAGACTGGGCTGCATATAAGGAACGTTGTATGACTCAGGGAAACGATGTCGAGCCATTTCAAATCTGCTATTCAATGTTTATCATTGTTAGCACGCTTTCACCAAATTCCAGCAGAGCCTAGTGCTTTAATAAGAGAATTTCACCCAGACAGTGCATCTGAAAACGCGGAAAAACTACTCCATATTAATGTTGTTAGGGCTGCAAAAAGTTTAGGTTTTAAAGCTAAGTTCATTCAAGATAAACCTGAAAAACTCAGCGAGCATTTATTACCTGCCATTGCACGCCATAAAGATGGTCACTTTTTTATTATTGCGAAAGTGGCGAATCAAGAAGTGCTTATTCAAGAGCTTGTTTCTGATGATAGCAAAGAGAAAACTCGTAATGCACCCACTACCCATAGCTTTGAATCGTTATTAAACTTTTGGCAAGGTGAGTTATTACTGCTCTCTAAACGTAGTTCATTATTTAGTGGGGTAATGAATGAAAGTGCCAAATTTGGTTTTTCATGGTTTGTGCCCGCCTTAATTAAATACAAACCGTATTTTAGTGATGTGTTTGTTGCCTCATTCTTTATTCAACTGGTGGGTTTAGCATCGCCCATTTTCTTTCAGGTTGTTATTGATAAAGTGCTAGTTCATAAAGGCATGACCACCCTAGATGTGTTGGCAGTCGGCTTTTTTATTGTCATCACTTTTGAAGTCGTACTTACTGGCTTAAGAACTTATGTGTTCTCGCATACAACCAACAGAGTCGATGTAGAGCTAGGCAGTAAACTTTATAAGCACATGTTGTCTTTACCTGTGGCGTACTTTAATGCTCGTCGAGTAGGTGATACGGTTGCACGGGTAAAAGAACTTGATAGTGTACGTGAGTTTTTAACGGGCTCCTCGCTTACCGTTGTTCTTGATGTACTTTTCAGTACCATTTTCTTTGCGGTAATGTTTTATTACGCACCACTACTCACTTGGATAATTGTGGGCACCATTCCCTTTTACTTAGCGCTTTCTTTATTAGTAACGCCTACTTTACGCAAACGATTGGATGAAAAGTTTCAGCGCAGTGCAGAAAACCATTCCTTCCTAGTCGAATCGGTTAATGGCGTAGAAACCATTAAGGCGATGGCCGTTGAGCCGCAGTTACGTAACAGTTGGGAAGATAAATTGGCTGATTATGTTAACACCTCGTTTAAAACCAGTAACCTTAATAATATTTACAGCCAGGTCGCGGCTTATATTAATAAAATTGGGGGCTTGCTCACCTTATATTTTGGCTCGATAGCGGTGGTCTCACAAGAGCTTACTATCGGGCAATTTATTGCTTTTAATATGCTTGCTCAACGCGTGAGCGGGCCGATAATGCGTTTGGTTAATTTATGGCAAGACTTTCAACAAGCAAACATTTCATTGCAGCGCTTGGGCGATGTATTAAATGCCCCATCAGAGCCTGGTTATAATCCTAATCGCGCTACCTTGCCTGATATTAAAGGACAAGTTACCTTTGATAATGTCATCTTTAGATATGCACCAAATCGCCCGCCTGTACTTAATGATATTAGTTTTGCATGTCGCCCCGGTGAAGTTATCGGTATTGTTGGCCGTTCTGGCTCAGGTAAAAGTACTTTAACTAAACTGGTGCAACGTTTATATGTACCAGAAGCTGGCCGAGTGTTGATTGATGGTGTTGACCTAGCCATGGTTGAGCCTGCATGGCTACGCAGGCAAGTAGGTGTAGTACTACAAGAAAACTTTTTATTTAATCGCAGCGTACGAGAAAACATTGCCTTAGTTGACTCGGGCATGTCGATGGAGCAAGTGGTAAAAGCCGCTCAATTAAGCGGAGCCCATGAATTTATTTTAGAGCTGCCTGAAGGTTACGACACGATTGTTGGCGAGCAAGGTTCATCGCTTTCAGGCGGGCAAAGACAGCGTATTGCCATTGCAAGAGCGTTAGTGACTAACCCTAAAATACTTATTTTTGATGAAGCAACCAGTGCGCTTGATTATGAATCTGAAAGTATTATTCAGGCGAATATGCGTCGAATCAGTCAGGGTCGCACGGTATTTATTATTGCCCATCGTTTATCGGCAGTAAAAGATGCTAATCGCATTATGGTGGTTGATAAAGGGCGCTTAGTTGAACAAGGCAATCACCAGCAGCTGGTAAAGCATGGTGGTATTTATGCGCAGTTGCACTCAATTCAAAGTCATCAAGGTTTAGGTGTAGCGGCTAAGCCCGTTAGTCAAGTTAAGCCAGCTACAAGGCCAATAACTAAACCAGTACAGCAACAAAATGTTGCTCCTCAATCGTCTCAACAACAGCAAGCTGTTAATCAAACTGAGCATCCAAGTAAGGAGTCTGAGCATGACCACTAGTTCACATGATACTCAGTCTTCTAAAGCGCATCGTAAATTAGCTCGCGAAAAACTCGCCTTTTTACCAGCTGCCCTTGAAATTCAAGCAGCACCACCACCTAAGTGGAGTCGCTCAATGTTATGGGGCATAAGTGCACTTATTCTTATTGTGATTTTGTGGGCATTGTGGGCAGAAATAGACATTATTGCTACGGCACAAGGTAAAATTGTCCCTAGCGGGCAAGTAAAAGTAATTCAACCCTTTGAAACCGGCGTTGTTAAAACTATTTTTATTAAAGAAGGTCAGCAAGTAAAGGCAGGCGATAAATTAATTGCCTTAGATAGTACATCTAACCAAGCCGATGCGGATAGATTACAAAATGAATGGCAAGGTAATAACAATGATCTAGCAAGGTTAAAGGCATTTTTAGCTAAGTTAAGCTCCTCTAATGTTGACTTTAATAAAAATACCCATGCTACGGCTAAAGTAAATGAAGCAGCTAAAGCAACTAATGCAACTGAAACCAAGCTGCCATTAAATCAGCAGCTATTATTGGATAGCAGTTGGCAAGAGTATCAATCAAAGCTTGATAGCTTTATTAGTGAAATAGTAAAACTCAAAGCCGAGAAAAAAGCGATAAATATAAATGTTATTCGCTTAACGAAAACTCTACCACTGGTTACTGAGCAAGTGGAAAGCTTAGCATCCTTATTAACTGAATCTCTGGTGGCACGTAATCAATACTTAGAGCTAGAAAAACAGCGTATTGAACAAGCAGAAACCTTAAATCTAGAACACGCCAATGTAGAACAAATAAGTGCCAGTATTATTGCTGCCCAGCAAAATCTTAAAGCCTACCGCTCTGAAATAAGACGCAACACCTTACAAGAAATCAATCAGTTATCACGACAAAACGAAAGCATTAAACAAGAGCTGACCAAAGCAAAGCGCTTAACAGAACTACGTATTCTCACTGCGCCCGTAGATGGTGTGGTCGAAGAGTTAAGCATTGCTACCATAGGCGGCATAGTAACCCCAGCACAAGAGCTATTAAAAATAGTACCCAACGAACAGCAACTTGAAATTGAAGCAGGGCTGCTTAATAAAGACATAGGTTTTGTTCATACAGGGCAAGTAGCAGAAATAAAAATAGACAGCTTTCCGTTTACTAAATACGGGGTAATCGACGGTGAAGTGATTGATATTTCAGCTGATGCCATTGAACATGAGCAAATGGGCTTATTGTTCCCTTTAAAGGCTGCAATAGATACTGACAAAATTAACGTTGATGGAAAGTGGGTCAAGTTAAAGCCGGGCATGTCAGTTACGGTTGAAATTAAAACAGGCACCAGAAGATTAATGGAGTTTTTATTAGCGCCACTAATGCGTGGTGTTAGTGAAGGGGCGCGAGAGCGTTAATATGGGTTAATAGGCTCTATTGAAGGGAAATAATTAAAGATAATAGCTAAGAGTGTTTAGCAATTGGGGATTAATTTGAAGGAGTATTTATGAGGATTTTCGGCTGGTTTGTTAGTAATAAAAATAGTTACAAGCACTATAAAAAGTCAATTTTGGTTGTGCTTAGTCTGCTATTAATAGGCTGTATCAGTGCCTGTAGTAGCATTGAGAAAATACGCTCAGATAGTTTGTTTGAGCAATATTGTAATGAAGAAGGGCGGGTTGGTCAGTTTATCTATGAACGGGTGGCGTTAGGTGAAGAGTTTTTTAGACCTATTCCTACGGATGCAAAGGAGCTACGCCGAGTCGATAGTATTTATTTCATTGATAGTGATAGTGGAAAACTCTTACTTGATAAAGATACTTTTAAGAATAGTTACATACGCAATTTTTGGGAAAAAACACTGTTATCACCTGTAGGGCCTATTTATTCTTTGGAAACTACAATTATCAGGAAATCTGATGGTAAAACTCTAAGCAAAGCTGTTAGCTTATTGAATATGCTGGGGAAAACTCGAAAGCACTTACCTGTTAATGGGGTTACCTGTCCAGTAGGTAAAGATAGTAAAGGACAACCCTTATCAATGATAAATCATCGAACTTTGATTGAGAAAACTATTTACATAAAAACAATTTAAAGGAATAAGAATATGGACATAAAAACATTATTTAATGAAGCCTTATTGGCTCAGGCAGCTTATGTTGATGGTCTAACCTCTGGAATGACAGGCGAAGATTTAGCAAAAGTGTTAAAAGAAAGTGATACTAGTATCACCCAAGCGCAAGCTGAATACTTTGCTTCTAAGTATAAAGTAGTTCAACAAATGAATGAATCGGGCTTTTCAGCAACGTTATTTCAAAATATTGAAAGTGGTGAATACCACCTTGCTAACCGAGGTACCGATGGCGTATTAGATGGTGACTGGACCGATGCCAATGCCAGTAACTCAGCCTATGGCATGGCTTATAATCACGTTGCAGAATTAATAAACTTTTATCTTCAAGTTACGCATTCAAAACTGGTTTCATCAAGTGAGAATTTACGACACCTTGCTTTTGAAACATCACAAAGTAAGCAACAACTAGCAATAAGGGAAGCAGCCTAATGATATTTTTTAACCCATTAATCAACAGTAACAATACGCACAACAGATACATCAGGCTTGTGCTTGCAGCTTTCTTTATTGTAGTCGTTGGTAGTATTAGTGCCTGTAGTAGCATTGAGAAAATACGCTCAGATAGTTTGTTTGAGCAATATTGTACTGAAGAAGGGCGGGTTGGTCAGTTTATCTATGAACGGGTGGCGTTAGGAGAAGAGCTTTTTAGACCGATTCCTGCCGGTGCAAAAGCACTGCGCCGCCTTGATGGTAGCTTTTATATCAATAACAAAAAATTACTAATCGATAAAGAGCGCTTTGAGCAGCATTATTCTCTTAGCTTTTTTGAAAGAAAAGAGCTTTCATCGATAGGGCCTATTTATTCTGTGGAAAGCGCTATAGTTCGAAAGAGTGATAGCAAGGTATTAAGTAAGGCGGTGAGTTTATTAAATATGCAGGGGAGAACCAATAAATACAACCCCGTTCAAGGAGTATATTGCCCTGCAGGTCGTGATAGTCGTGGTATGGCTTTTTACCACGAAAAACATATGAATTTGATTGAAAACACATTTTTTAAGCAATAATATTTAAGGGATTAAGTACATGAAAATCAAAATACTATTTGAAGAGGCATTGTTAGCACAGGCAGCTTATGCTTCTTTATCCGTAGGAATGGAAGGTGTCACACTCATTGATGCTTTAAAAGCTTTAGAGCCTGATGGTTTAACTCAAGCACAAGCAGAGTACTTTGCTTCTAAGTATAAAGTAGTTCAACAGGTGAATGAATCGGGCTTTTCAGCGACATTATTTCAAAATATTGAAAGTGGTGAATACCACCTTGCTAACCGAGGTACCGATGGCGTATTAGATGGTGACTGGACTGATGCTAATGCCAGTAACTCAGCTTATGGTATGGCTTATAATCACGTGGCAGAATTAATAAACTTTTATCTTCGTCTTTCCAGTTCAGGCGCTGATGTACCACAATATGGGTTTGAAGAGGTGATAGTAGACACTGGGGATAAAGCACCAGAAAGCTCCGTGCTGGTCGGTCATGTTGAAAGTGATTCTGATTATGAAATTATAGAAGATATCTATTTGGTTTTTAAAGAGACAAGTCGCACTACAGGAACTGGTGTAATTGCTGATACTAAAATAAATGTAACAGGACATTCTCTCGGAGGTCACTTAGCTGCTACATTTGCCTTATTATTCCCTTCCATGACTAAGCAAGCAACC
Organism: Colwellia sp. RSH04; assembly: GCF_003545765.1. Taxonomy (GTDB): domain Bacteria; phylum Pseudomonadota; class Gammaproteobacteria; order Enterobacterales; family Alteromonadaceae; genus Colwellia. The sequence goes on along the minus strand of NZ_QXIO01000001.1, from coordinate 185,823 downwards.
ACCTTTGATAGTGCGGGTATTGTAGGTGACCATTTTGATATTATAGCCAGCCTTATTGGTGATGTTGTTGGTTTAACGCCAAATAAAATGGCTGAATTAAATACTCATATTAATAACTTCAAAGCACCATTAGACCCTATTTCTCAGCCAACTTTATGGAGTACTACGCATCCTGGAGGAAAATTAACTAATATTTTCATTGAGGCAGAAGATGTATTAGGTGATTTACCAAGCCACGATATGGACAGGTTGGTTGACTCTTTAGCGGTAATGAACTTACTTTATTTGCTTGATAATTCGATAACCTTAGAAAAAGCCAATGAATTACTGCCAAAAGCGTCAAGTGATGAATATACTGAACTAGAAGGTATGATGAACCATTTAGCTAGGTTATTTGGTAAAGAAACTGTCGCTATAACAGAAAGTGACCATGACCAAGTATATCGTGTTATTAAACAAATCACAGATACGACAGAAGAGAATAGCTATAGCATAACTGCTGTTTCTGAGAACACGGTTAACCATGCGTTGGCAGGCGAAAAAGCGTCTTTATACGCTTTAGTACATTTACAACCCTTTGTCGTTAGTGGCACCTCAAATACTATTACCAATACGTTATACAAGAAGCATGATAACAATGATGCATTAGATGTTGAAAACTACTCAAAGCAATACTTAACTGACCGCGCTGCTATGTTGCACTGGCTGATTGAATATAATCAAGAAAATAAAGATTATGATAAAACATATAGTGATAGCAGTTTTACAGGCAATGTTACTTTTATTGATATGAAATCAGACGTGAATAACGGTCAAGATCTTGAATTAAATATCAATGGTAAAGGTGGTTCAGCAACTTATGAACGAGTAATATTTGGTACGGATGGTGATGATTCTAATATAAAAGGAGACGCTAAAAACGATCGTTTATATGGTGGCGATGGAAAAGACATTCTCTATGGAAAAGAAGGTGACGATCATTTAGAAGGAGGCTTAGATAATGATAAGTTATATGGTGGTGATGGTGGTGACTTTCTTCTGGGGGGCAAAGGTGATGATCATTTAGAGTCTGGTGAAGAAGATGTTTATGGCGAGGGAGCAATTAATATACTTCATGGTGGCGATGGCCGTGATACTTTGGTTGGCGGGGATGGAATAGATTACCTGTATGGTGGTGATGGTAATGATTCTCTTTGGGTAGGTAAAGGCGCTTTACATGTGGTTTCATGGAATGAAGCAGAAGCTAAAGATGCAGATATTGTAATCAAAGGTAGTAGTATGGGCTTTACACTCGGAACCGAGCTTATGGTTGGGGGCGATGGTTTCGACTCATACTATCTTGGCGCATCAGCTAACCATGTAATCATTCATGACTCTGATGGACAAGGTGCAATACATGGTGGTGCAGAAGATATTGGCGATAAAACCTACGTATTCACTGGTGGTAAATATCTTCGAAAATACAAAGATGTTGAAACAGGACTGCAAGTTGATGTTTATCTTGAAAATGACTATTCAGGTTCAGGTCTCGGAGGGAGAGAATATCACATAGTTTATGAGTTAGATGGTAGTCAAACATTAATTACTTATGGTGTCACAATACCCAATTTTAGTAATGGTATGTTAGGTATTGATCTTGAAGGAGGCCGTGTAGGAGAAGGGATTAATGTTATTGATGATATTCTGAAAAAATTCAATTTCGATGAAGCATTTGAAGCAGCTGATGTTGAAATGATAAAGATGGCGTTAAGAACTATTTATAGTCAGTCAGCAATTGCAAGACAGATGTTAAGTGACTATGCGTATCAAATTTCTATAAAGCCTGAATTAATAAATACTGATTTTGACACATCTTCTACAGAGAGTGCCCTTTTAACTTCTGCAGGGCAAGACCCTGAGTTTCCAGGAACTATTGGGGCTAACACACCCTCAATGAGTTTTGATTTACAGTCTCTTAATAAGAATACTTATATAAGCACAGAAGGTAAGGCTGTAAAAGATACAATTCAATCGGCTCTTGTTTTTGAGTTAGTTAGTTTTATTTATAAGTTAGGTGATACGAATACCCCTGGTGAAACAAGTGATGCTATCAGTTTTGCTAATACTATTTTAAATGAAATGGGCTTAGCTGAGCGCTCTTCAGACCTAGCCTATGATGAGACGGGCAATACTCATATAGCTAACTTTGAATACACACAGGGGCAAAGCATAGATCGTGCATTTACGTTGCTGTCTGAAAAGACTGATGAAAACAATATTGACACCTCTGGTGGCGGTAACTTGAAAGATCTCATTATTGGTAATGAAACAGCTAATACGATAAGGAGTGGCTCTGGTGATGATTTTCTTCATGGTGGTGCGGGCAATGATCGCCTTTACGGCGGAGAGGGCAATGACTATTTAGTGGGTGGTGAAGGAGCTGATTATCTTTCTGGTGGATATGGTATTGATACCGTTGATTACAGCACCAGCATAGAAGGCGTTGATGTAGAATTAAGCTCTGGAAAGGCATGGTATGGAGATGCCACTGGAGATACATTAGTTGCTATTGAAAATATTGTAGGTTCATCTTGGAGTGATTACTTAACTGGTGATGTGGGTGATAATGAATTAACTGGCGGTAAAGGTAGGGATTACTTATATGGTGGTGCTGGAAATGATACGTATGTCTTTAATTTTGGTGATGGTGTTGATGTCATTACTGATAGCCTTGGCTCAGATAAGATTGTGTTTGGCGAAGGTATAACATCTGAAAACTTAAGAATAAGTCATGATGTTACAGAAAGTCATTGGTTAATTGAGCTTTATGATGATTTTGGTGATTTAACAGGAGATAAAATAACAATCAACAATGCTTTTAAAGATTTAGATAAGCAAATAGAGAGTATTGAATTTTATGATGGTACATCACTTAATTTAGAAAATATTACATCGCGGGCTCAAACTTCAGCAGTGCAGTATTCTAACGACTATTTTTTTAATTGGGGTATGGGTACTGTACGTATATATGAAGATCAAAATGGTGGCTTTGATACAGTGTATTTCGGTATAGATGTTGGAACTGATAGTTTAGAGCTTTCAAAAGATGGGAATGATTTAATTTTATCTCTTTCAAATTATAGTAAATTAATAATTACCAATTATTACCGTTTTAGAACTGATGACGAGTATATTCCAAAGCATGAGGCAATATTTGGCCCAAAAGAGTTTATTGATGATACTTGGACTATCGAACGCTTTGTATTTGGTTTGGGTGGTACAGGCTATGAATGGGGCGCTTTACATGCTGAAGTTCCTTATATTGAACCAATTAAAGGCTCTGAAGAATCAGATACTATTACGGGTACTGATAGTGACGACGTTATAGATGCTGGTGGCGGAGATGATATATTGCAGGGGGGAATAGGCAGTGATATCTATCGTTATAAATTAGGTGATGGTAATGACATTATCATTGACAGTGACGGTGAAAATTATCTTAAACTTGGTAAGGGGATCACAACTGAAAATATAAGTATTGAAGCAAGTGATGACGTTTGGTCTGGTAATATGGACATATACACCTCAACGGGAGATAAACTTTCTATACAAGGCAATAATTCTGACATACTTAGCGTTAGTACTATTAGGTTTTTTGATGGAACGGTTTGGGAAGCTGCAGATTTTTTCAGTCATATGGTTGTAGTGGGGACAGATGGTGATGACAGTTTAGATTATAGTCCACTTGAATTTGGTACTACATTTGATGCGGGATTAGGTAATGACACTATTTTTGGTGGTTCTGGTGATGATACTTACCTATTTAATTTTGGCGATGGTCAAGATGTCATCCTAGAAAATAATGGTGAAGATAAAATTGTTTTTGGTGTAGGTATAACTGCCGATAACTTAAGAATTACTCATGATGAAACTGAAAGTCACTGGATTATTGAGCTGTTAGACGATGGCGGCAATTTAACTGGAGATAGCATTACAGTTGAAAATGCATTTATACCGTTAGTTACTAGGGCTTTAAGTAGTGAGGAACGAGTCGATAGATCGTATATCATCGAGAGTTTTGAGTTCTTTGATGGCTCAGTGATGACTTATCCAGAAATCCAACTTGCTGCACAAAAGCTATATACCGATTTAGAACCTGAAATCGTCACAAGCATAGAAGGCACCAGTGAAAGCGATACTTTAGTTGGTGATGAAAATACTAACATTATAAATGGTTATGACGGAAATGACGTGATTAATGGTGGACTTAAAGATGACACTTTAAATGGTGGAAATGGTGATGACGTTTACCTTTATGAATTAGGCGATGGTAACGATGTTATTAATGAGTTAGAAGGAAATGATACGTTACGTTTTGGTGTAGGCATCACACCTGAAAACATTTCAATTACGGCCAGTGATACTGATATGTTTATCACACTACCTGATGGACAAGTGGTGACTATTATTGACTGGAGGAAAACTACTTATTATACAAGTGGTGGTATTTATAGAGTAATTACTGAGTCACGTATAGAGCAACTTGAGTTTTCAGATGGTACGGTATGGCAAGATGAAGATATTTTCTCAAATATGGTCATAGTAGGTGTTGAAGGTGACAGTTATATTTATAATGGCTCTACAGTTTTTGGCACTCATTATGATATGGGGTTAGGTGACGATGACGTGTATGGTGGAAAAGGCAATGATGTATATAACTATAGTTTGGGAGATGGTAACGATACAATAAGTGATTTTTATGGTCTTGATATTATACGTTTTGATCAAACTATTACCCCTGCGGATATAACGGTTACGGTTTCTGGTAGAGGAAGAAATCTATCGGTTGCATTACCGGATAATGCTATAATTACGATAATGGGTTGGAATAATCGTGATCTATTACTTGAAAAACAATTTGAATTTGCTGATGGTACGGTGTGGCACGCTGAAGATATTATCGCAAATATGGTGACAGAAGAAGCAGATAGTTTATCAGCAGAGTTAGGTTTCAATTTACTGGTTCAATCAATTTCAAGTTTTGGCGATGGTACTGATGAGTATGAAAGACAGCCCTCGAGTTATAATACCATTCTTCCTATTGTTGAAAGTGCTTTTTAATACAGTATACCTATGAATTAATGAGAATATTCTCTTTTAGTTTGTTAAAGGCGATTAACGCAAGTTCTTCGCCTTTTTTGATCAAGATACAATATGATTTACTCACACTTTAATTGCAATTTTGGTTAAAAAACACCACATTTGCATGAATTGTCAGCAAACAGTTCAAAAAGACAAATTAATTCGAAAAATTGTTTGACTTATTTTTAAGATCCATTAATATTCGCACCCACTGGAGAGGTGGCCGAGTGGCCGAAGGCGCTCCCCTGCTAAGGGAGTATCTGGTTTATCCCGGATCGAGGGTTCGAATCCCTCCCTCTCCGCCATTGCGGACGCGTAGCTCAGCTGGATAGAGTACCTGGCTACGAACCAGGCGGTCGCAGGTTCGACTCCTGCCGCGTCCGCCACTTTCTTTTCTTCAAAGAAAGTGGTTAATGAATTGAAGAGCAGCTACTATTAAGGCTGGTTAAAGAAGTTTTTAGACCGCGGACGCGTAGCTCAGCTGGATAGAGTACCTGGCTACGAACCAGGCGGTCGCAGGTTCGACTCCTGCCGCGTCCGCCACATCTCTTTGAGATAGAAAGACCTAGCTTATGCTAGGTCTTTTTTTTTGCCCTTTAAAAAGCATTTTACCAATCCACATAAAGAGGTGAGCACTTAAAACGAGATAGGCGAGTTTTACGGCTAAGAGATCACTTTCTTATACCGACTGGGATTAAATACTGTTCGTCATAAATGTAATGCTGTATTTTCAATTTCAAGCCATTTTCTGATTATTGTGCTTACGTCATCATTATCTGCTGAAGAATGCATAGTTAACCTCAGCTCGGGTTAAGAGATAAGTTAATCGTTTGAAATTGTTATACTTGTGGTTTCAGCAACTCACTAGCTTGATAGTTTTTCTTAATTCAAGGCAAATTCATTAAGAATAGTTGTTCTATTGTTTATGAATTAAACATAGAAGTAAGGAAAAATAGCTGCTAGGGAGCTATTTATTATCCCGAGCTGAGGTTAGTTAACTAATTCTAAGTCAACACGCCCTAAAGTCGGGATAATAGATAAGCAAGCTGTATATGTTAATAGCTGCAATTGTTCGGTATGACTATCTTAGGAGGCCACGTCGATAAAATTCAATTGATAAATTTAAGCGGTGATGCGTTTTAAACTATACCTCTTTGTAATCTAAGCTATCAGTATTTATAGCGGTTAAAGAATTATTAATTGGTCGTTTTTTGTTTTAATTGTTTATTAATTAGATAGTTCTTGATTTGGTAAAGTGTAATTGTATGCAAGATTGATGAATAAAACTTAACATATAGGATACAGTATACGAACGTTGGATTTTTTTCCAAAGGCCATATTTTTACTAACTTAGATATTATATACAATATTAAAATATGCTAAATGTGCTGCATATTTATTGAAAATAAGTGAATATTTCGCTCTTTGGGGGGTTGACGTAAATTTTTTTTTATGAAACTAACGAAAAGCATTTGCTTTTTAGTGATTGGAGTGATTATTCTAATTACAAGAGAATCGTTAGAGAAAAAAAATGGACAACATGCAACAAGAATTTATAGAAGCAGGAACATTAATGCTAGCAGGGATGGTATTTGTTTTTGCTTTTTTAAGCGTATTAATCATTTTTATTAATACTGTACTGGCCAAGTTATCAGTAAAATTTCCTGATGCGGTGGTTGAAAGTAAACCAAGAACCAATAAAAAACAAAATAAAGCGGCTAGTGGAGATATTTCACCAGCAATCGTAACAGCAATTAGTAGTGCAGTTACGAGTTACCGACGCAAGCATTCTCAACCAAAATCATAAAAATATAAAAGGTATCGTCATGAGCAAGCCATTAGGTATTACTGAAGTTGTCTTAAGAGATGGACACCAATCACTATTAGCAACAAGACTTCGCTTAGAAGATATGTTGCCAATTGCTAAGACACTTGATGAAGTGGGCTATTGGTCAATTGAATCTTGGGGTGGAGCAACTTTTGATTCTTGTATTCGCTATTTAGGTGAAGATCCGTGGCATAGAATTCGTACATTAAAAAAGGCGATGCCTAATACGAAACAACAAATGTTGTTCCGTGGACAAAATATATTAGGTTACCGTCATTACGCTGATGATGTCGTTGAGAAGTTTGTTGAGCGAGCTCACATCAATGGTATTGATGTTTTTAGAATTTTCGATGCGATGAACGATGTTAGAAATTTACAAACATCAATCAAAGCTGCGGTTAAAGTCGGTGCACATGCCCAAGGTACGTTAAGTTATACAGAAAGCCCTGTTCACACGCTAGAAGGCTGGTTGACAATGGCTAAGCAGCTTGAAGATATGGGCGCCCACTCTTTATGTATTAAAGACATGTCTGGTCTTTTAAAACCTTATGATGCACAAGAGTTAATTGGTAAATTAAAAGAAACTGTTTCGCTACCTATTGCACTTCATTGTCACGCCACAACAGGGTTAAGTATTGCAACCCAAATGAAAGCAATTGATAGCGGTGTAGATGTTGTTGATACTGCTATTTCGTCTATGAGTATGACTTACGGTCATTCTCCTACAGAGACGATCGCTTCAATTGTTGATGGCACTGAACGTGACACAGGCTTAAACGTAGATAAAATGGCTGAAGTTGCGGCATATTTTCGTGATATTCGCGAGAAGTATGCTCAGTTTGAAGGTAGCTTAAAAGGGGTTGATGCACGTATTTTAATGGCACAAGTTCCAGGCGGCATGTTAACAAACATGGAAAATCAGCTAAAAGAGCAAGGTGCAGCAGATAAATTTGATGAAGTATTAACTGAAATCCCTAAAGTAAGAAAAGATCTTGGTTATATTCCATTAGTGACACCTACATCTCAAATTGTTGGTACGCAAGCCGTATTAAATGTTTTAACGGGTGAGCGTTATAAGTCGATAACTAAAGAGACTTCAGGCGTTTTAAAGGGCGAGTATGGCTCAACAGCTGCTCCAGTTGATACGGCATTACAAGCAAGAGTTCTTGATGGTAAAGACGTTATAACATGTCGACCAGCAGATCTTCTTGACCCAGAAGTTGATAAACTGTCTGATGAATTACAGTCTTTAGCTAAAGAAAAGCGTATCGAACTGGCTGAAGATGTTATTGATGATGTACTGACTTATGCTTTGTTCCCACAAATTGGTTTGAAATTTTTAGAGAACAGAAACAATCCTGATGCATTTGAGCCTGTGCCAACAAAGCAAGTTGCTCAAGCACCTTCTGCACAAAGCACTAGCGCACAGCCAGCAACTGCACCAGAAAGTTATGCGGTAAGCGTTGATGGTAAGGTATATGATGTTGTAGTTGCCCCTGGTGGTTCTATTGATTCAATCAAAGTACCTGTTGGTGGCGATGAAACCATTAAACAATCAGCATCAATATCTGCAGAAGAAACATTGAATGCGCCTTTAGCGGGTAATATTTTTAAAGTTTTAGTGAGTGAAGGGGATCATGTTGAAGCTGGTGATGTCGTTATCATCATGGAAGCAATGAAAATGGAAACCGAAATTCGTGCCGTATCTGCCGGTGAAATTGTCTCGTTATTTACCAAAGAAGGTGACTCTGTTGCTGTTGGTGATGCTTTGCTTAGCTTTTCGTAGGAGATAAGCATGGAATCTTTATACACATTGTGGATGTCAACTGGCCTTGCAAATTTTCAGTCAGGTCAGGTTGTCATGATGCTTGTTGGTTGTGGCTTACTGTACTTAGCTATTGCTAGAAATTTTGAGCCACTATTGTTATTGCCAATGGGCTTTGGTGCGATCTTAACGAATATTCCTATTGCAGGGTTTTCAGAGATTGGTGGGTTATTACATTACATTTACTATGCAGGCATCGATACAGGGATATTCCCACTGATTATATTTATGGGTGTTGGTGCCATGACTGATTTTGGGGCGCTAATTGCTAACCCCAAAACCTTGTTATTAGGTGCGTCAGCTCAATTTGGTATCTTTGCTACTTTATTTGGCGCAATTGCGTTAAATATGGTGCCAGGTATTGAATTTACCTTAAAGGATGCTTCAGCTATTGCTATTATTGGCGGCGCTGATGGCCCTACGGCAATCTTTTTAGCTTCAAAATTAGCACCTGAATTACTGGGTGCCATAGCGGTAGCTGCATACTCATATATGGCGCTAGTACCCATTATTCAGCCACCTATTATGAAAGCGTTAACTTCAAAAGAAGAACGAAAGATTGAAATGGCGCAATTACGCCCAGTAACAAAAATTGAAAAAGTAATATTTCCTTTAGGTGTATTACTCATGACAATCTTTTTCTTACCAGCAGCAACGCCATTAGTCGGTATGTTCTGTTTAGGTAACTTAATGCGTGAATCAGGTGTAGTTGATAGATTAAGTTCAACCGCTCAAAACGAGCTAATCAATATCACGACAATATTCTTAGGGTTGGGTGTAGGCTCTAAATTAAGCGCCGAAGCATTTTTAAATGTAGAAACGCTGGGTATTCTTGGTTTAGGTGCTGTTGCATTCTCTATTGGTACGGCTTCTGGGGTATTAATGGCAAAATTGATGAATAAGTTCTCTAAAGATCCAATTAACCCGCTTATTGGTGCTGCGGGGGTGTCAGCAGTACCTATGGCTGCTCGTGTGGCGAATAAAGTCGGTTTAGAGGCTAACCCACATAACTTCTTATTAATGCACGCTATGGGGCCAAATGTAGCTGGTGTTCTCGGCTCAGCCGTTGCTGCTGGTATTTTATTAGCCCTTGTAGGCGGTTAATGCTTTATTAATTTTGATGTATAAAAGCTCGGTTAATACCGAGCTTTTTTGTTTCTGAATGTTGACCCGTCCTAAAACAAGTTAAGTGTTCAGAGCTTATCATTCAAATTTTAGTGAACTCATTTGAATTAATGAATCATAACAAAGGTCAACACGCCCTAGTAATTTAGTAAATTAGTTTTTAAAATAAAGGAACTTATTACGATATGGAATTGATATGAAATTAGCCTCGCTTGCATGTATTGCATTACTTACATTATCTGCCTGTTCTACCTCAACAACAGGAAGAAATCAGGTAATGTTATTTTCTGAAACTGAGTTGAACAAAATGGGTGCTGCTTCTTTTGATGAGATGAAGAAGCAAACCCCTATTAGTAAAGATAAACCTACGGTTGATTTTGTACAATGTGTTGCTGATGCTATCACAGTGAATGTACCTAAATCTGCTCATCAAGGAGAATGGGAAGTTGTCGTTTTTGATTCAGCTCAGGTAAATGCTTTCGCCTTACCCGGTGGTAAAATTGGTGTGTATACAGGCATTTTGAATGTTACTGAAACTCAAGATCAACTCGGTGCCATAATAGGTCATGAAGTTGGTCATGTAATAGAGCATCATTCTAATGAGCGTTTATCAGCAAATAAATTGTCAAATATAGGTGTCGCCGTTGCCACTGTCGCAATAGGGGCAAGCGATGTTGATAACAAAGGCCTATGGATGGCAGGATTAGGTGTTGGCTTACAATACGGTGTCATTATGCCATATAGCCGTTCTCACGAGAGTGAAGCAGATATTGTCGGTCAAGATTTAATGGCTAAATCGGGTTTTGATCCTAAAGCAAGTATTAAGTTATGGCAAAATATGGACAAACTCAGTAATGGCGCTGCACCTGCTGAATTTATGTCGACTCATCCGTCGAATCAAACTCGTATTAAGCAGTTGGATCAACATTTAGCGCAATCTATGGCTTTGTATAATAGAGAAAAGAGACCCAATTGTAAAAAGCCACGTGTTATCCCAAAACCACCAGTAACAAAAAAATAAACAATGTCATTACTTGGCAGGTACAGCCTAATTGTATCTGCCATGGTAAATGAGTTTATGGATGAAGTTTATGCTGGAGCCAGTTGTTTTCAGCTTTTTCAAAACAAACTCTATCGTGTAACCTATTTGCTCTACCTTGCCAAAATTCAATAAAGTGTGGCTTTACTCGCCAGCCGCCCCAAAACTCTGGGTGAGGTACTTCACCTTCAGAAAACTTTTCAGAGTAATGTTTCATGCGATCTTTAAGTTCGTTATCGTATGTTAACTTTTGGCTTTGTTTAGATGCCCATGCGCCAACTTGGCTGCCTCTATCTCTACTATGAAAATACTCAGCTGACTCTTCTGTAGATACTTTTTCTACTGTACCTTCAATACGCACTTGACGTTGTAAAACGTTCCAATGAAACAATAAGGCAACTTTATCATTGCTGGTTAGCTCATGGCTTTTTCGGCTACTGTAGTTAGTATAAAAAATAAAACCTTTATCATCGAATGATTTAAGTAACACCATACGCGAGCTAGGTTGCCCTGAACTTGAACAAGTACTGACCGACATCGATTCAGGTAATAAAATGCCTGATTTATTGGCGTCATCAAACCATTGCTGGAATAAAGCAAAAGGGGAACTTTCATCCGTAATGTCGGGTAATGGTAATGCCACGCCTTGTCCAAAGGTGAACAAACAGCGTAATTTTTCAAATAAAGTCATAGGATAAGAGTGAATATGTTCATCTGTAAGTGGCTGGTTATTTTATGCCTAAATGCAGTGAATGCAAGGTTAGCTTAATAGTTTATTTTCGGTGAGGTTATTCGAGTAGGCTATTCGGTTAGATAAATCAGGGATATAAACACTACAAGGGGAATAAGTTAATCGCTTAACTCTCTTGTAGTGCAACAAGTATTTAGAAAAGTCAGGCTGGAGATTACCAATCTTCACTATCATCTAATAACTCTTTTAAACGCTTTTTCTCCATTAATTCATCAATGCGCTTTCGAGCAAGCAAGTTCTTCTGGGCTTGTTCTTGCGCTATTTTATTCGCTAATGTACTGCTTCCAATATTGGTGTCAGTACTTTCTGAAGGTTCTTGTGTACTATATAATTCTTCAGCGAAGTCATCATCAATATCATTTACCATTGCTTATGCCTCATCATTTCAAGATGGTTAATAAAAAATAATTAGATAGATATGTATCAACATAGGCAAATACAAGGGTATTTTCAATTATTTTTTTGTTACTTTTTTAGTTGTTTAAACAACGTTCGATATTGGTTTACAGTGAAGAGCTTGATAAACTTGAATTAATCCTTTTTTCTTTTCTCTCTAGCCTTTGCTTATGAATAAACAGCAATTTTCAACGTGGATAGCTGGGCTTGTTAATCAAGCTTGGGTACGTCAGCATAGGCGTTTAGTCTTAATGAAAGGTGATGAGCAGTGGGCGAGCTCTTTACTAGCATCCAGCTCAATAAGTCATCTATTAGTCGATAATGAAAATTGTTTTGTTTACGGAGACAGCGCTACCTTTAACGCAAATATTCCCTATAAACGATTTCGAGATTTTTTGGGTCGTGAATGTCAATGCCTTATTTTTAGTGATAGCCAATTCAATTTTGATGCCTTTGCGGCACTCTCAGGTACCTTAAAAGCAGGCGGACTATGCTTTGTGTTGCTGCCTTGTGACATAAACTTAAAAGTTCAGCGATTCATGCAACGATTTTTAACGCATATTATAAACAATGAGCATCATATTATTATTGAGCAAGGTGTTGACAGTAACCTAGTCGATATAAAGGTACAACAAGCTCCAAATGCTGAAAAGGCTTGTCATTATTTAAATGAAAATCGAGTAATAAAAGGTGAAACACTGTTACTAGGTTGTGCTAATGAGGCACAACTTGATGCGGTAAATGCTGTAGGAAAAGTTCTCACAGGCCACAGGAAAAGGCCTTTAGTACTGACCGCTGATCGAGGGCGAGGTAAGTCAACGGCGCTTGCTATTGCTTGTGCTCAATTGTTGAATAATCATAAAGCTGAGCGTGAAAAGTTGCATATTGGTGTGACGGCTCCCGACAAACAAGCATTATCGGTGTTTTTTCAACAGTTAGCTGCACGTTTACCTGATATGTCTACGTTAAATGGTGAAGTTACCTTTATCGCAATAGATGATTTAGTGCAAAATCATCATACGTTAAGTTTGTTACTTGTTGATGAGGCCGCAGGCGTACCCGTTTACTTGCTTCATTCATTGTTGAAAAAATATCATCGAACTGTATTTGCTAGCACTGTTCATGGTTATGAAGGCGCTGGGCGTGGTTTCACTGTGAAATTTACTCAAATATTAGCGCAATTAACACCTAAATGGCACGCCTTACATTTAGCAAAGCCCATTCGCTGGGCTGAAAATGATCCGTTAGAGCAACTAGTTTTTGATGTTGGTTTATTGAATGCTAATTTGCCCGACCTAAATAAGAAAGTAATTCAACCACTTCAATCAAAAGCAACAGGGCTTAATAAAAGAGCGCTTCTAAATGAAGGTCTGTTATTTGAACAAATTAATATAGAACACCTTCTTAAAAATGAGGTGTTGCTCTCACAAATTTTTGCCATTCTTATTTCTGCACATTACCAAACCAAGCCTAGTGATCTGAAAATGATGCTAGAGAACCCAAAGGTTAGGTTATTTACCTTAAGTGCTGTTCATGATGAGGAAACTAATCTTGTTGGTGTTGCCTTATTGTTAATTGAGGGGGGATTGCTTGAGGGGCAGGTAAGCACAGAAGATGTTAGTGCTGTGCAGCAATCGAAAAGGCGCTTAAAGAGTCAATTTATTCCTCAATCATTATTAACTCATTGCGCCATGGAAAATGCATTTGACTATCGTTATTTACGAGTCATGCGAATAGCAATACATCCTGAAGTGCAGCATGCGGGGTTTGGTTCATATTTTATGAAGCAATTATTAAATTATGCTCAAGATAACCAAGTGGATTATATAGGCGCAAGTTTTGGTGCTAATTATGGGTTGTTTTCTTATTGGATAAAGCAAGGTTTTTCAGCGATTAGGCTTGGTTTCAATAAAGATAAATCAAGTGGTGAACATTCTGTTCTAGTGTTACAACCGCTTACATGCATGGCGAAAAGCGCGCAACAATCGTTAGCCGCTGAGTTTTCAAACAGTTTTAGGCATTTATTACTTGATGAGTTTAAGGGGTTGCCGAGCGAGTTGTCAGCTTTAATACTTTCTCAATGCAAAGAAACTGATATGCCATTGTTAACCCAATCGGATCAAAGAAAAATAGCTGCTTTTGTTAACGGAGAAATGTTATATAGTCATTGTGCTTACAGCTTATATTTGTGGTTTGTACACTTTCTTTTGCAATTAAATAGCGATGTTCCTGAACATACGTCAATATTAGTTTCTCGTTTGCTACAAAAAAATACGGTTGCTCATGTATGTGAACAATATGGACTCTCAGGTAAAAAAACGTTGAATCAATTGATTATTCAATATGTTAGTAATCACTTTAAAAGTTAATATACTTACTGATGATTCAGTCATGTCAATATAAGGAAAAACAATGAACGCAGCAATTTGTGTGCAAGAACTTAGTAAGCATTACAAAGATGTTCGAGCTGTAGATAATGTGAGTTTTGATGTACCTCAAGGGCATTGCTTTGGTTTGTTAGGGCCAAACGGGGCTGGTAAAACAACCACAATTGAGATCATGGAAGGGATTATCCCGGCTACATCAGGGCAAGTTCATTATCAAGGACAAGCAGTAGATCGTAATATATCTCAACAGATTGGTATTCAATTTCAACATACAGCGTTACAAGACTTTCTCACCGTGAAAGAAACACTTTCACTGTTTTCTTCGTTTTACAGTAAAACATTAAAACAAGAGCAATTGATTGAACTTTGTGACTTATCAGATTTTCTTAATCGTGATAATCGCTTGTTATCAGGTGGTCAAAGGCAGCGCTTATTATTAGCTCTTGCCTTAATAAACGATCCTAATATTGTCTTTTTAGATGAGCCGACAACGGGGTTAGATCCTCACGCGAGACGAAATTTTTGGCAGCTAATTAAAAATATTAAAGCGCAGAATAAAACCATTGTATTAACTACGCATTATATGGACGAAGCAGAGCAGTTATGTGATGACATCGTTATCATGGACAAAGGTAAAATAATAGAAACAGGCACGCCACATCAACTATTGAGTAAACATTTTCAAGAGGTTTTTATTTACTTACCAAAAGCACAAGTGGATGCAAGCCTTGCAATTGAACAGGGTTGGAATGTGTTAAGTGATCGCGTTGAAATAACAACGGCCAACGTTGAACAAACGCTAGCTTTGCTAATGCACCATAAAGTCGCTTTAGATGGTTTGCATGTTAAATCAGCTAATTTGGATGATTTATTTTTAAAGTTAACTGGCCACTCATTACAGGCGTAAGCTATTAAGGTATTTATATGAATTTTCATCGTTTTTTTGCCGTATTTAAAGCAAGAAATATTGAGTTTTTTCGAGATAAATCTTCCCTAGGTTGGAATTTGTTTTTTCCTGTTTTATTGTTATTTGGTATGTCGATGATATTTTCTGGCGATGGTCGTTCAGCTTATAAAGTTGGCGTGATTGGTTCAGACACCATTAAAGCAAACCAAGCGAATGTTGAGCAAAAGCAGGGCGCTGATGTTTTTTTATCAACAAGGTTTATTGACTTTGTTAACTATACTGAGCTTGAAGAAGCCAAGGGTAAGCTTAATCGTCATGCTCTTGATTTAATTGTTGATTACTCATTAAAAACTTACTGGGTTAATGAGCTTTCCTCGAAAAGTTACTTGGTAGAAAAAATATATTTAGCACAAGCGAGTGCTTTTGAACGTAAACAACTTTCAGGAAAAAGTATTCGCTACGTTGATTGGGTATTACCCGGCGTACTGGGTATGAACATGATGTTCAGCTGTTTATTTGGTGTAGGTTATGTCATTGTTCGTTATAGAAAAAATTCAGTATTAAAACGACTTAAGGCCACGCCTTTATCGGCCTTTGAGTTTGTTTCAGCCCAACTGATTTCGCGACTTTTTATTGTTATGTTTATGTCTGCGGTTGTTTATATAGGGTGTAACTTTTTCTTTGATTTTTATATGTTGGGTCGTTACGTTGATTTGATAATTGTTGGTGCGTTAGGTGCTTTTTGTCTTATTAGTTTAGGTCTTTTAGTTGCAAGTAGAAGTAAAAGCGAAGAGCTTATTGGTGGTTTACTAAATTTAACATCATGGCCTATGATGTTGCTATCAGGTGTTTGGTTTAGTTTAGAAGGAGCGCCTGAAGCACTTAAATTGGTCGCGCAATTTTTACCATTAACTCATATGGTCGCAGGGGCACGCATGATAATTACTGAAGGTGCGAGCTTGGCTGATGTCAGTTACCACATTAATGTAATGCTATTAATGAGTGCTATCTTTTTAGGGTTAGGTGCATACTTTTTTAGCTGGAACACAGAGCGTTGATTGAGCAGAAATCGACTTTTTATTGAAAATAAAATAGACTCGGTGCAAGTATTTTGCATATAGAGCAACATTAGGACATTCCAATGGCAGTAGTTATAAGTGGCACCGGGCTTTTTACCCCTCCTGAAAGTATTTCAAACGATGAATTGGTTCAATGTTTTAACCAATATGTTGATAAACATAATGAAGAAAATAGCCAAGCAATCGCAAATGGAGAAATAACAGCATTATCTCCTTCTGACAGTGCATTTATTGAAAAAGCGTCTGGCATTAAAAGTCGTTATGTCATGTCTAAAAAAGATATTCTCGATGTAAATATTATGTCACCACGTTTTGTGGAAAGGCCTAATGAAGCATTGTCGATGCAGGCAGAAATAGGGGTTGCTGCAGCAAAAGATGCCTTAAAGGCTGCGAATAAAACACCTGCTGATGTTGATTTGATCATTGTGGCATGTGCTTATACACAACGTTCTTACCCTGCAATGGCTATTGAAATTCAGCAAGTTTTAGGCTGTGGCGGTTGGGCTTTTGATATGTTAGTGGCCTGCTCAGCAGCGACATTTGGCATTATCAATGCTGCCAATGCTATTCGAAGCGGCACGGCTAAAACAGTGTTAGTGATTAACCCTGAAATTCTATCACCACAGATTAATTATAAAGACAGAGACAGTCATTTTATTTTTGGTGATGTCGCTACGGCAAGTGTTATTGAAGATGAATCAACCGCAACAGGTGAACATATATTCAAAATTATTGCTGAGCAGCCTATAACACAGTTCTCAAATAACATTCGAAGTAATATGGGATACACTAATGCATGTACACCAGAAACGCTTTTAGCCCCAGATAAATTCTTTATTCAACAAGGTCGTAAAGTGTTTAAAGAAGTACTGCCCATGGTCAGTCAACTGATCAGTGAGCAAATGACAAAAGTAAACTTGCAAGCAAGTGATATTAAGCGTTTGTATTTACATCAAGCAAATATCAACATGAATAACTTTATTGCTAAAAAAGTGTTAGAGCGAGAGCCTTCAGCAGCAGAAGCTCCTATTATTCTTGATGAGTATGCCAATACCAGTTCTGCTGGTTGTATTATTGCTTTACATAAAAACAAAGCTGACTTGGTGTCAGAAGATAAAGCCGTTTTATGTTCATTTGGGGCGGGTTATTCTGCCTGTTGTTTAATATTAGAGTACGTATAAGAGCGTGAGTATGGCTTTTAAATTCGTTTGAAGTGATGTAGGTTTATGACACAAACTAGCTTGTGGCAAAGTGGTGCGAACTCAAGTGATCATGCAGAGCTCTGCAATGGTCTCTATGAGCGAGAAATACGCGTTCTTTCACAAGCAAGTTTTCAAAATATTCAAGCGGTTCAAGGACGATTAAAAAGTTTAACTCATTATATTAACCGTGCTGCTTATTTGATGTTACAAGTTGAAAGCCCCTTACAACTAGATATTCAAAATGCTAGCTGGTCAACTAAGCAAAGTAACAGCCCACCTTATCAAGGGCAAAGTGTCGAAGATGTCATTCATTGGTATAAGGATTATGAGATTCCTTTAGGACTTGTAGTACCAGTACTCATTGATGGCCACTTAATTGTTGATTGTGTAGATCGTATTGATCGTGAACAGCAAAGAATAAGAACTAACACCGCTGGCTGGTTTAATTTAATGAAAGCTGATTCTTTAGAAGAGCAAATATATGGCTTAGCTAAAGAGCGTTTTTGTTTGTTTAAACCGACTAAAAAAATGATGTTAGCTGCATGTTCAGGTCACTGTTGGCATAATGGCACCAAGCAACGTCCTATCATGCCAAGTTTAAGAGAGTTATTACTATCTTGTAATATCAATTGGAAAAACTTTAAAAAGACACTTAGTTAGAGCATGTAGACCTTAAAATAAGGGACGATTCTAAATAAAAAGATTCTAATACTGTAAAAGTGCTCAACAAAAATTGCGCGAATAATTCGGTTAAAAGCTACTGAAATAGCTGGCTAAACTACGCAACGTTCGCCTTGATTAAAGGGATTTTATTTCTCAGCTGAATTATTAAACAAAGATAAACACGCCCTAATATTCAATAAAAATTTAGCAATAGTCTGTTTCGTATTAATCATACGGGGTCACTCGCAATTTATAACGGCATGAGTATAATAAGGCAATTAATTTAGCATTATTGTAAATGCTTTTCTGATTTAGGTAATTATGCGCGTATTTACAGCGATTTTGCTGGTTCTGTTAGCTTTATTGCAATATCGACTCTGGTTCGGTAAAAACAGTGTGCCTGACTATCTAGCGTTAAAAGAAGAAGTTGCCCGCCAACAAGAATCTAACGACAAGCTCAAACAGCGTAATAAGTTACTTTATGCTGACACCGATGACTTAAAGTTAGGGCTTGAAGCCATTGAAGAAAGGGCTCGTAATGAATTAGGTATGATAAAAGAAAATGAAACCTTTTTTCGCATCATCCCCAAAAATAACGTTAAAGGCTCGCAGTAATGGTTCAAAAACCTCATGAACACGGCTTTGTTGTTGTGGTTCCTGCCGCAGGTGTGGGCAAAAGAATGCAAGCCAATTGCCCTAAACAATATCTAACCATTCATGGGAAGCCTATTTTGGCACACACTGTTGATAGGTTACTTTCACACCCTAAAATTGAAAAAGTAATTCTTTCGCTGGGTAAAAATGATCAGTACTTTGCTGAATCAAACCTAGCTGAATACAGCAATATCATCAGAGTGGATGGTGGTAAAGAGCGGGTTGATTCCGTACTCAATGGGCTTCGTGCAATTGATGCTGATAAATACCCATGGGTTTTAGTGCACGATGCCGCTAGACCTTGTGTGCAATTAAGCGATATTGATAAATTAATCTCAAAATGCCTAGCACTCGATAGCGGTGGTCTATTAGCTTCACCGGTAAGAGATACCATGAAGCGTGGTGAAGTAACAAAAGAAAGCGTCAATTCGGTTTGTCATACTGTTCAACGAGAACAGCTTTGGCATGCACTTACACCGCAATTATATAAAACCCAACAATTGCTTGATTCGATAGAAAGTGCATTAGCTAAGCATATTGAAATAACCGACGAATCTTCAGCAATAGAACAAGCAGGTCTGAGTAGTTTATTGGTATCGTCAAGTCATGAAAATATTAAGATTACCCACCCCGATGATTTAGCACTTGCGGCGTTTATTTTAACAAAGCAGGGCGCTCAGCAGTTAAACACTAAACAATGTAAGGAATTACAATGAGAATAGGACATGGCTTTGATGTGCATAAATTTGGAGGGGAAGGTCCTCTCATGATTGCAGGTGTTGCGGTTCCTTTTACCCACGGGTTTATCGCTCATTCTGATGGCGATGTGGCAATACATGCATTATGCGATGCAATTTTAGGGGCGTTGGCCATGGGAGATATCGGTAATCACTTCCCTGATACTGATGATCAATATGAGAATATCTCAAGTCGCATCCTTTTAAGGCATGTCGTGTCTTTGATGACTCAGAAAAGCTATCAGATAGGTAATATTGATTTAACCATTGTAGCGCAAGCACCGAAAATAGCGCCTTTTCTACCTGAGATGAGATCATGCTTAGCGCAAGATTTACAGTGTGATATAGAGCAGGTCAATGTGAAAGCGACCACAACAGAAAAGTTAGGTTATACCGGCCGTAAAGAAGGGGTTGCAGTGCATAGTGTTGTTTTATTAAATCAGGTTAAAACAAGTTGAAACTGTTTAAGACAACATGAATAAGCTCAAATAGTTTTAACTGAACATTATAAATTGAATATTATAAATTGAACATTTTTATTGATTAATGATGTTCAAATTAACGCAAAATCAAGAGAGTAGTATGGCAACAGAACTGGCTTATTTACATGGTAAACCAGAATCAACAGGTTTACTTAGAAGTCAAATGAGTGACTTTAAAGTTTTTGAACAGTTACCTTTTTCTCCTTGTGGGGAAGGTGAGCACTTATATGTGCATATTCGTAAAACCGGAGCAAACACCATTTTTGTTGCTCGCGAGTTAGCAAAGTATTTTAAAGTAAAAGAACCGTTAGTGACTTATGCAGGGTTGAAAGATCGCTTTGCTGTTACAGAGCAATGGTTTGGTGTTCATGTGCCAGGAAAAGCTGAATACGATTTATCAGATTTAACGATTGAGGGCGTTGAAGTACTTTCATACAAACGTCACAATAAAAAATTAAGAACAGGCGCGTTAACGGGTAATCGATTTGAGTTAGTGTTAAGAGATGTGAGTGACATTAAAGCATTGTCGCAGCGCTGGGAAAGAATTATTGCTCAAGGTGTACCAAATTATTTTGGCGAACAGCGCTTTGGTATTGATGGTGGAAATATTGAACGAGCAGAAGCGTTATTTTCAGGGCAAAAAGTAAAAGATAAGAAAAAAAGAGGGATGTATTTATCTGCAGCGCGATCTCTTATTTTTAATGAAGTCATTAATTATCGTATTAAGGAACAACTGTTTAATACTATTCAGGTGGGCGATGTTGCCATGCTATCGGGTACTCAATCAGTTTTTTGCGTAGATGCTGTTGATGAACAGTTAACCAAACGTTTAACAGAGAATGATATTGATATAACGGCGCCAATGTGGGGGGCTGGTGAATTAATGACAACGAAGACACCGTTGCAGCTAGAACAGCATATTGCAGAGCAACACCAGTCGTTTGCTACAGGCTTACCAAAATTTGGCTTAAAACAAGAGCGTCGTCGTATTCGTCTAGCAATTACCGAAGCAGATATTAGTTTACAAGTTGATCAAACTAATTCAGAAAATGTTGTTACCGTTAGTTTTTCATTGCCAGCAGGCTGCTATGCAACAACGGTGTTACGTGAATTAATAAACTATCAAGATATGACTAAGCGAGAAAGAATTGAGCCTAACCAAGGTGAGCATAAATGAAAATACTATTAAGCAATGATGATGGTGTACATGCTTTAGGTATTAAAGTGCTCTATCAAGAATTAGAAAAGAGTTTTGATGTTTCTGTGGTTGCCCCTGATAGAAACTGTAGTGGTGCGAGTAACTCTTTAACCTTATTAAACCCTCTAAGAGCACAAAAGATAGAGAATGGTTTTATCTCAGTGAATGGTACCCCAACCGATTCAGTTCATTTAGGAATCAGTCAACTTGTCGTTGATGCAGATCTTGTTGTTGCTGGGATTAATAAGGGCGCAAATTTAGGCGATGATACGCTATATTCAGGTACTGTCGCTGCTGCGACGGAAGGTCGTCATATGGGGATGCCAGCGGTTGCTGTCTCACTTGTTGGGCCGCATGAAAAGCATTATCAAACAGCCGCTGTTGTCGCAGCGAAGGTGATTCAGCGATTAAAAACCCACCCTTTGCCAGCTGATCAAATATTAAATATAAATGTACCAGATATTCCATTATCAGCGCTTAAAGGTATTAAGGTGACACGATTAGGACATCGTCATAAAGCGGAAAGCATGCAAAAAATGCAAGATCCTTGGCAAAGAGACATCTTTTGGTATGGGCTGCTAGGGGAAGAGCTAGACGGCGGAGAAGGGACTGATTTTCATGCGGTAGCTAATAATTATGCTTCAGTGACACCATTGACGGTTGATATGACAGCACATCGAAGTATTGAACCAATGAAGCAATGGTTAAGTGAGCTAGATTTATGATTTCAAGTCGCGTAAGCGGAAAATCGAAACGTAGTGGCGAATTACTCGCACAAAAACTTCAACAAGAAGGGATTAATAACCCTGAGGTGTTAAAGGCGATAGCTCAATCTCCTCGCCATATATTTGTGCCTGAAATTTTAGCGCACAAAGCTTATGACAACACCGCACTGCCCATAGGTCAGGGGCAAACCATTTCTCAGCCGTATATTGTGGCAAAAATGTCTGAGTTGCTATTAGCTAATGGTCGACCGAGTAGTATTTTAGAAATAGGCACAGGATCTGGTTATCAAACCTCTATATTAGCGCAATTAACTGATAAAGTGTTTTCAGTTGAACGGATAAAGTCTTTGCAATGGCAAGCAAAACGTTGTTTGCGAGCAATGGACTTACACAATGTGTCAATGAAGCATGGTGATGGTTGGTTAGGTTGGGCAAGTAAAGCGCCTTTTGATGCCATTATAGTAACAGCAGCGCCTACACAAGTTCCGCAAGCGCTGTTAGATCAATTAACTGATGGTGGTCGATTAGTGATCCCCGTTGGAGAACAAACGCAAATACTTAAAATTATCACGCGAGAAGGTGATAATTACAATGAACAACAAGTAGAAGCGGTCAGGTTTGTACCTCTAGTCCCTGGAGATTTGTTGTAGTGAAAATATTTTCTGCGTTATATGTTTGGACACTGAAGTGGGCTAAACATAAATTTGCTCCTGCTATTTTAGCAATAATTACCTTTGCTGAATCAGTGTTTTTCCCTATTCCTCCAGATGTGCTATTAGCGCCTATGGTATTGGCAAAGCCAAAACGTGCTTGGCATTTGGCGACAATAACGACGGTGTCATCAATTGTAGGTGGTGTTGTCGGTTATTTTTTAGGGTACTGGATGTTTGAACCTTGGATCCAGCCTCTTATCACTGAGTTCGGTTATCAAGAGAAGTTTGATATTGCTATGGACTGGTTTGCAACTTGGGGTGTTTGGGTTGTATTTATTGCGGGTTTTTCGCCTATCCCTTATAAATTGTTTACTGTTAGTGCTGGCTTTTTACATATGGCATTTCTCCCGTTTTTATTGGCGTCAGCAATAGGTCGTGGCATGCGATTCTTTTTAGTGGCTGGCTTAATAAAATGGGGTGGTCCAGCCATGGAGAGAAAGCTGCGTCAGTGGGTGGATGTGCTTGGTTGGGGCTTAGTAGCCGTTATTATCTTTGCTTATCTGGCTTTGAGGTAAACTTGCTCTCATTGTGGGTAAGTATTCTCTTTGTGTGAATAAGGATTTATTCGTGAAAGTTGTCAAATTAACATAATTCGAAAAGGACAAGTGTAGTATTGATGAAATATTGTCTTGTTATATTTTGTTACATCATTATTTTTTTGGGGTTGTTTGGCTGTTCAAGTAGAAACACCCCAGCTCCTGTAGTGGGTATTAGTAGTAGTGTACCACTAAAAGATCGTGTAAAAAATACAATCCAAGGTACTGAATATACCGTAAAAAAAGGCGAGACACTCTATTCTATCTCTTGGCGAGCCAATACCGATGTTCGACATATAGCAAAACTGAATAACATTTCACCTCCTTATCGTATTTTTCCTGGTCAAAAAATATTATTAACATCAAAAAAAGATAATAAATCCTCACAAGCTAGTCGTAGCAAGACTTTGACTAAAAATTCGACTAAAAGCACTACTCCTACCAGTAAAAATAGCAGTAAAAAGGTACTTGCATCGTCTAAAAAGCAGGCGTATGGTAAAAATGTAAGGGCTCAAAAAGTCTCAAAAAAAGTAGTAAAACCTTCCGTAAAATTTTCTCAGAAAGTGAAGCGGTGGCAATGGCCAGTAAAAGGTAAAGTTATTGAGTATTTTTCGAATCAAATACAAGGTAATAAAGGGTTAAACATTGCAGGTCGACGGGGCACAAAAATTAAAGCCGCTGCAGATGGTAAGGTTGTTTATGCAGGTAACGCATTAAGAGGTTACGGCAAACTCATTATTGTAAAGCACAATGATGATTACTTAAGCGCTTATGCTCATAATGACCAAATATTGGTAAAAGAGCAGCAACAAGTAAAATCTGGTGATGTGATTGCTAAGATGGGGAGTACTGATGCAGATCAAGTCATGCTCCATTTTGAAATAAGATTTCGAGGCAAATCAGTTAACCCATTAAAATATTTACCAAAAAAATAAAACTTTAAACACAACTAAAAAAATAATTAAGGGTCGGAGTTATCGTGAATATTTAAGTATTAAATGTAAGCTTTGCTATTGATGGGAGATATGCATGGTCAAATTAAAAGAAGAAAAAAACGTTGAAGCTGAAGAATCAACAGAAAAATCTAAAGAAGAAGTATCGTCTAACCTAGATGCCACTCAAATTTATTTAAGCGAAATTGGTTTTTCGCCACTACTATCAGCAGAAGAAGAGGTTTATTTCTCTCGTTTGTCACTAAAAGGCGACGAACCCTCTAGAAAACGTATGATTGAAAGCAATTTACGTTTAGTTGTTAAAATTGCCAGACGATATAACAATCGCGGGTTACCATTACTCGATTTAATTGAAGAAGGTAATTTAGGCTTAATAAGAGCCGTTGAAAAATTTGACCCAGAAAGAGGCTTTCGCTTCTCTACTTACGCAACGTGGTGGATACGTCAAACTATTGAACGCGCTATCATGAATCAAACACGTACCATTCGTTTACCCATCCATGTCGTAAAAGAACTTAATATTTATTTGCGTGCATCACGTGAGCTAGTTCAAAAGTTAGATCACGAACCTACCGCCGAAGATATTGCTTTTCACCTTGATAAACCTGTTGGTGATGTAAATAAAATGCTTCGATTAAACGAACGTATTGCTTCGGTTGATACTCCTTTTGCTGGCGACTCAGATAAAGCATTACTTGATGTTATTGCAGATGAGAAAAGCTCAGGACCAGAAGGCGATTTACAATCTGAGGATATGAGCAATAACATTATTCATTGGCTTAATGAGTTAAACTCTAAACAGCGTGAAGTATTAGCAAGACGTTTCGGTTTAATGGGCTATGAAGCCGCAACATTAGAAGATGTAGGTAGTGAAATTGGCCTAACACGCGAACGTGTTCGTCAAATTCAGGTTGAAGCATTGAAACGCTTACGCGATATATTAAGTCAGCAAGGCCTTTCTATTGAAGCTATTTTCCAACAGTAGAACTCTTAACTAAAACTTAAAAGCTATTAACCTAAGGTTAATAGCTTTTTTAATTTACTCAATTTGGCTTTTTAATTGGTAGAGAAAATCTAATGCTTGGCGTGGTGACAAGTCATTAATATCAACATTTTTTATGGTCTCAATCACAGGATGTTCTTCATTAATTAAAGAAAGCTGTGCTGATTGTTCACTTTGCTGTGGTAATACTGTTGCAACCTGTTGATTTTCAAGTTCAGATAATCGTTGTTTAGCCCGTTGAATGACTGATTTAGGAACACCTGCAAGCTGAGCTACTTGTAATCCAAAACTTTTACTCGCAGCACCTTCTTGTATTGTGTGCATAAAGATAATGTTATCGTCATGTTCTACAGCATCTAAATGGACATTCGCTAAGGTTTCAATTTGATCAGCCAACAAGGTTAACTCAAAATAATGACTAGCAAAAAGCGTGAAGGCCTTCGTTTTTAGGGCAAGCAATTCAGCGCATGCCCACGCGAGCGACAGACCATCATAGGTACTTGTGCCTCGACCAATCTCATCAAGTAACACTAAACTTTTATTGGTTGCATTGTGTAAAATATTAGCTGTTTCGGTCATTTCAACCATAAACGTTGAGCGCCCGCTGGCTAAATCATCTGAAGCACCTATTCGAGTGAATATTCTATCAACTAAGCCAATTTTTGCTTGCTCTGCAGGTACAAAACAACCAATATGTGCAAGTAAAACAATTAAGGCTGTTTGGCGCATATAAGTTGATTTACCCCCCATATTAGGACCGGTAATAATTAGCATTTTACGCTGTTCTGTTAATAAAACAGGGTTAGCAATAAACGCTTCTTGTGTCATTTGTTCTACTACAGGGTGTCGACCACCAGAAATATTAATGCCAGCTTCTTGTACGAGTGTTGGTTTTACATAGTTTAAGGTCAGTGCCCTTTCTGCAAAAGTATTTAGTACATCTAGCTCTGCTAACGCTTGTCCAAGCTGTTGTAATGATGAAAGCTCAGGTAATATTTTCTCAAATAATGCTTGATATAATGTTTTTTCTAACGCTAAAAACTTACTTTGGGCACTGAGTACTTTATGCTCATGTTGCTTTAATTCTTCAGTGATAAAGCGCTCATTATTTTTCAATGTTTGACGTCTTATATAGTCAGTAGGTACTTCTTGAGCTGCGCTTCGACTAATTTCAATAAAGAAACCATGAACTTTGTTATAACCGACTTTGAGCGAGCTAATGCCAGTTCTTTGTTTTTCTTTCTCTTCAAGCTGCTCTAAAAATTCAGTAGCGCCTTGACTTAAATCTCTTAACTGATCTAATTCTTCATGATAACCCGGAGCGATTACACCACCGTCACGAATGAGAACAGGTGGGTTTTCAACAATGGCAACTTCAAGTAGTTGCTGAATTGAAGGTATTGGCAAGCAATATTGAGCAAGCTCCTTGAGGTATTCTTGTTGATTGCAAAGCACCATTTGTAGTTCAGGCAATAATTGTAATGCATTGCGTAAACGGGCGAAATCACGAGGTCTAGCTGATTGAAGTGCTATACGTGAAATAATTCGTTCTATATCACCAATCCCTTTTAAAATAGGGTGAATTTGACTGATAAGATCTTCGTTAATGAGTGCACTAACGGTATTTTGTCTACTCGAGAGTACATTAAGATCTCGTAAAGGAAAATGTAACCAACGCTTTAATAAACGAGAACCCATTGGTGTTGCTGACTTATCAAGAATATCTGCTAAGGTATTTGTGGTATCACCTTGAAGGTTTTGTGTCAGCTCTAAGTTGCGTCTGGTTGCTGCATCAAGGACAACACCGTTTTGTGAAGACTCACATACTATCGCTCTTATGTGAGGAAGAGCACTACGTTGAGTATCTTTAACATAGGCAAGAAGACATCCTGCTGCTGCAATACCTAAAGGATAGGCTGTTACACCAAACCCATTTAACTCTTTAGTATTAAATTGTTTATTCAACAAGCTTATTGCGGTGTCTAAATCAAATTCCCATTCAGGACGTCTGCGCAAGCCTTTTTGCTGACTGATTAATTCTGGAGAGGAGAATGACTCACTATAAAGTAACTCTGCAGGAGAAAGTCGTTGAAGTTCTGCTAAAAGTTGTTCATTGGTATCAGGCTCATTAATAACAAAACGACCACTGGTCATATCTAAATAGGCTAAACCATAACGCGATATTTTCTTGACTTGATCTGTTGTTTCAAACAAAGCTACGATTAAATTATCTTTTCTATCGGTTAGTAATGCTTCATCGCTAACCGTACCCGGAGTAATAACACGAACGACTTTTCGCTCAACGGGACCTTTACTTGTTGCAGGATCACCAATTTGTTCACATATAGCGACAGACTCGCCAAGATTTACTAATTTAGCGAGGTAGTTTTCAGCTGCATGGTATGGTACTCCGGCCATAGGAATTGCATTACCGCCAGTTTTGCCTCGAGCGGTAAGCGATATATCCAGTAAATCAGCCGCCTTTTTTGCATCGTCAAAGAAAAGCTCATAAAAATCACCCATTCGATAAAATATCAAAATGTCAGGGAACTCTGCTTTTATAGTCAAATATTGACGCATCATCGGGGTGTGGTTAGATAAATCTTGGTTTTTACTAGTCATTAACTTTATTTAGTTTTAGTTGTTTTTGCATGTATAAATAGGCTGTTAATTATGCCATAAGCATGGCAATGATTACTTATCTTTTTATCAATATATTTCACTTGCACAAAGCAGATGCCCTGCATATATTTAATTAGGTAATAAATGTTTAATTTGTTGGATATTATTTGAAAGAACCAAGAGAAAATTCTAATAATGTAAGGAAAAGGAAGCCTAACTCAACCAAGCGTGTTGTTATATTAACCAGCGTAATTATTTTGTTGCTATTAATATGGCAAGCTTTGTCCGCGAATAAAATTCACCAAAGTTATCAAGCCTCATTAATGGACTCTGTTACCGAGCATGTGATTTCAGATTATCAAGAATATTTTTCTCAATTACGTTTAGAGCTTGATTTATTTCAGCAAAAACAACTTAATATAATTCAGTTACTGCAAAAGCAAGGAAGTACTGCGAGTCAAGAAACCTACATGCAATTATTAAAGACATTGCAAGGTGATATAGATAACACTCGGTTATTCGCTTTAATTAACCAAAATGGACAAGGTAGCTTAGCCCATATCACAGGTAATTTCTTAACAGATTGTGAAGAAGAGATTAAAACGACGTTGGCATCGGGCGTTCAAGAGAGTTTATTTCTTCACCGAAGTAATAACAGTGTGCATTTCGATATTTTACAACCGTTATCGACGACCAGTAAAAGCAATGAATACTTATTTGTTGCTTTCAATCCAAATACACTTATTGACATTTTGAATCAATATCAGCTACCTCACCAACAACTTTTCTTAATGAGAACTGACCAAAAAGGTCATATAGAATTGACAACAGAAGCAGGTAACGAAAAGTATGAAGAAATGCTAGTCGATAATGAAGAGTATGAATCGTTTAGTTATATAAAATCTATCCCAAATACGCGTTGGCAGCTAGGTATTCGTTTAGACCCTCAATACAATATTGATTTACGAAATAAGGCATTTATTCAAGCAATTATTATTTGGTTTGTACTTACGGTATTTGTTTATGTTTTTTATCGTCAACAAAAAAAAGGTATTTTGCGCCATCAAATTATTAAACAAGAGCTAGCTTTTGCTGATAACCATGATCAGTTAACAGGCCTAGCAAATAGAAATAATTTTGAACAGCAACTCACAGATTATATAAAAAGTCGTGATGTAACCTTTAACAATGAAACCGGTGTAGTACTCAAAATTGATTTAGATAAATTTCAAGTAATTAATAATAGTATGGGGTTTACTATTGGCGATAAATTTCTCCATCGTATATCACTTTCTTTACAAGATAATTTACCTAAAGGTGGAGTGTTAAGCCGTTTAGGGAATGACGAGTTTGCGATGCTATTGCCAGATCTTGCATTTCAAAATGCAGAAGCTTTTGCCAATAAAATAAGATGTTTATTGAAAAAAATCCAATTAAAAGAAAATACAAAAAGCAATAATATTACGGCAAGTGTTGGTGTTGTAGCTATTGATAATAGTATTTTTGACGTACAACAGGTGCTTTCGTCATTAGGGCAAGCAATAAGTTTAGCTAAAGAGAAGGGAAGAGATCGCGTTCAAGTGTATCAAAGTAATGATAAGCAATTATTAAAACACGCAAAAGAAATGGAGATTGTTCATGAGCTTGTTGATGCACTAAAAGAAAAACGATTAATGCTTCATCGTCAAGAGATTAGAGCAACGGCTGTTGGTCAACCTAAACATTATGAAGTCTTGGTGAGAATGAAAAGTAAAGAAGGAGAAACTATTCCACCTGTTGAGTTTATACCTGCGGCTGAAAAGTATGGAATGATAGTACAGCTTGACTACTGGGTTATTGAACAAACACTCAAATGTATTATGAAAGAAGATTCAGACAATCATTATAGCATTAACTTGTCAGGTATAACGTTAGCAAATAAAGAACTATATCAATATGTTAAAAATCTATTTGAACAATACCAAGTTAACCCTGCACTTGTATCATTCGAAATAACTGAAACTTCAGCAATAAGTCACTTAGATTCAGCCTTATACTTTATTAACCACATGATTGCATTTGGATGTAACTTTGCTTTAGATGATTTTGGTAGCGGTTTATCATCATTCAGTTATTTACAACAATTGCCAATCGAAACGATTAAAATAGATGGTGCCTTTGTAAGGGATATGGATGTGAATAGTATTAATCGGACATTTGTTGAAAATATTAAGCGAATTGCCGTTGCAATGAATAAACAAGTGGTTGCTGAATTTGTTGAGAATGAAGAAATTGAAACTATGTTAAATAATATTGGCGTAGAATATATTCAAGGTTACCATATACATAAACCTGAACTATGGTATGAGCATCAAGAATAATACAGGCTTAAACCACACATAATTCACAATAAAAAGAGTACTGTATAATATACTGTTAATTCAAAGTACTTATTGATATAAAAATTCCACTTCAAAAATTACTGTTTTTAATCAGCTAGTTATCTTCAAGTTTTCGTTGAGCAAAGAAAATATAAAAAAACACTTGATACTGTACAGCTATACAGTATACTTAACTCATTAAAACGAATTACCTTCTCTTCATGGAGCTAAAATGAAAGACGATAAAGAAAAAGCACTCTCAGCAGCCTTAAGTCAAATTGAACGTCAATTTGGTAAAGGGTCAATAATGAAACTTGGCGATAACAACACGATGGATGTTGAAACTATTTCAACAGGTTCGTTAAGTTTAGATATAGCGCTTGGTGCTGGTGGCTTACCTTTAGGTCGTGTTGTTGAAATTTATGGCCCAGAATCTAGTGGTAAAACTACATTAACACTTGAAGTTATTGCACAAGCGCAAAGAGAAGGCAAAGTATGTGCATTCGTTGATGCTGAGCACGCATTAGATCCAATTTATGCCGAAAAACTGGGTGTAAATATTAATGAGTTATTAGTATCTCAACCTGATACAGGCGAACAAGCACTTGAGATATGTGACATGTTAACAAGATCAGGTGCTATTGATGTTATTGTTGTGGATTCGGTTGCCGCATTAACACCTAAAGCAGAAATTGAAGGCGATATGGGTGATTCTCATATGGGTCTTCAAGCACGTATGTTATCCCAAGCAATGCGTAAGCTTACCGCTAACTTGAAAAAGTCAAATACCATGCTAATTTTCATCAACCAAATTCGTATGAAAATTGGTGTTATGTTTGGTAACCCAGAAACAACCACCGGTGGTAATGCATTAAAATTCTATGCGTCAGTTCGTCTAGATATCAGAAGAATTGGTGCTGTAAAAAATGGTGACGAAATCGTTGGTAATGAAACCCGAGTTAAAGTGGTTAAAAATAAAATAGCTCCGCCATTTAAACAAGCTGAATTCCAAATTTTATATGGTGAAGGCATTAATAGTTTAGGTGAATTAGTAGAACTTGGTGTTAAAAATAACTTAGTTGAGAAAGCAGGTGCTTGGTATAGCTGTAATGGCGAACGTATAGGCCAAGGTAAGGCGAATGCAACTAAATATTTGGAAGAGCACCCAGAAATGGCTAAAGACTTAGATACAAAGTTAAGAGATTTATTTTTAAGTAAAGTAGTGCCCGTTGAGAGTGAAGAAGCAGTAGCTGAAGAGTAGCGCTTAATCAAGGTAGTTTAAATATCAATAAACAAGCGCAGTGCTAGACGTAGTACTGCGTTTTTTTATGTCTGTTGTATTATAAATACCAATAGGAACCCTAAAATATCTATTTTACCTAGCGCGTGTAGACCTTTATTGATATTTTCAGCAATAAGCTACTTTTATCATAAAGTGTAAAAGGACTTTAATTATGAGATTGATAACATCCTAGAATAAAAGGGCTTCGTCAAAAATTTTAACCTACTAATATCATTTTCGTCAATATACAGTAGAACATGTAAGTTGTTATTTGAAGTCGGGTAAAAAAGGCTAACGTACCCTGTATCAGTGAAACAGATACATGGTCAAAAAAATGTTGATGTCACATCATTATCAGCAAACTCACTATTTTAATGACAAAATTGTAAATATGAATGTAACGTTTAAAAATTTATAATATATTGGGTAAAAGTCGCTTATAGCCAGTTTTGGTTTATAAGCCCTACAACAAAAAGAAGGTTCTCTATTTAAAGTGAAACAGAGAACAAATTGGAGGTATTAATAATACACAAAGCTCTAACTAATAAAGTCTTCAAAAAACCAAGCTGCAAACTCATGTCTTCCTTCAACGCTTGCTTTACTATAAATGGTAGATGCTTGTTGTCTTACTGTTTTTTCTTTTGTATTCCTAACAGCACTCACTTCTTTAAAGCTAAGACCTTTTAATAGCAGCATTGCTATTTCCTGTTCACTTGATGTCAGAGACCAACGTTCAAATTGTGTGTGAATAACACCACTATATTCATGTCTAGCATTTTTCATTTCGTCAGAGATATTTTTTAATTTATCATCTGAAATGTTTAATTCTTTTTTTAAGCCGATAATATTTGATGTTCGTGCTTTCATATCTTTAATCAGGAATATTGCTCCTATAGCTGAAACGAAAACAATCAAACTTTCAGAGAATATATGCCAAGCAGGAACTCCCAGTGATATATCGGTAAGTACATCAAAAAAATTCAAAAACATTATAATCAATAAAATTGACGCTATTACACCATCTCTCATCAAATTCCTCTCTTATTACTTACTTAACAATCACTTATTCAAACAATAGACATATGTACCATACATCATAAAAAGACAAATACAGATAGAATTCGTCTTATGTCCAATGAATTATCATTCAAAAATAGTCACAATGGTTTCATCAACCTTATTTATCCCTGGTTTAACCATATGGTGTTATTTTTTATGAAAAAAATATCTAGTTACTTTAATTACCAATATACACTTTTGTGCCTTTCAATGATTGCTTTATTTCAAACATCTATAGCACTTGCTTTCGATAAAATAGAAAATATACCGTTATCAGCTCTTGGAGGTTTTGAAACTAATTTTACCACTATTAAAAAGGTTAACTTGATTGAAGGACAAAAGCTTATTGGTGAAGTTAACAGCAGAACAGGTGAAAATTACTCAGTAAGCTTCCCATTTGATGTGCAACGTATTCGTTATCATGTAAAAAATGGTAGCCAAATCAATAAAGGGGATACTGTCGCTACAGTTGAAGGCTATGATGTTCATCATTTTATTGATGAATATATGTCAGCTCAACAACTATTAGAAGCTTCAGAAAATCATTTTCAAACTAATAAGTTATATTTTGAAAACAAAACAATTAAAAGCTCTCAATGGGTAGAAATAACTAAGCAATATTTTGAAAGCAAATTGAACTTTGAACATATTCAACACCAAATGTCTTTTTTGAATATTGACAAAAATGAAGAAATCACCCTCATTAGTCCAGAAGCAGGAATAATAAAAATAACAGACTTGTCAAATAACAGACATGAAGGAGAGCTTGCCTTTGACGTTATAGATCCTGAAGCTATCCAAGTAAAAGTTTTACTGCCAATACTTAATACTTCATCATTATCTCATTTAGAGGTATCTCCTCAATGCCAATTAAATATTGAAAGCTTAGAAAATATTGCGGATAAATATCATCAGACATTGTGGGCTTCCCCAAGTAAAACCTCAGCATGCGATTTAACGCTTGGTCAAGTTATTACCCTAATACCTATACAAGACTTCAAGGGTTACAAAGTAAAAAAATCTGCTGTTTTTGAATTTGAAGAGAATAATTATATCGCTATAGAGTCAGGAAACGAACTTGATATTATCAGCATAAACTTGTTTGGATCAAAAGAAGGCGAATATTTCTTCACTACAAATAGTGATATTGAAAATAGAAGAGGTTTAACAACTTCGGTCAGTATATTACAAGGTTATTTGCTTAACTTAGGGGATGAATAATGTTGAATTTACTGATCAAGTTCTCACTTACCCAGCGTTTGTTTGTCTGTGTATTTATCGTGATGGCTATGATTGCAGGTGCAAAAGCATGGATGGATATACCAATTGATGCTTTCCCAGAGATATCTCCTACTCAAGTAAAAATAGTACTTAAACTACCAGGAATGAATGCCGTTGAAATTGAATCTCAGGTAACACGTGTAATAGAAACCGAATTACTTGGTATCCCTTCACAAGAAATGCTTCGTTCAACAACAAAATATTCTATAACGGATATCACCATTGATTTTAAAGATGGTACAGATATTTACTGGGCAAGACAGCAAGTTAATGAACGCTTGATGAATATACTTCCCTCCCTACCAGAAAACATTAGTGGTGGTATAGCTCCGATGAGTACGCCACTAAGTGAAGTGTTTATGTTTACTGTCGATAACCCCATGCTGTCGCTTACCGAAAAAAGAGAGTTACTTGACTGGCATATCCGTCCATTACTTAGAACGGTAGCTGGCGTTGCGGATGTAAACAGCTTAGGGGGCTTTGTTAAGACCTATGAAATAGTGCCCAACATTTTACTGATGCAACAATATAATATTTCCTTTAAAGATATTGAAAGTACAATTTCATTATTGAATCAAAACGGTGGCATTGGTCGGCTTATAAAAGGAAATGATGCTTTAATTTTAAGGACTGAAGGCAAGTTTGAAGATATAAATTCGTTAAAAGAAACTGTCATACAAATAATAGGTAATAAAGTTATTCGCCTCAGCGATATTGCAACCATTAATGAGGGCGCTTTAACTCGTTATGGAGCTGTTACAAAAGATGGTGAAGAAGCTACTCAAGGCTTAATTATTGCCCTAAAAAACAGTAATACTGCCCAAGTTATTGAAGAAGTAAAAAATAAATTAAAGGAAATTGAAACCTCTTTACCACAAGGCACAAAAATTAATGTGTTCTATGACAGATCTAACTTAATAAATACGGCAATAACTACTATTACTAGTGCATTAGGTCAGGCTGTAATACTTGTAATCATTCTACTCGCTATTTTCCTAGGAGACGTACGGTCATCCTTAGTTGTTTCTCTTTCACTACCTATGGCGGCTCTAGTTACTTTTATTCTAATGAAGCAATTTGAATTATCCGCAAATTTAATGAGTTTAGGTGGATTGGTTATTGCTATCGGAATGCTAGTAGATTCTTCTGTAGTTATTGTAGAAAATATAGTGAACAGGCTTTTAGATAATAAACACTTACCTCGATTGCATGTGATTTTCAGAGCTTGTAAAGAGGTCGCAACACCTGTTTTTTCAGGGACTATAATCATAATAATTGTTTTTTCTCCTCTATTAATGTTGTCGGGTTTAGAAGGGAAATTATTTAAACCTGTGGCTCTTACCATCGTTTTTGCCATGTTAAGTGCATTACTCTTGTCGCTCACAATTATCCCTATACTGGCTTCACTACTATTAAAAAATGAACCTGTGTCGCAGCCTAAACTTGTCACTGTATTACAAGGCTTTTATGTAAAAACACTATCTACAGTGATAAACAAACCAATAGCCATGACAGTGTTATCTATATGTGTGTTCATCTTTAGCCTCTTACTTTTTCAGGGGCTAGGAAAAAGTTTTATGCCAATACTCGATGAAGGCGATATTATTGTACAACTTGAAAAATCCCCCAGTATTTCTTTAGCTGCCTCTATAAATATTGATGAACAAGTAGAAGAAGTACTGTTAGAAAATACCCCGGAAATAGTTCAAATCGTTGCTAGAACGGGTTCTGATGAATTGGGCTTAGATCCTATGGGACTAAATGAAACCGATGTTTTTATGGAGCTAGCACCTAAAGATCAATGGCGGTTTGAGACTAAGGCACAACTTATTGAAGATATTAGATCAACACTTAAGCGCTACCCTGGTATGAATGTAGGTTTTACCCAACCTATTCAAATGCGTGTTTCTGAAATGTTAACGGGAGGAACAGGAGATATTTCAATTAAGGTTTTTGGCAACGATATGCATCAACTTTCAGCTTTAGCTAAAAAAATCTCGGAAATATCAAAAGGAATTAAGGGGGCTTCAGACGTACAAATGGCAATAATTGAAGGGGGGAAATATGTAAACATAAAACTAATTCCTGAAGTGGCAAGTCAATTTAACTTATCGACACAAGCGCTAAGCGAGTATCTAAAATCTCAACTTGAGGGCTTACAAGTTTCATCGTTACTTGAAGAAAACCGTATAATTCCAATAGTATTTAATGGGTCAAGAGATAAGGTTACAAATCAAAGCAAATTATCATCTATTCAGGCAGTTAAACAGCAATTAATATTAATGCCTGACAATTCATTGTTACCTCTAGAACAAATCGCAGTGATTAGTTTTAAAACAGGTCCTTTACTTATCGAAAGAGAAAAAGGAAATCGATTTGCATCGGTAAGTGTTAACATTACAAACCGAGACGTAGTTAGTTATGTAAATGAATTAGAGACAAAAATAGCTAATAGGATCCAACTCCCCACGGGTTATACTTTGTCTTTTGGTGGTGAGTTTGAAAGCCAACAGCGTGCAACGAACAACTTATTATTATTAATACCACTGGCACTTATATTAATATTTATTATTTTATTTACCACATTTAATTCCTTTTCAAAATCAGCACTTATTATTGCCAACATTCCTTTTGCATTGATGGGTGGTATTATTTCACTCTACATCAGTCAGGAATACCTATCTGTTCCAGCCTCGATTGGTTTTATCGCATTACTTGGAGTAGCGGTATTAAATGGCATCGTAATGGTGAGCTACTTTGAACAAACAAAACTCTTTTCAAAAAATTTAACAAAACGGGTCATTGATGGAGCCAACCGTAGGCTTAGGCCCGTTTTAATGACAGCCACAACAGCCATGTTTGGGTTAATGCCTCTTGCATTTGCAACAGGCCCTGGCGCTGAAATTCAAAAGCCGTTGGCTATAGTGGTCATTGGCGGACTAATAA
Organism: Colwellia sp. RSH04; assembly: GCF_003545765.1. Taxonomy (GTDB): domain Bacteria; phylum Pseudomonadota; class Gammaproteobacteria; order Enterobacterales; family Alteromonadaceae; genus Colwellia. Next base: position 148,949 of record NZ_QXIO01000001.1, on the reverse strand, counting down.
CATCAACAATTACAACTCTTTACCTTTTGCCTATCTGTTACTGTTGGTTGGAGAAAAAAAATGCATAATAATGTTATATTCACGTTAAATGTACCCACAGGACTAAAAGATGAAGTCGTGGATAAACTAATTGGTTTACCAAATATTACAGGCTTTAATTTAAAAACCATACATGGCTATAGTAAAGAACATAGTATGTTTGATATTTCTGAACAAGTTGAAGGATACAGAGCCTACTTTCAATTTGAGATACTGATCGCTTCATTAGACGTTGAAAAATTAAAAGAAAGCTTAAAACCAGTCTGTCAAAGTGCCAAATTAAAATACTGGCTTACACCCGTTATAGACAGTGGGCACTTTGAATAGTGCCTCCCCCTATTGTAAGTACAATTCTCAAAGTTTGACGTCATAAATACCACTTGTTGTTCAAGTGGGCTAAACGTTGTGTCTTTCATAAAACTTGTAAACGTTTGGTTGTACGCTTTATAAGTTGCTGGAGCTTCAGCTAAGATTTTATGCAGGTTTGGGATCATCCCAAAGCCAGCTAAAGATTGTTCCATTAATGGTTTTGATTCTTTTGGAGCCGTATCTGGCTCATAATATGTAAACATAGTTGATTGTCTCTACTTTAAATATTGATTTAGTACACGCTCGAAAGTTTCCATTTCTTGTGCACCAGATAAGGCTTGTTCACCATTAAAAATAAATAATGGTACGCTATGAATTCCTCTTTGTTGCCAGTGGTCTTCGATTAACTTTACTTCTTCACTATATGTATTGTTTGCTAAGATATACATCGCTTGGTCAGCGTTTAATCCTACTTTTTCTGCAACGGTTACGAGTTCACTTCCGGTGAATTCGCCTTTATTGCTAAAGAAATGTTCAAAAAGTGCTTCTGCTAATTGGTTTTGCAAGTTACTTTCTTTGGCCCAGTGAAGTAGTTGATGACATTGATGTGTATTAAGCATTTTCATTTCATCAAAGTAGTTAAATCTGAACCCGACTTTTTTGCCTTCTTCGGTCAGCATAGCTCTTGCTCTGATACTACCCCCTAACGTAGTCCCGTACTTTTTCGATAAATGCTGTCTTAGGTTTTCACCTTCTTTGGGCATACTTGGGTTAAGTTCGAAGGGGTGCCAGATAATACTAACGTCGAATTTAGTGTCAAAATTGGCTAATGTCGCTTTTAAGCGACCATAGCCAATTACACACCAAGGACAAACCACATCAGAAATGATATCAATGTTAATTTGTGTCTTTGACATCATTATTTCTTTTCAACGATAATTGCAGTGATAGTTGTGTCACCAACATTTTTAACATGATGTTCCCATTGTTCATGCCACATCACGTAGCCATCTGGGATCTCCAACGTCATGTCTTTATCACTTGTTGTTATCGTCGCCTTACCACCTTTTTCGAAGTAAACCGTTTCAGTATTGTGTTTATGCCAGTTGTCCTGCTCACCCGGTTTAAGCGTCATCTTCAGTACTATAACTTCATTATTCTCAAGTAGAAGTTCATATTGATTTGGAGATGCGATATGTGCGGATTCGACTTTCGTGTCTGCTGCAAGCGCATTTCCAAACAATAGGGCTGAAATAACACTTGCCAATAAAACCTTTTTCATCGTAACTCCTATGTATACATACCGCGAATTGGATAGTTGTTATCTGGATTACGTATCCACGCTAAGCCATTAATTAACGATTGAAGCTCAGGTCTTACAAACGGATTATTTGAAATGTCTACAACGTGTACTTTGCCTTGATTGTTAACCACAAATAATCCCGGTTCGGGAAATGAATGATCCGTTTCTTCAGGCGATCTTGGATCTGATATATACAACCCAAGTTCTACCATTTGTTCAACAGTAAGGCCATATGCGATAGGGAAAGTAACATCAAGTCTTTCCATATGACTTTCAAGTTGTTCTTTGCTGTCGCCAGAAACTGCGATCAAATCCACGCCTGTTTGAGCGAGTAGATCTTTCGCATTTTCTAATTGGTTCAGGTATCGTGTACAAAGAGGGCAATGCTGACCTCTGTAAACAACGACCATGTTCCAATCCAAACCATTTTCAGGTGTTGATAATTTTTTTACATCACCATTTAATAGCTTTACTTCAATTGCAGGAAAATCAGCTCCTGCGTGCAATTTAGTAGTATATTCAACGCTCATTACTGTTCCTTAAAAATGTTTGTTGATGTGAGCTTTAAAACGTTTTAAGTCGTTTTCAACATCTGCATTTTTCATCACATCAAAGCACGCAAATGTTTCCATTGGCTTCATACCAAAGAACTTGAAGTTCATGTGCATAGGGAACAACAGGTCATCAATTGATTTTCCATTGAAGAATTCATTTTCATCGTTGAACGCTTCTTCTGGCGCATTGAGCGTCAAAGACATCATGTATTTTGTATTAGTTAGTGAGCCACCCATGCCATAGTTATTTTTCGGCGCAGATTCGTCACGACCATCACCAACACATAACGCGCCACCCATGCCCGCTGTGTAGACTTCATCCATGTATTTTTTGAATGACCAAGTAACGCCCATCCAATTTACCGGGGTTTGAAGAATAACGATGTCAGCCCATTGATGATTCTCAAGTTCTTTCTCAACGTTAATATTTTCTGATATTGTAACTACACGAGTTTTATGGCTCTTTTCCTTTAATATTGAAACGGCTTTTTCTACTAGCGTAGCGTTTAGCTTACCTTCAGAAAAAGGGTAATATTGGTGACCATTGATAATTAAAATATTGCTCATTTGTGTTTCTCCAAAAATAAAATTTATTTTGAACGGTTAATTGTGGTATATTTTAGATACCTTTCAACAATAAGCAATTAGTATACTTTTAGTAACCTATAACAAATAAGTGAGAAATTATGGAAAGTACAATAGAAACAGACAGTAAAGGTCGGAAAAAAGTTTATAATGCTTGTATGGAGCCTTGTGCGATTGAAAAAGGAATGCGTTTAATTGGCGGAAAATGGAAAGGTTCTATCATTTATCACTTGAAAGATGAGCCAGTTCGATTTAATGATTTAACTCGAATGCTGGGCGGTGTAACTAAAAAAATGGTTGATCAACGGCTCAAAGAGCTAGAAGACGAAGGTATGGTAATTAGAAAGGTTATAAGCGATAGACCTATAGCTGTTACATATGAACTTACTGATTTTGGTAAATCAGCACTTTCAATTTTGGATGATTTGCGAAAATGGTCAGAATCGCACGGTATAAAGTTAAACTCAAAGTAACTTATTGAACAATTCTTTGTTGATATTTACTTTGAGTGATTGAAGCCTTTATATAACGTTTTTTATTGTATTATTGCATTCATCACTTCCAAATTGTTTCCAATTGCTGATGTAATAGGACAAAGCTTAGTTCATTTTTAACTTTACACAATACCAATAAAATTATTGGTTTATATAGATGAAACAGGAATTAAAGATAGCTTTGGCCCTCGCCAATTACTTGATAAAGGCTGCCACTCGCAGTTTTGATTAGCTGGTTGTGAGGTGAGATTTTTACTATTTTGGATGTGCTAATGTAATCGTCTGTTGCGAATCGGTATGTCATGTCATCGACACAGATTCCCCATAAAACCTTCCCAATTAATTCTTCACCATCAAAAACAGAAACGATATGCCAGTCTTTAACGATTGTATTCATGACTTAAACCCCATAAGAGTTTAAGGTGATCAGAGAAAACCTTTAATTAAAAACATAATGAAAGCATGGAGGTAATCCTGACTTTTTGCACTTTGACAAAAAATAATATTAACTTTTAATAATACTTTTCTTCATTGAAGCGATTAGTAGTTAGTAAATTATCAGATAAAATTCGAAAAATATTACTTGCTAGTTTTCGTATTTTACAAAATATTTAGTTTAAAACTGGCTTGTATCCCTTACTCTGTATCATTCTCGCTCTTGACGGTATTCTCGTTTTAAATGACGTTTTACAAAAAGGTAATTACTAATAGGATATAACAAAACGTTTAGACGTCTATACGTTTAGAAGTTGACATATCTAGCAATCTAAGTAACATTGCCTACAAGTAGAAAAAATTCTTTTTTGTTAGGTAGGATTATGCCGATTAAAATTCCCGATCAATTGCCCGCATTATCAGTTTTAGATAAAGAAAACATATTTATTATGTCGGAGCATCGCGCAGTAAATCAAGAAATAAGACCTATGCAGGTTGCCATATTGAATTTAATGCCAAACAAAATAGAAACAGAAGTGCAGATCCTGCGCATGTTATCAAATACACCATTACAAATTAATGTCGAGTTTGTCCGTATTCATGCCAATGAATCAAAGAATACGCCAACAGAACATTTAGAAAATTTCTATTGTCTGTTTGATGATATTAAACACAAGCAATACGATGGGTTGATTGTGACTGGTGCGCCATTGGCATTATTAGATTATCACGAGGTCAGCTTTTGGGATAAAATTTGTGAAGTATTTGACTGGGCTGAAGAGAATGTAACATCTACCATGTTTTCTTGCTGGGCTGCACATGCTGCTTTATATCATCATTATGGTTTAAACAGACATTTACGTCAGCAAAAATTGTCAGGCGTGTATAAGCACTATCCATTAAGTAGCAAAGAGCAATTAACACGCGGTTTTGATGAATACTTTAACGTACCGCATTCACGTTATGGTTATATAAGCTTGTCAGACTATCAGAGTGTTGAAAATTTAAATGTCTTGGCTCAGTCAGATGAAGCAGGTGTTTATCTGGTCGCGAGTAAAAACAAAAGGCAAGTCTATTTAACTGGGCACCCTGAGTATGATACCTCAACGTTGCACGAAGAATACTTAAGAGATCGTAAAACTAATGACAACACACAACTACCACTTAATTATTATTATCAAGATAATGAAAATAATAAACCCGTAGGATCGTGGCGAAGTCATGGCAGTTTATTATTTACTAATTGGCTAAACTATTACGTGTATCAAATCACACCATATCGACTTGATGCTTCAAATATGAAGACAGTTCAAACTGATGAATCATAAATAACTAGATTCCTCAAAATATTATTCTAAGTTGCTATATAGTGACTTAAGGTATTGAATTAATAAAAGCTTAATTGCTTGGATACGACAATGAAAAAACATGCATCATTTACATTGCTAGAGCAACAACTAAAAAACAATATTCTCATTCTTGATGGAGCGATGGGAACAATGATTCAAGCGTATAAGTTTGAAGAACAAGACTTTAGGGGCGAACAGTTTGCAGACTGGCACTGTGATGTGAAAGGCAATAATGACATGTTAGTGCTGACACAGCCTGATATTATTAAAGCAATACATTGTGAGTACCTAGAAGCTGGCGCAGATATATTAGAAACCAATACTTTTAATGCAACTACTATTGCCATGGCTGATTATGACATGCAAAAGTACAGTGCTGAAATTAATCTACAGGCAGCAAAAATTGCTAGGGCAGCAGCTGATGAGTACAATCAAAAAACACCAGAAAAACCGCGTTTTGTTGCCGGTGTACTAGGGCCAACAAATAGAACCTGTTCGATTTCTCCTGATGTTAATGATCCAGCATTTCGAAATGTCACCTTTAATGAATTAAAAGCAGCGTATATCGAGTCGACTAAAGCACTTATTGAGGGCGGTTCAGATATAATTTTAATTGAAACCATTTTCGATACGCTTAACGCGAAAGCAGCAGTTTTTGCAGTAGAAACAGTGTTTGAAGAATTAGGTTTTCGTTTACCCGTAATGATCTCAGGCACGATTACTGATGCCTCAGGTAGAACACTTTCTGGGCAAACCACGGAAGCTTTCTATAACTCGTTAAGGCATGCTAAGCCTATCTCATTTGGTTTGAACTGTGCATTAGGCCCTGTTGAACTAAGGCAATATGTTGAAGAATTAAGTAGAATTTGCGATGTCGCGGTATCTGCGCATCCTAATGCGGGTTTACCCAATGCATTTGGTGAATATGATTTTACCGTTGAAGATATGAACACCCATGTTGAAGAATGGGCTAAATCAGGTTTTCTAAACATCATTGGTGGCTGTTGTGGTACAACACCTGCGCATATTAAAGGCATGGCAAATACTGTTGAAAAGCTCGCGCCACGCACCATCGAAGCACGTGATATTGCTTGTCGATTATCTGGATTAGAAGCACTAACCATTCAGAAAGACTCTTTGTTTGTCAACGTAGGTGAGCGCACTAATGTGACTGGCTCGGCAATGTTTAAGCGTCTAATTAAAGAAGAGAATTACGATCAAGCGATAGCAGTAGCACTTCAACAAGTAGAAAATGGCGCGCAAATTATCGACATTAACATGGATGAAGGCATGTTAGAGTCAAAAGAGGCCATGGTTAGATTTTTAAATTTAATTGCGGGTGAGCCTGAAATAGCTAAAGTGCCAATTATGATTGATTCTTCCAAGTGGGATATCTTGGAAGCGGGGCTTCAATGTATTCAAGGTAAAGGTGTAGTGAACTCTATCAGCCTAAAAGAAGGCGAAGAGAACTTTAAAGCACAAGCTGAGCTTCTACGTCGATATGGTGCCGCAGTGATCGTCATGGCATTTGATGAAGATGGTCAAGCTGATACCCGTGAACGCAAATATGAAATATGTCATCGTGCTTATCATATTTTAGTCGATGAAGTGGGCTACCCAGCTGAAGATATTATTTTTGATCCCAATATTTTTGCCGTCGCTACTGGTATTGAAGAGCATAATAATTATGCGGTTGATTTTATTGAGGCTGTTGCCGATATTAAACAAAACTTACCTTATGCAATGATCTCTGGTGGTGTATCTAATGTTTCCTTCTCATTTAGAGGAAATAACCCGGTTCGCGAAGCTATCCATGCGGTCTTTTTATATCATGCTATTAAAAATGGTATGGATATGGGCATTGTCAATGCAGGTCAATTGGCTATTTATTCAGATATTCCAACTGAATTACGTAAGGCCGTTGAAGATGTCATACAAAATACTGATGATGGCGCAACTGAGCGGTTGCTCGATGTTGCTGAACAATATCGAGGTCAAGCAGGTGGCCAACAATCTAAGGTTGATTTGGCATGGAGAGAGCTACCAATAAACGAGCGTTTATCCTATTCATTAGTGAAAGGGATTAACGAGTTTATTGAAGAAGATACAGAAGAAGCACGCCTTTTAGCTGCCAAGCCGTTAGATGTAATAGAAGGTCCACTAATGGACGGCATGAATACCGTTGGTGATTTGTTTGGTGCTGGTGAAATGTTTTTACCGCAAGTGGTTAAGTCTGCGCGAGTAATGAAGCAAGCTGTTGCTTATTTAAACCCATATATTGAATTGGAGAAAACAGAAGCAAGCACTAACGGTAAAATTCTTTTAGCTACTGTTAAAGGCGATGTTCACGATATTGGTAAGAATATTGTTGGCGTTGTACTGCAATGTAATAATTATGAAATTATCGACTTAGGTGTAATGGTTTCATGTGAAGATATTTTAAGAGTCGCGAAAGAAGAAAAAGTGGATATTATTGGTTTGTCAGGGCTTATTACACCGTCACTTGATGAAATGGTGCATGTCGCTAAAGAAATGAAACGTCAAGGTTTTGAACTGCCTTTACTTATTGGTGGTGCTACAACATCAAAAGCACATACCGCAGTAAAGATTGAGCCGCAATATGAACATCCTGTTGTTTATGTTTCAAATGCTTCGCGATCAGTTTCGGTAGTAAGTTCATTGCTTTCTGATGAGTTACGTCCAGCCTTTATGGAAAGACAAAAAGAAGAGTACGAAAGAGTTAGAGCACGTCATTATAAAAAAGGTCCGCGTTCAAGCTTAGTTAGTTTGGAAGATGCACGTAAAAATGCAACCCCGATTAACTTCGACAATTACACGCCAACAGTGCCAAATAAATTGGGTGTTACTGTGCTAAATGAACTTGATTTAAATGAAGTAAGAAACTATATCGATTGGACGCCATTTTTCATGACTTGGCAATTATCGGGTAAATATCCATTAATATTGCGCCATGAAGTGGTTGGCGAAGAAGCCACGAAACTCTTTAATGACGCGAATGCAATGTTAGATGATGTCATTAATAATAAGAAGCTAACAGCAAAAGCCGTGTTTGGTTTATTTCCTGCTCATAGCGATGTTGATGATGTTATTCTTTACACTGATGAAAGCCGTACTGAGCAATTAATGACATTGCATCAGCTTCGACAGCAAAGTAAAAAGCCATCAGGGCAGTATAACCGTTGTCTATCAGACTACGTTGCGCCTAAAAGTGCTAATGTGAATGATTATATGGGGGCATTTGCTGTATCGGCAGGTTTTGGTGCTGATGAATTAGTTAAAGCCTTTAATGCTCAGCACGATGATTATAACAGTATTCTATTAAAAGCTGTTGCAGATAGGTTAGCTGAAGCATCTGCTGAATATCTTCATGAGAAAATCCGTAAGGAATATTGGGGTTATGCGCCAGATGAAAACCTTAAAAATGAAGACTTAATTCGTGAAAGTTATCAAGGTATAAGGCCTGCTCCGGGTTATCCTGCTTGTCCTGAGCATACTGAAAAAGGCTTACTTTGGGAGTTGTTAAATGTTGAAGACAATATCGGCATGGAGCTAACTTCAAGCTATGCAATGTGGCCTGGTGCTGCTGTAAGTGGTTGGTATTTTGCACATCCTGACGCAAAATATTTTGCCGTTGCAAAATTAGCAAAAGACCAAGTACTGGATTATGGTGTGAGAAAAGGTTTTACCATTGAGCAAGCAGAGCGTTGGTTGTCTGCCAACCTTGATTATGAGCCAGAATAAACGTCTGCGCAGTTGAATTAATAAAGGCTAAGTATTGTTACTTAGCCTTTATAGTTTATGGTGCCTCATTCATGGTTAAGGCAAAGTGAAAATATTTATGCTGGTTGGTAGAGGTTAGATTGCTTAACAACGTATTTTTCATTGAGTTTAGCTGATAGCACCCCTTTGCGCCTAGCAAGGGCAACTTGTAATTTTTTAGCAACTTTGGCAATCGCAGCATAAAGTTGTTTGTCTGAAGCATTTACGGTGACGGTTGTCCCTTCATAATGCGTGGTAACTTCAAGTTTCTGTTGATGTGGTTCAACAGTAATCGTTGAATCTATAGCCATAATTGACGGATAATGCTTAGAGATTTTCGCAAACTTGTTTTCCATTGATTGCTTAATACCGTCGGTGATTTCAACATGATGTCCAGAAATTCTAATTTTCATAGTATTACCTCTTTTGTTATCTTCATCTTCATAATCCTCCTATGAGGATAAAAATTCAAGCAATTTAATGTCAATATTCGCAACAAAATGTAATTGAATTTTTATTACGCTTTTTAGAGTGATTTTGAGCTAATGAGTTCAATGAAATAGTAAAAAAATTGTCAACTTGAAGGTCTGTTGAGTTAAAAGAGGCAGAGCTAAATGACTAAGAATTTAGCAAGGAAAGGGTAAATCAGTTTAGATAAATAATGTGGCAGAGCAATGATTAACTATTAAGCCCTGCCACTTTTACGTTCTACCATCGAAGGAGAGGGTAGTTAATGGCTACTCTTATAATTTAAAGTGCCTATCAAAAAAGTTTATGATTGTGTGGTTTAAATGTGTTTTGACTTTTTTACCACGCATGCTGTGTTTACTACCTGGGTATGTCATTAATTCAAACACTTTGTTTTCATCTTGCATTGCTTTAATTAACTTCGTGGTATTGGTAAACAGTACGTTATCATCAGCCATGCCATGATAAACCATCAACGGGCCCGATAAATTAGTGATATACGGAAATACACTACTTTCTTTATATCCTATCGCATTGGCTTTTGGGTGGTTAAGGTAACGCTCAGTGTAATGTGTATCGTATAACATCCAGTCTGTCACTGGAGCGCCGCTAACCCCCGCTTTAAAATAATCTCCGGCTTTAAACATTGCCATCAATGCCATGTAGCCTCCGTAAGAATGGCCGTATATACCAATACGTTCCTTATCAACATAAGGTAAGGTATGAAGAAACTTTACGCCAGTTATTTGGTCGGCAACTTCCACTTCGCCTAAGCGTTGATATATAGGGAATTCAAAAGCTGTACCTCGGTAATTAGAACCTCGGTTATCCAGTTGATAGACAATATAGCCTTGCTGCACCATATACTGGATCATATCAGCTCCTTGCCATTTGTTTGTTACGCGCTGTGCATGTGGCCCACCATAAACTTTAACGATAACAGGGTACTTTGTACCTGGCTTCATATCATTTGGCTTATATAGCTTATAAAAAAGCGTCGCCTGACCATCATCAGAGGTTAATGAGCCAAATTCGGGTTTAACGAGTTGCTGGTGATATGGATAGACAGGGTGAGTATCGTCTATTTTGTTTTCTGCTAGCCAAGTTAGGTGTTCACCATTAGCTTGATGCAAACTAACTTGCTTTGGTGTGGTAATGTTTGAAAAGCTATCAAGGTAGTTTAAACCATTCTTATTACTGGCTGCGCCAAATGTAATATCATGAAAACCATTTCGTTTTGTGAGTCGTTGAACTTGTTCTGGTGTTTTGCCTGATAGCGGTACTTTGTATAAATGGCGTTCTAAAGGAGTGTCTGCTCTACCAGTAAAGTATAACCATCCTTTTTCTTCATCCACATTTTTAAGTGCATCGACAACCCATTGACCTTTAGTCAGCTGAGCAATTAACTCTCCGTTAATTGAATAATGGTATAAATGCTTAAAGCCATCTCGCTCAGAAGCCCAAATAAATGATTTACTGTCGTTGAAAAAATAAAGATCATTATGCAGGTTAATCCAATGTTCAGAAGTTTCAGTTAACAATGTTTTTTGCTTACGTTTTTTTATATTGTAAGACTGTAAAACCAGTGTTTTTTGGTCTCTACTTTGCCATTGATACGACAGGTTTTTTCCATTGGGGTACCACTTAACTCTTGGTAGGTATATATCTTTATTTTCTGAGTTATCTGCCCCTTTTAATGGAATAAAACGAACTTTCTTGCCTTTAATATCGGTTACGGCTAATTGAATGTGAACATTGTTAGTACCAGTGGCTGGGTATCTTTGTTCAATAAGATCAATTTTATCTGCGTAGATTTCATTTCGAATAACTGTTTGAACAGGCGTTTCATCTACTCTAAGAAAGGCAATGTGCTTCTCATCAGGTGACCACCAATAACCCGTCATACGATCCATTTCTTCTTGTGCAACAAATTCACTCATGCCGTTTTTTATCACACCACCACCATCAATAGTTAATTGACGTTCTTCACCGCTTTTTATATGGCGAACAAATAAGTTTTGTTCTCGAATATAAGAAACATAATTACCTTTTGGCGAAAACTTTACATCGGTTTCAAAACTTGGTGTATTTGTTAAACGTTTCGCTGTTTTCTCTGCTAAGTGGTAATAATAAACCTCGCCATTCAATGGAAAAAGTAAAGCACTGCCATCATGAGAAAACTGATATTCCATGATCCCTTTACCGAAGATACGTTGGCGCTCTCTACGAGCCTTCTCTTCGTTTGATAAGTTTTCTTTACCGCTAAATAATAATTTTGAATCAACGAGTAATTTATTTTCTTTACTGGTTAAATTATATTCCCACAAATCATAACGGTTTAAATCATCAGCTTTGCCTTGTAAATATGTTACACGGTTGCCATCAGGAGAGAACTTTAATGACTTCGGTGTTTGACCATTTAATGAAGGGGCGCTGTAAATGCGCTCAATAGACAAGTTTGCTTCTTCACTAAACGTTGAAAATATTGGCAATGCACAACTAACGATAAGGAGTGCTTTTTTAATTGTTCGTTTCATCAGGTAACTTCTTATTTGAATAAATTAAAAATCTTTAAATTACGTTGAGCGCATCGCTTAGTTTTTTCACTGCGATAACTTCCATGCCTTCTATTTCGTGTTTCGGTTTATTATTGTGCGGCACAATGGCACGTTTAAAGCCATGCTTTGCCGCTTCATAAATTCGTTCTTGGCCACTAGGAACAGGGCGAATTTCACCCGATAAGCCCACTTCACCAAAGATGACTAAATCTTGTGGCAATGCATTATCTTTAAAGCTAGACACAAGTGCTAGAATTAACGCCAAATCAATACTTGTTTCGGTAACTTTGACGCCGCCAACCACATTGACAAAAACATCTTGGTCATTCAATTGTAAACCACCATGGCGATTTAAAATTGCTAACAGCATAGATAATCGGTTTTGATCAGCACCAACAGCCACACGCCTTGGATTACCTAGAGCAGAGTGATCAACTAACGCTTGTATTTCTACTAGTAATGGTCTTGTTCCCTCCCAAAGTACCATTACAACACTACCTGGTGTTTGCTCTTCTGAACGTGTTAAGAAAATGGCAGAAGGATTTTTGACTTCTTTTAACCCGCCACCGGTCATAGCAAATACGCCTAGCTCGTTTACAGCGCCAAAACGATTTTTATGACCTCGTAATGTACGATAGCGTGAGTCAGTACTGCCTTCGAGCATTATAGAGCAATCAATACAGTGTTCTAAAACTTTAGGGCCCGCTAATGAACCATCTTTGGTGACATGTCCTACAATAAGCATGGCAACATGGTGCTGTTTGGCAAAGCGAGTTAAATACGCGGCACTCTCCCTAACTTGAGATACGCTACCAGGTGCTGATTGAATATCAGCCATATGCATAACTTGAATAGAGTCAATAACAATGATTTTAGGCTGTTCTTTCTCGGCAATATTACAAATATTTTCAACGCTAGTTTCAGAGAGCATTTTTAATTGGTCGGTCGCTAACCCTAAACGTTTTGCGCGCATCGCAACTTGTTGTAAAGATTCTTCGCCAGTAATGTATAAAGCTGGCATTGAAGCCGCAAGAGAGCACATTGTTTGTAATAACAGAGTACTTTTACCTGCGCCTGGTTCTCCACCGATTAGAATTGCACTACCTGGCACAATACCGCCACCAAGAACTCGGTCAAATTCGAGGTATCCAGATGAAAAGCGAGGCAATTCGCCAAGGTCAATAGAATCTAATGTTTGAACTTTAGACTCAGTGGCACCGGCAAAGCCTGAAAAGTTGCCTCCGCGAGTAGGTGATTTGGCTTGTCTAAATTCAGAAATAGTATTCCATGCTTTACAGTCATTACACTGGCCTAACCAACGTGCATATTCAGACCCACATTCAGTGCAAACAAAGGCTGTTTTTGTCTTAGCCATTTAATACCTATTATAAAGTTTTTGATAATGGTGTAATACTTGCTTAGTTAAACATAATATTGCGATGAACACCTTAGATTATTGACAGAAGCCTCTTATAAACGTTGGTATTACGGCGATATTTTATATAGATAAACAATATACAACCATCAAGCGGTATTTACATATAAATACTTGTGTTGATGGCTTTGAATGAATTAAATTATAATGTTTTTAGCGGCTTTGTATAGCACTAGTCTACTTGAAAAGTTGTTAAAGAATATGACTGGTTTGACAGTTGTAATTGCCGAAACTATTTTTACAGTAGTAGCATTAATTAGATATAAGTGACTAAATAATAATAAGAATAGTCACAATTGACTGGTATTTTATGAGTATAGATTTTATCAAGCACCAAGCCATTATTGAAAAATTTCGTGGTGTCGTAAACAAAGCTGGCTTTGATAATAAGTTTAATGCAGTAGCAGCGCGCTTGCCTAAAACGGAAAAGTTTCTGTTAAAAATGGAACTAAAGCGTTTAGCGGGGCCCTGCACGCGTGTTATTGATCTTCGTGGTTTAGTCGACGGAGAGTGCCAACTATTTGACTACCAAGGGCAAAGTCATTTTTTAGACGATGTTGCTATTAATGTTTTTAAAGAGAATGTAAAAGTATACGGCGGTTATACTTTTGGGGTCTATGAAGCGGTCAAGAATACAGAGAATAACTTTAGAAATATATACAAAAACGAGTCAACAAAAGTTAATACCAGCAACCTTAATGTGAAAGTAAAGTCGGGGCTAGAGAAAAAACAATACAGTGCTAAACTTTATCAGTTTGATAATTACCCTGACCGATTAGAAGAGCGAATGAATTTCGCTGTTGCTATAGAAATTACCGTCGCTGGAAGTAAAGCCTATCAAGCAACTACTGTAGATATTAGTAAAACGGGGCTTAAATTTCGCATAAAAGAAGTACCAGTTTTAAGAGTTGGTGATGACGTTAATATTACCTTTAAAGGGTTAGAGCAGGAATTTCACTTTGGTAAAGATAGTCTATTTATTTATCGCGTAGAGAATCTCCTTAGAGACTCTAGCACGCAATTAATAGGTTGTAAGCGATTAGATATTCCTGAAAAAGACGGCTTCTCTCAATTTCTTCAAGGATTCATTCAAGGTAATAAAAGGCGCTATAAGGTTAATTTAGATAATACTATTCAAAGTATTCAAGCACGTAGTTTTGAGCAATACGCGATGGTAAAGCTTAATGAATTACCCGTATTTGTTCAGCAACAGGGTAATGCGCTTCACCCTAGGTATGCGCTTACCACACAGAATAACCAAAATATTTTTCAATATTGGCAAAATGAAAAACATCATTCAACATTAAATTATTTAATTAATTCTGAACGTATTGCGCGAATTATTGAAGCACAAAAGAAAGGTCAGCCACTCATTGTATATAGTTTTATCAATCAACATCAAGGCAGTGACTTCTTTTATAGTATTGATAGTATTCAGGCGAGTAACGATCTTAGCTTTCTTAAAGAGTTCATTGGATTTGCGGCTAAAAAAACCTCTTTTGCTGTGTCTCTGTTAACGATACAAAAAGTGAATAAAGAGAAAATATACTCGCCTTTCACATTATCGAATGTCAGTACCAAACAGCAGTATTTGAATGCGCCACCATCAACAGAAGTTGTTGAAAGTATGGCTAGCCTGTCTAATATTGTAGTGATAAAAGAGGTCACCAATCAGGAAAATATAAAACAGTATCAAGAGTTTGATTATCAAAACATTGATAAGCAGAAGATAAAGCGCTTTGGACATTCTCGCTCTACAGAAAAGCTTGAGATCAACGAGATAGGCATAAATTATAGAAACCAACGACAAGAACCGCGTTTTAAATATAAAACTCCTGTTGAAATCGAGTGTCAATCAGTCATTTGGAAAGGAAACTCAGAAGATTTTTCTGTGTCAGGGTTAAAGGTCAACCTCACAGTACCAGCGCAGTTAATCAAAGGAGATATTGTCTATTTAAGTTTTCCAAAACTTCAGCAGATAACGTCAAGCTTCGATTTAAAGAAGTTGCCTTATAAAGTGGTTCGAATCAATAAAAGTAAAACCACGATTAATTTGCGTGTTTCAGTAAAAGAACATCAACATATTGGCCGATCTTTTTTTAAGCTGCTTATCGCGAAAAATAAAGACAAACTAACGCCTGATGAATACGCTATGTTAACTCCTGGTCTTGCTGAAGCCTTAAGAACGAGTTACGCCGTTGGGCTTGATAATGCAACGCTTGCTGTGCAGAGCAGTGGTAGTCGATATAAAATAGAGTCGCTGTTATTAGGGGCTGACTATGTTGAGCAGGGGGCTGAAAGCTTGCTCGAACAAATGAAACGTTTAAGTGATAGAAAAGGCTTTTATAATTTATATCCATTATTAAGTAATTTAACTGCGATCACTTCTTTAGAAACGCAGTTAAAAAAATTAATTGCTGATGATTTAGCGATAACTGAAACGCTTTATGTTGCCATTAATCCTGACCATGAAAGTGTTGATAAATCAGTGACGACAAAACTAGTCAGTGAATTCAACTCGCCTGAATTAACACGATTCTTTATAAAAAAATCATTAAAGCAGGGCTTGTTCTTTAGTTTGCAAGTGAAGTTGTCGAGAACTGATAGTCCTCAAATGGAATATTTAAATCCCGAATTAAGTTATATCAGTACGTATGCTATACATCGCGGTAAGCAGATAGAGCAAGATATTTGGAGTGTAGCCGGTATTTTAGAAGTGTTCGACGTAACGCAAGAAACTTTGATGTGTTATAAACTTCAAGAAGACGCACCTTCGTAACACTGGTTCTTTACCATTATAAATTTTGTGTCGCCATTTTCATTGCTAAAATGAACATGGCGACTTTTAGCTAAAAAGTTTTAGCGTAACCAGTGTAGTAAACAATCTAAACCTTGATGGTTAATACTTGCGTCAGCTTTTGCTAATACAATAGGTTTAGCATGAAAAGCTACTCCAAAACTTGCAGCAGACATCATGAATAAATCGTTAGCGCCATCTCCCATGGCAACAGTTTGCTCTTTTGCAATCGCGTATTTATCACTTAATAGAGAAAGACTATCAGCTTTAACTTGTGCATCGACAACATCACCGAGTACTTTCCCTGTAAGTTTACCATCTAAAATTTCTAACGTATTTGCAAACGCGTCATCTAAATCGAGCATATCTTTTAAATGGTCTGCAAAATAGGTGAAGCCACCTGAAGCAATCGCAACACGCCATTGATGTTTCTTTAATTCAGTGATTAGCGCTCTTAAGCCTGACATGAGCGGAATGTTTTTCGCGACATCAACCAGTATCTGTTCGGGCGCATCTTTTAAAGTGGCTACACGTTGGTGTAGGCTTTGTGCAAAGTCTAATTCCCCTTGCATTGCTTGCTCTGTTACCGCTGCAACTTCTTCTCCAACGCCTGCTAGTGCGGCTATTTCATCAATACATTCAATTTCTATGGTGGTAGAGTCCATATCCATTACCAGTAAACCGGGTGTTGCAAGTGAGGGAGCGTTTTCTATCAGTGCCGCTTCAATATTATGTTCAAGCGCAAACTGAGCGACAGCCTGACGAGCTGAAGTTAAATCACTACAAGAGACTGTAAATCGAAAACTTGTTTCATGGTTTCTGTGAGTCACTTGAGTTAACGCTAATGGCGTGATTTGACTAAATTCAATCAGTTGATGCAATTGCTGTAGTGTTAATGTTGAGAAAACGACGAGCTCTTGCTTGGTCAGCGATATTTGCTCTTTGGCTAACGTTATCGTTTTATTTTGTAATGATAAGTAGATAGGTAATGATGATTTAGCTACAAGCTCATTAAAAGCTTCACTAAGAGGCGTATCGCTGGCTGAATTAGTCACATTTATTCTCTATTGTAATAGGGGGAAATAATATTAAAACTTCACAACAGATAATAATATAACTATAGTGGCAATATCAGTATGTTATACAGTTATCATGGTTATATGAAGCAACCTGAACAGCCTTTATACCCTAAATTATCATCGATTTATAATAAAATTCTGCAATTAGCTAGTGCAATTTTGATTATTATCGTCTTGATGAGTATGTGGCAATCTACCATCAGTAAAGATGAAGCCACTCTTGAAGGGCATTTTGATTACCTCGCAAAACAGTACCTACAGCAAAGTGCTTCAGGTATATCGGTATTACTTTTGCAAAAATATGCTTCAAAAAAAGCGCGCAATGAAATATTGCAAAACTACCTTAATGGTGTGATGGAAGTCGATTTTATCAAGCAAGTTCATTTATATGATAAGAAAGGGTTACTGTTAAATACCGGTAAATACATAGAGAAAACATCAAGCACTCAAGAGAAGGTTGTCTTTGAAGATCCAAGTAAATCGATATTAGAGCTTTATGGTGTTGCAGCTAAAACCTTAGATAAAAGTCAGCTTTATACCCCTTATGTTATGGAGATTCGCCAAGGTAAGCTACTTGGCTATTTGCGCTTTACTTATGAGCCTGATTATTTAACTGAAGTGTTAAGTAAAGCCGATCATGATAGACAAACTTTATTGAGATTAATGTTGCTGTTAGCTGGTATGGTTGGTTTTCTATTAACACGTGGTTTAAACCGTTTTAGCCGACGTAGTTATCGGATTAATAAAACGATAAAAGCCTCGGAAAAGCTTGCTGCAAAATAAGTTTTTGTTAATTAGAGCACAGGTTAAATAGTAGAATCTTTTGTAAAGAAAATCTTATTAACATTGTCTTCAAGCTGATTAGCGAGTACTTCAGGGGTTATCCCTGTGACGTTAACCAATAATTCAAAAATTACTGGAATATTCAGTGGTGAATTAGCTGGCGGCTTACTGCTGTTATTTTGTTTAAAGGTATTGTCAATAGGGGAGATCACTTCATTGCTTAATGGCATTGATGGCGCATCAGTTTCAAGAACTAAGCTTTCAATGGGTAAACGTTTAACGGTATTAATGGTTTTTTTTGCTCGAGAAAAGCTAATGCTACTGCCAATACCTAGTTTAAAACCTAAATCTAAATAATCTTTCGCTTGCTGGTAACTACCTGTAAACCCATGGATGATGCCAGATTTTGCTAATTGGTACTGCCTTAGAAAAGGCACAATATGCTGATGGGATTGTCTGTGATGAATTATTACGGGCAGTTCATTTTTATTAGCAAGGTCTAATTGATACTCAAAAAAGCGTTGTTGTTGTTCAAAGTTTTCTTCTGGTGTTTGGCCAAATTGCGCAGCATGTTTACTGGTTGCACCATCTAAACCGATTTCACCCACACCAATAATATTATGTTTTTCTTTTGTGATAAGTTGATTGAGGTTTTCTAAATCATTCAGTGTTAAATGCTTTAGAAACCATGGGTGAATACCTAAAGTGCAAAACAACTCGATAGGCCTTTGATGATATTGCTTAGTGAGTGTTAAGACTTGTTGAAAGTTATCAGGAGATATACTTGGAATAATAATACGTGAAATATTACGTAATTTACATTGTGACAACAGCTCGGGCAACTGTGTGCTAAAACAATTATCATCAAGGTGGCAGTGGCTATCAGTGTATTTCATGCTACTGCCCCTTGAACGTTTTAAAATAGTTAACTTTTAAAGGTTTAACAGAATGTAATTACATTCTCTCCATGACCTCAATACCTAAAATATCTAATCCTTGTTGAAGTGTTTTGCTGATGAGTTGGCATAAGGCTAAACGAGAGTGTTTAACTTCTTCACTGATTTCTTCTTTAAGAATAGGGCAGGCTTCATAAAAGCTCATATACAAACTAGCCAGTTCATACAAGTAGTTACACAATAAATTAGGCGTACACTCACTAATAACCGCATCAATAACATCTTCTAGCTGAATAATTTTTAGCGCGAGAGCTTTTTCTTGTGGCTCAATAATGCTTATTTTACCTAAGGCGTCGTTAGGTATATTTGCTTTAGCAAAAATACTTTGAATACGAGAGTACGCATATTGTAAATAAGGTGCAGTTGCTCCTTCAAAACTCAGCATGGTTTTCCAATTGAAAATATAATCACTAGTTCTATTTTTAGATAAATCTGCAAATTTAACCGCACCAATACCTACTTTTTTAGAAATATTAGCCAAATCGTCATCTAAAATATTTGGGTTTTTCTCTTTAATTAAATCACTTGCGCGACTTACTGCTTCATCAAGTAATTCAGCTAGCTTAATGGTACCGCCGGTACGCGTTTTAAAAGGCTTACCGTCATCTCCCATCATCATACCAAATGGGCAATGATGGTAATCAACATTGTTTGGTAAGAAGCCAGCTTTACGTGCTACGATTTCTACTTGCTTGAAATGTAATGATTGGCGAGCATCAGTAAAGATAATAATGCGATCAGCGTTTAATTGGCCACTACGGTAACGACAAGCAGATAAATCTGTAGTGGCATACAAGTAACCACCACCTGATTTTTGCACGATAAAGACTGAAGGCTCACCGTCTTTGTTAGCCATTTCATCAATAAATACAACTTTTGCACCTTGGTCTTCAACAGCAATTTCTTTTGCCATGAGTTCATCAATAACGTTAGACAGATCATCGTTATAGGCGCTTTCACCCATAATGTCTTTTCGTTGTAATGATACATTTAGTTTTTGATAAATCTCTTCACTATGGCTGATAGAAATATCAATAAACTGTTGCCATAATCTATCGCATTGCGCGTCACCACTTTGCAGTTTAACCACGTAATCACGCGCTCTGTCAGCAAAGCCTTCTTCTTCATCAAAGCGAACCTTGGCTTCACGGTAAAAGTTTTCTAAATCAGCAAGGGCGGTTTCAGCCACTTCATTACCTGCTAATTTGTCGCTTAGGTGTGCGATTAACATGCCGAACTGAGTGCCCCAGTCGCCCATGTGGTTTTGGCGAATAACGGTATCACCACGAAACTCAAGAGCTCGAACTACGGCATCACCAATGATGGTCGAGCGTAAATGACCTACATGCATTTCTTTTGCTAAGTTGGGGGCTGAATAATCTACCACTACGGTTTGAGCAACTTTACGTTGAGTAACACCGATATGAGCATCGTCTCTCATAGCGTTTAGATTAGCGGCTAACCATGCTTGGTCTAAATGAATATTAATAAAGCCTGGGCCTGCAAGTTCTATTTTTTCAGCAATACCGTCTAAATCTAATTGCTCGACAACTTTAGTGGCTAATTCACGCGGGTTTGTTTTCAGTTTTTTAGCCGCGCCCATGACGCCGTTCGCTTGATAGTCACCAAATTGAGGACGGTTAGACAAACTAATGGCTGGGTTAGTGTCTTCTGGTAGTCCTGCTGCAACCATAGCAGCGCTTACTTTTTCAGCTAATATATTCTTGATATTCATTTTGTTATCTCATTCTCTTTGTTATTTGGTTCAATAGAACAATCATGCTCATTGGCTATCATTAACTGAGCGAGTATTTATTTGTCTTGAACCAACTAACTGCGAGAATGCGTAACTCACAGTTAGTAACTAATTCTTATATTTCAAGTTTGGCAAAATAGTTTGTTTATTTTACAAGGCGTTTGGTTATTTTTATAAAGGAGCTTAGTAAACTAAGTGACTACATAAAAATAATTAAGCAACGCGGTAAAATTACAAACTAGGCAGCCAAATTAGTGTTCACGTGTTGAGTGAAACTTAATATCCGGATGACGTTCCTGCGCAAGAGATAAATTAACCATAGTAGGAGCAATATACGTTAAGTTATTGCCACCATCTAAGGCTAAGTTATCGCCAGCTTTTTTCTTAAACTGCTCTAAAGTTCGTTCATCATCACAAGTACACCATCTTGCCGTAGCTACACTAATTGGCTCATAAATCGCGTCGACTTTATATTCAGTTTTTAAACGTTGTACAACCACTTCAAACTGAAGTACACCAACGGCACCAACAATCATGTCGTTATTAATAAACGGCCTAAAGACTTGTACAGCACCTTCTTCAGATAACTGGATCAAACCTTTTTGCAGTTGTTTAGCCTTTAGCGGATCTTTTAAACGAATACGTCTAAACATTTCTGGCGCAAAGTTAGGGATACCGCTGAACTTCATCATTTCGCCCGCGGTAAAAGTATCACCAATTTGAATACTACCGTGGTTGTGCAAACCGATAATATCGCCTGCATAGGCTTGTTCTACATTGGAGCGATCGCCAGCCATAAAGGTTACTGCATCGGCTATTTTTACATCTTTACCCAGACGAACCTGTTTCATTTTCATACCTTTTTCATATTTACCTGAGCAAATACGCATAAAAGCAATTCTATCTCTATGTTTAGGATCCATGTTGGCTTGAATTTTAAAAACAAAGCCTGAGAATTTTTCTTCTTCGGCATTCACTTGTCGTAAGTCTGTTTTACGCGGAAGAGGCTTAGGTGCCCATTTGGTTAAGCCGTCAAGCATATGGTCAACACCAAAGTTACCTAATGCTGTACCAAAAAATACTGGGGTTAATTCACCGTTTAAAAACTCGTCTAAATCAAACTCATGCGAAGCGCCAACAACAAGTTCTAATTCTTCACGAAGATCATCAGCATAACTACCAATCGCATTATCAAGTTCAGGGTTATCTAGCCCTTTAATAACGCGTTTTTCTTGAATAGTATGTCCTTGACCTGATTGATATAAAATTGTTTCATCATCAAGAATATTATAAATGCCCTTAAATTCTTTACCCATGCCAATTGGCCAAGTAATTGGAGCACATTTTATTTTTAAAACTTCTTCTACTTCATCCATCACTTCCATTGGATCACGGACATCGCGATCCATTTTATTCATAAAAGTGATAATGGGGGTATCGCGTAAGCGCGTGACTTCCATTAACTTAATGGTACGAGCCTCTACACCTTTAGCAACATCTATAACCATAAGACATGAGTCAACAGCTGTTAATGTTCTGTAGGTATCTTCCGAGAAGTCTTCATGCCCTGGAGTATCAAGTAAATTTACAAGGCAGTTATTATAGGGGAATTGCATTACTGAAGTCGTGATTGATATACCACGATCTTTTTCCATTTCCATCCAGTCAGATTTTGCGTGCTGACCTGACTTTTTACCTTTTACCGTACCTGCTTTTTGTAATGCTTGACCAAAAAGTAATACTTTTTCTGTAATAGTGGTTTTACCGGCATCCGGGTGAGAAATAATCGCAAACGTTCTTCGTAAGTCGACTTCCTGCTGTTGTACAGACATGCAAATTACCTGTGTAAAATGGGGTTTTAGCGCGTAAATAAATCACACACCAATGAAATAAAAATAAAGCGCAATATTATAGCGAAATTGAACAATAAAAGTAATGTATTCGTATCAATTTTTACCAAAGCAAATCTAACAGGCTTTTTTATATTCATTTGATATTAATTTGATATTAATTTAATGAAGAATTTCTTTGCTCAATTTAAGCGAACAGATAGGTTTCGTTGCAGCGTGAGGCCTACAATTTTTGAGGTTATAGTCTTTTCTTGAGTGAGGTTTTAAATCGATGTATATTGTATTAAAACATTTGTGCAAGAACACCATTCTATGTGTTCTAATTTTACGCAGTGGTAAATACTATGAGAAATAATGGTTTTACGTTAATAGAATTAGTTGTTGTTATTGTTATCTTAGGCATTTTGTCGGTTACCGCTTTGCCTAAATACATTAACCTTTCTCAAGATGCCCATGATGCTATTGCTAAAAGGCTGTATGGCTCATATAAAACAGCGGTTACGCTTTATCATAGTTGTTGGTTAGCTGACGGAAGTAATGGTGCAGTGTTAGATTTAAATTGCTTTGCAAAGGGAGATATAGATTCAACCATTACGGGATACCCCCTAGGTGAAGATACTGTTGCTAGCGGTGGAGGTGGTACGCAGTTAACGGGGGAATTTTGTCGACAACTTTGGGTTGGCATGCTCGATGCCGAAGACTTTACACTTGCAATTCATACCGACGCATCGTTTGGTGGTGATAATGATATTATTTATTGGTATTCAAACCCCGATGCGACGTTACCAACGACTTATTGCTACTATAATTATATCCGCGATAACCGAAGTAAAGGTCAAGAAAACTGGCAAATTAGGTATTTTCCAGCAACAGGTGAAGTGACTTTAGGTAGAGCAACGTTAGGTTAATTATCAATATATTAATTAAATAACCTATGGATAAACTCTGACTCTTTGTGACTTAATAGTGGTGCTTGTAAAGCTTCGCTATAATTAAGTTGTTGGTTTAATAATGCCATACATTGTTTTTTATCATAATGTGTTATTTGCATTAATTGTTCAATTGCTTGTAAAGCAAGTAGCTGTGCAGCGTCTTGGTCGAATAACAAACTATCGCTACGCGAAAATGTTTTATGTTCCATCTTGGCCCCCTTAGCTAAGACATTAATAATTATCTTAACAAGATGAATGAATCAAACCAGTATGATTGGGTAATACAATGTTGTATTTTGTAATCAGTAGGGGGAATAAGGATACATGGTCGTTACTTTAATGACTTGCTCATCACAATAGCATCTTCATAACCAAAACCTGATGCACTAGGGTAATAACCTGTTCTTCTAGCTGTTTCACTAAACCCCATATTAATGTAAAGCATTTGTGCTGAGATGTTTTTGGCTCTTACTTCTAAAAAGAGTTTCTGAGCACCTTGCTTGGTCGCTTGAGATATAAATTGCAGTAATAAAGCTTTGCCATAGCCTTTACCTTGATGCTCTGGCGTGACACAGATGTCCATTAATGTAGCTTCATCAATGACTATCTCACCAACATAAAAACCAATGATTTTTTCGTAAGAACTCGCATATTCAGAAAAGTAGCGTCCGCCAATGCAGCTGCTAAATGTTTTCTCAGACCACGGATGGGAGTGACAAGCTTCTTCAATAGCCATTAAGTTTTTTACGTCATTTTTGCTAATAGCGTGAAAGCTAGGCTGTTTAATTGAGGTCGTCATAAGTTACAATATTTCTTCTGAGATAATTTTCCAAAGCGCTCGTTTCAATTTTGGCTGCTCGGATAACTGAGCTAACGATGGCGTATATAAACTATTTTGCTGAAAGTGAATCTCTTCATTTTTTTGGTTTGAATCAACAAAAAACCAGTCGAATAAACCAAGATCTAAATGATTATTATGCTCTTTTACTTCACCAATACTGATATCAATACTTAATAATACATCGCCAAAGAATTGTTGCTTGGCAATATCGGCTAACTTTACGTGAATAAATGGTTGCTCAGTAATTTCTGAATTAGCTATAGCTTGAACTTGGTTTCTGTGTTGCCACAGACTGATGCCCATTTCAGTGAGATGATCAAATTGACGTTGTGAAATTGACATAAAAATAAAGCAGTACAATAAATAAAATTATAATGACAGAAATTGTATCGATTAGAAAGTGAGATAAAATAAAAAAGAAAGGGAAATGGCAGGGGTGGAGAGACTCGAACTCCCAACCATCGGTTTTGGAGACCGCTGTTCTACCAATTGGAACTACACCCCTGCAACGGAGGTGAATTATACTGATGCGAGACAAAAGGTAAAGAGGAATTTAATAAAAAAGTAAATTTTTTAACTGTTCGGCTAATTTATCAACAAAGTGTTAATAAACTAGCCAATAACTCAGTCTTTTTAGAGTGGGGTGATTGTTGAGGTTAATAAGGTGCTGCTTGTTTGGTGCCTCGCAAATAGCAAAACCTAAACTGATCGGGGTATGGGTAAACATCTTTAAAAATTCCGTCAGCAACATTTTGTTGGCATTGTTGCCAGTAAGTTGCTTCAAGCAAATCGCTATGGTGCAATTTGAAAGCTTTTAAATAGTTAGGGTTTGCTAAAGCAAATGTAGCCAACTCTTCAGGAAACATGTCACCAGGGGCAACAGAGTACCATGGCTCTGCAGCGTATATTTGCTCTTCAGTGACAGGCTCAGGTTTTACTCTAAAGTTAACTTCGTTCATATAGGTAATTTCGTCATAATCATAAAATATAACCCGACCATGACGAGTAACGCCGAAATTTTTAAGTAACATATCACCTGGAAATATATTGGCTGAAATAAGTTGCTTTATTGCTTCACCATAGCCATACATGGCTTCATTAATTTTTTCCGTTTCTTTATTTTTAAGCGCTTCAGCTAAGTATATATTTAACGGCACCATGCGACGTTCAATATATAAATGTTCGATAATAATCAGATCATCTTCAAAACGAATAATTGAAGGCGCTACTTTCATTAACTCTTCAAGGAGTGTCTCACTAAATCGGTTTTTAGGAAAAGCCACTTCTGAGTATTCCATGGTGTCAGCCATACGACCAACTCTATCGTGTAACTTAACTAGGCGGTATTTTCCTTTTACATCTTTTTTAGTCATGTTTTTGCTTGGGGAAAATCTATCTTTAATGATTTTAAAAACATAAGGGTAAGAAGGTAGAGTAAATACCGACATCACCATGCCTTTTATTCCCGCCGCAAGTTCGAACTTGTCTTCACTGCTTGCTAAATGATTTAAAAAGTCACGATAAAATTGAGTTTTTCCTTGCTTGTGAAAACCAATTGCAGAGTATAAATCTGCCTTTGTTTTGTGAGGAATTAAACCTTGTAAAAAATTAACGAGTGCATGTGGGTGAAGGCAATCAACAAAAAAATAGGCTCGGGCGAAACCAAAAACAACCGCCATACTTTCGCTTTTAGTCAGCAGTGCATCAATTGTTAAACCGCCTTTATCACCATGCAGTACGGAGACAATAAAGGGTGTCTCGCCAGCGGGTGAAAGTACTCTACCTATAATATAAGCGCCTTTATTACGATAAAAAGTAAAGTTTAAAATATCAAAGGTTAAGTCTGCTAATTTAAAGCGTGTTTTTTCAGCTTGTCGTCGAAAAGCTCGAATTAATGTTTCTACATCAGCATCAAGGTCTTGATAAGGAATTTCACTTTTATGATCATTCATAATATCAACGATGGTTTCTCTTAGGCCTTTATCTGCGGGTGTATAACGTTTAAATATTTTAGGGGTTTCTTGTGCGTCTAGGCGACTTGCGGTGCTTTCAACAAATATATAAGCATTGTGGTAATACTTGCGCTCAAACAAATGACAAAATACCGAATTATAAAACGTTTCAGCAAGTTCAGGTTGTTGGTGATTTTTCAATAACTCAATATAATCACGTTTTACTTGTTGCCATAAATCGTCATTTAATTCTTGTATGAAAAAATCTTGTTTGATGGTGTCAAATGTTTCATTGACACGCTGGTCATAAAAGGTGGTTCTTGCTTTAGCTGCTTCTTGTACTTTACTCCACTGACACAATTCAAAACGTTGCTTGGCTGATTGGGTTATTTCAATAAACAAGCTAATATGGCGTTCAAAGCCATTGAGTATGGTTTTGGCTAAAGCAAAAGAAATATTATTCATATTATTGACCTACCTTTTGACACACTATCGATAAGAATGCCCATAGTTAACACAAGTGTTTGAAAAACAGCATACGATAAAAAAGCACTACAGCGAGATAAAGTTTGCTAAATAGTGGTTATAAATAGAAATAATGTACTGAATTTGGCGCTTAGTAAAATGGCTTTGCTTTTATTCAATAATTAAGCGAGTGTAATTACTTTATTTGTCTTGCTATCAATAGCACTCAGCATTAAAATTAGCCGTTTTAAAATTTACCCGTGAGCTTGTACCGTAAATATTAGCAAGCGCTACCAGTTCACATTATATTTATCGATCTAATAAAAGTATCTCATGCGCGTATCTGATTTCTCATTTAATCTCCCTGAAGAGCTAATTGCTCGATATCCAATGCCAAACCGTACTGGTAGCCGTTTAATGACATTAAGTGGTAATAGCGGGGAACGTAAGGATCTATATTTCACTGATATTATTGACCAATTAAATGCAGGTGATTTGCTGGTATTTAATAACACCCGTGTTATTCCTGCCCGTATGTATGGCCAAAAATCGACTGGCGGTAAAATAGAAGTACTGGTTGAAAGAATTGTTGATCAACATACGGCGCTTGCGCATATTCGAGCGAGTAAGTCGCCTAAAGTTGGTACCGAACTTATTCTCCAAAATGAGCAGGGTAACTCTGTGCAGGCAACAATGGTAGGCCGACAAGGTGCGCTATTTGAACTAAAATTTCAAGGCGAAGACAGCGTATTAACGATATTGGAAAATATTGGTCATATGCCATTACCTCCTTATATTGATCGCCCAGATGAAGATAGCGATAAAGAGCGTTACCAAACGGTTTATAATGAAAAGCCTGGCGCTGTTGCAGCACCAACCGCTGGCTTGCATTTTGATGAAGCTATCCTCGAAAAAATTAAAGCAAAAGGGGTCGAACTTGCTTTTGTAACTTTGCATGTAGGAGCGGGTACATTCCAGCCTGTAAAAGTTGATGAGATTTCTGATCACATTATGCATGCAGAATATGTTGAAGTGCCCTCAGAAGTGATTGAGCAAATTAATGCCACCAAAGCTTCTGGCGGTAGAGTGGTAGCTGTTGGTACAACGTCAGTGCGTTCATTGGAAAGTGCAGCAAAAGCCGCCAAAGATAAACACCAGCCCCTAACAGAGTTTTATGGTGATACCGACATCTTCATTACACCTGGCTATGAATTTCTCGTGGTTGATGCACTATTAACTAATTTTCATTTATCAGAGTCAACGTTGTTGATGTTAGTCAGTGCCTTCGCCGGCTATGAAAATATAATGCCCGCATATCAACATGCCATTGAGCAAGAGTATCGATTCTTTAGCTACGGCGATGCCATGTTTTTAACTAAAAAATCTATTTAATTGAGGTGTTAGTAAACCACGTGAACCAGCGTGTATGCTATCGCCGTTAACCTAAACACCGCCGGCCTGTTTTGCTAGTGGGTGACTTGAGTAAGAAAAATGACAGTAACTGTAAAAAATAGAATGAAATATGAATTAATCACTAAAGACGGTAAAGCGCGCCGTGGTCGATTGATTTTTGACCGCGGAATCGTTGAAACACCTGCTTTCATGCCTGTTGGTACATACGGCACAGTAAAAGGCATGAAAACCGATGAGGTTGAAGCTACTGGTGCAGATATTATTTTAGGGAACACGTTTCATTTAATGTTACGACCTGGTACAGATATCATTGAACAGCATGGCGGTTTACATGGCTTTATGAACTGGGATAAACCTATTTTAACTGATTCAGGTGGTTTCCAAGTATTTAGCTTAGGTGATATGCGAAAAATCACCGAAGAAGGTGTACGCTTTAGTTCTCCCGTTAACGGTGAAAAAATTATGCTAACACCTGAGCGTTCGATGGAAGTTCAGCGTAGTTTAAATTCAGATATCGTTATGATCTTCGATGAATGTACGCCATACCCTGCCACTCATAAAGAATCAAAAGACTCTATGGAGTTGTCACTGCGTTGGGCTCAACGTTCAAAAGATGCACACGGTGATAGCATCAATGCATTATTTGGCATCATCCAAGGTGGCATGTATGAAGACTTGCGTGAAGTGTCTGTTAAGGGCTTAAAAGCAATTGAGTTTGACGGTTATGCTATTGGTGGCTTATCAGTTGGAGAGCCGAAGGAAGATATGATTCGTATTTTAGATCATACCGCGCCCTTGATACCTGAGAATAAGCCCCGATATCTGATGGGAGTAGGCAAACCTGAAGATTTAGTTGAAGGTGTGCGACGTGGTATTGATATGTTTGATTGTGTCATGCCAACACGTAATGCTCGTAACGGTCATTTGTTTGTTAATGATGGCGTGATTAAAATACGTAACGCAAGTCATAAAACAGATACTCGACCATTAGATCCTACGTGTGATTGTTATACCTGTAAAAATTATTCACGCGCTTATTTACATCATTTAGATAAGTGTAAAGAGATTTTAGGATCGCAATTAAACACCTTACATAACTTGCATTTTTATCAACGTGTAATGCAAGGTTTGCGTGATGCGATAGAGCAAGGTAAATTAGACGACTTTGTTGAAGAGTTTTATGCTGTGCGTGGTTTACCTGTTCCACCATTAGCAGAAGGAAGTGAGCAAATTTAGCTCCAAAAGAATTTTGGTTTGTATAATTGCAAACTCTATACGATTTAAATTTAATAAGAAGAAGTAGAGGATAATATGAGTTTATTTATTAACACAGCACATGCTGCAGCAGCCCCAGCCCCTCAAAGTGGTGGTATGGAAATGATCATCATGCTAGCCGTGTTTGGTTTAGTGTTTTACTTTATGATTTATCGCCCACAAGCTAAGCGTGTTAAAGAGCATAAAGGTTTAATGTCTGCCTTATCAAAGGGTGATGAAGTACTTACTCAAGGTGGTATTGTTGGGAAAATAGTTAAGGTTTCTGACGAAAAAGACTTTATCGCTATTAGTGTTGCAGAAGGTACAGAAGTGACTATTCAAAAAGCAGCAATTAGTGCCGTATTACCTAAAGGTACAATGAAAAACTTATAATCGTTTTTCTTTGTTATAAGCTGATTTTCTAAACAGAAAAAGTACAGTTTGGTCTTTGCCATAACGTACTTTTTCTTTGATTTTAAAGCTCTTAACCTTGATGTAGACAATTATACCAGTGCTAAATAAAAAATAGAAAAGGACACATTGTGTTAAACAAATACCCTTTATGGAAAACACTGATGGTGATGCTTATTATTGCCATAGGTGCACTCTATGCCACACCAAACCTATACGGTGAAGCACCCGCAGTGCAAGTTTCAGGTTTACGAGGTGTTGAAGCCGATACCGCAACTCTTGATCAAATCAAAGCTCAATTAGAACAAAGTAATATTGCTTACGACAGCATCGCGCTGGAAAAAGGTCAGATATTAACTCGCTTTAAAAATACTGAATCTCAATTAAAGGCGCGTGATATTCTTGATGAAAAATTAGGTAAACAGTATTCAGTTGCACTTAATTTAACACCTAATACGCCTGAATGGTTAGCTAGTATTGGTGGTGTGCCAATGAAGTTAGGTCTAGATTTGAGTGGTGGTGTTAGCTTCTTAATGGAAGTTAACATGAAAGAAGCCATGGCAAAAGCGAAAGCAGGCATGGTTGGCGAGTTTCGTTCTGAATTACGTAATGAGAAGATTCGTTATCGTACCGTAAAAGAAGACGGTAATGCGATTAGTGTTATCTTTCGAAAAGTTGAAGATTTAGAAGCGGCCGAGTCATTACTTTCAAAACGTTACCGTGATTTATTATTTAAAACAGATGATGATTCATTAACGTTAACAGCGAGTATGACAGAGCAAAAAGAAAAAGAAATTCGAGAGTATGCTCTTCAACAAAATATAACGATTATTCGTAATCGTGTAAATGAGTTAGGTGTTGCGGAACCACTAGTGCAACGCCAAGGTAAAAAACATATTGTTATAGAATTGCCTGGTGTTCAAGATACCGCCAAAGCGAAAGAAATACTTAATGCAACCGCGACTATTGAGTTTAGATTAGTCGACACTGAAGGTGATTTAGGCAATGCATTAAATGGCAGGGTGCCTGCAAGTTCAATTTTATTGACCGACCGTGATGGTAAACCATCACTATTGAAAAAGCGTGTAATGCTAACGGGTGATCATATTACTGATGCGAAATCTGGTTTTGATGAATATTCACGTCCACAAGTAAATATTTCACTAGATAGTGCAGGCGGCAGTAAAATGTCGAATGGCACTAAAAATAATATCGGTAAGCCAATGGCGACGGTATTTATTGAATATAAAGCTACCGATAAAAAAGATGCTGAAGGCAATATAATCTTTGAAAAAGTAGAAGAAATTATTTCAATTGCGACTATTCAAGCACGTTTAGGTAAGCAATTTCGTATCACTGGTGCTGGTAGTCAAGCAGAAGCACATAACTTAGCATTATTACTACGTGCCGGTGCATTGATTGCGCCAATTACTATTGTTGAAGAGCGTACAGTAGGCCCAACACTTGGAGCTGAGAATGTTAAGTTAGGTTTTCAAGCAATCATGATGGGCTTTGCTTTAGTCTTTATCTTCATGATGGTTTACTACAAAGCTTTTGGTGTTGTGGCTAACTTAGCGTTAGGGGCTAACTTAGTGTTAATTGTTGGCATCATGTCGATGATTCCTGGAGCGGCATTATCTTTACCGGGTATGGCAGGTATTGTTTTAACTGTGGGTATGGCTGTTGATGCCAACGTACTAATTTTTGAACGTATTCGTGAAGAAATAAGAGAAGGTAAATCTATACAGCAAGCTATTCATCAAGGTTATGAAGCGGCATTCTCAACCATTATCGATGCTAATATCACTACCTTAATTGCCGCACTTATCTTATTTGCAATTGGTACAGGGCCTGTCAAAGGTTTCGCGATAACATTATCAATCGGTATTATTACGTCAATGTTTACATCAGTGGTAGCGTCAAGAACTGTCGTTAATGCTGTTTGGGGTGGAAAATCCCTGAAAAAACTATCTATATAGTAAGGTGAGAGTTTAATTATTATGCAAATTTTACGATTAAAAGAAACTGTTGCCTTCATGAGCTTACGTAAGTATGCCATGATTTTCAGTGCAATATTAATGCTTGCGTCTATCGCTTCTCTTGCAACCAATAAACTAAATTTTGGTTTAGATTTTACTGGCGGTACGTTAATTGAAGTTGGTTTCGAGCAAGCAGCTGATTTAACGCAATTAAGAGAAGTACTCGATAGCAATGGTTATCAAGACGCTGTTGTTCAACTCTACGGTAGTTCTCGTGACGTCGTGATTCGTTTAGGTCAACGTGATGATGTTAAAGCTGAAATGTTGGGCAACCAAGTACTTAAAGTATTAACAGATGGAACAGGTCAAAATGTTGATATGCGCCGTATAGAGTTTGTTGGTGCAAGTGTTGGTGATGAGCTTGCAGAGCAAGGTGGTTTAGCAATGCTAACGGCTTTAATCTGTATTTTAGTGTATGTTGCTTTTCGCTTTGAATGGCGCTTTGCCATTGGCTCTGTTGTGGCGTTATTTCACGATGTGTTATTAACGTTAGGCCTTTTCTCTGTGCTTGGTTTAGAGTTTGATCTAACCGTATTAGCAGCAATTTTAGCGGTTATTGGTTATTCACTGAACGATACCATTGTAGTGTCGGATCGTATCCGTGAAAACTTCCGTAAAGTACGTAATGGTTCGCCTGAAGAGATTATTGATATCTCATTAACACAAACGTTAAGCCGTACTTTTATTACTTCAATCACAACCTTATTAGTATTGGCTGCATTATTCTTTAAAGGTGGCGCACTCATTCACGGTTTTGCAACAGCATTATTGTTTGGTGTGTTTGTTGGTACGTATTCTTCCATTTATGTTGCTTCATCGGTTGCGTTATCTTTAGGCATTTCTAAAGAAGACTTAATTCCTGAAGTGATTGAAAAAGAAGGTGCTGATCAAGAAGAGATGATGCCTTAATTACTGTTAAATGCAAAATTTGAAAAAGTATAGAAGCCGATAGTTTTTTACTATCGGTTTTTTTTATACCTAAGAAAAGTGATTAACTTTGCGTGAACTACACTACATTATGCACATTGGTATTAATGGACTTGGCATTAAGCTTACTGTATGCTGCACGCCCTTCCACAAGTTATAGCGCCGAAACGGTTTTTAGCACTTGCTTATAGTTTATTTTTTAAGAGAGTTTTTATGAGTTTTACCTCATTAGGTTTATCTGAGCCAATCCTAAAAGCCGTAGCCGAACAGGGCTATAAAACACCTTCACCGATACAAGCAAAAGCTATTCCTGCAGTTATTTCAGGACGTGATGTAATGGCTGCAGCGCAAACCGGTACAGGTAAAACGGCCGGCTTTACTTTGCCTTTATTAGAACGTCTCATTAAAGGCAATAAAGTTAAAGCGAATAATGTACGTGCCTTGGTATTAACACCAACACGAGAGCTAGCAGCACAAGTCAGCGAAAGTATTGAAACTTACAGTAAACACCTGAACTTGAATTCGACTGTTGTTTTTGGTGGGGTAAAAATAAATCCGCAAATGATGAGGTTACGTCAAGGTGTTGATGTATTAGTGGCCACACCAGGGCGTTTACTTGATTTATATAATCAAAATGCTGTGAAATTTACTCAGCTAGAAGTACTGGTGTTAGATGAAGCTGATCGTATGCTAGATATGGGCTTTTTAAGAGATATTAAAAAAATCTTGGCATTATTGCCTCAACAACGTCAAAACTTATTATTCTCTGCCACCTTTTCTCCTGATATTCGAGCCTTAGCTAAAGGGTTAGTCAATAAGCCGTTAGAGATTTCGGTCAATCCGGAAAATAGTACAGCAGAAAAAGTAACCCAATGGATAACTGCAGTAGATAAAAAACGTAAGCCTGCAGTATTAAGTTACTTAATCAAGGAAAATAACTGGAAACAAGTCTTGGTCTTTACCAAAACCAAACATGGCGCTAATAAACTTACCCGATTCTTAGAAGCTGAAGGCTTAACTGCAGCGGCAATTCATGGCAATAAAAGTCAAGGTGCACGAACAAAAGCGTTAGCAGCATTTAAAGATGGAACGGTGCAGATATTAGTGGCAACAGATATTGCGGCGCGTGGTATCGATATAGATTTGTTACCTCAAGTTGTAAACTTCGAATTACCGAATGTACCTGAAGATTATGTTCATCGAATTGGCCGAACGGCGCGTGCTGGTAATACTGGCCAAGCGGTTTCGCTTGTTTGTGCTGATGAACTTGAATTATTGTGGGATGTTGAACATGTTATTCAGCAGCATATTGAACGAAAAGTATTAGAAAAATTCATACCAGTGAATGAATTAGGTGATTCTAGAGCAATCAGGCCATTAAAAGCGAAGAAACCGAAAAAAGCTAAAAAACCGAGAAGTGAAAAAGTTGAACATAAAGATGGCCAGCGTTCAGGTGAAAATGCAAGTGGGCATCAAGTTCGGACACCTAAGAAAAAAGGCCAAGTTAACACCGCTCAACCTAAAGGCAATAAGCCAGCAGCTAAAGCTCGCAGAAGAAAGCCTAGCCCAAATAAAAATAGTTAAACATTAGAGCGTACCTATGAAATCACCTTATCGAGCAGCTCATCCTGAGTTGCTCGATAAAAGTTAGCAACGCGATAGCAGGTCCCTATTTAGTTAATCCATTACTAGAATAAGATACAAAAATAAATTACAGTGATTACCTTGGCTTTTTTTAGCTTATATTTCATGTGCTCATTACAAATAGTGAGCATAAAAGGAACTTTGTATGCTGTTCAATATTTTTGTGGTTTTAATCATTGCTGTTGTGGTGTTTGTTATCTTATCTAAAAGAGATAAAAAGAAGTCTAAACATCAATATTCACATATGGTTGAAGGAGCAAAAATCAATGCAAAAAAGAAAACGGTCCATAAACCAATAAATGCTGAGTTTGTTGGTGACAAGCCTGAAGAAAAAACACAAAAAATCAAAGAAAAAAGCGAAGCACCTGAAGACTTTTTAGCATTCCAAGTACATACATCTGATAAGCTAAATGAGAAACAACAAAAAATTATTGCTGAAATAAATCAATCATTTCGAAAACCACACCCACTACTGTTGCCGTTAACCCAACGTTCTTTCGAACCTAATGAACTTTTTGAATTAATCAAAAAAGACACAGAAATGACCGCTAAGGTGCTTAATGCGGTTAATTCACCTTTATTTGCATTACACCAACCTATAACCAATATTAACCACGCTATTATTTATTTAGGAGTAGGGCAAGTTAAAAGTATTGCTATGCAATTTGCTATGCAACAAGGTATGGAGTTTACTGATAAAAATCAGAATGATGCGTATCAAAAATTATGGAAAGCAAGTTACTTAGCGAGTTCATTTTGTGCCTTAGTTGCCAAGGAAATGGGCGAAGAAAACCCAGCAGAACTCTCTACTCGTTGTTTACTGTCTTATTTAGGCGACTTAGCTATTTTATCTTACAAGCCATCACTGGCAGGTTTTTATTTAGATGACTTTACGTTGTTTGAACGTACAAAGGTTTTTCAAGAGTCGATGGGAATCAATTCAGCCATTGTAGGTAAACATCTTGCCAAACAATGGCAATTACCTGGTGCTTTGGAGTCAGGTATCGATCATAGTATTTTACCGTTAACAAGCGGTAGTGTAATTAATGAACTAAGTCATGAACAGACTCGACATGTTTTATTATGTTATTTATCTTGTCGTTTAGGTGATTTGGTGTCTTTTAATGGCTTAAGCGATGTACCAGATTATGATGAAGTGAGTTATGAAGCATTAGGTGAATTAGAGTTTTATTACACGCAAGAAAACATACAGCTAGCTGGTTTTGATAAAATTAATGCAGTAATTGCTGACGAAGGATTTAAAAAGAAATTAAACAAAATTATTAGCAAAGTGAACGCTGATATTTAATTATCTAATCAATTTCGTATGAAAAGGGGACAGGTAACTATCTGAGTTCTTATAATATTTTAATCTTATTTTCTTTAAGCAACTTTTGATAACTTCTGCGTAAACGCTGTACTACTTTAGGGTCTGAGTCTTTATTCATTGCAAAATATAAAGCTCGATTATTTAGCGGTTCAATAGGGGCGATAGCTTTTATTTGACTACATTCAGTGCTGTGATGCTGACAAATCTCATCAAATGCGGTTAAATTTGCAGTGATTAAATCAACTCTGTTTTTAGTTAACAATTGAAAAACTTGTTTTGCGGTTGTTACCGGTACTAAATATTCAAAACCTTGCGCTTTTAACGTTGAGTAACTAGCGCTACTTAATAATGAACCAACTCGATATTTACTGAAGTCTTTAATGTTATTAGATGAAGGAATCTCGGTGTTTTTAAGCGCAAAAAAGTAATATTTAGGCTTTGAAATAATGCCAATCCAATGAAATTTATCTTCACGCTCAATGGTTCTCACCATAGAATAAATTAAGGTGTTGGGAACTAGATTGGCTTCTTTATAAGCTCTTGCCCACGGTAGAACACGCGTTTCAAAGCTCAAGCCAGATTCATTGAATACTTTTTCTATAAGTTTAGCTGCAGGACCTGCCATCTCTCCAGATGTTTTCTGGTATTGCAGACTTGGTGCATCTTCAGTAACCACAGAGATTGTTTGAGTAAAGCCATTAATTGATATTGCATAGCTGTAAACAAACAAACATAGAGAATAAAGTATTTTCGACATTACTAACCTTTGTGAGTAAATAAAACTCATATTAAATCAGCGCTAAAACATATAAACGCATAAGTAAAGATAAATGCTGCTATAAAAAAACGCCAATAGTAGTGATACTTTTGACGTTTTATATAGAAATTATTGAATGATTACTTATTTAAAGCATCACCTAAATGAGGACGAAGTTCTTTTAATATTTCTTTTTGTAGTCTTGTACTACTTGCCACAATATTGCCTGATTTTGCTTGATTATGTCCACCAGCAAAGTCAGTCACTAAACCGCCAGCTTCAATGACTAACAACTCACCCGCAGCCGTATCCCATGGTTTTAGACCGATTTCGAAGAAGCCATCAACTCGGCCAGCAGCGACATAAGCTAAATCGAGAGCTGCAGATCCAGCTCTTCGCATATCAGACGTTTTAGTAAATAAAGCACTAAACATTGCCATGTATGCTGAGGTATGTTGTTTATGTTTAAATGGGAAGCCTGTAGCAAGTACAGTACCTGATAACTCTTTATGATTTTTAACACGAATTCTAAAGCCGTTTAATTGTGCACCTTTACCACGGCTTGCAGTGAATAATTCACCACGAATAGGATCAAAGATCACGGCTTGATCAAGTTTACCTTTTACTTTTAATGCAATTGATACGGCAAAATGAGGGATGCCTTTGACGAAGTTTGTTGTACCATCTAATGGATCAACTATCCATTGGTAATCATCGTCTGAGCCTTTTGAAACGCCAGATTCTTCACAAATAATGGTGTGTTCTGGGTACGATTTACGAATAGTCTCAATAATTGCTTCTTCAGCATTTAAATCTACGCTACTAACGAAATCGTTAGTTCCTTTTGATTCAACTTCAACTTTATCAAGTTGCTCAAAAGAGCGAACAATCACTTTACCAGCTGTACGCGCAGCGCGCACGGCAATATTTAGCATCGGATGCATATAGAGTACCTATTTGTAAATGGCTTTTAAAAGAACGAAAATTGATTCCTACATTCAGGAAATCAAGCGCGGCGTAGTATAGCAAAGTTAAATGTAGTTTGCGATATAAATAGAAAAATAATTGTTTATATTTTAATCGATGTAGGTTGAGAACAGCCTATATATATAAATAGACTATTAAATAATAATTCGCCATAGCGTTTTTAGCACATTGTACGTGCTTTTTATTAAGTACAGCAGTACTCTTTTATGGTAGAATTATGCACTTTAGCCGTCTAGACGTTTTAGCTAGTCGAGTAATCAATAATTCTTTAGAAAATGTAGAGTATAAAATGACAGACACACTAAGTAGTAAGCTACCTAACAATTTATTAGATCGCGTAAAGATTGTATTAGTCAATACGTCTGACTGTCGTAATATCGGCTCAGCAGCACGGGCAATGAAAACCATGGGGCTTAGCCAATTAGTACTGGTTGATCCTATTGAAATGCCAAATGGGCAAGCACAAGCTCTAGCCGCAGGTGCTACCGATGTGTTAGCCAATGCTAAGGTAGTGAGTACTTTGGAAGAAGCCATTGAAGACTGTGGCTTAGTTGTTGGGACAAGTGCTCGTTCTCGTACTTTACCTTGGCCAATGCTTGAGCCAAGAGGGTGTGGTGAGAAAATGGTGAGTGAAGCAAGTGAATATCCTGTTGCTTTAGTATTCGGTCGCGAAAGTAGTGGTTTAACCAATGAAGAATTACAGTTATGTCATTTTCATGTACAAATACCAGCTAACCCCGAATATAGCTCGCTTAATTTAGCTATGGCAGTACAAACTTTGAGTTATGAAATACGAACTAGCTATTTATTAGCTCATGATCAAAATTATCAAGAGCGCAGTACAGGTAATGGTACCGACATTTCTAAAGCAACCAGTGAAGATGATGAGTTATTTCCTGTTGTTGAAGAAACTGAACGCTTCTACCAGCATTTTGAAGAAGCGTTAAAGGCAACGGGCTTTATCGTGCCTAAGCACCCTGGTTTAGTGATGACAAAACTACGACGTTTATTTAACCGTGCAAGACCTGACGTTAAAGAAGTTAAAATGATGCGTGGTATTTTGGCTTCAATTGAAAGAACGGCTAAGAATAACAAATAACGACCTGAGCTTTTACACTTGGGGAATTAATGGAAATAAGGAAGTATTATGTTTGACCGTATCAAAGAAGATATCAACAGTGTCTTTGATAGAGATCCCGCTGCTCGTACGAGCTTTGAAGTATTACTAAACTACCCCGGTTTACATGCAATTTGGTTTCATCGAATTAGTCATAAACTATGGAAAGCAAATTGGAAGTTACTTGCTAGATTGTTTTCGACCTTTTCTAGGTGGTTGACAGGTATAGAAATTCACCCAGGTGCCACTATAGGCAAACGCTTCTTTATTGATCATGGTATGGGCGTCGTTATTGGTGGCACTGCTGAAATAGGCGATGATGTCACTTTATACCAAGGAGTTACCCTGGGTGGTACAAGTTGGAAAGCAGGTAAACGTCATCCAACTTTAGAAGATAATGTCGTTATTGGCGCTGGCGCACAAGTATTAGGCCCTATTACTATTGGTAAAGGTGGCAAGGTTGGCTCGAACTCCGTTGTTGTAAAAGATGTCCCTGAAAATGCAACAGCGGTAGGTATACCAGGTAGAATTGTGCCTGATAAGAAAGAAAAAGAAGAGCACGATAAGCGAGAGCAAGTAGCTAAGCAATATGGTTTCGATGCTTATGCGGTTTCTGCTGATAACCCAGATCCTGTCGCTAAAGCAATAGGTCGATTAATTGACCATGTCCATCTAATGGATAATCGTGTTACAGATTTATGTAAAGAAATTAATGCCATGGGTGGTGATGTTTGTTCAAAAGATTTACCAGAATTACGCGTAGGTGAATTTGTTGAAGATGAAAAAGCTGCCGCTAAACGCAGAGAAGGCATAGTAGAAAGTTTTGATCCTGAAATTTAACGACTATTTTATTAATTAATACAGTTGCTTAATATAGAATTCAGTAATAGTTGACAAAATTAGTCAACTATTACTTTTCCCTCAGCTTTTCTTCAGTTATAATACCTGAGTAAATTAGTCGGGTATATATTTGACTATTTTATAAGGTTATGTAAAATTGCGCGCAAATGAGTAAATAAGTCGCTATTTGGTTGTCCTGCTGAATAATTTTACTTAATGATACTGTTATATTTGAGAGCTGATTATGAAACTTACCTCAAAAGGTCGCTACGCTGTTACTGCTATGTTGGATGTAACAATTCATGCGGTATACGGACCTGTATCGTTGGCAGATATTTCTGAACGCCAAGGTATTTCTCTATCTTATTTAGAGCAGCTTTTTTCTCGTCTAAGAAAACAAGGGCTTGTAACGAGTGTACGTGGTCCTGGTGGCGGATACCGATTAGGTAAATGCTCTGCACAAATTGCCGTTGCTGATGTTATTAGTGCGGTTAATGAAAGTGTTGATGCCACTAAATGTTCTGGCAAAGGTAACTGCCAAGCTGGTGAGCAATGTTTAACTCACTCTTTATGGCAAGGGCTTAGTCAGCGAATCGAAGAATTTCTACAAAATATCACCTTATCGGAATTAGTTGAAAAGCGTGATATTAAAGCGGTTTCGCAAAGACAAGATGATTTACAAAACAATGTTAAATCGAAAGATCTTGCTTTAGAAACCTTAATTACTACAAAGAATATAGCTCACGACTGGCAATAAGCTGTCGTATTGATTTTAAATTGGAGAGAGTAAGCGAATGAAGCTTCCTATTTATTTTGATTATTCTGCTACTACGCCTGTTGATAAGCGTGTTGCAGAGAAAATGATGCAATATATGACAACAGAAGGTCATTTTGGTAATCCTGCTTCTCGTTCTCATAAGTTTGGTTGGCAAGCAGAAGAAGCGGTTGATATTGCACGTAATCAAATCGCAGATTTACTTAACGCTGACCCTCGTGAGATTGTTTTCACTTCAGGTGCTACAGAGTCTAATAACCTTGCTATTAAAGGTGCAGCTAACTTTTATAGTAAAAAAGGCAAGCACATTATCACCTGTAAAACTGAACACAAAGCGGTTTTAGATACTTGTCGTGAATTAGAACGCCAAGGGTTTGAAGTGACTTATTTAGATCCTGAAGAAAATGGCTTAATTGACTTAAATAAATTAAATGACGCAATGCGTGATGACACAGTACTTGTCAGTATTATGCATGTAAACAATGAAGTAGGTGTTATCCAAGACATCGCTGAAATTGGTGAAATGTGTCGTGCTCGTAAGATTATTTTCCATGTTGATGCAGCACAAAGTGCAGGTAAAATTAATATAGACTTACAACAGCTTAAAGTTGATTTACTTTCAATTTCAGCTCATAAAATGTACGGCCCTAAAGGCATTGGTGCTTTATATGTTCGTCGTAAGCCACGTATTCGCTTAGAAGCTCAAACACACGGTGGTGGTCATGAACGTGGTATGCGTTCAGGTACACTAGCGACTCACCAAATTGTTGGTATGGGTGAAGCGTGTCGTATAGCTAAAGAAGAAATGGCACAAGATTTAGCACATGTTACCGCCATGCGTGATCGTTTATGGGCAGGTATTAACACCATGGAACAAGTCTTTATCAATGGTGATGTTGAGAAACGATTTGCCGGTAACTTAAACGTTAGCTTCAATTTTGTTGAAGGTGAATCGTTAATTATGGCACTTAAAGACTTAGCAGTATCTTCAGGCTCTGCATGTACTTCGGCAAGTTTAGAGCCATCTTATGTACTTCGAGCTCTTGGCTTAAATGACGAAATGGCGCACAGTTCAATTCGTTTTAGCTTTGGTCGCTTTACTACTGAAGAAGAAGTCGATTTTGCCATTGATTTAATTAAACGATCAATCGGACACCTTCGTGATATGTCACCGCTTTGGGAAATGTTCAAAGACGGTATTGATTTAGATTCTATTGAATGGGCTGCTCACTAATTAGCAGCACGAAATAAATTTATTGTCAGTGGTTTTAGCTACTGGCAAAGATGAGGAGAGTATTATGGCTTATAGCGAAAAAGTTATCGATCATTATGAAAACCCACGTAACGTAGGATCTTTAGATAAAAATGATCCGTCAGTAGCTACTGGTATGGTTGGCGCACCTGCATGTGGTGACGTGATGAAGTTGCAACTTAAAATATCTGATACAGGTATTATTGAAGATGCAAAATTTAAAACCTACGGTTGCGGCTCTGCAATTGCTTCAAGCTCATTAGTAACAGAATGGGTTAAAGGTAAGTCAATTGAAGAAGCAGGTGAAATTAAAAACACCGCTATTGCTGAAGAGTTAGCTTTACCACCGGTTAAGATTCATTGTTCGATTTTGGCAGAAGATGCCATTAAAGCAGCCATTGAAGATTATCAAACAAAGCAAGGCAAATAGCAGGAGTAGATCATGTCAGTTACCATGACACCAGCAGCTAATGAACGCGTTAAGTCGTTTATGGCAAATCGAGGTAAAGGCCTTGGTTTACGTCTAGGTATCAAAACTACGGGTTGCTCTGGTTTAGCCTATGTGCTTGAGTTTGTTGATGATCTTAATGAAGATGATCAATTATTCTCAATTGATGATGTTAATATTATTATTGACACTAAAAGCTTAGTTTACCTTGAAGGCATTGAATTAGACTTTGTTAAAGAAGGTCTTAATGAAGGCTTCAAATTTACCAACCCAAACGCGAAAGGCGAGTGTGGTTGTGGTGAAAGCTTTAACGTTTAATTGGTTATCTAGCTAATATAATATGTTGTGAAAAAGTGTTCAATGAGTCTTTATTGAACACTTTTTACGTTACTAAAACCGATTATTTTTAGCTAAGTTACGCAAATAAGGCCCTTTCTTGTCTTAGAGAGATGTAATGCAATGAGTACTCTTAATTATTTTGAATTACTGGATTTAACGACTTCTTTTGAGGTTGATTTAAGCCAGCTAGCTGAACAATATCAAACTTTGCAAAAAGCTGTTCACCCAGACCGTTTTGCCCATGCTTCTTCACAAGAGCAATTACTAGCCGTGCAAAAGTCAGCTCAAATTAACGATGCCTACCAAACCTTGAAAGATCCTTTAAAACGTGCTGAATACCTTCTGATATTACGTGGTGTTGATATGCCTAACGAGCAAAATACTTTTGGCGATACACAATTTTTAATGCGCCAAATGGAATTAAGAGAAATGCTTGAAGACATTAAACATGCTGATGATGTTGACGGTGCGTTATTTGCCGCACAAGAAGAGCTAGCTACAGAAAGCCAAGGTATTTTCGCTTTAATGCAACAGCAAATACATGAAAATACTCCTGCATCAAATCAGATGGCATGCGATAATTTACGTAAGTTGAAGTTTTATAGAAAACTCGACATTGAAGTTGAACGATTAGAAGATTCTTTATTTGATGATTAACGTGTTAGTTATATCGTTAATTAATCAATAATTTCCCTTAAGTTTACAACCAAAGAACATAAAGAAGAACCATGGCATTATTACAAATTGCAGAACCCGGTCAAAGCACAGTTCCACACGATCATAGATTAGCGGCAGGTATAGATTTAGGTACAACTAACTCATTA
This sequence comes from Colwellia sp. RSH04, assembly GCF_003545765.1. Taxonomy (GTDB): domain Bacteria; phylum Pseudomonadota; class Gammaproteobacteria; order Enterobacterales; family Alteromonadaceae; genus Colwellia. The sequence continues at coordinate 105,872 of NZ_QXIO01000001.1, read as the reverse complement.
ATCGCGAGTGTTCAAAGTGGTGAAGCTAAAACCTTAAGTGATGAAGACAGTCGCGACATTTTACCCTCTATTGTCAGTTATCAAGAAAATGACGTCTTAGTAGGCCATCAAGCGCAACAACTCAGCATTAAAGATGCAAAAAACACTATTACCTCAGCAAAGCGTTTAATTGGCCGTTCATTGTCTGATATTCAAAGTAAATATCCTTCTTTACCCTATGATTTTTGTGGTGATGAGAATCACCCAGAAATTATTACCCGACAAGGTAAAGTTAATCCGGTTCAAGTATCAGCAGACATTTTAAAGCGATTAAATGCGCGAGCAGAATCGGCATTAGGTGGTGAACTTACTGGTGTTGTTATCACCGTGCCTGCACATTTTGATGATGCACAGCGTCAAAGTACCAAAGATGCCGCTAAACTAGCTGGCATTAATGTATTGCGTTTATTGAATGAGCCAACTGCTGCAGCTGTAGCTTACGGTCTTGATTCTGGACAAGAAGGCGTTATTGCGGTTTATGATTTAGGTGGCGGTACCTTTGACATTTCAATTCTTCGTTTAAATAAAGGGGTGTTTGAAGTATTGGCCACAGGTGGTGATTCTGCTTTAGGTGGAGATGACTTTGATGTTGTTGTTGTTGACCACCTTATTGAGCAAGCAGGATTAACAAGGCCGTTATCGCCAGAGTTAGAACGTCAATTAATGCAACAAGCCTGTGCTGCCAAAGAACAATTAACCACTGTTGATACCGTTAACGTGGCTTTATCATTAGACAATGGAAACACATGGCAAGGTGAACTTACGAAAGAAACGTTTAATCAACTGGTTGCTAGCCTAGTTAATAAAACACTACGCGCTTGTCGTCGAAGCTTAAAAGATGCAAATATTCGTGTTGAAGACGTTATTGAAGTGGTTATGGTAGGTGGTTCAACACGTGTACCGTTAGTGAGAAGCGAAGTTGAAAAGTACTTTAAGAAAACACCGTTAACGTCGATAGACCCAGACAAAGTCGTGGCAATTGGTGCGGCTATTCAAGCGGATATCTTAGCAGGTAATAAGCCTGACAGTGATATGTTATTACTTGATGTGATTCCGCTTTCTCTTGGTTTAGAAACCATGGGCGGGTTAGTTGAAAAAGTGATTCCACGTAACACGACAATTCCTGTGGCAAAAGCACAAGAGTTTACAACATTTAAAGATGGTCAAACAGCGATGGCTGTTCACGTATTACAAGGTGAACGAGAATTAGTTGATGACTGTCGATCTTTAGCGCGTTTTGAATTACGTGGCATACCAGCAATGACCGCAGGTGCTGCACATATTCGTGTTACCTTTAAAGTGGATGCTGATGGCTTGCTATCTGTATCAGCGATGGAAAAATCGACGGGTGTTGAATCAAGCATTGAAGTTAAGCCATCATTTGGTTTAGACGACAGTAAAATCAGTCAAATGATTAAAGATTCTATGACTAATGCGAGTGAAGATATGCAAGCTCGTATGTTAAAAGAACAACAGGTTGAAGCCGCGAGAGTAATTGAATCGGTACAAGCAGCCTTAGCAGATGATGGTCACTTATTAAATGCTGAAGAAATTGCAGTGATAGAAAATGATTTAAACGCGTTGGCACAAACAAGCCAAGGTAATGATACCAAAGCAATAGAAGATGCTATTGAAGTGGTTAATCAAAGTACGGCAGTTTTTGCCGAAAGACGAATGGATAGCTCAATTAACAAAGCGCTATCAGGACAATCAGTAGATAAGGTTTAGTACACTCATGCCAAAGATAATATTTTTACCTAACGAAGACTTATGCCCAGATGGTGCAGTTGTTGAAGCTGAAAAAGGCGAAAGCGTACTTAACGTCGCTTTAAAAAATGACATTGGTATAGAGCACGCTTGTGAAAAAGTATGTGCCTGTACAACTTGTCATGTCATTATCAGAGAAGGGTTCGATTCAATTGAAGAGAGTGATGAACTTGAAGATGACATGCTGGATAAAGCATGGGGCTTAGAGCCAGATTCTCGCTTAGGTTGTCAAGCAATTGTTGAAGACGAAGATTTAGTAGTCGAGATTCCAAAGTATACTGTGAATATGGTTTCTGAAAATCACTAGGTACTATTCAAATATTATTTTAGAAAGGGTAATAACAGCAATGTTATTACCCTTTTTTATCAGACATTATATCCGTTTGTAATAGGGGAAGCTAAACGCTCTCGTTAGCTTTCGTAAAAAAGTTTGCATAGGCATATAAAAATCTAAGTTAAGCATCGTTTAATTAAAAACTTACAGTAGCTTTAATGATGTTCGAGGAAGTTCTGATAAATTTTCCTTTCTATCAGCTATGGAAAATTCATTTATCCCATAAATTTTTTGTAAAGGAATAATATGTACTTTTTTGTTCTAATGCATAGTCAAAGTAAACTTGCTTACTTTTTTGTATGTTTGTATGGTTTGATGTCGATGTGTGTGTATTGTATGCAATTATAGTTGCTTATTGAATGCATAGTGCATAATTACTGATATAATTTGGATTATTATTAACAAGGATTGTTCATGCTCAAAAAATTAGCATTCGTCTGTTTTTTACTAACTTGCACCGTAGTACTTTCACTTGAAGCAAAAGCTTCGTCAATAACTTTACTTGAAAATACTTCCTTTGTACGAGCTAAAGGTAAGCCAAAAGTTGAAACGGTTCAGTTCAATTATCAAGCAGGGCAGCAATTTCAGTTAACTGTCTTTAATGGCGGAGAGAATAAACAGTATTGCCGAATTTCAAGTGCCGTTATTACGCTAAATGGTAATACAGTCTATTCACAAAGTGACTTTAACCAACAATTTTTTATATTAAAATCTGATGTCGTTCTTCAAGAAAATAACATAATCAGTGTTAAGTTAAACAGTAAACCAAACTGTGGTATTGAACTTAATGTATCAGGTGTAGAACTTTTACCTCAGTTAGAAATTACATCTCTGCCTACAAATCAAATTATTAGTGGTGATCTATTTCAATATGCCATAACTACCAATATTCCACTGGATTGGGAACAAGCTCAAATTCACTTAGTATCTTCACCAAAAGGTATGACTACTAATAATGGGGTTATTCGTTGGACACCTATTAATACTCAAATAGCACTTCATGATGTTATATTTCAAGTGATTGATGATACTCATGGTAATGCTGAACAGCAATTTAAACTCAATGTGATTAGTGTTAATCAAGCGCCTGTTGCCGATGATATTCTCATTGAGATCAATGAAGATCACAGTACAGATATTCAACTGATAGCGACAGACCCAAATGAAGACTCATTGACTTTTGAGTTAAGCTCTACCCCTAAGCATGGAACCATCCAATTAAGTGGTTCGACAGTATCATATACACCTGTCGATGATTTTTATGGGCAGGATAGCTTTCAATATATTGCTAGTGATGGTGAGCTAAACTCTAATATTTCTACGGTCACAATTACCATCTCTAATGTAAATGATTTTCCGTTAATAACAAGTACCCCTGTTTTGAACTGTAATGAAAGAGAGCCATATATATATTCCGTTATGGCTAGCGATCCTGATTTAGGTGACTCTTTAAATTTTAGTTTAGAACTTGCCCCAGAAGGTATGAGTATAAATCCTCTTAGCGGTGTAGTTAACTGGGTTCCAACCTCAAAACAAATAGGGGAACATCAAGTTAAAATTAGTGTTTCTGATAGTATGGGAGGAGAAAGCAGTCAACCATTTATGCTTGTGGTTAAACCGTCAAGTGGGGTCGCATTACCACCAAATCCTGAAGATATTGCCCCGATCCTTAACCCTAATAAGGTGATTGATTTTAAAGATTCTATCGAGTTTTTATTTTCAGGAACAAGCCCTATTCAAACTGGTGTATTGACAGAGGACATATCAGCTAAACGCGTTGCTGTTGTGAGAGGAAAAATTCTAAATAGGGATAGTACCCCGTTAACTGGAGTCTCAATATCTATTAAAGATCACCCTGAGTTTGGTCAAACTTTAAGTCGGGTTGATGGTTGGTTTGATATGGCTGTTAATGGTGGAGGAATCATTACTGTTAACTATAGAAAGGATGGCTACCTTCCGGTTCAAAGAAAAATTGATACCCCTTGGCGCGATTTCGCAATTTTAGATGATATTGTGATGATCCCTCTAGATGAGCAAGTGACAAAAATAGATCTGACTAATAACCAAAATTTTCAAGTTGCGCAAGGTACTTTACAAAGTGATATTGATGGAGAAAGACAAGCTACATTGTTTTTCCCTAAGGGAGTTAAAGCCTCTATGCAAATGCCTAATGGGAATACTAAACAATTACCTATTTTGCATGTGAGGGCTACAGAATATACCGTTGGAGATAGTGGTCTTAATGCTATGCCTGGTGAGTTACCTGCTTTTTCTGCTTATACTTATGCTGTTGAATTGAGTGTTGATGAAGCAATTGCTGTAGGGGCAAATCGTGTTGACTTCAATATGGACATACCATTTTATGTTAATAACTTTTTGAAGTTTCCTACTGGTTGGGGGGTTCCTTTAGGTTGGTATAACTTAGAAAAGTCGGCATGGATACCATCTAAGAATGGTCGTGTTGTTGAGATATTGAGCATTACGAATGGTATGGCTGATTTAGATATATCAGGTGACGGTAACATTGCTGATGCTAGTGCATTGGATGAATTAGCTATAACTGAGGATGAAAGGTATCAATTGGCCAAAACCTTCACTATAGGTGACTCTTTCTGGCGTTCTACAATTTCTCACTTTACCCCATGGGATTGTAATTGGCCATTTAATTTACCTGAAGATGCAGAAGAGCCATTGGAAGATGAGCCTGAAACACCTGAAGATGATATACCAGAAGATGAAGAGCAAGATGAATGTGACGGGTGTATTATTAAAGCCCAGAGTCAGGTCTTAGGAGAAAAAATACCAATTGTAGGTTCCACTTTATCTCTTCACTATCAAAGTGATAGGGTTTCAGGTTATCAGTCAGGTAATGTAGTAGAAATCCCTTTAACTGATGATAACATTCCTGCAAGTTTATTAAGCGTTGAGCTTAATATAATGGTGGCTGGTCGATTACATAGTCAAAGCTTTCCTGCAATTCCTAATCAAAATTATACCTTTATTTGGGATGGCTATGGAAACTATGGAAGGGTTATTGATAGTGCCATAGCAAAGATCTCTGTAGGTTATACCTATTCAGTTACTTATTGCCCACCATCACTTGAAAATATCAGTGGCTTCAATCAATTCGGTAGGCCTAATTGCGCTCAAGAAGGTGTTGAGCGGGCGGGAAGTGTTAGGAACCGAACTGTAAACAAAGTCTGGGTTAAAAGGTTGAAGTCACCAAGCTTTCCTAGTCGACTAAATACTAGAATCAGCAATATGGGATCTTGGTCTATAAGTAATATGCATGCTTATGATAAAAATTCAAACGAGCTACATTTAGGGACTGGAGGAAAAAAAACAGCCAAGAAAGTAAATGAACGTGCAGTATATACCGTAGCGGGTAGTACCGATATAGGATATGGTAATGGCGATTTTTCTGGAGATGGGGAGCAAGCAATTCATTCTAGTTTAAACGATCCTACAAGTGTTTCTATTGCAGATAATGGTGACATTTATTTTGCAGATAGTTCAGGAACAAGAATCCGAAAAATTGATGAAAACGGAATTATTACAACTATAGCAGGTATAGGTGAAAAAGGGTTTTCGGGTGATGGAGGATCCGCTATCAATGCAACTATGAATATCGGTGGTGGCCGAATTACAGTATATAATAATGAAGTATACTTTGCAGATGAATTAAATCATCGTATTCGGAAAGTTTCAGTCGATGGTGTTATTAGTACCGTTGCTGGGAATAGTTTTATAGAACCTCCATGTGAATTAGATTGTATGCCGCAAGTTATACAGCCTTTTGCCATTGAGAGTTCATCATCTTTAGATAATGATAGTGTTCAAGCTTCAGATGTTGAATTAAATTACCCTACTGATGTCAAACTGGCGAAAGATGGAACTTTATTTATTGCCGAGTCTACCCGAATAATAGGTATTACCCCAGATGGTGTTATTAAAAATATTGCAGGAAAGAGGGGCGCTGGTTTCAGTCCTGATGGCGTTATGGCTTTAGAAGCAAGATTGTCAGGTGTTCGCGAGGTTGTAATAGCAGATGATGGAAGTTTCTATTTTACAGATGATTATAACGATCTAATTAGAAAAGTAGGCACAGATGGAGTATTAAGAACAGTTGCTGGTGGAGGACACCTGACAGCCATAAATGGTGTAAGTGCACTATCAGCTCAATTATATAGTCCCAGAAATCTAGCTATCGATAAAACTGGGAATATATATTTTAGCGTTAGGTATAATCAAATTTATCAACTATCCAAAACTGGTATTATTAGACTTATTGCAGGAAATACCTCTTCAGGTTTTAATGGCGATGGTTTAGCCATTGGAGCTATGTTTGATTCCATTGGAGATATTTCTGTTGCAGCTGATAATAACATTTTTATCGCCGATAGATTTAATCACCGAATTAGACGAATAGGTAATTTCTTCCCAGAGTTTTCAACTGGCGATGATATCGTAATACCTGCAGGCTCTGGAAATGAACTTTATTTCTTTTCTGAAGATGGGCATCATCTGAAGACATTGGATACTGTAACCAATGCTGAATTATATAGCTTCACTTATACTACTGAAGGGCTTTTAAGTAGTATTACTGATATTAATGGCCGAGTAACCAAAATAGATCGAGAAGCAGAAAATAAAGTATCAGCTATTATTACTCCTGATGAGCATAGAACAGAGCTTAGTTATGATGCGAATGGCTTTTTAAGTAGTATTTCTAACCCCGAAGGTCAGGCGAATAAGTTCACATATTCGCAAAATGGGCTTATGAAAAGCCACACAAAGGCTACAGGTGAGGCAAATAGTTATCAGTATGATGGATTAGGTCGGTTTGTACGGGATATAGAGCCAACGGGCGGTGGTTGGCTTATTGAACATGTCCGAGCAGATGAAAGTATTGGTGAAATAGGCTACCAAGTAAACATGGTAACTGCTGAAGGGCGTGTTAATCAATTTGCTGTAGAACCTTTATCTACAGGGGAGATGCAAAAAATTAATACTGCGCGTGATGGTAGTGTTACAAGAGTATTTTATACTACTGATGGTAAAGAGGTAACGTCTTACCCTAACGGTAATGTTTTAATATCAGAATCTACTGCTGATCCAAGGTTTGGTATGATGTCCCCTAGTTTAAAATCATCCGTTTTAACTACACCGAACGGCTTAAAAAACAGCCTGTCTGCTAATAAGAAGGTTGTACTAGCTGATGAGTCTCAATTATTAAGCCATACATCATTAATTAATACAGTTGTTGTTAATGGTAATATCCGTCAAAACCAGTATGATTCATTAAGCAATATGTGGACTTATACTAGCGCAGAGGGCAGGTTATCGACTAAAACTTTAGACGATAAAGGTTACGTAGTTCAAAGTAATACTTTCGGCTTAGAGCCAGTTAATATGAGTTATAATAATGATGGAAACCTGAAAATGACTAGTCAAGGTACAGGTCAATATTCAAGAAATACTGTTTTTAATTATTATAATTCTGGTCACCAGCAAGGCTTTATAGAAAGTATTGTAGATACCGCTAATCGAGAAACTAAATTTACTTATGATAGCGCTGGACGCTTAAACTCTCAAACCTTACCAAACAACAATGTTATAAATTATAGCTATGATGCAAATGGAAATATAACTTCTATAACGCCTGCTAATGATGAAGTACATAGTTATGATTATTCTTCAGTTGATAAAATAAGTGGATACACTCCACCTAATACGGATGATATATTTAATAGTAGTACGCAATATAGTTACAACCTTGATAAACAGTTAGAATTAATTACTTTGCCTGATGGGCAAGAAGTGGAACATGTCTATGATTCAACTAAAGGGCATAAAATTCGAACTAAAATACCGCGAGGCATTTTTGACTATAATTACAATTCTATCAGTGGGCAAATAGAGCAGGTTACTTCCCCAGATGCTAGTACTCTTAAGTTTTCTTATGATGGTGCTTTAGTCTTATCTGCAGAGTTAACAGGTGAAGTAAGTGGTAAAGTGAGTCAAGCCTTTAATAATGATTTTAAAGTGGTTCAGCGCTGTGTGAATTCAACTAGTTGTATTGGCTTCTCCTACGATAAAGATTTATTCCTTTCCCTTGCAGGTGATTTAACTATTAACCGCGCGTCACAAAGAGGCGGTTTAATAACGGGGACAAGCTTAGGTAGTATCACTACGAGTAATGTTTATAACGACTTTGGCGAGTTATTAAACTTTAGTGTAAATGACGATAATGTTTATTCAGTTGACTACATAAGAGATAAACTTGGCAGAATTATCCAAAAAATTGAAACTGTTCAAGGTGTCACCACTATTTTTGATTATGAGTATGATTTATTAGGACAATTATCGATAGTTAAAACTAATGATGTAATAACTGGCCGGTATAACTTTGATGATAATGGTAACCGCACTCATATTAATGGAGTGGCTATTGCTAGTTTTGATGCTCAAGATAGATTAAAAGCTCATGATGATAACCTTTATAGTTATAGTGAGAATGGCGATTTAGTTAGTAAGACTAACTCAGTTACAAATAAAGTCAGTCTTTATCATTATGATGTTCTTGGTAATCTTATCAGTGCAGCAATTCCAGATGAAAATTCACCTGATACTGTACAAGTTGAGTACATCATTGATGGACAAAATAGACGTGTTGGTAAAAAAGTTAATGATACGCTAATGCAAAGCTTTTTATATAAAGACCAGCTAAACCCTATTGCAGAACTTGATGGTAATGGCTCTGTTGTTAGTCGTTTTATTTATGGAAGTAAAGATTTTGTACCTGACTATATGAGAAAAAAGGGCAAAATCTATCGCATTATTTCAGACCATTTAGGAAGTCCTAGACTAATTATAAATACGAGTGATGGAACGGTAGCTCAACGCCTTGACTATGATGTTTGGGGAAATATCATTTTTGATAGCAACCCAGGCTTTCAGCCTTTTGGTTTTGCTGGGGGGATTTACGATCAACACACGAAACTTACTCGCTTTGGTGCGCGAGATTATGATGTTGAAAGTGGTAGATGGACAACAAAAGATCCTATTGGCTTAAATGGCGGGTTGAATGTTTACGGCTATGTAAGTGGAGACCCTGTTAATTTGATAGATCCTAATGGTAGGGAGGCAGCAAATGTTGCTACTTGTGTGGCTGCGGTAGAAGGCATCGGTTTAGTTTCAACAGCAATTGATTTTAATTCTGCGGTTAGTGATGCAAAACTTAACCTTACTCACCTTAAAAATTTAGCAAAAAATAGAGCAAAGGAGTGCTTAGCAAATGGAGATCGAGAAGGGTTTACAGATTATTTAGATATAATTTCTGACATTGACCAACAACTAAAGTCAGAGTTATTAAACTCTCCACCTTCACCTTTTTTATCTGGTGTGGCTGTAATTGCTGCAGGTTCAGCATGTGCAATACTGTCATTAACTCCTGGGGCTTAAGAGGTATGAACATATGAAAATAAGTAAAAAAAAATTATCACTATTAGTAATTGTTATTAATACTTGTATAGTAGGTTTCTGTTTTTCCATAACCTATTTAATTAAACTAAAAGATTTTGTAAATTTCCTTACAGATTATGGTTTATCAGTAGTTTCAATAGAAAATTTAGAGTTGATGAATGATATTGAACTGTTAAATAAGTTGATAAAAGTCTCAAGAGGGGAAACTGAAGTAGTAGTTAAGCTATCTCTTGACTTAATTCAAAAGCTGGACTCATTATTACTTTTGAATGCTGCTCTATTTATTCTACTATTGAGTATTAGCTTACTTATGCTGTTAGCCTATAGTAAGAAAAAAGATAATTAGAATTAGTTGTATGTCTTGTAATGGTGAAAAAGAGAAATTGTTATGTTATTAGAGTTAAGTCGAACTAAAATTTTATTTATTATATCTAAACTGAGCTGGTATATTTTCAAGGATTAAGTAAATTGTGGTCCAACAAAAGTGAACATACCATCAATATGGTATCTGAGAATCACTAACTGATTTAATTGATAGGTAACTTAAAGGGTAATAGCTGCAATGTTATTGCCCTTTTTTGATCAGGAAACTTAATTATAAATTACCTAGAATTATTTCAAGGATGTTGTATGGCTAGATTTAATTAATTGTATTAACGCATTGTTCTTTTTTAACTTCAATAGCTTTGTCTATGGCCTCAACTACGGCATCTTCTAATGCTAATTGGTATTCACCATCAGTATTGGCTAGATTAGCATCAACATGAGAGCCTCTGTAATAAGTAACTTGCTCGGTTTTACTATCTTGGTTACTTAATACCACTGTCGCTTTTAGTATGTACATATCAGGACGCACATACGCTTTAATAAGCTTTAAAGGGAGCTTTTCTTCATTTTTAGTTTTCTGTGTTGATGGATATTGTGCATTAATATCTTTGAGTAATTCGTTATAGTCCACGAGTGTTCTTGAATATAAAGATTCATCTATTGTAAATTGCACCCCTACATCACAAGACAAAGTTTGATCATAAGTACTTTGACAAGCACTTATGATCACAGAGCATATTATTGCAACAATAACTCGTTTAGTTAAAGGCAAACTAATTTCTCAAGACTTTCTTCTTTAGGCATCGAACATATTGCTCCTGCCCTGTGTCCTTCACTAAATCGGATAACTTTTCGTGTATCTGTTTCTTCAACTAATATCGATTTATGATATTTAGGGTAACCTGCTAATGTAATACCTGATTTGGCATAAGTTTCAGGCAATGTTTTATCGTCAATATCATTTGCTATTAACGTAAATAATTGCTGTATACCATTTCGTAGATTTACATCTAGTTCTTCTTTATATTCAGTACTCCAAGCATGAGCTGTAATTTTATTCGCTCCTTCAAAATCTAAATCTGATTTCCTTGCTTTTTTAATTTTCTTTTGACGTTTAAGTCTAGCTTCTCTAGATTTTTGTTTCTTTTCGCTTAGCTTATAAAAATCTTCGTTTATCTTTGCAACCTCAGCATCTATGTGTGCTTGTGTTTTTATGGGGGCGGGTAGAGATAGGCCAAAATAGGTAAAGGTATTTTTATATAAAATACTATCTTTAACTTTAGTTTTCCCTTTGCCATGACCTTTTTGGTTTAAGCTCACATTCGTTACAATAAAAGGCGTTCTAAAATCAATATCCATTTTATAGTGTGTGTTTAAAACTAAGTAAGTCTCATTAGGTGAAATTAGTTTCTCTAACTCATCATAAGACTTGACCGTTTTTATCGTACCAACGTTGATATTAGTATCGAGCTTTTTAACTATTTCTTCTTCAAATAATTTATCAAAATTTAAATGCAATAACTCGTTACGAATACCGACTAAATTTTCTTCAGCGATTTCAGCGTTCGATTTATTAATAGAAGTGTCAATAGCAACACCAACCAAAGCACCGACTAAGCCAAATTGAGCTGTAGCAGCTGAACTGTTTTGTACAGGGTATAGCGCCTCTAATTCATCTTGAGGGATTAAAGAGTAAACATTAATCGTTTTGTTAGTTGTTGGTGGTGTATAAACTTGTTTTGCCGGTGTTACTTTACAGCCAGAAACGACCAGTGAAATCGTTACTAAAACTATGAATTGGGTGAGTATCCTCATTCTTATTATATCTTCCTTTAAGTATAGTGGACGGCGATTTTAATATAGTTTATTCAATAAGTTAAGCAGAGGTGTTTTATTTTTTCGTTCTTTTTTTTCTAAGGTAAAGATATGATTACAGAGCAAACCAGTAGTTAGCTCTGTAATTTAAAGGTGGTAATTTAAAGATGGTAATTTTAGTTAGGGTGGGCTGCTTTCACTTTAGTTATAAATGCTTGCCATATTTGATTTGGCTGCCATATTTTTTCCATGTCTTGTCTGGCAATGTTTTCATCTTCATTAAGTTGGGTAACACGATACAAATAGGTAAAAACAGCACCGCGCCAATTTAATTTACAATGGGTTAATACTTTCGAATTATCGTTAGGTAATTGCTTCATATAACTTATGTAGTCATCAAAGTTTTCAACGGTTGGATTGTTCCATTCAACAGCAATATTATGATAAGTGAGTTTCATCGCTTTCATTAACTGCGCTTCTTTTGTTCGATCGCCTGGGATCAAATCAATCACTTTAGTTACGCCATTGTTCTTAAGTATCTCAAAGTGCTGTTGATTAGGTAAGCCTGAGCTTAGCATGGAGGCAGTATTTATTTGAAAGTTCTTTAAGTCGTTAAGCTGAGGAGTTAGTTGATCTTTTGCTGCATGAGCTAAGCTCGTGATCATTAACAAGCTACTGAGTATTAAGCTGTTAATAAAAGTGTTGCGAATTAAGGCGCAGGGAACAAAAGTTCTTTGAAATAATGTGGTTGATAGTTTCATGTTTTATTATTTGGCTAATTGAGTCAACACGCCCTATATTATTTGTAAACGTTAAAAACTTAAAGAGCAGAGAATATTTGCTTACATTTTTTAAGTACTCCCTTCTTTTATTTGCTGGTGGTATTTTTTATTGCATACCCTCATTGGTGCAGCCAGTGAATTAAAACTGTGCATAAACGTAGATAACCTGCCTTGTGGTTTATGAGTTAATCGTCATGATTTTTCTTTTAAATAAAATAAAAACAATAGGTTATGTTTTTATTTGTTTCTCTTTTTTGTCTTGGTACTAATTTTGCGAATACCTAGTTAACGAAAATCACATTGGTTAAATAGGGTTGCATTATGAGTAAGCAAAGAGTTGTTGTTGTCGGGAATGGTATGGTTGGTCATCACTTTATTGATCAATTAACGAATAATCATAGTGATCAATTTCAAGTTGTCACTTTTGCCGAAGAAAAGCAGCTCGCTTATGACAGAGTAATGCTTACCAGTTACTTTACTGGGAATGACTTAGCACTAACCACACCACAAGCCTATGATGAAAAAGGCGTTGAGTATCATTTAAACGAAAAAGTAACGGGCATTAACCGAGCAGCAAAAACTATTGTTACCGAATCAGGTAAAGAAGTTGCTTACGATAAGTTAGTGTTATCAACAGGCTCCATTCCTTTTGTACCGCCAGTGCCAGGAAAAGACCAAGAAGACATTCACGTGTATCGCACCATAGATGATTTAGATGCAATAGCTGAATCAGCCCAATCAAGCAAAGTTGGGGTGGTAATTGGTGGGGGCTTACTTGGCTTAGAAGCCGCTAATGCGATTAAGCAGCTAGGGCTTGAAACTCATGTAGTAGAGTTTGCTCCGCGTTTAATGGCAGTACAGTTAGACCAAGAAGGCGGTGATTTACTGCGCAGTAAAATCTCTGATCTTGGTGTAACCGTTCATACAGAAAAAAATACCCAAGAAATTGTTAAAGGAGAAAGCTGCCGCTATCGCATGAACTTTGCTGATGGTACTTATCTTGAAACTGATGTTATTGTCTTTTCTGCGGGCATCAGGCCTCAAGATCAGTTAGCCAGAGTGAGTGATTTAACCCTTGGTGAACGTGGTGGTATTGCTATTAATGAACACTGTGTTACCAGTGACCCAGATATTTATGCCATTGGCGAATGTGCACTTTGGGAGAGTAAAATATTTGGTCTAATTGCACCAGGTTATGCCATGGCTAAAGTCGCAGTAAGTCACTTAACAACACAAGATAAAAGCGAAGCAAAAACCTTTAAGGGTGCTGATATGAGCACCAAATTGAAACTGCTAGGGGTTGATGTTGCCAGTATCGGTGATGCCCATGCGCAAACTCCCGATGCACAATGTTTTAGTTTTGTTGATTCAACGGCAGGGGTTTACAAAAAGGTTGTTGTAAGCAGCGATGGTAAGCAATTACTGGGTGCTGTACTTGTGGGTGAAACCAGTGATTACGGGCAATGGCTGCAACTTGTTGTTAATAATATGCCATTAACGCGTCCTGCTGAATACTTGCTATTACCTGAGCTAGATGATGAAGCTGGTACTGGAGAAAGCGGTGTAGATGCATTGCCTTGTAGTGCACAAATTTGTTCTTGCTATGACGTGAGTAAAGAAGCAATCAGTCAAGCGGTTGCCTATGGTGCTCATGATATTGCTGCCCTTAAATCGTGCACGCAAGCAGGTACAGGATGTGGTGGTTGTGTACCATTACTCACACAGGTACAAAACAGTGAGTTAGCTAAATTAGGGGTTAGTGTTGATGATAGCTTATGTCGTCATTTTGCTTACTCTCGTTCTGAGTTATTCGATATTATTCGAGTGAAAAAAATTCGTAGTTTTGATGCCTTAATTACTGAATGCGGCAGTGGCGATGGCTGTGAAGTGTGTAAACCAGCGGCAGCGTCAATGTTTGCTTCATTGTGGAATGAACATGTTCTTGATGAAGAGCTCGTTAGCTTACAAGACACCAACGATAACTTCTTAGCAAATATGCAAAAAGATGGTACTTATTCAATTGTGCCACGCGTACCAGGCGGTGAAATTACTCCTGAGCAGTTAATTGCTATTGGTGAAATCGCAAAAGAGTATCAGCTATACACCAAAATTACCGGTGGTCAACGTATAGATTTGTTTGGTGCTCAATTGGCTCAGCTTCCTGTGATTTGGCAAAAAATGGTCGATGCAGGTTTAGAAACGGGTCATGCCTACGGAAAATCATTACGCACAGTTAAGTCTTGTGTCGGCAGTACGTGGTGTCGCTATGGTGTGCAAGACAGTACAGCAATGGCCATTTTAGTTGAGCAGCGTTATCGCGGTGTTCGTTCTCCTCATAAAGTAAAGATGGCTGTTTCTGGGTGTGCTAGAGAATGTGCAGAAGCGCAAAGTAAAGACTTTGGTGTTATTGCCACCGATAAAGGTTGGAATTTATACGTGGGTGGTAACGGAGGTATGCGTCCTCGTCATGCGGATTTATTTGCCAGTGATATTGATGATGCCACCTTAATTCGATACATCGATATTATTTTTATGTTCTATGTTCGCACTGCTGAGCGTTTACAACGTACTTCGGTTTGGTTAGAGAACCTTGAAGGTGGCTTAGCTTATCTGCAAGATGTTGTGATTAACGACAAACTTTCTATTAACGATGAATTGCTTACACAAATGGAACACTTAGTTGATACCTACCAATGTGAATGGAAAGCGACCTTGGAAGATCCGAAAAAACTTAAACGATTCAATCACTTCATCAATAGCGATAAGTTAGATGACAACGTGATTTTTACAACGGTACGCGATCAAATTCAACCTGCACGCAAAGCAGAAGAAGCAGAAATGGCTTAATACCAAATGCTTGAACAAAAATTTAAAAATTAAAATTAGAGGGACACTCATGACAACAGAAGCTAAAGCGTTATCAGGCAGTGACATGTCAGGCCAAGACTGGGTTGCTATTTGTCAATTAAGCGATATTGCAAAAAATACCGGCGTATGTGCTGAATTTAATGGTGAACAGGTTGCTATTTTCCATTTATATTCAAAAGCACTTGGAGAAGAAAGTGAGATTAAAGCGGTAGGAAATTACGACCCTTTTGGTAAAGCAAATGTGCTATCGCGCGGTTTAATCACCGAAAAAGAGAACAGCTACCGCATTGCATCCCCGTTGTTAAAGCAAGAGTATTGCTTAACAACGGGTAAATGCTTACAAGATGAAAGCATTGTAATTCCAACGTATAAAGCACGCGTTAAAGACAGTGTTGTTGAACTATGCGCTGCACTTGAAACAGCAGCGACGGAGGCATAAGTATGAGTTCGTCAAACTTTAGTTTTTGGTCGTTAACGCCAAAAATGAAAACACTTCATTTCAGTTGGGTTGCTTTTTTTATTAGTTTTTTTGTTTGGTTTAACCATGCACCTTTACTTGGGCTTATTGCTGAATCACTCTCATTAACTTCAGCTCAAATTAAAACTTTATTAATATTAAATGTTGCCTTAACAATTCCGGCGCGAATTATTATTGGCGTGGTAACTGATTTATACGGGCCACGAAAAACCTACAGCTTATTACTGATTATTTGTGCAATACCATGTTTTATGTTTGCCATAGGTGACACGTTTGAACAATTAGCCTTAGCTCGATTTTTACTTGGCTTTATCGGTGCAGGGTTTGTTATTGGTATTCGTTTAGTAAGTGAATGGTTTCCAGCCAATCAGCTTGGTTTGGCTGAAGGTATTTATGGCGGCTGGGGCAACTTTGGCTCAGCAGCTGGCGCAATTACCTTACCGATTATTGCGTTAGCTTTTGGCGGCGACGATGGCTGGCGTTATGCGATAGGTATTACGGGTATTATTAGTTTTATTTACGGTTTTGTATTTTACTTCGGTGTACGTGATACGCCACAAGGCGCAACGTATTTTAAGCCAAAAAGCTCAAAAGCTATGGAAGTAACCAGTGTAGGTGATTTTTATTTGTTACTTGTCATGAAATTACCGTTATTTGGTGCACTAGCGTTATTGAACTGGAAGTTGTCACCTGCTGGCGTCAGTTTAATTTCGTTTGAATTTAGTGTCTTGGTGTATTTAGTGTTAGTCGCTTTATACATTTATGAGATTATTGCCGCATATCAGGTTAATAAATCAGTATTTACTTCTAAGGTTGATCCTATACACCAGTATTCTTTTAAACAAGTGGCAGTATTGAATGTTTTGTATTTTGCTACATTTGGCAGTGAGTTAGCGGTCATTTCAATGTTACCTTTATTCTTTAGCGAAACCTTTGGTCTTGATATCGTTTATGCTGGCTTACTTGCCTCAAGCTACGCATTTATGAACTTGCTTTCTCGACCGCTAGGCGGCTGGATTAGTGATAAGTACGGACGTAAAACCACGTTAGTAATATTAACGGCAGGGTTAAGTTGTGGTTATGCTGTTATGGCGCTTATTAATGGAGAATGGCCACTCTTTTTAGCAGTAGCTGCCGCGATGTCATGTTCATTCTTTGTGCAAGCGGGTGAAGGCGCAGTATTTGCTGCCGTACCATTAATTAAACGTCGATTAACAGGTCAAATTGCAGGAATGACAGGCGCTTATGGTAATGTGGGTGCCGTGTGTTACTTAACGGTATTATCGTTTGTGAGTTACTCGGTGTTCTTTGCTGTAATTGCCTTTAGTGCCTTTATTGGTCTATTAATGCTTTACTTTATGCAAGAGCCAAAAGGTAGCATGGCTGAAATATTACCTGATGGTAGTGTCGAGTTAATAAAAGTTAATTAAGACTCAGATAAAAATATAATACGAAAGAAGAAAAAGCATGGGTAGTAGCGAATTGAGTGATATCAACAGCATACGAGCAAAAGTTCCATCAGAGCGTGCGAACCACAGCGCGAGTCTTGAGGTAACATTTGGCGGCTACTCATGCAAAGGTGAAAAAGCAGAGAACCAAGACGCTTTTGCCCTTAAAGTTAATCAAGGTCAGTCACTTGAGCTGAAAGGGCATGTTGCTGTTATTGCCGATGGTGTCTCAAGCGCTAATCAAGCAGCTAGGGCTAGCCAGATGAGTGTATGTCATTTCATTGATGAATATTTAGCTACTCCAGATACTTGGTCTGTGCATAAATCTGCGAGCAAAGTGATTGCCTCATTAAATAACTGGCTGTTCTCGCAGCAAGTAGTTAGTGATATTAACGGTGAGTTACAGCAATGGTTTAGTACTTTTTCAGCGGTGGTGCTAAAAGGTAATCGATGTCATTTATTTCATGTTGGTGATTGCCAAGTGGCAAAAGTAAATGGTGATGGCTATCAAGTATTAACGCGTGAGCATGCAACGGCTGGCGGCATATTAAACCGTGCGTTAGGTGCAGCTACCCACATTGAGATTGATGCCTCAACCTCGGCTTTGGCCATTGGCGATATTATAATGCTTAGTTGCGATGGGGTTTATCAGTTTGTAAAGCCAAGGCAAATAAGAGAATTATTAAAATCTACCGCTGATTTAGAGCAAGCTAGTAAAGCAATAACCACTTTAGCGAGTAAGCAAGGCTCACTTGATAATTTAACGTGTTTATTAATTAAAATAGAGCAGTTACCTAAAGAGCAGTTTAGTGAACTGGTGTTTAATAGAACGCAACAAGTCATTCCACCGGCTCTCAAAGTCGGTGTATCTTTAGATCATTTTGAAATTCTAGACATACTTGAGCAAACGGCACGCTCACATGTTTATTTAGCGAAAGATAACCAAGCACAGCGTTTGGTGGTGCTGAAAATGCCTTCGCTCAATTTTTCAGATGATAAAGAATACCTTGCTAATTTTATTAAAGAAGGCTGGTTGGGTGAAAAATTATTTCATCCCAGTATTATGCAAATTTTTCCTTGGCGAATGAGAAGTCGATTCTTATATCATGTTTGTGAATATGTTGACGGGCAAACCTTAGCGGCTTGGTTAAATGAAAACCCTAAACCAAGCTTCGCTAAAGTGTGTGCTATCGCTGAACAAATAGTAACATGTCTTCGTGTTTTTCAACGCCATGACGTAGTACATAGTGATATTAAACTCGATAATTTCATGATAGATGAGCATTCAAGAATTAAGCTCATTGACTTTGGTAGCTGTGATGTTGGCGCGTTGGTAGATGAGAAAAATAATCAATATAATCAACCACTAGGTACAATTAGTTACAGCGCTCCTGAATTATTTTATGGGCACAGGAGTAACCATCAAAGTGAACTCTTTTCTGTTGCCGTTGTGGTATATCAGTTGTTAACAAATCAATTACCCTTTGGTGAATTGTCTCGCATTGAACAGGTGCCTAAACAATTTAATTTATGGCGTTATCGCCCAGTAACTAGCTATAGAAAAGATCTACCGACTTGGTTAGATATGGTGTTATCAAAAGGGTTAAGTGCCGATCCAAGTTCGCGTTATCAACATTATTCCGAATTTATTGGCGATTTAAACAATCGCAATAAAGGTAATGTCTTACAACAAGCTAAACAACCTTTGATTGAACGTGATCCAGTGAAATTCTGGCAAGGTGTCAGTGCTTTATTAATGCTGGTATTGTTGGTACAACTCTTCTGGTAAAGCTTTTTCTGCTCATAAGTTTTTGTGCTGCACAATAACAATTCATGTTGTGCACTACTTTTGCTCATCTCTTTTTATTTTGAATTTTTTATATTATTTATCACATTAAAATCAGTCACTTGCTTTTGTTTGTCTATTGGTATGTAGGTTGCACTACTTATTCTTAGAGACTGTAAGTAGAGATTTATCATGAGTGAACAAATTATTCCAGCCAGTATTAATCAAGCATTAAAAGATAAAGCCGTAAAAACAACTTGCCCTTACTGCGGTGTTGGTTGTGGTGTAACGATTGCTACTAATGATAAATCACAAGTGATAGTGCAAGGTGATAAGCAGCATCCTGCCAATTTAGGTAACTTATGCATAAAAGGGAAAAACCTGGGCGAAACCATTGATAACACTAACCGCTTAGAAACACCTAAAGTACAAGGAGAAACGCAGTCTTGGCCTAGAGCCTTAGATTATGTTGCCAGTAAATTTAATAAAACAATTGAACGCTATGGTAAAGACTCTGTTGCTTTTTATGTCTCAGGCCAGCTATTAACAGAAGATTATTATGTGGCGAATAAGCTAATGAAAGGATTTATTGGTACTGGCAATATTGATACCAATTCAAGGTTGTGTATGTCATCAGCAGTCTCGGCACATAAACGAGCGTTTGGTGAAGATATTGTACCAACCAGTTATGCTGATCTTTTTAGTGCTGAGGTCGTGGTTTTGGCTGGTTCTAATTTAGCATGGTGTCACCCGATATTGTTTAAACGATTAAGAGAAGAGAAAGCCCGTAGACCTGAGCTAAAAGTAGTGGTTATCGACCCTAGAGTAACTGCGTGTGTTGAATTAGCCGATTTACATTTACAAGTAAAAGCGGGTAGCGACCTTATTTTATTTAACAGCTTGTTAAATTACCTTGCTGAACAGGGCTGTATTAATATTGAAAAGCTAGCTCAAAGTACATCAGGTTTAGCGAAAGCGTTAAAAAGTGCAAAAATAGACAGTGAAAAAATCAATGAGATTGGCTTGTCTGAACAAGACATTAATCAGTTTTTTAGCTTGTTTGCTCAGCACGATAAAGTTGTCACTGTTTTTTCGCAAGGGATAAATCAGTCAAGCCAAGGTAGTGATCAAGGCAATGCGATAATTAATTGCCACTTAGCGAGCGATAAAATAGGGAAATTGGGCAGTGGTCCTTTCTCGATGACAGGGCAGCCAAACGCCATGGGCGGAAGAGAAGTTGGCGCATTAGCAAACACGTTGGCAGGTCATATTGAGTTTGAAGATGAAGCGTTAAGTAAAGCGTTAGCGAACTATTGGCAGAGCGATAACTTAGCATCTAAAGCGGGCCTAAAGGCGGTTGATTTATTTGATGCAATAGCGCAAGGCAAAATAAAAGCGGTGTGGATTATGGCGACCAACCCTATAGTGAGTTTGCCTGATCATGACAAGATAAAGCGAGCCTTACAACAGTGCGAGTTGGTTGTTGTTAGTGATTGTGTGGCAAGTAACGATACTCTTGAGTATGCCGATGTTATTTTACCAGCGCAAACTTGGGGGGAAAAATCTGGTACCGTGACTAATTCTGAAAGGCGCATTTCGCGTCAACGACCTTTTTTAACTCCTTATGGTGAAGCAAAGCCTGATTGGTGGATTATCAGCGAAGTGGCTAAACGTATGGGCTTTAGCAAGCAATTTAATTTTCAATCAGCAAAAGATATTTTTGCTGAACATGCTGGTCTGTCAGGGTTAGCAAATCAACTTAATAGCAACACAATAACGGCAGAACAAGAAGACACTAATACAGAAAATGTCATAGCTAAAGCGTTTGATATTTCTGCGTATAAATCATTGTCAGAACAGCAATACCAACAATGGGTACCGATACAGTGGCCACAAGCAAAAGAAAACAGTATCACGTTAAGTGAGCAGCGTTTTTTTACTGAGAAAAAGTACTATCACAGTGATGGAAAAGCACGTTTTATTGCCGTTCAAAGTACTGATAAAAGCACTAACAAAATTATTGATAAAAAGACCTGCCCGTCAAGGGAAAAAAATACGTTTTTTACCTTGAATACCGGAAGAAATAGAGATCAATGGCACACACAAACTCGTTCGGGCAAATCGGCTACCTTAACTAACCGACATGATGAGCCTGAACTAGCGGTAAATCCCTATGATGCTGCAAGGCTTAATATCGTTGAAGGTAGCTTAGTTAAGGTGGCAAACGAGCGAGGCCAACTCCTTGCTAGAGCGCATATAACTGAGCAACAGCGCCGTGATGAGGTCTTTATGCCCATTCATTGGTCAAGCAGTAACTTTAATCAAGGTTGTGTTAGTCAATTAGTTGCTCCTACTGTTGATAAAATCTCTGGCCAGCCTGCCTTTAAACATAGCCAAGTACTGTTAACACCAGAGAAAGTAAGTAGTGAAGCCATGCTAGTGGTTAAACAGCAACTCACCTTGCCTTTGGCAAAGTATCAAGTCGAACAGAAAATTGATGGTGGATATTGCTACCATATTGCCAGCAATTTAAGTACAGAAGTTTTGTATAATTTATTGTGTGACTATGTTGAAAAACATGAGTTAATGCAGGCGGCGAGTTCAAGCTTAAATGCCAGTGAGCCGTTAAAGCAATATTATCGCAAAAGCTATTTATTGAACTCAACAATGCATTGTGCGGTGTTAGTGGGTAAACAGAAACAAGACTTACCTCATGGCTGGTTAAGTCAGTTTTACCAGCAAGCCAGTGAGTTATCGGCTAAACGTAATGTGATCACCGCTGATATTGAAAAAGTACAAGGGCAGAAAACCTTTTGCCAATGTTTGAATATTGCCAAAGAAGACATTCATCAAGCTGTTGAATCAGGCAAGTTAACACTCGCTGATATTCGTACTAAAACCGGGGCGGGCAATGGTTGTGGCAGCTGTATAGGTGATATTGCTTTACTGCTAAAAAAGAAAGTACAACAAGCTTAATGTTGGACAAACAGCATAAAAATCTACGAAGTTTAGTGCTGTTCACGTTGTAGTATTCTCAAGTTATTTAAAGCAACGAATAGTGTTTGCTTCTACGTTACTTCTTCTTCAAACGGTGTGAGAAATATTGCATACGGTTATTAGGGGCTGTTGAACTGTCGCGATTAAATTTTGTTCGAGCTAAAAGCGTTATTTAATGATCGCTTGTTACCAATTAGCTAATAGGGCAGGTACATTCTTTTTAGCTGTTTTCGCTATTTTTTGGATTAGATCAAAAGAAACCTGATTTTGATTAATTTGACGTTGAATATCCTCAAGCATCGATAACCAGAGTTTTGCTGTCATTTCTGCATCAAATAATGCTCGGTGAAAACTGCCATCGCTCGCAATGTTTTTGTAATTCACTAAAGTTCCTAATTGATGATTAGGCGCGTTGATATTAATGCGCCTTGATACTAATAATGAACAGGCAAATTCACCTGAATAACGTTGGTTGATATGCTCAAATTCGGCATCGAGAAATTTTTGATCAAAAGAGGCATTGTGCGCGAGTAAATTATTACTACCAATGAATGTAGCGAAATCGAGCATAACTTCATGACATGATGGCGCATTTTGCAACATTTGGTTTGTTATGCCGGTGTAGTTTTCAATAAAACTATTGATGCGAAACCCTGGGTTCATTAGCGATTGAAACTTATCGGTAATAATGCCATGTTCAATTTTAACCGCGCCAATTTCAATGGCTCTATCACCATTATCAGGAGATAAACCTGAAGTTTCAAAATCTAATACGATAAGTGAGTCTGCATTGTTGTGCATAATGATTTTTTTTAATTATCTTTAATTTCTTTTGTGGCATAAGTTTAACCACTTAAGGATATATTCATAGTCTTTGATGTTTTTTTACACTTTATAACAGTTAAAAGTTATCAGAAACTTGCTATTAAAGAGTAAGTAAGGGATAAATAAATGATAATAGTGTTACAAAGAACAACGATCCTTAAGAGGTGTCGACTTTAGTATTTTCCTAGTGTTATTAATTAAAGAATAATCTCAAGTATGTTCATCAATTTGATATGAAAATCCTTAGACAGGATAATAGGACTTTAGGTGTTAGCAGATATTTTGGCAGGGCCGATATTACGCCGGTTAACAAAACAACAATTAGTGTTATGGTGGGTTAGCCCTTATCAAGCCAGTGGTGAGTTCTGTTGTTATATAGAAGATGAGCAAGTGTTAAGTGTGCCGTTATCAAGCGATAATGTCAGTATATTTAGTGTAGGTAAACGTGCTCATATTCATTTACTTGATATTGAGATAGATTTACCAAGTGAAACTTATATAGAATATGACTTACTTTTGGTTAATGAATACAGTGAAAGCCAACAAGCCAAAGCGTTAGCAACGACCTTGCCTAATTTGTGTTATCAAGATAAATCTCGACCTTCCTTTATTATTCAAGATAAAATTAATAATCTACTGCATGGCTCTTGCAGAAACCCGCATCACCCAAGTAGTGATAGTTTGTTAGCGGGTGATGTCAAAGTGTCAAACGCTTTAACTTGTCCAGAGCAAAGACCAGCATTGTTGATGATGTCTGGTGATCAAGTTTATGCTGACCATGTTGCTGGTACTACTCTCTATGCTATTCATCAGGTTATTGAATTACTTGGGTTAAATGGGGAAGTTCTTGATGGCTGCTCGGTTGAAAATAGTGAACAGCTCTATCAATTAGCTGATCAGTACTTTCAACGGGAGAATATTTTACCCAAAGCTGAAGTTATTACCCCTTGGTATAAACCAGGCTCTTCAACGCCTATATTTACTTCAACCTATGCTCATAACCATGTCATTACTTTTGCTGAAGCGGTAGCGATGTATTTATTGGTATGGTCTCCTTGTTTATGGCAAGAAGTAAAGTTAACAGGGTTTGCTGTACCAAATGATCATCAACAAATGCATCAGAAAGAATTGTCAGCAATTAAGGTGTTTATCGAGGGGTTAGATAAAGTACAACGATTATTAGCTCATATACCTACTTATATGATTTTTGATGATCATGATGTTACCGATGATTGGAATTTAACAGCAAAATGGGAGCTTGCTACCTATCAAGACCCTTTAGCTAAGCGTATTATTGGTAACACGTTAATGGCTTATTGGCTCTGCCAAGGCTGGGGAAATGATCCTGAGCGTTTTACGGGAGATTTTTGGCAAGCGGCTAATAGTTATCAGCAAAAGCCTAGTAAAGAAAATCAAGATGAGTTCATCGAGTATTTATATGCTTTTTCTGGTTGGCAATATACTTTACCCAGCTCGCCTAAGTTAGTTGTATTAGATACCAGAACAAGGCGTTGGCGATCTGAGCACAACTTTGGTGATCCTTCTGGGTTGATGGATTGGGAGGCTATGTGTGAACTTCAGCAAGAGTTAATAGGGCAAGATGCAATTATTTTGGTATCTCCAGCACCGATTTTTGGTGTTAAAGTCATTGAAGCGATTCAGCGAGTCTTTACAGTGTTTGGTCAACCGTTAGCAGTTGATGCTGAAAATTGGATGGCTCACCCAGGCTCTGCGAGTACCATGTTAAATATTTTTAAACACCCAAAAACGCCGCAACACTTTGTGATCCTCTCTGGAGATGTCCATTATTCCTTTGTTTATGATATTGAATTAAGGTTTCGTGATTCATCACCCCAAATTTGGCAAATTACTTCAAGTGGTATCAAAAACCAGTTTCCTCAACCCGCTATTGGGGTTTTAGATAAATTAAATCGCTGGCTTTATGGTCCATACTCACCATTAAACTTTTTTACTAAGCGCCGTGCCATGCGAGTTAAAGCACGCAAAGTGCCGCATAAAGGTCATCAACGGTTATTTGAACAAAGTGGTTTAGGTTATTTAGAGTTGAGTGATGATGGCTCGCCTAACCATATATGTGATTTACATGTTGATGGAACAATGACTGAATTTGTTGAGAGCACAGAAGAGTTGCTGCCTTAATAAAGACAGCAATAGCTAAGTTAAGCTAACTTATTTTTTCGGTAGCATTCTTGTTAAGGTGTCGTCTTTTTGAATGTAATGATGAACTAATGCCGCCATCGCATGAAAACCAATTAAGTAGTAACCTAATTCACCTGCTGTTTCATGGATCTCTTTGATTGTTTTAGCTAATTCTTTATCAACACCAATTAATGCTGGTAATTCTAGACCAAAAAAGGGAATGGGTTTTCCAGCAGCACTAAGAATAAACCAACCTGCGATTGGCATGGCTATCATAAAACCATAAAGTGCAAGATGCGCTGCTTTAGCTCCCAATGCTTGCATAGCTGATAATTCAGGTGTTATTTTTGGATTTATCTGAATGCACTTTAAATATATACGTATTGTCACTAAGACAAGTACTAATAAACCTAACATAAAGTGCCACATTTTAAATAATTCACGTAGCTCTGTGCCTTTTTCAAACAGTTGACGCCCTTCAATTGTAGCAAAAACCAATGCCATTAAAATAACCATTAACCAATGCATTTTAATTGAAACGCTTCCATAATGGTTTTCTGTGTTTTTCCAACTCATTTATATCTCCATAAATATCAAAATTGACTGTGTTTATTATTGAGTTTATTTTTAGTAATTACCGTTGCTTTGGCACGAAAGTATTCGCTATATCGGCAATATCATCAACACTCTGTTCTAATTGTAGCATTTGCTCTGCAACGACATCAGTTTCAGACCAAGTTTGTTCAGTGTTGGTTGATATTTGGGTAATATGATTGTGTATTTCATCAGAAACACACGATTGCTCTTCTGCTGAGGTAGCAATTTGTGAAGCGGCATGACTAATGTTTTGTACTTTCTTAACTATTTGATCGATTTTTTGGTGAGAGCTTTCTGCACTTTCCACACAAAAACTTGCTTGCTCTTTGTTTTGGTTCATCAATTCTACCCATTGACTAATTGTATCTAGCATAGCGGTTAAGCGTTGATGAATTTTCTCTGCCGATTCTTGCGTACGAGAAGAAAGATTTCTTACTTCATCAGCAACAACGGCAAAGCCTCTGCCATGTTCACCGGCACGGGCTGCCTCAATAGCAGCGTTTAAGGCAAGTAAGTTGGTTTGATCTGCGATAGATTGAATATCTTCCATTAACTCGCTGACACTGTTAGCTGATTGCGTTAACGTATCTGCTGACGTAGATGCTTCTTCAACGGCTTGAGCAAGCTCTTTTATTTTGTTAGTGGTTTGATGTATACCTTGTTGTGAGTTTTCACAGTGTTCAAAAGTGACTTCAAGTTCGCTCGCCGCATTGATCGTGTTTTCAGCAATTTGCTTAGTTGATGCTTGCATTTGGTTCATTGCAACGTTCAGTTGTTCAAGCTCTGATTTTTGTTGTGCTAGCGTGCTACGAGTTGAACTTAGCCCTTGGCTTACTTTAGCCATAACATGTTTGATAGGGCTTGCTGTATCTAAAGTTCGTTCAATAATAGCTTTAATTTTGGTCTTCATCATATTGAAGTTAAAGTCAAAAATACTGGCAGTGCCTTTGCCAAAGTATATTTTTCGTGAAACAGAGTCGAACATACTTTGCATTTTTTGTGCGCGAATAGCTGTAGGGATAATGTCAGACCAAAATACTAGGATTGGAGCTACTGCACTTAAGGCGGCAATAAGAGAAACTGCAAGCCCAAACTTATTGAAAATAAAGCCTTGGGCGATTAGTGACAGCAAAACAAGAAACGCAAATTTATGATTTTTGGTTAGTTCAAAAGTAGCCCATTGACTTTGGTTATTAATGGCTTGATAAATGTCTTGAGCATTATTTGCCAATGTAGGTTGAGCAGTTTTGCTGATACATTGATAACCAACAATGTTGCCTTTACTGTACTGGGGTGTAATAAACGCATCTAACCAAACATTTTGCCCATGTTGATTTTTTATATGTAAAAGCCCTTGCCATGAAAACCCTTTTGCTAGCGTGCTAGATAATTCGTCTAGTACAGCTTTTGGCATTTCTGGGTGAGTTAGCCGACGAGTGTCAGTGCCTAGTAAATCTGCTTCTTGGTAGCCAGTAATTTGACAATAGGCGTTATTAACATAAGTATAATTTCCGTTTAAATCTGTTACGGAAATAAATTGTTCATCACTTGAGGACATAAATTGCTCACCAAATTAAATCAGTTTGCCTGAAAGTATCACAAGATATCAGGCTATTACTTTCATTATTTTGATCTATATCGACAGTCTGTGTGAATTGTTAATAAAAATTATTTACAAACTATAAGCTACACCTTATTGATAAATTTTTATCTAACCAGAAAAACCATTGAAATAAGCGAAACAATTATCTGACTGAAAAATGTATTTCGTATTCATTAACTAAAATGCTTAGGGTCTGTTGATCTTTCGCGATTAAATTTTGTTCGAGCTAAAAGCGTTTTATTCGCGGCGAGTAGTGTGTAGCTTAGTCATTCTAAGCAAATACTACTCAACAAAGCATAAAATGCTTTTAGCCGAATCCTTCGGACAGCGTTTGTTGGTCATTTTTACGGCGTTATCGCCTTTTTATGTGAAATAACCACATGACAAAGGCTCTGCCTTGTACAAATATCCAACAAAAGCTGCAAAAACAAGCCCAAAAGATCAACAGCCCCTAATGTTTATCTTACAATGAATTGACGTGTTTTAGCGCTCGTTCAAAAAGTGTTTTAAGTAATTCACCACCTAATTGGTTACTGTTTAAGCCATCTGTTCCACCAATACTAGCTAACGTTATGTTATTGAATACTTTTTGATTTACTCTGCCTTGCTTGATCATTGTAATGTGTAAATTTTTAATGTTGATATGCTTGACGATAACCTTTGTGTTAATTTTTTTACGTTGAGGTGACTTCTTTTTTGCTGCTTTGGCCTCAATCGCTGCTTTAGTTTCTACCACGCTTTCTTTTGTGATTAGTGGTGCTTTGGCAAGTGTTATGTCGCGTTCAGGGTGTTGTTTCGCATAATTTTTAGCGCTTATTTCTGGGTATTGTAACGGGAAATCTTTTGCTAAAGTTTCAACGGTGTGCTGCAAAATAAGCGCAATATTATTCGAGTCACCTTGATACTCAAGGTTAACTTTTATGTTGTCGATATCGAGTTGATTAACAACGGTTAAATTAGCCACATTAACAGTATTTACCGAGGCTATTTGTGCTGTAGCTTGGTCAATAATTAAGGCGAAATTCTGACTAAAACCTGGTAAGTTTTCCACGTGCAAGTTGGTAAAGTCAGCGGTTAAGGTATTAGGAGAAAAATTCGCTTGGGTTAAAGCTGTTTTTTGTCCTGAGTAGTAATTACCTTGCAATTGAATTTGACTTTTTAAGTATTGGTTTAGTGAACCGTTGGCTAAAAACCAAAGCATGCTACTGAAAAATAATAACAACCCGAAGGCTAACACGGCTAATTTATTCACAAGGAGGTCTCATTTGCGGTCAATGCCTTGTATTTTAAGCTAAGTTGAGCTCAGGGTAAATGCACTAAAAGCATTGTTGGGTTATAGTATATTTGTCCCACACATTTTGTTTTAGAGAAGTTTTATGTCGAATGATCAAACAATTAGTAGCCGTTTACCCTTACTCACTATTTTAACTGTACTAATTGGCTTAGTGGTTTATTTACAATGGCCAGCAAGTGAGCAGCAGCGTAAGTCTTATAAGCGTATTGTTAGCGTTAAAAATGCCACCGTAGCAATGGCTGAATTTGTTGATAGTGTTGAAGGCGTTGGCACGGCAAGAGCGAATGAGAAAGTGTTAATCACCAGTAAATATTCAGATTTAGTCGAAGAGGTGTTTTTTCAAGATGGTCAAATTGTTAAACGTGGTGATGTGTTAGTTCGTTTAAATAATCAAGAAGAGCTCGCTAAAGTTAAAGAATACGAAGCCAATCTTTCTGAGTCAGTAGCGCAGTTGAATCGTCTTACTGAACTATTGACCACCAAAGCAACGTCAAAATCTATTGTGGATCAACAAGAAGCTAAAACCAAAGCCATTAGCGCACAATTATCAAGTGCTAGAACAAGGCTTGAAGAATTAACGATTAAAGCGCCGTTTTCTGGCATGTTAGGGTTTCGTGAGATTAGTCGTGGTGCTTATATTAACTCAGGTAGCGTCATAACAAGTTTAGATGATGTTTCAACGATTAAAGTTGATTTTACTTTGCCTGAAAGGCTATTAACTAAGGTACATGTAGGGCAAAAGATTTCAGCAACAAACAGTGCTTATAAAGATAAAAAATTCATTGGTGAAATCAGTTCAATTGACAGTCGTATAGATGCCAGTACTCGCAGTATAAAAGTCAGGGCTAAATTACCCAATGACAACTTAAATTTACGTCCGGGCATGATGTTAAATATTCAAGTGGTGTTGTTAGTAGAAGAATTACTTCAATTACCTGAAAGCACTATTATTCCAATAGAAGATAAGCATTATGTTTTTGTTATTGAGGATGATTTGGCAACACGAAAAGAAGTAACAATAGGAAGAAGGCAAGCAGGTATTGTTGAGGTTTTATCGGGTGTTAAACAAGGTGAGCAGGTTGTTGTTGAAGGTGCATTAAAGTTAAGAGATGGCGCTAATGTCAAAGTATTAGAAGTTGATGGTGTTGAAGTGAAAGCACCCGAGCAAAGTGAAGGGAGCGAAGCGTAGTGATTTTATCTGATCTGTCAGTTAAACGACCCGTCTTTGCCACGGTTATTAATTTATTGATTGTAACCTTTGGTATTGTTGCGTTTTTAATGCTGCCATTACGTGAATACCCTGATATTGACCCACCTGTCGTTAGTATCACTACTTCATATCCTGGCGCATCTGCGGCGATAGTAGAGACGAAAATAACGCAAGTATTAGAAGATAGAATTAGTGGTGTTGAAGGCGTTAAGACCATTAATTCAAATAGTCGTGTAGGTCGCTCAAATATAACCATTGAATTTGATCTAAACAGAGATATTGATGCGGCAACTAATGATGTGCGCGACAGAATTTCACGTGCGTTAAGGAGCCTACCTGAGCAAGCCGATCCGCCGCAAGTGTTTAAAGCTAATGACGACGAAAGTGTCATTGTATGGTTCGTTTTGCAAAGTGACACGATGTCGACGCTCGAACTGACTGATTATGCTAATCGATACATTGTTGACCGCTTTGCGGTTGTTGATGGTGTCGCTCGTGTGCAAGTGGGGGGTGGCAGAACCTATGCCATGAAAATTTTATTAAACCGCACGGCGATGGCGGCACGTAATGTCACCGTAGGAGATATTGAGAATACTTTACGCGATGAAAATGTCGAGTTACCCGCAGGTAAGGTTGAATCTATTGATAGAGACTTTTCTATTCGTGTAGAGCGCAGTTATTTAACTGAGCAAGATTTTGCTGAAATGGTTATCACTCGTTCTAAAGATAACTCGTTAGTACGATTGGGTGATGTTGCACAAGTTTTTGTTGGCGCTCAAGATGATGAAAACATGTTCCGTGGTAATGGCAAAAACATGGTTGGATTGGGGGTTATTAAACAGTCTAAAGCGAATACTTTGGACGTGGTTAAATCCGCTCGAAAAGAGATGCTTGATATTCGTGAAGGGTTGCCAGTTGGTACAACCATTACCAATAGTTATGACTCTTCTGTATTTATTCAAGGCTCTATTGACGAAGTATATAACACGCTAATTATTGCTATGTTTATGGTCATACTGGTTATCTTTTTATTCTTAGGTAATGTCAGAGCAACATTAATTCCTGCGGTAACGGTACCTGTGGCGTTAATTGGCTCAATGATGGCTCTTTCGTGGTTTGGTTTCTCAATTAACTTACTGACATTATTAGCGTTAGTATTAGCTATTGGTTTGGTTGTTGATGATTCCATCGTGGTGTTGGAAAATATTTATCGTCGTATAGAGCAGGGCGAAACACCGTTACTTGCTGCTTATCACGGTGGTAGAGAAGTCGCATTTGCTGTGGTAGCAACAACACTAGTATTAGTTGCGGTGTTTGTTCCTTTAGTCTTTCTTTCAGGTAATGTAGGGCGTTTATTTACCGAATTTGCCATAGCCATTGCTGCTGCTGTGGTTTTCTCGAGTTTAACGGCATTATCATTAACACCAATGATGTGCTCAAAAATGTTAAAGCACAGAGAACGTAGCTCTTCTTTTGGGCAAAAGCTAGATCAAGCTTTTGCAAAGTTTGAAGCGGCTTACGGCCGAGCTTTAACTAAAAGTATTCATCAACCTTTTACTATTATTGCGATATTGGCGTTGGCATTATTTGCTGTGCAGTTATTGTTTAAGCAATTACCGACGGAATACACACCGAAAGAAGATCGCGGTAATATGTTTTTGATTATGCAAGGTGCTGAGGGAGCAAGTTACGAAAATAATGTGAAGAACATGCAGCAAATTGAAGAAAAACTGCTCGCTTACCAACAACGTGGTGATTTAGATCGCGTTATTGTTAGAGTGCCAGGGTTTGGTGGCACAGGTGGTATCGCTATTTTAGGTATGCCAGATTGGGGAGAACGTAATATTGGCACCTTTGAATTTATTAACCGTATCAACGCAGAGTTACGCAGTGTTACTGACGTAAGAGCATTTGCTATGATGCGACGTGGTATTGGTGGTGGCGGTGGTAGTAATGCGCCAGTGTCGTTCGTGCTGCAAGGTAATACCTACAGTGAGTTGGCAAGGTGGCGTGATATTGTGATAAAAGAAGCACAAAAGAACCCTAACTTATCAGCAATAAATAGCGATTATAAAGAAACCTATCCGCAATTAATGGTGAAGATCGATCGAGACAGAGCCTATGATTTAGGAGTTCCGGTAGGCGATATTGCGAAAACGTTAGAGACAATGTTAGGTCAACGGCGCGTTACAACTTTTGTTGATCGCGGTGAAGAATATGATGTGGTGGTAGAGGGTGATGAAACTCAATACACGAACCCAAAAGATATTGACAACGTGTATGTGCGATCACGCACCACTGATAAATTAATTCCCCTCGCTAATTTACTCTCGGTAACAGAAAGTGCTACCTCATCACGTTTAAATCGTTATAACCGCCTGCGTAGCATTACAATTACCGCTAATTTAGCTGATGGTTATGCATTAGGAGATGCGTTAGACTTTTTAAACAATATTGTTGATAGGGAATTGCCTGAGGAAGTACAAATTGATTATAAAGGTCAATCTTTATTGCTAAAAGAGTCAGGCAACTCAATGCTACTGGTATTTTTATTAGCGTTATTAATCACCTATTTAGTGTTGTCAGCCCAATTTGAAAGCTTTATTCACCCGTTTGTTATTTTATTAACCGTTCCACTGGCTTTAGTGGGGGCTTTAGCGGGCTTAGAACTTATGGGAATGAGTCTAAACATATACAGCCAAATAGGCATTGTGATGTTAATTGGCTTAGCGGCGAAAAATGGTATTCTTATTGTTGAATTTGCCAACCAATTACGTGATAAAGGTGTGGCGTTTGAGCAAGCACTTATTCAAGGCTCTCAACAAAGGTTACGCCCTATCGTGATGACCACATTTACCACAGTAACAAGTGCTATACCTTTAGTCTTGGCGGTAGGGCCTGGGGCTGAGAGTCGAATGGTTATTGGCGTTGTCATTTTTGCAGGGGTTTCATTAGCAAGTATATTTACCTTGTTTATTGTGCCTGGTGCCTATTATTGGCTATGTCGAAATACCGGTTCACCCGAAGCTATTGCCAATGAAATAGAAAAAGCAGAGCAAGGAAATACTCAACCAGTTAAAGGTTCTAAATAAAGAGCAAAATTAATTAATCAACATAAACTAAAAGGCTGCTATCACAAAATGATAGCAGCCTTTTTAATATGTCAGTTTATTTAAAAATCAAACTGTAAATAAACAGTATTGTAATTACTACCGCCTTTAATGCGACCAAATTGAGAAGCTTGCTCAAAAATTGACGAGCGATGATGAATGCTATAACCCAGCCATGTTTTCTTTAACGCAGGGGCATTAAAGATATCGCCTAAGTTAATATCAAGGCTTAAATCCAGAAAATTCATTAACTCGCTGGGGCGATAGCCTTTTTCTTCCATTTCATTACGCTCTATATAAGTCACATCAGAAACATAAGATAAACCTTCTGCAAACCCTAAGCGCCACCTTACTGGCCAATCAATGGTGTAATAGGCTTTTATTGCAAGGACATACTCTTGTTCTGAGTCTTGTACTTCAGAGTCCCAGTGCCACGCAAAGCCTGTTGTTAGGTACATCTCTAGTGGTAATGAAAACAGTTCGTCTGTTAGCGGATAACCATAAAATATTGAGCTAAGCTGATTATTGTATTCGTCTTTAACACTATCTCCTCGAATAATATCACCAATATTGGATGGGGTAGCCCAACCATGAGCAACCCTAAGGTAATCTTTGTTAGAGAGTTCAGTCTTTTTAGGTTTGCTAATATCATTAAAGAAAGCAAAACCTAAGTACATTTCACTTTGCCATCGCTGTTCTACAGCTGTTGCATCATAAGCGTTATCATCTAGTGCAGTTGCACCAATCGAGCCAAGCAAGTAAAGGTTGCTGGTAACATGATAACGACTTTCAAGGGTGGCATTTAATTCAAAACCTGCGCCAATTTTTTCATTGGTTAATTGCTCTAAGGCATAATAGTGGCTGTTAAAACTGGCACTCTTATAGCGAGCACTGATTTTAGGCATGAACTCCCAGCTGTTGTATTGCAAGTACCACTGTTTAGTAACATTACCGTATGGATTACCTTCTAAGTCAGTAAATAGCTCTACATCTAAAAAGCTATCTTTTGAAAATTGACGTCTTGCTTGAAGACCAAGATCTATGGTGTCGCCCTGTACTGCATTTTGATATTCAGCAGGAATATCAAAAAAACGCATACGGGCAATAGCATTAAGTTGCCAGTCACTTTGTTGGTAGAGGTGAGCACCACCTTCTACACCACGCATAAAAAACGTTTCGCCTTGAAAAAACATCATAGGAACAAAGCTGGTGACATTATCTGCTTCAGTATCAAAAGGAATTTCAGCATTACGCATTAAAACGCCAATACCCCATGTTTGCTCTTCAAAGTTATCAGACTTTTTTTCAAAAGCATGGCTATTATTGCTGGTGAACAAGGATGAAAGTAATAATAAAGGCAGTAATTTATTCATTTTTGTTAGTAATCCATTAGGGTCTGTTGATCTTTCGCGATTAAATTTTGTTCAAGCTAAAAGCGTTTTATTCGCGGCGAGTAGTGTGTAGCTTAGTCATTCTAAGCAAATATTACTCAACAAAGCGTAAAATGCTGTTAGCCGAATCCTTCGGACAGCGTTTTTTGGTTATTTTACGGCGTTATCGCCTTTTTATGTGGAATAACCACATGACAAAGGCTCTGCCTTGTATAAATTTCCAACAAAAAGCTGCAAAAAGAACCCCGAAAGATAAACAGCCCCTAGTTTTATATACTGTCTGATGAAAAGAGTCGTAATAATTATTAATTTATTAGTGTAACATTGAACGATCGTTTTTTACCAAGATATAAATACTATGAGAGGCAATATGAATAATGTATTTTCTAAAGCGCTACTATTATCGGCAATAGCAATAACTAACCTAGCGAATGCTGATGTACTGACATTAAAAGATGGTCAAAGCATTACAGGTACATTAGTTTCACGAGATGCAAATGGTGTTGTCTTTGACGTTGCAGGGCAACAGTTAACGTTTAAAAGTGAAAGCATTTCTGACATAAGTTTTGGCAAAGTTACAGATAAAAAAGTACCTGCAACCGAGAGCACTAAAAAGTCTGTCGATTCGAGAGAAGAAGTGAATAAGGAAACTCCTGAAAGTGGTGTAAAACCGGTAACGGTCGTGCCTACAGGAACACGCATCGTGGTTAGAACCAACGAAAGCATTAATAGTAAGCAACACAAAGCGGGACATAAGTTTACTTCACGTTTAGAAGCGGATTTAGTGGTAAATGACACGCTAGTTGCACGACGAGGCACGGTGATTTACGGCGTGGTTAGAGAAGCCAAGCGCTCTGGTAGATTAGCTGGGAGGTCGAGTGTTGAATTACAATTTACTGATATGATGATTAACAATCAGATGATGCCAATATCTACCTCAGGTGTTAAAGCAGTTACTGAAGGTACTGCAAAGAAAACTATAGGCTCTACAGCTAGAGCAGCTGCGATTGGGGGCTTAATCAATGGTTCAAAAGGTGCGAAAGATGGCGCAAAAGTAGGCGCGGGTGTTTCTCTTCTAACCCGTGGTAATCAAGTTAATATCCCATCGGGTACTATGTTAGAGTTTCAATTAGCAGCTCCGTTTAATGCAAAATAAACGTTAATCTTAATCTGAATTAACCATCCTCAATCAAGTGGGGGATGTTAAAAAAACCGTTACGCTAGAAGGCGTAACGGTTCTTATCAAAGTACGTTAAACAGTTGTTAAGTCATTAAATCTCAGAGCTAGGCACATTGGTTGGGCTAATATGCTCAATGGGGTAGCAACCTAATACCTTAATGAAGTTAGTATGCTTTGTAATGTCACTAATGGCTTC
Source organism: Colwellia sp. RSH04 (assembly GCF_003545765.1). Lineage (GTDB taxonomy): Bacteria > Pseudomonadota > Gammaproteobacteria > Enterobacterales > Alteromonadaceae > Colwellia. The sequence goes on along the minus strand of NZ_QXIO01000001.1, from coordinate 70,180 downwards.
TTGTAAAGCAAAGCTTTTTAAATTAGCTTCAACATCTAAATAGAACATTTCTTCCCAAGGTCTGCCTTGAATAGGGCGTGACTCTAATTTACACATATTAATACCTTTTTCTTTTAGTACTAATAAACATTCAACTAAGGCACCAGCTTTTTGACCCGTAGCAAAGATTAGAGCAGTTTTTGCTGGTATTTGTTCGGCAACGTCTACCGCTTTTCTAGCAACTAAAATGAAGCGAGAGTGGTTTTCATTTTGATTAGCGATAGATTGCTCTAATGCATGAAGTTGATAAAGATGCCCACCTTCTTCACTACCAACAACGGCAATAGTTTCATCTTGAAGCTCAGCAGCTTGAGCCATAGCATCAGCTGTGCTATCACAATACTCAATACGAATACCTTTTTGCTTATCTAAAAAGTTGCTGCATTGGGCAATAGGTTGGCCGTGAGCGTAAATGGTTTTAATTTTATCTAAGCTAGTATTTACCGCAGTTAATAAGCAATGTTCAATAGGTTGAGTAATTTCACCTACGATTGATAAGTTGGTATGTTGAAGTAAATCATATACTTCATTAATACTGCCTGAGCTAGTGTTTTCAATTGGCAACATGCCATAATCTACTTGTCCTGACTCGACTTGTTGTAAAATATCACTAAAATTTTGGCAACCAGATTCAACAATTTTTTCAGCACGTCGAGAAAAATAGCGATGACTGGCAAGGTAACTATATGAGCCTTTATCACCTAAAAAAGCGACGCTTACAGTCGGCACTTGGATATCTGGATTTGCCAAGCTTTGTAAATAGGCCTGCTGATTAAGTACAGAGTCTTCAATAATGCTTTGAAAAATACTGGTGACGTAATGTGCGTCTAAGCCGACTTCTTTGCCACGCTTGATTAAACTAATTAACAACGCTTGTTCTCGTTGTTGATCTCGAATAGGTCGAACTTGTTGCACTTTGCTTTTGGCAACATTTAAAGTGAGTGCTCTACGTTTAGCAAATAATACTAGAAGCTCTTGATCTAATTCGGTAATTTGTTCACGTATCTTGTTTAAATCTAGTTTTTCAGTCACTTTAATACTCACATCGTTATTGCTACAGGTAAACAGGTTTTCTTGTTGTTAACTTCTGTTTTTCGAGTGGTTACTCTAGCTAGCTTAGCTCGATAGTGTCAATACTTTCTTTAGAATGTTTTAACACTATCTATGACGTTAAAAAGAAGTCATATTTAAGGGATTTGTAAAAATAGCATTGTAAAGCTAGCCACCGTGGCAACAGCCCATGAAAGAGACCGTAAGGTGCTTAAATTGATTAAATATAAAATGTTGTAAAGTACTCGTGCAATTACATGTACAACGGCGAGCGTAATCATGCTAGTAGAATCATTGTTTGTTGTAATGGCTAAAAGCACGGCAGGGACAAAAATAATTAACGATTCAAACGCATTCTGATGCGCAGCAAGTGCTCTTGCTCCAATGCCTGTAAGCGTACTTTGCTGGGCTCTTGGGTGCTTATTATCGTAACCACCTTTTTTATTCATCGCCCAAGCAACAGGTACTTTGGCCACATAGGGAAGTAAAAGTGCAACGAAAAGACTGTAATATAAAATGGTCATAATGCTTCCTCGTAATTGTTATTGTTATTGTTATTGTTATTGTTATTGTTATTGCTGTCTGAAAAGGGTAAAGCCATGTTCATGGTTCCCCCTTTTAATGCGATTATTCCTGCACTGTATTCGTTGCTTAGTAACTTAATAGGGTTAGCTTGTATACCGTTTCACCTGGTAAAAAGGCAGAGGCTTTCCCTTGTTCCCAATCTTGATGGCCTTTACCGTAATAAGGGCTCCAAGGATGGCCAGATTGGCTTGTGGGCATATGAAATATTCCAGACTCTTCATGACCCGGAGAAACAATCATTCGTTCAGAAGCACCAAAAGACTTACCTTGTACTTTTGGCATATAACTGTCACCAGAAAGCGCATTAGCAGGCATATCTAACCAGTAGCCAATAATAGGGACTGCACTACTTAATGGATGTTTAATCGTCGTCGTATTTTGTTGCCCCCATGTTGCTGCCAATAATGGCTGCATTGAGCCATCTTCTGTGGCTGTCATGTCAGCGAGGGTTTGCTTAAGCGCTTTTTCAAACAGTGCCTGCCAGCTAGATTCAGGGCGCATTAAAAAGTTATCGGGTTGTTGAGTGACTAATTGCCAGAGCGGTGTTTCGATTTGATGTCTTATAGCGCGAAAACTGAATGCATCATCAAGGGATTTAAACGTGTTGTTTAATTCTGAAAATACTAGATCTCTTAGGGATATTCTAAAGTTTCTCACAAGTCGGTAAGCAACAGAATCAACGCTGGCGCGTAACTCATGTTCTTGAGATAAAATATCCTTGGCTTCTTTGAATAAAGGCAGAGTAGTTATAGATTGCTCTGTCAGTACGGTGTCTAATAAAAAATGCTGCCATCTAGATAAGAAAAGTGCTTCGTCGTCAAGTGCAATATCAAGCAAACCTTGCTCATTAAACTGTGCTTGGGCAAACAATTTGTCTCTGATTTGTTTTGAACGAGCACCTAGGGCGTAGCCACCATTCCCCAGTTTTTTTAACATTTCACCACCAATTACACGCGAATTAGCTGTCCATAAGCGATTATCTTTAGGGTTAAGCACTCGGGGGTATTCATCAGGGGTTAAATAACCTTGCCAAGCATTTTCACCTGTTGCCCAGTTCATAGGGGTGTCACCAATACTCCCTACTTTTTTGGGGATTGCGCCCATAATTGTCCAGCCGATATTTCCTTGATTATCTCCCACCATCATATTTTGAGCAGGTATGCCTGAACGTGCGGCAATATTGAAAGCTTGTTCAACATCTTTAGCTGACTCAAGCGCCATAGCGTGTAAATTAATTGCCTCTTTGTCGTGAGCAACCCAACGAAATGCTAACAGCGTACCTTGGTGGTTTTTACCAATTACAGGGCCCCAAATGGTTTCCTGAATATTGACTTCAGTCGCTTTTTGTCCTTTTATGGCAATGACTTCTCTTTCTGATTTAAACGGCTTATAGCCGTCAGGTGTTAAATATTGGCTGTTGTCTTCATTGGTAACCAGTTCGATTACATCACTATAGTCACCGTAACTATTGGTAAAACCCCATGCGATATGACCATTGCTTCCCACAACGATATTAGGTGTACCAGGTAAGGTTGCTCCTGTTATTTTTATTTTGTCACCGTTTTGCGGGTATTCAAATGATGCTCTAAACCATGTGTTGGGTACGCGTATACCTAAGTGCATATCATTGGCGACGATTGCACTACCCGTTGCGCTCATTTCGCCTGAAACTGCCCAGTTATTTGAACCTGGAAAATATTCAGTTTGATATGACGAAGAGATGCTCGCAAAAGTTTGTGCTAAGTGATGAGTGTTTTTGATTTGTGCTGAGGCAGAAGGCCAAGGAGATTCTGGTATGTTTGACTCAGAAAACTGCGTACCATCAATTGCCGCATCCCAAATGCTACCTTTAGGGTTTAAAAAAGCGTATACATCAGCGCTAAGTAAAGCTTTCATTAAGCCTAAAGTGCGTTCACGTTGACCATCGTGATATTGCAAATCTATGTACATACTGAAAATTGCAAGAATTGAGTCTTCTTCACTCCATAAAACAGGCTCTTGTTGCAAAAGAATATATTCAAATGGAGTACCTTTAAGGTGTTGAAGTCCTTGGTTTACGCCACGGGTATATGCTTGTAATAGCGCTACTTGAGCTTCAGGTAAGTGATTTACGATATCTCTCGCTTTTCTTCTAAAGCGATGTCTTCGAATTGATTTATCATAGTTAACCGCTTTTGCGCCAAATAAACTTGATAACTCACCCGCAGAGTTTCTTCGAAGTAAATCCATTTGAAAAAAACGTTCTTGCGCATGAATAAAGCCTGTTGCTACTGCAATGTCGAGCCTATCTTCAGCTTTAATCGTAGCAATGCCGAGTTTATCTCGCTCGATGGTGACAGCTTTTGATAAGCCAAAGACGGTCTCTTTACCATTAAGTAAAGGTAGTGCACCATCTATTCGGCTGAAAATCCATGTTGCAATAGTGGCGACGGCTAATGCACTAACTAATAGCAACCAAATAAGAATTTTTTTTGTTCTGTTCATAGCGGTAAAAAGAAGATGGTACGATGACTAGTAGGTTACCTGAAATATTCAGCTATTGCACCTAAGGGGATTGTTCTTTCAAGGTTAATATTGACTTGGCGACTATTGAGATATAAATATTACTTTTGTGGCGAGTCGATGGCTGGTTTTTAAGAAGTAAGCTTTTAATATGTCTTTGTTTACTATAAAAATAAAGTAAAGAGTTAGTCGTTAACCTGTACTATGCTAAGTCTTTGCTTCTATACTGTTAAGTGTTTGAATAAAGCTTACCTTACAGGCTAATTTGAGCGCTGAAAGGTTTTTTAACCTCAGTTAGGAATAAAAATTAGTTAACACTAGCTGTAGCTTGCTTTGCATTTAGTTATTGATACTTCTTCCTCTATTTCTTGCTGAGTTAGCTCTGGCTCTACAGTCAATGTTTCATCAGGTGCAGAAAAAAAAGAAATAACTTGTTGTAATGTTTCATTGAAATTAACAGCGGCCTCAAAAAACTGGTTATGTTGATTATTGATAACACGCGAAGGCGAAGGCGTAAGGTTTTCAATCGTTTTATGTTGACTAAAACCTAGTGACGTTACCGCAAGTGCGGTGTTGTTTGATGACGTTGTTAAATTGTTATAACTGATTATTTTCGTTTTTGCATTAATGATAACAGGCTGCACAGCCAAAGGTTGCCCAGCAAGCACATGAAAACTAGCACATAAAGCTAATGTCATGATGCTTGATGCTAGTAAAAGTTTGAATGATTTCATTGCTATCTCCTTTGCTGTTAATACTTATCGTGTGTTCACTAGTTAGAGATAAGTTTCTATATCGTTATATCGTTACAGTAATTTTACATTTTGACTATACGATCATATCTTCGCTATAGCCAATAGCTTGGGATAAGCGGTAAGGTTTTCAAGATGAATTGTTGCTTAAATAGACGATGCACTTGTTAATATATGAACGGTAAATTGGTTAACATATTTCAAATGACATACCTTGTAATAAAAAATGACTAGCTATTTATAGCTAGTCATTTAATTTTACTATATAAAATCTATTTCTATAGTGAATTTAATTCACGTTTTTTTGCTAATCTAAATTGATGTAACAACGGTTCAGTATAACCATTTGGTTGTTCTGCACCCGAAAATACTAAAGCACATGCTGCTTCAAAGGCTATGCTATCAGCAAAATTATCACTCATCGCTTGGTATTCGCTATCGTGGGCATTTTGTTGATCAACAATTTTTGCCATTTTCTCCAAACTCTGTTGCACTTGTTCTATGGTGCAAATGCCATGATATAGCCAATTAGCAATATGCTGACTTGAAATACGAAGCGTTGCCCTATCTTCCATTAATCCAACATCATTAATATCTGGTACTTTTGAACAACCAACTCCTTGATCAATCCAGCGTACTACATAACCTAAAATCCCTTGAGCGTTATTATCTAGTTCTTCGCTAATTTCATTCTCTGACCAGTTTGTCTCTTTGGCTAGCGGTATTGTTAGAATATCATCTAGCTTTGCTGGTGTTCGTTGTTTCAACTTTTGTTGTAAAGCAAAAACGTCAACATGATGATAATGAAGTGCATGTAGCGTCGCTGCTGTTGGTGAAGGAACCCAAGCTGTATTTGCTCCGGCTTCTACATGCCCTATTTTTGCAGCAATCATATTAGACATTTGATCTGGAATAGGCCACATGCCTTTTCCTATTTGAGCTTTTTTACTAAAACCACAGGCTAAACCAATGTCTACATTGTTATCTTCATACGCACTGATCCAAGGCGTGTTTTTAATATCTGCTTTTCTGGCCATCGGACCTGCCTTCATAGACGTATGAATTTCATCACCTGTTCTGTCTAAGAAGCCAGTATTTATGAATACCACACGATCTTTTGCTGCATGTATACAGTTTTTTAAGTTAACGCTCGTGCGTCTTTCTTCATCCATAATGCCTATTTTTATGGTGTTATCATCAAGTGATAGTGCTTGTTCAACTCGAGAAAATAACTCATTGGCGAATTTCACTTCCTCAGAGCCATGCATTTTAGGCTTGACGATATAAATAGAGCCTTTGTCTGAGTTGTTTAGTTCATTGTTATTTTTGATATCATGTAAAGCAATTAACGATGTGATCATTGCATCCATGATGCCTTCTGGCACTTCATTACCGTGCTTATCAATAATGGCATTGTTGGTCATTAAATGACCCACGTTACGAACGAACATCAAGCTTCGACCTTTAAGTTTGATGCTATCGCCAGATAAGGTTTGAAAGCTTTTATCCGCATTCATTTTACGTGTAAACTGTTTACCAGCCTTAGTAATGTCACTGGTTAACGTTCCCGTCATTAGGCCAAGCCAGTTTCGATAAGCAAATACTTTATCTTCACCGTCAACGGCGGCAACAGAGTCTTCACAATCCATAATAGTGGTTAATGCTGACTCAACATTAATATCACTTAAACCTGCATCGTCTTCTTTACCTATTGGGCTGTTGGCATCAAAAATTAACTCTAAATGCAGGCCATTATGTTTTAACACGATAGTATCGGGTTTGTTGATCACCCCAGAATAGCCAACAAAACTGTCAGCCTGTTTTAATGAGCTTTGCTGGCCATTTTTTAAACTAACCATCAGTTGTTGGTCACTCAAATGGTACGCAACAACATCTTGGTGACTGCCATGTTCTAAAGGAATTGCTTGATCTAAATAATTTTTTGCGAAGGAAATAACTTTTTTGCCACGAATTGGATTATAACTTGGCGTTTTTTCAGCGCCACCTTCATCACTAATGGCATCTGTTCCGTATAGCGCATCATATAAACTTCCCCAGCGAGCGTTTACTGCGTTTAATGCAAAGCGAGCATTCATAATAGGCACAACAAGTTGTGGCCCTGCAATGGTAGCTAGTTCGTTATCGACATTTTTTGTCGCTATTTGAAAGTCAGCGACTTCTGGTTCTAAATAATTTATTTTTTTTAAGAACGCTTTATAGGCTGAAAATTCAAACTTATCGCCTTGGTTTTGTTGATGCCATTGATCTATTTTATCTTGAATGTCATCACGTTTTGTAAGTAAAAAACGATTTTTGTCACTTAAGTCATCAATAATATTGGCGAATTGCTGCCAAAAATGTGTAGAAGATATTTGAATACCAGGTAATGCTTCTTCTTCAATAAAGTTATAAAGACATTGGCTTACGTGTAGCTTTTCAATGGCAACTCTTGATGACATAAAATCCTCTCTTAATTACGCTGTTTTATGGCTAAGCAATAAAGCTAAAATTACCGTAACGTTATTATATGGTAATAACCGATAATAAATATTAGTGATAATACTAGGGGGGATTATTAATACTGGCAATAGTTGCATGGCTTGAACATATGTTATGACAAAGATTAAGCTAATATTAAAACTATATTTATCTTTTTAAGTTGTTGTTTTTAAATTGTTAAGTTTAATTTTTGTTTGCGAGTATTAATTGTATTGTACTGAATGATAACTGTCATTCACCATATGAATGTTTTGTCTATTTACTATAAGTTATGAGTTAATTGAACGCTTTTAGTAATAGCGGAATGATTAAAGGGCTGAGTATGGCGGTTAATAGTGCTGAAAAGATCAAAGCCAGCGAGCTGTAAGCACAATGTTCAGGTTTATCTTTTGCTAATATGGCTGTACCTATTACATGACTGGCAGCACCAATGGCGAGTCCTTGAGATTTAGCGCAGTGTATGCCTAGTAAATCTAGCCATTTGGGCCCTAATATGCCACCAATAAAACCTGCGATAATAATTGAGAAAGCAGTAATAGAGCTATCGGCAGAGAATTGCTCTGAAAGCGCAATACCGATAGGGGTGGTCACAGATTTTAGTGATAAGGCAATGGCTAAACTAGGTTGGTATATATAAAACATTGTCATAGAAAAGCTAACACAAAGCACCACTAAAACCCCTAAAGACAATACACCTATAATCCCTTGCCAATGGTATCTTATTTGATGCAACTGTTGGTATAGCGGAAAACCTAGCGCAACTATTGCTGGCTCTAATAGCAGCGTAAAAAGTTGGCTAGATTGATGATACTGACTATATGTTATGTTTTGATATAGTAAAAATGGCACTAAGAAGAGAATGGTAATTAACATAGGGTTTAACCAGATAAATTGCCATTTTTGCTGAATTTTCATCGAGAATTGATAGAGAAACAGTGTTATTAGCGTGATAAATATTGCCAATGATACGGTTGAATTTTCTGGTGAAATAATGTCATTAATCATTTAACTATTACCTTTGCTCTGTTGTGCTTTAAATATTTTCTCAGAACACCAGGCAACCACAGTAAGTAAAGTAAATGTTGATACAAATATGATTATTAGGATGGCAATGCCGTGTAGCTTAATCAGATCAAAGTGATTAATGATACCAACGCCTGCAGGTACAAAGCAAACGCCCATATGCCTTACTAGCCACAGGTTTACTTTCTCAACTTTGATAGGTGAAATAATGTTGAAATGTAGCATCAAACAGTAAAAGACCATGCCATATAGACTAGCAGGGACAAAAGGTATGAGAGCATAAGTCAGCTTACCTAAAAGTAAGCTGACTGAAATTGCACAAAGGGTGTAAAGCGCATTTTTCATCATATTAGACAAGTTGCTGCTATTGTAGACCTTGACTTTTTTGGGCAGCAGCAATAACTAATTGCCTAAACCAAACATGGCTTGCATCATGGTGTAATAAAGGGCTCCATATCATTTTAAGCTCGATGTCAGGGATCTCAAATGGTGGCTTTATAATGGTAAAATTAGCATCATTTTTATGTAGCTCTGCCGCTTTAGTTGGTAGGGTTGCAATTAAGTTATCTTCGTAAGCTAATTGCATAGCAACATGATAGTTTCGGGTGAATACTTTAATGTCTCGCTTTTTGCCAAGCCTTGCTAATGCTTCGTCGACCCAACCTAATTTTTGAACGTCTTTTGGGTCCATTCCAACACCAACACCAAAGCCAGTTTTTGATACCCATACATGTTTGTTATTTAAATAAGCATTAAGATTAAATTTACTTACCACAGGGTTGTCGGCACTCACTAAACATGAGAAAGAATCACGCCAGATAGCTTTTTGATGAAACGATTGTGGTAATTCATCAAAGCGGTTAATCGCCATATCAATTTTACCTGCTTCAACATCATGAAAGGTAACATCGCTGGGTGTCATTATGTCTAATGTGATATTAGGGGCAACTTTATTGAGAAGCTTTAAAAGTGTGGGTATTAAGGTTGAAGCGGCATAATCACTTGCCATAATACGAAAAACTCGTTGACTATTGAGTTCATTAAACTCTTCCTCACCTTGAAGTGCTTCTTCAAGCTCTAAAAGGATCTTACGAATGCTAGGAGCTAAGGCTCTTGCTCTTTCTGTGGGTGCCATACCATCAGACGTTCGCACTAAGATAGGATCATTGAACAATGTTCTCAACCGCTTCAAGCCATTACTCATTGCTGGTTGGGTTATATTAAGTTGGCTTGCTGCGCGAGTAACATTTTTCTCGCGTAGTAATACATCAAGATAAATAAGTAAATTAAGATCAATTTTAGAAATATTCATAAATTTAATGGCCAATCAAAAAAGTATAAGTGAAATATATATAAGCGATATTTCCTATGAATACAATTATTTTTACTACAAATCAGCGATAAGCTCGTTAATTACGACTAAAGGCTAATGGGGTTGTATTGCTTATCTTTAGGGAGTCAATGACCCATCAATAGAATACGCTTTGTAAATTTAATAGTATTCATGTTGTGAATGGTGGTAATTGTAATTATATATTTTGAAAATATCACTAATGCGATTATTCTTTTTGTTGTCCGGTATGAAAGCTTACTTTTAAATATTCAAAACGTTTACGTTGAATCAAGGAAGCAAATCAACCAATGCCAATAACTTAAATAAAGAATACAACAACACTTTTGGAGAATGATATGTCTAATTATCAAAGTGCAATTGAAGCAGTTAAAGCCATTAAAGAAAAAGCAGGTAGCTCTTGGGACGCGATTAATCCAGAATCTGTTGCTCGTATGCGTGTGCAAAATCAATTTAAAAATGGTTTAGACATTGCAAAATATACTGCCGATATTATGCGTGCAGACATGGATGCATTCGATGCAGATAATACTAAATACACACAATCTTTAGGTTGTTGGCATGGTTTTGTTGGTCAGCAAAAACTGATTTCTATTAAGAAACATTTTGGTACGACTAAGCGTAGATACTTATACTTATCAGGTTGGATGGTTGCGGCTCTGCGTAGTGAGTTTGGTCCATTACCTGACCAATCTATGCATGAAAAAACCAGTGTTGCTTCATTAGTGAATGAGCTTTACACCTTCTTACGTCAAGCCGACGCTCGTGAGTTAGGCTTATTATTCAGTGCGTTAGATAAAGCAATTGAAGCAGACGATCAAGCAAAAGCGAAAGAAATTCAAGAATCAATTGATAACTTTGAAACCCATGTGGTACCAATTGTTGCCGATATTGATGCTGGTTTTGGTAATGCTGAAGCAACCTACCTTATGGCTAAACAAATGATTGAAGCAGGTGCTTGTGCGCTGCAAATTGAAAATCAAGTGGCTGATGAAAAGCAATGTGGTCACCAAGACGGTAAAGTAACGGTTCCACATGCTGATTTTCATGCAAAAATTCGTGCTTTACGTCATGCATTCTTAGAGTTAGGTGTTGATAACGGGATTATCGTTGCGCGTACTGACTCTGAAGGGGCGGGTTTGACTAAAGAAATCGCTGTAGTGAAAGAGCCGGGCGATCAAGGTGATATCTATAATTCTTACTTAGATGTAGAAGAAATTGATGTGTCACAAATGCGAGAAGGCGATGTGTGTTTAAACCGTGACGGTAAATTAGTACGACCTAAGCGTTTACCTTCAGGTTTATATCAATTCCGTGAAGGCACAGGGCATGAACGTTGTGTATTTGATTGTATTGGTGCGTTAAATGCCGGTGCTGATTTACTGTGGATTGAAACAGCTGTTCCAACAGTGCATGAAATCAAAGGCATGATGGATGATGTACGTAAAGTACACCCCAATGCAAAACTGGTTTATAACAACTCGCCATCATTCAACTGGACACTTAACTTCCGTCAACAAGCCTATGATGCATGGGTTGAAGCAGGTAAAGATGTATCGGCGTATGATCGTGCTGATTTGATGAATGCAAAATATGATGAAACGGAATTATCTGCTGAAGCTGATGAACGTGTACGTACATTCCAAGCAGACACTTCTCGAGAAGCGAATGTATTCCATCACTTAATTACTTTACCTACTTATCACACTACGGCATTGTCAGTTGATAACTTAGCGAAAGAGTACTTCGGTGAAGCAGGGATGTTAGGCTATGTTAAAGGTGTTCAACGTCAAGAAATTCGTCAAGGTATTGCCTGTGTGAAACATCAAAATATGTCAGGCTCTGATATTGGTGATGCACATAAAGAATATTTCGCAGGTGAAAATGCGTTGAAAGCGGGTGGTGCTAAAAACACGTCTAATCAATTTTAAGGCTACTGAATTTTAGGCTTACTGCATGGTAAGTTAATAAGTAGAGTAACGAACGCCAGCCACTAAGTTTTAGTGTCTGGCGTTTTTATCTTTAATATCCAGTATTTTACAGTGAGCTGACCTCTGAACAGTAAAATATTTTTAGCTTAGGAAAAAAAACTTAGCAATCATTTTATTTTAACGTTATAGTCGTTTTGACTTATCGCTATAAAGAAAGTTTTCATATAAAGCGAGTTATCTATGTAAATTAAAGGGTTGAGAGGATATGTCGCAGCTTCGGCAAACAAAGCAATTACTCTTGCTTAATACCAATCTAGAACGATTTTCCACGCTTGAAAAACTATTATCAGAGCAAACAGATATTAAAATCCTCCCTGCTACTTCTACACAAGTGGCCATTGAAACGTTAAAAACCCAATCTGTAGACTTTATTGTTAGTAATATTAATCTTGATAATTTTGACGGATGGCGCTTAGCTCGGATGGTTCGTTCGGGCGTGTTAAAATGTTCATCAGAAACGCCGTTTATTTTAGTTGCCAACACGTGGTGTGAACATATTGCTCGCACAACTGCACGTGAATTTGGCATCAATAAACTGATTGCCTTTTCTGAATGTGAACAATTACCTGACTTGTTAAATAATGACGAACACTTGCCTGTCGCTGATATGAAAAAGGCATCATTGCTCGTAGTTGAAGATAATCAAGATACTCGACAGTTGGTGAACCGTATATTATCGACACGTTTTAATATTGATACTGCGGTTGATGGTGAAGAAGGGTTAACACTGTGGCGTCAAAATGAGTATGATCTTGTACTGTTAGATGTGATGTTGCCAGGTATGAGTGGTAACAATGTTTTAGAAATTATGATGAAAGAACAGCCCTCTCAGTCTGTTGTCATTATGACCGCTAACCATACTATGGAATTAGCTGAAGAATTAATGCTAAAAGGCGCAGCTGATTTTATCACTAAACCTTTTAGAGCTGAACAGTTAAGAGGGGTATGCGAGAGTGCAGCAAGGCGTGATGATTTTATTATTAGTAACAAGCAATTTGCTCATAAAGTAAAATCATTAAACGAATCTAGAGCACAATATCGTAATGTTTTTGAGCAGCATCAACAGCTGTTAGATCAATTAGGCAGTGTAATCATTGAGCTAAATGAACAAGGCGAAATATGCTTTTTGAACAAAGCTTGGGAGAAGTTTACAGGCTATACTATTGATGAATCAAACCAGAAGTCTTTGCTTGATTTTATGGAGAAACCCAGCTCTCCAGGCGCTTATATTTCAAATGAATTAAAAGTGTTACTTTCAGGGAAAACCAGCTCTCATAGTTTTGAATTTAGGTTAAAGAATAAGTTTAATGAAGAACTATGGGTAGAAGCAAAGTTTGATATCAACCTCTCTGAGAGTGAAAAAAATCGTTATATATCAGGTACTATTGATAATGTGACTTCCCGTAAGAAAGCACAAAAAGATTTAGAATATCTAGCGATGCATGATGGCTTAACAGGTTTATATAACCGTGTTTATTTTGAAACTGAACTAAAACAGTTTTCAGCGACTGCTGCACGTGGAAACGGGCCTCATGCTTTATTCTATTTAGATTTAGATCGCTTTAAAGTGATTAATGATACCTTAGGACATCATCATGGTGATGTAGTATTGAGAAATATTTCCTCACTTATTCGTTCTCGCATTCGTGAAGCTGATTTTATTGCCCGGATCGGTGGTGATGAGTTCGCTTTATTGCTACCCAATACCGATATGCAAACCGCATTACTTTTAGCGACTAATATTTGCCAACTACTCGATTCATATAAATGTGAAATAGAGGAACAAATTTTCAAGGTTAATTGTTCTATTGGTATTGCCGAAATTAATGGCAGTGAATTTTCAGCGCAAGATTACATGAAACATGCAGATATTGCTTTGTATGCTGCCAAGAAAATGGGACGAAATACCGCCCATGTTTATAATCAAAACGATATATTAAGTAAAGAGTTACAGGCCAGTTTAGAATGGGCGAGAACCCTTCATCAAGCCGTTGCCGATGATAACCTTATTTTACATTTTCAACCTATTTATCATATTGCGACCAGAGAAATTGCTTATTACGAAGCCTTAGTGAGATTAGAACTAGATAATAAAATTATTATGCCTGGTGAGTTTATTCCTGCTTTAGAGCGAGAGGGGGATATGAGCTTGCTCGACAGGCAAGTGATTAGTAAAGCGATTAGTTACTTGGCTGCACACCCAGGGTTGAATAAAATTGCGATAAACTTGTCTGCTCAAGGTTTTAGTGATGAGCGTTTAATTCCGTTGTTAAAAGATAAATTGCAGCAATATCACATTGAAGCCAGTCGTATTATTTTTGAGTTAACGGAAAGTGCTAGTTTAAGTAATATAGCAGCAACACAAGAGATAATAGAGCAGTTAAGTGCATTAGGTTGTGAATTTTCAATTGATGACTTTGGTACTGGTTTTAGTACCTTCACCTACTTAAAACAATTGCCTGCACAATCAGTGAAAATTGACGGCTCTTTTATTGTTGACTTAGCCAATAACAGCGTTGATTTAGCATTAGTTAAAGCGATTTATGAAGTCGCTAGTGCACTCGATAAGAAAACCGTTGCTGAATTTGTTGAAAATGAAGAAACCTTGACTATATTAGCTGACATAGGTGTAACTTATGCGCAAGGTTATCATTTATGTAAACCAAAGCCAGTACATGAACTATTTAGTAAGGTTAACATTATCAATTAAACAATCGCGAGGGCGTCAATGAGCATTTCTCTGCCAACTAAGGGTGAAATTACTGTACAAAACGAAGAAGAGCACAGTAAAGTCTTAGATAATGCGGATTTAATTATTGAGTATTTGAAGATACTTGAAGTTGAATATGTTTTTGGCGTTCCTGGTGGAGCCATTGAGCCCTTATATAATGCTTTAGCACGCGCGACTGACATCAACGCGCCAAAAGTTGTTGTTGCTAGACATGAAGCGGGTGCCGCCTTTATGGCTGAAGGGTATGCGAGAGAAACGGGTAAACTAGGTGTTTGCTGTGCAACGACAGGCCCAGGCTCAACCAATTTACTGACTGGTGTTGCATCTGCCTATGCTGATAATGTACCTATGCTAGTTATCACCGCACAAACTCCGCTGCCTAAATTTGGTAAAAATGCATTGCAAGAGTCTTCTTGTACAGCAATTGATACCGTGGCTATATTTCGAAAATGTACGCGTTATAGCACCTTGATATCTCATAGCGAGCAAATGAATACCAAGCTCATTGCCGCTTTAATGGCCGCTAATCATACGCCTAATGGCCCCGCTCATATTAGTATTCCTTCAGATATTTTACGTCAAACTGCTATGGGGACTTCACAAGTGAGTATTGGCAGACTCACCCAAGTTGGCACTTTAACGGATAATGCAGCAGTTGAAAAATTAACGCAAATGATGTCAGAAGCGTGGCGTGTAGCGATATTTTTAGGTAAAGGTTGTGGCCCTGCAATTGACGAAATATTGAAATTTTCAGATCTCACCCATGCGCCAATCGTAACAGGTCCTGCGGGAAAGCGCTGGGTCGACGGTTATCATAAACGTTATCGAGGCGTATATGGTTTTGCTGGGCATATAAGTGCGCAAGAAACTTTAGAAGATAAAGAAATAGATTTAGTGATTGCTGTAGGTGCCCCTATAACTGAGTTAGGGACGGGCGGTTGGCAACAGCAATTATTAGGAGAACGATTAGTACATATTGATACAACCGTTGAGCACTTTTCTAGAACACCTATGGCGCAACATCATGTGTGTGGTGATTTAAAGGCTATTTTTCAACAGTTAAATCAGAATATCAGTGAAGGTTTGAAATGGGGAAGATCATGGGGATCTGTCGATGTTATTCAAAAACGCTTTGCAGATAATAAATCTGAAGCCGCTGTGCATGGCTATCAAATTACCTTGAATGACCCGCAAGCTTGCCTATCTGATGCAGTTCCCTTGAAACCTCAGCGTGTGGTAAAAGAATTTTCACAAGCTATCCCTTCACATTTTAGATTACATTTAGATGCTGGTAACACTTGGGCGTGGTTTACTCATTATTTTCATCGTAAAAATGCACAAGGTAACTATCACATTGCGATGGGGTTTGGGTCGATGGGCTGGGCTATTGGTGCTGCGATAGGAAGCACCTTTGGTAGTAAACAACCGTCTGTTTGTATCACGGGTGATGGTAGCTACTTGATGTCAGGCCAAGAAATAACGGTTGCATTACAACATCAATTACCTGTTATATATGTTGTGTTAAATGATAGTGTATTAGGCATGGTTAAACATGGGCAAATTCTTGGTGGTGCAGAGCAAGTTGGTTTTGAACTCCCCGAAATTAATTATGCCAAACTCGCTGAAGCGATGGGGATTGAAGGCATTACAGTGAGAACACCTGAAGAACTCATGGCGATTGATTGGCAACGCCTAGGTAATAAAAAAGCACCAACCATGATTAATTTAGTCATTGATGGCGATGAAATTCCGCCGATGGGGCAACGAGTTAAAGGCTTAGCAGATCAAAACGAATCCGCTACGCCAGGTGGTTAATTATTTATATTAAACGTACAACTCAAGGCGCTTATTTTATTGGGCGTTTTTCGGGAACTTTCTTGGCGCCTTGCCAACATACTCAATATCATCGCAAGCCAACGGTAGGAAGGTGCCAGCAATATTATCGTTTGCTTCAGCAAAACAAGCGTGAACACCTGAGTGAACCCAAGTGCTATAAATCCGATGTATTTCATTGACGCTAAAGCCTTCATCAACTAGAAATGCTGTAACATAACCAACATAGTTCATGTTTTCTTGATAATGCTCTGCTAACGTTTTGTGTATCTCAAAAGCTAAGGTTAAGTGTTCTTTTTCGATAAAGCCTAACGACTTAGAGACTTTCTCCATTGCTTCTACCCTTTCATCGCCTGTGGCAATTGGCCTTGCATAACCTACTATCACTGGTTTATTGCCAGGTTTAGTATATTTACTGGCAAGTTCTTTTTGAATAATGTCTAAAGGTGTCAGTCCTTGTTTTGACCATGCTAATGCTCGAATAATAAATTCTGCCCCACCCGAAATAGAGCCAGGTCCATACATACGTGAATCAGCTGATAATATTCCAGCAGCAACGCCTGCGACTGGCGAACCTTGACTTGTGCCTAGTAAGGCACCATTTTGATTACACCAAATCCTTGAGTCAGGCCAGCTTAAGCAGATAAAACTGGCTTCAAACCAATGTGCCATTTTTTCACTTGGTAATTTACCGGTGACATTTAACACTAAGGTTTGAAAGAAAGACTTTTTGCCGACAAGATCGTCCATCATGGAGAATCCACAATTGTAAATGGCTTCTCCGATACGCCAACCGCCTTTATTTGTTGATATTTTTCCGCGATTTTTTTGCCAAATACTTTTAGATTGGTTTGATTTCATAATCTTCATCTTTTAAAAAGGGAATCTCAGTAATGGGTTTATCAGCGAAGCTAACTCCATGAGCGAAGGCGGTGGGGCTAGCGAGTAATTGAAAAAGTCCTGCTCCGACCCTTGCAGGTATACCAAGGTCAAGTAAAACGCCTGCTACAATTGATGCTAATCGCCAACCACAGTTTTTCTCTGCAGGCAAAGCGTTAATGAATTTTTGGCACCAAGCAAGATATCCGTTATCAGGGCAAGCTTGCATAAACTTATCTTTAACGTCTAATAAAAAAGGAGATTGACCTCTAAAATCAGTACCAAAACCTGGAGCTATAATCCAGTCACCTTCAACATCATCAGGCTTATCAGCTAAGCATTGTTTAGCTACGTTAGCGGCATCTTTATCAACATTACGATGAACAAACCTCATGGCATTTTCCACTTCTTTTGAACCGCCATAATTACCGCTCATTCCCATGATCGCAATCGGGAGGATGTGATTTACGTCAGTTCGACCTACCCCTGCATTGGCGCCTGTTCTTGCTGCTATGGTTCTTGGGCCTTGGTTCATTAAAAATATTGATAATTTTGTGAGTATTTTCTTTTCTATCGCATTGGGTAATTCGCCTTTGAAAATCAAAAAAAGATTATCAATGGGATCACAGTGATCCATTAAATCAAGTACGTTATAACCGTGTGTATAAGTTTGTTGAGCCAAAAACTCATTGTCATCGCTAGGTATTTCTAGCGTAATTCTGCTCTTTATTTTTGTAGAGAACTGTTCATTTCTACTTTCAATATTAACTTTTCTACTATTCATAATAATTACTCATTCAAAGATTTTTACTTAATTGAAGGTAGAAAGAGCGACCTTGAATGGGGTAATCTGATATGGGGCCCATAGCTTCAGGTACTAATGGATGAGAGGGTTCAAATGCTGATTCATCAGTGATGTTTTTGCCAATAAGTGATACTTTCCAGACATGTTCGGCATCAAGATCCCAGTGTAAGGCAACGTCTACAGTAGCATAGTTATCTAATTCAGGACGTGTATCACCAACTTGCCTCGCACGATCTCCAACCCAGTTAAGTTTTGCGTTGAAGTTGAGCGATTCAGTTATTTGGCTATCGTACATTGCGTTAAATAACTGACGAGGCGCCATGATTATAGTTTGCTTTGTTTCATCATCCTCTGAATGTTGCCAAGAGTAATTTAGTTTCCACAATCCTGTGATGTTATTCCAACTTAATTCACTTTCAAAACCATAACCAACTTGACCTCGGGCATTCTGCGCTGTTGTTGTGGTAGTACCTTGATCAGGAACGAACTCAATGAGGTTTTTACTTTCATAAGCAAATACATTGGTAGACCAATTAAAATCTTTTGAGAGCTGTTGGTTAATACTGACTTCAAGGGTATCTATCGTTTCAGGGGATAAACTTGGGTTACCTAAACCTACAGGGTTGTTTATTGCATATAAAGTATCAAAGGCAGGTGCTCTAAATGCTCTGCCATAAAGAAATTTTGAAGAAGTACTCTGTGTCATTTCCCATACTAATGCGAGTCTTGGATTTATAGTTGAACCAAAATCATCGTAATAGTCGTAACGAAGGCCTGCGGTTAACTCCCAATCGTTAGCAAACTTCCATTGATCTTGTAAACTGACATAACTATTGAAACGCTCAACATCTTTGACAAATACATAGGGCGTATTGGTTACGTCTGTTAATATGCCATCAACTACAATAGGTTGACCTGATGAAAAGAGTTGACTGACATGCTCCATATCCAGTACACCAGGGCCAAAGTTTTTTTGTTCACTTGCTGTTAGCTTTCTTTGGGATACCCCGATAGCAACTCTAAATTGATGATCGTTGTAGTGCGAAGAAAGCGCATTAAAATCAATAGAGTTCAAAACCTCTTTCGGTGCAGGGTTTCCCTTTAACCCTTCAGTAAATAAGCCAATACCGACAGGGGAAACTAAGTTCATATTTCCATCTGAACCCAAGGGAATCAGTGCTCCTGCAGGTAATATGGTAAATTCTGCTTTAGTTTCAAGCTGATAATAGTTGTAGAGGACTTTCGCATCCCAGCCTGATAATTGCCAGTCGTATGCAAGGTCAAATTGATAAATATTTGTGTTTTGTGTGCCTGAGGGGTCAAGTGCTTGTGCTGCTCCAAGGCCTTGCCCTGCATCATCGTTGTTCCAATACCAAAAGTTAGCGTTTAGTTGCTCGGTAGCAGCAGATAGCCTGACATCTAAAATATTATAGTTAGTTGATACTGGGGCTGGCGTTAATGAAGCGTTTGTGCCTAATGTGTCATCAAAGATTGATTGTAAATCTCTACTTATTATACGATCTTCATCACCATCACCTTTTAAACTTTCTATGGCGATACCAAAATTGACGTGCTCAGATGAGAAAGAGTTTTTGTACCATGCATTTGAAGAGTTAAAGCTGCCATAGCTGATGCCATAACTGCTTTTTTCTAGTGCGGTGATATCTTGGGTGATTACGTTAATTACGCCTGAATAAGCATCAGCACCATATACAGCAGAACCTGGTCCTCGAATAACTTCAATTCGTTCTATAGTATGCACTGGCATTTGAAAGGTTTCAGGCCGAGCACCTGTGTATTCTTCTCTGACCGGTAAACCATTAATTAAAAAGAGTACTTGAGGGTTTTGATCGGTATGAATGCCACGAATCGAAAATGAATTATTCATACGATTAAAAGGTGAAGGGTAAACGTGTAAACCAGGAACATTTTCTAACGCTTCGGCTACGGTTTTTGCACCCATATGTGCTATTTGCGTTGCTGAAATTACCGTGGCAACAGAAGGCGCTTTTTTTATAAGTACTTTATTACCTGTCGCAATGCTGACAAACTCTTCGTCGCCATAAAAGTCAGCTAGGCTGTCTTCGCTGTCTTCTGAAAAGTACTCCTCAGGAAGGAACGATACGGTTTGATAATTTTTGCTCAGGACCGTGGTTGAAGATAATGATAGTGCCGTTAGTATTGATAAAGAGATATATTTCATTGAAATAGACATTTGTACTCTCCGTTTATTATTTTGTATCACTAATTTCATGTTCATCCCAAACTAAGGGAATTTTAACGCTAAAAGTTGAACCGACATTGACTTCACTTTTGACGGTAAGTTGGCCGCCCATAAGCTGGCAAAAGTTTTGTGTTATGGCCATGCCTAAACCTGTGCCTTCAAATTGTCTTGTTTGACTTCCGTCTACTTGAGTGAATTGCTCAAAAATATAATCAAGCATGTCTTTGGCGATGCCTACACCTGTATCTTGTACCGAGAAATAAAGAAATGATAAGTCATTATAGATATGAAAGGTTATTTCACCGTTTTTAGTGAATTTACAGGCATTACTCAATAAATTTAAAAATATTTGCATTAGCTTTTGTCGGTCGACAAATAATGTGCTAGCTAACTCTCCGGTAGTCATGTTTAATGTATTATTGTTCGCAGCAGCCATTGGCGTTACCGTTTCAATAGTTTCAGCTAATAATTGCTTAATACTTGTCTCTTTAGCATGAAGATCCATTCTACCTGCTTCTATTTTAGCTAAATCTAAAATATTGTTTATTAATGCAAGTAGAGTATTAGCGCTGCGAATACTTCTGTTAAGATCTTCAACTTGGGTGTCCATGCACTCTAACTCTAAATCTTCTCGTACTAAATCAGTGTAACCGATTATAGCTTGCAGCGGAGTTCGGAGTTCATGGCTTATATTGGCTAAAAATTCAGACTTATGACGACTCGCTGTTAAAGCGCCATCTCTTGCGACAACAAGTTCTTGTGTACGTATTTCTACTTCAGATTCTAGTGTATCTCTGCTCTTGGCTAATTCAGCATTTTGCACTTCTAAAATTGTCATCAGTTGATTGTAGGCATGGGCAATCTGCCTAAGTTCAAGAGCGCCTGCTACTTGGGCTTTAGGGTATAGCCCTGTTTCGCGAGCGCTTTCCATTGTTTGTGAAATTGCCAGTAAAGGTTTAGTCATACGAGTAATAATAATACGCATAACTAAGGCAAGAATTAATGCGATAATTGAGCCTGTAACAATATTACTGATGAAGATAGTACGTTGTATTTTATGTAACTCTTTTTTACTGTACTCAACTAATACATAGCCGATTAGCTCTTGTTGTAGCGTTTCATTATCGGGTTCAATCAGTTCATCGTCGTATTGTTCATCTTGCAAGTAAACGGGAGAACTAAACACCCAAAACATATCTGATTCATGAACAAGTTGACTAATACTTTTAAGCGCATTGATATCTGAAACAACGTTTTTTAAGGACATGTTTTCTGAGGATAACAATACCTCACCGTCGGTATTTAATATAGAAACTGCCATTATAGGCCTAAAGCCTAGGGTATTGGTTACGGCTTCGTTAGCATTTTCAATACTGCCAGTTACTAACGCCAGAACACTTTGCTCAGCAAAATTATGGGTGATTTGTAAACCATTTTCTATGGTTGCTTCGCTAATGGTTTTACTACTTTGCCAAGCGGTTAAAGCCGAAGTTGTTAAAGCAAGGATAATAACTAACAATAAAAATAAACTAAGTAGCTGACTCTTAAAGCTTCTTTTATAGGGAAATAAGTAAGAAAGTTGCATCAGTACTACTTAGGAAAAGTGAGTTTAAAGGTTTCTTGCTGCTTACTACTATACTTAAAACCTAAATGAGCAGCAGTTCTTAAATTGATAGCGAGTAAAGTGGACTTTAACGGGGAAAAGTTTTTCTGCATGGGTTGCTTTGAAAGTTCGTTTACCATAGTAAAAAGTTGTGTCCCCATAGAGAAATTATCAGGGTAGGTCGAGAATAATACGCCACGTTTTGCGTGAGAAGGTTTACTTGAGAACACCACCACTTCTTTTGACCACGATTTTTCTAAAATTAGAGGTAAAGTTACTTTGTCGTTTGAGGCTATCCTATCTACAGGAAGCCAAATAGCATCTTTATTTGAAATATCTGAATTAAACAGGTTTTTGTAATATGTAAACGCTTCCTTAGTGGTTGTTACTTTGTGAGTATTTAATGACAGCCCTTTACTGTGTGCTGCTTTTCTGGCGATATCAACTAACCATTCACTTTGTTTGCTATACGCAAAATGAATATTTTGCACCGTAGGGGCAACTTCTGTTAAGTAATCAAAAAGTGCAGAGGGAGCGGTAATAAGACTGATACCAGATAAGCCATTTGGACTGATGGGTAGTGCGCCCGATACTATATGAAATGTAGGTTTACCATTGTCTTCTTTGTATTGATAAAGCCCTTTAGCTAACTTCCAGCCAAGTCGACCTAACACTATCGCTTTGGTGATACCGTTTTTTTTGAGGTCATTAGCAATGGCTTCACTGTCAAAGCTCTTCTCTAAAATAATGCGTTCAAAGACAATTCTTTGTGACGACATGTTAGCTTTGCTGTCAATGCCTTCAATAATTTCTTGATAAATAGTGCGATAAGGTTCTTTTGAGCGAGGATAAAATATTGCTATTGATTGTATAGGTGTTTGTAATGATTTTGTTTCATCCGCCATTGCTACGTTCACATAGGAAGTAACCCATGACACAAGACAGGTAAAATAGAGCGTAATTGAAAAGAGCTTTCTCAAGGGATTACTTTTCAACGAATGAAACCTAATATTACTAAGATAATGTTTAGTATACACTTATAAAGAAAAGGGTCAAAAGTAGCTTGACTACTTTTGACCCTTTTTTAATTAGTTTTAGGCTTTTATGACAAAGAAATAACGTTGTGATTAAAAATTATAAACTAACGTTAATGACGTTTCAGTGTTGGTATTTTCAAACTCTGGGGCTACTTCTGTGTCGTAATCGATACGAAGAGCAAACTTAAGCTGCATTGATTCAATTAATTTCGTCGTAATTGAAGTTTCAGATTGATAAACACTGTTCTTGCCTGATTCAAAGGTTTGCTTAGCGACTAAGTATTGCTTGAATTCAACAAACTCATTAATTTTAGTGGTGTATAACGCTTGTGCTTGTAATATGAAGTTTGTCTCTTCTGTTTGAAGCTCTGTGTCAGTGGCACGAATTACATCATATTTTACACCCGGACCAATATCTGCAAAGAGTGAACTGGTTTCAGTATCAATCCAGTGACGACCCCAACCCGCAGATAAAGAACTTTGACTTTCAAAACCGCTGAATTTATCTTGCTGGTAGCCTAAGTTACCGTATAAATAGTTTTTGCCATTTTCATGTAAAGTATAGTTAGTTTGGGCTTTTAAATCCCACTTGTTATCCGTGGTAACAAACTCTTTATCGCCAGTCTCTTCATCTTTTTCTTCAAGTTTTTTTGCTAGTGCATTAATAGCAAAAAGGTTAGTCCATTGGTCTTTCTTATGCTTAAGGTTAAAACCTGCTTTAATGTCGCCACTTTTGGTGTTACCTGATTTGAACAAAAAGCCAAGCTCAGCTGACATGGTTAATTCTGAGGCTTTCTTTTCTTCAGCAAAAGCTGTTTGGCTAGCAAGTGGCAGTAAGCACAGGGCGGTTATCGCTAATTTTGATTTCATGATCATCCTTTACAATTTGATGTGTGGTGCAACTCCCCTTTGAAATACGATCTAGTCAATAATAATCAAATGGGAGTAGAGAATAATTTGACGCGATTCTAACAAATTTTTAACACCAGCTGTGCATTTTTTGTAAAGTTTTCTCACTTTTTTAAAATAACCTAGTAGATGAAAGATCTTACTGAATAGCGACTATAA
This sequence comes from Colwellia sp. RSH04, assembly GCF_003545765.1. GTDB lineage: Bacteria > Pseudomonadota > Gammaproteobacteria > Enterobacterales > Alteromonadaceae > Colwellia. Next base: position 46,208 of record NZ_QXIO01000001.1, on the reverse strand, counting down.
CAAAGATTACTTTCATCTTTACTTTTTAGGTTATTAGAACCTATTGACCTTTGTTGATACTTTTCATTGCTCGGCAGAATGATTAAACATGGATAAATACGCCTAAGCTTTATTTAATAGAATGGTATCACCATCTGAAAGTCCTGAAATAACATTGACTTGATTGATGCTGACTTGATTACCCACGCGAATAAAACGCTTTTGCTTAACGCCATTTTCTAATAACCATACAAAATCTAATTGGCCAATTCGGGTTATACTCGCCTTTGGTATAATTATCTTTTTACTAAAATCAGCAGGAATAAGCATACGGGCGTACATACCGGGTAATAATCCTTGTTGATAATCAATACTCACTTTCACTAAAAAACTGCGTGAGCCAGTATTTGCTGCTGGTACAATTTCTTCGACTTTACCTTGAAGTACTTTCATTAAACTCAGTAATTCAACATTAATGGTTTGTCCAGGTTTTAATGTTAGGGCACTGGCTTCTCTTACTTGCGCTTCTACTCTCAACGACACGGGGTTATATAAAGTCAGTAACTTAGTACCAGGTTGTGCGGTATTACCAGGTTCGGTAAAGCGATCAACCACTTTCCCTGAAATAGGCGACTTAATAGTGGCATAACTTAAAGTCGTTTCTGCTTGCGCTTTACTTTGTTCTGCTGCGGTAAGCTCGGCGCTAATACTGTCAAAATTAGCTTTTGCTTTATCAAGATCGAACGCAGAGGCAATTTTTTTATGGTATAACTCTTTAGCGCGATTGAAGTTCGCTTGTGCTTCTTCTACTCTGGCATTAATTGATGATATTTGCTGCTCAGCTTCTTTTACTTTCGCTAATAGATCGCTTTTCTCTAACTCAATTAAAATGTCGCCTTGTTTAACTTCATCACCAGCTCTTACATATACTTTTGCTACCCTTGCCAGCATTCGTGAAGAAATAGTTGTGCTTTGTTTAGCAACCAAACTCGCAGCAACGCCTTCAATATTTTGCGTTACTTTGCTTTGTACAGTTAAGATGTTTTCTTTATCAATAACGCTCTTAGCTTGAATAGGCAATGTTGCAGGTGCTACTTGTTCATTAAAAAAGCCTGCTAACCACGCTACCATTAAGAGTAAAATAATTAACGCGAGGCTAGGTATTAACCATGATGTTTTTTTAGTTGAGCTTGGTGATTTTGAGTTTTGTGCTGTCATGTTACACCTTTTGCGTGTCAGTAATTTTTGATACGGGTTGGTTTTCTACGTGTGCGGTTTTGTTATCAGCTTTATCAAATACTAATGAGTAGACAATAGGCACAACTAACAAGGTAAATATGGTAGAAGAAATAATGCCAAAGATAATGGCGATAGCAAGACCACTAAACACAGGATCTAACGTGATAATTAAGTTCCCTAATAATGTGGTTCCTGCGGTTAATAACACAGGGCGCATACGTACAGCCCCTGCTTGTAATAATGACTCTTTAATGGTCAGCCCTTGTTGTTGGGCTTGGTTAATAAACTCAATTAAAATAAGAGAGTTACGTACAACGATGCCTGCAAGTGCAATCATGCCAATCATGGCTGTTGCGGTGAAAAGTACGGGCTCAGGTGCACCAGCGATTTCTCTTTCGCCGAATTGATTCAATAAGAAAAAGCCTGGCATGATACCAATAACCGTTAAAGGAATGGCTGACATAATGATGCCAGACAATGCCGCCGAGCCAGTTTGAATACGCAGTACGATAAATATAGCGGTTAAAGCAAAGGCAAAGGCTAACCCCATATCACGAAATACTCTAATGGTAATGCGCCACTCACCCTCGCCACTAAACGATAAGTTGATATCTTCAGGTAATTGCCAATACTGTTTAGCACCGCTGGTTAAGAATGTTCGCGATGACCAATGCGGGGAGGTTTCATTAACTTGAGTTGAGGTTTTTTCATTAAGAATATGCGCTGGCTGCAAGTCACTGGTGATATCTGCAATAACTTCTGCAGGTGTTCTACCTGATATATCGGCGGTAACGTACACAACCGGTTTTAAGTCTTTGCGAAAAATAACGTTATCACTAACAGATTTTTCAAATTGACCTAACTCACCTAGTGACACAATAGACTGTGGTGCCATATCTATTCCTTGTGGAGTTTGGCTTTGCACTATACCTGCTTCGCCTTTTACCGTTATGCTAGATAAGCTGGATAATGTTTCTCGCTCATCAAGGGCGAGCTTTAATTTAATTGCAAGTGGTGTGGCTTCTTGCTCTAAGTGCAAATAACTAACGACTTCACCTTGGTTAGCAATATTGAGTACTTGATTAATATTTTGTGTTGAAACACCAGATAAGGCCGCCTTAGTTTTATCGGTGACAAAGCGCTGTAGTGTTTGTGCATCACCCACGGTGGTATCAACTTCTACCACATGTGGCTCTGCTTTTAGTCTTGTGGCTACGGTTTTTGAAGCATGTCGTAATGCATCGTAATCGGTAAACTCATTGCCATATACTTCAGCAACTAAAGTACTTAATACCGGTGGGCCAGGTGGTACTTCAACCACTTTTATGTTGATGTTGCCTGATTCGAGTGTTTTGTTTAGTGGAGCCAGTAAAGCACGTAAACGCAAAACAATTCCGTGCGATTGATGCTCTCGCTCACTTTTATCTAATAAGGTTAATCGCAAATCGGCTAAATTGTTGGCATGACGCTGATAATATTGCCTAACCATTCCGTTAAAATCAATCGGAGAGGGCAGACCTACATAGCTTGCAATGGCGACAACTTCAGGTAATTGTTGAGTTATAAGTGAGACTTTTTTAGCCATGGCAGCCGTTTGCTCAAGGCTTGCAGATTCAGGCATATCGATAATAATTTGTACTTCATTTTTATTATCATAGGGTAATAGTTTAAGCGGAACGAGCCTAAGTACGGGTAACATTGCGGCAAGTATAAATAAGGCTAGCACTAACCAAAGTGCAGTTTTTCCTTTGCGTTTATCGTCAAGTAGGGGCGTTAATATTTTACGATAAAAGCGCGTAAAACCTGTTTGTTCCACTGAGGTGTTAACGGCTGAATTATCTTGCTTGGGGGCTTTGATAAATTTGGCTGCCAGCCAAGGCGTCACTAAAAAGGCAACAAGCGTTGAGCTAATTACACTTAAAGGTACGTTAAATGCCATCGGCGCCATGTAAGGACCCATCATGCCTGTTATAAAGGCTAGGGGTAAAAAAGCTAACACTATGGTGATAGTCGACATAAATAAGGGCACGCGAATTTCATTGATAGCGCCAACAATGTTATCGGTGAGAGAGGCTTTTTTTCGTTTTAAATAGCGCTCGATATTATCAACGCCCGTAATAGGATCATCAACTAATAAGCCTAAAGACAAGATAAGAGCGAAGAGGGTGACACGGTTTATGGTGTAACCAAAGGCTAAATCTAAAGCGAGCGTGATGCCATAGCAAATAGGCACGGCAAGCCCAACCACAACTGCTGAGCGCCAGCCTAGAAAAACCCCTATAAAAACCACCACAGTAAATACTGCAAAGGCAAGACTTGTTGTTAAGTTATTGACCTTTTCGTTGGCAGTTTGGCCATAATCTCTCAATGTGACCAGCTGTACTGATTCGGGAAATATTTTCTCTTGCAAATCAGCCATGACTTGATGCACGGATTTAGCCACAGAAACGGCATTACTGCCCGCTTGTTTCGCGATACTTAAGGTGACTAATGGGTTATCACTTGATGCTTGTTGTTGAACATTTGCAGCAAAATCTATCCATGAGTAATGATTTTGCTCACTAGGGCCATCGGTAATTGTGGCGACATCTTTTAGCATCACCACACTACCATCAATAACACTAATTGGCGTTGAAGCTAAGCTTGCTGTATCGCGATAAACATCTCCACTTTGTAGGGCAACACTTTCATTTTCTAGGGCAATATTTCCAATATGGGATAATTGATTTGATGATTGAATAGCTTGAACAATTTCTTGCATTGATAACTGCCTAGCAGCCAATTGCTCGGGTATAACATTAATTTGAATTTCTCTTGTTCTACCGGCAGTAATGTTTACTTCACTGGTATTTTCAATAGCCTGTAGATGAATAGAGACTTCTTCAGCTAGGCGCCTTAGTGTAAAGTCATCGACTTTTTTGCTATCAGAACTCCACAGTCCCAACATTAAAATAGGTACATCGTCTACTTCTATGGGTTTAACTTGCCAATGCTGAACAATTGCAGGAATTTTATCGGTGTTTGAGTGGAGTTTATTATAAGTGTTTAATAACGAACGCTCTCTACTTTCACCAACATGAAACCTTAAGGTCACAACCGCTTGGCTTTCTTTACTGACCGAATAAATGTGTTCGACACCATTAACCTGAGCAAGTAATTTTTCTAGTGGTGTAGTCACTAAGCGTTCTATTTGTTTGGCACTGACCCCAGGTGCTTGCACCATAACGTCTATCATAGGGACAACAATTTGCGGCTCTTCTTCACGGGGAGTAAATTTTAGTGCCAACATGCCGGCAATAATCGATAAAATCAGCACAAATAGTGGTAACTTACTTTGTAGTACATAAGCTAAAAATCTACTTGTTGTATTAGTGGCTGTATTCATATCATGTTCACTATGGTTAAGATTTTTGAAAATAATTAATGATGTAAGATGCTAACTAATCAGCTTTATGGCAAAACTTTTCTTGCAAAATAACCAGCAGTTCTTTGATTTGTTCATTGGCGACGCGGTAGTAAATAGTTTGGGATTCACGACGTGTTGATACGATATTACTTTCTCTTAATTTAGCTAAATGTTGGGATAACGCAGATTGCGATAAATCAATTTGCTCATTTAATTCACTTACTGTGAGCTCATGCTCGCTGATACAACATAAAATCATTAACCGATAAGGGTTTGATAGTTTTTTAAGCATGTCAGCGACTTGTATCGCATTCTGTTTAAGTTCTTGTTGTTCGGTGTTCATCGATTAACGCTCAACATAATGGTTATTTAATTTTTATTAAGTTTATAGTTGTTTTCTAAATTAGTAAAGGCTAATATATAAAATATTAGAGATTGCTAATGTAATGGTGATAAGTTTTTTTGCCTATAACTAAGTTTAATTTTCAGGCTAATAGCTGAGCTATTGATAGGTTAAAACGGCACTATAAATATTAGTCAAAACTAAGCTATATATAAGCTAAAACTAAGCCATGCCTAAACGAGGAGTACTACTATGACAGTAAATGAAGCACTAAGATTGATCGCAGGTATTATGATTTTGTTGTCGCTATACTTAGCGGTGAATATTTCAATGAACTGGTTATGGTTCACGGTTTTCATTGCCGTTAATTTAATTCAATCATCATTTACTAAGTGGTGCTTAATGATGACTATTTTGAGAAAGCTTGGCTTACAAGAAAGTCGTAATTGCAGTTAATGTCTTAAGATTGAAATACAGAGCTTACTCTGTAAGTAAGGAAAATAATTATGTTAAAAACTATCCCTGAAATTGTTGCCACGATTAAAGCTGAAATTACGATTGTAAATGCTGAAAAAGCAGCGGCTGATTGCCAACAAAATGACGGCATAATCATTGATGTGAGAGAGCCAGCAGAATTTGCGCAAAAATCAGCAAACAATGCGATTAATATTCCACGTGGGTTATTAGAAATGCAAGTGCTGCAAAAGTTCCCTGATGCGGACAAACCGATTTACTTGCATTGCGCAACAGGTGCTAGAGCATGTTTTGCTGCTGAGCAGCTTAAGCGTGTAGGTTACGAGAATGTGTTTGTTATTACCTGTCAATTAGAGGATATTTGTCAGGCGTGTGAATAATTCGATATGTAATAACTCGATATGTAATAGCGAGAGATGTTTAGAGTAAGGGGGAGGCTAGCTACCCCTTACTCACGCTTATTTGATTGCTAGTGTTTTCTTTTTATCTATATTGCTTGCTAAGATAAACAATGAAATTAGCTTAACCAATCAGGCACAATGTCTTGCTTAATTAAATCATCATACCTAGGTCTTTTACGAATAACGGCAAAATTATTCTTGCTCACCAGCACTTCTGGTACGGTTAGTCGAGCATTGTAATTAGACGCCATTACTGCGCCATAGGCACCGCAACTCATAATCGCGATAAGATCGCCTGCTTTTGAACGATTAACCTCTCTTGATTTGGCAAAGGTGTCACCTGTTTCGCACACTGGGCCGACAATGTCGTATTTTTGCTGCTCTGTTTGGCTATTATTAACGGCTAAAATGTCATGATAAGCATCGTACAAACTGGGTCTAAGTAAATCATTCATGCCAGCATCAAGCATTAAAAACTCACGCTCTTCACCATGTTTTACAAAAACAACACTCGATACTAATATACCTGCATCGCCTAATAATGAACGACCCGGCTCAATGACAATTTGGCAAGTTAAATGCGCTAATGCATCACTTACCACTTGTGCGTACTCTGCTTTAGTGGGTACTTGCTCACCTTGATAGTCAATGCCAAGGCCACCACCAATATCAACCACAGTAATATCATGACCATCTGCTTTTAACTGAGTAACTAGTTCAGCTACGCGATCAAAGGCTTCAGAAAAAGGAGCTAATTGAGTTAGTTGAGAGCCAATGTGTACATCAACCCCTTGCACTTTAATGGCAGGTAATGAAGCTGCTCGCTTGTAAGCTAAACGTGCCTTAGAAATAGGTACGCCAAATTTATTTTCTGCTTTGCCTGTTGATATTTTTTCGTGTGTTTGTGCGCATACGTCAGGGTTAATACGAAAAGCTATGGCTGCTGTTGTATTTAAGCGACTAGCTACTTGAGAAATTAACTCAAGTTCAGGCTCAGATTCAACATTAAATTGGAAAATACCTTGGTCTAAGGCAAATTCTATTTCACTTTCAGATTTCGCCACTCCGGAATAAACGATTTTTTGCGCAGGAATACCAGCACTCAATGCACGTTTTATTTCACCCACAGAGACAACATCAGCACCAGAGCCTAATTTGGCTAAGGTGGTCAATACCGCTTGGTTACCATTTGCTTTTACGGCATAACAAATTAATGCATCTTGTTTAGCAAAGGCTTGCTGATAACTTAAGTAATTCTCTTCAATGGCATTTTGAGAATAACAATAAAAAGGAGTTCCGACTTGTTTGGCTATTTCTTTAATGGCTACTTGTTCAGTAAACATGTGCGAATTTATATAGGGAAAGTGCTTTGCTGCCGTCATGAGTAATTATTTAGCCTTATGGTCGTGAGCATCAAGTATGAAACTGAAATGATAAAGAGTTAGCTATGCTAATATGCTTGAGTAATTTATGCCAACTCGTCATTATATTCAAGGGGTATGACTTATGCTTTAACGCATATTTAACCATTCTTAAAGGGTAGGCCGTGAAAAATAAGAGTAATTTATCTATGACAAAACGTGTTGAGTTTAATAAAAGCATATTGCTCAATTTAATGTGCATCGTTTTTATCGGAGGGTTAACGAGCTTTTCACTCTCAGCTCAAAGTCAACCGTCGAAGAAGATCGCTTTTGAAACTGATGTTATAGCCATCGAAGAGAAACACCTCACCGTTGATTATTGGTTAAATAAATTATCAGATAAAGATAAACGCTTAATGAGTAAGCATGAAATTAGTGCCTTTAATCAGGCGCTAGTTCATTCAAACCCATATATTGAAGATCCATTAGCAACAGCCCTAGAACTAACCAAGTCGACACTTAGTGATAAAGTGAATCAAATTATTTCCATTCCTAATAGTGCGCGCTATTTCACTAATAAAACGCGACTAACTGAGGGGGATTACTTAAAACTGCGTGATAATGTCAACCTAGCGGGCATTAACGAAGTAAACGCTGTTTCTTATGCTTTAGTGATTCAACGCTCTGTATTAAGGACATTTCCAACCTGGCAACGTGCGTTTAAATTAAATGATGATGGTGAAATAGACCAAGCGTTAGATCTTTTTCAAGAAAGTGGTATTTTTCCTGGTGAAGCTGTTGCTGTATTACATAAAAGTAAAGATGGCCTGTGGGCGTTAGTTCAGGCTTATAATTACCTTGCTTGGATGCCAGCAAAAGATTTAGCCATTGGTGAAAAAGAACAAATATCAAAATTTATCAATGCAAAACATTTTGTAACCGTGACAGGTGGTAAAGTCTTTGTTGATATTTCAAGGAATTCACAACAAAATGAATCGAGTTTATTACAGTTAGATATGGGCGTTCGCTTACCTATAATCGCTCGTTCAGATTACGCTACTTTCGATATTGCAAAGCCTGATAATGTTAATGGGCAAAACCCTTATGCCAACTATATAGTGCAGTTTCCTGCCAAGAATTCAGTTGGCAAGTTAGTATTTACTGCGTTAGCTATTCCTAAAAGTAAGGATGTTGTTGTAGGCACGTTAGCAATGACTCAAGAAAATATCATTAAGCAATCGTTTAAGTTTTTAGGTGAGCGCTATGGTTGGGGGCATGACTTTAATGGCAGAGATTGCACTGGCTTTATTGGTGAGATTTATAAAAGCTTTGGTTTGTTAATGCCTAGGAACTCAGGTCAACAAGCTAAAAGTGACTATGGCCAAAACATACGTTTTTCACTGGTGCAGCAAGCTTCAGAAAAAGCACTGCCACTCATGGTAAATAGTGAAAAACAAGAGGGCTTACAATCTTTACAAGTGGGTGATTTACTCTATTTACCCGGTCATGTGGTGATGTTTTTAGGTATGGATAATGGCCAGCCCTATATAATTCATGATGTTAAAGATTATAGTGTTGTCCAAAGAAATGGCGAGTTGTATCAGGGAGTACTTAATGGCGTATCTGTAACACCGTTACTGCCACTGAAGGATTATGTTAATCAGCTTAGTGTGATTAAACGTATTACTCAACCTGTTAATAAAGCTGATCTAATGAATAAAACCACTAAAAGATAATAAGTCGTTATGATTATAACTGATATTCGTTTAGCTAAACTTACTGTGCCGTTAGTGACACCTTTTAAAACCTCACTACGCACGGTAACTGAGATTGATGACTTAGTTGTGGTTATTCATACGGATTCTGGCGAAGTTGGCTATGGCTCTGCTCCTGAAACACCTTTAATTACAGGTGATAGTCATTCAAGCATGATTGAGGTTATTAATAAGGTATTTATCCCGCTGTTAATGGGGAGCAACATTGAAAATACATGGCAAATAGCCGCTAAATTGCAACAAGTTATTCCATGTCATAACAGCGCCAAAGCCGCACTAGAAATCGCTCTTTTTGATTTATATGGCCAATTACATCATTTACCCTTGTATCAAGCATTATTAATGACTAACTCATCTAAACCTCTCACTAGTGGTTGCGACGAGCCAATGATGTTGAAAACAGATATCACTATCAGCATGAATGATTTTGATAGCATGTTAGCCGACTCAAACAAGGCAATATCTCAAGGTTTTGATGTATTAAAAGTTAAAGTTGGCAATAACCTAAATGACGATATTAAATCAGTTATACGCTTGTATAAGGCAATTGGTAAAAATGTTGATATTAGATTAGATGTAAATCAAGCATGGACAGCACAGCAAACCTTGCACGCTGCTCAATGTTTCATTGATAATAATGTGATTATTGAGCTGATAGAACAGCCCGTTAAAGCTGATGATATAAGTGGTTTACAATACATTACTGAGCGAACAGAAATACCTATAATGGCTGATGAATCTGCATTTAATTTAAACCAAATAAAAAACTTAGTTGAACAAAAAGCAGCAGATATTATTAACATTAAATTAATGAAAACAGCGGGTATTACTCAAGCAGTGGCAATTGCAGACTATTGTGAATCAAAGAACATACCTTGCATGATTGGCTGTATGTTAGAAGGTAGTATTGCAGTAGCGGCTGCTGCGCACTTGGCGTTAGCAAAAAGCCGTAGTATCACTAAAATTGATTTAGACGGCCCAAGTTTAGGTAAATATGATCCCGTTACAGGCGGTGTATGCTTTGATAAGTCGACTATTTATTTATCTAATGCTGCCGGATTAGGTATAACGGCAATAGATGGTTTAATTTATTTGTAGGTAGTCTGTCACTATTTTAAAAATTGAAGACATATTTAAGCACTTAAACACTTAAACTAAAGCGATTAAAAGTTAAATGAGCGTAAGCATAACAATGAAAAAAAACTTATTACTACTGATTAGCTTAATGCTAATCATATCCTCCTCAGTGCAAGCCAAATCAGTGATTGGCAATCAACACCAACAGCTTTTGTTGATGATTTCTAATGATTGGCAAGCTACCCAAGGCAAACTTTATCAATATGAGAAAAAGCAAAATAAATGGCAGCTAATTAAAGGTAGTACTTCTGTAACCTTAGGCAGAACAGGTTTAGCATGGGGGTTAGGGCTTCATGATAAACAAGTAGGGCAATATAAAAAAGAAGGTGATGGCAAAGCACCTGCGGGCATTTTTACATTAGGCGACGCGTTTGGCTACTTACCTGATTTAGTGACAGGGTTAACGTATCAAGCAATGTCTAAAAATGACTACTGTATTGATGTAAATGGCTCTGCGTATTACAACCAAATTATTTCAAGTGAGCAACTTGGTGAAGATGCGATAAAAGGTTCAAGTGAGCCTATGCGTCGTGATGTTCATTTGAATAATGATCAAGTGTATAAAAAAGGGCTTATTATTAACCACAACAGTGAAAATATTTCAGGAGAGGGCAGTTGTATCTTTATGCACGTTTGGCGAAGTATTGATAAGCCTACAGCGGGTTGTACTGCCATGGAAGAGACCCATATAACGTCTATTCTTCAATGGTTAGATAAATCAAAACAGCCTATTTATGTGGCACTACCTAAAGCTGAGTATTTAAAGCTAAAGAAAGATTGGGGATTACCGACGGTTAAATGAACTTAATAGCTTCACTAATACACGTAAAATATGAGTGTTATTTTATGCAAATACAGATGTTGAAAAAAATTCCGTTGATGTTTATTTAATCGACAAGTTAGATGGTGAGAGTCTTTTAATTTTAGGGTCTGATATGGTCATGAAGCTGATGTTTTAAATCATCCTCAATTCATGCTTAGCTCAGCGTTGTTAAGCCTGATAATTACGCTTCAAGAAAAAGAGTATTTAACCTTTATAGAGGCAAAGAACTGGATGAATTGAACATTACGTATTCTGGTCTTTCAAAATGTATCACATTAAATGTTGTCGCTGCTTACTACCATGAGCATGTGTTATCGCGCTTAAATAATTAGAAGAGCATTTACCGATTTGAACGCTTTTGTTCAACATATTATTGAATATTAGATTATTAAGTGGTGCCGATTATTAAAAAGGTCATATTTTCTCTTAATTACATCAAGAATTAATGCCTTTAATTGCCACTAAACGGTCTTCAATAACCATGAATAATATGAAATTCTTACTCTAGGGGAAGTTTATATTTAAGCTTATGTTTATATTTAAACTTATTTGCTACTCGCCAAATTGTAGTTCAAAAAAACTTTCTAGAATTAATCGCGCTGATTCAGCATCAATGTTATCTTTTTTTAAGTTGCGATAACCTCCGCGTGAGAATAATTGCTCTTTAGCATCGGCGGTGGTTAAACGCTCATCTTGAAATTCGACTTTAATACCGTAACGACCAGAGACTCTGTTGCCAAATTTTTTAGCATCACGGGTTAGTTGTTGCTCGCTGCCATCCATATTTAGTGGCAAACCGACCACAACTAAATCGGGTTGCCATTCGTTCAGAAAATTAGTAAGACTTTCCCAATGAGGAATACCGTCATTGGCTTTTACTGATCCTAAAGGGGTAGCGCTGCCAGTTATTTCTTGACCGACAGCAACGCCTATATATTTCTTACCAAAATCAAACCCTATAAGAGTACGTTGGCCAACGGGAGTTGTTTTTTGTTTTGCCATGAAATTTTATAAGCCTTTAATATTTATGTGTTTTTCTGCTTGACTTTCTCTGATTTATAGCTTGGCTATGAAGTTAAGCATGACCCACATCAGTGGATAAATGCGCTAAATCAATACCTAACTTTTCAGTTGCTTTCTTCCACCTTAGTTCAACGGGGGTGTTAAAAATAATGTCAGCGTCAACTGGGGTAGTAAGCCAAGAGTTATCTTTAAGTTCTTGTTCTAATTGCCCTGGTCCCCAGCTTGCATAACCCAGCGTAACGATAAAGTTATCAGGGGCATCTTCTGTGCCTAAAGCAAGCAAAATATCTTTTGATGTGGTGACCATTAGTTGATCATTTAATGATAAAGAGCTACTCCAGCCACTTTGTTTGCTGTGTAGAACAAACCCTCGTTGTTGAGAAACAGGCCCACCAGAAAGAACACGTTGCTGAAGCTGAATATTTTGCTCGTCGTTACTTGCTAATTTAAGCCGAGTTTTAGTTTCACTGGTTGATGGCCCTTTTTTACTATGTGGTTTACTTACTTGTGATTGAGATGTTGAGTTTGTTTCAGATTCAGGTTCAATTTGTTTTAATAACTCAGAGAGATTTAGGCTAACAGGCAAGTTAATAATTAAGCCCATTGCGCCTTCTTCATCATGCTCACAGATATAAGTGACTGTTTTATTGAAAAAAGAGTCATCTAACGATGGCATGGCAATTAAAAATTGATTCTCTAAACTTTCCATCAATCCTCCAACAGGTTAATTACGCAATTTATCTTCAATAGCATCCATAAGTTTGCCACTGATATTAATAGGATAGGCTGCTTCTATTTCTCTAATGCACGTTGGGCTTGTGACGTTAATTTCAGTGACTTTATCACCAATAACATCTAAGCCGACAAAATATAAACCACGCTTTTTAAGCTCTGGGCCAATTTTTTGAGCAATTAATTTGTCGCTTGGACTTAATGGTCTGGCAACACCGCTTCCGCCTGCGGCTAAATTACCACGTGTTTCGCCTTGTGCAGGAATACGCGCTAAACAATATGGCATAGGCTCACCATTAACGATTAGTATTCGCTTATCACCGTCAATAATTTCAGGCATATATTCTTGTACCATGGCATATTGCTGACCGTGATTGGTTAAGGTTTCAATAATAACCCCTACGTTGGCGTCATTGGCTTTAATTCTAAAGATAGAAGCACCACCCATACCATCAAGTGGTTTAATTATGACGTCTTTTTGGTTTTGGTGAAATTCACGAATTTTGTCGCTACTACGTGTGACTAAAGTGCGTGGTGTTAAATCGCTAAACCATGCAGTAAAGAGTTTTTCATTACAGTCGCGTAAACTTTGAGGTTTGTTTACAATTAATGTGCCAGCCACTTCTGCTCTTTCAAGCATATAAGTTGCATAGATGAACTCGGTATCAAACGGAGGATCTTTTCGCATTAGCACGACATCTAAATCACTTAACTCAATATCTTGCGCTGGAGCAAGCTCGTACCAATGCTCGCTATCATCAAATACTTTAACTGCTTGAACATTTGCACGACAAACGCCTTGATCTAAATAAAGATCTTTAAGCTCCATATAATAAATTTCGTAGCCACGTTGTTGTGCTTCAAGCATCATTGCCATAGAAGAGTCTTTAGCAACGTTAACTTGTGAAATTGGGTCCATTACAACCCCAAGCTTAATGGGAGACGTGCTCATATGTTTTCCTTTAATATAATGTTGACTGCGCTAACTTTTACTAGCTATCAGGTGTTAATTTTTAAACTATGTTAAATCGCCAAAACGACATTGTAATGCGGTAATGGCTGTTAACGCGGCTGTTTCTGTTCTTAATACTCTTGGTCCAAGTAAAACGTCAGTAAAGTGTGCCTCATTAGCTAATTGAATTTCTTCTTCGCTAAGACCCCCTTCGGGACCAATTAATAATCTTACTTGCTTGTCATTTGCTAACTCATCAGCAGGTAATGTCATAATAGAATGACTGGCTTTAGGGTGTAAGTTCAGCTTGAGTGCGTGGGTTTGTTGTTCAAGCCATTGTGCAAGCGAAATAGGCGTGTTGACAATAGGCACAAATACTCGGCCACTTTGCTCACAGGCACTCACGACTATTTTTTGCCATTGCTGCTGTTTTTTACTCAGCCGTTCACCGTTAAGTTTTACCCCGCAGCGCTCTGTGAATAACGGCGTAATTGATTTAACCCCGAGCTCAACAGACTTTTGCAAGGTAAAGTCCATACGATCGCCTCGAGAAATACCTTGCCCTAAGTGAATATCTAAGGGAGATTCACGCTCAATAGTTTCTTCTGCGATAATCATTACCGAAGCTTGCTTCTTATTAACATCAGCCAATTCAGCAGTGTATTGTTTATTTTCATTACCGTTGAAAAGGGTAATGACATCACCTTGCGTTAACCGAAGAACCCTGATGACATGACCAAAAGACTCGTCAGATAATTTCACCGTGTCGTTTACATTAAAATCTGTGGCTTGGTAAATTCTCGGATTTGACATAATCTTATTGGCTTTTATTTTTCTTCTAATGAATAGCTAAAAGATAGGGGCAGAGCATATAAAAAACAATGGCTGGCGCTTTTTATTTTCTGCAAAAACAACAAAACCTCCAGCAGGAGGTTTTGTTAACAGTCATTAATGACAGTAATTTTGCTGATTATAACCCAGCAGCTTGACGTAAATCGTCAGCTTTGTCTGTTTTTTCCCAGCTAAAGGCGGTAAAGGTATCTTCACCTACAGTCATTTCATAGGGTTCACGGCCGAAGTGACCATATGCAGCGGTTTGTTGATACATTGGGTGCAGTAAATCAAGCATTTTAGTGATACCGTATGGGCGCAAATCAAAGTGTTCACGTACCAGCTCAACTAATTTTTCTTCCGATACTTTACCTGTACCAAATGTTTCAATTGAAATTGAAGTGGGTTCGGCAACACCAATCGCATAAGACACTTGAATCTCACAGCGATCTGCTAGACCAGCAGCAACAATGTTTTTTGCAACATAACGACCCGCGTACGCAGCACTTCTATCAACTTTTGAAGGATCTTTACCTGAGAATGCACCACCGCCATGTCGAGCCATACCACCGTATGTATCTACAATAATCTTACGACCGGTTAAACCACAGTCACCCACTGGGCCACCAATAACAAAACGACCGGTTGGGTTAATAAAGTACTTGGTGTCTTTCGTTAATAACTCAGCAGGTAGAGTGTGCTTAATGATGTTTTCCATCACGGCATCATGTAAATCTTCTTGCTTAATTTCAGGGTCGTGTTGCGTTGATAATACTACCGTATCAATAGCAACAGGCTTGTTATCTTCATAAATAAACGTTACTTGCGATTTTGCATCAGGGCGCAACCAAGGTAATACGCCTGATTTACGTGCTTCCGCTTGACGCTCTACTAAACGGTGAGAGTAGTATAATGGCGCAGGCATTAATGTTTCAGTTTCGTTGGTTGCATAACCAAACATTAGACCTTGATCACCAGCACCTTGATCTTCAGGTTTAGAGCGATCGACACCTTGTGCGATTTCTGGTGACTGTTGGCCGATTAAGTTCATAATGCCACATGTTTCACCGTCAAAACCAACATCAGAAGAGGTATAACCAATTTCACTAATGACATTACGAGTTAACTTTTCTAAGTCAACCCAAGCGGTTGTTGAAACTTCACCAGAGATAATCGCTACCCCAGTTTTTACCATGGTTTCACAAGCAACACGGGCATGTTTATCTTGTGTGATAATCGCGTCTAATACCGCATCAGAAATTTGATCGGCAATTTTATCTGGGTGACCTTCAGATACTGATTCCGAAGTAAAGTATTGTTTAGACATAAACCCTCTGCAATTTGTTTGTTTTTGTGCGTAGATATTAATTTTTAATAATTAATGGTGACAAAAAATAATAAAGTAAGCATAGAAAAAAATTCAATTGAGGCGATATTACACCTTTCTATAATTGTTTTCTAGTTTTTTTACGCCTAGACGGCTAAACGTCTTTTTGTTTTTTTTGTAACTGATTGAATTTATAACTTTAATGTTATCGCCAAAAAATAGAAATGCTTTAGTAATACTAATTGAAATAATATGCAATAAATAAATTTATGCTTAAAAGCTCTGTAATGTAAGAGGGTTTTGCCATAACTTAGTAAAGAGTTCCTGCTGAATATTAGTATTTTTTGAGCTATAAAATTGTCTGGTTCCAATATTAGATTTTGCTGCAGATAAATTGTGTCTTTCTAATTGACTAATAAGCTGAAGGGTTACAGGTAATGCAGTTTCAACAAGTAATATTGAAGCTTTTTCTTCTTCAATTATGCGCTTTATTTGTTGTTGGAGAAAAGGGTAGTGAGTACAGCCAAGCACAATGCGATCAACCTTTTGTGCTATAAGGGGTAAAAGATAACGTCGTAGTAGTTGGTCGCAGCAATGGCTGTCACTTAAGCCTTGCTCTATTTTTTCAACTAAGCCTGGGCAAGGTTGAATAAAAACTTGTGCGCCATTTTGATGCTTAGTTATTAGCGATTTAAATTGACTATTTTCACTTGTCGCTTGAGTCACTAAAACAGCAACCTTTTTCGATTTACTTTGTAATGCAGCGGGTTTAATTGCTGGCTCTACACCAATGATAGGGATTGATAGCTGCTCTCTTAATTGCGAAATAGCATTTACCGTTGCAGTGTTACAGGCAATCACTAACACTTTAGCGCCCTGTTTAACCAAGCGATGAGCTATGGTGTTAACTCTTTCAATAATGAAGTCAATCGACTTTTCTCCATAAGGGGCGTGCAAGGTATCGGCAACATAGATCAAACCTTCATGAGGAAGTTGTTCACTGATACATTTTGCAATGGATAAACCACCGACCCCAGAGTCAAAAATCCCTATTGGGGCATTATTACTTGGTCCGATGTTAACGTTTTTAAGGTTGGTCAAAGTGGTCTCAAAAGCTGGGAGTATCAGGGAAATTGTATTAGTTTCTGTAGCGATAAATCAATAGCTTTCTTATTTTCTAAAGGGATCTCGAAAAATAGAGTATTTTTTAAGAAAAAAACAATAAAAATAGGTAAAGTTTTTTGTTTATTAAATCTTTACTTAAATTGGTGTCAATGATAAGTTTAGCGTGAGAATAGCGGTAAGTTTTTTATGAGTAAGGGTAAGTATGTCTAGTGACGTTTCAATAAGTCGAATGAAGCAATTTCCATTGTTAATGTGGATCTTACTCTTTGGCTCGTTTATTACTCGCGGCAGCTTTTATATGGTGTGGCCCTTCTTAGCTGTTATCTTGTATGAAAAGTTTTCTCTTACTGCCACTGAAGTCGGGTTAATTCTTTCGGTAGCAGCCATCGTTTCGGTCTTTATTAGTTTTGTTGGTAGTGCGTTGTCTGATCGTATTGGCCGCAAGAAATTAATGTATTTCAGTGGGTTGCTTTATATTATATCTTTCTCTTTGTTGGCTGAAATAGATCATATTGAAGGTTATGTTATTGTTATTACTTTGTGTTCAATTGCGACAGCGTTATGGCGTCCGCTAATTAGTGCATTAATAGGGGATATGATTGATGACAGTAAGACGCGCGAGCTTGCCATGCAATCCCTTTATTTTGTGGTAAATGTTGGCTGTGCAGTAGGCCCCATGGTTGGCGTTTGGATGGGATTAACAGGTGAGCAATCAAGCTTTTATATTACTGCCATGGCCTTTGTGTTTTTGTTGTGCTTATTATCGTGGGGCTTTTATCAGCATGAGAAACAAGAAGCTGCCATTGAAACAAGCAAGGCTATTCAAATTAAAGAGAAAGAAGTAAGTACAACAGTAAAACTGAACAGTGAAGCAAATAAAGCAAAGAGTAAAAAAGAAGAAGGCAAAAAAGAAAACGTTAGCTTTAAAGAGATTAGTAAAATTTTACGACAAGATAAACTTTTTCAATGCCTTATTTTGGCAAATATTATTTGTATGTTTATTTATGGGCAAATGGATAGTTCGCTCATTCAATACTTAACCCGCGCTGAAGTGCCTGAATTATTGATGCTTATATCAACAATAATCTTTACTAATGCGATGGTGATAATTACTACGCAATTCGCAATGCTCAGAATGATGGCACATATTTCACTTATCGCTAGAATTCAAATAGGTTTAGTATTATTAGCGATATCTCAGCTATGGATGGGGTTAAATCCGGTATCGCTTTTTTGGGGGTGGATAGGTGCAGTGATTATCATGAGCTTGGCTGAAACGATACTTTTTCCTACGATGAATGTTCATATTGACCGAATTGCCCCTAAGCATCTTCGTGGCGCTTATTTTGGCGCATCATCCTTCTATGAATTTGGTTTTGCTTTTGCACCACTAGGTGGTGGGTTGATATTGGATTATTTCGGTGGATCTACTTTGTTTATTTGTAGTGCTGTGCTTTCGCTAGTCGTAATTTATTTGTATGCCATGTTAAGTAAAATGCCTCGACCAGAATTTGTTACTTCAGAGCAAGATGATAACCCAGTAGTTAGCAACGTAAGTGAGTAACTCGTTAAGTTAATTAGGTAAGTCAATTAGGTAAGTAACTAGATTGATAAAGGTAACATTGAGTTTGAAATAGCTTTTAGAAAAACGTTTGAGGTAGTTGTCTTCCAAGATGCCGCAGCTCACAATAGTCCAGAACACCGTGTGTTATTAGGTGCAGCGCGGAAATATTATCGTTTGGAGTCGAGAAGTGAATAACGTTTGAGGTAGTTGTCTTCCAATGATGGTTGAGCTTTGCCGCAGCTCACAATAGTCCTGAACACCGTGTGTTATTAGGTGCTGTGCGGAAATATTATTGTTTAGAGTCGAGAAGTGAGTAACATTAGAGGTAGTTGTCATCTAATGATGGTTGAGCTTTGCCGCAGCTCACAATAGTCCAGAACACCGTGTGTTATTAGGTGCAGCGCGGAAATATTATTGTTTAGAGTCGAGAAGTGAGTAACATTAGAGGTAGTTGTCTTCCAATGATGTTTGAGCTTTGCCGCAGCTCACAATAGTCCAGAACACCGTGTGTTATTAGGTGCAGCGCGGAAATATTATTGTTTAGAGTCGAGAAGTGAGTAACATTAGAGGTAGTTGTCTTCCAATGATGTTTGAGCTTTGCCGCAGCTCACAATAGTCCAGAACACCGTGTGTTATTAGGTGCAGCGCGGAAATATTATTGTTTAGAGTCGAGAAGTGAGTAACGTTAGAGGTAGTTGTCTTCCAAGATGCCGCAGCTCACAATAGTCCTGAACACCGTGTGTTCAGGGCGGAAATATCATGCTAACCGTAGGCTTCCCGATACATGCCGGGCCTGCACAATAGTTAATAGTCAATTCCCTAAGGTAAAACTTATCGGCTCAGGGACACAGTTCACATACAAACATCCCAGAAGACACTTTTAGTATAGCGAATAATTACTCGTCAAATAAGTTTTTTTTAACAGGTAAGAGCTGAACGCTTAGTTAATAAACGTTATGCGCGTTTATTATTCGATGGCGCTAAGGCTTGTTCTATCGTGGCTTGTAAAAGCGCAATTTTTTCTTGGTTCTCTTGTTGCTCAACTTTCAATTGCTGTTGGGCTTGCAATAAATCGTTAGCTAAATTCAGAGCAGTCATGAGTAATGTTTGTTCAGGTGTGGCAATGGCTTTTGCATTACTTGAGAGGGTTAACCTTTTACTGAGTTCTTCTGCAGCAGACAGCAACGCGGTTTCCTGTCCTGAAGGACAAGCCACTTTAAGCTTACGATCTAGTACATTAATTTCAACTGTTCGTTGACTCATTTTGTCAAAAATCCCAAGGTTAATTAATAATATAGCGCGGTTCCATTGCAATGTTGCACTATAACTAGGCTTTTGTCGCTATGCAAGTGAATGAGGTTAAATGTGACAAATAAATTACTTCAGGAGCAACTTCAGTCATAACATTGTAAAAAATAGTTGCCGAGCCTTATACCATTCCACATAAAGAAGTGATCACTTAGAACAGCAATAGCGACATTAGAATAATCAAAATTTACGAAAATATAGTCATTCTACATTGAGAAAATTTTGAGCAATTATCATGGTGCTCATTTGTTCCCAAAGGGCGATTTTTAAAGGCGTATATGCTGCGTTATTGATTTTGATAAGGGAACAACCATTATCATCAATCAATGCCTTGCCTAAAAGCCTTTAAATTCTCGCTAAGAGATCACTTTCTTATGCGGATTGGTATTACTCTATCGTATATTTACTTTGCTACTCGCTTGGGTATTGTTTGTAGCAGTGATAACATAGCGAGCAATATCTACCTTTATTATAGTTCCTTTATTATGACTGACCATTTAGATGAGCCATCGGCTCTAGATTTTTCGGCTTTACAAGCCATTTTAACCAGTGAAAGTGTTGAAGCGCACGCTAGTGAACTACATGGCGTATTAACGGGATTAATCTGTGCTGGCTTTGCTATAGAAGATAAAAGCTATATTGGCACGCTTAATGACTTATTTAATCAAGGCGATAATTTTCCAAGCCCTGTTAAACTCGCGATAACTCAGTTGTACCTTGAAATCTGGGGTAATGTACTAGACGATACATACGGTTTTAATCTGTTATTGCCTGATGATGATGACTCTATAGCCGAACGAGGTAATGCATTGGGTGTTTGGGTGCAAGGCTTTAACCTTGGTTTTGGTTTGCAACAAAAAAATAGCCCAGTGTTATCTGCTGAAGTTAAAGAAGTGCTTACTGACTTTAGTGAAATTGCTAACCTTTCAGATGAAATGGAAGAAGATGAAGCGACAGAGCAAGCCTACTTTGAAATAAGCGAGTACGTAAGAATATCAGCATTATTGTGCTTTAGTGAACTTGCTACCTTACCAAGTCGTGATGTAAAAAATATACCACAAGGCAAAGATGCAGACAGTAAAACCTTGCATTAATGTGCATTAACTTGCATTAAATTTATCTTATTTCAAATCATTAGTTTAGGTTAAACCATGTCATCAACTACGTTAACAAAATTACCTATCGAAGAATTTCAAGCGCATCGCTTAGCATTCTTTAAGCAAATGCCAAGTAACTCTGTGGCTATTATCTCAGCAAATACTGAGGTGACTCGCAGTAATGATACAGAATATGGTTTTTGCCAAGACAAAAATTTTTATTACTTAACCGGCTTTAATGAGCCTGATGCTTTACTAGTACTTGTTAAAGATGAAAACAATCACTGTGAAAGTATTCTGTTTTGTTTAGCGAAAGATGCATTGCAAGAAGTATGGCACGGTCGAAGAATCGGACAAGAAAAAGCGGTTGCTGACTATAAAGTAGAACATGCTTTTACCTGTGATGAAATAGATTCTTACTTGCCTGATTACATCGATGGTAAGTCGCAAGTATTATTCCCTTTCGCCAACGACGTGTTAACGAGTAAAGTTTTTGGTTGGATAGCCCAAGTCAAATCAACTCTTCGCCAAGGTGGTCACGCACCATCAAATTTATTTGATAGTGCGGTGATAACGAATGAATTACGACTAATAAAATCAAGCAATGAATTAGCCTTGATGCGCCAAGCCAATATTATTTCAGGAAACGCTCACCAAAGAGCGATGCAAAAAGCAGGCGTGGGTAAATTTGAATATCAAGTGGAAGCTGAAATATTACATGAGTTTGCCCGAAATGGCGCACGTTATGCGGCCTACGGCACAATTGTAGCAGGTGGCGATAATGCAAATATTTTACATTACACCAATAATAGTGATGTATTAAACAATAATGAATTATTACTTATTGATGCTGGTGGAGAATTAGACGGGTACGCAGCTGATATTACCCGAACGTTTCCAATTAACGGCAAATTTACCACAGAACAAAAAGCCATTTATCAATTGGTGCTTGATGCGAAAAACCTAGCGGTTAACGCCATTAAGCCAGGCATGTCATTTGCTAAATTAAATGTATTAACGATTGAGTTCTTAACGAAAGGTTTACTTGAGTTAGGCGTGTTGTCTGGTGATTTAACTGCTCTTATTGAAGAAAAGAAGGTTAAAGACTACTTTATTCATGGCTTAGGACATTGGCTTGGTTTAGACGTACATGATGTAGGCGATTACCACGCTAATGCTGAACGTGAACAGCATCGACCTTTTGAGCAAGGTATGGTCATGACTATTGAGCCAGGTATTTATATTCCACTATCTGATCTTAATGTTGATGAAAAGTGGCGTGGTATTGGCGTACGAATTGAAGATAATATTGCCGTTACTGCACAAGGCTTTGAAAACCTAACGCAAGATGCCCCTGATACCATAGATGCCATTGAAGCATTAATGGCAAAGGCAAATAGTTAATAGTAGATCAGATAGAGCGCTTGTTAATGGAACAGTCAAAAGCAAAATACGACGTTATTATCTCTGGTGGTGGCTTATCTGGCTGTTTAATGGCACTGAGTTTAAGTGATCATAAAAAATCTGATGGTAGCTTATTATCAATAGCTGTCATTGAAGCGAATGAACACCAATCAGCCAATGTTAATCAACACACCCCTTTGTTTGATGATAGGGTGCTGGCGTTATCACATGGTAGCGCTCAATATTTACAGCAAGTAGGGGTATGGTCATTACTTGCAGATAAAGCGTGTGCTATTAAAGATATTGATATTTCAGATCGCGGTCACTTTGGCAAGTCTCGTTTAGCAGCAGAGGAGTTTTCGGTAGATGCACTCGGTTATGTTATTGATATGGCGCTCATCGGAAAAGCACTGCTGCAAAAGTTATCTGAAAAGTCGAATGTTACATGGTTCAGTCCTGATTCAATACAAACCATTGAATGGCAAAGCCAATGCGTTAATGTGCAGTTAAATTCGGGTAAATCTCTACATGCACAACTTCTGCTTGCTTGCGATGGTGCTAATTCTGTATGCAGAAAGCAAGCAGGCATAGACGTAGAGCAGAGTGATTATGAACAAGTGGCACTTATCGCCAATGTTTGTACAGAAAAAGCACATCTTAACAAAGCCTTTGAGCGGTTTACTGAACATGGCCCTATTGCAATGTTACCTTTGCCGTTAATCAGTGAGCAAAAAACAAAACAACTAGGTCAAGGGCGCTGCTCATTAGTATGGACTATGACGCCGAGTCAAGCACAAGACATTATCGCATTGTCAGATGAAGCATTTGCTTTGGCGCTTGAACAAGCTTTTGGTTTCTGGCTTGGTGGTGTTACCCACGTGGGTAAGCGCGATGTATACCCATTAGTGTTACTTCAAGCAAAGCAGCAAGTATTTCATCGTATGGCACTTATTGGCAATGCGTCTCATACAATTCACCCTATTGCTGGGCAAGGCTTTAATTTAGGCCTGCGTGATGTTGCTTATATGAGTGAGTTAATAGCTAATGCTTTATCTGAAACAACAAACTCAGTAACAAACGAAAAAGAAGATATTGGCAGCTTTGACTTATTACAGCAATATCAACTTACTCGCACTAAAGACCAACAGCAAGTGATCCAGTTAACAGATTCGTTAGTGACCTTATTTGCGAGCGACTTGCCTCCTCTAGTGGTTGGAAGAAATACCGGATTAAAATTATTTGATAATGTCCCTGTGTTGAAAAAGATACTCGTTAACAAAACGATGGGCTATTAGCACTCAGTCAAAAGAGAAAAACATGCAAAAGTTTGATGTATTAATTGTTGGTGCAGGCATGGTGGGATTAACTTTAGCCCTTGCACTACGTAAAAATAGCCAACTCAATATTGCCATTGCAGATACGCTGCCAGTTTCAGCAATTACTGATGAGCCTGAAATTCGTGTCAGTGCTATTAATATTGCCAGTAAGCATATATTCGAAAATCTAGCTGTCTGGGGTGATATTACAGCAAGCAGAAACCAAGCCTATCAATATATGCATGTATGGGATAAATCGGGTTTAGGTAAGTTAAACTTTTCTATAGATGATATCGATGCCATAGGGACGAATGATCAAGATAGGCAGCTAGGCTGGATCATCGAAAATAAAGTTATTCGCAATGCGCTATGGCATAAAGCAGAGCAAGATGAAGGCATAAGCTTTTTCACAGACAGTAAATTGGCCAACCTCGCTCAAGGAGAAAGTGAAGTTTTCGCCAGTTTTGAAAATAATGCCCAACCTATAATGGCTAACTATGTTGTTGGTGCCGATGGCGCTAATTCATGGGTAAGAAAGCAAATGGATATGGCAATGATCTTCAAAGACTATGATCATCACGCCATTGTCGCGACAGTTAAATGCCCCCAAGGGCATAAAAATACAGCGTGGCAGGTCTTTTTATCAACAGGGCCGTTGGCATTTTTACCTTTAGATGCTAAACACCAAGGGCACGAGTTATGCTCAATTGTTTACTCAACCTCTCCTGATGAAGCAAAACGATTAACTGCCCTAGATGGTGTCGATTTTGCAAAAGAATTAACTGCGGCGAGTGATGGAAAGTTAGGTGCGATTGAATTAATGAGTGACAGAGCAACTTACCCATTAACGATGCGTTTAGTGCAAGAAAGTGTCAAAAATCGCGTGATTTTAATTGGTGATGCAGCGCATACTATTCATCCTCTTGCAGGGCAAGGCGTTAACCTTGGCTTGCTAGATGCCGCTGCGTTAGCACAAATATTCACTGAAAAGGTTGATCAGCAAGCGTTGTTAAAATTTGCTCGTTGGCGTAAAAGTGAAGCCACTGAAATGATTGCAGCAATGGCGGGTATAAAACAAGCGTTTACCCCACAACAATCGGCAGTAAAATTTGTTCGTGGCTTAGGGATGAACTTAGTCAATAATTTACCGTTCGTTAAAAAGCAATTGATAAGCCAAGCACTTGGTTTAAAAGAAGGGTTACCTAAGCTCACTAAAAAATCTAAGTGAGATTGAAGTAACACCTCAATTAATAAAGTAATTTTTAAACGAGTGAAAACAACTCAAAAACCTGACTCTTTAGTCAGGTTTTTGCTTTTAAAATCAATAAATAGCTAAAGAAAAAAGTAGTGTAAAGCGAAGTGAAATTGATTTTGCTGCGCTTTATTTGTTCTCGTCATTTAAAAAAACTCAATAACAGGTAATAATTTCGATAAACCGAAATATAAAAAATATAATTCTGATATTTTAAATAAGTCAGTTTTATATTTTTTAATTATGGCTTTTTCTGTTGAATGAACAGTCGGCTGACGGTATAATTGCTTAACTTTGTCAAATAGAATTGTTGTTAATTAAATGCTAGCGACTAAGCTTCCTAGCCAAGGTGCATTAACCCAAGAATAACAACAGCACACTAAAACATTAGGTGAAAACATGACTAACAAAACTGTACTACATGCAAAACACTTAGAATCTGGCGCCAAAATGGTTGATTTTTACGGCTGGGAAATGCCAATTAACTATGGTTCACAAATTGAAGAGCATCATGCTGTACGTACCGATGCGGGTATGTTCGATGTTTCACATATGACGATTGTTGATGTTCAAGGTAGTGACGCGCAAACATTTTTACGTCGTTTAGTGATTAATGATGTTGCAAAGCTTGCTACACCAGGTAAAGCACTTTACACCGGTATGTGTAATGAAGAAGGTGGCGTAATTGATGATTTAATTATCTATTACTTCTCTGAAACCAATTACCGTTTAGTGGTTAACTCTGCAACGCGTGAAAAAGATTTAGCTTGGATGGCGAAACAATCTGAAGGTTTTGATATAACGATTACTGAACGTCCAGAGTTCGGTATGATTGCTGTTCAAGGTCCTGAAGCAAAAGCTAAAGTTGCTAACTTATTAACACCTGCTGAAATTGTTGCCGTTGAAGGTATGAAGCCTTTTTACGGTGTACAAGTTGGTGACTTATTTATTGCAACAACAGGTTACACTGGTGAAGATGGTTACGAAATTATTGTACCAGATAGCGCAGCAGAAGAATTTTGGGAAAAGCTTTTAAAAGTGGGTGTTAAACCTTGTGGTTTAGGTGCTCGTGATACTTTGCGTTTAGAAGCGGGCATGAACCTTTACGGTTTAGATATGGACGAAAGTGTTTCTCCATTAGCCGCTAACATGGCTTGGACAATTAGCTGGGAACCAGAAGAACGACACTTTATTGGTCGTGAAGTACTTGCTGCTCAACGTGCTGCTGCTGATCAACCTAAACTGGTTGGTTTAGTCTTAGAAGAAAAAGGTGTATTACGTTCACACCAACGCGTTGTTACTGAGTTTGGTGACGGCGAAATAACTTCAGGTACGTTCTCACCAACGTTAGAACACAGTGTTGCCTTAGCACGTGTACCACGTAGCGTAAAAGTAGGTGACACGGTAGAAGTAGAAATGCGTAAAAAATTAGTTAAGGTACAAGTAACTAAGCCTAGCTTCGTTCGAAACGGTAAAAAAGTATTTTAACTTTTTGACGAAAATTTGATTTATATTGCTTTTTTGTCGTATACCTTTGACGAAAAGCAAGTATATACTATGGTTAGTTTTTGACCTTTAAATGAATTTGAAAATATAAAAAAATAGGAACATAAAAATGAGCAACATTCCTTCTGAATTAAAGTATGTTACATCACACGAGTGGGTTCGCAACGAAGGTGACGGTACCGTTACTGTTGGTATTACAGAGCATGCTCAAGGCCTTTTAGGTGACATGGTTTTCGTTGAGCTTCCAGAAGTTGGCGAAACAGTTAGCACAGGTGATGACATTTGTGTTGCTGAATCGGTAAAAGCAGCATCAGACATCTACGCACCAGTAACCGGTGAAATCGTAGAAGTCAATGAAGAATTAGAAGATTCACCAGAGCTAGTAAACTCTGATGCATTCGGTGACGGTTGGTTATTCAAAATTAAACTTGATGACGCTGCCGAACTTGATGCATTACTAGATGCTGAAGGTTATGCTAATTCAATCGACGAAGATTAATCGTTAATTAACAAAATGTTAAAAGCCCTGAACTGAAGTTCGGGGCTTTCTTTTTTTATTTTTAGGTAAACTGTTTTATGACTACTTTATCATTAGATGCTTTAGAGCAAAGACAAGATTTCATTCGCCGCCACATAGGCCCTGATGCAGCACAAACTCAAGCAATGTTAAATGACATTGGCGCTGAGTCGGTTGATGCATTGATTGATGAGATTGTACCTAGCGACATTCGCTTATCACAATTACCAAACATTGGTGAAAGCAAAAGTGAGATACAAGCGCTAACAGACTTAAAAGCGGTAGCAAGCAAGAATAAGGTAAATGACACCTATATTGGTCTTGGTTACTACGGAACTTTAACACCTAACGTAATTTTACGTAATGTGTTAGAAAATCCAGGTTGGTATACTGCGTATACACCATATCAGCCAGAAATCGCTCAAGGTCGTTTAGAGTCATTATTAAACTACCAACAAATGTGTTTAGACCTAACAGGTTTAGACCTAGCATCAGCTTCATTGCTTGATGAAGGTACTGCTGCTGCAGAAGCAATGGCATTAGCAAAGCGTGTAGCTAAAAATAAAAAATCTAACTTATTCTTCGTTTCAGACGGTGTTTACCCTCAAACAATTGACGTTGTAAAACAACGTGCCGAAATGTTTGGTTTTGACGTAATTGTTGCACCATTAGAAGAAGCGGCTGAACACGATATCTTTGGTGCTTTATTACAGTACCCAAGCGCGTCGGGTGAAGTAAAAGACATCAGCGATTTAATCGCTAAAATTCATGAGAAAAAAGCCATTGTTGCCGTAGCAGCTGACATTATGAGTTTAGTGCTACTTAAAGCGCCAGGTGAGTTAGGCGCTGACGCAGTAATTGGTTCTAGCCAACGTTTTGGTGTACCAATGGGCTATGGTGGCCCTCATGCGGCATTCTTCACAACCAGCGATAAATACAAGCGTTCTCTGCCAGGTCGTATTATTGGTGTATCAAAAGATACACGTGACAACCCAGCGCTTCGTATGGCAATGCAAACTCGTGAACAACATATCCGTCGTGAGAAAGCTAATTCAAATATTTGTACTGCACAAGTATTGTTAGCCAACATGGCAGCGTTCTATGCGGTTTATCATGGTCCTCAAGGTTTAAAAACCATTGCTAACCGTATTCACCGTTTAACTGATATTTTATGTTTAGGTACAGCAAGCAAAGGTTTAACAGCAGTTCACGCTAATTACTTTGATACATTAACATTCAACGTTGATAACAAAGATGAAATTGTTACTCGTGCATTAGCGGCTAACTTAAACCTTCGTACCGATGTTGAAGGCCAAGTGTCTGTTTCATTAGATGAAACAACAACGCGTGAAAACCTAGTGACGTTATTTGACGTATTATTAGGTGAAGGTCATGGTTTAGATGTTGCAGCACTTGATAAGCAAATTACTGATTGTGGTCACTCGTCAATTCCAGCATCACTAGTGCGTGAGTCTGAAATCTTAACGCACCCAGTATTTAACTCGTATCACAGTGAAACTGAGATGCTACGTTACATCAAAAAATTAGAGAACAAAGATTTAGCATTGAATCACTCAATGATTTCTTTAGGCTCTTGTACCATGAAGCTAAATGCAACCGCGCAAATGATCCCGGTATCATGGCCTGAATTTGCTAACATGCACCCATTCGCACCAATTGACCAAGCTGTTGGTTACAAAGAAATGATTGACGAATTAGGTGACTGGTTAGTAGAGCTTACAGGTTACGATAATATTTCAATGCAACCAAACTCTGGTGCACAAGGTGAATACGCTGGTTTAATTGCCATTCACAAGTACCACGAAAGCCGTGGTGAAGGTCATCGTAACATTTGTTTAATTCCCGCCTCTGCACACGGTACAAACCCAGCATCAGCGATGATGGTTGGTATGAAAGTTGTTGTCGTTGATTGTGACAAAGAAGGTAACGTTGACATGGCTGACTTAACAGCGAAAGCTGAAGAGTTACGTGATAGCTTATCTTGTATTATGATCACATACCCGTCTACGCACGGTGTTTACGAGAAAACCATTGCTGAAATCTGTAACATCATTCATGACAATGGCGGCCAAGTATACCTTGATGGTGCGAACATGAATGCACAGGTTGGTTTAACATCACCGGGTCACATTGGTGCTGACGTTTCTCACTTAAACTTACACAAAACCTTTGCTATTCCGCATGGTGGTGGTGGTCCAGGTATGGGTCCTATTGGCGTTAAGTCTCACTTAGCTCCATTCTTACCCGATCATGCGTTAATCAATGTAAGTGAAAGCACTAAAGGTAACGGCGCAGTGTCTGCTGCACCATTTGGTAGTGCGGGTATTTTATGTATCTCTTACCTTTACTGTGCAATGCTTGGTAAGCAAGGTGTAACTGATTCAACCAAATATGCCATCACTAACGCTAACTACTTAGCGAAAAAGTTAAGTGCACATTACCCAATTCTTTACACTGGCCCTAATGGTCGTGTTGCCCATGAGTGTATTATTGATTTACGCCCAATTAAAGCGGAATCTGGCATCACTGAAGTAGATATGGCTAAGCGTTTAATGGACTATGGTTTCCATGCACCAACAATGTCGTTCCCTGTTGCGGGTACGTTCATGATTGAGCCAACTGAATCAGAAAGCAAAGCTGAATTAGACCGCTTCATTGAAGCCATGGTTTGTATTCGTGATGAAGTACGAAAAGTTGAAACTGGTGAGTGGACAAGCGAAGACAACCCGCTTCACAATGCACCACATACTATGGCTGACGTAACATCACAGTGGGATCGTGCTTATTCAATTAAAGAAGCGGTTTACCCAGTAGCAGCCGTTGCAGAAAACAAATTCTGGCCAACAGTTAACCGTATTGATGATGTATACGGTGACAGAAACTTAATTTGTTCATGTCCAAGTGTAGATACGTATAAAGACTAGATCATAGGTAGTTGAGTATTAATAAAATAGACAAACTTCGGTTTGTCTATTTTTTTGTCTCGGGATTAGGCTTTTTATTAATTTGTATAATGTTCTAACGGTTTTAATCGTTTTCGGTAGTTGAAAATAAAATGAGTGCAGGTTGGCTCAGACTATCAATAAACGATAAACTAGCAAGCTAGCTAAAGGTTAGTTTTATAGTAAGTGTTAGTATATAGGACAAGTTTTAGTATTACTTTTGAATGCGCAGGTTAAACTTTTTCAGGTATTAAACTTATTTTTTATCGTGTCATTTAAAGGTAAAATTATGTTAAGTCTGATATCTCTTTGGTGTTTATTAACTTTTAAGGTCTTGTAAGTGTTTGATAATCGTTTTGAAAATATTAATTTAAAAGGTGATTTGTTTGGTGGTGTCACAACAGCCGTCATTTCGTTACCATTAGCATTAGCGTTTGGTGTAGCGTCTGGAGCGGGTGCTGAAGCAGGACTTTGGGGGGCAATTTTAGTTGGTTTATTTGCTGCCTTATTTGGTGGTTCAACAAGCTTGATTTCAGAGCCTACAGGGCCGATGACAGTTATTATGACTGCGGTCTTAACAAGCATGATGGCAAAATACCCCGAAACAGGCCTAGCAATGTCGTTCACTGTGGTGATGATGGCAGGTGCGTTTCAAGTATTATTGGGGACTTTAAAACTTGGAAAATACATAACATTAATGCCATATAGTGTTATTTCAGGCTTTATGTCTGGTATTGGTGTTATTCTTATCATTCTTCAATTGTCTCCTCTTTTGGGACACCAAGCCCCTAGCGGTGGCGTAATAGGTACGTTAGCTGAATTGCCAAGTACAATCATGAATGTGCAGTTTGGTGAGTTGTTTTTAGGTATCTTAACGTTAGCTATTTTATTTTTATGCCCTAGTAAGTATAAAAAAATTGTACCCGCTCAATTAATCGCATTAGTTGCAGTAACATTATTTTCTATTCTTTTATTTGATCAAGATTCAATTCGACGGATCGGCGAAATACCTATGGGGTTGCCGTCATTTGTTATACCACACTTCAATAGCGAAATGTTCACTACTATGGTTATTGATGCCTTAGTACTTGGCACGTTAGGTTGTATTGATACGTTATTAACAGCGGTCATCGGTGATTCGTTAACGCGTAAAGAACACAATTCAGATAAAGAGTTACGAGGGCAAGGGCTGGCAAATATGATTGCTGGTTTTTTTGGAGCATTGCCTGGTGCAGGTGCAACCATGGGAACAGTAACTAATATTCAAGTTGGGGCTCGCTCACCTTTATCAGGTATTACTCGCGCTATTATTCTGGCGCTCGTTGTGCTTGTCGCAGGGGGCTTAACAGAGCCAATTCCTATGGCTGTATTAGCTGGAATTGCAGTTTATGTCGGTTTTAATATTTTAGATTGGAGCTTTATTCAACGAGCACATAAAATCAGCCTGCAAGGCATGGTTATTATGTACGGTGTTATGCTATTAACGGTTTTCGTTGATTTAATCATTGCGGTTGGTCTTGGTGTTTTTATCTCTAATATTATGATCATTGAAAGGCTAAGCCGAGAGCAAGAACGTCAAGTGAGAACGATTAGTGATGCAGATGACGATGACGTGCCATTAACACCAAAAGAGCGAGATCTATTAGATAAAACCAATGGCAAAGTCCTTTTCTTATATCTATCGGGTCCAATGATCTTTAGTGTATCTAAGGCCATTTCACGCCAACATTCAAGGGCTTCAGATTACAGCGTGATGATAGTCGATTTAACCGATGTGCCTTTTATTGATGTGACGGTAGGTATTGCAATTGAAAATGCAATTAAAGACGCGCAAGATGCAAACTGTGAGGTTTTACTGCTGTGTCCAAATGAACAAACTCGTCAACAACTGAATAAATTTGACGTATTTAATTTAGTACCTGATGAGAAGACATTTATGTATCGTGATGATGCATTACAAGCGGCACTTGAAAGTATGTCTGATGATGGTGTGAAATCTACTAATAACTTTACGGCTTAACGTTATTTATAAGGAAAAACCATTTATCTTTTATAAATCAGATAGTAAGTAAAGATAATTCATAGGAATTTCACCTATATAAATATATAACGTAGGTACTAAAAACGTTTTGGTA
This sequence comes from Colwellia sp. RSH04, assembly GCF_003545765.1. Taxonomy (GTDB): domain Bacteria; phylum Pseudomonadota; class Gammaproteobacteria; order Enterobacterales; family Alteromonadaceae; genus Colwellia. Next base: position 14,218 of record NZ_QXIO01000001.1, on the reverse strand, counting down.
CCTACGTTGTTGTTTTGTACTTACGTTTTTAACACCTACTTTTTTAACAGCTAAGTTATCGCTACAAGCAATAGCATTGTTAAAGAGCACTTCATATGCAAACTACTTTTTGATTAGGGTCAAACTTACGCAATAAACATTATCTATTGGTATTAATGAGTGCTTGCTCAAGCGTAGAATAACCTTCTTATTTTTTCAATTATGTTGTTCACATGACCATAGATATTAATAGCCGTTATGGCTTAAACCCCGCACACAGTGAAGTTGTTGATGCATGTAAGGTTATAGCACCATGCGACACCTTAGATATGGGCTGCTCGAATGGCCGAAATGCACTTTATCTTAGCCAACTCGGCTTCAATGTTACCGCTATAGATGCCAACCCGAATGCCATTGAGATGTTACAAAACATCAGTGCAGAGCAGGGGATTACAAATATTAAGGCACAAGTTTATGATATAAACCAAGCATGTCTTAATAATGATTATGGCTTTATCTCTTGTACGGTAACGTTAATGTTTATTGATGCTTCTCGAGTTGATGCTGTGCTTGCTGATATGCAAAAAAACACGCTACCGGGGGGCTATAATCTTATTGTTTGTGCGATGCATACCAACACGCATCCTTGCCCAGTACCTTTTCCATTTACCTTGAAAGAAGGTCAGTTACCTGAAGTCTATAAAGAGTGGGACGTGGTTAAGTACAATGAAGATGTTGGCACTATGCATAATGGCGCTCAACTTCAGTTTGCGACGTTATTGGCGAGAAAGCCTGAATAATATGAGTGCGTATTAATTTTTTCACAAATGATTCACAATATATTGTCAGAGTACTTATAAAGGAATATTTTTCTTGATGCTCTTTTTTAGCTCGTTGTACTTAATTGTATATTGATTAACAAAAAGTTAATATGGCGAGTCTTTAATTGTGTTGACGGTTTATAAATAATCAAGCAACTCATGGATTTTATTAATAATGGAACATAAATAATGTCTTTTCTCAGAAATAACAAACAATCAATGCTTTCGCTCAGTGTCGCGTTAGGTCTCACACTACTTTCAGGCTGTGGTGGCTCAGGCGAATCGACTGGCAATACATTCACTTCACCAGTAAATGGAAATATGGGCCCCACATGGGTTCAAGATGAGTTTCTGTCTTCTAGTAACTTTGTTGCTCAGTGTGAGTCTCCTCGAAGTGGCAGTAGCCCAATAACCAATATTGCCTACCCTGATAAAGCAGGAAGTGAATTACTAGAAAAACATTGGCAACGTGCTTTTAACCATGAAACATATCTTTGGTATAAAGAGGTTATTGATAAAGACCCTGCAAACTATGGCTTAGTTGAATATTTTGACCAACTGAAAACAATGGCGGTAACCGCTTCAGGTACACCAAAAGATCAGTTTCATTGGATGCAGCCAACCAGTGAAGTAGAAGAGCAAACTCAACTTGGTGTCACATACGGTTACGGTATTAGTTTTGACTATCAAAACAATACTGCACCACGAAGCTGGCAAGTTAAAAATGTAACACCTGACACTCAGGCTTTTACTTTAGGCGTTTCGCGCGGCTCTAAACTATTAGAAGTTGATGGTATCGATTTTGTAAACACTACCAGTCAAAGTGATATTAATACTTTAAATGCAGCAATGTTTAGTCGTAATGAAGGTGAAACACATACCTTTAAATTTATTGATATCAACAATGAAGAATATGAAGTGTCATTACAAACGGCTGCTATTTCTGGCAAACCTTTACAGCTTGCGAAAACTATTAACACTCCACAAGGTAAAGTAGGCTATTTATTATTAAACTCTTTTAATAATGCGACAGTAGAAAAAGACTTATTTGAACAGTTTACTGAATTTTCAGCAGAACAAATTACTGATTTAGTTGTTGATTTACGATACAACGGTGGCGGATTTTTAGCTATATCATCGCAGCTTGCTTATATGGTTGCAGGTAATGCTAGCACTAAGAATAAACTGTATGAAACTATTGTTTATAATGATAAAACAGCAAATCAGACCATTCCTTTTCTCGACACAACCATTGATTTACGTCGTTTAATTGGTGGTGATTCTATTATTCAAGAGAACCAACCATTACCGACGCTTGATTTACCTCGGGTCTATGTTTTAACAACAGGCTCTTCTTGTTCTGCCAGTGAATCTTTCATGAATGCCTTAATTGGGGTAGGTGTAGAAGTCATTCAAATTGGTGAAACTACCTGTGGTAAGCCTTATGGTTTTGTCAGTGAAGATAACTGTGGTTCAACCTACTTTACTGTGCAATTTAAAGGTGAAAACCATTTAGGTTTTGGTGATTATGCTGATGGTTTAATTCCGGCTTCATTGCCTGAGGCAGGTAGACAAGACCAAGTACAAGGTTGTCCTATTGAAGAAGATTATTTAAATGCGTTGGGTGATGAACAAGAGCTATTATTATCAAGTGCTTTGTATTATTTAGCGAATAATGCTTGCCCTGAAGTTATACCCACAGTAAAGCAGTTTGCGTCTTCATCTCCTGAGAATATAAACTCGGCAACTAATACACCACTTACTCTAGAGAGCTCTAGTCAGTCACAGCCAAGGCTTAACATTCGCACACCTCTACAAGATGCAATTCTTAATGATGCTTACTTTGACAAGTTTAGAGATGTTAATACCAAAGTAGGTGAGCAATAATGACAACTAAATCTATCTTGTTAATAAGCTTAACTGTGAGTTTACTTGCTGCCTGTTCTAGTAAAGCGAATGAATCAGTAGCAGCTTTACTGCCTGAAAATAGTAGTGTGGCGAGAGCTGAAATTGTTGAAACGGTGAGTAAAGCGTTGGGCGGGATGAATGTTCCTATTGCTCAAGATGTATTTCAAGAGTCGAGTAAATTGTTACTAGCTTCTGCGCCTGTATCGTCACCTTCAGGTGTTAAAGTGTATGCAAAAGAAATGCAACAAGCCTTAGTTTTTGAGTTAAGAAAGCAAGGAGAAAACTGTTTACTTAAACGTACTGATACACAGCAAGAGTGGCCATTAAAAACCAAGTTGTGTATTACAAAATAAGAAATATTGGCTTTGCACAGCAAGGCTGAACACTGTTTGTGGTAATTAAAGGGTTTTTGTCTCGCACTTTATTTAACCGCGCACGTTGATAAAATCAAAGGGCTATTTAAGTTTAAATAGCCCTTTTTTTGCCTTAATAATCAACCTCAGCTCGGGTTAATAGATAAGTTAATCGTTTTAAAATTTTTAGACTTGTGGTTTTAGCAACTCACTAGCTTGATAGTTTTTCTTACTTCAAGCCAAATTCATTAAGAATAGTTATTCTATTGTTTATGAATTTAACACAGAAGTAAGGAAAAATAGCTGCTAGGGAGCTATTTATTATCCCGAGCTGAGGTTAATCAACTTCTAACAATGTTAAATCACCTAAAGGCTTACACTGGCAAGCTAAGGTGTAACCCTGCTCAATCTCATCATGAGAAATTCCGCTAGCACTTATGGGTAACTCAGCGGCTTTACCTGAAACCATCTTGCATTTACAGCTGCCGCAATAACCAGTACTGCATGCATAAGACATGTTTATGCCTTGTTGTTGCGCTATGCTCAATACGTTTTGATTTTCAGCGACAGAAATTGTTTTTGTTTGATTTGAAATCAAATTTATTGTCACTTGATAGCTTTCACCTTAGGGCTTTATTTGCTCAGGAATAAACTGTTCACAGTGGATACTTTCTGGCGCGACACCCAATTGTTGTAAAGTATCAGTAACCATATGGATTTAGGCATTAATTGCGTTTAATCTTGGTATTGTCAACTATGAAGAAGTGATTGAAGGAACGTCACTGCCCCAAGATATAAACTGTGTGCCTTTGTATATAAAGCTAAGTGACGTGCATCGAATTGTTCATCAAGTGGATTTAACCATAAATGATCGGAATTGGTCAGTTGAGTTGGGTGAAAAACTAGGCGTATCTAGTCATGGTGCGGTGGGTGCTGCGGCCTTAAGTGCTGCGGCCTTAAGTGCAGGTACGGTTGGACAAGCCATTGAAACGTTTATTCAATGGTTTTTGCTTCGTTGTAATGTCTATAAATACTCCGTTAGCTATCAGTCAAATTGCGTTGAAGTTAATGTGGTATATATAAGTGGAGATCCATTATTTGAACAAGTATTTTTTAATGCCCCTGCTAGGCCGATTGAAGTGATGATTGAGCAGCTTTATGGCACGTTTGATTGGCATGATATTCAGCTATCGACAAAGCAAATTGCAGCACAAGGCGATTTATTGCAGCATCGCTACAAGTCTCAAATAATATTTGATTGTGCACATAATTCAGTCAAACTCTCGCACAAAATTTGGAATGCACTTAATCCGCTTGCCGATGACGCTGCACATCAAACCCATAGTAATGACTGTAAAATGTTAGCTAAAAGTCAGCAGCAAAACATCAGCATTAAACAGCGAGTGGAAGCTATTATTGAACAGCATTACGCAGATGTTATGGCCGGCCGAAAAGAAACCAATATACCGCCAACATTAATCGTAATATGCGAACAGCTAAATATGACGGAACGCACACTTATTAGGCAATTAAAACAAGCTGATATATCGTAAAAACAAATTTTATCAGCACGTAGGCAAAAATATGCGCTTACTTTACTTAAAAGTGATAGAACAACGAATTAGATAGCAGAGTTACTTGGTTATAGTGATGTTGCAAATTTTTGTCGTGCTTTTAAAGTATGGTTTAGTGAAACACCAACAGACTTTCGACAGCGAACTAAAGAAAAGTGCTAAAGAGCTAAGACTAAAGATAGCTCTCGCAATGTCGTCATTGAGCCCGAATCATTATAACTTGCATGATTTTTTCTTTGTATAGGCCCGATACTTCAGTAAAATAGGTAGTATAGAAAAATAGATAGTACAGAAAAATAGAGAGCTCAGTAAAATAGCTAGTCTATAAAAACTTCATAAAGGTTAATAATGAAACGCGTTGTTTTATATATTTCAGATAAATGCCCACATTGTCGAGAAGCGCAGAAATACCTAGATAATAATGGTATTAAATACAGGTTAACTAATGCGAAAATGCAACGAGGCAGAAAAGAACTTGATGCGATAGGCGCTCGTTCGGTTCCCGCCCTTAAAATAGGCAATGAAGTCATGATTGGCTGGAACCTAAAAACATTTAAGAAACTCTATTTTGACGAGTAAACTGTTGAATTGTTCTTTCAATTATTAGCGCTACAGGAAATTTAACTATGTCAGTAACACCTCAAGAATCTATGGCGAAAGAGCAAGCGTTGATTAATGATTTAGCTTCGATGATCTCAGAAGGACAAAACCCTGCTACTTTAGAAATAGATTTATTGCCTACCATCGATATTTTAAAACAAATTAACCAGCAAGATCATTTAGTCGCATCTGCCGTAGAAAAAGCAATTCCTGAAATTTCTGTTGCTGTTGACTATATCGTTGAAGCCTTTAAAAACGGTGGTCGACTTATTTATATTGGAGCAGGCACCAGCGGCCGTTTAGGTATTCTTGACGCGGTAGAATGTCCTCCTACGTTTTCAGTCAGTGATAAGATGGTGGTTGGCATTATTGCTGGCGGTGAAAGTGCAATATATAAAGCGGTAGAAGGGGCAGAAGATAATAAGTTGTTAGCTATAAAAGACTTAAAACATGTTGCTTTAAATAAAAACGATGTTTTGGTTGGTATTGCTGCAAGTGGTAGAACTCCTTACGTTATTTCAGCCATCGATTATGCTAATGAGCTTGGCGCTGTTTCAGTGTCTGTTACCTGTAATCCTGGGGCACCTATTTTAGCTAATGCTAAGGTTGGTATTTGCGCTGAAGTTGGCCCTGAAGCTTTAACTGGTTCAACAAGGATGAAGTCTGGAACCGCGCAAAAACTCATTCTTAACATGTTAACTACTGCCAGCATGATACGTCGTGGTAAGAGTTATAAAAATTTAATGATTGATGTTAATGCGAGTAATGAAAAGCTGTACGCAAGAGCAAGCCGCATTGTTATGCAAGCCACAGGTTGTAAACATCAAGTTGCGCGTGATGCGTTAGCGCAATCGGGTTATAGCGCCAAGTTAGCCATATTAATGATTTTAACGGGAGTTGATGTGGCGGCTGCAAAAGAACTTATTAGTCATAATGATGGTTTTTTACGTGCCGCGGTTGATGATCATAATACGAGTAAATAATGATGTTTCTCCAGCAAGTTTTTAATCTATCTGCCATTATTAAAAAACCTTTATGTTGGTTAATTTTTCGTGTTGTGGTGGTAACCTCATGTTGCAGTGTGTTACACGTAAACAGCAGTGAAATACAAGTTGGTGCTGAGCAAGCTGAGCATTATTTACCACTTATTGAAGGTAAGCGGGTTGGATTAGTTGTTAATCAAACTTCTCGGGTAAAAAGTCAGCATTTAGTTGATTATTTATTGGCAAAAAAAGTCAATGTTGCGATGATATTTGCCCCTGAACATGGCTTTAGAGGTGACCATGATGCTGGTGAAAAGGTTAGCTCTGGCGTAGATAAAGCGACTGGCGTCAAAGTGTTTTCAATTTACGGTAAGCATAAAAAACCTTCAGCTGAGCTGTTAAAGCAAGTCGATATATTACTCTTTGATATTCAAGATGTGGGCGTGCGTTTTTATACTTATATCAGCTCAATGCATTATATGATGGAAGCCGCAGGCGAAAACAATGTACCTTTTATTGTTTTAGATAGGCCTAACCCTAATGGGGCTTATGTAGATGGACCTATGTTAGAAATAGCTTTTCAATCATTTGTTGGCATGCATCAAATTCCGTTATTACATGGCATGACAGTTGGTGAAATAGCGTTAATGATTAATGGTGAGGGCTGGATAGAGAAAAAGACGGCGTTAACGGTTATTCCCCTAAAACATTATCAGAGAAATAAAGCTTACTCTTTGCCCGTTAAACCTAGCCCGAACTTACCTAATGATGTGTCAATAGCACATTATGCTTCATTAGGCTTTTTTGAAGCAACACCGGTTAGTATTGGCCGTGGTACCGACTTTCCTTTTCAGGTTATTGGTTTTAATAAATTCTCCCTAGGGGGCTTTTCTTTCAAACCTCGTTCTATTAAAGGCGCTGCGAGTTCGCCTAAATTAGAAGGTAAAAACTTAATCGGTCAAGATTTACGTAATGTCACCACTACAGGATTAGATTTATCTTATTTAATTGCTTGGTATCAGTTGTTTAAAGAGCATAATGAAACATTTTTTACTCGAAGCGCCTTTATGGATAAGCTGGCAGGAACTGATCAATTAAGAAAGCAAATTCAAGCGGGCTTATCTGAGCAGAAAATACGTGATTCTTGGCAAAAAGACTTAATTCGTTTTAAAAAACAACGTCAACCGTATTTACTTTATCGATAAATATTGACGATATCGATTATTTTTTATTATCAATTAGTATTTATTGTCGATTTATTCAACTTTGACTCAATAATAACTTTCCCCCGATAACCTATTAGAATAATTAATCAAAAAAATACTGCAAAGTCATTTAATTTGATATCGATCAAATAAATCTAATTGAGAATGATTGGTAATGGCATTAATGTTCTTTGTGCTATTCATTTTCATTTTTTAGGTTTGTTATGAAGTCATTATCTTTGTTGTATATTGCTGGTAGCCTATCGCTATCATCACCTTTGTTGTCATTTGCTGAAGAAGCTGGTGTTGTAAATAACGATGTTGAAGTCATTGAAGTGCGTAGTCTTAGACAAAAGCTAGATCAAGCAGGTCGCTTAAAAGACGTGATTCAAAAAACAGAGGTACTTGATGCCTTAACCATTGAAAATAAAAATGCATTAAGCTTAACTGCCGCAATAAATAACTAACCAGACGTTAATGTCTCGAATGAATGTTCAATGTGTGGTGTAAAATGCATAATGCTTAACGGCATGAAAGAGGAACATACCACATTTTAGTTGACGGCCTACCTACTCATACTTTAATTTCAGGCTTTTATGCCGTTGATGCGATTGCTACAATTTTTGAGCAAACGAAAATTGATAGTGGTGATACACTATCGTTTTATGATGCCAGTGGTGGTTACGATGTAGCTTACATATACGGTGCTTTACATGGTAGAGAAATGTATGCTAGCATCGAAGTAAAACTGTAATTCTGACAAAGCTGTACTTAAAATAACCACTTAAAAGAACACTTGAAAGAGTAACACTTGTTAGAAAATATGCCCCATGTTTAATACGTTTATTAACTTGCTAAAAATAATAACGCTAGTTTTTTTGCTATAGCGTTACTATGCTCTCAAATACCAGCTTTTCAAGCAACTAGACGTTTTTTAAGACAAATAGGCGGCTATCAAGCTTCACCTACTACTTTGATTTTTGACGCGTCTGGGGAGCTAATCGCAAAAAAACGTGGTTTTATCAGCAACGAGAAATTGGCTAAAGCGCTCGATATATTGAGCCAAGGTAAGTGCAAAATATAGCGAGTGTTAAATATAACTAATAGCAATTTAGTTGTAGCCTTTAATTTAATGAAGTTTATATAATTAATTATCAAAACTTTACGCTGTTGCCTTTATGTTATCTATTAAACAATTAACCTTTGAATTAGCCAATCAATCCCAGCTAACTATCGATAAACTTTCTTTAGAGCAAGGAGAGTCGTTGTTGGTATTGGGTGATAATGCCAGTGGAAAGTCTGTGTTGGCTCAAATTCTTGCTGGCGATATTACTGACTATCAAGGAGAAGTTCACTTAACAGAAACCTTTACTACGTTAAGCTTTGAGCTTGAGGCTGAAACCTTAGCCGTAGATCGCTTAAATGATCGCAGTGATTTTATGGAAGAGGGCATTGATCATGGTCGCTCAGCACTTGACGTGATTATTGATGATAAGCCATACCAGAGTGACGACTTAGCTGACGTTACTTCTTTATTAGCCATTGAAAAGTTATTAGAGAAACCTTTTAAGATTTTATCTACTGGTGAAACACGTAAAGTGCTAATGGCGCGGGCGTTAATGCTAAAACCGAACCTTATGCTGCTAGATGAACCTTATGCAGGGTTAGATATTGGCTCTCAAGCACACTTAAGCCATGTACTAAATACTTTAGTTGAGCAGGGCATAAGCATTATTTTATTTGATTTTTATCATCAGAGTTTGCCTAGCCAAATAAACAATTTAGTGTATATGCAGCAGGGTGAAATCGTGTTGTCAGGTAAGCGAGAACAGGTAATTAATACAGAAAAATGGCAACAGGTTAATGAAAATCACTATAGCTTGCCACATCATTTACCTGACTGCTTACAGTATGACAGCCTAGATAAAGACACCCCATTAGTTGCCTTGAACAATGTATCGGTTAGTTTCGAACAAAAGCCGGTATTTAATCACTTAAATTGGTGTTTTGAACAAGGTCAACACTGGCGAATTATTGGTCCGAATGGTTGTGGTAAATCAACATTATTAGCGATGATTTCTGGCGATAGCCCAAAAGCATACGGCAAAGATTTACACTTATTTGGTATTAAACGCGGTAGTGGTGAGTCCATTTGGGATATTAAACGCCACTATGGTGTAGTGAGTGCACAATTACATCGCGATTACCGCGTGTCCACCACGTTAATTCAAGTTGTGCTTTCTGGTTTTTTTGACAGCATTGGTTTGTATGATAGCCCAAGTCGATATCAAGTTAATATTGCCCGCGAATGGCTAGTGCTATTAGGATTAGAGCAACATGAAAATACATACTTTAATCAACTTTCTTATGGTGAGCAGCGTCTTGTGCTAATAGCTCGTGCGGTGGTAAAACTCCCTATGATTTTAATATTAGATGAGCCATGCCAAGGGTTAGATAATCATAATCGCGATAAAGTACTCGCCTTAATGGACTACATTGCGGCGAACAGTAAAACGCATTTAATCTTTGTCAGTCATGATGTTAGAGATCAACTAAGTTGTATTACCCACGAACTTGAGTTTATTGAAGCAGAACATCAGCCAGCTAAGAACAGCATAGTAACAGACGGTTCATTAGGTTATTTTGCTAAGGTCACTGAAAAGCATAGTTAGCTAACACTTTGTAATACTTAATTGATATAGCGCTGATGCACCGGGTGACTGCTCATTGTATAATAGCGCTATTCATATCATCATTTTGCTTTAACAAGGGATTAATTATACTCAATGTCTAGCGAAACGCCCTCAAAACACTCAATAGAAAAGGCATCACAGCTAATATCACAGCAAATGTCGACTCCATGGCTTATGCTGTTTGGTGGTTGGCTAATAGCCACTATTGCAACCTTAAGTAGTTTGTTTTTTAGTGAAATAATTAAATTGCCTGTTTGTTCTTTATGCTGGTATCAGCGTATTGCAATATATCCACTGGTGCTAATTATGCCATTAGCACTATTTCCACTTGATTTGAAAATGACACGATATGCAGGGATACTGACCGCATTTGGCTGGGTTGTGGCATTATTTCATGTACTATTAGTGGCTGGCGTTATTCCTAAAAGCGCTCAGCCCTGTGTAAAAGATATTCCTTGTTCTGAAACACACTTAAACTTATTTGGCTTTTTAAATATGCCAATGATGTCACTACTAACTTTTAGTGTTATTGGCGTATTACTCTTTTTAGCGAGAAACCGAGATCATCATGAATAAAAAAATATTATTTGTTAGCGTTACTGTATTTTTACTTGCCGCCTTTTTTATTGCGGCAACTTATTATCAAAGCCAACTAAGTTCAACAAAAACTGCATTATCAGAAGACGCGTTAGAAAAACTAGTGCGTGTTGGCGCGCCAATGAAAGGTAATGAAAATGCTAAAGTCACCATTGTTGAGTTTTTGGATCCCGCTTGTGAAACCTGTGCGGTATTTTTTCCTTTTGTGGATAAAATAATGAAAAAGTACCCTGAAAAATTAAGGCTAGTTGTGCGTTATGCACCACTTCATAAAGGCTCTGATAAAGTTGTTAGGTTACTTGAGGCAGCACATTTACAAAACCAATTTTGGCCCGCACTAGAGCTGTTATTTGCAAAGCAACAGCAATGGACCCAACACCATGTTGCACAACCTCAAATAGCGAAAGATATTTTGTCGAGTTTGCCCTTAGATCAAAAGAGATTAGCGCAAGATGCTTTTGGTAAAAAGGTGACACAAGCACTAAATGCTGATTTAGCCGACGGTAAAACTTTTAAAGTAAGAGCGACACCAGAGTTTTTTGTTAATGGACGAAAAATGCAAACCTTCGGCTACGAACAACTGTTGCAGTTAATTAATGAAGAGATGGCTAAGCATTACTAATAAATATGATTAATAAAGATTCTCGTTATTTATTAATAACCAGATAGTTTTAAGGGATGAATTTATTTGTAATGCACTATGAAGAGCTGCATTATTTGTGGCTTTTATATAGAGCGATGATTGTTTAGGCAAGTTTGAAGAAAAATAACAAAAACAATGCCTGTATATAAATACAGTTTAGTGATTTTCCTTCTTTCTACAAAGAAAGCGTGCAATTTGCCTCCTTTCACACATCGACCAGTTGCTCGATAAATTTAACTCATTGATTATATGTGTACATTACCTTATCATTTGATTTTTAAATATTTATATAAGGCAAACTTCTTTTTGTGGAAAGAAGGCAATTTGCCTCATAATAAACTGTTAGCTGTTTAAAGAATTCTTTAGTTAAACTGTTATCTTTATTGCTGAATTAATTGTGCAAGTAATCGTAAATTGTAATAGCTCATTATCCTAGCTGCGGTTTTGGAAACAGTGATACTTGTCGCATTAAATTTTCTAAACGCTAGTTTTTGTGTGAGCTGCTCAGCATTGTACACAATCGCTATACTTGTTAAGTAACTAGCGTTATATTAAGTTTCGTTTTTGGTTAAGTGTTTGTAATTACAGCTAAGCTTCAGGCCAAAACAGCTAACAAGGCGTTCAAACGGACTTCCAACAGTTGGCTGTCGTTCGTGCCTCACTATTTTAGCCAACTATTGTAAGCCGCTTAACGCGGCGTTATATGCTTTAAACAATTAGTATTAGAAAAAGTGCTTTCTAGTACGTAGTTTTACGCTAAAACTAGATTGCATCAGCCTTAATAAGCATTGCCTCTTTTACCTTTTTCAAAGGTGGCAATGCTATTAATTTTGTTCTGGCTTTAGTGTGTAGCGTAAAAGCTCACAGTCAGGTTTTTATATTACGGGCAATTATAAGTTCGTGTAGTGTTTGGCTCTACCATCGCTGCATATAACAAGTTGCTCAAACGGACACGTACAGTTTGCTCGCGCTTCGCGCATTTTAGCAAAATGTACTTAGCCGCTTAGCAAAGCGTTAGCAGTATAATCATTTATCAAAACATGGAGTGTTACATGAAAATTCAATTACGGAATCAATCTTTTGCTATTGCTGGCTTGTCAGTTGGACTATTAGCAACATTATTTGGTATTCACATGTCGTCTGCAATAGAATCTACACCTGCATTAATGGGAACTATTTCTGCGGTATGGTGTGCAGTTTCAGCAAGTATTATAGGTGGTCGGGTCAACAACGACGCAGCATCGTAAATACTGCTAACAAGGCAATCAACAGGACAAATAACAGCTTGGCTTTTGCTCCTGCGTCGCTATTTTAGCCAAGCATTATTTGCCCATTATTGTGGCGTTATATTTCATGGAGGATTTCGGTGGATTTCCCAGACTTAGAAACACCCCGGTTAAAGCTTACTAAATTATCTAAAGATGATAGTAAGGCGCTACTCAATGTTTTTTCAGATAAAGATGTCGTCAAGTTTTATGATATAGATGTTTATGATTCGGAAGAGCAAGCTCTAAAATTAATTGAATTTTTTAATTCTCGTTTCCTAGATACTGTAGGTATTCGATGGGCAATTCGCTTAAAAGATACTGGTAAGCTAATTGGAACTTGCGGTTTCAATTCGTGGAACCAAAAAATGAAAAGTGCAGGTATAGGCTATGAATTATCGTCAGAGCACTGGGGGTATGGTTATGCCACTGAAGCCTTAAATAAAATTATTAATACTGCATTTCTAAATGAACTACCTTTTGGTGAGCTTCATAGAATTCAAGGTGATACTATGCTTGGTAACGGCGCATCTGAGTCAGTTCTTTTAAAGCTAGGCTTTAAAGAAGAAGGTATCCGTCGCTCAAGCGGTTATTGGAAAAATGAATATCACGATTTAAAATGCTTTGGCTTATTAAAACCTGAGTTCAATGAAATATAACAAGGCGCTCAAGAACGGACAAAAAACAGTTGGCTTTTGTTCACTACGTTCACTATTTTAGCCAACAATTTTTTGCCGCTTAGCGTGGCGTTAGTTGCCGCAACTTGTTCGAGTAAGTTTATTTATTAAACGTGCGGTATTTCACATTAAAGGTTGGTGTTTGTTTTCTTCCTTTGTTGTTTAAATTTTCAGTTTTACAAAGACGTTTTATATTCTTGGCTACACAGTTTTCGCCTTAGTTTTGCAAGGTAAAAACAATGAGCAAAAGGTGTAAACGGCTCAAAATTCACGGTCGGTGGCTAAGTTGCGGTTTTGTATTTATTGTATCTTCCGCTTATCTCGTGAACATGGTAACTTATTGTAAAGTTAGTGCTTTTAACAATCAGCAACTAACAAGGCATTCAAACGGACTAATAACAGTTGGCTTTCCGTTCGTGCCTCACTCATTTTAGCCAAACTGTCATTAGCCGCTTAATGTGGCGTTATTTGGCAACACGAAATCGAGTTATTATTTTATTGTAAGAACAGTGTTTTCAAGGTTAGCTTGGTGGGTTACGCCTCAGTTTTCGCCTAACCGTTTTAGTGTTTAACGCTAATAGACTTTACGCTTTTTTAAGACACTTTTGCGGTAAAGTCATTAACTTTGTTCTAGCTTTCGTGTTTGGCTCAAAAATCACGGTTTGGTTAGTCGTGTTGCTGGGTGTTTTTTGCTTCTACGGTCGGGCTGCCAAATCTTAAAAGTGCTTGTTATCGTTAGTGTTTATCGCTACCATCAAATAACAAGATAATTCAAATCGGACACGTAACAGTTGGCCATCGCTTCGCGATTATAGCCAATGTTACTTTGCCGTTTAATATAAACGTTATGTACCTTAAGGGAAGTTAGGTGAATGATTCGAAAAGCAGAGAAATCAGATTACGAAGAAATGGATTTTGTA